>DAIRCR010000008.1:0-1323 GCA_036796575.1 Candidatus Nanopelagicales bacterium | reverse complement strand
TTCCGTTACTTTGGTCAGTCCGGCTTCGGCGATAGTTCCCCCTAGTGCACCGGATGGTACGCAAGACTTCGTTTCAAATGGTAGAGCCACGATGATCTTTGGATCTGGTTCCGACACCACATACCCAGTACATCAAGCGCTTGGTACGATTTTTAATCGCGCTCCAGGCTGCATACTGCAAACCCCTGTTTCAGCCGACCAAAAATACGACATGGAATGCAACGAGGCGATCAATGCCATTTCTGGCAAGGAGCCAGGTTTTGCAAACTACGACCGCGACCAAGTTGCGGACTATTACTTCATTGGCTCAGGTGGCGGAAGAAATCACGTAGCTGGTTGGAACCAAGGAACTACTGGCTTTACCCAGGCAGACTATTTCCGTTCTTCTAGCTCAGGATCGCCAACTGATGGGCGTTCGATCGCGTTTGCTCGCGATGCGCTTGCCGCCCATGTGTTCGACACTGTTCAACTTGATGCAAACACTAATGTCACAACTCCGGGTAGTTCAGTTACTGAATTGACCGCTCAGCAAGTTAAGGACATTTGGCAGGGCATTACAAAGTGCTGGGCCACTATTGACGTAACACTTTCAGGACTACCTGATGTTGCTGATGGTTCAAATGCAGCGTACATAACAGATGGAAAGTTTGACGAAACCAAGTGGCTTCCACTGGCTGCAGCTGCAAAGGGCGCAGGTTATGCCGATTCCGATGCATACAAGGCTTGTACTCCAATTGCTGTTTATACAGTGCCAACAACATCAGGTACACGTCAGGCTTGGGACTCCCTCGCCGCGGGTGGAACCAACAAGGGTGAAGCTTTCCTTTCACTTGAGGATCCGTTCACTGGAGAGGTATTTTCAAATGCAGAAAAGCTTCAGCGCTTGATTCCTGAAAACAATGCCAGTCCAATTCCTAACCGTCTGAACACAGCAGGCATTAATACCGACTTGGTAACGAATGCAATTTACTTCTACTCAATTGGTAAGTACACAACTGCATTAGGCGGTCTTGATGACAATGGTAATCCGGAGCTAAGTGGTAACTCCACAAAGAAGCAGGGCTTTACTGACCGACTGCTAAACGCTCAGCGTGATGGTGTAACTGCCGGAACATTGCCAGTGCTTGCTACTTCAGAAAACATTGCATCGACAAACGCAGCAACGAATTACTTGTACGCTCGCAGCTTGTTCTTTGGCTACCAGTATCCAAATCAGGCAACACGAAACTACCTTGATCCACTGAATGGTTTCTTGTGCTCTACTAAAACTGATGGAATGACTGATCCAATCAACAGCTTTAATGTGCGCGACCAAATTGAAAC
>DAIRCR010000007.1:0-1339 GCA_036796575.1 Candidatus Nanopelagicales bacterium | reverse complement strand
CAGCAGCTCCAATGGCTGGTATGACTGACGCAGTTCCTGTAGCCATCGTATTAGGCAGTGGAGCCGGAGCACCTGGTGCTTATTTGCTGGTTGGTCTAGTGCTTGTGCTATTCAGCGTGGGTTATGCCGCGATGACGCATCGAGTAACAAATGCCGGTGCATTCTTTGCGTATGTAGGTCGTGGCCTAGGTACAAATGCTGGAGTCGGTTCAGCGTTTGTCTCGATGGTTGCTTACTTAACTGTGCAATGGGCAGTTTACGGTTTTTTCGGTGCAATTGCTGCTGGCCAAATGGCTGCGCAATTTGGAATTGACCTGCCTTGGTATGTGTGGTCACTTATTGCGGTAGCAATTGCGACTGCATTATCGATTCTTCGGGTTGATGTGGGCGCGAAAGTTCTTGGCGTTCTTATGATCGCAGAGATCCTTTCAATGTTGGTTGCCGGCATCGCTGCGCTAGTAGATGGCGGACCAGAGGGTTGGAATCTTGCGGCATCATTCTCACCGAGCAGCATCTTTGCTGGTGGACTACTTGGTACTGCAGGCATCGCATTCGCATTCGCATTCGCATCCTTTATTGGATTTGAAGCAACTGCAATTTACGGTGAAGAAACCAAAGACCCTAAGCGCTCAGTTCCGCGTGCTACCTATCTAGCAGTTGGAATCATCACTGCAATCTTTGCCATCGTTTCCTTCGGCATGATTACTGCAATGGGTGCATCCGAAGCTGTCAACAAAACTGTTGAATGGTCATCCGTTGATGGTGTTCCACTGGCAAATCCAGCCAACGTTCTGATTACAGTGGCAAATCAGTCAGTGGGAACCTGGTTGGGAACATTAATTGGTTGGTTGATTCTAACTAGCTTGTTTGCTGCCACTGTTGCGTTCCAGAACTCGGCATCTAGGTACTTGTTTGCACTTGGTCGCGGTGGAGTTCTGCCTACATCAATTGCAAAGGTCAATGGCCGTGGCGCACCTCAGAACGCATCAATCATTACAACTGTGCTTTCTGTCTTAGTAATTCTCTACTTCCAGCTAAATGGTTTAGATCCAATTCTTAACTTGTTCTACTGGATGAGTGGATTAGCGGTTATTGCAATCGTCTTGGTAGAAATTTTGGTCAGCTTGGCTGTCATTGTTTTCTTCTCAAAGCATGCAGAAGGTGAAGGAGTGTTTACTCGGTTAATTGCTCCATTGCTAGGTCTAGTTGGATTGGCATTTGGCCTGTATCTACTGATGTCACGCTTTGCACTTCTAGCTGGTACCACTGCAGCTGATGTGGACCCAACAGTAACTCCTTGGGCGCAAAGCATGACTGGAACTGTAATCATGGCAATCCC
>DAIRCR010000006.1:0-12831 GCA_036796575.1 Candidatus Nanopelagicales bacterium | reverse complement strand
CTGATGGTGAGTCGATCAAGCGTTATGCACCTAGCACTGCACCTGAAGATATTCGTTCAGACATTGAGGCATTGTTACCTAATTAGTAATACGGCTTTACGCTAGAGCAGTGAGTATCGATAGCAATCTAACTTTGCGCGTTAAATCCTGGATCGAACAAGATCCAGATGCTGTGACTAAAGTGCAACTCACCGAACTTCTAGAATCTGCACAAACAGATCAAGTCGCATTGATTGAATTGCAAGACGCATTTATTGCGCCACTGGAATTTGGAACTGCTGGTTTACGTGGCGCATTAGGTGCAGGCCCGAATCGAATGAATCGCTTAACAGTTTTGCAAGCAGCATCTGGACTAGCGCAGTATTTGGTGCAACAAGGTTTTGTTGGAAGAAAAGTTGTCATTGGCTTTGATGCCCGATACAACAGTGAAGTCTTTGCAGCAGATACCGCACGAGTGATGTCAGGTGCCGGTCTTGAACCAGTAGTTTTTTCGCAGGTAGTACCGACACCCGTTTTAGCTTTTGCGATTCGCCATCTTGATACCTGCGCTGGAGTCATGGTTACCGCAAGCCATAACCCGCCTCAAGACAACGGATACAAAGTGTATTTAGGTGATGGCCGCCAAATTGTTTCACCAGTTGATGAACAGATTTCGGAATTGATAAAGACTGTGACGGATGTCAGAGAGATATCACTGGGATCCACTGGAGCTGTTGTCAGCGACGATGTCGTAAAGACCTACACGTTGCTAACCTCGCAACTAATTGCATCCGGGCCAACAACGGAAGCTCAACGTAAGTCAGTAACTTCGGTCTACTCAGCCATGCACGGCGTGGGCTGGAAGACTTTGCAGTCGGTGTTTAGTGCAGCAGGTTTCGTCGAGCCGATAGCGGCACTGGAACAACGCGATCCTGATCCAGCTTTTCCAACTGTGGCATTCCCTAATCCAGAAGAAAAGGGTGCTTTAGACATTGCCCTGGCATTAGCTAAGCAACAGTCAGTCGATGTGTTGCTAGCAAATGATCCCGATGCAGACCGATTTGCAGCGGCAGTACCAAGTGCATCTGGAGAATGGATCACGCTGCGAGGCGACCAAATTGGTAGCTTGCTTGGCTGGTGGATGATTGAGCGAGCAAAGTTAACTGGTTCAAAACTTACCGGAACCTTGGCTAACTCAATCGTGTCATCCATGATGCTGGAATCAATTGCCACATCTGCTGGGCTTCAATATGAATCAACTTTGACTGGATTTAAATGGGTATCACGTGTGACTAACTTAGGTTTTGGTTACGAAGAAGCTCTGGGTTATTGTGTGGACCCAAATAATGTAAGTGACAAAGATGGCATCTCAGCAGCTGCAATGTTTATGGAAATGCTGGCCCACCTAAAGAGTCAGAGCAAAACCATTTGGCAAGTACTCGATGAATTGGCATTGACACATGGTTTGCACGCCACTGATCAAGTTTCAGTTCGAGTAACGAGTAGTGACCAAGTTGCGTTAACCATGGCCGGAATTCGAAATACGCCACCAACGAGATTTGGTGGGTTACAAGTCAGCAGTGTTGATGATCTAGCAAAAGGTCTAGGTGACTTACCCAATACAGATGCTGTGATTCTTCATTTAGCGGGTACCGATCAGATTCAAAAAGCCCGAGTGATCGTGCGCCCAAGCGGAACTGAGCCAAAGATTAAGTGCTATTTAGAAGTCGTGGTTCGCGGCGATGATTTAGCAATTGCCCAGCAAACCGCCGATAATGAACTGAAGAGTTTGGCAGCAGATGCCAGGCCGCTATTAGGTGGAGGCAGCTGATGGATCGCATTCAATTGGCTCAAATGATCGACCACACTTTGCTCAAACCTGAAGCTACAAACTCAGATGTAATTGCGCTGTGCACTGAAGCTGCTGAACTAGGCACCTTTTCGGTTTGTGTTTCCCCAACTTTTGTAGCGCTGGCTGCGGCCAATGTTTCTAACGGCGTGAAGGTTGCCACAGTTTGTGGTTTCCCTAGCGGTAAGCATGAGGCAGAGATAAAGGCCGCCGAAGCCAAACTTTCAGTCGCGCAAGGTGCACACGAAGTCGACATGGTTATCGATGTTGGCCGAGCAATCATGGGGGATTGGGACTATCTAGAGGCTGAAGTTTCCGCAGTTCGCAAAGCCACATCAGGCGCTTTGCTTAAAGTGATTTTAGAAACTGCGGCACTCACGGATGAGCAGATTGCTAAAGCTTGCCAGTGCTGTGAAAGTGCCGGAGCAGATTTTGTTAAGACGGCTACCGGTTTTCATCCCGCCGGTGGCGCTGATGTGCGAGCCATCAAGATCATGCATGAAACCGTTGGAGGCCGATTAGGAGTTAAGGCTTCCGGTGGTATTCGAAACATCGAGTTTGCCACTGAACTTATTGATGCTGGAGCAACGCGCCTTGGACTTTCCAGTTCTCGCGCAATCCTTGACGGCGTTGCTGCAACGGGCAGTTACTAAGAACCAACTTGTTCCCGAAGTCTGGCGTAGCCAGGCTTGATTATCTGGTTGATGATGTCCAAACGTTGATCAAATGGTAGGAACGAACTCTTCATACCGTTGACTGTCAGCCATTCAAGATCCCGCAATGAATAATTAAATGCTTCAACAAGCGATGTCATTTCAGCTGACATTGAAGTATCTGACATCAAGCGGTTGTCAGTATTCAAAGTAACTCGGAAATTTAGTTTGCGAAGTAATCCAATCGGGTGTTCAGCAATACTTGCAGCTGCCCCAGTATCAACATTTGATTTAGGACATAGTTCAAGTGGAATCCGACGATCACGAACGTAGGCGGCTAAGTCACCGAGAGTTACCGTACCGTCAGGATTAACGGTTACGTCATCAATGATTCGAACTCCATGACCAAGACGCTCGGTGCCACAGAACTGAATTGCTTCCCAAATACTCTTTAAACCAAATGCTTCGCCAGCATGAATTGTGAAGTGCGCATTGTTGCGTTGTAAGTATTGGAAGGCTTCGATGTGTTCTGTTGGAGGGTAGCCAGCTTCTTTACCTGCAATATCAAAACCAACAACACCACGATCGCGATACTCAACAACTAGCTTTGCAATTTCAAGTGACACATCAGCCATGCGCATCGCAGTTAACAAAGCAACGACTCGAATCGTTTTGCCTGCTGCTTTTGCTTCGGCTTCACCATGAGCGAAGCCAATCAATACGTTGTCAATAACTTCGCGGTAGCTCAAACCTTTTGCAGTGTGTAGTTCAGGAGCAAATCTAATTTCGGCATAGACGACACCATCTTCAGCAAGATCCTGAGCGCATTCGCTTGCGACACGTTGCAGCGCATCTGGAGTTTGCATAACACCAACGGTGTGGGCAAAAGTCTCTAAATAGATCTCGAGTGAGCCTTGAACAGCAGTGTGAAACCAGTTGCCAAGTTGCCCTTCATTGTCGAACGGTAAAGCTGTGTAGTTATGAAGTTGGGCAAGTTCCAAAATTGTTTTGACTCGCAAGCCACCATCTAAATGATCATGCAAAACAACTTTTGGAACGGCTTTGATTACTGCTGGTGAAATCATTCGTCGTCATCTCGATTTGCTAGTTCAGGTGAGAATGCTGGAACGCAAATAGCTACGTAGTGCGCATCTTCGCGAGTTAGATACCGAACCTTTTCGCCAGCACGGGTGATCAAAGCCTGACCAGCACCTACGGTTGTCGTCTTACCTTCGTGCTCAACATCAATCGAACCAGTGATCACAATTGTGAATTCATCGAATGCTGGTGCTTGAGCTGGTTCCGACCAGCCAGCCGGCGCATGCATGACTGCAACGGAAACGTCATTGTCGCCAGTCTTTACTCGGCCGATGTACTCTGCAATAGATTTTCCACCGGGAACTGGAATCATGGTTGGTTCGCTAATTAATTCAGGCATGTAATCAGAATACTTGGGAAAGTTTTACAAACAAGTTTTAAACAACACGATCAATAATTAATGGCAAGCGCTGTGATACTTCTGACTCGGCACCAATTTCGTAACCATGCGTTAAGACTTCTAAGGCTGATTCGAATCGAGCGGGCTCATCGGTGTGCAAAGTAAAGAGCTTTTGGCCCTTTTCAACTTTTTCGCCATGACCAACATGCCACTCAATTCCTGCGCCAAATTGGACCGAATCTTCTTTTCTAGCTCGGCCTGCGCCAAGTCGCCAGCTAGCCATACCCACGGATAACGCATCCAGACGAGTTAGGTAACCAGAAGAAGTTGAGACAACATCATGATTTTCCTTAGCGACTGGAAGTGGAGTGCTCAAGTCTCCACCTTGGGCTGAAATCATTGCGCGCCAGACGTCCATTGCAGATCCATCAGCAAGCGTGACTGCTGGATCTTTCAATCCAGGGGCGCCACTTGCTTCCAACATTTCTCGAGCCAAAGTTACGGTTAGTTCAACAACATCTGCTGGACCACCACCGGCAAGCACATCTATTGACTCTTGTACTTCAAGTGCGTTGCCTGCAGTGCGACCAAGTGGCACATCCATTGCAGTTAATAGCGCGCGCGTTGTAACGCCAGCATCATTACCAATTCCAACCATGGTTGTGGCTAGCTCACGAGCTTGCTCAACAGTTTTCATAAATGCACCAGAGCCAACTTTGACATCCAGGACAAGCGCGCCGGTTCCTTCGGCAATCTTTTTGCTCATGATCGATGCGGAAATCAGAGGAATAGATTCAACAGTTCCAGTTACGTCACGCAATGCGTAAATCCTGCGGTCGGCAGGTGCCAGAGTTTGACTAGCCGCACAGATAACTGCGCCAGTGGAATTCAATACGTCAAACATTTCAGAGTTAGAAAGATTTGCTCGCCAACCTTTAATGGCTTCAAGTTTGTCTAGAGTGCCACCGGTATGACCCAGGCCTCGACCAGAAAGCTGCGGCACGCTAACTCCACACGCAGCAACCAATGGAGCAAGCGGCAATGTGATTTTGTCGCCCACGCCACCAGTGGAATGTTTGTCAGCTGTTGGTCGTCCAAGCGTTGACCAATCCATAGTCTCGCCGGATTCAATGTAGGCCTTAGTCCAGCGCACAATCTCTCGACGATTCATTCCGTTAAGCAAAATCGCCATTGCCATCGCGGACATTTGTTCTTCGGCAATTATGTTGCGAACGTAAGCGCCAACAAACCAATCAATTTGTAAATCAGAAAGTTCTTGTTTATCGCGCTTAGCAGCAATGAGATCTACTGCGGCAAATGGCTCAGTACTCATGATGTTGATTTCACTCGGGGAAGTGTCATACCTGTAAGGCTAATGCGTTTAAAGTCGATCTGTTAAATCATGCGCGCCAAACGCATCAGGCAATACTTCAGTCATTGACTTAATCCCAGACACCGAATCAAGTAGGCACTCAGGACCGCCATGTTCCCAGAGCAACTGGCGACAGCGACCACAAGGCATCAGGGCATTTCCATGTCGATCGACGCAGGCAACGGCAACAAGCTTTCCGCCACCGGTGCTGATCAAACTCGAGATCAGCCCACACTCAGCACAAAGCGCGACACCATAAGCGGCGTTCTCAACATTGCATCCAATGACAATGCGACCATCATCAACTAGACCTGCAACACCTACTGGAAAGTTCGAATAAGGTGCATACGCTTTTGCCATTGCGCCACTAGCTGCGCTTCGTAATTCATCCCAATTGATTTCCATTAGTGATGATCTCCCTTTCGATATGGAACACCATCAGCAGCAGGTGGGCGCAAATTCTGTGACGCAGTTGCCAGAACCAACAGCGTGGTTATGTAAGGAGCAACCTGGGCAACTTCTGGTGGGAATGAAGTCGCTGAGAAGTATGCGCCAATCATTACAGAACCAAGGATCAAGAAACCGATTGCAGAGTTGCGACGGGCTCGACGCAGCATGATTCCTCCGATTGCAAACAGAATGATTGCACCTAGCAGAATCAAACCTTTAACGTTTTGATTTCCAGTGTCGATCAAACGCAAAGTATCAATGTAACCAAACATCAATGCACCAGCCGCAGTTCCACCTGGTCGCCAGTCACCGAAGATCATGGTTGCTAGACCAATGAAGCCTCGGCCAGCAGTGTTTCCATTTCGGTAGATCGTTGAAGCAATCGAAAGGTAAGCACCACCAAGTCCAGCTAGCATTCCGGAGAACACAACTGCTGCGTACTTGAACTGAACAACCTTCACGCCAAGTGAATCAGCTGCCCATGGATTTTCACCGGCACTGCGCAAGCGTAGACCGAATGCTGTTTTCCAAAGCAGGTAACTTGTCACCACAAACAGTAAGAAGGTGATGATCGTTAGCAAAGAAAGGTTGTAGAACAAACCAGCAAGAATTCCAGCTAGATCACTGATGAAGAATATGCCTCGTTCATGAAGTGTCGTTAACGGACCAACAATTGAATCAATAGTGAAAGTTGGAATCTCACCCTTGATAGGAGGAGACTGAGCTTGGCCACCGCCAGGGGCGTCAGTGAATAGCAAGATCGCCAGGAACTTAGTTAACCCAAGTGCCAACAAGTTAATAGCTGTACCAGCAATGATTTGGTCAACTCCGAAAGTTACGGCAGCTACCGCAAGCAGTAAGCCACCGATGGCACCGAAGATCACACCAGCTAAAACGCCTGCCCAAACACCCCATTGCCAGCCAGCCCAGCCGGCACCGAAGGTTCCCAGAATCATCATGCCTTCTAGACCAATGTTGATTACACCTGCACGCTCCGCCCAAATACCAGCCAGACCAGCAAGCGCAATTGGCGAAGCGAAAACTAAAGCTTGCGCAATCGTTACTGTGCTGGTGAGGTCACCATTGCCAGTGATCGTGCGAGTGATTGAAAGCATAGTGATGGCAGTAAAAGCAGCGCCTATGAATCGGCGAGATTTTAAGTAAGTCATACTGATGCCTCCTGCTTTTCTAATGCCTTAGCAACACTGGTTTGCTCACTCTTAACTTGGTAGCGGCGAACAACTTCATAAGAGATCACAACCACAATCACAATCAATCCCTGCATGATCGTTGAGATCTCACGTGGGACACCTTCCAAAATTAACTGGCCACTTGAGATGTCTAAGAAAGCCCAAAGGATTGCACCGAGTGCGATGCCGAGTGGATTGTTGCGACCCAGAAGCGCGATGGCAATTCCAGTGAATCCCCAGTCAGTTGGGAACTGCAAGGTATAGGAACCGGTGTCACCTAGTAGGTAAGGAAGACCGACCAAGCCAGCGACTGCTCCTGAGAGCAACATAGTTACCACAATCATTCGATTAGATTGCACGCCACTAGTACGGGCTGCGGTAGCAGATTTTCCAGTTGCTCGCAGATCAAAACCAAAGCGGGTGCGATTTAGTAAGAACCAATATGCAATACCGATAACTATCGAGATGAAAAAGAATCCATAGATTGGAGTTCCTGGATCGATAAACGCAATGCCGCGAAGCATTCCCGATTCTGGAATCGCAGCGGTACCACGAATGTTCAAACTAGTTTCGGTACCAATTGGAGTCCGCACAATTATGTAACTGATGATTCCGATTGCAATAAAGTTCAACATGATTGTGGAGATAACTTCGCTAACTCCGCGAGCTACTTTCAACCATGCTGCAATTCCAGCCCAAAGCGCACCGACAAACATTGCTGACAAAATTGTGATGGTAACTGAGGCAACCTTCGGCAAAGTTAAGTTACTAGCAACTACTGCCGCAGCCAGTGCACCGAGTACGTATTGACCATTAACACCGATGTTAAACAAATTCATTTTGAAGCCAATAGAAACTGCTAACGCGCTTAAGAAATAGATTGTTGCCAAGTTAAGCATCAACGACATAGCTCGCGGTGAAGTTCCGTAATTCCACATCGAGGAGAATACGGTTGAAATGCTGGCACCAATTGCAATCAAGATAACTGCAGTTGCGGCTAGTGAGATGAACAATCCAATTGCTGGTGCAATCAGGCTCATTCCAATTCTGCGAAGATTCATTAGGCTGCCTCTCCTGCACCGGTCATTGCGGTTCCAAGTTCTTGCGGTGTCACCGTGGCTGGATCTGCGTCCGCCACAAACTTTCCTCGCAGCAATACCTTGATGTTGTCACTCAGTCCAATTAATTCATCAAGGTCTGCTGATACCAACAAAACCGCCAAACCAGATTGACGGGCATGTCGAATGTGATCCCAGATTGCCGCTTGCGCACCAACGTCAACACCACGAGTTGGGTGTGCAGCAATAAGCAACTTTGGCTCACCTGACATTTCGCGACCAACAATAAGTTTCTGTTGGTTTCCACCGGATAGTGCGCTGGCAAGCACGTCGATACTCGGAGTACGCACGTCGTATTCTTCAACGATTCGCTTGGTATCGGCCTTAGCACTGCGCGGTGTTAGCCAAATACCTTTAGCGTTTGGTGACCTAGTTTGATGTCCCAACATTCGGTTTTCCCAAAGTGGGGCTTCAAGCATTAATGCTTGGCGATGCCGGTCTTCGGGAATGAATCCAATTCCAAGCTCGCGGCGATGACGGGTGGACTTATTAGTAATGTCTTCGTCTTTAAACTGCACGCGGCCAGTTGCTGACTCGATACCCATCAAAGCATCAAGAATTTCCGCTTGACCATTTCCTTCGACACCTGCAATGCCAACAATTTCACCGGCACGAATCTGGAAGGAGATGTCATCAACTAATGCTTTGCCACCTTTAGCAAACACCGAGAGATTTTCAACCTTAAGTACTACTTCATCTCGAATTGTGTCGCCAATAGCTTCTGGAGTTGGTAATTCATTTCCAACCATCATCTCTGCCAGGTCGCGCGCCGAGACATTTTGAGTATGTGGGTTAACGCTGCCAACAGTTGTTCCTTGTCGGATAACGGTGATTTCGTCTGCGATGGATAAAACTTCATCGAGTTTGTGACTGATGAAAATTACTGTGAGACCTTCTTTTTTAAGATCGCGAAGTGTATTGAATAATTCATCAACTTCATGTGGAACCAAAACCGCAGTTGGTTCATCTAAAATCAAAATCTTTGCGCCGCGATACAACACTTTGAGAATTTCAATTCGTTGTCTATCGCCAACACCAAGTTCACTCACCAAGATGTCGGGATCTACAGCCAGACCATTTTCGGCAGCAATTTCGGAAATCTGTTTGCGAGCTTTGGCAAAATCTAAGCGGATACCATTCTTTGGCTCACTACCTAAAACAATGTTTTCTAAAACTGTGAAGTTGTCGGCCAACATAAAGTGTTGATGCACCATGCCGATACCTGAATCGATTGCATCGGATGGTGAATTAAAAACTAAATCGCTGCCGTTGATTGAAATTGTTCCTTCATCAGCTTTTTGCATGCCGTAAAGAATCTTCATCAATGTGGACTTGCCCGCACCGTTCTCACCGACGATGGCATGAACGGTTCCAGAAGCAACCTTTAAGTTGATGTCGCTATTTGCAATAACTCCAGGGAACCGCTTCCAGATCCCTTTGAGTTCAACCGCTAGTGCACTTTGGCTCATTAGCTTCGACCGCGCCTTTCAGATTTTGTTACTACCTAAACTTACGACTTCCCGAAACAAAAAGTGAGGCTCGGGTGGAGATTTCCACCCGAGCCTCACTGCAGTGATTTATTACTGAACGGTTGTACCAACTACAACTTCGCCGGACTTGATCTTCTCTGCAGCAGCATCAGCAGCAGCAGAGAATTCAGATACAGCAGAGTTGGATGTTGCGTAACCTACGCCATCCTTAGACAGGTCGAAGGCCTGGACACCAACAAGTGGTGCGCCATCGACTGAGCCCTTGATTACGTCGTATACAGCTACGTCAACGCGCTTCAACATGGATGTCAAGATGATGTCCTTGTATTCAGCAAGTGCTGGAACTGTGTACTGATCAGAGTCAACACCGATTGCCCAGACAGTTGCTCCGCCATCGGCAGCAGCCTTTACAGACTGGAACATGCCTAGACCGGAACCACCAGCAGCAGCGTAGACAACGTCTGCACCGTTGGCGATCATGCCATCAGTTGCAGTCTTAGCCTTTTCAGGCACGTTCCATGCTGTGTTGTCGCCTGCAGCGCCCATGTACTTGGACTCAATCTTGATGTCTGGGTCAACAGACTTTGCGCCTTCGATGTAACCAGCTTCAAAAGCCTTGATTAGATCGATTTCCATGCCACCGATGAAGCCAATAGTGCCTGACTTCGATGCAGTTGCTGCAATAACACCTGTTAGGTATGAACCCTGCTCTGCAGCAAAGATCAACGATCCAACGTTTGGTGATTCAACAACTGAGTCAACGATTGCGAAAGTTGTATCTGGGAACTTTGGAGCAACTGCACCTAAAGCAACGCTGTATGCGAAGCCAACTGCAATAACTGGGTTGTAACCACCTTCAGCAAGAAGCGTTAGTAGTTCTTCGCGAGCTGCATCAGTTGCGCCTGCGCCTGAGTTAACTTCCTTGATTTCTACACCAAGATCTGTCTGAGCCTTCGAAAGGCCAGCGAATGCAGCGTCGTTGAACGAGCCGTCACCCTTACCATCTTGGTCATAGGCCATTCCGACCTTGACGCTTGAAGTTGCAGTAGTTTCAGCTGGAGCTGCACTTTCTGCGGTTTCGCCACTTGATCCACATGCTGCAAGCGCCAATGACGCTACAGCTAGGACTGAGGCAAGTTTTACACCCTTCAACACGGAGGGCTCCTCTCTAAAAAACACTGCGACATTCGCAATATCTATAGAAAGTGTACGTTGTGTTAACTTTTAGTGTTCATTCGACGTACATGTTCAGGCAACTGCAATCAAGCCGTTATCTGGAGAATCGACATTTAGTCACATCAGTAACACTGTTAACAAAAGTTCGATCCAAACACAGGTTCTTTCGTCGCTCAAGTTATTGTGAACTCGTGCGCAAACTAATTACGGACCATCCATTGATTTCCCACAAGCTCACCGCATTGCGCGATGAACGAACTGATTCACCAACTTTTCGTCGACTAGCTGACGAATTAGTTACGTTGCTCGCTTACGAAGCAACTCGATCGATTCGCGTGGAAACAGTGACAGTTCAAACCCCGGTGGCTCCGGCCCAAGGCGTTCGTCTTTCGGCGCCAACTCCGGTTGTGATTCCAATTTTGCGCGCCGGCCTAGGAATGCTCGATGGCATGACTCGACTACTGCCGACAGCCGAAGTTGGATTCCTTGGCATGGTTCGCGATCACGACACATTGCAACCAACTACCTATGCCGATCGCATTCCAGGAGACCTAAAGGGTCGGCAAGTGTTTTTGCTTGATCCGATGTTGGCAACTGGTGGAACTTTGATTGCAGCTATCGACTTGATGCTTGAACGCGGCGCAAATCAGATCACTGCGATCTGTTTGCTCTCTGCACCAGAAGGAATCGCTGCTGTTGAAGCAGCTCTTGCTGGTCGCGATGTTGACGTCACCTTAGTTACAGCAGCAGTTGATGAGAAGTTAAACGAAAAGGGTTACATCGTTCCAGGTCTTGGCGATGCTGGCGACCGATTATTTGGTGTTGTTTAACTAAATTCTAAATATGCGCTTCATCAAATAACGCGAGAGAATAAACAGGTGAGCGAAATCAATACCGACGTATTAGTTGTAGGAGCTGGACCTGCGGGTTCTTCGGCTGCAACTTACGCAGCGCGCGCTGGCCGCCAGGTTGTATTGATCGATTCCGCAGTTTTTCCTCGTGACAAACCATGTGGCGATGGCCTTACTCCACGCGCAATTGCTGAATTAAATGCCATCGGTTTAAGTGATTGGCTATCGGGTCGGGCTCGCAACCTGGGACTGCGCGCCGCGGGATTCGGCCAAGAATTATTGCTGCCTTGGCCAGGTGGCTCACTACCTTCATATGGTGGCGCAGCACCACGTATGGAACTTGATGAACAAATTATGTTGATTGCAAAAGCAGCAGGTGCAACTGTGCTTGAAGGGCACAGTGCTACTGATGTGGTGATGGATGCCGGCGCAATTAAAGCTGTGATTGTAAAAACAGAAACTGGAACCCTAACTATTAATGCAAACTCAGTGATCCTTGCTGATGGTGCACGTTCCCAGCTTGGTCGCAAACTTGGTCGCGAATGGCATCGTGATACTGCTTATGGTGTTGCAGCCCGCGGTTACATCAAGAGTGAACGTCATGATGATCCATGGATTTCTTCGCACTTGGAATTGCGCGGCGATAAGAATGAAATTCTTTCTGGCTACGGCTGGATCTTTCCGCTTGCAAATGGCGAAGTAAATGTTGGCGTTGGAACTCTTGCCACAAACAAGCGTCCAGCAGATGTAAACCTTCGCGCATTGATGAATACCTACGCTGATCAACAGCGCGAAGACTGGAAACTCTCTGGTGACATTCGAATGCCTTGGTCATTCTTGTTGCCAATGGGTGGAGCGGTTTCGGGAATCGCTGGCAAGAACTTCATGTTTATTGGCGATGCAGCAGGTTGTGTTAATCCGCTTAACGGTGAAGGTATTGATTACGGATTAGAAACCGGTCGCCTTGCTGCGCAAATGTTAGAAACTGAAATTGATTTCACAGTAGCCTGGCCAGCTGAACTTCGAACTCATTATGGTTACGCATTCTCTATCGCACGACGTCTTGCTGGACTATTGACGGTTCCTGGGTTGTTGCCAAAGGCTGGACCAGTTGGAATGCGTTCCCGCACCGTTATGAAACTTGCGCTTCGCGTCATGGGCAACTTGGTAACCGAAGAAGATTCTGATGCGCTGGCCAGAGTTTGGCGAACTGCCGGACGTCTGTCGGTTAAGTTCGACGACCGCGTTCCGTTCCCGGCGGCGGA
>DAIRCR010000005.1:0-31035 GCA_036796575.1 Candidatus Nanopelagicales bacterium | reverse complement strand
CCGGCAAGAGTTGAACCCTGCTTGCCAAGCTTTAGGAATACTTCGCCTAGTTCGCCATCTTCGTAGGTGCCTGCGGTTAGGTAACCTTCTGCTCCTGCAACCTGGAAGGAAGTGGTGCGGCTGTTACGGGTCTTTGGCAGACGCTTGCGAGTTGGGTGAGCCAGTACTTCTTCTGTTGCTGGGGCATCTTTAACCTTTGCCTTTGCATCAGATAGTGGCTGGCCAACCTTGCAGTTGTCGCGGTAGATCGCAAGGGCCTTGATGCCTAGCTTCCATGATTCGAAGTAGATTTCTTCTACTTCTTCAACGGTTGCGTCTTCTGGCATGTTTACGGTCTTTGAGATCGCGCCAGATAGGAACGGCTGGCAAGCAGCCATCATGTAGACGTGACCCATTGGGCTGATGGAGCGCTCGCCCATTGCAGTGTCAAAGATTGAGTAGTGCTCAGTCTTTAGACCTGGCGCGTCAACTACGTGACCCTTGTCGGCGATGTATTCAACGATCGCTTCTACGGTCTCTTCGGCGTAACCCCAACGGCGAAGTGCGCGTGGGATTGTCTGGTTAACGATCTGCATAGAACCGCCGCCAACAAGCTTCTTGAACTTCACTAGTGAGAAGTCAGGCTCGATACCGGTGGTGTCACAGTCCATCATGAAACCGATGGTTCCAGTTGGCGCGAGCACTGAAGCCTGCGCGTTACGCCAGCCGTTCTTGTCGCCAATCTTGTTGCCTTCGATCCATGCGTTAGTTGCAAGCTTCCAGATGTCGCCATCAAGAGAGGTTGCAGATACTGCTGCTTCGGATGCGGCCTGGTGCTTGCGCATTACGCGCTTGTGACCATCAGCGTTACGTGCGTAGCCTTCGTACGGGCCAACGATGCCAGCAAGTTCAGCTGAGCGCTTGTAAGCAGTTCCGGTCATTAGGGATGTGATGGAACCGGCTAGTGCGCGACCATCTTCGGAATCGTATGCAAGACCTGTTGCCATTAGCAATGCGCCAAGGTTTGCATAACCAATTCCAAGCTGACGGTAAGCACGAGTTGTTACACCAATTGGCTCGGTTGGGAAGTCAGCAAAGCAGATGGAGATGTCCATTGCAGTGATGATGTATTCCACGGCCTTAGCAAATGTTGGTGCATCGAAGGTGTCATCGTCGCGCAAGAACTTAAGCAAGTTAAGGGACGCTAGGTTGCATGATGAGTTATCCAATGACATGTATTCAGAACATGGGTTGGATGCGTTGATGCGACCGGTCTCTGGGTTGGTGTGCCAGTCGTTGATTGTGTCGTCGTACTGGATACCAGGATCGGCGCATGCCCAAGCAGCGTGAGTTACCTTGCGGAATAGCTCGCGTGCATCAACGGTTTCAACAACTTCGCCGTTGGTGCGGGCGCGTAGACCGAACTCAGTGCCGTTTTCAACAGCCTTCATGAATTCATCGGATACGCGAACTGAGTTGTTTGCATTCTGGTACTGAACCGAGATGATGTCTTTGCCACCAAGGTCCATGTCGTAGCCTGCATCGCGAAGGGCGCGGATCTTGTCTTCTTCGCGAACCTTGGTCTCGATGAATTCTTCAACATCTGGGTGATCGATGTCTAGAACAACCATCTTGGCTGCGCGACGGGTTGCGCCACCGCTCTTGATGGTTCCAGCAGAAGCATCGGCGCCGCGCATGAAACTAACTGGGCCTGATGCGGTTCCGCCTGAGTTCTTCAAGATTTCCTTGGAGGAACGAATACGTGAAAGGTTAAGACCGGCACCCGAGCCGCCCTTGAAGATCATGCCTTCTTCTTTGTACCAGTTAAGGATTGAGTCCATAGTGTCATCGACGCTAAGGATGAAGCACGCACTTACTTGCTGAGGAGATGCGGTGCCAACGTTGAACCAAACTGGTGAGTTGAATGAGAAGACCTGGTGCAGCAACATCCAAGTTAGTTCGTGCTCGAAGATTTCAGCGTCCTTCTCAGTTGCGAAGTAACCGTTGTCGCGGCCTGCCTTTGTGTAAGTAAGGACTACGCGGTCTAGCAGCTGGCGCAGTGTGCGTTCGCGGTTGTCTGCGCCAACCTGGCCACGGAAGTACTTTGTGGTCACGATTGTGGATGCGTTAACGCTCCAGAAGTCTGGGAACTCTACGCCGCGCTGTTCGAAAACAGTTTCGCCGGTCTTCCAGTTAGTCTGAACCACGTCGCGGTTTTCCCAAATTACTTCTGCGTATGGGTGCACGCCTTCAGTTGTGTATAGACGAGTCATTGTCAGACCCTTGCCTGACTTCTTCGTTCCTGTTGCTGCGTTGACCGTGTCGGTCATGTTGTCCTCCTCATGGACTCATCTATCTCTTTTTCTCATCGGGTTGATAAAAGAGAAAATTATTTTTTAGTTTTTGTTTGGTTTTTGTTAGGAAGTTTGTCTTAGTTGTGGGAAGGGCTTTCGGGGGAAGTGAAAGTTTTTAGCTCGCGGGTTCTTTTTGCTTTTTAGCTTTTTGAACCGTTGAGGGCGCAGATCGCAAGTCCTCGATTTCTAGTTCGAAGTCCGCAAGGGATTCAAACGAGCGATACACACTTGCAAATCGCAGGTATGCAACTTCGTCTAGTTCGCGAAGTGGACCAAGGATTGCAAGGCCTACTTCGTTACTTGGTACTTCAGCTTGGCCGGTTGCGCGAAGGTTTTCTTCAACTTGAGCTGCCAAGATTGACAGATCGTCTTCGGTAACTGGTCGGCCTTGGCAAGCGCGGCGTACGCCAACGATTACCTTGTCGCGGCTAAATGGCTGTGCTACCCCATTGCGCTTAACGATGTTAAGTGTGATGGTTTCATTCGTTGTGAAGCGACGGCCACATTCAGGGCATTCGCGACGACGACGGATGGACTGGCCTTCATCAGAGCTGCGGGAATCGATCACGCGAGAATCATCGTGACGGCAGTATGGGCAGTTCATGACTTATCTCCTGTTCTCGATCCTGTTACGGGTGTTACTCGTGTTACTTGCTGTTATCTTGTGTTACTGGTGTGACACCCAAAAAAGTGCGGTTTTTACCACCCTGGGGATCCTGTTGGGGATAACCTGTGTGGAGAAACCACAATCTGTGGGTAAATCACATTGCTGTGACCACTAGATGTAGTGATGAATCTATTGGATAAAGAGCTGGCGCGCAAGCGATATGCCTATATATGGCGTGTTGGGCGTGTCGCGACCACTAGATGATGTGGTTTTTGGGCCTTGATATCGGGTTTGATCAGGGATTTTGTTGCGAATCGGTGATTGTGGGTAAATCTAGACATCTAGATAGCTGCCGGATCGCTGGGTAAATCTAAAACCCATAATTATGGGTTTATGTTATTCTAGGGTTATGAAGATTGATGTTGCTGCAAATGAGCCCTGGGATCCCGAAGCGGACTTCAGCGTTCATGGTGGTGGCCTTCATCCATGGCTGGTTCATCTCGATGTGAACACAGTCATAAACATGAGTGACGAAGAAGTGGAACTGGCAAAGGTGCGTTATGAAAACAACAGTTGAAATTAGAGACCCGCTAATGGCGGAAGCAAAAGAAGTCTGCGCGCTGCACAACATCACGCTCAAAGGCTTGATCGAGCGGGCTCTAGCTGCAGAGATTGAAAAGCTTGCCGCCCAACCGCGTTGGCAACCGACCGATGAATTCTTATGGCATGGCCCGGTTGATCCGAACGTTGATGTTAATGAATCTATTGATCAGATGTATTTAGCAATCATGGCCGAGCACGAAAACCTAGGTAAGTAAATTCGATGATTAGTATCGATTCGAATGTACTCGTGTACGCATTTAAGACACAAGATGCCAATCATGTCATTGCAAAAGAAACAATGGACAAGCTACTAAACCAAAAAGAACAGGTGGCATTCACCGACATCGTAATGTTTGAATTCATTGCACAAGTCACGCTAAAGCTTGGTTCTGCGCCAACCCCTTCACCTGCGCAGGCATTGGCGCAATTAGAGAACTGGTTATCGGCTGAGAATGTGAGTGTGATTAGAAACTCCCCCAAAAACTTCGCCACGTTCAATCGGCTTTGCGCAGAGACGGGTCGAACCGGGCAAAAAATTTACGATGCACAGATCGCTGCAGTTTGTATTGATAATGGCGTTACCGATTTCATAACAAACGATTCAGGTTTTGAACAATTCACAGAACTGCGCATCCGCAATCCGTTTGCTGCTTAATCTTTGAAATAACAAATGCCCGACAGGATTCACGGGGTCTGTCGGGAATTTGGTCTATGGATGAAGAGGGACTTCCCTGCCTCAGTCACCCATTACTTTACGATTTTGAAAATTGGTCTACTTCAAAAAGTTCGGCTAGCACATCAAATTGATCGATGAGTTAACTAGTTAAACTCAGTCTCTAGTTAGCAGGAACGATCAACGCTTGGCCGGCTTGAACTTCACTGGTCTCTAATCCGTTAAGAGCTTTGATGGTCCAGATAGTTGAGCGTGGATCTTCGTTAGGTGCGATTGCAACCGCGACATCCCAAAGGCTCTGGCCAGCTTCGACCTTAACTACTGCGGTAGTTGGACCGGTTGCATCCGCTTGGGCTGCGCGAGTACCTATTAATAGGAACGCAACGAAAATTGGTAGCAGGGCAAGTAAAGCCACCACTCGTCGGCCGCGAACGGTTAGTTTCAGTCCTGAATTAGCTGGGCGAACTGGTTGAACGCGAACTGGTTGGATTGAACGGACAGCGGCTCGCTGTACAGGAAGTGCTGCTACTGCAGTTACTTGAGCCATGGTATTTCTCCTTTTATTTGCTGGTCTTTTGGTCTAGCTGGTTTTCGTGATACATTCGAACAAGTGTTCTAAACGAACGTATGTTCTATTTCTACACCCCCGGTCCGACACTTTGCAAGTTCTTTCGAACAAATGTTTGAATATCTTTCAAAAGTGTTCTAATGTGGGCATAGCAAGAACCGCACCAAAATCTCGAAAAACTGCAAGAAACCCATTGAAATAAGCGAATATTGAACGGAAAGCTTGGTAAATCATGGCTAAGAATGATTCGAACACCCCGGAATCAGGCGCCCAGATTGTGTCCCTCCCAGATGGCCCAGACGGCGCCGATGGCCTGACCCCGCGCCAGCGGCTGATCATGGACATGATCACCTCGACCACTGCCGAGCGTGGATATCCACCTAGCGTTCGCGAGATCGCTGACGCTGTTGGTCTAGCTAGCCCATCGAGTGTCCAGCATCAATTAGGTGTCCTGCAGAAAAAGGGTTTCATTAACCGTGATGCCACACGCGCTCGTGCCCTGGATGTATTGAGCCAAGAAGTAGCAGGCGTACCTGAACATCTACTTGAGGGTGACTTGCACCCGGCTGCGGCTTATGTGCCACTAGTTGGACGTATTGCTGCGGGTGGTCCGATCTTGGCTGAACAAGCTGTGGAGGAAATCTTCCCGCTACCTAAGTCACTTGTTGGCGAAGGTGAATTGTTCATGCTTAAGGTTTCCGGCGACTCAATGATTGATGCCGCTATTTGCGATGGTGACTTTGTTGTAGTTCGTCGTCAGCCAACTTGCGAGAACGGTGACATCGTTGCAGCTCTTCTTGATGATGAAGCAACCGTAAAGACTTTCAAGAAGCGCGATGGCCACGTTTGGTTAATGCCACACAACCCGGCATACGAACCAATTGCTGGCGATCACGCAACCATTATGGGCAAAGTCGTATCGGTTTTGCGCAAGGTCTGATTTAGGCAAATATAAACTTCGGTTTCGCAGCCGTAAACAAAAAGAAGCGCTACTGGAACTTGGTCCGGCAGCGCTACTTTTTTGTCTTGAAACTAGCCAATCGCTATGGCATTTAAGGAGTATCCAAGTACTCTGACGTCAGGAATTGGATTTTCTCCATAAGGATTTATCCCACACTTTACGGCAAATGCATTTGAGCCAGACATTTCCTTAAATCCGTTTATCACCATTGTCGATTTTAAGCCCTCGTATGACGCAGGAGTATCTGATGTTTTGATGTCTGAAACAGATAAGAAAGATTCTGCCATCGGTACGAAAGTTTCTTCAGGTTGGGAGGCACTTCCACTGAACAACTGGCAGATGGCGGTTCCCACTCCGTTTACCTGCGTATTGTTTACGCCAGGATTTGAATCTCCCAAAGTTAGAGTGACCGATACTTGAACTTTCTTTGTTCCTGTGACGGTCAGACTTGATGCAGTACTCGCCCCATGAACGGAAATATCCTTAGTGCTAAAGATTCGCTTCATCTCTGAGCCGCTCAGTTGAACCGTGCCGCCTGTTGCGGGGATTTGGTCATCAAATACATCCGTTGCAGAATACCCAGCTGAGTATCCAGAAGAGCCAGTTAATCCTCTAGGACCTGTAGCTCCTCTCGGTCCCTGCGGACCAGTTTTGTTAATGCTAAGTACAATCTCAGACTTCTTGCACTTGCCCTTTACCAAGTAACGCAAAGCACCAGTTTTTTTGTTGTAACAAGTAGTTACGGATGATCCACTCGATTGGCTCGCAGTGAAATTACCAGCGACAACAACTAATGCGATCGCTATCACTGCGGCCGACAAGAAACGACCAAGACTTAAAGTTCTATTCTGACGATTTGACTGCATTTGTCTATTACATCACAAATTGAAATTCAAGTGATTCGAAACCATTTAGCCTTAAGTTTCACAACAGAACTCGGCATGCTTTCTGCAATTAACTGGAGATGAATTATTCCGAAAGCTTATATTTTTCGATTTGATCGCGGCACAGGAATGAAACCGCAGCAGCTGAAGTAATCAATGTGAAGTCGTTGCGCTGCTTCTCGTTCAAGCCATTTTCTTTACCCGAAGTAGCAAGGGCGCTGAGAATTTCTTCAAGCGGCATATCCTGCTTCAGGCCGGTACAAACCGTATTGCCGATGTCAATGTAGTTGCTGGCAGAAAGAAAAACACTTGAAGCCAATTCTGCGCCGTTAATTGCATTTAGATACTCTGTTTGTGCTTCATTCCAAACCGGTGGCCCAGCAACACTTGAAGTTGGGTTTGGCGCTGCGGATTCGGATTCAGCATTGGAACATGCAGAAAGTCCGAGGGCAAGAACTGCAACAAGCGTGATCGCGCGAATGCTAGTTTTTTTGGAATTCATACTCAACACCTCATAAACCTATCAGCGAATCTAGACTTTGCCAGATTCGTCCAGGCGTGAAAGCGCTGAAATCACAGCATCTTTATCGGTTGTCCACCACAAGTTTGGTAGCGATTTGCGCAGCATTCCGCCATAGCCAGAGTTGGCTAATCGACAGTCAAGGACAGCAACAACTCCCCGATCTTCGGTGCTTCGAATCAATCGTCCAACACCTTGAGCAAGGAGCAAGGCAGCCCTCGGTAATGAAACGGACCTAAAGCCACTGCCACCTGATTCATCAACTCGCGCTGATCGCGCCGCCATTACCGGATCATCCGGACGCGGGAAAGGAATGCGATCGATGGTTACGAGTGTGCAAGTGTTGCCTGGCACATCAATGCCCTGCCATAGCGAAACGGTTCCAAGCAAACTTGATTCCGGAGTTTCTTTGAAGCGTCTCACTAAGTCGCTAACTGAATCACCTTTACGAGCAACGATTAGTGGGCGATCGCTGCGGCCTTTGAATCGAACTGTTAGATATTCTTCGGCGCGCTCAACTCCGCGCCAGGATGAAAACAGCGATAACGTTCGACCGCCTGCTGCATCGATTAAATCTCCAAGCTCATCCAGGGCTTCTTCGGCTACGCCACTGGAACTTGGCGCCGGCAAATTTGATGGGCAATACAAGATGCCTTGTTTGCTGTAATCAAATGGGCTGCCAACATCAAGGCCTTTCCACTTTGAATCCCCAAGTCCAACTGCTTTTGCTGTTGAGTCCATTGATCCAGCAACAGCCAAGGTTGCACTGGTTAACACGATGGTGTGTTGACCAAATAATGCTTCTCCAAGGAACCCAGCAACAGATAGCGGAGCGTGATGCAACACGGCAGTTCGGGACACATCAATCCAAGTCACGCTATGTTCATCGGCGCTGAGTAATTCCGCAGCAGTGTCCAGCACTTCTTTGACGGCTGCTTTGGCTCTTTGTTTTTGAGCTGCAACATCGGATTCATCTTGGGAAGAAGTTGTCATTTCGGCTTGGGCAACTTTATAAACGTCGCGAACTGCCGTCAATGCTTTGAGTAATTGACCTTCAAATCCTTCGATCCGAGTTGTCGTACCCTCGCGGTCATAACTTTCTAGCGCCAGTCCTAAATCTTCTGCAACTTCCATCATGCGGTCATGCGTGGAAGGTTGAACGAATTTTCGAGCCATGCCTGTTGCCCGGCCCATGCCACCGACTTCAAGTGATCCAGCCAGAGCATTCGTGGTGCGATCGACCAATTCGTGGGCTTCGTCAATGATCACTGAATCGTGATCAGGCAGGATCGGCAAGTTTTCCAAAATATCGATTGCGAGCAACGCGTGATTAGTAACCACAATGTCGCTGGCGTGAGCCTTATTGCGAGCTGCTTCAGCAAAACAATCCTCACCCCAAGCGCACTTGGATGCGCCAACACATTCCCGGCCCGATACCGACAGCGAACGCCAAAGTCGGCCATCGAGTTCGTCGTCATAATCATCGCGGTCCCCAGTGTCGGTGACATCAACCCACTGGCGTAATTTCTTGGCTTGCTTGGCTAGTGCTGAAGTGGATGTTTGGAACAGCTGCTCTTCCCCATCATCGGCGGAATCGACCTCGACGCGATTGAACTTATCTAGGCAAATGTAATTATGGCGACCTTTAAGCACGGCATAACTGATCGGATGATCGGTTTGGTCCGCCAGGGCTTCAACAGCACTTGGCAGGTCGTGATCAACCAGTTGGCGCTGCAAGGCCAAGGTTGCGGTGGCAATCACGGTTCGGTTGGTGCCATCTGGCATTACGCCTTTGTTGGCTCGCAAGATTGCTGGGACTAAATAGCCAAGTGATTTACCAGTGCCGGTTCCAGCTTGGACAAGTAAGTGCTCACCGTCTTGCATGGCTTTGTCGACGGCAGCTGCCATTTCGATTTGGCCTTCGCGCGGTGTGCCACCGATAGTTTCAACAACTTTTTCCAAAGCGACGTTGACTGCAATTGATTTAGATGCTTTAGCCACAGTATTCCTCGAGCACATTTGCCAGAGCTTGCGGAACCTTGGCGACGATGACTGTGCCAGCCTCGGTGTCAGTACGAGATAACACATTGCCTTCACGGTAAGCCCGAGCAAGTAAGTCGCCTCGATCGTAAGGAATTGTGGCTTTGATGTCCAGCTGTGGATGCGGAAGTTGCGCTTCGATCAAGGCAACCAATTCATCGATGCCTTGACCGGTTAACGCCGATACTGCAATGGCATTCTTTTCATGCAACTTGATGCGATCAATCACAAATGGATCAGCTGCGTCGGCTTTGTTGATAACGACAAGTTCAGGGATGTTGTGAGCATCGATATCAGCGAGCACTTTACGAACTGCAGATAACTGACCTTCTGGATCTGGGTCACTGCCATCCACTACGTGCAGGATTAAATCGCTGGCACCAACTTCTTCCAAAGTTGATCGGAAAGCCTCAACTAACTGGTGTGGCAGGTCGCGCACGAAACCTACCGTGTCGGAAAGTGTGAACTCGCGACCACCTGGAGTTTTGGCTTGGCGAACGGTTGGGTCCAGGGTTGCGAACAGGGCGTTCTCAACTAGGACGCCAGCATCAGTCAGTCGATTAAGCAGACTCGATTTACCAGCGTTGGTGTAACCGGCAATCGCTACTGATGGAACGTTGCTACGGCGGCGCTGGGCGCGCTGAGTCGTGCGGGCAACACCCATCTCCTTAATCTCGCGACGAAGCTTAGACATTGACTTACCGATACGACGACGATCGGTTTCAAGTTTGGTTTCACCGGGGCCACGAGTACCAATACCCCCACCTTGTGAACCCATGCGACCGCCAGCTTGACGTGACAAAGAATCACCCCAACCACGAAGGCGCGGCAACATGTATTGCATTTGGGCCAAACTAACTTGCGCCTTACCTTCTCGGCTCCGTGCGTGCTGAGCAAAAATATCAAGAATCAACCAAGTGCGATCGATGACTTTCACCTTTACCGCTTTTTCCATCTTTGAAAGTTGGGATGGGGAAAGCTCGCCATTGCAGATCACGGTGTCGGCGCCAGTTGCAGCAACAATCTGATGCAGCTCTTGTAATTTGCCTGAGCCGATGTAAGTGGCTGGATCTGGACGATCGCGACGTTGGACTAACACATCCAATACTTGGGATCCGGCAGTTTCAGCCAGCTGAGCAAGTTCGGCAAGTGATCTTTGAGTTTGATCAAAGTCACCGTCTGTCCAAACCCCGATCAGCACAACTTTTTCCAAACGAAGTTGACGGTATTCAACTTCAGTAACATCTTGGAGTTCAGTGGATAGTCCGACTACACGTCGAAGGCCAGAACGCGCTTCAAGATCTAGTTCACCTGTGGTCTGTTCTTCAAGGTTCGTGTCAGCGAAACGTGGATCGAAAAATTCAGACATCTATTATTTGCTCTGCAAAAGACTTGGCTCGATCGTTCCTTCGGCAACAAAAACCGCTGGTCCGCGCAAAGTCAAAATGCCATCGGTGTCGCTATCGACATAAACCGTGCCACCGAGGACATCAACTTGAACTGTCCACGGATCATTTAAGTGATTGCTGGTTGCGTGCACATAAGCCGCAGCACATGCACCCGAACCGCACGACAGAGTTTCCCCTACCCCACGTTCGTGCGTGCGCATTGCAATATGCGATGGAGATTTTTCTTGAATGAATTCAAAGTTCACGCCGTCTGGATATGTGCCCGCTGGTAACGCAGTTGGGATTTCAGCTAGCGAACCAGCATTCTCAATATCATCGACAACACTGACTGCATGGTTATTCATGCCAGCTATACCGACTGCTGGCCAAGAACCAGTTTCGGTTTCAACTGTGACATTCATTGGACCAAGTGAAACGTGTCCCATAGTCACTGCAATGTTTGTGAAATCGGCATCGGTTTCAGAAATCGCAACTGTGACCGTGCCAGCTCGAGTTCCAATCGTGAATTGACCACGATTTTCAAGTCCGGCTTCAACTAAGTAACGGGCAAAGACGCGCAAGCCATTACCACAGGTTGCGCTGAGTGAACCATCAGCGTTGGTGTAATCCATGAAGTATTGCGCGTCATCAACATCGAAGTCGCTAGCCTTGGCGACGCGCAAAATACCATCGGCTCCAAGGCCACGATCACGATCGCAAAGGTTTTGGGCAATCGTTGGGGTTAGAGATTTTGGGTCAGCAAAGAAACCATCTAGACCTGAGACCAAGATGAATTCATTGCCTGTGCCATGGCCTTTGCGATACGGCACACCAGAGTTTGTCATTGGCTAAATTCTACCGCGAGGGCAGGAAACAGCCCGTTGGAAAGGGCGCTCTGGGGTTAAGCCTGGAGCGCAACCACGTCTTTGGCAGTTAGGGAATTTGCGTCATGCCAAAGAATGCTGGAATCCCGACCAAACCAAGAGTCTTGGCGGCGAGCAAACTGACGAGTTGCGATCATGGTTCGCTCGGGAGCTTCTTCAAGCGTGAACTCACCATCGAAAGCCGAAAGCACCTGGGCATAACCAAGTGCTTTACGAGCCGTTACGCCGTCGCGCAATCCCTTGGCTTCTAGGTCACGAACTTCATCGACTAAACCTTGTTCCCACATCAAACCAATTCGCCTTGTGATTCGCTCATCAAGTTCAGGACGTTCGCGCCGCAGGCCCACTCGAATACTTGGGAAGACTTCAGGTAACGCGGTTAGTGATGTCACTGGAGCTTGGCCAGTCACTTCAATTACTTCCAGGGCGCGAATCACCCGGCGCGCATTCGCGGGATTAACTTTCGCGCCGGCTTCTGGATCAAAATCCATCAAGCGTTTGTAAAGCGCAGCTAAACCAAGTTCTTCGCATTCCTTCTCTAGCCGCGACCGGACATCAGCATCACCGGGTGGAAACTGCATATCTTCGACGAGAGCTTGAATAAACAGTCCCGATCCCCCAACAACGATCGCACGCTTGCCGCGAGCATGAATGTCTTCGATTACTTTTCGTCCCGCAACTTGGTAATCGTTAACATTTGCCATCTCGGTGACATCGAGAACATCAAGCATGTGATGCGGGATGTCGCGGCGATCTTCTAATGGCAGCTTTGCGGTTCCGATGTCCATGCCTTTGTATAACTGCATCGAATCGGCGTTAATAATCTCGCCATCAATTAGTTCAGCAAGATCTAATGACAAATCAGTTTTGCCAACCGCGGTGGCGCCAAGAATTACAAAAACGGACTGCATTGAATTACCGAACTGGAATGCTTGGCATTCCCAGCATTACGCCAGATTCAGTTCCTGGCGTGGTTGGCATTTGTCCGGCTTCGTAGTTATCGCCAGCAACAGTCTTACGAACTGAAATAAGTTTGTCAGCCAAGAAGTGAAATGGGGCTGCGTGGGTAACTTCGGCAACCACAACATCACCGGGGCGAAGTTTGTGTTCTACGCCGTGAATGTCAGTGCGAGTCACATGAGCTAAGCGGAAATCGCGAGCGCGACCGCTAACGCGTCCAGTGCTGTCATCTTTACGGCCTTCGCCAGTTGCGACCATGACTTCAATTTCTTTACCGATGAATTTTTTGTTTTCATCCCAAGCAATTGAGTTTTGCAATTCAACTAAGCGTTCGTGTCTATCTTGGATCACTTCTTGCGGAACCTGGTGATCCATGGTGGCAGCCGGTGTGCCAGGACGCTTTGAGTATTGGAATGTGAACGCACTAGAGAATCGTGCTTGGCGAACCACTTCCAAAGTCTGCTGGAAGTCTTCTTCGGTTTCGCCTGGGAACCCAGTAATGATGTCAGTTGTGATTGCTGCATCTGGCATGGCTGCGCGCACGCGTTCGATGATGCCTAAGTATTTGTCTTGACGGTAAGACCGACGCATGGCCTGCAAGATTCGATCGCTACCGGATTGCAATGGCATATGAAGTTGTGGCATGACATTCCAAGTGGTTGCCATGGCTTCGATGACATTGTCAGTGAAGTCACGAGGGTGTGGACTGGTGAAACGAACGCGTTCTAGGCCTTCGATCTCGCCACACGCCTTCAATAGATCTGAGAATGCATTGCGATCGCCGAACTCAACACCGTAAGCATTAACGTTTTGGCCAAGCAAGGTAACTTCAAGCACGCCTTGCTCAACTAGGACTTTGATTTCATTCAAGATGTCTGCTGGGCGGCGGTCTTTCTCGCGACCGCGTAGCGCTGGCACGATACAGAATGTGCAGGTGTTGTTGCAGCCAACACTGACGCTGACCCAGGCCGAATGCGCGGCATCGCGTCGAGCTGGAAGTGTGGATGGGAAAACATCAAGGGATTCCAGAATCTCAACTTGGGAATCTTTTTCGACCCGAGCGCGCTCTAACAAAATAGGCAGTGCATCTAAGTTGTGAGTTCCAAAGACCACATCAACGTAAGGTGCACGCTTAATGATGTCGCCACGATCTTTTTGAGCTAGGCATCCCCCAACAGCAATCTGAAGCTTTGGGTTCTTTTCTTTGATTGGAACTAACTGGCTAAGTGCGCCGTAAAGCTTGTTGGAAGCGTTCTCGCGAACTGCGCAGGTATTGAAAACGATGATGTCAGGCTGCTGACCTTCTGGGACTGCGGTGTATCCGGCAGCATCCAAAAGGCCAGCGAATCTCTCCGAGTCGTGAACATTCATCTGGCAGCCCATAGTGCGCACCTCGTAGGTGCTTGGGGCATTCTGGCCGGTGGAGGTAGTCACCTAGCAATTCTAGGCTTTTTTAACCGTGTACAAATTCAGCCAGAACCACTTAGGAAAGGTCAGACATTACTTCTGCACCATTGAAATCTGCGGCTTCTAAATCGTTGATAACTCGAAGCGCAATATGTGTGCCATAGCCCTTTCGAGCTAATAAGCCAAAGAGTCGACGTTTACGAACTTCTGGCGCCAGACTCGACATGGCACGTAACTTCTTCTCAACTAACTCAGTTGCCATGCGTAATTCATCTTCATCGGTAACAACCATGAGTGCGTCTTCGATGATTTCCTGATCTACACCTTTTTGACGCAATTGCTGACGTAATACCGATCTGGACACCCGCTTTGTATTACAGCGCGACCGAACCAAGAGTTCGGCGTAGGCGGTGTCATCAACCATGCCGATTTCTTCAAAGCGATCAAGAACGCTCTTTGCCACGTCAGGTTCAACGTGACGCTTTGCCAAAGTTGTTTCGAGTTCTTTGCGCGACCGCGGCATGAAGTTGAGTTGATTCAAAACAATGTTGCGTGCCTCGGAATGAGCATCATTTGCTGATCCGGCAGATGAAACTGCCTCGGTGGCACTAATTAAGTCTTTAAGACTTGGCTTAGTATCCACCGAGGCGTCCATTCGTTTTAGAACTGATTAGAGAAGTGAGAAGAATTAATCCTCTTCTGGCATTTCTTCGTCATCATCAATTGAAACTGGCACTACTGCTAATTCCGGCTTAGCTGCTGCCATTTTCTTTTCCTTAAGCTGACGCTCTAGGTCGTTAGTTAGACCTGCGTTGTCCTTTAGGTACTTGCGAGCATTTTCCTTGCCCTGACCTAGCTGGTCACCGTCATGGGTGTACCAAGCGCCGGACTTGCGAACCAAGCCTTCTTCAACAGCCATGTCCAAAATGCCGCCTTCGCGTGAGATGCCTTCGCCATAAAGAATGTCGAATTCAGCTTGCTTGAATGGTGGAGCAACCTTGTTCTTAACAACCTTCACGCGAGTGCGGTTACCCACTGGCTCGGTGCCGTCCTTAAGAGTTTCGATGCGACGGATGTCTAGACGAACCGATGCGTAGAACTTCAGAGCCTTGCCACCAGTTGTAGTTTCAGGGCTACCGAACATTACGCCGATCTTGTCGCGCAACTGGTTGATGAAGATACAAGTTGTGTTGTTAGTAGATAGAGCACCTGTGATCTTGCGAAGCGCCTGAGACATCAAGCGAGCCTGCAGACCCATGTGGCTGTCTCCCATTTCGCCTTCGATTTCAGCGCGTGGTACAAGAGCTGCAACTGAGTCGATAACGATAAGTGACAATGCGCCAGAGCGAATCAACATGTCTGCGATTTCTAGTGCTTGTTCACCAGTGTCTGGCTGGGAAACCAAAAGGTTGTCGATGTCGACACCAAGCTTCTTTGCATACTCTGGATCGAATGCATGCTCAGCATCAACGAAAGCTGCGATGCCACCAAGTGCCTGGCAGTTTGCAATAGCGTGAAGTGCAAGTGTGGTTTTACCGGAGGATTCTGGACCGTAGATTTCAACTACGCGACCACGTGGCAGGCCGCCAATACCCAAAGCGATGTCCAATGCAATGGAACCGGTTGGGATGGCCTCAACTGGAACGCGGTCTTCTTGGCCGAGCTTCATGATTGAGCCCTTGCCGAATTGGCGTTCGATCTGAGCTAGCGCAGTATCAAGCGCCTTGTCGCGGTCTGAGGTCTCGCGAGCGGTTGGCTCTTTTGCGGATTTTGCACTTGCCATTTCGTATCTCCTATGAGTCTGGTTAAGACCGGTTTTCGGTTCTTTTTGATTAGAACCGACACGTTAGTTGCGACCTACGACAGTTTCCCTAAAAGCGGGCCGGCCTGTGTGTCGCGGAATCCTGTGGAGTCTAGCCCGGTCTTGATTGGACAAGATCTTGGATCCCTTGCTGGCCTTACGCTTTATCGGGCACTTGTTTGTGCTCGCAGTAGTACGTTATCGAACACCTGTTCGAATGGCTATTCGACACGCCGAAGTGGTCGATTACCTATATTTCGGGTGCAAATCAAGGGTTTGGTGGACTGCCCGCCAGACGGTCTGGGCGTCTTCGCCCTGGGAAAGCGCCTGATCTACGGTTCGCCCATCCAAACTCGGGACATGAAAATCCGCTGCCCAAGACCTGGCATAAGCAGCGCCTAAGGCTTGCTCCATGCGATCCCAGAAGTCAGTGAGTCTCATGGCACCAACCATATCGGATCAATCAGATCTGCGGCTGGCACACTTAACTCATGCCAAGAGCCATGCGTCATGACTTAAGCGAGCTGCCTTACTCGCCCACCATTTGGCAACGAATTGGTGGTCCTTGGTCGCTGACATTGCGCGCCTATCTTTGGACTGCGCCGATGGCAATTTTGTTGCAGCCCGTCGTCGAACCTGACTTTTGGAATCAACCCGGGAATTTTTGGCTTTGGATCCTTAATGCCACATTTGGATACCTAGTTTTTGGAATCTTTATTTGGCTTGGGAAAAGCCTGATTAGTATTGGGAAAAATTCGATCAGCACAAATGCCACAACTGTAATTGCAGTTGCAGTTATCGCCAGTATGGCCCGCAGCTTCTCAATTGGATCGCTTATGGAACCCTTGGGGCTTGACGGCGTTAGTTCAATAGAGCGATTGCCGTTTGGCGCAGTTCTTGGGTTTGCTTGGGTGTTTACCTCTTCGTTGATTATGGATACCAAGTATCGATTCAAGTTCCATCTTGAAGAAGTTGTTAGCGTTCAACGCATTTATCTGGATCAGATTCATAAAGTGCAGGGCAAAATCTTTGAAAACATTAAGCTCTCAACCAAAGCGTCACTAGAAAAGTCTCACCGACAGTTGCAGCAAGCAATTCGAGAATTAGCAATCCTTTCGAATTCAACAACTTCTTGGGCTGCGCTTGTTCCACAGTTGCGGGTTGCAACTATGCGCCTTGCTCTGGTGGACAAAAAAACATCTTGGACGGCTGATAAAGATCTAAATGAGCTAAAGAGCACTCAGTTGCAGGCCATTCGTGAAATCGCGACCAAGCCGTTAATGAATTTACCTTTGGTAATCACTTCTACTGCAGTCGTTACATTCCTCGGCGGTATTCGCCTGTACCCTGTTGATTTTGTTGTGACTTCAATAATCGTGGCACTTGGGCTTCACGTTGCAATCATTCTGGGTACTCGAATCGTAATCCAGCGACAAAGTGAGCCATCAACATTTTCGTTTGCAGTTATGTTGGCGGCGCTTTTCCTAACTTCTGCACTACTGTCGACGATTCCTGGTTATTTGGGTTACGACCGAGCATCCCTGATTGGAATAGCGCTAGCCGCCACAATTTTTGAAGTGGTCTGGCTGATTGCAAGTGGGTATGTGATCTTTAATCAAAATCAACGGCAGGCGATCATTGCTAATGCGCAGCTTGAAAATGAAAGGTTGCAAGACGCAATTCAATTTATCGAAATCGTTAAATCGGATTTTGAAAAATCCCAATACAAACCAACCGAGTCCTTAGATTTAATCTCGGAGCAAATCAATCGCGCCCGAGTTGATTCGAACCTACAGCTTTCTCGGGGGGCTCTGGAGTTTTCCAGCATTTTGTTTGGTGAGATTGCGGACCTATTGAGTGGTACTTCTGAAACTTCCATAGAGCAGACGTTGAACAGAGTTTCAACAACATCGGCAGCAACTACTGAGGTGCTTTGGACAATCACTGGTTCACAAATACCAGATTCGTTACAGCCAAGAGTTTCAGCAGCCCTAGAAATATGTGTTTCAAAAGCAATTCGTCATGGCGAGGCAAACGTGGTTTCGATTGATGTTCGCGGTAGCCAAACTGGTGCTGAAATCAAAGTGACCGACAATGGTCATGCGCACGATGATGGTGGCATAGGACTAGGTGTAGAGATTTTGCTAGAACTTTCAGGTGATACCTGGGAACGCAATCGCGCTGGTGGATTGAACATTGTTACGGCACAGTTTTCTGACAAATAAAAAGGACCCAGCGGTTAGCTGGGTCCTTTTTATTTGATTTAGTTAAGCAAGTGCATCTTCAAGCTTTAGCAATTCGTATCCGAAAGCTTCGGCAACTGCTGGGTAGGTAACCTTGCCAGCGTGAGTGTTAAGGCCAAGAGCTAATGCCTTGTCGTCCTTAAGTGCCTGCTTCCAACCCTTGTTAGCTAGCGCAACTGCATAAGGCAGAGTCACGTTAGTTAGTGCGTAGGTTGAAGTGTTTGGAACTGAACCTGGCATGTTTGCAACACAGTAGAAAACTGAGTTGTGAACTGTGTAAGTCGGATCTGCGTGAGTTGTGGCATGTGAATCTTCAAAGCAACCGCCCTGATCGATTGCAATGTCAACAAGTACTGAACCTGGCTTCATGCGAGATACCAATTCGTTGCTAACTAGCTTTGGAGCCTTTGCGCCTGGCACAAGTACTGCGCCGATTACTAGGTCAGCTGCAAGACATTCTTGTTCGATTGCGTAAGCATTTGAAGCAAGGGTCTTGATTGCGCCATTGAAGGCGAGATCAATCTGACGAAGACGTGGGATGTTTAGATCAAGGATCGTTACATCTGCGCCCATGCCAAGTGCGATCTGAGCTGCGTGAAGTCCGGAGACGCCACCACCTAGAACAACAACCTTGGCTGGCTTCACGCCAGGTACGCCACCAAGTAGTACCCCGCGGCCACCGTTAGCGCGCATCAATGAGTAAGCGCCAACCTGTGGAGCTAAACGACCTGCAACTTCAGACATTGGAGCAAGTAGTGGAAGTGAGCGATCGTTAAGTTCAACAGTTTCATAAGCAACGCCAGTGACCTTGTTCTTCAGTAAGGCATCGGTGCACTTTTGTTCAGCGGCAAGGTGCAGGTAAGTAAATAGCAGCTGGCCTTCTCGCATGCGATCGTATTCTGCAGCAATTGGCTCCTTGACCTTCATGATCATGTCGCCGGTCTGCCAAACTTCGTCAGCAGTAGCTAGCATCTTGGCGCCAGCCTTTACATACTCTTCGTTTGAGATCGAGGAACCGATACCGGCATCCTGCTCAATAAAAACTTCGTGGCCGTGGCGGACCATTTCCATAACGCCAGCAGGAGTAATTGCGACGCGGTATTCATGGTTCTTGATCTCGCGTGGAACGCCAATCTTCATGACGAAAACCTTTCGGATGTGGTCAAGCCGTTTGCTCGCCTCCCCATACGCTACCTACGAAATGAGGATTGCTATATTTCGGGGTACCGATTTCGTAGGTGTCAATTCGGAATGCGTTTAGCAACAATGGCCGTACTGCGAATTGCGCAAAAACGTGTCACTTTCGCAACGAATTACCTAGTTTTTACCGTCTTGCTCGCAAGTACAATTGGATCACTCGCTTATGGCGCGTCATGGACCTGGAAGGGGCACCGTGCTTATTCATCCTTGGGATGCAAGCGTTGATTCCGAAGAGTGGCGCAACTGGCTGGCAACTAGCGAGAAATTCGGCCAGTTAATAATTCCTAATCTGGACCCTGAACTTGCCCCACTTTCACTTCCTACTCACTTCACGATTCTGGGCGATGAAATCTTGTTGCACTTTGCCAAACCCAATCCAGCTTGGAAGCACCTAGCAGCCGCCAAACAAGTTCGCCTTTCGATAATTGGCGATTACGCATACATCCCATCGAATTGGCGAACCAAACCAGGCTTTGAAACTAATGGTGTTCCTACGTCTTACTACGCAGCCGTGCAATTTGTTGCCACGCCAACCGTCATTGATGAGCCCGCTGACAAAGCATTTATTTTGAATGAACAGATGAAAGATATACAGCCTGAAAATGCTCCTAATGTTGCCGACAATGACGATGCATACGGTCGGATGCTTGCCGGGATTCGGGGTTTACGTTTGACAATCGTTGAAGTTGAAGCAAAGTTTAAGTTTGACGATCACAACTCAGTTGAGTTTCGCGAGCGTGTTACCGCAAACCTTGAGGCGCGCAATCGTGGCACTGACAAGGGCGCAGCAAAGCAACAGCGTCGCCGCTTAGGTGCTATTGGTGATTGGGCAAAGTTTTGCGATAAGTAATTAGCGTGAGGTTGTTATTTCTTAGGCAGCCAGACGCGATCGTTGCCAAGTACATCTTCTCGGGCGTGCCATTGCGCGTCTTCACTGCGAAGTGCCATGTCAGGTTCAGCCATTGCAATTAGTGCTGCGTGAGTGCCAGCGACAAGTTGTGGGTTAGTGACTGCTCCCCTACGAATTGATTCCAAAACATCTTGAATCGGAATCCAGTGCACAGGCATATCAAGTTCTTCGGCGCTACCAATTGGACGACCCTCTGGATGCAGGCTTAAATCGCGAGCAAAGTAAATGCGAATTTGTTCAGAAGATCCACCCGGAGTGTTTGCTAGATCCAACAACACATGCCATGTCTTGGCAACGTAGCCAGTTTCTTCGAATAGCTCGCGCTTTGCAGTTGCCAGTGGATCTTCGTTAGCTAGATCCATAAGTCCTGCGGGTGCTTCCCACATGATTTTGCCTTGGGCGTGACGATACTGCTCAATCAAAAGCAATTCGCCAGAATCATTTAGCGCAATGATCGCTACGGCGCCGGGGTGAACTATGTAGTCACGCTCAACAGTTTCGCCGTTTAGTTCAAATGCATCGTGACGAACATCCCAGACCATGCCAGAGAACACAGTCTTGCGATCAACAATTGGGTGCGAAACTAACCGATCAGAAATCATTGGTTAAGCACGACGCGCAAGCGCAGCTTCGATAAGTCCCTTGAATAGCGGATGTGCGCGAGTTGGACGGGAACGAAGTTCAGGGTGAGCTTGGGTGCCGATGTAATACGGATGAACATCAGTTGGAAGTTCTACGTATTCAACTAAGCGACCATCAGGTGAAGTTCCTGAGAAACTCAAACCAACGGCTTCAAGTTGTTCGCGGTATTCATTGTTAACTTCGTAACGATGACGGTGACGCTCTTCGACCAAGTTGGAACCATAAACGCGCTCAGCAGTACTGCCAGCCTTAAGCGCCGCTGGGTACATACCCAAACGCATCGTGCCACCCATATCGCGTTCACCAGAAACAACGTCAGTTTGATCAGCCATAGTTGAGATCACTGGGTTCGTGGTCTTTTCATCAAACTCAGCTGAGTTGGCATCTTTGATTCCTGCCATGTTGCGGGAATACTCAATCACCATGCACTGCAAACCTAGGCAAAGTCCAAGAGTTGGAATCTTGTTTTCGCGAGCAAAACGCAATGCGCCAAGTTTGCCTTCGATACCGCGCACGCCAAAGCCGCCAGGAACACAAATCGCGTCCACGTCCCCCAGTACCTTTTTGGCGCCAGCATCAGTTTCGCAATCATCGGAGGCGACCCAGCGGATGTTGACTCTGGCGTTATTGGCAAAGCCGCCAGCGCGCAGGGCTTCGGTCACCGAAAGGTAAGCATCAGGTAGGTCAATGTATTTACCAACCAGAGCAACTGTTACTTCATGTGCTGGGTTATGAACTCGCTTGAGCAAGTCATCCCACGCGCTCCAGTCAACATCGCGAAACGGCAAACCAAGGCGACGAACTACGTAGGCATCTAGTCCTTCAGAATGCAGCACCTTTGGAATGTCATAAATACTTGGCGCATCAACGGCAGAAACCACAGCTTCTTCGTCAACGTCACACATCAAAGAAATTTTGCGCTTGATGCCATCTGGAATTGGGCGATCGGCGCGAAGCACGATTGCATCTGGCTGAACACCAATACTGCGAAGCGCAGCAACTGAGTGTTGTGTTGGCTTTGTCTTTAGTTCACCCGATGGACCGATGTAAGGAAGTAGCGAAACGTGCAAGAAGAAAACGTTGTCGCGACCGACTTCGTGGCGAACTTGGCGAATTGATTCCAAGAACGGCAAGGATTCAATGTCACCCACAGTGCCACCAACCTCAGTGATCACTACATCGATGTCATCGCTACCCATAGCAAGGATGCGAGCCTTGATTTCATTGGTGATATGAGGAATTACTTGGACCGTATCCCCTAGGTATTCGCCGCGTCGTTCTTTGGCAATCACAGTTGAGTAGACCTGGCCGGTAGTTACGTTGGCGCTGCCATGCAAGTCCCGATCTAGGAATCGTTCGTAGTGACCGATATCAAGATCAGTTTCAGCGCCATCGTTAGTTACAAATACTTCGCCATGTTGAAATGGGTTCATTGTGCCGGGATCAACGTTTAAGTACGGGTCGAGCTTTTGCATTGTGACGCGAAGGCCACGAGCTGTTAGTAGATTTCCCAAACTGGAGGCGGTAAGACCCTTACCGAGTGATGAGGCGACGCCTCCCGTTACGAACACATGTTTGCTGTTACCCACGGAATACAAACGTATCTCACGAACGCACGAGTTGGGTAATCGGGTCGGTTAGTTTTTTTCGTGTTGCCAGAAGTTGGCAGTTTTGGGGTCTTGGGTTGGCCAGATGACTTAGCAGTGACTACTTCGCCTTGCGCTCAACTTGAGCTAAAGCCAGCAATTCTTCTGCCAACTGCGTCCCAGCCTGGCTATCGGCAAGGCCTGCCAGCATTCGAGACAGTTCAGCCACCCGCTCACCCTGTTGCACTTCAGACACCGACGAACTGTGGACTTCCTGACCATCCGAGCGCGCGATCACCAGATGACGATCAGCAAAGGCTGCTACCTGTGGCAAGTGGGTCACCACAATTACTTGGGCGCTTCGTGCCAGGCGGGCCAGGCGTTTACCAACTTCGACAGCGGCCGCGCCACCTACCCCGGCATCGACTTCGTCAAAGACAAAGGTTTCGGTCGGATCGGCTGCGGCCAATACGACCTCAACGGCCAACATGATTCGACTGAGCTCACCACCAGAGGCACCCTTGGACATTGGAATCCATGGGGAATCTGGGCGACTGATTAGGCCAAGTTCAATTAAGTCAGCGCCAGATGGGCCAGGGTTAGCAGGGCTCAACCTAAACTGCACAGTTGCACCTGGCATCGCAAGGCTTTCTAGTTCGCCTGTGACCTGAGCCGAGAATGCAGCCGCTGATTTAGTTCGAGCCTTTGTGATGTCGGCCGCGCTTTTAACTAAGCCAGCCTTAACTTGGGCTAGTTCTTCGCGCAGCTGCCCTAAGACTTCATCGCCACCTTCAAGTTCAGCCAAACGCGGACGGTTTTCAGTTACCCAAGCCAGTAAGTCATCAACATCGCCGAATTCGCGAGTCAAAGTCTTAAGCGCGGCCCGACGGGATTCCACGAATGCAAGGCGTTGTGGTGAGGCGTCAATGCCACCGGAATATGCGCTGATGTCAGCCGATAAGTCAGCCGCCAAGATTTCAAGTTCTTTCATGCGATCAGCAAACTCGCCAAGCGTGGCATCCAATGCGCGTTCGTGATCTAAACCTTTGCGCGCGGTAACCAAGGCGGCCACGACTGGCATATCGTCGCCTTGACCACCTGTTAGTAAGTCGCTAGCGCGAGCCGTTACTTCGTAAAGGGCTTCAGTATGCGATAGGCGCTTGGCTTCATCATCAAGTTCGTTATCTTCACCTGGCAGTGGCTTTAAGGAATCAACTTGCTCCAAGATGCGAGTGATTCGTTCAAGTTGGGCTGCCCGAGTCCCAGCATCTGCGGTCAGACTTTCGATCCGACGCTCAAGGGCGCGCTGGGCTTCCCAAAGCTCGGTGTATTTGGCCATAGGTTTAGCGACAGTTTCGCCCGCGTAACGATCCAACAGCTGGCGCTGTTGTTCAGATTTAGTCAGGCGTAATTGATCGCTTTGGCCGTGCACAGCCACCAAGGCCTCGCCCAGTTCGCCAACGACGCCGGCTGGAACTGAAACTCCCCCAGCGAAGGATCGGCTGCGGCCAGTTGAATTAACTTGGCGCGAGATGATCGCGATGTTGCCGTCTTCGACTTCGCCCCCCAGCTCATCTAGGCGAGTTATCAAATCAGTTGGCATAGCAACGTCGGCTTCAACGCTTGCTTGCTCAGCGCCAGTTGAAATTAGTGAACTATCAGCCTTGCCACCAAAGAGTAAGTGCAGACTGCGAAACACCATAGTTTTTCCAGCGCCAGTTTCGCCAGTTAACACTGTTAAGCCAGGTGAGAAATCTAAAGTTGCATCTCGAATCACGCCAAGGTTCTTAATGCGCAGCTGTTCGATCATTAGTTAATTTACAATTCTGGCCATTATTGAGCTCGCCAGCCATGAACTGGTAGTTCAAACTTGGCAACCAAACGCTCGGTAAACGGTGTTAAGTGAATGCGAGCTAGCTTTACCGACTGAGTGTTGCGCACAACTCGAATTGTTGCTCCGGTTGCTAGTTCAGTCTTACGACGCCGATCGCAACTAACTTCAACTGGTCCAGTTGTGACAACAAGTTCAACCACAGATTTTGGTGAGACAACTAAAGGCTTGGCAAACAAGGCGTGCGCGCTAATTGGAACAACCAACATCGCTTCGACTTCTGGCCAAACTACTGGGCCACCAGCGCTAAAGGCATATGCAGTTGAGCCAGTTGGCGTCGCAACTAAGACGCCATCGCAGGACCAGTGTGAAACCGGGCGTTCATCAATACTTACTAAAAGCTGTGTCATATGTTCGCGGTGGTATTTTTCGATTGCAACTTCGTTAAGTGCCCAAGATTCCCAAGTCCGGCCATCGGCGTCTGTGGCATGGATAGCGAGTGCGGTGCGCTCTTCAACTGACCACTCTTTATTAACCACAGTATTGATAACTGCATCTATGTCTTCAGGTTCAGCTTCGGCCAAGAATCCAACGTGTCCTAGGTTTACCGAGAAAACTGGAACATCATGATCGCGAGCAATTTCAATGCCACGCAAGATCGTGCCATCGCCACCGAATACCATTACTAATTCGCAGCCGGCGGCGTCGTTACTGGCTGCTACTTCAGCAATTCCAACACCGGATTCATCGCCATCAGAAACCGAAACGGCAATTCCATTGGCAAGTAATCCCGAGGCAGCAGCGCGGGCAATATCAAAGGCAGTTGGATGCGCAGCATGAATTACAAATAAGACTTTGCGTGTCATTGCGGTCCCTCCTGCACTGCTTTCTCGACATCGGATTCTTGTGGGGCTGGCCCACTGGGCTTTAACCACAAGAAATATTCAACGTTTCCACTTGGTCCTGGCAATGGGCTGGCAACTACGCCGGCCGTGCCAAGTCCTAATGAATAAGCCTTACCTGCGATCTTATTGACTGCGGCAATGCGTTGCTCATTGTCTTCCACAACACCGCCCGGACCAAGGGCGTCCTTGCCAACCTCAAACTGCGGTTTAACCATTAACAAGGCTTGGCCTTGGGGTTTTAGGACTGATGCCAGTGCTGGCAAGACGGTTTCCAGGGATATAAAGGACAGATCGGCAACGATTAAATCGACCGTGGCTCCCAGTAATTCTGGAGTTAAGTAGCGGATGTTTGTGCGATCCATCACGGTGACTTTGGGATCTTGGCTAACTTTCCAAGCCAGCTGACCATAACCAACATCGACGCAATAGATATGTGCAATCCCCCGGCGCAACATCACATCGCTAAAGCCGCCAGTTGAGGCGCCGGCATCCAATGCGACAAGTCCCGTGACATCAATATCAAAAGCATCTAATGCGCCAATTAATTTGTGCGCGCCGCGAGATACGTAATCATCATCAGCATCGAGGTTTACCTTGATGGCTGCCGACTCATCAACTTGAGTTGCGGCTTTGGTGGCAACCATGCCGCCGACAATTACTAAACCATCGGCAATTAAGTCTTGAGCTTGTTCGCGACTGCGCGCAAGATGACGTCTAACTAATTCAACGTCGAGGCGGCGGCGATTCACAGAATTATTCGAACTACTGACCGGCTAAGTCAGCCAAAGTTTCATGTAGACGGCGTTGCACATCTTCGAAGACATCCACGTGCTCGTGAACTGGCAAGCCTTGCAAATCAGCCAGGCGTCCAAGTGCGTCATCAACGCGAGCTTCGCCAGTAATTGGCAGCGAATCCATGGAAACTACTGGAGCTTGAGGCGCTAAAACTTCTTCAACAAACAGCCCGGACTCTTCGCCTAGCAATGAACCAGTTGAATCTTCGGAACCATCGATAGTTTCCTCAAGGGTGTCGAGGTAATCGTTAACGTCGGAGTTTTCCATGGCTCTAGCCTATGGCTTAGTTGCTACCGAACCGATGTCGGCGCTTTAGTTAGGACTTGGACTTAGTTGCTGGTTTTTCGGCTTTTTTAAGCGCAGCCTCAAGGTCAACTACACGCTTACGAAGCGCAGCTAATTCGTCTTCTTGAACAAGGCCCATGCGACCGATGATTTTGTCTAGTTCGGAAGCAATGGTTTCGCGGGCACTGCCTTCGCCGGAGCCTTTGCATTCTGGCTTTGGCAGCTTGGAGGCAACTTCCATGATGATTCCGCCAGCAAGTGTTCCGACTGCAGTGATTGCTTCAACTACCAAACGGGTATCAATGCCATCCTTGGAGTTTTCTTCAATGTTGGTTTTGATCTGGTTTACAGACTCGTCAAGCATCTCTTGGGCCATGCTCATCGCCGCACGAATATCAATCACTCCCCTACGCTAACCCGAAATATGGGGTCAGCGCACCTCGAGACCAATGCCCGAAAGGGCCGCCAGGCCTAGATCAAGAGATATGTCACCATTCCAATGCGCTACTGCAATCGCAGCCACGGCATCGAGCCCATCGCCTTGTCCGAGAAGGTCACCGTTAGCAACTTTCCAGCCACCGCAGGTCGTCACGTGGTCAGTGGTTTCAGTGCCATTTTGCTTAACTAAGACCGCGCTGGCATCCCAAGCTAAGTAAGTTGGGCGAAGTTCAATTGGAGCGTTCAGGATTTCTTCGATTGTGGTAACTCCTGAAAGCACGAGCAACGAATCAATTCCAACGTTGTTAGCACCATGGATGTCAGTATCAAGGCGATCACCAACGACAATTGGTCGCTTTGCGTTAGTGCGATCAATGGATTGCTGCATCAGTGGCACTTGTGGTTTGCCAGCTACCAGAGTTGGGGTTCGATTAACGGTTTCACCAAGGGCGGTAACCATAGTGCCGTTTCCTGGAGCTATCCCTGTAGGAGCCGGGATTGTCATATCCATGTTGGTAGCAACCCATGGAACACCAGTGCGCAAAACACTTGCGGCAAACTCAAGTATCCGAAATGGCATGTCTGGCCAGTAACCCTGAATCATTGCATCGTATGTAAGCGAGTCATCATGACTTGGATTAAGTCCGACAAGTTCAACTTCGCGAGCTAAGTCTTTACTTCCCAAAACAAAAACCTTTGACCCTTGTGGGATCAGTTTGGCAAGTTCTGCCGCGCCAGCTTGCGCGGAAGTAACAACATCTTCAGCCGTGACTTGTAAACCCAAATCTTGAAGATGTTGAGCTACCCGTTGCGGTGAACGCGAAGCGTTATTTGTAACACAAGTTAATGTCATACCAAATTCGTCGTGTGCTTGATTAAGTGCACCAATCACACCAGGAACCGCGTCGTCGCCAATGTAAACCACTCCATCAAGGTCTAAAAGAGCTGTGTCATATGCCTTGGCCAGGATTGGACTAGCGGATTTGAAACTCGACACCCCTAAAGAATGTCACGATCCTTATGTCAATTGAAAACTAGAGTCCTGCTTAGCGCTTTACAGATGTAATTTTTGAGACTTCAACTTCCATGCGGGAAGCAACGCCTGCCCCAGTCTTCCAAAACCTGCGCCGCAATTCACCTGTGATCTCAACGATGTCGCCGATTTCTAGGTTGGCTGATTTTCGTTGAACCACGGGCTTGAAGGCCACGCAATCAATTGTGTCTACAGTTGCTTTGGTTACCGGATTATGGCGTGGCACAACAACTCGAAACTTCATGAGCGTGTCACCACTTGGTAACTCGAATTGTTCAGCTTCGGTGGTAACCCGCGCGACTAAAGTCACAGCGTTTTCCCAGTTCGCAAAATCTTGCGCTAAGGCAGTCATCTATCCCCCAAATATTGTTTGTTGGATAGATGTTGCTAAGTGGACTTGCGAACAGCAATCAGGGAAGCATCGCTGTGCACAAAACCAGGCTGTGATTATTCCTTAACGGCTTCGTCGTTATCGCCAGAGTCTTCTTGATCTCCGAATTCACCCGAATAATCAAAGTCCTCTAGGTCTTCATAGCCATATTCATCTTCGTTATCTGAATCCGATGACTTACCTTCTAGCTTGCGAATTCGCTGATCTGAATCGGTAAGCATGTCTGCATCAACTGCAGCCGCGCGATGGAACCATTCAAGTGCTTCTTCGCGGCGATCCATTTGTTCTAATACATCTGCATAGGCATAACGAATGCGAGCTGACCAAGGTTCAACAGAAGTAACAGTTAGATCTGGGCACTGCAAGGTTGCAAGAGCTGCATCAAGATTTCCCATGTCCATGCGGGCGCCAGCGGCAACAATTCGCATTTCAACTCGGGACGCATGATCCAAGTTCTTAACTAATGGATCCCCTGCCATTTCAATTGCCTTCATCGGACGACCGCAAGCACGCTCACAGTCAGCCATCAATGGCCAGTATTCCTTGATGCCACGCATGCGACGAGCCGCGCGGAATTCAATAAGGGCTTCGGCGTAGTGACCTGCGTTGTAGGCGGCTTCAGCTGCAGCTTCACGAATGATGCCAACGCGGGATGCCTTACTTAGCGCAGCCTTTGCATGCTGCCAAGAAATTTCTGGATTCACAGTTGCTGCTTCAACAGATGCAGCTAAGTGACGAGCAACGCGAAGTGCTAAACCTTCAGGCAAAGTGCGAAGTTCGTTACGAACTGCGCGTGGTAATTCTTCACCTGTGATGTGATCGGGAATGATCGGATCCTGAACGTTTACGCGCTTTTCGCCAACGCGGCCGCGTGGACGTTCTTCGCGATCATCGGCGAAGCGACCTCCGGCACGATCGGGACGACCACCGCGTTCGCTGTAACGCGAAGACGGACGGGCATTGCGATCATCGCTAGCGCGTGGACGATCGCCACCATATGGATTTTCTCTGCGTGGACGATCGGAAGATGGGCGACGATCTCCACGATCAAAACTTGGTCGTGAATCGCGGTCTCCGTATGAACGACCAGCTGGTCGATCGGAACTTGGGCGACGATCATCACGACGTTCTGGGCGGTCGCCATAAGAACGTGACGGACGATCAGAACGATCTGATGACGGACGTGAACTTGGACGTGAGTCTCTATCTCCATATGAACGACCCGCTGGACGATCACTCGATGGACGACGATCATCGCGACGTTCTGGTCGGTCACCGTATGAACGGGACGGACGATCGGAACGATCTGAAGACGGACGGGAATCACGTGAACCGTAACTACGCTCCCCGCGATCTGATGATGGACGCGAGCTTGGACGTGAGTCTCTGTCTCCGTATGAGCGACCGGTTGGGCGGTCACTTGATGGGCGCGAGTCGCGTGAACCGTAACTACGCTCCCCGCGATCGGAAGATGGGCGCGAACTTGGACGCGATGAATCGCCGCGTGAAGTTGATGGACGACCTGAATACGAGCTGCGATCGGATGAGTCACGACCACTTGCGGTGCGACCACCTGAAGATGCTCCATCGCGATACGAACCGGATGGACGGGATGAACCTGGACGGGAAGATCCTGGACGGGAAGATCCTGGACGGGAAGATCCTGGACGGGAAGTTGAAGAACTCGGGCGCGATGAACTCGGACGCGAGGATGACTTAGATGGAGAATTGCGTCGATCTGACGATCGACCCTGCATGCTACTACCGCCACGACTGCTTGGACGTGAGCCTGAATTATTAGCTGGAGACATATCTGTTCCTGATTTCTTTAGTAGTAGCGCGCTATTTAGTTGTTTTGTGCAACATCTTGCTTGTTGCTGGTGTTACTTATGTGACTTCAGTATGACTTACTCAATACCAATTAACCAAATCGATCCTGAAAAACGTTGCAACACAAATAAAAAAGGGGCCACCCGAAGGTGACCCCTTTTTGAATAATTGTCCGGCGACGTCCTACTCTCCCACACCTTCACAAGTGCAGTACCATCGGCGCTGAAGGGCTTAGCTTCCGGGTTCGGAATGGAGCCGGGCGTTTCCCCTTCGCCATGGTCGCCGAAACTCTATTGATTTCGGTCGAACAATCAACTATTTAGTTGTAAACAAATAGACCCCTCTTGCGAGTGATTTATTTGTTGTAGTTCCCGACCGTAAATCGGGAACCGCACAGTGGACGCGATGCAAAAAGAAAAAATAATTCTGTTCTAAATAAATAGATAAGAGACAAGTCCTCGGCCTATTAGTACCGGTCAGCTGCATGCGTTGCCGCACTTCCACCTCCGGCCTATCAACCCAGTCATCTACTGGGGGCCTTACCTGATAAACAGTGAGAGTCCTCATCTTGAAGCAGGCTTCCCGCTTAGATGCTTTCAGCGGTTATCCCTTCCGAACGTAGCCAACCAGCCGTGCCCTTGGCAGGACAACTGGCACACCAGAGGTTCGTCCACCCCGGTCCTCTCGTACTAGGGGCAGCCCTTCTCAAGACTCTTACGCGCGCGGAAGATAGGGACCGAACTGTCTCACGACGTTCTAAACCCAGCTCGCGTGCCGCTTTAATGGGCGAACAGCCCAACCCTTGGGACCAACTCCAGCCCCAGGATGCGACGAGCCGACATCGAGGTGCCAAACCATGCCGTCGATATGGACTCTCGGGCAAGATCAGCCTGTTATCCCCGGGGTACCTTTTATCCGTTGAGCGACGCCGCTTCCACTTGCCGGCGCCGGATCACTAATTCCGACTTTCGTCCCTGCTCGATCCGTCGATCTCACAGTCAAGCTCCCTTGTGCATTTACACTCGACACCTGATTACCAACCAGGCTGAGGGAACCTTTGAGCGCCTCCGTTACATTTTAGGAGGCAACCGCCCCAGTTAAACTACCCATCAGGCACTGTCCCTGATCCGGATTACGGACCTAGGTTAGACATTCAACACGATCAGAGTGGTATTTCAAGATTGACTCCACCAAAACTGGCGTCTTGGCTTCAAAGTCTCCCACCTATCCTACACAAATCGAATCGAACACCAATACCAAACTATAGTAAAGGTCCCGGGGTCTTTCCGTCTTTCCGCGCGTAACGAGCATCTTTAC
>DAIRCR010000004.1:0-72747 GCA_036796575.1 Candidatus Nanopelagicales bacterium | reverse complement strand
TTCCAGTTGGATATTGGCCTTGCCGCCAGCATCATCTTCAAATCTCCAGCCAGCAGTCTCAAGGAGCTTATTTATTTTGATACGAGCTCGCGCTTCGTTGTTACTCACCTTGCGCCCCCTCGCGTATTGGATGACTCCCTAGAAATAATTCTTTGGGCGTTCCAGCGTTCTATGTCCTCTCGCCACCATAGACGGAGGGGGTGACGTTTTTTACCCCGTAGTTCAAAGATGGGCTCTGGGAAGTCTGAGCTTTCCCGAACAAGAAGCGTATTTACACTGGACCGCTGCATTTGGATGAGCTCAGCTACCCCATGAATGTCTAGAACGTCCCCTTCAAACAGCTTCTGTAGTTGGCGGATCGCCTCTGATCTTGAAGCCATACGACTTAGCCTACTTTGATCGGGGTAAAAAAGAAAGGGTATACGGATTTAATGGTTGATGGGGCACCTTCACCTCATCAATCTGATACCACCCTCAGATGGTTGATAGATCGACTCCGTAGTTGAGTTCCTCTGCGAAGTCCGGCAGTCCGTAACCGATGGTTTTCTTGTAGAAAGGAGAGACCTTCGCAGTCGGTGCCTTCTTCTTGTGCTTCGTGGTGTAGAGCATTCGTGCCCGCATCACCTCGAAGGAGTAACCGCGCCCTTCACGGTTCTTGTCCTTGGCCAGTCGGTTGATGGACTCCGTGTAAGCGTTGGTGACGGGCATGTCCGTCTCGAAGTAGGTCATGGTCTCTTCGCGCCAGTTTCCCACTGCCCTGACCAGATCGCTCCAGACTTCCTTTTGGCCCTTCGGGATGGTGGCTATCCACTCGTCCAGGCCGGTCTGTGCCGCCACAAAGGTGTAGGGGTGGTTGAAGGATTCCTTCTCCACGTACTCATGCAGCCGCAGTGTCATACGGAATCCGTCCACCATCTCCGGTAGCTGGGGCCTGAATGTTGTCTTGCAGGCCCGGCAGGTGTATCGGCGGCGGACCACCCAGAGAGTGACCCGCTTGCCGTGGATGGGCAGATCACGATAGGGAACGTCACGCTTGCCGAACCGTACGAACTCACCCTGCACGCCGCATTCCTCGCAGGCGATGGGATCGGGCACGTCCACCTGGAAGTGCATTTCGTCGTCGGTTGATTTGCAGCCCAGTACTTGGTATTGCGGCAGGTGAAGGATGTTGTCGGGAAGTTCGGTCATGGTGTTGTATAGGCGTAGGTGTCAGTCAGATCCATCCGACTCGGCATTGGTGTTTGCTTTTTTACCCAACAAGCTGCTGGAAACGAAAAGTAAGGCACCGAGGACAAGTGCAATATCAGCCAGGTTCAAGGCCGGCCAATGCCAGTCTCGCCAATAGAAATCAAAGGAATCCACAACATAGCCGCGAAAGACCCGGTCAATCAGGTTGCCCATGGCGCCACCGAGGATAAGACTGTAAGCGATGGCTTCTCCTTTATGACGATTTTCAAGGATCAGCTTGATCAGAAAAATCGAGACCACTACCGCGATTCCGATAAAAAATAGCGCTGCCAGCCTCCACCTTTCGCAAAAAGACTGAATGCGGCACCGGTGTTCCATAGGTGCACCCAGTTAAAGAACGGGGTCACCGAAACATACTCGCCATAGGCCATCGATTGCTGCACCAGCCACTTTACAGCCTGATCAGACGCTGCCAGCAGGCCCGATATGGACAATAGGGCATACGGCGAGAGCTTTTTGCCAATAATGAGCATTATTTAACCCTTCAACGCCAAAATGCGTCTGGCACCGTTAAGTACAATGCCCCCTGCGATGGTGCCGATAATCAGATCCGGATAATTGGAACCGGTCCACGCGACCAGGGCGCCGGCGGTGATGACCCCCAGGTTGATCACCACGTCGTTGGCCGAGAATATCCAGCTTGCCTTCATGTGCGCCCCGCCTTCCCGATGTTTGGATATGAGCAGCAGACAACTGGTATTGGCAATCAATGCGACGAATGCGATAGCCATCATCACCAGCGATTCAGGCTCACTACCGAATACAAAGCGTCTCACCACCTCTACGAGCACGCCCACAGCCAAGATCAGTTGCAGTACACCAGCAAGATGCGCGGCACGTGCCTGCATTTTCACGCTATGTCCAACCGCATAAAGGGCAAGCCCGTACACCGCCGCATCGGCAAAATTGTCCATGGATTCTCCAATCAGGCCGGTGGACCGGGCGATCAGACCGGCAGTCATTTCCACCACGAACAGAACTGCATTGATGCCGAGCAACCAGCGCAGGGTCCCGGATTCTTGCTTAGCAGAAGCTGCCGAAAACTCGGCGGCCTTGATGGTCTCCGGATTTGCAGCGACGGTTTCCTGAAGCGAGGCGCCTAGCCCCAAGGTCTTCAGTTTCGAGGTGACGGGCTCGACCTCGCCGTCATGCACGACCTTCAGCCGGCGGTTCGACAAGTCGAAGGACAGCGCCCGAATCTCCTCAAAGCCGTTCAGGGCTAGGCGAATCATTCGTTCTTCTGATGGACAGTCCATCTTCGGCACGGCATAAACACTGACCCATCTCCCTGGCGCCTCGGAGGAGGCCTGTATATCGGTATCCGCTGCGGACGTTGCATCACCGCCACAGGCGCCACCACAGGATTTGCTCATGATACGACTCCACTTGAAAAATGTTATAGTAGCATTTTAAACTATAAAGCTACTATAAGGTCAATAGAGTAAAGAATCCGTTGGGGAGGAGGCTGATGCGCATTGGTCAGTTGGCGCAGTTGGTAGGGGTCGAAACACAGACGATCCGCTTCTATGAACAGCAGGGCTTGTTGCCGCCGCCTGATCGGCAGGACAACGGTTACCGAGTCTATACCGAGAAGCATGGTGAGGGGCTGGCCTTCATCCGTCGCTGCAGAATCCTGGGCCTGTCACTGGCTGAGATCCACGAACTACAGAGCTATCAGGACGACCCTCATCAGCCTTATACCGCCGTCAACGCCTTGCTCGATGATCACATCTCTCATGTGCGGTCGCAGATAACCGCTCTGCAAGCGCTTGAGAAACAACTCGTTTCACTGAGAGCGAGTTGCAACGATGACCGGGAAGTTGAGGCGTGTGGGGCTCTTGCTGGAATTAGCGAAGGAAACATGCACCAGCAGTAGGTGAAGCATCAACCAGATAATCCGATGAGATGCCGGTCTGTCTCACTCTCATGCAAAGGTAAAATCAACCATTTAATCCGCTTACCCAAAAGAAATATTGAAGTCATATGACTTGCGAACAACTTCCGAAAGTTCTATAATGAAGTCATATGACTACAATAACCGTTTATAAGGGGAAGTCGGCCCAAGTTGGCCCGCTGGACGTATGGCCTTTGCGCTGGGAGGGCCTTTCAACCATTGCCTATGAAGTTCCGCCAATGATTGAGCAGCTCGTGTTTAGAGAGTTCAGTGATGGACCTCAGGTGGACTGCATTGAGGTTGAAAACCCAACAGACAAACCATTTCTGATTCCTGAAGGCTGGGTAGTCGGTGCGCAGTTGATGCAGACAAGAGTGTTCAATCGAGCAACTCATGTCGCAGCCAAAGAGACTGTTCTGGCCGATGTTTCGTGTGTTGAAAAAGGACGCTGGGACGCGGGGATAAATGCCGTTGACGGAGGTAGGGCTCCCTTGACAGTACTTGCAGCGGGCTGGGATCGTAATTCAGATGATGGAACTTGGCGACTCAATCGAAACTCCCGCCAATCTAGAGTTTGGAATCAAGTTTCAAGGCAGGAATCTAGAAGTGGTGAAAGACCCACGAATTCACTAGAACAAGTCATGCGCGAAGACTCACTGAAATTTTCGTTGCCGAAGTCAATTCAAGATTCAGCGAAATCAAATATTCGAGTTCTTTCAGGTCAAAACGGAGTGCTGATTTCCTATGAGGGAATTCCGCTCCTGATGGAGGCCCATGCCTCTGAAAAAGCATTTGAAATGACTTTGCATCAAACGATACGTGCGATTTCTTTTGACGTTGAACACGCAGACTTCCGTCCGACCCATGATGCTGAAGTTTCGAGATTCATTCGCAATGCACGAATAGACGAATTGCATTATCTATCCGATCACGACTGGGCAATCTTGATGGCAGGTGGAACTAATGGGATAGACACTCAAGCATCAACCGACAAAGCAGGTCGATTGATTCACGCAACCGTGATAAATCGAAATCATCGAATACTAGAAGGGGTATAAATTTTGATAACTGAAACAAATCTCTACAGTGAAATCCTTCCAAATCTATTTATAAGTGGCACTTTAGATGGTGACACTTTAGACAACCCGATGTCCTATTCCGATCTAGTGCAGACGGCCCCATTTGATTCCTGCGCGACTCTTTACGGACATGCCCGTCCCTTCGGCTACTACGTGCGTGAACAGCGATTCGGCATTGCTGATGCTGAATTGGATTCACGATCAATTCCTGAAATCGTTCAACTTGCAGATTGGCTTCATTCGGAGTGGAAACTTGGAAAAAGAGTTGCTGGTAAATGCCAGCAAGGCTGGAACCGATCGAGCCTAGTTGTGGCTCTTGTGCTCATGAAGGATGGGATGAGCGCGGCAGAAGCTATAAATCTAATTCGAGATAGACGTTCAAAGAACGCCTTATGTAATCCGCACTTTGTGGAATTCCTTTTGGATTACGAAACAAATGGTCTTGAACGCGTCTCGTAAGGATTTGTCATCGGAACGACCTAACATTTAGACATGTACCGTGAAGATTTGCCCATTGCAAGTAAGGCGTATTCGAATAAACTTGAACAATTCAACCAAGAGTTATTTCAAGAATTCGCTGATCTCACAATGGGGCTCAAGCCCAAAGAACCACTCCTATATTCCTACTACGAGATGTTGCTTGAGGCTCAAGTCCTTGGGAAGTTAGGGTCGAGTGTCTTTGATCTAACTCAATCATCGAAGTACCTAGAAGCGCTCACTGTTTGCAGGAATTTATTTGAGAGAGCCTTCCACTTCAAAGCAGCGAGTAATTTCTCGGAGCAGTTGGTTTATCAGAAGACTAAATCCTTAGAAGATGCAAACACTTTAGTTTCTCGATTCTCCAACTACAAAATTCATGATTGCGGAACAACTCAGTCTTCAAGCGACCATGTCTGTCTTGAACTAAGGATTTCAAGTAAAACTGAGAATAGATTTCCTATGGCAAGGTTTTACATTTCGAAAGGTTCTGGGCATTTAGCTCATGATTTTCCCAGTGATTATCGACAATTGCTTTGGAGCTTTGTTGATGAAGACGAAGTTGTTGCAGGTAACCAATGGCTCAGAAAGCATTACACGAGTTTTGATTCTGCGACGAAGACCATGACTGCCGTCGGCATTATGGATCGTCCAGATAAAGCGAAGCTCCAGAGTCATTATGGTTTTTTATCTGCGATTGCACATGCTCCTTTTGGGATTGTCGGAGAACTACATGGCCACAATAGACAACTCGGTTCTTTCTATGGCCCAACAAATCGTTTACTCAATCTTTATGTGAGTTCATGCCTTCTGTTAGTTCTCGAATCTGTCTTATGTTGGATGATGGACTATGACTACTTCGAGCAAGAGAAGATAGAACGAGTTCAAAATTTGCTTGGAACTAGAGACCTATTAGGTTCTGAATTAGGTTTCCCTTTTACTCCAGACCACGAATTTGATGATTGGCAAAGGTCTTTGCCTAAACTAGCTTCCGAGAGCCATCAAAATGACCTTATGGATTTATCTAAAGAGTTTTTGGATCCAGACTATTTGGCAAGAATTCTGAATATAAATACCCAAACTTCAGAGTATTCGGTTGGATTGACGTGGGTTCCAACAAATTTATTCGGAATCAACAGTTAGATTTATAAGTGGCGTGCACCATCAGGTATTGTTGACGCTTGCCGGGCCGTTAGCTTAGTCGGTTAGAGCAATGGACTCATAATCCATCGGTCGTCGGTTCAAGTCCGACACGGCCCACGAAAAAGTGAGGGGTAGGTGCAATGTGCGCCTACCCCTTTACTGTTTCTAAGAACTAAGAAACTTTTCTATTTATTCGTTTTTCCATTCCACCAATCTTTTCCGCGACGCCTAAGAATGGTCTATCTGAGTTGTGTACATATATTCGCGAAGTTAGTTCAACGCTACTGTGACCAAGGAATCGACGAATAACTTCGATATCAGTTTCGTCGTTGTACAGCATCGTTGCTGCTGTATGACGGGCATCGTGAAGGCGACGGTGACTAACGCCAGCTTCGCTCAAGGTCCTTTTCCAGAGTGTGTTGTCCCAGCGGGACTGCATTGGTAAACCCTCTGCATTTGGAAATACCAAATCGTTCTCTTGCCACTTCGCGCCCATGGCCAACTTTCGTTCCGCCAGCTCAATTTTTTGCCGCTTCATAAGCGTGATGGTTTCATCCGAGAGTCGCAAAGCTCGGCGGGAACTCTTGGTTTTCAATCCCACTAGTTGACGTTTCCCATTTATCGTCTGCATCTGTTTTGAGATCTGCATAGTTTTGGTATTGAAATCAATGTCTTTCCAGCGTAAACCTAAGGCTTCACCCTGACGTAGCCCATAAAATAGTGCGATCGTCCATCGAAGCTTTAGTTGAGTGGTCCACGTTGCTTTTAGCACTCTTGCAACTTCTTCAATCTTGAGTGGTTCAAACTCAAAATCATCAATCTTGATTTTCCTCGCCGTTGCGACTGGATTGAAGGCGATCAGCTCTTCCTTCATGGCACCTGTCATGGCAACACTGAGAACTGCCCGAGCTTGTCTCTGCGAGCGTTTACTCTGTCCTGCAAGGCCCATGGCAGAGAGCATTTGGTCTATGTGGCGTTTGTTGAGCTCTGCCAGTTTCACATGTCCAATAAGGGGCAAGATGTGGCAACGGATCAATTGCATATACCGATCAAAAGTAGATGGTGCGATCTCTTGCCTATGGCGCTCTACCATCCAGGGCACCATGAATTCATCTAGTGTCAGTTGCCCTCCCTTTTCAACTAGACCTTTGTTCAGAGGTTGCAATCGCTTGAGCTTCAGTGCTGCATTTCGCTTTGATTCGGTGATTGTCCTACCTGTTGCTGTGATGACTCGCCCTTCGTGGCGGATTACTGTGCGGAAGCCACTTCTATAAGCGTATGTGTGCCCTGCACCGTTCTTGGCCCGATGTTTTGTTGATGACATTTTCGTCCTTCTTGTAGGTTGTGCAGCGCCTTGCTGCAGCATCAACTTTTCCTCGAACTACCAATTCGTTTACTGAGTTCCTTCAGGGAAGGAGCTCGCTTTGCATACACATTGCATACACATACATTTACTAATCTACCTTTTCGCCCTTAGTGGGGTTCATTTCCCGCATGATTTAGCGGGTAAACTCTCCCCAACAGAGGCGAGCCCTTAGGAGGGCAGCGGACTCATAATCCGTGGGTCGTCGGTTCGAGCCCGACCCGCCCCACCAATAATTCCCATATTTATATGGGTTTATCTAAATCACATTTACATTGGTTGGTACGAATTCGGTTTAATGTCAACAAAATGTCAACATGAGTCTTCTAAATCCATAGCAAATGCCCCTTCGGTAGCATTAAGCCATGACCCGTAAGAGCTGGAACGAGGCACTAACAGCGTTAGCAGTGATCTATCTCGCCGCATATTCCTACCCTGCATTTGTAGATCCAGTTCCCCAGAATGTCCAAAAGGTCCTCGACTCTATTCAATGGGTTGTTTATGCACTTTTCCTGATTGACGTTATTTTTGGTCTGGCTACTTCTAAAGACAGAAAGCAATACCTAAGGACTCATCCACTCGAGGTAATTTCTGTGGCACTTCCTGTCTTGCGGCCTATAAGGCTCCTTCGCCTTGTAACTGTTGGGTCGATGGTGATTCAAAGGGTCGCAGTAGGTAAGCAGTTTGCGATTACGGTTAAGGTTTTCCTATTTAGCATACTGATTGCCTACATTTCAGCGGTTCAAATCACGATTATTGAACGTCCTATCGAAGGTTCAAACATTAGGTCATTTGGTGATGGCCTTTGGTGGGCCCTAACAACAGTAACTACGGTGGGATATGGGGATAGATTTCCAACCACTACTGAAGGGCGAGTCATAGCATTCGCCCTGATGCTCGTGGGTATTTCACTCATGGGAGTAGTTACTGCCTCCGTTGCTGCTTGGTTTGTCAAGATGTCACAAAATGAAGACATCTAGGGGTTAAATTTTTGCTTCTAGATGTAATCCGCCAGTTGTCCAAATAGGGTGAGATTATGAAACGTTTCCTGTTGCCCCTAACCGGCTTAGCACTGGCGTTATCTTTAAGCGCCTGCGGTGGTTCCAGCGGTGAGTCTGCCGCAAGTCAGGCAACAAGCGAAGCAATAAGCGCGCCTGTAGTAACAGAAACCGTACCTTGGAGTGATTACTCTCCTACTTTAAAGAATGATCTTGATGCCTTGGCAAGTGCAATGAATTGTCAGGAGCTGCAATCCCAGTTTGATATTGCAGATCAAAACAATCAAGCGACCATGGATCGCACAGGCCACAACAATGCTGACTTGATGGGGTACATAGACTCTTTAATGCAGAGTGCCGGTTGTTATTAATATTGCCACGGTTTACTTTAGAAATTTAAGTTGTTCTGATCTAATCAGTTTAGGTAAACCGGAAGCAATTCCATAAATCTATTGTTTAAAGTAGTTGCCAAAACCTCTTGATCTCTGTTGAAGAGATGTGCGTAACGCTTTAGGGTAATTGCGGGATCAGAATGTCCAAGCATATTCGCAACAATCAGTACATTCGCTCCAGCTGAGATCGCATTTGAAGCAGCCGTATGCCGCAAGTCATGTGGAGTAATCCTTGGAATCGCAGCCAACTCGATCGCAGGTTTGAATACTCGCTTTGTGAAGTTAGCAAGCGATATTGGATTACCTACAGAGTTGGTAAAAACTAAGTCAGATTCTACTTTACCAACTAGAAGCACTTCTATTCTTGAGTGCAACAAACCTGGAAGATAAACAACTCTTGTTTGCCCTGACTTTGTAGAGCCTTCATGGAAAGTTCCATTGACTTCGGAAAGACTTCTAGTTACTTGGACATACTTTCCATCCGTTGCAAAGTCTTGAACCTGTAGACCAATTAACTCTGCCCAACGTAGCCCGGACAAACCTGCCAAAAGCATGAGAGTTTCATAATCGCCACACGCATGAGCAAATCTTGAGAGTTCCTCTGGAGTTAAAGCAACAGTAGGGCGTGACTTGTCTGTCTTTGGAAGCGCAATCTTGTTTACTTTGCCATTTGATTTTCTAATCGGATTCTTGGCAAGTAACCCATGATCCACAGCAAAGTCCAGTATTGAGGACAGCTGAACCTGAGCCTTTGTAATGCGAACATTTGATGTGCGCGCAGATTCACCTACTGCTGAATCAGTAACCCATTTTGTAACTTGAGCCATGGTTATAGAGCGAATCGTTTGTTCACCAAAGAATGGTTCTATGTGGTGGCGCCAAAGTGATTCAATTGAAAGTATCGACTTAGGTTTTAGACCCTGCTTTGTCTTTAGAAAATCTGCATATACAACTGACAACTTGGTCTTTTCTAAACTTGGATCCTGCCAAGTTCCACGTTCGATTGCTCGACGTTGTTCACGCTCGTAGGTTTCAGCATCACGCTTTAGTTCAAACGTTCTTTGATGTTGCTTGCCTTGCTCGTCACGGTACCGAACCGACCAGCTTCCACTCTTTGTTTTGAAAACACTCATAGCTAATTACCTTCCTCCGTAAACCCCAAAACTTCATAAGCCTCTTTTGTCAAGAACCCACCTGCTTTACCAGCTGGTCCTTGTTCAGAAATTGGTCTATGTAACAAGCCCAGTTTTCGTGCGGTATCAATTCTTCTTGCGACTGTAGATTTGTCTACGTCTAACTTCTTGGCTAGTGACTGCAATGGTGATTTTGGATTCTCTCTAACTTCAAGCACATAGAAGAAGGCAATTTTGGCGTAAGGAATTTTCGACCGGTTATTGGGTCCTACCTTTTGCATCTCCCCTGATATCTCGCTCAACCACTGCTTACGTATTTGCTCATAATCTGGATGAGTTGCATGTAACCAGAAATTATTTTGATCATCATCTGAAATGACACTCTCGACCAAGTCGGATAGTTTTATAGAGCGCAAGACGTTGGCAGTTAATCCTTCGGCAGCCGCTATGTCGCTAATGGCCTCGAGAGTTACCTTAGAAATAACCCAGTCGCCGGCTCCATTCTTTGTTAACTCCGCTGCAGCTTGCCAACCTGGAGCAAAATCAACTGGCTTCGTCGACTTGTATTCGCCCTTGCGCATCCTTGATTCCTTTCCTTGACACGCCGGCAAGACAGTTAGGTCTTGCACGATTGCTTACACGTGCGTATGCTCACTAGCGAGGCATAGTAACTACCTCTTAATAGTTACCTTAACAAGAAAGCATTCACATGGCAAGTGCAATTACTCCCGGCGAGTCTGGGTTCAACATATCAGCAAGCAGGGACATTTTGACCACAGATGAGGCAGCCGCCTATCTGGCTAAATCCCCTGCTTACCTGAGAAATAACTGCAGACAACTGGGCATTAAAACCTACAAGGTAGGAAAACAGCTCAGGTTTAGACGATCTGAACTAGATCAATGGCTTGATGATCAATGCAGGTAATTGAAAGGCGCCTTGGCCTTTCTCTACAGCAGCTCGAAAACCTACACCAAGGCATGAGCTTTCATGAGTACGCATGTGATTGCCGTAAGCCAAAGCACCACCAACAGGCAGCGGGAAACCTTTCCATCCTCTGCCCTAACGCTCGGAACATGAAGCCTGTCAGGCAGCTGACTTTATCCGAGTACTTTGATCTGGCTAAATAGCAGATCAGGAACTGTGTGCCTGTAATTAGGTGCAAATTTCGTACCCAAAAAACATTGAAAACAGTGGGTTTACAAATTCGCACCAAATGTCAGGGCCACGCTAAGCCAATTTAGATCATGAGGTGTCCATCAGTGACCCCTCGATACCAAACCACAGATACAGAAGGAATACCGATGGTACGAGATATTGATAAGTCAACTGGAGAAATAATATCTATACCCCCTGGCGGGCTATATGCACCACTGCCGATACCTGCATATCAAGTGTTGGCAGAGTGCAAAGAATTCACAGCACAACGAGTGCTGATGGCACTTGTGTCTCACTTGGGTGACAAAGGTTGGTTGGTATACCCGTCATATACAAGAATTTCAAAGGTCAGCGGAGTCGCTAGAAGTTCAATTCGCGCAGCACTTGATGTACTAGAAGACTTTGGATTCATAAAGACTATTCGAATCCAGAAAAGTCAGACAAGTCGAAGCAACATGTACTACATCCAGCTTTCCTGTTTTGACACCAGTCGAATGAACAAATTTGCTAGGGAACATCTAGCCAAGCATGACACCTGCTTTGGCTGTGGAAAGAAAGTAAGCCCTGGAGATCATAGAGATGGTCCATCTGGACCAATACACCTAGGTTGTGGTGGAAAAGTTCTTAAACAACTCAAACAAATTGCGTAATAAATATCCATTCAACATACTCAAGAGGTTATCGATCTTGTTATTTGAACTTACTTCCAGTTACTTGTGCGATCTATCAGTAGATACCGCCATGGCCAAGGCCTGGCGGGTTCACTAGTAAAAGTAAATAACTAAATAGCACGCCTAAATGCGTGCTTAACTATCTGACTAGCACCTACTTGGGTGCAGACCAATTATTGACTTAACCTTATTTGTGTGGCGCATTTTTCAAAGAGCCCCTCTAGCGTCCCCAAATTTCCGGGACTTGCACTTGAGGCAACGGACTCCATCGCACTCTTGATTGAGTCATCTTGAATCTCAACCGAATCTTTACCAGCACTAGCTTCAATCTGAATTAGGAGATCATCAATCGAGGCGTTATATCGAGATTTCCATTCCACATAGTAAGGATCTCCGACATCAATGCCCTTTTCTTTTGCGTGCTCCTCGATAGTTTTAAGGCCATTCCGGCGACTCTCATGAATTTCCCAGGGGTTGAAATTAAAGTTACTCGGAAATGAAATTAATTTCTCGCAATCAGCAATCGGTAATTCACTGCCACCAGAAGTGTCTGGTGAGCTGCATCCACCAAGGAGACACATTAATGTCACCACCGGAATTAGCGTCAATCTTTTCATAATTCCACTTTAATGGAGCCCTGCAAATAACTCATAAAAATCTAGATCAGACTCTACATACCTACCGGCAGCGTCCATTAATAACCTCGGGTCATGCAGAAATTTATTAAAGCGAGATCTATTTGACTTGTTTGCTTTTCGTCAACCAGGAAGTACTTGATGTTCCAGGGCTTGTGCCTGTTACTAACACTGCAACATGCCTACCCTGATAACGTCGGAGATAACTTTTCGATAATCCGAGTTTTGTCCTTGTCGCTCTGCTAATTTTTTGGCAAGTATTAGGAACTTCTGATGTTGGCGAAGACACTACGCTTGTGCAGAAGTACCACTGATAGGTAAAACTAGGTTTTGGATAGCCAGACCAAGTACCCAGACTTACCCTTAATTCACGACCGATGCGAGAAGTGCCGGACACTCTTGGCTTTACTTCTGATTTCGCCTTAACTAATTTTCTCCATTTTGCATGTAACGACTGCGTTTCATTTGGAGCATACGGCCAAACAATTGCCCTACCTGTAAATGATGGACTCACAAACCATCCTTCAAATTTGAAGCCACGTCGGCTTGGTTGGAATAACTCGATCGCAGGTCCACCGTCTCGGTAAGTCACAGATTTAGTTTTACTACCGTAATCTGATGCATAATTGTAAGTAAGTGTGCTTTCACCCATTTTGCTTAGATTGCTACTTGAACTCCAGGAGCTTCCACCAACTGAATTCAAAGCTTTAACTCTAAACCGGTAACTTGCTCCAATGATTCCAGAATCAAATACGGCATTATTCGATCCGGGGAGGAAATTTGATGGAGTGAAATCTACCCAAGTTAACCCATCGTTTGTAATCTGAAAGATATAAGTTAAAGCTCCAGTTTGCAAATAATTGGAGGGTTTATTCCATGAAATTTTTATTTTTGAAATTCCTCCTGTAGCAGTAATCGAGGTTGGTGAAAGGGGAGAAGCAAAAACTTTCACCGAAACCGAATTGGAGTACTCAGACGAGCCCCCATCGTTTAAGGCTAAAATTCTGTAATAAATCGAGCCAGCATTTGCTCTAGTAACTGTATCCTCAAATTCGGAAGTCAGATGAGATGTAGTTCTAATAGAAATCCAGCTACCGACACCTATTTTGCGCTGAAGGATATAACCCGTTAAGAAACCTCCACCATCTACGGGTGGCGCCCACGATAAATTAATAGTCAAGTCATCTGGAACTGCACTCAATGTTGGTTTACCAGGCCTTTCAGGAAGTTCAGTTCTAATTTCTATTGGTTCTGAACTTGGCCCGGTGAAGAATGAATTTGAAGCGAAGATTCGAAAATAATAAATAGTATTTGGCATTAAATTGTTTACATCTATTTGAGAGATGCTTGAAGTGCCGTCATTGACAGTTTTCCAATTTGAGCCATTTGTTGAAATTTGAATCACGTAATCTGTTATAGGTCTTGAGCCATCATCTATAGGTTCAGTCCAATCCAACTCAATAGATTCAGCGCTCGCTACGGCGCTCACGTCAAGTGGTGCAGATGGTGGTGATACTGCGGCATACTTCACAATTGTCTTATCGTTAGATGGAGACACATTTCCCGAAAGATAGAGGTCCCCATAGGCATCCATTGAAGCCGAATGAACTTCTCCAAGTTGACGATTAATTACTCCATCTACCCCAAAAGACGTATCGACTGCTCCTAAATCAGTTAGACGTATGAGATGTTGCTTATCGACGTAAGTTCCACCAACAAGGCCTGCGGATCTAGCGGCAATATAGATTCCACCCCTACCTTCTTGGATGAATTGGCCCTCTTCGAAGCGACCAAAAGATATTCTCCTTTGAAAGTCTTCGGTTCCATCGGAATTAAATCTTGATGCAAAGATGTCACTGTCTGTGCCAGCTAAATTTGTGACGCTACCAGTTACAAGAATTTTGCTATTTGAGTCCAGCGAAATGTAGTCCCAAGAACCTCCGGTGTATCCACTTGGTGCAGAAGAGCTAACCTCGCCATCAATTCCGAATGTTGGATCTAGAATGCCATCAGGTAAAACCTTTACTATCCAGAAATAGTTTGGAAAACTTTTTGATCCAGAAAGAAATAGGTTTCCGCTTTCATCAATCACTGAATCATATATTAAATCTTGATCAGTTGTTCTTGGGAGGTACGCGACGCCACTTGAACCAAAATTTGTAAGTGGCAATCCTTGACTATCAAATGCAGCGACAAACGAGTCGTAGCTTGCGTTTCCAGATACCGTTCGACTTCCCCAGCCCGAAACAAATATTTGACCGGAGGAATTTACACTCAAGGTTCCATAACTCAGATTTCCTGTTATTTCACTGGGGTTAAATGCGAGAACTCCAGAATCTGCAAATGTCGTATCTAACTGGCCATCAGGAAGAAGTCGGAGTACTCTGCCAAGTCGGTCTAACACATAAATTAAATCGCCATGAAACGCAACGTCAGTAAACCTTCCTGTTTGACTTGCGTCTTGAAAGAAACCTGAGGTTCCAAATTGACTGTCTATTGATCCGTCCGAGTTTAATCTGGCCACCGCTCCAACCCAAACAGAGTTCACATATTGTGCACCACTCTGATAAATTTTGCCGTTAGCATCAATAGCTAATCCAGAAATCATCGCCCCTGGATCTCCGATTGCAACCTGAACTGAGCCTGAATTTCCAAATGACGTATCGATTCCGCCGGAATCTGCCTGAGCTGGAGTACCGATCAATATCTGTAGGGCTAATGAAAGCACTAACACCAATGCAAAAGCTGGGAGGCAATTGAATTTAAAGCGTTGTGAATGCACAATTAAGTTTAGCGCGATCAAGGCCGTGACTCCGGCCAAAATGTCAACACAATGTCAACATGACACCTATTTCTACTCATAAGTAGGCGTGTCTAAAAAGGCATAAAATCCAATCAGAAGACGAATAAAAGAGCATATCCATGTCTAGACAAATTCATACAAGACGTTCTCATAATCCGTGGGTCGTCGGTTCGAGCCCGACCCGCCCCACCACTACGAAATGCCACGATCTATTGCTCTCAAGGATGATTCAATGAGAGCAATGCATGCGATTCCAAAGAGACAGTCCTTGTTATTGCATCTAGGCTTTCGATATGCGAAGGATCATTGCGGCAGGTGTAATTGTGTTGTTGCTAGCGGGTTGTGCGCACAAAGATCCCTTTGAAGATCTAGCTGATGGTGCCTGCACAAGTGCCCTAGCTGGCGTAGTCAACAATCATATTTCAGGCCAGATAGATGCCTTGGCTGAGAAAGACTGGAAGTTGGCCCACTCATTTGCTTCTGAGAATTTTCAATCTAATGTCTCAGTTGATGACTTCATCATAATTATCGGCGCACAATATCCAATGTTGATTGAAAATAAGGGATACAAGTTCAATGTTTGCAATGTTGCCGACGGCACAATCACGCAAGAAGTTGATGTTACAAGTGGTGAGCAGGTATTTAGCCTCACTTATTCACTTACAGTGAATGGGTCAACTATTGGCGTTGAATCAGCGGTAATTGGCAAGATAGCTTCTCAAATCGATGCTTGATTAGGTGAATTCTTGCCCGCGCCCGTAATTTGCGGTTATTCAGTTCCTGGCCAAACCTGTGGCACTCCACCATCTAGTAAATCTCTCACAATATCTATATGAGTAGCCCAGATCTGGCCGATCTTGGCCGTTATGCTTATGGGCAATAGATTCCAGCGGCGGCAAAATGCCTGGCTGGGGATTGCGGAAAAGAGCAAAAATGACCAACAGCCCGTGGCTAGCTCACTACCCAAGTGAGGTTCCAAAACAGCTTCCACCAGTTCCATTTGCAAATTTGCCAGAGCTAATAAGAACTGCCGCAAATACGTATGAAAAGACCACTGCCTTTACGCAGGTTATGCCAAATGGCATGAATGGCTCTTTGGCTTACGCTCAGGTGGACCTGTTATCTGATCACTTTGCTTGCTATCTTCGCGAAGAGCTCGGCCTTGCCGCGGGTGACCGTGTTGCGGTCCAGATGCCAAACTGCTTGAGCTATCCAATCGTTGCCTTTGGCGTCTTTAAGGCCGGATGTGTTTTGGTCAACACCAATCCCCTTTACACGCCTACGGAAATGATTCATCAGTTCAGTGACTCAGGCGCAACCACGTTAGTCATCATCGACATGTTTGCTGGCCGCTTGCCAGAAGTTTTGGGCCACACCAATATTCAAAATGTTGTTACTGTGAAGATCTCGCAATACTTCCCGCCAGTGGTTGGTGGCATCGTGCGAATGGTTCAAAAATTCTGGAATAGGTCACTTCCAAAGATTGAAGTTGAGCACACAAAGTTTTCTTCAGCACTTTCCATGGGCAAAGCCAAGTACTCAAAGGAAAAGGTAAGCAGTTACTCAGTTGGCCTGACTTCAGATAGTTTGGCGGCACTGCAATACACCGGTGGAACTACTGGTGTTTCAAAGGGCGCAATGCTTAGCCACGGCAACTTGGTATCAAATACCTTGCAGATGATCGCACACAGTGGCACTGGCATGCGGCCCGGTAAAGAAATTGTTCTTACTGCGTTGCCGCTGTATCACATCTTCGCTTTCACAGTTAACTTGCTGGGCTTCTACTACAACGGAGCTCGAAACATTTTGATTCCTTCCCCTCGTCCACCGAGCAATTTAAGGCGCGCTTTTGATAACTACAAGATCACTTGGTTAAGCGGAGTTAACACTCTGTTCAATGCACTGCTAAATGAGCGCTGGTTCCAAGATGCGCCACCAAAGCATTTGCATGCATCTGCTGCAGGTGGCATGTCACTTCAGTCATCAGTTGCTGAGCGTTGGCGAGAACTAACTGGCACTCCAATTGTTGAAGGCTATGGTTTAACCGAGTCATCCCCCGTTCTAACTTTCAACCCACTCACTGGAATGGCAAAAGACGGAACAACTGGAATTCCAGTTCCATCAACCGAAATCAAGTGCATAGATGACAATGGCAACGAAGTTGCATTCGGCGAACCAGGTGAAGTCATTGCCCGTGGACCACAAATCATGCTTGGTTACTGGCAACGTCCAGAGGAAACTTCGAAGACTCTCAAGGATGGCTGGTTACACACCGGCGACGTTGCTGTGATGGATACCGATGGTTACTTAACTATTGTCGATCGCACCCACGACATGATTATTGTTAGTGGCTTCAATGTTTATCCAAACGAAATTGAAGAGCAGATTGCTGCCGTTCCTGGCGTGCTCGAAGTTGGCGTAATTGGCGTGCCAGATGAAAAATCTGGCGAGCGAGTTCGTGCCTATATAAAGGCCACGGTCCCTGCCCCAAGCAAAGAAGAAATTCTCGCTCATTGCCGAACAAATTTGGCTGCTTACAAGATTCCACAAGACGTCGTGTTTGTGGAAGATCTTCCAAAGAGCCCAATTGGCAAAATTCTTCGCCGCACGCTTCGCGATGAAGCAATCGGCAAAACCTCTAGCAACGACTCAAGCAAGGGAGCTTAGTTATGCGCACATTTATAAGCTTGGCGGAAGAAGTTGCCAACGAAGCTACTGTCGTAAATGAGTTTGAGCAGACTCTGCTTAGAATCTTTATTCTCACCATCATGTTTGGTCTGGGCGCTGGCTTGACGCCAAAAGACTTCTCGCTGGCCCTGCGTCGTCCTTGGGGACTCTTTATTGGCTGGATAACCCAATTCGGAATCATGCCACTCACGGCATACGTCCTGATCGTCACAGTTCTATTCCCATTTTCAAATAGCACCGACATTATGTTGGTCGCGTTGGGTGCATTGATCATGGGTAGTGTGCCAGCGGGCACAACTTCGAATTTGTTTACCTACTTCTCTAAGGGCAACTTGGCACTTAGCGTTGTGATGACGATTAACTCAACTTTGTGGGCGTTCATTATGACTCCCGCAATGCTATACATCTACTCAAGATTCATTGGTCTCGATGAGTCGCTGACAGTCGAGTTCAGTGAACTCGCGCTTGTTATTGTTGGCTTGATCATTCCGGTCGCATTAGGAATGCTGCTCCGCAAATTCAGCTCAAACGTTGGTGCAGTCCTAGAACTAGTTGGCAGCGTCGTCGGCTTACTCTTCATTCCGTTCTTGATCGCTATCTGGGTGCCTCGTAACTGGCAGCTACTGGTCACAACAGATTGGCCAACATACGTTGTGGCAATCGGATTAGGTCTGGTGGGTATTACGGTTGCGTACTACATTTCCAAGCTGCTTAAGTTGCATCCGATGAATGCAAGAACTATTGCGCTTGAGACTGGAATCAACAACGGACCTTTGGCTATCGCTGTGATTGTTGCCGTTTACATCGACAATCCTGGTGTGGACAAGATTCTTTTGGTACCAGCGCTCTACTCGCTGTTCATTGTCATCATTTCAACATTAGTGACACTGGTGTTCAGACGAGCAAACCTTGCAGAAGAGCAGAAGATTCCAAACCTTCTCTAGTTGAGCCTGTGTCTGCCAAGAATTTTAGGATTACTGGTTTCGTCATTGGCAGAAAAGCTCTGCATGGCTAAGCCAATAACAACCAAGATGAGTCCGATAGTGCCATTTATGGTTACTGCTTCGCCCAATACAACTACCCCTAGTACTGCAGCAGTAACTGGGTCAGCCAACATCATGGTGGAAGCAACGCCTGGACTGATTCCTCTTAGACCCACGATCTGAATGCCATTGGCAATACCCATGGTTACGGCACCAAGGTAAACAGCAAGCAAAATCGTTTGCGTTGTCCACTCCATCTGCAGCAAGTCACTTCGCACAACAAAGAACAGTCCAATTGATCCAAGTAAGAAAGCCATTCCTGGTAGCTGAGTTGAATGTCCCCCAGCGCGAACTTCAATCTTTGCCGCATTTATATATGCGCCAATTCCAGAGCCTGCAATAACTGCAAAAATCAATCCCGTTGCATCATTGGTTTGCAGTTCTCCCAGTGAAGCCACGACCAAACCTGAAATCGCAATGGCAGTTGATAGGTACCAGATTTTGCTTGGATGTTCGCGCAAGAAAATCCAGCCGACTATTCCTGCCGATACTGGAATGCAGCCAACTGTAATCAATGCAGCTGTTGCTACTCCAGTTCGATCAACCGAGGCAAAGAAAAAAACTTGGTAAGACGCCGAACTCGCACCCATAATCCAAACACCAGGACGAGTTATAAGTCGAGGTAGTTGACTGAGTTTTCCTCCTAAAAACGGAGCTAGGATAAGAAGCGTTATTGCGCCTATGGCCAAGCGAACGAACCCGATCACAGGTGACGGGGTGTTAATGGCGTAAATTGCGGCAACAGTACCTGCGGTGCCGGCCAGACCATTTCCCAACAGAGAAAGGCTTACTGAGCGCCCTGCGTGATGGCTTGATTTTGCGTCAGACATCAAAGCAACTAAGTGCGCTAGGACTCATTGCAACAGTCTATGCGTCTGAAGATCTGCATCAGCAAAAAGCTCCGGCCCGCCATTTCTGACGAGCCGGAGCTTCTATTGCTGTGTGCTTTACTTGCTTTTACTTAACCGAGATGGTCTTCACTGTGCTTGGAAGTGCAGCAAATGTTGCATTTCCAGCCTGGGTGAGAGTCACCTTGCATGTGCCTTTCTTGACGCCCTTAACAACGACATTGCCCTTAGAGATCGCTACAGTACAGATCTTCTTATCTGCAGCCTTGGCTGTCATCGTCAGACCCTGGGCAGTCTTCGCGCTGAAGGAAATTGTCTTGCCCTTCTTCACTGAGGTTCCTGCCTTTGGAGCTGTTTGAGCATCTTTTGCGATTACGTGCGCAGCTGATGTTCCAGTAACCAATGGGTTGCCATCAATGATTGGCCAATCAGACAGTCCGCTGCGATCCTGGATTGCTACGGCTTCTGAATCACCTGATCCTGTGGTTCCCTTAGCGAATGCCTTGTATGTCTTGCCAGCTGCAAGATTATCATTTGGCTTGACCGTTACCTTCTTGACGAACTGAAGTGGTGCCAGGTCGTAGTTTTCCTCCGAAGTTGCAGCTAAGCAAGGAATAACATCCTGGCGAGCGTTCGTGCACACTAGAGTTGCGTCAATCGGGCTACCGACAGCTGTAGTGCCGCTGTACTCCTGGATGCCAACTGTGGAACTTGACACTCCAGACACCAATTCATTGAACGTTACAGTGAAAACTGGCTTCTTTGCAGTTGCTCCCGCTGTTGATTTGTTGATTTCAAAGCCAGCAGTAGGTGCTGATGTATCTTCTCCACCACCGTGAGTTGAATTTTTATCTGTAAAGCGACAGAAACTCTCTCCGTCTAAACCTCCACCTACTTCGTCAGCAGGTAGCGGCACAAATCCCGCCCCAAGAATTGCGTTTTCGATTTGTTCACGAACATTGGCGCTATTGATTGGATCTTTCATGGTCGTGGTTTTTGTTGAACACAAGAAGCCATTCAACGGATCTAGGTAGTTGCGTGTTGCCTGATTTGGGTATTGGTAACCATAGAACAAACTTCTGGCGTAAGGGTAGCCCGTAAGCGAGGCTATGTTGTCAGCTGTGGCTGGGGCAGCGCCAGTAACAGCAAACAACTTATCTTCGAAATTTGTTAAATTGGTTGAGTTGCCGCTCAGACGTGGATTGCCATCATTGTCGAGACCGCCTAGTGCAGTTGTGTACTTTCCAATTGAGTAGAAATAGATGGCATTAGTAACTAAATCTTCATTGATGCCAGCTTCCTCTAATCGATTTGCAATTGGAGTCGCGTTGTTTTCTGCAATTTTGCGTTCCAATACTTCCTCAGGTGTAAATAGTGCCCCGGTGAATGGGTCCACTAGAGAAAGAAAACCTTCACTCTTTACAGAAGTTGACGACCCCTGCAACACACCGGTATTCCAGTATGTCGCCGTACCTGAGGTTTGAGGAACGGTGTAAACGGCTATTGGAACGCATGCCTTATAAGCGTCAGAAGCCTCGTTGTAACCAGCTCCAGCGGCAGCATCCAACCATTCAGACTCATCCAAAGCTGCTGTTTGGTCAGGAGTTCCTGATGTTTGGTTAGCAGTTGCTGTGAAAGGCACCCATTCTGGGGTGTTATAGATTGGGGAAAGAGTCTTATCTATAGACGCCCAGCACTTTGTGGTTCCTTGCCAAATAGCCTTAACCTGATCAGTTGATAATTCCGTAATTGACGCACCGGGAGTTGGAGTTGCAACACTATCAATTACAACTTGATCAAAGGTGAATGCGGCTAGCGCATCACGAGCAAATGCAATGGTGCGACCATCAGCAGGCGTGCTAGTACCGCTCGATGAACGGTAGTAGTCGGCTTGAGCATATCCTGTTGTGCCTTGATTCCAGCCAGCAACGTGTCTGGCACCGCCAGTTGAACCCATGAAATAATAATCAGAAACTAGGTCGCGATCATAGTTAGCATACCCAGTGGTGCGAGCTGACAGAGCTGGATTGCACTCCGTGTTGTATATCTGGTCTCCACTGTTTGGAGTCTGGAGAGTGCATCCTGGAGCACGATTAAAGATCGCTGCCAATTGCTGATGCATTGGGTACGTAGTATCAGATCCTGATCCGTAGATCATTGTGGCTTTGCCGTTCGAGACAAAGTCCTGTACGCCAGTTGCTCCGTCGGGGATGATAGCCGAAGCTGGGCTGACCAGGGTTACGGAAAGTGCTGCCGACAGAACTGTTGCTGCAAGCCTTCCTTTTTTACCAATATTGCTGAGCATCAAAGCTCCTTCAGTTAAGGGATGGATATCTCCATCTCTTGCATCCTTTGTCCTAAAGGTGGACTCAGAGGTAACTTAAGTTGCCAAGTTGGTGAAAAGATTATGAACTTAATGTGAACAAGTTTTCATAGAACTGGTGGCAAGAAATCAAATACAACGCGCGCCGCGAGAACGCTTTGCGCAACAAATATTGGGAAAAAAATTGTATAAACCGTAACTTTCGAAAAATACAAAAGTGAAATTCGAAAGCCAATGCCGATCATGGCAATAACAGAGAGTAGCAAAACTAATTGTGCTATCGGGAAACTCTGGTCGTTTAAAGGATGAGTTGCTAGCCATCCGGGATTTTGTGGATAAGGAATGAATGGGTTTCCAACAATCGAAGCGGTGACGGCCAGCATCGAACTCGAGGTCAATATTGGGTCACCGGTTACCAGAGTCAATCGGTTATCAGAAGTAGCAGCCAATGGCCCGCCAGTTGGAATCTCTAAGGCACTGTCAACGACGTACTCTGATTTTCCTTGAATTGTGGAGATTGAAATCTTGTCTCCATCGGTTAAGGTTTTTAGATCTTTAAAGTCTGCTCCAAACGCCGCGCTCCGCCCAACTAAAACTGCATTTCCTTCTTGGCCTGGGCCACTTGAACCAAATAGATGACCAATGGCACGTGCGGTATCCCGGCTACTGCTTCCTTCAATTACTACGGACTCAATTCCAAGTTTAGGAATTTCGATGATTGCAACTGGGGATCCTTGGGCAAAAGCTTGCAGTGGTAATGGACTCAAGTCATCAGTTCCGGCTGCTGAGGCAGCTTGCAAGAACCGAGTTGAAAGTTCTCCGGCTAAGACACCTTGATCCCGCTGACTTGTCGTTGGCCCAAGAATAAATGGAACTATAACTACCGCAGCAAGTATTGAGATAAGAACATATCTTCCCAGTCCTTTAATCGAGCTCCGGAGTATTGCGCTTAAATCACTTTGGTCTGGGTTATTTGATGCATTCTTTGGAGAATCAAGATCATTGGGAGCTACCGCTACGCTCACTTGCGAAGCCTGACAGTTGAAACTGCAGATCCAACAAAAAGACCTAGGAGAACAAAAACCAACAACCGGCCCAGTGGGCTAGAAGAGATCTGAGATTCGGAAAATGCTGAAAGGCGCACAGCTTCAGTTGTAGTGGTTACTCCACCTGACTCGGTTACTTCCGAATCGATGGCGCTGGTGGTACCAGAATCGAAACTACTGGCCACTGTGGGAGTAATGGCAGGTGAGGCGCTCGGAATTGGAATTGAACTCAAACTTGGATCTGCGTCTTTACTCATTGATTCGGAGACGCGAATCGCAGCAGCCGTTAGCTCTGTTGGCAGTGGCGCATATCCGCGAGGTAGGTAATCGGATCCTTGTCCTTCTAGCGTTACCCAAGAAATAAAGTTTTGGAAAGTTTCAATCTTTGAATCTCCAGCCGTCAATTTTGGAATGACCATGCTTGAAATGGTCGTGAGAGGATAAGAATTCGGATTGCTGGGAGTGTAATCAAACTTGTATGAGCCGTCTTCAGATTTAGTTGCCTCTTCATATGCGGCAAGAAATGATTCATTCGATGGCTTGACGCCTGCATCTCCCAAGGAGTCTACAATCGTCACACTTGACAATGATCCAAACTCTGCGGCAGCCGAAGATACATAGCCAATCCACCCATAATTAGCATCATCCGCCGGATCCGGATCTGGCTTTGTTAAACTACCCAACAACTTAGTTTCACCCGTTAACAATTCCACTTCAGGTATGGCTGGGAAGATATCCATCGGCCCAAAGTCAAACTCATTATTTCTGCTTCCTGCTGCAAACGCATCAGGATTTGTTTCATGTAGATAACTTGTCACGGCTAACGTAGCTGCTGACTGGTCAGCCCGCACTCCAATGAATAGTTTTGTAGGCAAAGTAATGCCTGGATTTAAGGCACTAATGGATGGAGTGTTTAGATTTGACAGCTGTCCCGTGAATATGCGGGTTAGCATTTCAGAAGTTAGGTTAAGATCATTGATTCGCTGGCCCGTGCTTATATCTCGGAAGTTAAATACGAAAGAGATTCCAGTTAGCGCAATTGGGGCGAGTCCGGCGACTTCTGGCGCAGAGTCACTATCTGCGCAAGCATCACCACTTAACCCTTGGTCTGTTATCGCGTAGTCAATTAGTCCACATTTAAAGTCGTGAATTCCAAACATGTCACTTTCAGCCACATAGTCAACGCTTACTGAAACTGGCTTTTCACAGGTAACTGGTCCCCATGAGACAAAGGCACGAGCGAGGGCTGCAGTCCCCTTACCAGTGATTGCACCGGGCAATCCTTGTGGACATCCACCGGGGCCGGCCACAAAATCAATATTGACTGATGCGTAGTTCGTTGAATCATTCAACGAAAAAACTCGTATCTCGCAAAGATCATCAACATCGCACTTTAGAAATGGTGCGGATGGCACGATTATATCCAAGTCGTTCGTCCTAGTTACTTGAAAAATTGAATTTCCAGCCCCTGAGCTGTCGGCCCTTGTCGAGACCGTGCCGCCGCATTGTCTAGCTGTGGTTGCCCCACGCTCACATTGCTGAATTTTTACGTTACCGTTTGGTATTAACCCTGTGTAAGTGACCAGAACTAACTGACCATGATCAAGCCGCTCGTTGATAGAAAGTGTCATTTCAGGGCCCGACGTTGCATTCGACGGGCTCACCATCAGGGCCATAATCGAAGTAACTAGCAAACTGGCGAAAATACGGCGCTTGATATGTCGTCCTTTTATCATCACACCCAAACTTTGCTTGATGTGATTGTCTAGGTCAAGCCAGAATAGCCAAGTTCACCTTAAGTTAACCGAAAGTAAATCTCACATACAGGCGCACGTAACGCACTGATTAGAAGTTTACGAAAAGTTTGGGCTATGCAAAATGGTGGCGTCAGCTCCTTTGAACGAACAGACGATTCATTGCAAGACCAACCCCGCACACTTGAACGCTCATTAACAAAAGAAGATCGAGTTTACGAGGCCGCAGCTGTTGCGGGTGGCCTCAGCACTCTGGTCATTCTGGCCTTTATTGGTTTCTTTCTATTCGCCCGATCTTCTCTAGTTTTTTCTGAGGTTGGCTGGGGGTTCTTTACTTCACTTTCCTGGCGCCCAGATGCATCTCCACCAGAATTTGGAATCGTTGCAATTCTTTACTGGACGGTGATTATCTCAATCATCGCTCTGGCAATTGCAATGCCAGTTTCGATTCTGACTGCACTGTTTCTAGTTGAATACTCTCCTCGTGGACTGCGTGGACCTCTAAGAACTCTTGTGGACTTACTCGCAGCCATTCCATCTTTGATCTATGGACTGTGGGGTCTATTTTTTCTGCAGCCCCACTTGGTGGGTATTGCAAAATGGCTCAGCGATCACGCGAGTTTTGTTCCACTGTTTAGAGTCACAGAGCCCACATTTACAGGTTCGGCTTTCATTGTTTCCGTAGTACTTGCGCTAATGATTCTGCCAATTATCACAAGCATCGTGCGCGAAGTTTTGGAACAAACTCCACCTGGTGAAAAGGAAGCAGCCCTAGCTCTAGGGAGCACAAGATCTGGAATGGTGCGCAGTGTCATGTTGCCATTTGCGCGTGGTGGAATCATAGGTGGTTCGATGCTTGGACTAGGTCGCGCCCTTGGGGAAACTATCGCAGTTGCGATTATCTTGAGTCCAAGCCTGGTTATCAGTCCAAGAATTCTCGAAACTGGAACCAACTCAATTGCGAGCTTGATTGCACTCAAATTCGGTGAAGCAGATGAGTTGTCGCTGTCGGCTTTAATGGCGGCTGGTCTCACATTGTTTGCATTAACTCTGACGGTTAACTTCATTGCCTCGTTTGTGGTTGCTCGTTCTCGTTCCGGAGCTGGTGTTGATGCGTAGTTTCTCGCAGGTTGATGACGCTACTCAACCAATGGATGTGCCTCGCGCACTTAGAAGCTGGCGAATCGATGATTTTTCACTTCTGATTGGAACTGCGGTTGCTGCTATTTCTGCAACTTGGGTGATCTATACCGCGCTGACTCCTGCATCAGGCAAAACTGGATTCTTCATTGTTGCTTATATTTCATTCTTGCTGCTTTATGTAATGACTTGCACGCTGGAGTTGGGGAAGCAAAATGCGTTTGACAACTTATGGACCGTATTAACTTGGTCTGCGGCACTCTTGCTGTTGGCACCACTTACAACAATTTTGCTTTACGTGATCATAAAAGGTTTCGCAGGACTTAACTTAGAGTTTTTTACATCAGACTTAAGTTCTACTGGAACACTGGATAGCGGCGGTGGTGCATCTGCTGCAATTGTTGGAACGCTCCAGCAAGTTCTTATTGCAGTGCTGATTTCGGTGCCGCTTGGAATTTTGACGGCGGTCTATTTGAATGAAGTTAAGGGCAGGTTCCGCAGGCCAGTTCGAATGTTCGTTGATGCAATGAGTGGTATCCCGTCTATCGTCGCTGGTCTATTTATTTATGCGGTTTGGATCATTGCGCTTGGGAATACTTTCTCCGGTTTCGCTGCTGCGCTAGCACTTTCTATCCTGATGCTCCCAACAATTACCCGAACCGCAGAAGAAGTTTTGCGCCTGGTACCAGATGGTTTGCGTGAAGGAGCATTAGCTCTCGGATCGACCAGATGGAAGACAACTTATCGAGTTGTTATGCCAACAGCTGCAAGTGGCTTGATTACGGCTGTGGTGCTTGGGGTCGCGCGCGCTGTTGGTGAGACTGCTCCATTGATCATGACATCGTTTGGATCAACTGCAATGAATGCTAATCCGCTAGATGGTGCGCAGGATTCGTTACCACTTTTTGTTTATCGATTGATCGCCAATCCGTTTGAGGCCCAACAGCAACGAGCTTGGACTGGTGCATTGGTTCTTGTGATGGTCGTTTTAGTTCTATTTACTATTGCTCGAATTCTGGGAGCAAGAGCTTCAGGAAAAAGGAGATAACTGATGTCATTTGGTCTAGAGGAAACTCGAGAACTTCAACTCGAGCCTAAATCTGGCACGTTGATTGCAGATGCAGTCAGCTGCTGGTTCGGCGAGCGCAAAGTGCTGGATCGAGTGAGTCTTGAAATGCGTCCCTTAACCGTAACCGCACTAATCGGTCCATCTGGTTGTGGTAAATCAACTTTCCTGCGGTCATTGAATCGTATGCATGAGTTGGTTCCATCCGCTCGATTTGCAGGACGAGTGCTATTGGATGGCGAAGATATCTATGATCCATCAGTGCGAGCAACTACTACTCGTAGGCGCGTTGGCATGGTTTTCCAAAAGCCAAATCCGTTTCCATCAATGTCAATTCGCGACAACATTCTGTCTGGTCGAAAGCTCTCAGGCATGAACACACCAAACCCAGATGAAGTTGTTGAAGCCGCACTGACACGTGCTGGATTGTGGAAAGAAGTTCGCGATCGCCTTGACTCTGCCGGTGGCGCTCTATCAGGTGGTCAACAGCAAAGACTCTGTATTGCTCGCTCTCTTGCAGTTGATCCCGAGGTGTTGCTGATGGATGAACCGTGTTCGGCTCTTGACCCAACTTCAACTATGCGCATTGAAGAAACAATTCGAGAAATTTCTGACCGAGTAACAGTTGTAATCGTGACTCACAACATGCAACAAGCCCAGCGCGTTTCACAGCAATGCGCATTCTTCTTGGCTGCTGAAAATCAGCCTGGCTACATTGTTGAAGTTGGGGATACCCACAAAATGTTTAACAATCCAGACGATTCAAGAACTGAAGACTACGTAAACGGAAGATTTGGGTAATGAATATGAAGTTAACTCGAATAATTGCAAGTATTCTCTTATTGATTGCCGGTGTAGTCCCTTTATCTGCTGCGCATGCCGCCAGCATTACAGTTGCTGGCGCAGGATCAACTTGGAGTCAGGTAGCAGTTGATCAATGGCGCGCCGATGTTCGCACCAAACTGGGTCTAACCATCAACTATCAAGGTAACGGCTCGTCTGCCGGCCGCCAGTTCTATGTGCTAAATCAAGTTGATTTTGCGGTTAGTGAAATTCCATTTACTTCAGATGAAGTTTCGCAATTGAAAGCGGCTGGGAAGACATACCAGTATCTCCCGATTGTGGCTGGTGGAACTGCTTTGATGTACAACCTTAAAGACGCAAGTGGGCGTCAAATTACATCCTTGCGACTCTCCCCAGAGACTATTGGCAAGATATTTACTGGGGCCATTAACGACTGGTCGGACCCAGCTATCACGGCTGACAATGGCAAGGCCCTTCCAAAGAAGCGCATCGTTCCAGTGGTTCGCTCAGACGGTTCCGGAACTTCTGCTCAATTCTCGGCTTACTTAGCCAAGCAGACTAAAACTTGGGCGGCATTTGCAAAGGCTCAGGGAGTTGGCGCAACGGATGGTACATCTAATTACCCGCAGGGCTGGGGCAACTCCGTTGCACAGAAGGGTTCTGATGGGGTTGCAAACTTTGTTGCCAACACCTCAACAGGAGGTGGCTCGATAACCTATGTTGAAACCGCTTATGCCTTGCAGCGTGGTTTTCCTGTTGCGGCCGTAAAAAATGCCAGTGCAAACTTTACGCTTCCTACTGCGGCTAATGTTGCCTCTGCACTAACCAAGGCAACACTCAACAAGGATCGAACTCAAAATTTGTCCGGTGTTTATACAAACAAGAGTAAGAACGCATACCCGTTGTCGAGTTACTCGTACATGATTATCCCTACAACCGGCATTAACGCTGATAAAGCAAAAGTTATCGGTCAATTTGCGGTCTACTTCGCCTGTGAAGGTCAACAGAAGGCCGGCGTCCTTGGGTATTCACCACTTCCTAAGAACTTAGTCAAGGCAGTATTTGATGCGGTCACGGATTTACAAGGTGCCGATGCACCTCCTGCTTTAGATGCCAAGAGCTGCAAGAATCCAACACTGACAGGTGACCTAGGCGCAGGCGCTAATGACGCAGGCACTAGCACGGGAGCAACTTCAGGTGGTGGCGCTACAACCAGTGGAACTACAACAGGTGACACCGCGACAAGTGGAACTACTACAGATGACACCGCAACGGATGACACCGCAACTGGTGGTGCTACAACTTCTGGTGGAACGGTAGTTGTCGATGACACGAAGTACTCACAGATGCAACCAGTTCAGGTTTCAATCACTTCATCTGGCTTTGCCTCACCAACTATGCTCGGCCTGGCAATGCTTGGAGTCATTCTGCTCCCAGTTTCAATCCGTCTAGTTGGACCTCCAATACTTCGCTTGATTCGAAGGCTTACGCGAAGGATCAAATTTCCTGCGCTTTGGACGTATAAGAAAAAGGCTCCAAAGCATTAAGCCCCAAACCTGAGGTATAGGCCCAGTAATCAGGTCGATACCGACGCAATTGCGATCCGCAGCTAGTTACTTACCGGCTGCGGATCGCTAACATTAAGGCATGAATCCTGCCAGCGCCCAGAGTATTGCCAAAAAGCACTTTGACATTGAAGGCGAAGCCTCAGTGCTGGCTGGAGAGCGAAATCCCAACTTTCTCATTACTAGCCCATCAGGCAAATACGTGTTAAAGATTCATGACTCCAGCGAAGTACCACAAATAAATGTGCAGCAAGATGCGCTAGCCCGATTAGATAACTTGGGTTCGTTTTATAGTCCGCAGACAGTTAAGTCAACCTCCGGAGAACAGCTTGTTGACATTGGTGAAGGAAAGTTTGCGCGACTCTTGACTTGGATAGATGGTGAACTTTGGTCAGAGGCTATGGATTTATCTGACGATCATAAAGTTCAACTTGGGAAATTGATTGCCACAGTTGATTCGAAACTAGTCACCGTAGATTGCACTAACTTTCGAACAACCTTGGACCAGCCATTTGGCTGGAACGCGCTGCAGGCAAAAGACCTGATCGCTGATATTGCGCTCATCCAAGATGCCGAGCTTCGCGCCCAGGTTTCCACAATCTTTGATCAGATTACCAATAGAACTCTTGCAAAAATTTTAGCTCTACCACACCAATTGATTCACAACGATGCCAACGACAACAACGTAGTTGTTTCCAAGGGTGCAGTTTCTGGACTAATTGATTTCGGTGACTTGATTTATGCGCCACGGGTATGTGGGCTGGCTGTTGGGTGCGCGTATCAACTTGATGCTAACGATCCAGTTGCCAGTATCTATGCGATTGTTCGTGGTTATCACGAAGTATCAGCTCTCTCTCCTGCCGAACTTGAAGTGCTGTTTGACCTAATTTGCTTACGGGTGGCCACAAGTGTCGTTATGGCCCACAAGCAATTAGCTGCAGATCCCGATAATGAATACCTTTCAATCTCGCAGGATTTCTTCCGTTCTCTATTACCTGCATTGACTTCAGTATCGGATCGCTTGTCTCATTACCGGTTGCGTAATGCCTGCGGCTACGATGCGCATCCAGATAGCCGTCATGTTCGCCAATGGCTAGCAACAACTGACGCCAAGATTTCCGATGTTGTCATGCCGCCGTTTGCAGATGCCAAGAAAATTTGGTTGGACTGGTCGGGTGAGAACAAAAACATTGCTCGCTCTTGGGAAGCCATCGAGGCTGAAATGAAATCAGCAGGCGCAGATGTAGCAATTGGCCATTACTGCGAAGATCGCAATGTTTATGAATCCGATTTCTTTGTTGATGAAGGTAAAGAATCTCGCACAGTGCACTTGGCTGTTGATTTGTTCGCACCAGCTGGCACTCCGGTTTATGCAGCCCTTGATGGCAAAGTGTTCTTGTTCCATGACAACACTGCGCATCTAGACAACGGCCCGATGATTGTGCTGGAACACCAGACGGATCAAGGCGTTAAGTTCCATACGCTTTACGCTCACCTTTCACGCGCTTCATTAGATGGGCTATCCGTTGGTAAGGAGATCAAGTCCGGTCAGCAAATCGCCACCATGGGTACCGAAGAAGTTAATGTTGGCTGGCCTCCACATACCCATTTCCAAATCATCATGGACCTTTGCGACATGGCCCATGACATTTGGGGCGTAGCTGCAGTCAGTGAATTACCGGTTTGGCGCAGTATGTGCCCGAATCCGAACTTGATCCTGCGAATTCCTGAAGGCACTGATGTTCATGCTCACATGAAAACTGAAACTTTGGCGAAAGAGCGGGAAGTGGTTTTATCCCGCGCACTCAGCCTGAATTTCCAAAAGCATCTAGAGGTTGTCAGCGGTAAAGGTGCATATCTATATGACCGCGCTGGCGGCAAGTATTTGGACTTGGTAAACAACGTCGCTCACCTTGGCCACAGCCATCCCCGCGTAGTTGCTACAGCCCACAAACAAATGCTTACTTTAAATACCAATACTCGCTATTACAATCAAAACGCTATTGAATACGCCCGGGCCCTTGCCGGAACCCTGCCAGATCCATTGAGTGTTGTGTTCTTTGTTAATAGCGGAAGTGAAGCTAACGACCTAGCGCTGCGATTAGCCAGAACGCATACCAAGGCCAACGGCATGATGGTTTTGGAACATGCCTATCACGGACATATAACCAGCATTATCGACATCAGCCCATACAAATTCAATGGTCCAGGCGGCGATGGGTGTCCTGACCATGTTCGAGTCGCGCCGATTCCAGATGCATATAAAGGTATCCACCGAGGCGAAGGCTCTGGCGACAAATACGCTGCTGACTTTGCCAGCACTTTGAAAACTTTGGATCAACCACTTTGTGCATTTATCTCGGAATCCATTGTTAGCTCTGGTGGTCAGGTTCCACTTGCGCCAGGATTCTTAAAGCAAGCCTTTGCTACAACTCGAGCTGCTGGTGGACTTTGCATTTCCGATGAAGTGCAAATCGGTATGGGCCGCATGGGAAGCACATTCTGGGGCTTTGAATTGCACGATGTGGTTCCTGACATTGTGTCAATTGGTAAACCACTTGGCAGTGGACATCCACTAGCTGCAGTAGTTACCACTCCGGAAATTGCTAACTCTTTTATCAATGGCATGGAATACTTCAATACTTTTGGTGGCAATCCAGTGTCTGCTGCAATTGGGCAGACCGTACTAGATGTGATTGTTGATGAAGCATTACAGCGTAATGCGCTAACCGTAGGAAACTACTTGATGGATGGTGTGCGCGAGCTTGGTAAATCTATCGAAACCATTGGCGATGTTCGCGGTAGTGGTTTGTTTATTGGTGTGGAATTTGTAACCGATCGAGAAACACAAAATCCTGGCACCCAGATCACGCGAGACTTAATCGAATTTGCTCGGGAAAACGGTGTTTTCTTATCTAGCGATGGACCAGCAGAAAACGTATTGAAAATAAAGCCACCGATGATTATTGGTAAGGCAGAAGTCGACCAGTTCCTGGACATTTTGGCACGCGGCTTACGCGCCTAGATTCACTTCTTTTTAGAAGTAAATGTGAAGGCGGCTAAGGCAAGCACTACTGCTCCAGCTCCAAGACCGTAGTACAAAACTTCATCTGGTGATTTTGCGTCAACCAGAACACCCACGAAGATAACCGCGATGATCGCAACTACGACGCCAATTAGCTTTGCCTTTAAATCATCAAGGGTATTGATTTCCAACCAGTCAGGAACTTCAAGATTTGTGTCGACAAAGAGTTCATACAAGCCATAGCCAATAACCAAAAGCACGGTTCCCAGCAAGATTGCATCAACTGAGGTCAGGATCGAAACTACGGTATCTTTCAGTGGAGTTTGCTTAACTACAACATCTATCGCAGAACGAATAATCTCAATTGATCCCAGAATCATCAGGACAATCGCACCCATAACTGATGCAGCTGAAGGGATGATTACAGCAAAACGGGCTACTTCAAGCAATCTGCGCATTTGCCCAGTCTACAATCGGCCAAATCTAATGTCTGACTGGCAAAACACCTGCAAATGATGGATTTTTGCCCATGCGACCAAGTGGCTGTCGTGATACGTTTATAGGCAACAAGCCATTGTTTTCGGGAGGAATCACATGTCTGAAGAGACTACTCAAGCCGCAGAAGCCATTCGCTCTATTTGGCAAGGAAATCCTGCAACCATGGCTGAACTAGATGACGAGTGCAACCCAAATAAAGTTTGTCGCAATATGAAGGACGTCACTTACGAAGGTTTCGGCGATGAAGGCACTGACGTAGCAACCTCATGGAAAGCTAAATTGGCTCGTGAAGGCAAACTTGCTACCGGCGCCTCAATTGCTGACTTAGTTTTCGGCACAAAGAACTAATCCAACGGAATTCTCGGATACCTAATGACTACCGCTCGCCCATTTGCTGATTTAACAGTTGAAAAACTTACCGAAGACCTGCGTGAACTTGGCTACATCGCCGATCGCGGTCTAGCTACTTCCATTCTGATTTCCCTAAAGCTAGGCAAGCCACTTCTACTTGAAGGCGAAGTCGGTGTTGGTAAGACTGAACTAGCCAAGACTCTTGCCGTAATGTTCCAGCGCGAACTTATCCGTTTGCAGTGCTACGAAGGCATTGACACCAACCACGCACTTTACGAATGGGACTATGCCCGCCAGATGCTTCACATCCGGTCACTAACCAGCGCCGAACTTAGCAACAATGCTGATGAGCAACTGTTTAGTCCAAAGTTCTTACTTGAGCGTCCACTACTTAAGGCCGTTCGTGCTGGCGATGCTTGTGTATTGCTAATTGACGAAGTAGACCGTGCTGATGACGAGTTCGAAGCCTTCTTACTTGAATTGCTTTCTGACTTCCAGGTCACTATCCCTGAAGTTGGAACCATCGCAGCTGTGTCTCGCCCAATCGTGATCCTTACTTCTAACCGAACCCGCGAACTGCATGACGCTCTTAAGCGTCGTTGCCTTTACACCTGGATTGGTTTCCCAGACGCAGAGCGCGAAATTGAAATTGTTCGAGCCCGGGTACCTGGTATTAGCGAACGCCTTGCCACTCAGGTGGTTGGTGCTGTGAATCAACTTCGCCAAATGGAGCTTGAAAAGGTTCCAGGTGTGGCCGAAACCATCGACTGGGTTGAATCCTTAGACGCTCTTGGCGCTAACGATCTAAATGAACACAGCGCTGCTGACACTCTTGGTGCTGTCATTAAGGATCGGGATGATCTTGACTACACCATGAAGAATCTAAATGACATCGTCCCAAGCTCCTGAGTTAACTGGCTTTGACGAACTCTTTATTGAGTTTGCCCACGACCTGCGCTTTCATGGCATTGTCATTGGATCTGACGACGTAATCACCTACCTTTCTGCGATCTCGGTTCTTGATGCCGGCGACATCATGGATGTTTACTGGAGTGGCCGAGCTACCTTAGTTCGCAAGAAAGATAACGTCCCGCTCTACAACAAGAGATTCCAGGCTTTCTTCCTAGATATCAGTGAAAACGAACCTGATGCACGAAAGGTCAAGCTAAAGTCTTCCGCTAATGCTGGCGCGACACTTGAAGTGCCAAACGTAGAGCAAGGTCTGCCTGGCGAAGTAATTGAAGATGAAACCCGCTTGGGTTACATGGCCTCCGCAGCTGACATCTCTCGCCACAAAGCCTTTGCTGAATGTTCAGATGATGAACTTAACCGGTTTCGCAAATTGATTTCAATGCTAAAAGTTTCTCCCCCAAAGCGCCGTACTTACCGAACTCAGTCCACGCCTAAGGGCAAAGTTTTAGATATGCGCCGGATGGCTCGCGAAACTATGCGATCCCTTGGTGAACCTAAAGATTTGATGTTTATTAAGCGCAAGGAAAAACTTCGTTCAATCGTCTTCATCCTGGATGTTTCTGGATCGATGGCCGATTACTCGCGCAACCTATTGCAACTGGCTTATTCAGCTCGCCGGGCGAATACCAAAGTTGAAGTTTTTTGCTTTGGCACTCGCCTGACCAGAATTACTAAGTCAATCGATAAGCGCACCCCTGATGAGGCCATGCGCTTGGCTGGCGAGTCCGTGCTGGACTGGGACGGTGGCACTCGGATTGGTGATGCCATCGCAGCCTTTGTTAAGGAGTCCCGTCGCTCTCGTCTGGGGCGTGGCGCAATTGTTGTGATCTGTTCTGATGGCCTAGACCAAGGTGAGCCACAAGCCCTTGATAAGGCCATGCAGACCCTGTCTCGACTTGCGCACAAGGTCATTTGGGTGAACCCTCATAAGGGTGACAACGAGGATTACACGCCAAATACCATTGGCATGATGATCGCAGATCCATACATCGACCGGATTTTCTCGGGACACAATTTCAAAAGCATTGAAGAATTTGCTAGAGAACTATCAAGGATGGGATAACGGGTATGAAGTTCAGTGTTTCATTAGTAGCTCACGGTGATCGCGAGATGACCCTGGAAGAAATCGTAGAACTTGCTGACGCAGTTGCTCCGTTAAGTGGCATTGCTTCTGGCATGGGAACTACTTCCTATGGCGCACAGATTATGGTCGAATCTGATAACTCAGCAGATGCTGTGCTTGAAGGTCGAAAACTTTTCGAAGCCGCAGTAGCCAAGACTTCACTACCTAAATGGGAAGTCACCGATGCTGACACCATGAGCGAAGATGAAGACTTTGCAGATTTGGATCTAATCCCCGAATGATTCGATTAGGCAGCTTGGCTGGATACCCGTTTGAAGGACCACGAGTTCTTTCAGGCTGGACAGCGCCTGCTGTTCCTGCGGTTTACGTGATTTTGTCTCGTAATGATATTGAAGGTAAGCCACAGGATTACTCAGTAATCTTTGTTGGACATTCTGATGATCTGTCCACGGTTGGATTCCCATTCAAACACCGCCGCGCCCCTAATTGGATTGAGCGTGCAGGATCCAAATACAACCTGCACGTTGCCTACTTTGATATTCCAGGTGGACTTGCCTCACACCGCCAGCAGATTTGTGAAGAGTTAATGGCTATCTACGATCCAAGCTGCAATGAAGAAAAGTTTGAAAAGACTTGGAAAGACGAGTGGATCGGCGAATACTCAACCCCGTTTACTGAGCCACTAACAACTGACCGAGATCCAAATACGTCACATTAACTTTGACAACAAAAAGAGCCGCAGTTTCCTGCGGCTCTTTTTGTTTAGGTTTCTTGATTTAGATGTCTACGCCTACGCCATGCATCTGACGGGAGCGACGAACACCCATAGCAGGCTTGTTGACTGAGTCAACGTGAGCTTCTGGAACATAAGTAGCGCCAGTGACGATGCCTTCAGCCATTCCGTAAAGAAGTGGCAAAGCACCGGCAACGATTCCACCAGTTTGGTTGATCTGGGTTAGTCCGCTGTGAATTACTTCAGCATCCTTCTTGATTTCCCAAACTAGGTCGGCTGCCTCTTCAAGAGCGCCAGCAACTTTTGTAAGTTGACGACCCACGATGAATAGATAAACCGCAAGACCTGCGATTAATGCAGTTACATCAATAACTGACCAAAGGGCTAGTGTGCTCATGAACGTACCTTTTCTAGTACCCGGCCTAGGAACAAGTGATGTTCTAGACCTTCATTTAATACGGCATCTACACCAGCGGCAGTTTCGCCGATTAGTGCAGTGTGTGCTGTGTTGGCCTTGGCTGCTGCCAAAGTTGCCTTGATGGCTGCAACTCGCTTATCGATAGTGCGAACTAGCAATACCAAGATTGTTAGTAGCGCTGCTACTGCAACCACCACAACAATTCCAAGGATGTTTGCAACAGTCCACAATGTCTCTACTGTGCTATCCATTTTCAGCCTCCTAGCTTTGTGCGGCCACGATTTAGGCCAGCAACGATGTTTGTTGCTGACTCAATTGTGATGCGGAGTTTTCTTAGGCCAGCAGTGTTTTTCTCTGCAGCCTGTAGACCGGTGTTAATGCGCTTTGCTTGTCCGCCAATGCGGCCAGCCAAAAGCAAAATCGGTACAACGAGTGCGACAACGACTAGTACTACGACTAGACCGATGACATAACCAAGTAGCCAACCTGTGTGACCACCGAAGAAATCTGTCATGACTACCCCTAAATCGATTCTGCGAAGTTACGCACTGGAGCCAAGTTCGCGTTGACTGAGTCAACGGTGCTTGTAACGGTTGATGTCTGTGCCACGATCACTGCAACGCCACCGTCTAGTGCGTCAAGAGTCTTGACTACTGAACGAAGGTGAAGAATCACTCGGATTAATCCAAGTGCAGCTGCAGCGATAATCACTGTGAAAATGATTAGCGATACTACAAATACGGTTTCCATTTAGATTCCCCTATCCCAGTAACTTCGCAACGGATCCGGCGTAACGTACTGCGCCGTTTGCTACTTCTTTAATGGTCTCGTCAGTTGTTTCCAACAAACTAGGAGTAGTTCCAAGTTCACCGATAAGTGCAACGCCACCGGAAAGTGCATCATCTGCAGCTCCGCGGATACGTTCCAATGCACTTAGCACTACGTTAAGCAACCAAACCAAAACTGGAATGATTACAACAACTAAGACGATGTTGAAAATTGCCCAAATACTCATCTCTGTTCCCCTTTACCGACGTGCCACTGGCTTGTAAGGAAGGAAGAAGCGGGCTAGCACGCGACCGGTAGCACGCTTGAATGCGTTGATACCAATCGATAGACCGCTGGCTGCCTTAGCGCCACCAACTGAGTTTGGATCCAAGCCCTTAGAGATTGCATCCATACGAGCTTCCATGTTTACAGTCGCGGTGTTAACCAGAACTGCAGTTACGTCAGCAACTAGGCCACGGCCGTAGTTAGCAGCCGCACCAGAGATAGTTAGGTCCATCGAAAGATCAACCTTGGTTCCACCTGGAATCTGATTCAAAGCTGCAGTTAAAAGAACCGAGGCAGCGCCACGACCCTTCTTGTCTGAACCCGAGGCATCCAGAACCAAGATGCGCTTTGCGTTATCGCGGCTCTTGACTTCAGCAACACCATCGAACTCCAACTTAACTGGACCAGCAGAAACTACTACTCCACCTTCGTATTTGTCCTTGGAAACTTCCCTGGACAGGTTTGCACCTGGAATAGATGCTGCCACCTGTGGAATGTCATCAAAGAACTTCCACACTGCGTCAATTGGTTGCTTCACCTCAAATGATTGTGAGATCAGCATGATGCCTCCTTTAGGCCCGAGTTTGCATTAACTGTTTTCACGATTAGTCGCCCATCTTTACAGGTGGCATACCGCTGATGTCTTTACCGGTTGTTAGTGCTTCGTAAACGCGGTTTGGCATCATTGGCATGTCGATGTTACGAACGCCTAGGTGACCAAGAGCATCTACAACTGCGTTAACAAACGCTGCAGGTCCAGCTACTGTGGCACATTCGCCAACACCCTTGGCACCAATTGGGTGGTGCGGACATGGTGTGACAACTTCGTGAAGCTCAAAGCCTGGAGTCTCCCAAGCTGTTGGCAACAAGTAGTCCATGTAGTTAGAGCCAATCATGTTGCCTTCTTCGTCGTATGTCTGGTACTGCATGCTTGCCATTGCGTAAGCCTCAGTTAGACCACCCATGATCTGTCCTTCGACAACCATTGGGTTGATACGAACGCCACAGTCATCGACTGCTACAACCTTTAGAACATCCCAAACGCCAGTTTCAGCATCTACTTCAACCTTTACGAAGTAGGCAGCGAACGGCCAAGTTAAGTTCGGTGGATCGTAGTAAGCGTTGTTCTCAAGACCTGGCTCCATACCGTCTGGCATGTTGCTGTAGGCAGCAAGCGCACAGTCCTGAATCGTTACGCCGCGCTCTTTGTTGGAGCGAACGTAGAAGCGACCCAACTCCCACTCGATGTCTTCTTCCGAGACCTCAAGTAAGTGTGCTGCGATCTTGCGTGCCTTGGCACGAATCTTGCGAGCAACCATGGCAACTGCAGCGCCGGCAACTGGGGTACTACGTGATGCGTAGGTTCCCATGCCGAATGGTGCAGTGTCAGTATCGCCTTCTTCGACGGTTACGTCATCAGCTGGAATACCTAGTTCGTGCGCAACGATCTGTGCCCAAGTTGTTTGGTGACCCTGACCTTGGTTCATCGCGCCGGTACGCAAGATTGCTTTTCCGGTCATGTGAACGCGAAGTTCAGCAGAGTCAAACATCTTGATACCCAAGATGTCGTATTCACGACTGTTACCTGCGCCCAAAGGCTCAGTCATTGTCGAGATACCAATACCTAGCAACTTGCCACGGGAACGAGCTTCAGCTTGTTCAGCTTTGTAAGTGTCGTAGCCAATTGCCTTCATACCTATGTCGAGGCACTTACCGTACTGACCCGAGTCGGTTAGGAAACCGAAGGCAGTGCGGTACGGGAACATGTCGTCCTTGACCAAGTTGATGCGACGGAATTCTGCTTGATCCATTCCTAGATCGTTAGCTGCCGCGTGAACCATGCGCTCCTGGAAGAACATTGCTTCAGTTACTCGGAATGAGCAACGGTATGCAACGCCACCTGGAGCCTTGTTGGTGTAGTAACCAACAGATTCAAGGTGAGCAGCTGGCAAGTCGTAAGCAGCAAATGCTGAGTGCATCAGACCGATCTTGAACTTTGAAGGCTGAGCATCTGCGTAGAAAGCGCCATGATCTGAGATCGTCTTCATGCGCATACCCAGCATCTTGCCGTCCTTGCGAAGCGCCATTTCACCCTGAAGGTAAACGTCGCGACCAAAGCCAGTTGAGATCAAGTTTCCAGTCTTATCTTCAATCCACTTGACTGGAACTTCAGTCAGGATCGAAGCCAAGATCGAGATTACGTAACCTGGGTAGATCGGCACCTTGTTACCAAAGCCACCACCCAAGTCAGGTGAAACAATGCGGATCATGTGTTCTGGAAGTTCGGCAACCATGGCTACTGCAGCGCGCACAATGTGCGGAGCCTGTGAAGTCATGTAAACGGTTAGCTTGCCAGTTGCGCGATTGAAGTCTGCAATCGAACCACAAGTTTCCATTGGAGATGGATGTGAACGTGGGTAATGCAGTTCCATCTTGGAAATAACATCTGCTTCAGCGAATGCCTTGTCAGTTGCTGCCTTGTCACCGATTTCCCAATCGAAAACTTTGTTACCTGGCTGGTTTTCCTTATCGTCGCGAATAACTTCTGCGCCTGATTCCATAGCCTGGAATGGGTTAACGATTACTGGAAGTTGTTCATACTCAACAACGATTGCCTGGCAGGCATCTTTTGCAATGTATGGATCATCGGCAATAACTGCGGCAACTTCTTGTCCCTGGAAACGAACTTTGTCAGTAGCAAGTACTGCCTGAGTGTCGTAGGACAATGTTGGCATCCAGGCAAGGTTGCGAGCTGCCATCATTTCGCCAGTTAGAACTAAGCGAACGCCTGGAATGTCGTATGCCTTGCTGACGTCGATTGACTTGATGCGAGCGTGAGCAACAGGACTACGAAGTATTTCCATGTGAAGCATGCCCGGCAACACGATGTCATCGACATAGTTACCTTTTCCGCGGATGAAGCGGTTGTCTTCGACGCGACGACGGCTAGCGCCTAGTCCGCCAATTTTGATTTCATCTAATGCCATGACTAAATCCCCTACCTATTTAGATTCCGCGCGCATTTTTTCTGCGGCCCATAGAACTGACTTAACGATGTTTTGGTAGCCCGTGCAGCGGCATAGGTTGCCGGAAAGTGCCCAGCGAACTTCATCCTCTGTTGGATTGTCGTTCTTATCTAGAAGTGCCTTAGCTGCAAGCATCATTCCTGGAGTGCAGAAACCACAGTGCAGACCATGCTCTTCTTTGAAGCCTTCTTGAATTGGGTGAAGTTCACTTGCTGATGCAAGGCCTTCAACGGTTTCAAGGCTGTGACCATCAGCTTGCACGGCAAGCATTGTGCAGCTCTTAATTGGACGACCGTCAAACAGAATGGTGCAAGCACCACAGTTTGATGTGTCACAACCAGTGTGAGTACCCGTTAGCTTCAGTCCCTGACGCAACAAGTGCGCTAGTAACAAACGTGGTTCAACATCAACAGTGCGATCGGCGCCATTAACTTTGATAGTTACGCGTCGGGTTGGAACACCTTCTCCGGGTGCTGCCTGTACTTCGTCATAAAGACTGGTCATTGTTATGCCGCTTTCTGTGATGTGTTTAGAAGTCCAGTAAGAATTCGTTCTACGAATGTCTTAACAATCTGGCGCTTGTAGTCGGAAGATCCCCGATGATCTGTACGTGGTTCTGCAACAGCAGCAACTGCGGCTGCAACTGAAGCAATGTTTTCTGCGGTTAGCTTCTTGCCAACAAGGGCTGAAGCTGCTGCGTTCGCGTTGATTGTGCGACCGCCAACACCAGCAAGAGCAATACCTGCGTAAGCAACAGTGTCGCCTTGCATGTCGAGTGTGACAGCAACAGATGCAGTTGCGAAGTCACCAACGCGACGCTCAAGCTTTAGGTAGTTGCCAACCCGAACACCCTTTGGTGCTGGGATAACTGCTTCGATCGCAATCTCATTGAATTCCAATGTGTTTTGGAATGGACCAATTACAAAGTCAGCGATTGGAATGTCGCGCTTACCCTTTGGACCCTGGGCAACAATATGTCCGCCCAATGCAGTCATTGTGGCGGACCAGTCACCTTGTGGATCTGCGTGACACACAGAGCCCACGAAAGTTCCACGAGTACGAACAATTGGATCGGCAACTAGTGGAGCTGCTGCTGCAATTGTTGGTATGGCTTTGGCGATAGCAGGATTGTCCTCAAGATCTTCGTGTCGGCACAAGGCGCCAATGCGAACTGTGCCATCTGGATCGACACGGTTGTAATGAAGATCTTCGATGCCATTGATGTCAATGATCATTTCTGGGGCTGCAAAGCGTAAGCGCATCATCGGCACCAAACTTTGGCCACCTGCTAATACCTTTGCTTCACCACCATGTGCGTCAAGAAGCGCTACAGCTTCTTCAACTGTCTTTGGTGATTCATATCCAAAGCGGGAGGGATACATTTGTTTCCTTTCGGCGACTTGAGTTAAGTCAGAGAGTTTTAAAGTTTAAGAATTTACTTGTTGTCGCGAACAGCTACAGGCATGTCGCTTGCATCAGGATCAGGGCGCACATCTTGGTGTGGTGGCCATGGACCTTGCACTGGTTGGCTGGCAACTTTTAAGAACTCAGTGATCTGTGGCCAGGCCCAGATAGTTGGGCTCTTGCCGGTCTTTGGTGCATTTTCGATCAATGCATAAAAACGCGGATTGCCGCGTTCCTGACCTGTGGATTCAATTGCCATTTCTGGGCTCCCCTATTCATTCCAATGAAGGTTTGGGCTTGAACTTAACACCCTCAAAGGTCACTCGCAATAGGAAAAGGGAAATAGTTATGTGTCGAAATTGTCGGAAAATCTCACCATTTGGGAGGCGCAGGGATATCGCTAGTTTTTCTTTAGTTCCGCGATCGCCTGCGCCAACACTGAGATGGCAATCTCGACTGGCGATGAGGCAGAAATGTCTACTCCTGCTGGGCCAAACACTCGAGATAGGTCCGTCACATCCTGATAAGCCAGCCAGTCCGATCGATCTTGCTGCATTTTCATGGACCCCAAAGCGCCTATATATCCCGCAGCACCTTCAAGGGCTGCTCCTAGGTTTCGGCTCGATACCTCAACTTCGTGACCCATGATGATTGCTGCATCAAGTGGTGAGAGTGAGGCAAGCAGGCCAATTGCCAAATCATTACGCATTACTACTGAAACATTCCAGCCCAGAGTCGAGCCCAAGTCTGCGATTGCATCAGCTATCGGGCCTTGGCCAGCAACAACTAATCGAGTGACTGGGAAAAGTACGGAAATGACTCGATCTGGATGAATTTCGTAGGCAGTAGCACCTTTTGCGAATAATTCCGCGGTTTGGGCATCGGCCGTGCCAATTGATGACTCGTCAAAAACATCTACTCGAGTTACCTCGTCTTGATCCAAATGAGCCACGATTGCGATAGGCACTCGATCGATCATGGCTGGCCAAGTATCAGGGTCAAAATGATCGGCTGGGACAACTAAGAATTGGGCGTTGGTTCCAGTTGGAATGCCTGAGATGGTGGCTTCGAACTCATTTACCTGAATGTTAAGCAACCGGCCAGTTGGAAGCTTGCGGTTGGAGTGATCCGACATTGCGCCATCAAATGCGCCATCAAAGATTTTGCCGATGCGTCCGCCACCAGGAGTAAGCGCTAACGCATGCACGCCATGGTTTGGCGAAACTAACCAGGCAATCTCGGCACGAGTCTTTGAGCGAACGCAAGCGTTAACGCTTAGGGCGATGTCATACATGGTGAAAGTATAGGTGTCCTATGGGCGGTGCGGCATGATCGCATCAACTGGGATGTGACCAAAGCGTCCCTTTTGGTAATCCTCCATTGCCTGCATCACTTCTTCTTTAGTGCTCATCACAAAAGGTCCGTACTGGAAAACCTGTTCGCGTAGTGCGATGCCTCCAATTAGGAAAATGTCTAAGCCATCATGACGAGATTCTTGAACTTGATTCGCCTGAATCGAGATGTAATCACCATTGACGAGAACAGCCATCTGGCCAGTTTGGATTGGATGGTTTGCTGGACCAACGGTTCCTGAACCGTTCAACACATATGCAAGGGCATTGAAGTCACTGCGCCATGGGATCTCCGCGCGAGCACCTGGTGCAATTGTCACGTGAGTAATTGTGATTGGCGTATGAGAAATACCAGGACCGGAATGATCCTCAATCTGTCCAGCAAGAACGCGAATTAATGCGCCACCGTCTTGAGTAGTAACCATTGTTGAGTCTTGACCTTGAAGATCTTGATATGCCGGTTGAATCCGCTTCTTTGCTTTTGGCAAGTTAATCCAAAGCTGAACTCCGTGGAAAGTTCCACCGGACATAACCAAATCTTCTGGTGGAGTTTCGATGTGAAGAATGCCATCACCTGCGGTCATGTACTGAGTGCCACCTTCTTTAATGGTGCCGCCGCCACCATGGGAATCTTGATGCAGGAAGCGACCGTCCATTAAGTATGTGAAAGTTTCAAAACCACGATGTGGATGCCAAGGTGTTCCCTTTGGCTCACCGGGCAAGTATTCAACTTCACCCATTTGATCCATGTGAATGAACGGATCTAGATCAGCGTTAGGAATGCCTGCGAACGCGCGACGAACTGGGAAGCCTTCGCCTTCGTATGCCTGTGGTGCATTTGTAATCATCTTTACTGAACGAGGCTGCGCGCCAGGGGCGACGAAAACTCTAGGCAAAGTCAAAGTATCTGCTGTTACAGCTGGCATAGCGGCCTCCTCAGGCTTAGTTGAATGTTCAACTAACTTAAGTCTAGATGCGAGTTTGGCTAAACGCAACCGTTTGGATCAGAAACCTCATAACCTAAAGGGCAGAACCAGCTTTAGGAGTCCGGCGTGGAGCCAATTATTCGCAAGTTATCTGAAGGTGAATGGGCTGGCTGGCCAGAAGAGCAAGTGGCTGCACGCGGCAAAGTTTCTTGGAAAGCTTTGCAAGGCGTTAATGATGACGAAGAAACTGACATGGTTCTGGGAGTGGCTCGGGTATTTAAAGATGAATCCCTTGAAGCACATCGTCACTTGCAACCAGAGACTTATTACGTATTAAGTGGCAAAGGCAAAGTCACGATCGAGCACGTTGAATACGACGTTGAAGCCGACACCATGGTTTACATACCTGGAGATGCATTACATCAAATCAATAACTACGATGATGAACCGCTTCGAATTCTTTACCTATTTGCCACGCCACATTTCAGTGACGTGATTTACAAGTTCTAAATCAAATTATGCGGCGTAATCTGGCTGACTGCGATCGAGCATTCGCTTGAGTGCTGCAAAGTGCAAATCAATTCGGCTGTAACCATCAAGATGTGTTGAATCCTTGAACTGCTCAACAGTCATATCCACGATGTCTTTTGGAACTTCGCGGATCATCTGACCAGTTGATTGCGCTAGAACCTGAACTTCAGCGGTACGTTCAAAGAAATACAGATGATGGAAAGCTTCGGCAACAGTCGAGCCAGTAGTAACAATGCCATGGTTACGAAGTAACAGAATCGACTTCTCCCCCAAGGCACGCGTCATGCGCTCGCCTTCGGAACGATCTAGCGCAAGGCCGTTGTAATCGCAGTCATAGAAAACGTCATCCCGATAGCCAAGCGCATTCTGGCTGGCCATAACTAAATCCGGTTCATCCAACATAGCTAATGCAGTTGCGTAAGGCATGTGGGTGTGCAGGACTGCGCGAAGCTTGCGAGCACTACCGTGCATTGGCGCGTGAATAAAAAACGCGGTTTCTTCGACTAAGCCATCGCCTTCATAAACTGTGCCATCGAGATCAACAATCATGAAGTCACTTGCTTGAATTTCTGACCAATGCAAACCAAAAGGAGCCAAGAAGAATCGGTCTTCATATCCTGGAACTAACAGGGTGAAATGGTTGTCGATTCCTTCGTGGAAACCATAGAAGACTGCCAAACGATGAGCTGCAGCTAAATCAATTCGAGCCTGACGAATTGGATCTGGATCAACCCGCAACATTTCATCTGGTGAAGTTAGCGACATGGTTTAGCCCTTCTTGTCAGTAACGTTGAGTGCCATTAGTGACATGATTTCGTAAGCCAAGGTTGCGGCAGCAAGTGATGTGATTTCGGCATGGTCATAAGCCGGAGCCACTTCCACAATGTCGGCGCCAATCATCTGTTCTCTTGGCATTCCACGAACTAGGTTCAACAGTTCACGTGAAGTGAACCCACCCATTTCTGGGGTTCCTGTACCTGGTGCAAATGCTGGATCCAGTACGTCGATGTCGATAGATAGGTACATCGGGCTGTCCCCTACACGCTTGCGAGCAAGCCCAATAACTTCCTCAACACCCATGCGGTCAAAATCAGCCGCGCGAACTGTTGAGAAACCAAAGTTCTTGTCATTGATTAGATCTTGTTGGTCATAAAGCGGACCGCGAATACCAACGTGAAGTGACTTATCTTCGATTAGCAAGCCTTCTTCGAATGCACGGCGCATGAAAGTTCCATGTGTACGGTCAGCACCGAAGTAACTATCCCAAGTGTCTAAGTGGGAATCGAAGTGGATCATGGCAATTGGACCATGGACCTTTACTAATGCGCGAAGCAATCCAAGTGTTACCGTGTGATCGCCACCAAGCGTTACTAGTTTGCGGCTATCGCTGACTAGTTCACTTGCGCCGTCATCGATTTGCTTGAGTGCACTATCGATGTCGAATGGATTACAAGGGATGTCACCTGCATCGACAGCTTGAATTGTTCGAAACGGAGCAACCTGTAAATCTGGATGATATGCCGGACGCAAATGGCGAGATGCCTGACGAATTGCCATTGGACCAAAGCGAGCACCGGGACGATACGAAACTCCACCATCAAATGGTGCGCCCAGGATTGCTACGTCGTAGTCAGAAACTTGATCAATACGCGGCAAGCGAGCAAATGTTGATTCACCAGCAAACCGTGGAACCTTTGTTCCTTCAACGGGACCGACAATGTCTTCAGGATTCATTTCAAGTACCTATCTATTGCAAGTTACTTCTTGAAGCGACGAATTACAAACATTTTGCGGATTGGCTCGTGCACAACCCAAGTTCCGCGCCAGCCCTCTGGGGTAACGATCGTTGAATCAACCTTTAGTTCAACTACAGTTCCGTCTTCACCGGTGATTGTTGCTGAACCCGAAAGGATCTGTGCGATTTCGTCATAGCCATCGCGATGCACAATGAAGGTTCCTGGTGAACATTCCCAAATACCAGTTTCAATTGCTTCATCTGGCGAGATCCAGGCCATAAGTACTGATTCCATTTGGCCGTCAATGCTGTTTGGCTTTGCTACCGCTTCTGGAACTGGAACTTTACTTCCAGCTAGGACAGTAATAGTTGGTTCGATTCGATCTGACATTTTCAGCCCTTTCAAGTTTGAATAACCCAAGTGTATGGCGTGAGGAATCTGGATTTCATAGGTGTGCCGAGATGAAAATCACTAGCAGTGGTGCAGAATTAAAGACATGTCCGAAAAAACTGCAAAGCCAATGTCGGGACGGCAAGTAATTGCCTCCAGCTCTTCGCTATTGGCTGCCGTTTGGATTGTGGCGTTGGCTTCGATTCCCAGTGCCCAGAGTTACCGAGATCAACTTGCATCTGGCACAGCTGCCGATCAGATAGTCACGGCATATGACGCAATGACCGTAATCATCCCAATCACGATGATTAGCTCTTGGGTAATTACCAGTCTTTGGTTAAAGAAATTGCATATCGCAGCCACTGTGAATAACCCAACTGCGATGCGACTAAAACGTCCTTGGGTGTTCTGGAGTTGGATCGTTCCAGTTGTTTCGCTTTGGTTCCCAAAGCGATTGATTGAAGATCTTTTGAAATCCGAAGGTAGTGACGAAGCAAAGTCATTAATCGGAAAAGATACTTTGACTTGGTGGCTAACTTGGGTTGGGTTCGCTTTAGTTAACAACATCGGAATTGTTTCTGCATTTGATGCAGCTGATGGCTATGTGCCAATCAGACCAGAACTAGAACTAGCCGGGGCCTGTCTGTTAACTGGCGCATATTTGGTCTGGATTCGGATTGTAAAAACGCTAGATGCCTAAGCCACCTGAATTGATTCAAACTCAGCGCTTGGATCTGCATTTAATCCCGATTCCTGAATTAATCATGCTTCACGAAGATCCAGACAATGCTTCATTACTTTTTGATCGTGATTTCACTAATCCTCACAATGAATTGACGCACGAGCATTCCGGTCCCCTGCGTTGGCGCGTGCCGCAAGTTAAGGCAGATCCAAGCACCAATGTTTGGTTCATTCGCTGGATTGTGTTGCGGGAAACCAAAGAAGTTGTCGGCTCAATAAGTTTTCATGCCCCACCAGATGAAGTTGGAATGATCGAAATTGGTTTTGGAATTTGCGAGCCTTGTCGAAATCAAGGTTTTGGCAAAGAAGCCTTGCTTGGCATGTGGTCTTGGGTAATCGATCAACCAGGAGTTAAAACGCTTCGCTACACAGTCAGTGCAACTAATGCGCCTTCCATGGCGATTATCAACGCACTTGGCTTTACTCACGTTGGTCAGCAGAATGATGAAGAAGATGGGCCAGAGGAAATCTTCGAAATGTCAGCAGCTGACTTTCGCTCAAACCTGGTAAACGGTTTCTCCCCCAACAACGGTTCGTAAGACCGGCAGATCAATCACGTCATTTGGATTTACCTTTGATGGATCTTCCTGCCACATAACCAGATCAGCTTGCATTCCTGGTGCCAGCATTCCACGTTCGTTATGTGCGCCAACTGCAATTGCGGCATTGCGGGTGTAGCTGGTTAATGTTTCAGCTCCTGTTAGAGCTCGCGTCTTTCCGATTGGGCCATCGTAGGAAACATCGTGCGCTCGACGCATTTGCGCAGCAAACATTCCCATACGTGGATCAAATGGCGCAACTGGCCAGTCGGACCCAAGAACAACAAGTGCGCCCGTGCTCATGATGTCGCCAGAGCGCCAACCATGACTGCATTGCGTCGTATCCAGACGCTGTGACCAAGGATCGCTTAAGTCATACTCAAGCCAGCGCATATGTACTGGCTGCATGGATGCAGTGACCTTCAACGGTTTGAATCGCGCAATCGTATGATCTGGTGAAGTTTCAATGTGTTCGATTCGATGGCGGCCATTTGAGCCTCCGGGCAAGCCTTCATAAACATCAAGGACTTCGCGAACGGCTCGATCCCCAATTGCATGGGTAGCAATCCGGAAACCCGCGTCATGAAATTGTCGTGCGCGTTCGTGATACAGCGAAAGTTCTGGCCACATTGGCTCGGTACCGGCACCTTGTGAGTCTGGATGTTCGAGCCAGGCAGTACCAGTATCAATTACGCCATCAAGCATGAACTTCACACCATCGGCCTGCCAACGCAAACCTTTTTGATTATGGGTTTGCATCATGGCTTCGACTTCTTCAATTGATGTGTAGGGGTAAACGAAGTGATGCAGCAAAATTCTAAGTTTTAGATTTGCTTGTTCTTCAAGACCTCTCATGATTTCAACAGTTTCTAAGTTGCCGTCCATTAAATGAATTTCGGTTATACCCAAGGCATTCTGGCGACGAATGGCTTCGGCATACCAATTCATGCGATCTGACTTAGTTGCAGTCGGTGCATGCTTTAAAACAATCTGCATTGCAGCCATTTCCAAGAGTTCACCCGTTGGTTTGTCATTCTCGTCAACAACTACCACCGAATTATCAGCAACATTCATTGGGCCAGTTAAGTTTGCGATTTTCATTGCTTCGGCATTTACCATGCCAGTGTGTACATCAAGGGTGTACAAAAACATTGGGCCATCGCCAGCTGCGTCATCCAACAAACTGTGATGGTACGGACCGCCGATCGCGGCGTACTCAAGTGCAAAGCCCATTAACCATTTGCCAGGGCCAATTCGCTTACGCTCAGCGGCAATCGCAGCGCGCAAATCGGAAAGATTGGACACTCGATCTAAGTCGAGGCCTTGAGCGAACTCCGCGCCATGAAATAAGTGCTGGTGCCCATCAACTATTCCAGGTGTAATCGCCTTTCCGTGAGCGTCAACAGTTTCTGTGTTGCCATCGCAAGCTTCGCGTACTTGATCATCACTGCCGATTGCAATGATGTGGTCACCAGACCAAGCAATTGCTGAGGCCGCTGGGGCATCCGGATTTTGGGTGTTGATCTGGGCATTGAAGATTGCTTGATTGGCAGCCACTTGGTACTCCTGATTGTGGGACTAATCGCAACCTTAATAGAACAGCCCAGTACATTGGTGGCTATGACTGTACATATTGGTGCCAATAAAGGTGACATTGCTGAAACTATCCTGCTTCCAGGAGATCCCCTGCGCGCCAAATGGGTGGCTGAAAACATGCTCGAGGGCGCAGTGCAATACAACACAGTGCGCAACATGTTCGGCTACACCGGAACTTACAAAGGAAATCGCGTTTCAGTTCAAGGAACTGGAATGGGCATCCCTTCAATTTCAATTTATGTAACAGAATTGTTTAAAGACTTTGATGTGCAAACTGCAATTCGCATCGGTACCTGTGGCGGCCTAGGAAAGACTCAACTACGCGATGTAATCATCGGTATGGCGGCATCAACTGACTCTGGAACTAATCGCCGGGCTACTGGCGGCTTAGATTTCGCGCCAATTGCAAACTATGACTTATTGAAAGCTGCAGTCGATGCTGCTGCTGCTCACGGCGTGACTTATCACGTTGGCGGAATTGCTTCCATGGATTTGTTCTATGACGATAGCAATGCGTTAGACATTCTTGAAGCACACGGCGTGCTTGGTGTTGAGATGGAAGCCAGTGGCCTTTACACAATTGCCGCAAAGTACGGTCGTCGCGCCTTGGCTATCTGCACAGTCAGCGACATGATTCGCACGCACGAAAAAACTTCATCTGAAGAACGCGAAACTGGATTTAAGGCAATGGTCGAAGTTGCACTTGAAGCAGCGTTTGCTTAACGGTTAACAAATTCTTGGAACTCTTCTTGGGTTCCTTTGAATACGTTTAAGTCAGTAGTACTCGATGGCACTGCGCTTACTTCTCCATCGGCCGTGAACTGCCAAATCAGCCAGTCATTATTCCAAATTCGATTCTCTTTTGGATCAGTGCCGAGCTTTGGACCCCACTTGGCTAACCACAACGGATAGCGCGACAAATCTGTTGCGCCGGCATCTTGCAACCTGCCGATGAAAGTTCCATTGGTATAAACAATGGGAGTTCTTCCAGTAAGTGCTTCGGCCTCAATCAAAAATGCGCTCGTCCATTTAGCTAATCTTTGAATAGTCCATCCGCAAGGCATTTCTTCCATATCTAATGTCAGAGGTAAGTCGCCAACTTTTGCACCCTGGGCTTGTTCGACCGCGCGCTGGGCTTGCAGCTTTGCGTCTGTAATTGTGTTGCTATCCATGTTTCCTGGCTGGGCATAGTGATATGAGCCAACAACCAATCCTTCGGCGCGGGCAGCGGCGCTATCCGTTGGAAACCATTTCTTGGCATTGTCGTTTCCACGCTGGCCACCATCAGAACCTTTGATAATTACAAACGAAACGTCGTATTCAGATTTGAGCGCCGCAAAATCAATGGCTTTGTCATTTGGGTGCTGCCAAACCGAAACATCAATACCTTTAACAACATCTGAAAAACCTTGGGCTTTCCAAGATGCCGCATTTGGCTTGTATTCTCCCGGCTTGCCTTTGGGATAGCTGCAAGACCGATACTTATAAGCAACAGGCTCGCTGGTCGCAGGGACTATTGCCGTTGCTGGGCTACCCGAGAGGGTTCCAAAAACCAATAGGCCAGCGAAAGTAATGGCGATGCGACGCATTTACCCATCATATGTTGCGATTTCGCGCCAGAAATCCCACCCTTCCAACAGATTTACCCAAGATTCGTCCAAATCCTACTAATTGCCGATCGAAGGGCTTGGGTAAGGAATGTTCTCGGTTACGATTAAAGAGTTGTTTACGGGGGATTTATCAATGCGGAGTGCAATGTTTAGTCGAAAACGAGGCCTACTAACAGGACTTGTGGCTGCCAGCCTGCTGGCAACAATGGTGGCTGAAACCGGACAATCTCCCGCAGCAGCAAAGGCGTTAGATAGCGCCGTTAAAACCAACTCGATTTCAACCGGGGATTACGGTCCGGTCTGCCCAAGTACCAGTTCCTCCAGAATCAAACTTATAAACAATGGCACTGCGAGAACATACTCAATTGCTGAATTAACTGCCTGTGCAAACTATGCGGTTCCATCAGAGTCACCGACTCCATTTATTTCCCCAACTCCGCGTCCAAGTAGTACTACAACTGCTGAACCGACTCCATACCCATCACCATCATTGATTCCACTTCCTGGGGCAAATTCCATTTCATATTCAATCGGCACAAATCCCCTAGGAATGACAGTCTCTATTTCTGAAGAGAACTTGATCGTGTCCACCAATGCTGTTGCAGGTGATTCGACTTTAGAGCTGCTTGCAACTCATGCGTATTTGGATCCACTAGAAGGAAGTTATGAATATCTGGACACAACTGCAATTAGCGTCCCAGTAACGGTCAAGGCTCCATCCCGGCCGACTTGCCAGATTTTTACAACATCAACTTCAGTTAATACCACCGTTAGCGTGACGCTCGCCTTCGACGATCTTCGGGCAGGTGGCTGTAAAGGTAAAGACGAATATGGATCTCTCTCTTACACTTTTACTGCCGAAAATGGAACTGCACTTATTAACTCAGACTTAGTTTCAGCAACATTTACACCAAAGAGTGGATTCCAGACTCCAGCAGATAACACAGTAAAAGCCAGTTTTGCAGTAATCGCAACCGATGAGTACGGGCAAACTTCTGTAGCGCTAGACCAGAATGGCGTAGCGATTGCAGGTACCGCCGGTGCAAAAATCACAATCAATGTGATCAAGATCAGACCATGCGTCGGGTACACCGCAAAAACTGAGACAATTTTTAACAATCCATTAGCCAAGTCATCTCGAGACGGACAACTCAGCAACTCACGGTTTGCGATAACTAATCGAATGACAGACATGATTGATTGTGCCCCAAGAGGTTCCACAATTGCGATGTCTTGGTTTTCGTTCACTGATGACAACATGGTTAACCATTTAATTCAAGCTGATCGCAGAGGTGTGAATGTTCGCATACTCGTAAACAGTCATGCGACTAAGAAATCTTCGTCTTCCTTCACTGCGGTAAATACTTTGAAGGCTGCACTTGGCACCAGGATAACTAGTGCCACAGCAAATGCTGGTGTCAATGACGGTAGCTGGGTAGGTTCTTGTAATTCCGGATGTTTAACACCGCCTAAACCAAAAGGTGTAGTTTTCCCAAGTGAAACTGAAGGCGAGTATCCAGCGCTTCATTCAAAGTTTTTCTTGATTACTCGTGCGGGTTCTGCAAGCAATATTGTTGGAATTTCATCGGTCAACCCAACCTACGAACAGGCTCGAGTTGGCTTCAATAACGCCTCGTTAGTGGTTAATGACAAGACTCTGTTTAATTCCATGAATCGGTATTACGCGGACTTGGCTAATGCTGCTCGCACTGGTAAGAAAGTTACTGCGTACCGTCAGCTTAAGTCGAGCAGCAAAACGACGAACTACTATGTCTATCCAAAAACTGGATCAGATGATATTTTGACTATGTTGCGCGACATTAAATGCGTTTACAAAGAGGGCGGAAAGACCAAGCGAACCCAAATTTATGTGAACATGTTTGTGTTTACCCGCAACTCTCCTGCCATGGAACTTTGGAAGAAAGCTTTCGCTTCAAGTGCCAATAACGGTGGATGTAATGTTCACATTATTTATACCGACATGGACCAGCGAATCAAGGCACTGAATACCAAAACTAAGAAAGTCGGCTACATCCCAAGTGGTGGCAGAGCAAGTAACTGGGGAGTAGCTGATTGCCTTTCAACTATGCCTAGTAAAAAGCTAACTGCACCAGGATTGGTGTTTAACGCTGAAAAGAAGCGAATGGTTGCGGCAAAAGTGTGCAAGAACGGTTCCTTGCAAGGAGCCATCCCGACCATTAACAAAAAAGGTGGGTACTGCTGGTTTAACGCCAAGAACAAAAAGACTGGTGGTTCGCTAAGCATGTGTGTATCGACACCACTGAAGATTACTGCCAACGATAAGGCTGACAATCGCGCCAAGCTCGAGGCTGTTGCTGACAAATCGGGAAGGCGTTGGTATTCACATCAAAAGTACATCGCAATCGATGGCATGTATGGCAAGAAGGGTAAGCAAAAACGTCAGCAGATTGTGATTTCAGGAACACCTAACATTACGTCTCCTGGCCAAAAATGGAATGATGAAATCTTGACGTTTACAACGAGTGCAAAGACTTATGCGCAGTATGTGGCGAACTTTAAGGAAACCAAGGCTGCAATCAAACGCAGGCCTGGACCATCTGGTAAAGAGCGAGCTGAAGCTCGCTGGTAACTATTTAGAATAACGAAAAAGCCGACCAGTTTTGGTCGGCTTTTTTATGCGCTCCCCCGATTGGACTCGAACCAATAACCACTCGATTAACAGTCGAGTGCTCTGCCAATTGAGCTACAGGGGATTAACTAGCCAATCTTAACAAAATGATGTGGCTGTGGCGAAACGCCCTAGATTCCGAATGACGAGCGAAGTTCTGCTAGCGCCATCGCTATTTCTTCTTTGCCCGTATCTGATTGGCTAGCATCCTGATCATCAGCAATTACGCTCCAGTACGAACGCTTTTCGTCCTTACGTGCTAAGAATCTGACCCTGCCAGCAGTGGGCAACTCAAAGAACCGATCCACTACGACGGCTGAAGTAACTCGGTCCCGTACTGCGCTCGGCAACTGACTTGCCTCATCCAAAGTCCAGGTTCTTGCAGTTGGCTTTTCGTCCTGCTGGCCCTGGAAGATCACAGTTAAGTAAGGTGGCTCCCATTTGGCCTGAAGCGCATCAGTCCAGGGGGTAATCGAAGTTTTAATACCAGAAAGGTCTACCAGTGAGGTTTTTGTAACCGCAATCAATCCTTCCGAATGGCTGGCCCAGTCCAGTAACCGCCCTTGGGAGGTAATCGCTTGTGTCAATTCAGGCGGCATAGTCGGTGCGCGCTTAAACCAACCCACTAAATGTCACCGACTGCAAAATTGCGCATATCACGGCGATAGCTTTCCAGTGATAGCAAATCCGTTAGCAATCGAGCTTGGTCCACTTCATCGGTTCCATCTTCAGCTCTACTTAATGCTGCTTTAATCTCTGCCACTCGCCTACCAGCATCCATCTCAAGAATTCTGGCTAACACTGCCTGGACATATCTCTCATCAGGGGTGTCATTCGGCAGCGGCTCCACAGCCATAGCGCGGACGTGAGATTTGATCTCATCATCTGGCGCTTGTTCCAAAACCTTTGTAATCCAGACTTGAGCTGAATCAAACTCCAGTGGGTTGCCAGCTGCCACGCACGCCGCATAGACCGCTGATGCGGCCGGAACAGTAAAGACGCTTTCTTCAAGTGATTCAAACCATGACCCCACCAAGTGCGGGGTTTGCAGGACGCATTTCAAGGCTTCACGTTCTACGTGCGCAGCTTGCGAAGAGGCAGTGCTTTGAGCCCTGGTTTGTTGTGGCGCAAGTTTTTTGCCCGCCGAAGTCATTTCATTTCTGATGGCAGCATCATCCATACCAAGCCAACCAGAAACAGTTCGGATATATTCTGGGCGTAATGCTGTGTCCTTGATTCCAGCCAAAACTGGTGCAACTGCGCGCATGGCTGCAACTCGACCTTCGGCGGTATCTAAATCAAACTCTTCAACTGTGGATCTCATGACGAATTCAAAAAGCGGAATCTTGGTTGCGATTAGATTCTTTACCGCTTCATCACCGTGTTTCAAGCGAAGATCACATGGATCTAAGCCATGTGGTTCTATAGCCACAAATGTCGATGCCACGAACTTTTGATCTTCTCCAAATGCTTTAAGTGCGGCTTTTCGTCCGGCTGCATCACCATCGAAGGTGAATACAACTTCAGCATGCTTTGTGTCATCATCCATGAGGATTCGACGAAGCATCTTTACGTGATCTGGACCAAATGCAGTACCGCAGGTTGCAACTGCAGTTGTGATTCCAGCTAAGTGACAAGCCATTACGTCGGTGTAACCCTCAACGACAACGGCTTGTTGTTGTTTTGCCATTTCCCTGCGCGCTAGATCAATTCCGTAGAGGACTTGTGACTTGCGATAGATCGGAGTTTCCGGAGTATTCAAATACTTAGGACCTTGATCGGCTTCTGTGAGTTTTCTCGCGCCAAAACCAATAGTGTCGCCACTGGAATCGCGAATTGGCCACATGACCCGATCACGGAATCGATCATATGCACCGCGCTGCCCAGAAACTGCCAGACCGGCAGCGATCATCTCGTCTTCGGTGAAACCTTTACTGCGCAATTCATTACGCAAACCATCCCAACCAGATGGCGAGTAACCAACGCCGAATAGATCCCAAGAGGCTTGATCAAATCCACGTTCCGTTAGAAAGGTCCGGGCATGCTGAGCTTCTGGAGTCAAAAGTTGGGTTTTATAAAACGCACCAGCAACCTTGTGTGCCTCAATAAGGCGAGCACGTTGCCCTTGTTGGCCAGATGAACTGCTGCTGCCTTCTTCATAGCGCAGAACGATGCCGTATTTAACCGCAAGCTTTTCAACCGCTTCAGTAAACGAAAGAGCGTCAATTTTGCGAACAAAGGTAATGACATCTCCGCCTTCGCCGCAAGAAAAGCAGTGATACAAACCTTTGCTTGGCGTTACGTGAAATGAAGGCGAACGCTCGTCATGGAAGGGGCAAAGACCTTTGTAGCTGCCACCACCAGCGGCTTTAAGGGTTACGTTTTCGCGAACAATCTCATCGATTCGGGCTCGCTCGCGAACTGAGGTAACGTCCTCTTCGCGAATTTTTCCTGCCACGTCCCCTATGTTACGTGCAGCTGCGTTGGTGCCACTGCACAAGGCTGACGTCTGTGAGTGCTGCGACCTGGTCAATAACTACGCGGAATTTAGCTTCGGTTGACCCAGCTTCTAACCAGAGATCGGTATGGAATCTATCCAGATTGGCTACTGGGTCCTGGTTCAAGAATTGAACTAAGTCCTGAATTTGCTGGCGCTGCCGAGCGTAGAGTTCATCGGCTCCTGCCCGGTTCATTACAAATCTTGCCGCTAGTGCCTTGAGCGCAGTCACTTCATATCTAGCTTCATCTGGAACTACCAAAGATGCGTCATAACGCGTCAATGGACGCTGTCCATACTCGGCTTGAGTTGCCTGTTGGGCTGCGATGCAGAACCGGCCAATCAAAGTACTGGTTAAGTTCTTGAGTTCTCCCAGTGAGCGCATAGTGCCATCAAATGATGCTGGCCAGCTGGGCATAGAACTTACTCGAATTAGCGCAGCATCTAATTCTGCTTTTGCAAAATCAGATCCATACCAATTCTGGGCGACTTCAACCACTTCGCTGCGACCAGTACTTGATTTCAAGATGTCGATGTTTACGTGTCCGGCAAATACTGCATCTTCGATGTCATGCACGCAATATGAAACGTCATCAGACCAATCCATAACCTGAGCTTCAAAACATGAAGTAGTACCGGTAACACCTTCACGTACCCAGGCGAAAACATCTGCGTCATCTTCGTAAACTCCGAATTTAACTTCACCAAGTTGTTTAGTCCACGGATACTTTGATGCTGCATCTAGCGAAGCCCGAGTTAAATTCAGCCCAATGGTTTGTCCGGGTCGTGGACCTGTTACTGGACTGACTGCTTTTGGCTCTAAGCGAGTTAGCAATCTAAATGACTGAGCATTTCCTTCGAAGCCACCAATGTCTTTGGCTAAATCGTTTAGCGCAGTTTCGCCGTTGTGGCCAAATGGTGGGTGACCAAGATCATGAGAAAGACACGCAGTGTCAACTAAGTCTGGATCGCAGCCAAGTGCCGAACCCAGTTCGCGTCCAACTTGAGCAACTTCAAGTGAGTGAGTAAGTCGAGTTCGTGGGAAATCTTCTTGCCCAGCTTCCATTACTTGCGTTTTTACACCAAGGCGTCGAAGCGCAGAACTATGCATAACTCTGGCGCGATCTCGAGCAAACTCGGTGCGCTCAACACTTTTGTTTGGTTCATCAACCCAGCGCTGCGAATCGAATTCGGAATAGTTGCCTAACATTTATCCGCCACTGACTGCTAACTCAGCTTCGCGAACTGTCTCAACTTCAGTTAGCGACATGGTCTGGGAATTAAGCCAGCCATCAGGCAAGTTAACGCGACGATCTGGTGTTGTTCTGCCGCGTGGAAGTTTGGCTAACTCTTCATCCAGAATCTGATCGCGATTGATTGTACTTAACAAGTCATCAAATTCTTTCAAGCTAGAAATCAACGACAATGCGCCACGGGTTTCGCTGCCTGCTACAACGCCCTTTAAATACCAGGCCATGTGCTTACGCATTTCCTGGCAGCCACGGAATTCATCCCCATGCATTTCAACCAATAAATCACCATGACGACGCATTAAATCAACAATTACTCCGGAATTTGGTTCAGCAGGAACTGGTTCACCGGCAAACGACGCACGAATCTGACCAAAGAGCCAAGGTCGCCCTAAACATCCTCGACCAACGACAACTCCCCGAGCGCCAGTTTCATTTAGCATTCGCTGCGCATCAGATGCAGACCAAATGTCACCATTACCAAGCACTGGCGTATTTGGAATGTGTTCAACCAGTCTGGCAATTGTCGTCCAGTCCGCTTTACCACCGTAGTACTGAGCGGCAGTTCGGCCATGAAGTGCAACCCAAGTTACCCCTGCATCAGATGCAATTTTTCCAGCATCTAAATAAGTGATGTGATCGGCGTCAATGCCAACTCGCATCTTTACAGTGACAGGGACTTTGCCCTGCGCATTCTTGACGGCTGAATTCACAATGCTTGAAAACAGATCACGCTTCCAAGGCAATGCGCTGCCCCCACCCTTGCGAGTGACTTTTGGAACTGGGCAACCGAAATTCAAATCAACATGATCAGCCATGTCTTCATCGACCAGCATCTTTACTGCAGCGCCAACAATGTCTGGATCAACGCCATAAAGCTGAGCGCTTCTGGTTTTTTCATCTGAATCAAAAGTTACTAAGTCCAAGGTTTCTGGATGGCGCATAAGCAAAGCCTGCGAAGTTGTCATCTCAGCAACGTAAACCGTGTGATCAACATCTACTTGACCGGCAGCATTTCGCATCTGAGTTGAAGCCTCACGACATACTCTGCGAAACGCTCGGTTCGTAACTCCCGCCATAGGCGCAAGTTCGATGACCGGATCAGTGGCTAATAAATCTGCAAACATCAGCAGCCGACGAGGCGAGAGCCTAACCAAGAGACAACAGAATCAAGTCCAACGCGCTCTTGTTCCATAGTGTCTCGATCTCGAATTGTTACCGCATTGTCTTCTAGGGTTTCGAAGTCAACTGTGATGCAATACGGAGTTCCGATTTCATCTTGACGACGGTAACGACGACCGATTGCGCCAGCATCATCAAATTCAATGTTCCAGTTCTTGCGAAGTTCGGTCGCTAAGTCTTTAGCCTTTGGACTCAAGTCAGCATTACGAGACAACGGCAAGATTGCTGCCTTTACTGGTGCCAGGCGCTTGTCAAAACGCATAACAACGCGCTTATCAACGCCACCCTTAGTGTTAGGTGCTTCATCTTCGTCATATGCCTCAAGCATGAATGCCAAAACTGCGCGGGTTAAGCCTGCTGCCGGTTCAATTACGTACGGAACGTACTTCTCGCCAGATTCCTGATCAAAGAATGACAAGTCTTTGCCCGAAGCTTCCATGTGTGCCTTTAAGTCGAAGTCAGTGCGGTTTGCAATGCCTTCAAGTTCAGCGAATTCACTGCCACCGAATTGGAATCGGTATTCAATGTCGGTGGTGCGCTTGGAGTAATGCGAAAGCTTTTCTTTTGGATGTTCGAAGCGTCGCAAGTTATCAGTTGATAGGCCAAGATCTACATACCAATTCCAACGCTCTTCGAGCCAATACTCGTGCCATTGCTCGTCAGTGCCAGGTGGGACAAAGAATTCCATTTCCATTTGTTCAAATTCGCGAGTTCGGAAAATGAAGTTTCCTGGTGTGATTTCGTTGCGGAAAGACTTTCCAGTTTGACCGATACCAAATGGCGGCTTCTTGCGAGATGAAGCAGCCACGTTTGCATAGTTGGTGAAAATGCCTTGGGCAGTTTCTGGTCGCAGATAATGCAGGGAGTTTTCATCAATTACAGGGCCAAGGTTTGTAGACAACATTCCATTAAACATTTTTGGCTCAGTGAATTCACCTTTAGTTCCACAGTTAGGGCAAGGTACGCCAGCTAAGCCACCTTCAGGGGCTCGGCCCTTACGTTCTTCGAATTCTTCAAGCAAGTGATCCTCTCGGAAGCGCTTGTGACATGAAGTGCACTCAGTCAACGGGTCGGTGAAAGTTGCAAGGTGCCCAGATGCAGCCCAAACCTGCGGGGCCAAAATCACGGCAGAGTCAATACCAACTACGTCTTCACGAGACTGGACTACGGCTTTCCACCATTGCCGACGGACGTTTTCTTTGAGTTCTACACCCAGTGGGCCATAATCCCAGGCAGATCGCGATCCACCGTAAATTTCGCTACTTGGGAAAACAAATCCCCGACGTTTGGACAGATTTACTACTGCGTCTACGCGATCCATGAAACTCAACATCCGATAAGGCTGTCCGACTGGTTGCCGGAAGCAGGAAACCCCATTCTATCGGGGGAAACTGACGATTTAGGTATTCAAGTTACGATGGAACCAATGAACATTTTGCAGATCAAGAATTTGGGCTTTCGCCGTATTGGAATTGGTCTTTCCACTTTGGCCGCAGTAGTTCTAACGTCTGGGTGTGGAAATGACTCCCCAGAACCTACTTCATCTCAGGAATCAAGTTTTGCTGCGCCAACACTTGAAGCGCAAGCAACAGATGTTCCGAATGAGATTGAACCTAGCGCTGAGAGAGATCTTCGAGCAGCGTTGATCAAGTCTCAGGAGAGTGCCGCAAGTTCTGGATTAACTGAGTTGTGGTTCGATACCGATGGTGAAATGGTGCAAGTGGCTGTGCAAGATCCAAAGTCTAAAACATGTGCGAACTTTGATGTGAACGATGAATCAGTATATGAAATGGATGAAACTTCAATGATGCCCGCTCGCACTATTGCTGAATTGGATGGCCTGATAGCTGGCGGCGAAGACCAGGGTTCAGTAATTACCAGTGCACCTGGTGAGTTCACAATTACCAACACAATCGATCTATCGCAGTATGTAACCGTTTACACACTTGATACTGAGGGTCGCATAGCTAAAAGCGTGATTAGTTCAGATGATGAATCTCTCGGTGAAATCACTTACACCTATAGCGTTACCAAAGAAGGCAAAGCAGCACTTGATGCTTTGAAGGAGACTAGTTAGTTTCGTAGTGCCGGAAAAGCGGACTTGGAACTTGTGGCGAAACAACGGCATGAATCGTGTCATACACAGCAAGTAAATGTGGCACCACTGACTTTGGACAAACAGGAACAAATAGTGTTGCTGATTTAACCGATGCGCCTCGGAGCATGGCTCCAATAGCCATCGAAGTACTTCCAGATTCCACACCATCGTCGATTACAGCAACGTTTAAGCCAGCTAAATCTCCAATCCTAGGAATGGAAACTTCAGTTTTAGTTCGAATAACATTTAAATCTCGCATTGGCAAAGTCATCTCCGTTGCAAAAGCTAATGCAATTTCAACGGCAGCAGGCAGGACGACAACAATTACGTCGTGTTCCAAGATTTCAGGTTTGAACGCTGCCAGCATTTTTTGCCCAGCATCAGCTCTATCAACAAAATCAAACTGAGTCATTAACGCTCGACTCGTACTCAGTTACTGAATCGGTATTGAACTCCATCAGCATCTCGAAAGCCGTAGGTTCATCTCGCATGTTTGCCAAGAACGGCCAAACCCCAATTTTTGCTTCCATTGAGCCAAGTGCTCGGCGATATGAACCTACGTCTAGCCAATCGGTCTTTATCAAGTAGCGTTCAGGTGAATCTGCGTTGTGAAAAATGCTGGCCGATACAAATCCAGGTCTTTCTTGCAAAACATTAGTTGCCTGTTTAGCTTCTAGTTTCCAGGAATCAGCATCGGAAACGTCAAAAGTCCAAATTGCATGGAACGTGCCAAGCATAAAAGTTAGGCGCCGTAATTGATCGCAGTTGCAGCAACCAAAATCAAGAACACCATAAGTCGAATCAATCTAGATTTTGAATCTAGTAATGGCCAGGATAAGTACATAAGCCAACCGATGAAAGCGCTCACCACAGTTAGGGAAATGCCGGAATAAGGAGCTTGCAAGAACAGGCCAAGCAGCATAAAGACCGCAATCAAGCCAGGTACTAAAAACTTTGGCAGCGCATGAATGCGTAACAAAGCTGGCGCACTCAGGTCAGTTACTCGCTTTCGAAGCGCAGAATGAGTCACCACGGGAACCGCTGGATTTGGTTTTTTTGGTTTATTTGCTTGGCCCATAACCTAAGTCAAGCATGCGATTAGGAGTTTTGCTTCCTGTGGGTCGCAAAATCAATCTTGTGTCGGTGACTTATCGATAGGAAGCGCGTTAGGAACGGCGCCCCCATAGCGACGATCCCGCGAGGCGTAAATTTCGCAGGCATGCCATAAATGGCGGCGATCAAAGTCTGGCCAAAGCGTTGGTAAGAAGACAAATTCCGAATAAGCGCTTTGCCATAGTAAGAAATTACTTAGTCGCTGTTCCCCACTTGATCTAACAAACAGATCTACATCGGGCATATCTGGCTCATCAAGATATTTCTTAATGGTTTTTTCAGTAACTTTCTTAGGGTCAATCTTTCCGTCTGCAACTTGCTGTGCAATAGCTGACACTGCATCAACAATCTCAGCTCGTCCCCCATAGTTAACGCACATCGTCACCGTTAGCTTTGAATTCTTTGCAGTTAACTTCTCGCAGGCCTCTAGTTCTTCAATTACCGAACGCCAAAGCTTTGGTCGTCTACCGGCCCAGCGGATGCGCACTCCCATGTCATTCATTTCGTCACGGCGTCTGCGAATGACGTCGCGATTGAAGTTCATTAAGAATCGAACTTCTTCTGGAGATCGTCGCCAGTTTTCGGTTGAAAATGCGTAAGCAGACAACCAATTAACCCCAAGCTCCAATGAGCCATATATGCAGTCCATCAAACTTGCTTCGCCAGCTTCATGTCCAGCAGTTCGAGGTAGCCCACGCTCTTTGGCCCACCTGCCATTGCCATCCATTACGACAGCGATGTGATTTGGAATTAAGTCAGGCTGAATCTTTGGTGGCTTAACCCCGGAAGAATGTGGCGGTGGGTTAAGCAACATGGTTTAAGTCTTTCATAATCAGGTGGCTTGCCGATCAACTAACGGCAATGATCGCAGGCCCCGCTCTAAATGCCATTGCACATACGCGACCACAATGCCAGATACCTCGTTACGGTCTTTGGCTAGAGAGATATCGGCCGCTTCCCAGTCCCCTGTCATTAGCGCTTGCATTAACTCGAACGACTCTGGCCGAGGAGCCACGCTTCCAGGTACTCGATGCTCTACGCACAATGCCCCTCCAGTTGATACATGGAAGAAGGGTTGGGTTCCGGCGACGCCACAAATCACACAAGCGTTAAGTGTTGGAGAATATCCGGCCATGGAAAGTGACCGAAGTAGATAAGCATCCAAAACCAAGCTGGAAGCATGTTCTCCGGATACCAAAGTTCTAAGCGCTCCAACCAACAGCAAGTATTGCGCCTCTGCTGAAATCGATTCTTCTGATGTGAGACGATCTGCCGTCTCTAACATTGTTTGTCCTGCAGTCCACAGTGAGTAGTCAAGAGCTAAGTCTTGGCCATAAGCATTTAGCGACTCAGCTTGCGTGATGATGTCGAGGCTCTTGCCTTCGAATACCAATAAATCAACGCGACTAAACGGTTCCAAACGAGCGCCAAACTTACTTTTTGTCCGTCGAACTCCTTTAGCAACAGCTCGAATCTTTCCTCGTTCACGGGTCAAAAGTGTGATGATTCGATCAGCTTCGCCCAATTTGTGAGTGCGCAAAACGATTGCTTCGGCGCGATAACTAGGCATAGGTCTATGGTGTCACGCCCATAGGTGAAGTGTTGGTCAGGTAACCTCTTTTTATGACTACTCCACCAAATGAACCAATTCGGGTAACAGGATTTGATAAAGCATCTATCAAATGGGTCTTTCGTACACTAATTCTTTTCACTGCAGCCGCGTTGTTGGGCCTGTGGGTTTTTCAACAAAATGTAAGTTTTATTCTCCTACTGCTCCTGGCACTGTTATTTGCAGTTGCCATGGAACCTGGAGTTTCTGCCCTTTCCGCGCGAGGCATGAAAAGAGGCGGAGCAACCGGATTAACGATGCTAGGTATCACGGTAATTGCAGCAGCATTTATCGCCTTATTTGGTGGCATTCTCTTCGCGCAGGCATCATCGTTAATCTCAGATTTACCAACTTTGGTTACTGATGTAACGAAATGGATCAATACGACCTTTAATCAAAACTTAAATCCAGATACGTTGATAAATCAACTTAATATTCAGCCAGCCCAGATAGCTGACTGGGCAAGTAACTTTGCCGGCGGCTTTGTAGGCATATTGTCAGGAATTGTTGGTGGATTATTTCAACTACTGACGCTGGCATTGTTCTCATTTTATTTATCGGCAGATGCGCCCCGTCTAAAGCGGCAGATAGGAGCACTCATGAAGCCGAGTGCGCAAAAAGTTATCGTGACGACTTGGGATATTACGGTAAAGAAAACTGGTGGCTTTGTAGTTTCTAAATTACTTTTAGCACTCGCATCAGCAACAGCTCACTCAATTTTCTTTGCTTCAATCGGTTTGCCCTATTGGTTGCCATTGGGTTTGATTACCGGCATTACCAGCCAATTCATCCCAACTATTGGTACCTACATCGGAATCCTGATTCCAGTACTCTTTGCGGTATTCAATAACCCGATGAATGCAGTCTTTATCATCATCTTCGCTTCGGTATATCAGCAGATCGAGAACTATTTACTCTCTCCAAGGTTGAGTAAAATCACAATGGACATTCATCCAGCTGTGGCATTTGGATCTGTAGTAGTATTTGCCAATCTATTCGGCGCAGTTGGAGCCATAGTTTCGGTCCCCGTTGCCGCAGCTTTAGTTGCTTTGCTTGATACGTATGGAAAACGTTACGAATTAATCCCGGAACTTGCAGAAATTGAACGCAGTCAAGAAAAGAAAAGCTAGAAACCTAATCTAGATAACTGCTTAGGGTCGCGTTGCCAGTCCTTAGCGATCTTCACGCGAATATCGAGAAATACCGGAACCCCGAGCATTTTGCTGATTGCAATGCGGGCTTCGGTACCAACTTCCTTTAAGCGACTGCCGCCCTTGCCAATAACAATGTGCTTTTGACTTTCCCGCTCCACATAAATCAAGGCATAAATATCCATAAGTGGTTTATCTTCAGGTCGATCAGCGCGCATTGCCATCTCATCGATTACTACCGCAATTGAGTGAGGTAGTTCATCATGAACTCCTTCAAGCGCACACTCGCGAATCAATTCCGCGATCATGATTAGTTCTGGTTCGTCTGTGAGTTCACCGTCAGGGTAAAGAATCTGACCTTCTGGCAACATTCCCATAAGTAAGTCACTTAGTAGATCAACCTGATTGTCGGCAACTGCAGAAACTGGCACTAGCTCAGCCCAGTCAATACCAATTTCTTGACCTAGTTTTTGAACCGCTAAAAGTTGCTCGCCAACGGCCTGTTTGTCGGTCGTATCAATCTTGGTAACAACCGCAACTTTCTTAACCCGAGGTATCGCAGCTATCTGCTCTGCAATAAAACGATCGCCAGGTCCAATTGCCTCATTGGCTGGAAAACACATAACAACGACATCAACTTCAGACCAAGTATCTGAAACTAAAGCATTGAGTCTTTCGCCAAGCAGAGTTCTTGGTTTGTGGACCCCAGGAGTGTCTATCAAGATCAATTGGCCTTCGGCCTTTGTGACTATGCCACGAATTGTGTGCCGTGTAGTTTGTGGACGATCTGAAGTGATTGCAACCTTTTGCCCTACTAAGGCATTAGTCAACGTCGACTTTCCAACATTTGGACGGCCCACAATGCAAGCAAAACCACTACGCATTAGAAGTCTCCAGATTTGATTTAGTTGGTGTCCGTGATTCAACGATACCCAGTAAAGCAAGTGCTCCAATAATCACGCCACAGCCGATCCAGCCACGAAGGTTCATCGCTTCACCCAGGATGAAAACACCCATTAGAGTCGCCAGCACCGGTTCAGCCAAAGTCAATGTCGATACCGTCCCAGGACTTAAATGAGTCAAACCATTTCCAAACAGGATGTAACCAAGGGCAGTTGTTGCGAGTCCAATGTAAAGTACAAAACCAATTAAGAGGGCACTATTCACCCAAGCACTCGTGAACAAAACAATCGGAAGAGATAGCACAGCTCCGATACCAAAAGCCGCACCTAGAACTTCCACACCGGTCACATCATGTGTGCGTGTAAGGCGAACCCCAAAGACCGTAAACACTGCATACATCACTCCAGAAATGAATACTGCGAAGAATCCCAGATTGTCACGGACTTCGCTCACACCAGTGATTAGCGCCAAGCCAATCACGCCCATAACTGTCGATACTGCCCAGATAGTAGATGGCTTTCCGGTTCCAACTATCCAACCTAGAACTCCAGCAAAAAATGGTGCAGTTGCCAGTGCTCCAAGAGTTCCCATCGCCACTCCAATTCGAGCTGCGCCGATAAAGAAAGATATTTGATAAGCAAGTACCGCAAAAGCCATCACCCAAACAACAGGTAACTTTACGAGTCGGCGTAAACCCGAAGTGCCATAGCGAATTGCAGCATATGCAGCTAACCCAATTCCGCCAAGAAATACTCGCCAAGCCCCAACTGAAATGCTGCTACCTGGAAAATCTAAATATGCTCTGCCCGTTGCACTGGTACTAAACAGAACACATGCCAGTAAAACCGAAACAACGGCCATTTGTCTGGCATTTTTTGAAGAAGCGATTCCGATTGAAGAGCCTAAGTTTGAACCAGTCACGTTAATCGGGTATCGACCGGCCTGCTGGCTTCATCTACGACATGTATTGGAATACCTGCACCCGCAAATACCCGAACCAATTCGATATCAGTTTCTGAAACTCTAAATTCACTTTGTGGAGAAATAACAACTGACTCAACTCCAGTTGAGCCAGAGGCCACCGCTTGTGCCACAACCATTTCTACTGCCGATAACTCAAGCGACCCAACAGAAACATTGGCGCTGGCATAGGTTCTGCCAGTTTCATCACGAAGTGCTGCACCGGTTTTGGCCTGGATACGGGAGCGTGCACCTTTAGCAAGAACTGCGAGTTTGTCGTCTTCTGGATTCCAATTACTCATTTGATTCTTCTTCAGAGTCAGCAACAAATGTATCCCGAGAAATAACTACGGTATCGATTCGGTGGCGGCGCCCTGCTGTTGACTCTGCCGTGAGCATCCAGCTATCTATCTCAACTGTTGCGCCTGGAATTGGAACAATACCAAGTCGCTTGGCCATTAGGCCACCGACAGTGTCTACTCCTTCATCTGGAATTTCGATCTCCAATAGTTCAGCCAAGTCATCTATGTGCAGTCGCGAGCTGACCCGGTATTCGCCATTTGCTAACTCTTCAATGTCAGGACCGAGTACATCGTGTTCATCTGAAATCTCACCAACGATTTCTTCGATGACGTCTTCAATTGTGACAAGTCCCGCGGTGCCACCGTACTCATCTACCAATACAGCTAAGTGAGTTCGGGCACTTTGCATATCGCGCAGTAACTCATCAACGCTACGACTATCGGGAACCATGAAGGCCGGACGCATTAGGTCTGAGACTCGCTCAGTAGTTTGTGATTCTTGATGCTCGAATACGCGACGTGCAATGTCTTTGACATAGACAACGCCGACAATGTCATCTATTCCCTCTCCTACAACCGGAATGCGGGAGTATCCAGAGCGCAGTCCAAGTGACATGGCTTGACGAAGCGTCTTGTGGGTTTCAATCCACACCATCTCAGTTCGTGGAACCATAACTTCGCGGGCAATCGTGTCACCTAGTTCGAAAACTGAATGAATCATTTGGCGCTCATCATCTTCGATGACAGAGTCGGCTCCAGCCATATCAACGAGTTCGCGCAATTCAGCTTGCGTTGAGAACGGACCTTCCCGAAAGCCTTGTCCTGGAGTAATGGCGTTTCCAACCAAAATAAAGATTCGAGAAAGTGGTCCAAAGATTACGGTAATCATTCGCGATAGGCGCACGGTTGCAAGCGCAATTTTATCTGCTCTTTGGCGACCTAAAGTTTGTGGAGCTACACCAAGCACGATGTAACCAACTAATACCATGACAGCGGATGAAGTGACTAGAGCTAAATTGTTGTCGACAAAAACATCCAAAGACACAGTTGTGACCAAAACAATTGCAATTGTCGACAGTGTTAAGTGAGCAAACATAAGTGAATTCACATACTTAGCGCGATCATCCAAAAGCTTGCTCAGGCGCGCAGCAGGCTTGCTGCCATCCTTGCGAAGCTGATCAATCGTTGCTTTACTGACGCGAGCCAAGGCAGTTTCAGTTGCTACGAAGATTGCCGCAAACAACACCATGAGCGAGGCCAAAATCAGAAGAAGTGTGTTTTGACTCATGCTAGGTCCCGAGCATTACGCTCACCTTCCCACTGCGCAAGTAACTGAGCCTGCAATCCAAACATAACTTTGTGCTCTTCCGGTTCAGCGTGATCATGACCCAGCAGATGCAATATGCCATGCGTCAGTAAAAGTCGTAACTCGACTTCCAGGCTGTGACCAGCTTGTTCGCCCTGGCGAGCTGCAACTGCTGGACACAGCACAACATCTCCCAAAACTCCTTCTTCACTTACCCGATCAGGAGTTCCGGCACGAAGTTCGTCCATTGGAAAACTCAAAACATCTGTTGCTCCTGGCTCATCCATGAATTTCTCATGCAAGGTAGCCATGGCAACTTCATCTACTAACAGCACTGATAACTCTGCTGCCGGATTAATGTGCAAACTACGAAGAACGAACTGGGCCTGCGAGGAGATTTCTAGTTCGTTTACTTCAAAATCAGATTCATTGTTTACGTCAATCGACATGATTATGAGTTCCTACGATCTGGACGCTGATCTTGGGAAGCGCGCTTTTCGTCATATCGACCATAAGCATCAACGATCTGACCTACCAATTTATGTCGGACCACATCTGTTGAAGTTAATTCACAAAATGCTACGTCTTCGACATCGGTCAAGATATCTCGAACAACTCTTAATCCACTTGCGGTGCCTGTAGGTAAATCGATTTGAGTTACGTCACCAGTGATGACCATGGTGGATCCAAATCCAAGTCTGGTCAAAAACATTTTCATTTGTTCTGCAGAAGTGTTTTGCGCTTCATCCAAAATAATGAATGCATCATTTAAGGTACGACCGCGCATGTAAGCCAAAGGTGCGACTTCAATTGTGCCGCTTGTCATAAGGCGAGGAATCGAATCTGGGTCAACCATGTCATGAAGTGCGTCGTAAAGTGGGCGAAGGTATGGATCGATCTTCTCGCTTAAGGTTCCTGGTAGAAAACCTAAGCGCTCGCCTGCTTCAACGGCTGGTCTGGTCAAAATGATTCGGGTTACCTGTTTGCTTTGCAGTGCTTGAACTGCTTTAGCCACTGCTAAATAAGTTTTACCGGTTCCAGCCGGACCAATTCCAAAAACGATGGTGTTTTCATCAATTGCGTCAACATATCGTTTTTGGTTCAAAGTTTTGGCCCGAATCGTACGACCCCGACTCGAAATAATGTTTGCAGTTAATACGTCAGCTGGGCGCACATCTGAACGAAGCATTGAAATTGAACGCTCAACAGATTCTGGTGTTAAACCCTGACCGGTTCGCAGCATTACTAACATTTCAGAAATCAACGTTTCGATTAAATCAACGCTTGGTTTTGGGCCATCAATAGTGATTTCATTGCCGCGTACCAAAATTACCGAGTCAGCAAAAGACTTCTCAATTACTCGAATTAGCTCATCACGAGCGCCAGTAACCGAAACCATAGGTGTGGAAGTCGGCACAATCACAACTGTGTGGGATGGCGAGGCAGAAACTGTCATTTGACCTAATTCTATGGCAGAAACTAGAAGTCCGAGTCGGCTATCCCGGAGGCCAAGACAGGCTACGGCCGCCTAGAACGTGAAAATGCACATGTGCAACAGACTGACCAGCGTCTTCGCCGTTATTAGTCACAATTCGGTAACCCTTAGCAAGGCCCTGATGTTCTGCCACTTTCGTAGCCAAGGTCAAGAGCTCGCTAGCCAAAGGTGCGTTGTGCACCATTAAGTCAGTTACATCCGTGTAATGACTCTTTGGAATCACTAATACGTGAGTCGGAGCTTTTGGATCAATGTCACGAAACGCAATTGCCGAATCAGATTCCAAAACAACATCTGCTGGAATTGCGCCGGATGAAATCTTGCAAAACAAACAATCTGCAACGGTGCTCATAAAAACCTACTCACAGTTTCCATGTACCTAAGACCAGCGCTGGCTGCGCATTAGTAATCCACCGACAGCTATGGCGCCTGCAGTTGACGTGCGCATAACACTTGCACCCATGTGCACCACGCGGGCTCCAGCTGCTGAGAAGGCAGCTAGTTCATCAGGAGAGATGCCACCTTCTGGACCCACAACGATCATTATGGTTCCTTGCTCTCTAATTGCACATGCAGCTAACGCTTGATCAGCACTTTCATGCAATACAAAAACACTTTGGGCTTGAGACATTAGTTCGCAAACTTCTGCAGTCGACTTCAGATTGGAAATTTCTGGAATCCAAGCGCGACGAGATTGCTTGGCTGATTCGCGAGAAGTACGACGCCACTTTTCCAAACCTTTTTCAACGGAATCCCATTTGCCGATCGAGTGCTCAGCACGCCAAGGAATGATCGCATCAGCGCCAACTTCAGTAAGCATTTCAACAGCCAACTCTGCGCGCTCACCTTTGGCAAGTGCTTGCACTACAACAAATCTTGGTTCTGGCGCATCTTCAAAAGTAAATTGATCGATTGTTAGATCCAGACTGTGCTTGTGCACCTTCACGACAGTGGCGATTGCTCGGGTACCTTGGCCATCACATAAATGGATAACTTCACCCTCACGCATCCGCTTCACGGTTGCAGCATGTCGACCTTCATCACCATCGAGTGTGAAGGTTTTGGTCTCTATTGAGATCTCACCTGGATTAACTAGAAATTCTGCAGCAGTCATCGGGTTGTAAACGCATCCTTAAGTTTTCCAAACAAGCTCGAGGATTGTTCGTGCAATTGTGCCGAAGGAGTTTCTTCTCCTCGCAAACTTGCCAATTGCCTGATCAAATCTTCTTGCGCTTTGTCCAAGCCACTTGGCGTAAGGATTTCTAAGTGCACAACCAGGTCACCTCGACCAGAACTTCTAAGTCGTGGCATACCTTGACCACGCAAAGTAACCGTTGATCCAGATTGAGTACCAGGTTTGATGTGGATTGGCGCAATGCCATCTAAAGTTTCAAGTTCCATAGTTGCGCCAAGGGCGGCGGCTGTCATTGGCAGCGACATAGTTGCATGCAACTGATCACCATTGCGCTGGAAAACTGGATGTGGCAATTCAATTAGTTCAACGTAAAGATCGCCAGCAGGTCCACCGCCTGGTCCAACCTCACCTTGACCAGTCATCTGGATCCGAGTGCCCCCTTCAACGCCTGGTGGAATCTGAACAGATAAAGTGCTGCGAGTTCGAACTCGGCCATCACCGGCACATTCGGCACAAGGATGAGGGTTAAGTGAACCAAAACCTTGACACTGCGGACATTGTCGCGAAGTCATGACTTGACCCAAGAAAGATTTTTGAACTGACTGGACTTCACCACGGCCAGCACACATTGTGCAATTAACAATGCTTGCACCTGAGGAAGTACCTTCGCCTTCACACGAGTTACAAGTAACTGCTGTATCAACCGCAAACTCTCGGGTTGATCCAAAAGCTGCCTCGTCTAGCGTTACTTGAAGTCTGATTAAGGCATCTTGGCCACGGCGTTTACGAGATCGAGGACCGCGCTGTCCGCCACCACCGAAGAATGCATCAACGATGTCTCCGAAACCAAAGCCTGCGGCTGAATTGAAGCCACCGCCAGAAGAAAATGGATCTCCACCAAGATCAAACATTTCGCGTTTTTGTGGATCGGACAAAACTTCATAGGCGGAAGTTACTTCTTTGAAGCGCTCCCCTGCTTCGGCGCCCGGATTTACGTCTGGGTGCAACTCTCTAGCTAGTTTGCGATAAGCGCGCTTAATCTCTTCCGGGGTTGCTTCGCGCGAAACACCTAAAACTTTGTAGTAGTCAGTCATTGCTACTGATCCTTCAAAATCTGGCCAACATACTTAGCAACTGCACGGACCGCGCCCATTGAGCCTGCGTAATCCATTCGAGTAGGACCTAGAATTCCCATGGTTGCAAGCGCTTGTTCGCCAGAGCCATAACCAACTGTTACAACAGATGCGCGCTGCAATTCTTCAACTGGATTCTCGTGACCAATTCGAACCGTTAAAGAATCTGGTGCGGCGGCTTCACCAAACAATCTGAGTAGAACTACATGCTCTTCAAGTGCTTCAAGTACCGGTCCAACTGCGGTTGTGAAGTCTTCACCAACACGAGCCAAGTTGGATGTGCCACCAACAACGACACGTTCTTCATTTTGCAAAACGACCGCATCCAGAATCGTCGCCACAACTGTATTAACTGCTGGCTTGAACTCCGCAATAAAGTGATCAGCCAGTCCAACTACTCGATCGGGTACATCGGTGAATAACTGACCATCAAGAGCAACATTTAGTCGAGTCCGCAGGTCATGTAAAAAATCATCTGAAACTTTATGCATGACGTCAACAGTGCGCTGTTCAATTCTTCCAGTGTCAGCTATCAGAATTAACAAGAGTCGGGTGCCGCCTGAACTTACTAATTCAATATGTCGAACTGAGCTTCTCCCAAGTGATGGGTATTGAACCAGTGCAACCTGCTTAGTAAGTTGCGACAACAACCGTACGGTTCGATTCATAACGTCATCTAGATCAACTGCTTGATCTAGGAAAGTTTGAA
>DAIRCR010000003.1:250045-385710 GCA_036796575.1 Candidatus Nanopelagicales bacterium | reverse complement strand
GCGAACTAGGCGAAGTATTCCTAAAGCTTGGCAAGCAGGGTTCAACTCTTGCCGGCGTAATGGATGCCTTCTCAGTAGCAATCTCGATTGCATTGCAGTACGGCGTGCCACTGGAAGCATTTGTTTCCAAGTTCGTCAACATGCGATTCGAGCCAGCAGGTATGACAGATGATAAGGACATCCGCATGGCCCAGTCCATGATGGACTACATCTTCCGTCGCCTGGCTTTGGATTACTTGCCATACGAAAAGCGCGAAGCACTTAGCATCTTCACAGCTGATGAGCGCGCCGCCCAAGTTGCCGGATACGACCAAGCACCAGCTCCAACTGCAGAAATTGCAGCAGCAGTAACTGCAGAACTATCCGCAATGAGCTTTGCTGACACCGAAGCCCCAGCAGCAGCCCCAAAGGCTGACATGCAGGCAACACGCGCAGCAGTGCCAGCCTCCGAACGTGGCACCGGCGATGCACACTCAAGTGCGGAACTACTTGAGCAGATCACCGGCAAAACCTCAGATGCACCACTTTGCATGACCTGTGGCATCAAGATGCGCCCAGCAGGTTCCTGCTACGTATGTGAAGGTTGCGGAAGCACAAGCGGCTGCAGCTAATAGCAAATAAGCAACAAACAGGGCTTCTGAGGCAACTCAGGAGCCCTGTTTTGGTTAGGAATTTTCGGAATTGAAATACTTTTATGAATCGGTGATAGATATCCCAGAACTCGAAGAAGTAAAATTTGAGATTAATCAATTAGGAAGATGGACGAGCCTAATTGAAAAAGCGGTTGACTCATATTTACAGTCAAGGCCTGTGGAATTTGAAACACATTTTAACAATGAAGCACGCTTTAATTATGTAGTAACTAATTTCACGGTCATACCTTTTGACTTGCATGATTTTTTTGATGCATGGATGCATTCTGCAAGAAATGTTCTTGAGTATAGCGCCCAAGTTCTCGCATGTACTTTGCAAGATAATCTACAAAAAACTCAAGGAAATGTGAAATTTCCAATCTGCAATGATGAGAAAAGCTTTCTTGCTGGAATTGAAAGAGGAGCAATTGGTTCTCCGAAACAAGTGGTGGTGGATAAACTTCGATCCGTTCAGCCTTATGTGTATCTAGTTGAAGAAATGAATCGTGACAATACCGAACAAAAGGTTTTTGTAAATAGTTTTCTATGGCAGATTCAACAGGCCTCAAACTCGGTCAAACATGTCGCTAACCCAAAGTTGGTTCTCGCTGGGTCGCCAAAATTAGTATGGGACGCAGAGCTCAATGTTTCTATTTCTCCAGGATCAGAGATGTCTATAGAAGCTGGTAAGTACTTACACTCCGTAACAGGTTTATCGATTGTTGAAAACACCGAGTTTGATCTGAAAATCTATGTTGAATTGAAAGACAAAGTGCTATTACTTCCCTTGTTGGGATTTATCGGAGCTACAGAATGGTTTCTTAAGTACATCTTGCTGCCAACGATTTTTGAGCCTTTGATGGATTCGACAATAAATCGACAAATGCAGGGCTAGTAAGGTTGTCTTTGAGGAACAGAGGGTTTCATTATGGCGCTGTCAGACGAAGAACTTAAGAAGTTCTGGGAAATGGCTAATACGCTGCGCAAGAATCTAGACGCAGCTGAATACAAGCACATTGTCCTTGGACTCGTGTTCTTGAAGCACGTTTCAGACTCGTTTGAGGAACGTCGCACTGAACTTGAGAATAAGTTCTCTGACCCTAAGAGTGACCAGTACAAGCCAAATGAAAAGGCACGTGCCAACGCGCTGGATACTCGCGACTATTACACCGAGGTCAATGTCTTTTGGGTTCCGGAAGATTCTCGTTGGCAAATAATTGCCGATAACTCAAAGCAAGCAGATTTGGCTTTGCGCATTGATAACGCACTTTATGAAATTGAACGTGAGAATCCAAAGCTTGAGGGCATCGTGGAGCGTTCATATGCGAATGCAAAGTTGCCAGTTGCTGATTTAGGAGCAGTTGTTGACCTGATTGGCACGATTAGTTTTGCCAAGGGTCGTGACCAGGCATCGGATGTTCTTGGTCAGGTGTATGAGTATTTCTTGGGGCAGTTCGCTAATGCTGAAGGAAAGTTAGGTGGCCAGTTCTATACAACGCCTTCAATCGTGCGAACGATTGTTGAAGTACTTCAACCAACTAAGGGCCGAGTGTATGACCCTGCTTGTGGTTCCGGTGGCATGTTTGTGCAGAGTGAGCGCTTTGTTGAAGCGCATGGTGGCAAGTTGGGCCAAATTGCAATTTATGGTCAGGAATCAAATCCAACTACTCGCCGTTTGTGCGCAATGAACTTGGCTATCCGCGGAATTGATTTTGATTTAGGCAAGACTCACGGGGATACGTTTACCGAAGACCAACATAAAGATGTTCGCTTTGACTACATCATGATGAATCCGCCGTTTGGCAAGAACGCAAGTTATCCAAAGGCGCAGCTGTTAGATGATGTGCGCTGGAAGAAGTACGGCGTCCCACGCGAGAGTCCAGCGAACTATGCATGGATGAGTCATGCCGTTCATCACTTAGCACCTATAGGGCGTGCCGGCATTGTTATGCCTCGCGGCACTCTTACTTCAGCACAAGGTGGGGATGACTCTATTCGTTCCGCCATGCTGGATGACGACGTCATTGAATGCATTATTGACTTACCAGGTCAGTTGTTTTTCAATGTGCAGATTCCAAGCTGCCTCTGGTTCTTTAACAAAGACAAATCCAAATGGAAGAATGACCGTCCAGGCCAAGTCTTGTTTATTGATGCTCGTAAACTAGGAACTCCAATTTCACGGACTCAGATTGAGTTCAGTGATGAAGAAATAGCCAAGATTGCTGAGACATTTACAGCTTGGGCAAATGGCAAGTATGAAAACATCGATGGATTCTGCGCCTCTGTAACCCGCCAGGACATTGCGAAAAGTGGTGATTCATTGTCCCCTGGGCGCTACATCGGAACTGAAGTTGATGATTCTGAAAGCGATGTAGATTTTGGCGAGCGCATGGCGGCTTTAACTTCTGAACTAAGCGAGCAGCTCGATTCGTCTAGCAGCCTGGAATCAACAATACGCAAGAGTCTAAAGGCGCTTGGTTATGGCGTTTAGGGAAGTAAGAATTGGTGATTATTTTCGATTTAGCAAGGGACTCGGATACTTAGGCAAATATCTTGAATCGTCAAACGTGGGGCTAATAGGATTAAATTCTTTTGAAGCAGGCGGTGGTTACAAATTCGGCGGAGAAAAGCCATACTCGGGACCCTACAAGGAACAGCACCGTGCACATCCTGGTGATTTATTTATCGCGACCACTGACATCACACAAGATGGGCGCGTCCTAGGTTCTCCATTCTTGCTGCCCTACGACATTAGTGATTACGAATCGTTTATATTTTCTGGCGACATAGTTAAGGGCGAGCCCATAACTCAGGAATTCACAGCGGAGTACCTCTTCAACATCTTAAGAGTCAAAAATGTGCGAGAAAAAATCGCCTATGCTTCGACGGGAACTACAGTTAGAAGAGTTCCTTTGGATGTAGTCGAAAACGTCTGGGTATCGATTCCGACACCTGCAATACAGAGAATTATCTGTTTGATTCTTTCCAGCATTGATGAAAAGATTCGTGTCAATCAGCAGATTACCTCAACACTGGAGCAGATTGCGCAAACCATTTTCAAGTCGTGGTTTGTTGACTTCGACCCCGTACATGCCAAGGCTCGCGGTGAACAGCCTCTGGGTATGCATGCACAAACTGCTGCCTTGTTCCCTGACTCATTCGAAGAATGTGAACTTGGCCCAATACCATGTGGTTGGAAAACTGGAAACATATCTGAATTAGGACGCATTGCAACGGGTAAGACACCTTCGACAAAAGTAGACGATTACTGGAATGGTGATGTGCCTTTCGTAACCATCCCAGATTTGCACAAGGGTAGCCTGGTTATAGAAGCCGCCCGGTACTTAACGCATAAAGGGACTGAGTCGCAAAAGAGCCAGAACATCCCAAGTGGTTCAACGATGGTCTCATGTATAGCTACCGCTGGCCTTGTAGGATTTGCGGTCAATTCATGTCAAACCAATCAGCAGATTAATTCAATCATCCCGCGTGATTTCGAGTCTCGTGAATGGGTGTTTAATTGCATGCTTAATCTCAGACCTATTTTAAGAAATGAAAGCTCAATAGGAACCGTATTCGCAAACTTGAGTAAGTCTGGATTCTCACAAATACGAATCATTATGCCTCCTAAGCAACTAATGTTCGCTTATTCTGAACTTATTAGGACGTTCATTGAATTAGCAACACAAAGAGAAATTGAAACCAAAACTTTAATCTCTCTGCGTGATTCACTTCTTCCACGTCTAATCTCTGGTGAACTAGAAATCCCTGCTGAATTGCTGGAGGCATAGTGTTTCTGGATTTGGATGAAGCGGGATACGAGACTCAGGTTCTTGAATGGCTCGGTGGTATTGGTTGGACTCATGTATTTGGGCCTGAGATTGCACCTAATGGTTTAAGGCCTGAGCGCGAATCCTTCAAGGATGTAATTCTTACTGAGCGCCTTGAGGATGCGATTGCACGCATTAATCCATTGCTAACTAAAGATGTGGTTCGCAGAGTTCGACAGCGTGTCGAATCACCAGGTGAAACGGACATTCTGAAAGCTAATCAACTAATTCATCAGTGGTTTACCGAGGGTATGCAGGAGCAAGTGCGTCACGCAAATGGCGACGAAACAACTGAACTAGTTCGACTAATTGATTTTGAAAACATTGAGAACAATGACTGGGCTGCAGTTAATCAGTTCCGGGCAATTCTTGATGACCATGAAAAGCAAGAAGACCTAGGTAATCGGGTTCCTGACATTGTTTTATTCGTTAACGGCATTCCACTGGCTGTTATTGAACTTAAGAATCCATCTAATAGTGAAACAACAATTCACGACGCGTTTAACCAATTACAAACTTACAAAGAACAGATTGGCCGACTGTTCTATTACAACGTCGCTCTGGTTATCGCCGATGGGGTAGAGGCCAAAGCCGGTTCATTAACTGCTGACTTGGAACGCTTCATGGTTTGGCGTTCAATAGATGGCCAAGAATTAGACCCACACGGGGAATTCGGCCAAGACCAAACTTTATTTGAAGGATTGTTTGCTAAGTCAAACATCTTGAGCATCCTTAACAACTTCTGCATCTTTGTTCCGGGTGTGAAGCCATACAAAATGTTCCCTGGGTACCACCAATTCTTTGCTGTTGAAAAAGCATTTAAACGCGCTCTGCAGGCAAGTGCTGAATCAGGTGATGGCCGTGGTGGATTGATGTGGCACACACAAGGCGCCGGTAAGAGCTATGAAATGGCTTGCCTTGCAGGGATGCTTGCCACAAGCAAAGCCTTGAAAAACCCAACGATTGTTGTGGTTACTGACCGTAATGACCTTGACCAGCAGCTTTATGAAACCTTCGTGGATGCCAAAGCGCTAATGCGCCAGGAACCCAAAAAAGCTGGCTCTCGTCAGGACATTCGTGAGTTGTTAGACATTCCAGGTGGTGGGGTGTTCTTTACTACTATTCAGAAGTTTGCCATTGAGGATGGGGAAGAGGAATTCCCGGCTCTTACGCAGCGTCGTAATGTGTTTGTGTTTACTGATGAAGCTCATCGCTCTCAGTATGGCTTTTCAGCTCGGATTGCCGGGGATAAGTTCAAGGTTGGTTATGCCCAGCACATGCGCGATGCACTACCTAATGCCACATTCGTAGCCTTCACTGGCACACCTGTAGCGAGCACTGATAAAGATACTCGCGCAGTCTTTGGCGATGAGATTGATGTTTATGACATGGTTCAGGCCAATGCCGATGGCGCCACGGTTCCTATTTACTATGAATCTCGCCTGGTTGCCCTGGAGTTGCCTGATGATGCAAAAGCTGAGCTTAATGAGTTGGCCGAGGAGCTGACTGAAGATGCTGAAGATGCACAAGTTGCATCAAATCTAAAAGCTCGCTGGGCAGCATTAGAGCAAATTGTTGGCGCGCAGCCTCGCTTGGAACAAATTGCGCAGGATATTGTGACTCACTTTGAAGCTCGATGCTCTGCTCCTGAGCTTGAGGATGGCAAGGCCATGGTTGTGGCAATGAGTCGCCACATTGCTGTTGATTTGTTTGATGAAATCATCAAGATTCGCCCGCAGTGGCATGACGCAGATTTCCGCAAGGGCGCAATAAAGATTATTTTCCATAGCTCAGCATCTGATGATGAAAAGATTCGACCTCATGCCTATACATCGGTTCAAAAGCGGGCTTTAGAAAACCGATTCCGCGATGTGGATGACCCGTTAAAGATTGTGATTGTTCGCGACATGTGGCTTACCGGGTATGACTCACCGCCTTGTCACACCATGTATGTGGATAAGCCAATGAAAGGCCATAACTTGATGCAGGCTATAGCCCGCGTTAACCGAGTATTCCGAGATAAGAAAGGTGGCTTAGTTGTTGACTACATCGGCATTGCCACTGAACTTAAGGAAGCTCTCAGTACTTATACACGCGGAAAGTCCGGGGGACAGCCTGTTGAATTCATTGAGGAAGCACTCGGTGTTTTCTGGGAAAAACTACAAATAGTCCGTGACTTGTTACATGGCCTCTCTATTGAGGGATTCAAAGACCACCCGCAAAAGGCCCTAAAGGACATTGCCAACTTTGTGCTTGGTCTTGAGGACGGCTCAAAGCGATTCGCGGATGCATCTTCTGCACTATCCAGTGCCTATTCATTGGTGAACAGCCAGGAAACCGTTAAACCAATGCGCGAAGAAGTGGCTTTGTATCAAGCAGTTCGCGGAATGCTCACCAAGAAGGCTCAGGGTGGCAAGAAGATTTCCGATGCTGAGCGTGAGCTACGAATCAAGCAGGCACTTGCCAAGGGAATCGTTCCTGAAGGTGTGATTGATGTATTTAGCGCGGCTGGATTAGACCGACCAAACATTGGTTTGCTATCTGATGCATTCTTAAACGAAATTCGGGCCATGAAAGAACGTAACTTGGCAGCAGAAGCCTTGGCCCGACTGCTCAAGGACCAAATCAAAGCCAAGTTCTCTCGCAACATTATTCGTAACGCACAGTATTCCGAGCTACTGGAAGTGGCGCTTGCTCGTTACCGAAATCGAAGTATTGAAACGGCGCAACTGATTGAAGAATTGATAGCACTGGCCAAGAAAATGAACGAACAAATCTCAGCCGGTAATCCCGATGGTTTAACAGATCATGAAGTTGCCTTCTATGACGCCCTGGAATCAAACGAAGAAGCTGTGCGCACCATGCAGCACGAAGTATTGGTTCAATTGGCCCAGGAACTGACGAAAAAGGTTCGAGCAAACATAAAGGTTGACTGGTCAATCCGCGAGTCAACACAAGCAGAGCTCCGGGTGCTTGTTCGCGACATTCTTGACAGGTATGGATACCCGCCGGACTTCTCACTGCTAGCCATAGACACAGTACTTAAGCAAGCAGAGTCACTTACTGAAGAATGGTTAGTGGAAGCTAAACAGCGAGAAACGAGTATGGCCTGTGACAAGCTATACAAATGAACTACTGGTGGGTTAATCAGAAACAAACGTACAAGTTTGAAGTACATGGGGGCTTCTTGTGGTCTCCCAAGACACGAAAAGATGGCGGGTATAACTATTTTTATGAAACGATGTCGCAAGTACAGCCGGGAGACATAATCTTTTCTTATTGTGACACTTATATAAAGGCGATTGGTATCGTGCAATCTCCTGCGGTTACTGCTCCAAAGCCGGACTTCCGAAATGCTGGAAGCAATTGGTCCGAAGTTGGATGGTACGTCGAAGTCGAGTTCAGTGAACTAACGAATCCATTTCAACCTAGAAAAATGATGGATCAGATAAGACCACTCTTGTCAGAAAAGTACGCGCCTTTGAGGTCAATTGGAAAGGGTAACCAGGGCGTATACCTGACAGAAATCGCACACGAACTAGGTATCCTTCTTATAAATACTGCACAAGTAGATATTGAGTTGATTTGCGAGGAACTCTCTCCTGTTTCCGCAGTTGAGATCGAATTTCAAATCAATCTTGAGATCGAGGCAAAAGGAATACAAGGAGATCTTGAAAAAATCCAATTAGTTAAAGCAAGGCGTGGGCAAGGAATTTTTAAAGCAAATGTGCGACAAATCGAAGATCACTGCCGCGTAACTGGCGTGAAGAACATCAAGCACCTTCGCGCAAGTCACATTAAACCTTGGTCCAAATCCAATGATTCCGAGAAACTTTCAGGCTTCAATGGGTTGCTGCTTGCACCACATGTTGACCACTTGTTCGACAAAGGTTTCATTACCTTTCAGCCAAAAGGCGAGATGGTTTTGTCGCCAAATCTGAACGTAGACGTTCTTGACAAATGGAGCATCCCTCAAGTTCTTAATGTTGGATCGTTTTCAAGCGAGCAGATCGAATTCTTGGCCTATCACCAGGAATCCGTCTTTGTCGTTTAGGGCTTCATTGCTTGCTGGGTCAAAACACAGTTATTGACCCTAACTTTTGTTGCTAATAAGGTTAAACAGTGATTTCCCCAAGGGCCGAGAGCCTCAAAAATGACTTAACACTAGCCCTAAAGAAAGAACTTGAGATTGCAAGAAGAATGTCACAGGGGGATAAATCAAATGAAGCAATAAATGGGCAGTTCGTTAAGCAACAAGCTGGCGGATATGTCTATGAATTTGAGAATCTAACGGGATTTCCTCCTGATGAGGGTGTGCAGATCTCCTTCACGGTTGGAACTACATCATCAAAGGGCAAGTACTTAGGTGAGGTAAATTCTAAATTCCTGTTTGAGCTAGAAAATGACCTAGGGGAGCGTATCTCTCGTGTGACGGTCGTTAGTGACCCACTCTTTCTCTTGGAAAAACAGATTGAGACTTTGTCTAAAGAAGTTCCATTCGAAAACTTAGTTGCCTTAGCTTCAGTTGGTTTCGCTGAGTATCCAGATGCGAAATCAATTTCTCCTGATAAGAAATATATGGAGGGCTTGAATTCGCTTCAAGGCGAGACGCTCGAGGTGGCATCGAAGAATTCTGTTACATACATTTGGGGTCCTCCTGGGACAGGAAAGACAACCACCATGGGTTCCGTCGTTGCAGCTTTGGCTGACTCTGGATTAAAGGTGTTGCTTGTTTCAAATACCAACCTTGCACTTGATACAGCACTAGAGAGGTGCTTGGAGCGATATGTTGATTATTCGGGACTTGAAGATGGCTTCATGTTACGGATCGGCACTATGGTCAAGCCTGAGCTAGTTGAAAACTTTGGATCAAGCATTGAGCTGGACGTTATCTATGCGCGAGAAGTTAAGGAATTACAAGAAGAAATATCGAAGTTGAGTCTTGAGCTTGGTTTGGTTCGCAACGATCTAAGTGACCTAAATGATCTGCGAAGAGCTTTCGAGAAGGCAAAGTTAGATGCATCGTCAATTTCGAATTCCAAATCTCAAATTAGCCAGCTAGAACGAGACGTTGCTACTTCGCGTGAAACTCTGGTGAATGTGGAAAACAAGATACGGTCTCTAGAGTCTGAATTTCAGTCAGTCTCGCAAAAGGGTGGAATGTCCAGGCTTTTATCAGGATCAAGGAATCCCGATTTCGTTCGGCGGGATTTAGTAAAAACTCAAAGCGACAAAGAAAAGTCTGAGACTTCGATCTTGGAGATGAATCGCGAGATAGCTAAGATTCAGGCAAGCGAGAAGGACGCCGAGAGAAAAGTCTTTGACGCCAATGCATGGCTAAGAATAAATAGTGATGCAGAAGTGAAAATCCAAGCTATACCCAAGTTGGAGCAAAGTTCTTCGCGACTTCAAGATCAAATTGAAGTAATCAATAAAGCAATGCAGAACAAACGGGGACAAATCATTTCTCGTGCACGAGTTGTTGCATGCACAGCATTTAAGACTATTTTGGATGCTGATTTAAGTGGACTTAAATTTGATGTTGTAGTTGTAGACGAGGCTTCAATGCTGCCTCTGCCACTTTATTATTGTGCTGCTTCACTAGCCACCGATCGGATTGTGATTGCTGGAGACTTCCGACAGCTGCCACCGATTGTGAGAATTGGTTCATTTGGTGGATCAAATCAATCCAGCGATGATCAAATGCTTAAAGAACTGATGTCAGCCAACCCATTCACAAAGTCGGGAGTAATCGTTAGGGGATCTGAATCAAAGCAACTAGTTGCCCTGAGAGATCAGTATCGAATGCGCCAACCAATTTCAGACCTGATATCGACAAATTTCTACCCTGAGCACACCTTAAGAACTGTAAATGAAAAACTCGATAAACCGACTCCTTGGGGAAATGACGCATTCATCTTTGTTGATACAGCATCGCTAGAGCCTGAGTCATCAACGGTAAATGGTAAATCTCGCAGAAATGTTGAGCACGCATTAGTCGCCAAAGCAATGGTGGAAGAGCTGTATCGAGATGGATGGCAATTCGATTCGACAGCAGAAAAGTCATTCGCGGTAATCACGCCATATGCGAAACAGTCATCTTTTATTGAAAATCTAGTTAGTACAGCCGGTGACATAAATGCAAAAGGTGGAATTAGTACAGTTCACAGATTTCAGGGTAATGAGCGCGATTTGATCATTATTGATTTAACCAAGGTGTCTTCGCCGTCCGAACCAGGGCTTGGAGATTTTCTAGGCAATCCTGACCCGCTAGCAAGTGCGAACGCCATGTGGAATGTTGCAATTAGCCGCGCCCGGCAACATGTTGTGGTTATTGGGCACATGCCAACCCTGCAACAGAATAGTGGCGCTCTCATATCACATTTAGTCAATGCGATGAAGACAAACATGACGGTAGTTGATGCATCAACTTTGCTCGATAAAGAGGCGAGAGAATTTCCTACGCCTACAAGTGGTAAAGGATCGATTTCATGGTTTACCGGCCAGGGATTTTACGAAGCATTTAATAGAGACTTAGCGGCGACAAAGAGCAAACTGTTTCTTGCAAGTCCATTTAGTACTTCTCAAGGAACCGACCGCTGGATTCCGGTCCTGAGGTCGTTAAGTGATGCAAATGTTGAACTTATCTGCCTGACCAAGCCCGTGTCAGAAAAGGCTAATTTTGAAGAAGCAAAAGGAATTCATAATCAGCTCGAAGACATCTTCAAGGAATTGCGCACCGTTCCAAAAATGCACGAAAAGATTGCGGTTATTGATGGGCGAATTGTGTGGGTTGGATCATTGAATATTCTGAGTCACAAGAATGCATCTGAGATCATGATGAGAATTGAATCCCCAGATTTCGCAAAAAGCATTACAGATGAGTACTTGCTTCAAAGGTCAACAGGCAATCGTCCTCCGCGCGTGAAATCTGACGGAACCGCCATTAAAGAAGGTGACAGTTGTGATTCTCCAGGATGTCATGGGGAAATGATTTTGAGGCCGGCTGGAGTAAGTAAGAACTCAGGAAGACCATATGCGGCTTTTCTTAGCTGCAATCAATTCCCAAGATGCAAGAACTCTGTTAACTTCTAACCAAATCAATCGCAACTGGAAACGTTCCACCGTTGCCGTCACCACAGACCACTACTTGGTTCTTGGTATCTAGGTTGATGAAGGCTTCTGTGCGGGCTCCGAGGGTGCCACCGTTATGACCGACGATCTTGTTGTCCTTAAGGAACATCCAGGCCAGGCCTATGCTTGAGCGCTTTGCTTGATAGCGAATCTTGAAGGTTTCTTGGAATGTGGGGGCGAGCTCGTGATCTTGCTGCTGTGAGATTGTTAGGAACTTCCACAGATCATTAGGGGACATGCGAAGTCCTCCCATGCCGTTGAACTCATCCATATGCCATGGTCCAACTTCCTTACTCCTTGCGTGGCCAACACGTAAGCCTTCGTCGCTAAAGGTTGCGGTTGTTAGGCCAAGGGGAGTGAGGATCTGGGTTGTTAGTAATTCTTTGTAGGTGCTGCCCAGTGCTTTGCCCATAACAAAGCCAAGTAAGCCAAAGCCATAGTTTGAATAGCGCGGGGATTTTGTGCCGGGCTGGCGTTTGAGTTTGGTTTCTTGGATGGCTTGATAGATGCGGTCTTGGTTAAAGATGGCATAAGGATCATCCATTGCGCTTTTGCCTAGAAGTTTCATTCCAGCTGGCAGTCTGGGTAATCCTGATCTGTGGGTGGCAAGGTGTTCAAACGTTATTTGATCAAAGTTTGCTGGCAGGTTTAGGGAATCGGGCAGGTATTGGGCAATGGGCGCAGTCAGGTCCAGGCGGTTGGTGGTGTGGAGTTGGGCCAGCAGTAATGCGGTGAAGACTTTTGTGATTGATCCGATTTCCCAGTTTTGGTCGATGGGGCCAAGGCGTTGTGGGTTGCTTGGTTGGCCGATGATTATTGCTGGATCAATGTGTTTGGCTTTAGCAAGCTTTTTACTTGCCGATTCCAAGTCGGTTACCCTGCGCGCCATGGGTTTAGGTTAACTCACGAGGGATTTAGACCTGTTTTGAACCGGACTATATAAATGTTGCCTAATCTGCCAATTAATACTGCTATCTACCTAAACTTAAAGCGTGAATCGATTCAAAGTTCTTATTTCTGCCGTGCTTGCCTCCTTGTTAATCGTGGTCACTGCGGTGCCCGCAAATGCCATGCAGATATTTGTAAAGACACTTACAGGCAAAACGATAACCCTTGAAGTTGAGGCTTCAGATTCCGTTGAAAACGTAAAGGCAAAAATTCAAGATAAAGAAGGAATTCCGCCAGATCAACAAATTCTGATGTTTGCTGGAAAGCAACTTGAGGATGGTCGTACGTTATCTGATTACAACATCCAGAAGGAATCAACACTTCATCTTGTTATGGAGGATTCAACATCACCGGAAACATCAAGCAATGAAACTTCATTGAAGATTTCAAAGACAATGGCTTTTGCAAATGGGTCTTCGAAACTGACAAAATCAGCAAAGGCATCCTTGCGAAAAATGGTTGCAAAAAGTGGCACCGAGGCTAGCTTCAAAATTACGGGAAGTGCTGGCAAAATTTCGGGAGTGCCTGAAAGTTATGTTAAGACTCTTGCTACAAAGCGCGCAAAAGCGATTTCTAAGTATTTGATTTCCCTTGGGGTGTCTAAGTCCAAGATCAAAACTAAAGTGACCTTAAAAGAGCAGGGCTTTAAGCCAAGGTCTAAAGTTACGTCGCAATAGCTTTAACCTGCAGGTCCAAACCTGGTCAGGCTCGGTTTTGAGCTGGAAGAAATCACCTTGATTTACCTATTGATTAGGTCTTCCCAAATGTTGCTGGGGGCTTTACTCTTATTTGCAACAGGGAGTTAACTTGGACTTTAAAGAAGATCAGCTGGCCATCGAGGCTCACGTGCGAATGCGCAGTGGGTGGCGAGACATCGACGAGATTTCCGAAGAGGAGTATCTGGAATATGCCTATGAGTACATGGAAGAACATCCGTTTGAGTCTTGGCTAGTTGTTAACAAGCGTGAAGCGATCATTTATGACCGGATAGATGGGCAGTTCTGGGCTATGAGAACTTTTCCAGGTATGCCGTTTTTATGGGAAAAGGGTTTCTTCTGGTACTCAATGGGTGTTTATGTGGGCAGATATGGCCAGAGAAGGCGTGAGCGTCCGTCACGGGTTCGAATGCTGGCTGAGTACTTCGGATTAGTTGAACCGGCTTCTGAAGATTATGCCGAGTGATTAATTTCCCTGAGTACACGGTTGTGGACCTGACACTACCGTTAGGTCCTGAGACTGTGATGTGGCCGGGAGAGGCTGCGCCTTTTGCTGAAGTTGTCGAGACCGTGAAGCATGATGGCAACTTCGCACGGCGGGTGCATCTGTCTGAGCACAGTGGCACTCATGTGGATGCGCCAAATCACTTTGCTGAAGGTGGCCAGGCTGTGACGGATCTGCCATTGCAGACCTTGATTAGTCCGGCAGTGGTAATTGATGCATCGGTTGATATCAATGGCAATGGTGATGCGGTGTTGGAATTGGCAACGGTCAAAGCTTGGGAGGAAAAGCATGGTGTGATCCCAGCTGGCTGCGTGGTTTTACTTCGCACTGGTTGGGAGGATCTCTATGATCAGCCGCAACGTTATGGCGCTGGACCTGATGGCTTGCACTTTCCGGGCTTTGGTGTTGAGGCGGCTAGTTATTTAGTGGAGTGCGGTGTTGTGGGCATTGGTATAGACACTCTGGGTATTGATCCAGGCGCGGATTTAGATTTTCCGGTGCATCGGCATGTGACGCTGCCCAAGCAGGTTTGGCACATCGAGAACTTAACAAACCTTAAGAGCTTGCCGGCTACTGGAGCGTTGGTGTTTATTGGAGTGCTGCCGTTAGTGGATGGTTCGGGAAGCCCAGCGCGCATCTTGGCATTAGTGCCAAAGGGCTAGAGCTCGATAACTTCGGTGACCAGCGGTTCAACTGCATCTCGCCAAGTGCCGCCGCGACCGTAACACCAAGCGATGATGTCTGGCAGCCAAAGTAGTGGTTCGTGCCGGGAGTTCATGTGGCGGTAATGGGGGAATTGAAAGTCTGAATTTTGAGCTATTTCTCGCAGAATTGAGTTGTCGGCACGATGGCGGTTTATGTAGTCAAGGGTAATTAGTCTTGAATCTCGCATGGATTCCAATTGCCCAATGTTTTGTAGAGCTAAATTCCGAGCCATCGGATCTCTTGCCGTCTGGCTTGAGACAGAAATTATCCAAGCAGAAATTTGCAATGAGGTAATTGTTTGAGCAATATGTTGCTGTCGACCTCGTGATTCTCGATACATGTGAATATGCAGCGAATCCGCGGTCCTTAGATCACGCATGACTTGACGTATTGGGTGGATTTTGGAATGTGGAACATTAACACCAACCAGCAGATAATTGGATCGCTCAGATTCATCAATATAGGTATTAAACGGCATCTGAAGAATCTACTTATAAGCAACAGTGAAAAGTTTTAGTTTTCCACAGGGAGATAAGTGCTTGACAATGGAGAATCCATATCTGATAATTGGAGTTGTTAGGGCCCCTGTAGGGCCCTAAAAGTGAGCCAGGATTCTTGCCAATGTGGGAATGCCTGGCTTCGCGCTTTCTGGGGCTACTAACTAACTAGCTCAATCTTGACTTTGGCCTGTAGCGCTAGAAGCAACTTTGCAAGTGTTTCGGTAGTTGGGAAACTCTGGCCGTTTTCAATGCGACTTATGTCGGCCTGTTGAACCCCGGAGAGCTGGGCCAGTTCTAATTGGGTGAGATCGCGCTTCTTGCGAGCGCCGAGAATCTGGGTGGCAATTTGATACTGCTGGCTAAGTAATTCGTGAAACTCCAAATCCTTGCGTGACATCTTTGAGATGCGCGCAGATGAGAACTCGTTCCATGTTTTTGTCATGATTTCACCCTTTCTAAAGTTATGTGTAATAACACATAATATCAAATACGTTTGCCTGACTGCATATTCCATTGCTTGAGTCGGGCTCGAGCGATTGCAATCTCTTTCTGCTGCTTGGACCTAGAGTCATCCGATCCCTTGTCGTATCCGTGCAGAATAAGCACTTGAGATTGGCTGGGAAATGCTACGAATACTCTGAGTAAGATCTTGTTGCGCTCACCTTCTGATTTGGGGTTTGGTGAGGAATCTTTAACTATTTGAGAAGCAGTGTGTCGAATTCTGAACTCGAAAAGATTCTTACCCAGTGATTTCAGCCATGCTGTGCCTAGGATTTGTGAACCTTGCTCAGCTAGTACGTTCGCTATTGCTGCATCCAAGGCCGCAAACTGTGAATCACTTAACTTTCTATCGGCCCAATTTAGGAAAGGTTGGCTTCCATTCGCATCTTGGAAGATTTCAATTTCAATTTTGGCCATCAAATGAATTTAGGAGAATTACAAGACAAAGGCCTAGCTTTATCCACAGGCAGGCATTTGCTTGACAAGCCCAGAATTACGATTTAGATTTTAAGAGTTAGTCGCAATGTAAGTGGCTAAAAGTGGACCGGGTCTCTCGCCTATAACGGGACGACTCGGTTTCGCGCTTTTGTGGGGACAATAATTCACCGAAATCCCGTACCCTTAAAACATGCGTCGATCTCGGGTTATGTTAGCGACCATTTTGGCGTCGGTCCTAATTATGGCGACCGCAACTCCGGCAAATGCAATGCAAATCTTTATAAAGATAAATGTCGGGGACACCCTAACTTTAGATGTAGAGCCTTCTGACACGATTGAAAATGTTAAGCAAAAAGTTCAAGACAAGGCTGGAATACCACCGCATCAACAAATTTTAAAGTTTGCAGGAAAAGTTCTAGAGGACGGTAAGACGCTTTCTGACTACAACATTCAGAAAGAAGCAACCATACATTTGTTTCTTGTCGAAACTCTGGAAGCAGAACCAGAGGTGACAAATTCAGTTGTAGTGCGCAACAAATTGAAATTAGGCTTTTCAACTAGTACTTATAACCTGAGTACCAGTGCAAAGGCAAAATTGAAGAAGCTAGTAAAGAAGTCCGATTCGGCTGCATCATTTGAGGTGCAAGCAACCGCCGGCAGATTGCCTGGAGTACCTGATAAGTTTGTGCGTTCGTTAGCTAAAAAGAGAGCCAAAGCAATTAAGGCATATTTGATCACGCTGGGCGTGGACGCTAGCGAGATCACAACTACCTCAAAGATTATTCCTCGAGGAAAGCCCCCGACTACAAAAGTTGTGGCGATCGCAACCGTAGAAAAGTAATATTAGGCACTATTTATAGGCCGGTGACACAAGTCGCTTTGGCATTTAGCGCCACAGTTCTATATCAAACTAGTAGGGTCGATTTATGTGCAGATTATTCTGTTGGGCCGCAAACCAGTCCGTTTCCCCGATTGAAGTCTTAGGGTCAGACTCTAAGCTTTTGCACGACCTGTCTTTGGAACATAAAGATGGTTGGGGTGGGGCTTCCTGTAACTCTGGGGTAGTTAAGGCTGTGCATGACATTAAATCGGCAGCCGAAAGCAGCAGTTACATCAATTTCGTTGAGAATTCAAAGTCAACCAGTGGAATGATCCATTTGCGTTGGGCAACGGGGGACTATCCAGTTTGCCTGGAAAATACTCACCCATTTGTAGCTGATGGAATGGCTTTTGAACATAACGGCGCATTTCAAAATGTTGATTCAATTATCGAATTAATCGATCCAAAGATATTGGCAGGCCGACAAGGAACAGTTGATTCCGAGATCTACTTCTTTTATTTGCGAACACTTTTGCAGACCAAAGATTTGAAGCAGGCTTACGAAGAACTCATTACTGTTATGGACAAGCAAACTGCTTACACTTCGTTAAATGCGATGATGTTGAGTTCAACCAAGCTATATGTAATTTCTGCACATAGCCCCGAACGACGACCTAAAGATCTTGCAGAAAATTACTATGACTTAAGTTTTAATCTAGATGATTCAGTTTTTTCGGCCTGGTCGAGGGGCGTTAGGGCAAGTGAAGGGACTAAGTTGCCGAACAACCACATACTCACTGTCGATTTGACAGATTTATCGTTAGATGTCGTAGCGCTAGATTTGAAAGGATAGCAACCTTGTCCACACCCACAACATTTCTTGCCACCTGTGATCTGGGCGCAAAGGTTCGCGGCCGAGCAATTGTTGGTGCCAGTGAAGGTTCACCACTTTTTACCGGATGGGTTCCAGCAGACCAAGCAATAAATGCTTTTGATCAACTTGCAGTTCCCAATAATTTTGGGTCCATGGGTGACTTACGCATGCGAGCAGATAAAAACGCGGGAATTGTCATGCCTGGGCGTAATGGCGGGGCACCGATGCAACTCTACTTAAGTGATTTATTGAACCAGGATGGTTCCGCATGGGAATGCGATCCGCGGGCAGCTCTCAAAGATGCATTAGCGGATTTAAAGTCAAGGCACGACATTGAAATCACTGCCAGCTTTGAGCATGAATTTATTTTGACTAATGCAGATGGCAGCAAACTTGATGGCATCGCATTTGGTTTGGATTCGATGCGCAGCACCGAACCATTTGGCACCGAACTAGTTGCAATTTTGACTGAAAATGGAATGGAACCCGAAAACTGGCTGGCAGAGTTTGGTGCTGGACAATTCGAAATTACGTTAAGTCCAGCTCCTGCTTTAGTTGCCTGCGATCGAGCAATACTCCTTCGAGAAATCGTCCATGACTTGGCCCGCGCCAAAGGCCTGAGGGCAACGTTCGTTCCGTTGCCACATCCTGATTCGGTTGGCAATGGTGTACATGTTCACTTAAGCTTTAGTAATTCCAAAGGTCCGATAACTTTTGATCCAAACGGTGAATGCGGACTTAGCTCGGTTGCATCCAAAGCCTCGGCCGGTATTTTGGCCCATGCGGAAATGATTATGGCCATCAGTTCGCCGAGCCAAATCTCTTATCTGCGACTTAAGCCACATAGATGGTCAAGTGGGGCAGTCTTTATCGGCGCAAACACCCGTGAGGCATTGCTGCGGATTTGCACGCCACCAGCTGATGCTGATCCAGTCAAGAAATACAACCTGGAATATCGCGCAGCTGATGCCACTGCTAATCCCTGGTTTGTAATGGCGGCGCTCGTTAGGGCGGCAACTGCTGGCTTGGATGCGGATCAATTAGTGAAGCATGTGGTCACCTCTGAAGTAGATGAATTGTCCAAACAAGAATGGGAAAAGGCAGGAATCCGACCGATTCCAAGTTCCTTAGATGAAGCGCTCTCTCATCTTGGACCTGGCACCCAAGCACGCACGTGGTTTTCAGACTTACTACTAGATACTCACTTAGCAATTAGAGAAACAGAACGGAAGTTTTTCGCGGAAATGGATGATGTTGCTAAATGTGCGAGGTATGCCGATGTCTACTAAGAAACTTTCCAATCACATAGCCCAAGTGGAACTTTTCGATCACCACACCCACGGGGTTTGGATCGAGACTCCCACCGAAGAAATGTTCACTTTCCAAATGACCGAGTCAGATCGCCAACCTGAGTCTCTCGAGCAAGGCATGGAAGCACAACTTGGGTTTGCCATCCGCGCATGGTGCGCACCAATTCTGGATTTGCCAGCTCATGCTGATAGCCGAACTTACTTTGCCCGAAGAACAGAATTAGGTGGCGAGGAGGTAAATCGCAGATTCCTTACTAGTGCCGGAATTTCTGATTTCGGAGTAGACACGGGCTATCGAGGCGATGAAATCTATACCGAAAAAGGTATGGCCCAAATTTCCGGGCGCGCGGCTTACAAAGTCACTCGACTGGAGGCAGTGGCCGAGATTGTTTTAAGTGAGGGTACCTCGCCGCAGGACTTCATCAGCGACTACCGCCTGAAACTTCAATCGGAAGCAGTTGGCGCCATTGGCCTAAAGTCGATCATCGCCTATAGATATGGTTTGGATTTTGATCCAACTCGACCTAGCGATCAAGAAGTGCAGGCAGCAGCTGCGTTATTACTTGAAGACTTCAATGCCACCGGAGCCATTCGGATTGCTGATCCAGTTTTGCTTCGTCACTTTCTTTACGAAGGCATGGACTTAAATCTGCCGATCCAATTCCACGTTGGCTACGGTGATCCAGATTTGTTACTGCACCGATGCGATCCATTATTGATGACAGATTTCATCCGAGTAGCCGAGCAGCGGAATATCCCAATCATGTTGCTGCACTGTTATCCATTCCACAGGAATGCAGGCTACTTAGCTCAGATGTTTAGAAACGTCTATTTAGATGTTGGGCTGGCAATTAACTACACCGGCGCGCAATCCAGTCAAATCATTGCTGAGAGCTTCGAGCTGGCCCCATTTAACAAAATTCTTTTTTCTTCTGATGCCTGGGGACTGTCCGACTTAACTTATTTGGGTGCCAAGCTTTTCAGGGTTGAAATTGAAAAACTTTTTGGTCGATGGGTTTCTGAGGGTCATTGGTCGCAAGATGATGCAATTCGAGTGATTAACTTGGTGGCCTACGAGAATGCTCGGAACGTCTACGGAACTCATTAAGTTAACTATTGGGGTAGCTTTCTGGGTCAATGTTTATACACACCGAGACCTATTGGCCGCACACCTGGATACCCCTGCCCTTATGCTTGGGAAATGACTGAAGTATTGACGAAAACCCAGCCAGCTGACATTTCGCTTGTGGGCGTATCCCGAATTTATGAGCTTGGCGATGAAAAGATTCATGCGCTTCGTGACCTATCCCTAGACATCCGCCAGGGTGAGTTTGTGGCGATCAAGGGCCCTTCGGGTTCGGGCAAATCAACCTTGGCAAATGTGATCGGTGGCCTGGATACTCCCAATGTGGGCAAGGTCGTCGTTGGGGGATTGGACTTTAGTAAAGCCAAAGACAAAGAGCTCTCGCACTATCGTTCAAAAACTATTGGGTTTGTGTTCCAGTCCTTTAATTTGCAGTCACACTCCACAGTTTTGGAAAATGTATTGCTTCCGCTAGTGATTGCAGGCATTGATAAAGGTACGCGAATGGCTCGGGCTAAAGAATGCCTTGAGTTGATGGGACTTTCAGATCGCGCAGATCAACCAACTAACAAGTTATCCGGTGGCCAGCGCCAACGCGTATCGATTGCTCGCGCATTAGCTAATTGGCCACAGATCATCATTGCTGATGAGCCAACTGGAAACTTGGACCAAACTAATGGCCAAATCGTAATTGATTTGCTGACCAAGTTAAATCGCGAACTGAACATTACTTTGATTTTGATTACTCACGATGCCGATGTGGCAAAGAAGGCGCCTCGAATTCTAGAAATTGTCGATGGCCATGTCACAGATCGGAAGAGCGCATGAAACTTACCGATCAGCTATCGATGGCCCGACGTAACCTTAAGCGTCAAAAAGGTCGCACTCGATTAACTTTGATTTCGATCGTGATTGGCTCCTTTGCTGTCATTTGTGTTTTGACGATCACCTTTACTGCAAACAAAGCGATCAACGACTTCTTCGAAAAAACTGGCCTTCTCTACAGCATTGATGTGACGTCAGCTGGAAATAGTGGGATCAGCGAGGCAATGGTTACTAAAATTGCAGCGCTGCCAGGCGTGCAGAGCGTTTCGCCAACTATTGGAATGTGGTTTTACGAATCGGTTAAGTATGGCGATAAGTCCGCTAATTCATTTGAATCCAAGGCGGAAAGCGCCAATGGCACGACCAAGCAAATTATTGTGGCAGGTAGAGATTTAACTGATGCCGATACCGGTCCAACAGTTTTGGTTTCAAGAGATATCGCAAACGTACTAACCAGCGATGATCCTGAGTCTTTAGTGGATCAACAAATCACTTTGGTTACTAATGACTACTACTTTGGACCAGATCAAAAACCTGAAAACTGTGATCTCCAAAATGGAACGTGTGAAGCAATTGAAATCAAAGCAACAGTCGTAGGAATCAATGACGGTAACCGGTCGATTCTTTTCCCGCTTCAATACGGAATTGAGCAAAGCGCTCAGGTCTACTACAACGAAGTTCCAAGTTGTGAAGGATTTGAAGACCAACCCAATGCGCGCTGTGAAGACGGCTACATAATCAATACCAACAACATGATTTTAGACAGCGGTTACCAGAGCCTGAGAATCCGGGCGCAGTCAGACGAGACCATTGCTGTGATTACCGAGGCCTTGATTTCGCAATTCAATATGCGGGATCAAAAAGATTTAGAAACTGATGGTGGCGATTACTACTTCGTCATCGGACAAGACATTCTAAAAGATGCATTGCAGGCGTTTCGCGTGGTCAGCCTTGGGCTGCTGGCTATTGGTGGGATCTCGTTGCTAGTAAGTGCGATTGGCGTGATTAACACCATGCTGATGGCAACACTGGAACGAACTCGTGAAATCGGCGTGATGCGAGCTATCGGAGCTACGAATAAAGATGTGAAGCGAATCTTCACGGTTGAGGCCGCGCTGCTTGGATTCATGGGTGGAGTCTGGGGTTTAATTTTTGCTTCTGCAATCATCATTGGATTGGGCACAAGATTCGCTGGCGGCACTAGCGGCTCGATGATCGAAATCGATGTTGCAACCCTGATTACATCTGGACTAATTCCTTCATCAATCGTGATTGTGCTAACGACTGTGATCGGTATTGCCTCGGGTGTATTGCCAGCAAGGCGAGCAGCCAGGCTGGATCCTGTGGAGTCCTTGCGCTACGAGTAATTTCTTGTCAGAGGCCCGCGTTATCCTAAATAGCAACGCCAAGAAATTGGATAGGCAGCAAAGGGAGTACGTTATGGCTGAGCCAAAGACCCGTAAGAAGTGGTACGCCAGGCCGACATTCCTGCTGCTAGTAATTGCTGGTTGGATTATCACGATTCCATTGGCGGATGCCTTTGGATTCTGGGTTTGGTTTGTGCTGATTGCAGTGCTGGTGGCTATCGATGCCCGAAATCCGGGAACTAAAGCCAAGCCAACTGATCTGCCAACGACGCCAGCGCCTGCTCCGGTAACTGTTGAAGAACTAGCCGCGGTAAAGCCAGGCAATGGGTTGGGATTTTTCTTATCCGGTAAAGCAAAACTCGATGCCTTGAATCTGCAGTTAGCCCAGCACAATACTTTTCAGCACAAACTTGCTGAAGAGATTTCTTACTTTGAATCAACACTTTTAGAGCTGCCTGACTTCAGCGCAGCGACTGATAACGAAGAGCAATTGTTTATTGCTGAAGGTGTTTCACTAGTTGAACCCCGCAAAGGTAAAAGCGTTACCGAAAGCACATCGCGAAATTCAGGCCGACCATTTATTGGTGTTCCTGTTGGCGGAGTGTTTCTTGGTGCTTCGGGGCGATCAAGTAGTAAATCAACTTCAGTTTCAACCCCAGCCGTTGATGAACTGACTTTGGTTGAAGAGGGTGGCAGATTCATTGCCAGCACGCAAGGTATTGCTTATGTGGGAGAGATGTTTAATCGTAAAGCTGATTACTCAGCGATTATCGATTGGACCGGTGAAGGGTTTCAGTTACGCATCTCTGCCAGCAATAAGGGCACAAACTGGATCGTGATTTTCTCGCGTCCGGGGGACATGTGGGTTGCGGGAGCATTGCTAGATGCCGCTGACGAAATTCCAGCGAGAGCTTTGGATACTTCGGGCAAGGCAACTGCTGCTGAGATTACTGCAGCCGTTGCGGCCAGTATTGCGATGCAGAATGAAAAGTTTGCTGAGGCAAAAGAAATAGCAGCTGCGGATGTGGCAGCAATTGAAAGTCATATTGATCTATTGCGAAAGCAATTCCCGTCCTGGGTTAAGTAGGGACTTAGGTTAGAGGCATGAAGTTGTTTCGGGTTTTGATTGCAGGTTTTGCAGCGTTAGTTTTAGCAGGTTGCTCACTGAGCATGACGGGCATGGTTGATCTTGATCCAGTGCCTTACAGTTTCCATCCACCAAGTGGTTTGGACTCAAAGCTAACCGTTGAACCAATGACTGGTGAATGGGCTGATGAAGTCTTTGCCGCGGGAGTCACCAATGCTGCCACAGTTACCTATACCCCCGAAGAAGGTGACCCAGTGATCCTGATGGGCGTTTACTTTATGCCTGAATCGGTCTTCGATGCGGCAGCCAACCCAAATGAGCCACCTCTATATGGCAGTGAAGTTGCCAGGGCTGATGGCAACGTTTTGGCTGTGGCTGGGCCGCAGGATTCGATGTTTGACTCAGAATCTGAGGACGGCAAGAACATCGGCCTTCTATATGAGGCTCTGTATGACCCAGAAAGCTATATGTCCAAATAGTGGTCGGGAAAACGCCGTAGTTTAGGCATTTTTGCGGGATTGGATCCAATCTGGAACATTATTGGATACAGTCAATACACGGATGCAAAAATCCTCGGTCCGTGAAACTCTTGAGAATCGTCTAGTTGGGGCGATCCGGTGTTGGGATGGGTCATGAAAAACGTAGTTTCGGCAATTACAGAACACGGCAGCGCCCAAGATTTCGCAGGTTTGTCGCTACCTGATTCATTCAAAGCAGTCACGATTCATAAAGATGAAACCGAGATGTTTGCTGGGTTAACCACAAAGGAAAAAGACCCACGCAAGTCATTACATATAGATACTGTGCCATTTCCGGAATTAGCTCCGGGCGAAGCCTTGATTGCCGTTATGGCATCAAGCATTAACTACAACACAGTGTGGACTTCAATCTTTGAGCCAGTTTCAACTTTTGGTTTCCTGGAGCGCTACGGAAAGACTCATGAAGACGCTAAGCGCCATGACTTGCCGTATCACATCATCGGAAGCGATGCTTCTGGCGTTGTGCTTCGCGTTGGTCCAGGTGTTAACACCTGGAAGCCGGGGGATCGGATTGTGGCGCATTGCCTAAGTGTTGAACTTGAATCCCCACTTGGACACAACGACACCATGCTTGATCCAGAACAGCGCATCTGGGGGTTTGAAACTAACTTTGGTGGCCTTGCCGAGTTTGCAATTGTTAAAGCTAATCAACTTCTACCAAAGCCAGAACATTTAACTTGGGAAGAAGCTGCAACTCCAGGACTGGTTAACTCAACTGCGTATCGCCAATTAGTTTCGCGCAATGGCGCTGGAATGAAACAAGGCGATGTGGTTTTGATTTGGGGCGCAACAGGTGGCCTAGGAAGTTATGCCACGCAGTATGCATTAAATGGTGGTGCGATTCCGGTTTGTGTTGTTTCCTCTCCGGAAAAAGCTGAGATCTGTCGCAAGATGGGCGCTGAATTAGTTATTGATCGCAGCGTTGAAAAATACAAGTTCTGGAAAGACGATGCCACTCAAGATGTTAAGGAATGGAAGCGACTTGGAAACAAGATACGCGAACTTACCGGAGGCGATGACGCAGACATAGTGTTTGAACACCCAGGTCGGGAAACTTTTGGCGCCAGCGTTTACGTGGCTCGTAAGGGTGGCACGATCGTAACTTGTGCTTCCACGAGTGGTTTCATGCACGAATACGACAACCGTTACTTATGGATGAACCTAAAGAGCATTGTTGGCTCACACTTTGCGAATTACCGCGAGGCATACGAAGCCAATCGCTTGATCGCTAAGGGACTTGTGCACCCAACGCTTTCAAAGACTTTCACACTGGAAGAATCCGGTCAGGCAGCCTACGAAGTTCATCACAACTTGCACCAAGGCAAGGTTGCCGTTTTAGCGTTAGCTGAAGCGCCAGGTCTTGGTGTTACTAATCCAGAACTTCGCGCCAAGCACATCGATGCAATCAATCGGTTCCGCCAGGACTAAACATGACGGATGAACCAAAGAAAGATAAGCGCGTTGCAGATAAACCCTGGGTTATGCGCACCTACGCGGGGCATTCGTCCCCAAAGGAATCAAACGCGCTTTACAAAAAGAACTTAACTAAAGGCCAAACTGGGTTATCGATTGCTTTTGATCTGCCAACTCAGACGGGTTATGACCCAGATGCCGTATTGGCCCGCGGGGAAGTTGGTCGCGTTGGTGTGCCAATTGCGCACTTAGGAGACATGCGAACTTTGCTAGATGGTATTCCACTAGCTCAAATGAATACTTCGATGACCATCAACGCTCCTGCGATGTGGTTGTTAGCGCTTTATGCAGTTGCGGCCGAAGAACAAGGCGTAGACCAAAAGCTGCTGGCTGGCACCACGCAAAACGACATCATCAAAGAATACCTATCCCGCGGAACTTACATCTTCCCGCCAGCTGAATCCATGCGATTGATCTCGGACATGATTTCTTGGAGCATTGCAAATGCACCAAAGTGGAATCCAATCAACATTTGTTCGTATCACTTGCAAGAAGCCGGCGCTACGCCAGTTCAAGAACTATCGTTTGCGCTATCAACTGCGATTTCAGTTTTGGATGCGGTGCGCGATTCTGGCCAAGTTAAGCCAGAGGATTTCCCTGATGTAGTTGCTCGAATGTCATTCTTTGTCAACGCTGGCATGCGCTTTGTTGAAGAACTTTGCAAGATGCGGGCCTTCACGCAACTGTGGGATGAGATCACCCGTGATCGTTACGGTGTGACGGATGAAAAGAAGCGCCGCTTCCGTTATGGCGTGCAAGTTAACTCACTTGGCTTAACCGAGAGTCAGCCAGAGAACAACGTGCAACGCATGATGATTGAAATGTTGGGCGTGACTTTGTCTAAGTCCGCTCGCGCTCGCGCAGTTCAATTACCAGCTTGGAATGAAGCACTTGGTTTGCCGCGCCCTTGGGATCAGCAGTGGTCACTTCGGATGCAACAAGTTTTGGCTTTCGAAACTGACTTGCTGGAATACGAAGACATTTTTGATGGCTCTGCAGTGATTGAAGCCAAGGTACAAGAACTTATGGCTGCGGCTCGCACTGAGATTGCTCGCATTGATGACATGGGTGGGGTAGTGGCAGCAATTGATGCTGGTTACTTAAAGAGCCAGCTCGTCGCCTCGCATGCAAACCATCGCCGCAACATTGAATCAGGTGCTCGAACCGTTGTTGGTGTGAATGCGTTTACTGAAACTGAAGTAAGCCCGCTAACTGCCAGCATCACCGATGCAATCATTACCGTTGATCCCGCTGTTGAACAAGAAGCGATAACAAGTCTGACGTCTTGGCGCGCAGCTCGTGATGAGGCTAAGGCAACGGCTGCAACGGCTGCACTTATTGCAGCTGCTAAAACAAATGCAAACTTAATGATTCCAACTTTGGAATGCGCCCGCGCTGGTGTGACAACTGGCGAGTGGGCAGATGCGCTACGAAGCGTCTTTGGCCAGTTCCGCGCACCAACAGGTCTTGCTAATGTTCCAGTCGGTGGTGGCACCGGCGCACTTGGCGCAGTTCGGGATTGCGTGAAGGTGACCGAACAAGAATTAGGTCAGCGTCTTCGCCTACTGATTGGTAAGCCAGGACTTGATGGTCACTCAAATGGGGCTGAACAAATTGCGATCGCTGCCCGAGATGCCGGCTTTGAAGTGATTTACCAGGGCATTCGCCTAACTCCTGATGAGATCGTGGCTGCCGCTGCCCAAGAAGATGTGGACTGCATTGGGTTATCGATTTTGTCTGGTGCTCATGTGGACTTAGTGCCGCAGGTGCTCGATGGCTTAAAGGCTAATAACATTTCAAACATCCCAGTAATTTTGGGAGGCATCATTCCAGCAGCTGACGAAGTCAAACTTATTGGCGCTGGCGTGGCCGCAGTATTCACGCCTAAAGATTTTGATATTCCACAGATCATCCTGGGAATACTCAATGTAATTCGAAGTAATCACGATCTAGCACCACTAACTGCAAAACCTGTCGCAAAAGAACACACCATTGGAGTAATAAGTGAGTAACAAAGTTCTTCGTCCCCGTCGTTCATCATTGGCCGTACCTGGCAGCAGCGTCAAGATGCTGGATAAGGCTCGTGGCCTTAAGTCCGATCAGCTGTTTATGGATCTTGAAGATGCCGTAGCTCCTCTTGCAAAGGCCGATGCCCGCAAGAACATTGTGCAGGCACTTAACGAAGGTGGTTATGAAGACAAGATTCGCGCAGTTCGCGTTAATGACTGGACAACTCAGTGGACTTACACCGACGTTATTGAAATCGTAGAAGGCGCCGGCGCAAACTTAGATTGCATCATGTTGCCTAAGGTGCAAACTGCTGACCAAGTTGTTGCACTTGATCTTTTGCTAACTCAGCTTGAGCGCACAAACGGCCTTGAAGTTGGTCGCCTTGGTATCGAAGCCCAGATTGAAAACGCAATGGGCTTAATCAACATCAATGCAATTGCTGCCGCGAGCCCACGTATTGAATCAATCATCTTTGGCCCAGCAGACTTCATGGCCAGCATCAACATGAAATCCCTGGTTGTTGGCGAACAGCCACCGGGTTATGACACGGGTGATGCCTACCACCACATTTTGATGAGCATCTTGATGGCAGCGCGTGCCTACAACAAGCAAGCAATCGACGGTCCATACCTTGGCATCAAGGACCTTGAAGGCTTCCGTCGTGTGGCTGGCCGCTCGGCTGCACTTGGTTTTGATGGCAAGTGGGCATTGCACCCAGACCAGATCGAATTGGCAAACGAAGTGTTCTCGCCAAAGCAAGAAGATTACGATCACGCCGAAATGATCTTGGATGCTTACGATTGGGCGACCAGCTCAGCCGGTGGCGCAAAAGGTGCGGTAATGCTCGGAGATGAAATGATTGACGAAGCATCTCGCAAGATGGCATTGGTTGTTTCAGCCAAGGGCCGGGCTGCGGGCATGAAGCGCACCCAGACCTTTACCCCGCCGGAGGCATAAAACACATGGCACGCTTAGCTCAAACTGAAGGCTTAACGGATGTTCAAGAAGCGATTTTGGATGCCGTGCATTCATTTGTCGAAAACGAGATCATTCCAGTTGCCAATGAATTAGAACACAACGACATCTACCCGCAGGACATCGTTGACGGTCTAAAGGAACTTGGCGTATTCGGCTTGATGATTCCAGAAGAGTACGGCGGCCTTGGCGAATCACTATTGACTTACGCACTTGTGGTCGAAGAGATCGCACGTGGCTGGATGCCAGTAAGTGGTGTTATCAATACTCACTTCATCGTGGCCTATATGTTGATGCAGCACGGTACTCAGGAACAAAAAGATAAGTACTTGCCACGCATGGCAACTGGTGAAGTTCGCGGCGCATTTAGCATGAGCGAACCAGGCGTTGGTTCTGATGTTTCTGCGATTACTTCCAAGGCTGTTCGCGATGGCGATGGTTGGAGCCTGACTGGTCAAAAGATGTGGTTAACCAATGGTGGCTCATCGACCCTGGTTGCAGTCCTAGTTCGCGCTGATGAAGATGCGCCTGCTGATGCCAGCGTCTACAAGAAGATGTCTACCTTCTTAATCGAGAAGGAGCCAGGTTTCGGCGAAGTTCGTCCAGGCCTATCCATCCCGGGCAAGATCGAAAAGATGGGCTACAAGGGCGTTGACACTACTGAATTGATCATGGATGGTCTAAAGCTTTCCAACGATGATCTGCTTGGCGGCGAAACCGGCAAGGGCTTCTATCAGATGATGGATGGCGTTGAGGTTGGTCGTGTGAACGTAGCAGCTCGCGCAGCAGGCCTCGGTCTACGTGCCTTTGAACTTGCAATTGATTATGCGCAACAGCGTCATGCGTTCGGTAAGGCAATTTCTGAACATCAAGCAGTCGCCTTCCGTCTAGCTGACATGGCAACCAAGGTTGAAGTTGCTCACACCATGATGGTTAACGCAGCCCGCAAGAAGGATTCTGGCGAACGTAACGACATGGAATCTGGCATGGCCAAGTACATCGCGAGCGAATTCTGCAAGGAAATCGTCGAAGATTCATTCCGTATCCATGGTGGCTATGGCTATTCGAAGGAATACGAAATCGAGCGCTTGTATCGCGAGGCACCAATGTTACTTATCGGTGAAGGCACTGCAGATATTCAGCGCATGATTATCGCGCGCCGCTTGCTCGAAGATTACAAAATCCGTACCTAGTAAGTACTAGTCACTGATTGTGTAGTGCGCATCTTGCACGATACAGGCTTCGCCATTAATTGGAATCATGTCCTGCGGGCAAGCTGAGAATGCAACTATGCAATCCATCTCGGCACGAAGCTCTAGGTAATCACCAGGCGCAGCAACCGCAGGAACATATGTCAAAGTGCTGCCATCAGCAGATACTGGCACGTTCATGAAGATGTTAAACGGGGCTGGCTGATTAATTCGCTTAACTCCGATGCCATCAAGTGCTTGGCCGAGGTTGTCTGTGCAGTTGTCGTGATAGCCCTCAGCACCTAAGAGTTGATAGCGATAGATATCGCAGGCAGCCATGAGGGTGTCATGGATGCCAGGTGATGTATCTGCGGTAATCGTCAAGATAGGGCGTCGTTGGTTAGTCATAATCGAGTCGCCAACTTGCGGAATGATTTTTCCAAGTGAAACGTGCGTGTGTTCCATGGAAAGTGGTTCCGTTAAGTCGGCTGCATTAAATGCCCAAAAGTCGACGACCTGTAAGCCGTTGGTATTAATGACTCGCAGAGTCTGTCCTTTTTTCATGCGATCAGCTACACCACGGCGAGCTGGAATAAGTTTCAATTCAGACATCTTGACCTCCATAGGTTGTTGTCTCAACAATAGTCTTTTGAACTAGATGTCTTTAAGTATCCGTCGAAATTCTTTCGCCATAAACTTATCAAGATTTGGTGCTATCAGGTGAATCAGGCTCATAGATTCATTGGCTATTTGGGCAAGTGTGTAAGTGTCTACAGGCTCTAAGTGGGCTACTCGATTTCGGATCAGATTCATTTTTCTTAAGCGGTCGTGAAGATCGGATCTTTTAGTCTTACGGGGAAATGATTTATGCAGTCCTGCAGTCCAAATGTTTGGTTCGTTTGCACTGGACAAAAGCCGAACCCAAAAGCCAAATGAAAGTTCGGGAATAATTTTGTTGGGATCTCCTTGGTCAACCACACTGAGCAGATCTTTTGCCCGCCCAATCCTCTCTATAGAACCCGTGCTAAGCAAAATAGGCGAGTTGGTGCAAATGCAAGTTAGCCATGAATCGCAGGCATGCAAATTCGAGTAAGTTGTCTGAACGCCTTCATAGATATGATTTCGAAAACCAATCTCAACCCAATGCAACATCTGTTGGGTTCGGGATGCTCGATCAACTGACAAGACATACTCATTCACACTGGAGTATTTGCTAAATCTTGATGCACTAATCAATGATTGAAAATCTGAAAGATTCAATAGTTTCCCCCAAAACTAAGAACCCCGGCTACGTAACTCTTAAAGAGTCAGAGGCAGTTCCGGGGTGTTAGAAACATTCTCGCATATCTGAGCAGACAATTACTGAAACTGGACGGGCTGTGAATAAATCCGAGGTCCATTCTCTAGGCTGTTAGTCATGGCTATTGATACATCCCGGTTCACAATTCACCCAGAAGTTAAAGACGCGCTGGCATCAGGCCAAGCGGTAGTGGCCCTAGAGTCCACAATCATCAGCCATGGGTTGCCAAGCCCACGAAATGTCGCGGTAGCCGGAGACATCGAACAGAGTGTGCGCGACGGCGGAGCGATCCCTGCCACGATCGCAATTATCGATGGCGTTGTGAAGGTTGGACTAACATCAGCCGAGCTTGAAATCCTGGGCGATCCAAATAGCAATGTCATCAAAGTTTCCACGCGCGATCTTGGACCAGTTCTAGCTGCTGGGGGACACGGCGCAACGACAGTTTCAGCAACCAGCCACATCGCTCATTTGGCAGGTATTAAGTATTTCGCAACTGGCGGGTTAGGCGGCGTACATCGTGGCGCCCAGGACACTTATGACGAATCAGGTGACCTAGTAACCCTGGCTCGCACTCCGATCACAGTCACATGTGCTGGCGTTAAGTCAATTCTTGATGTTGGTGCAACACTTGAGCGCCTCGAAACTCTTGGTGTGACTGTTGTTGGTTTCGGTACAGACGCTTTCCCAGGTTTTTATCGCGCAGATTCAGGATTCGGTGTGACTTGGCGCGTGGACACTGTTGCCCAAGCAGCAGCCGTTGGAATTCAACGAGACGCAATTCAAGCACCTGGCGCAGTCATCATTGCAAAGCCAGTAACTGAAGCTGATCAACTCGACCTTGCGCTACATGATCGCGTGCTTGCCGAAGGTATGGCTGCAGCGGATAAAGCAGGGATCATTGGAAAAGATGTCACACCATTCCTGCTTGATTGGTTCCACACTCAAACAAACAATCAGAGTTTGGAAGTTAACGTCACTTTGATCAACGCCAATGCTCGTTTGGCCGCAGAGATTGCAGTGGCAGCGCTTAAGTCATGACTTCAAACCCGAAATCAAAAATCTGCGTCATTGGTGACATCAATGTCGACGTGATTACTTTGCTTTCGGGCCCCCTGCAGAAAAACACTGACACGACGTCTACTAACGCAATTACTTTGGGCGGCTCAACTTGCAATGTGGCTGTGTGGCTTACGCACTTAGATGTAAACGTCGATTTAGTCAGCGCAATTGGTGATGACGTCTTAGGAACCTGGGTAATAACGCAACTTCAAGCTTTTGGTGTTTCTGATGCCAGCATTCGGACAGTTGTCAACAATCGAACTGGCACCTGTGTGATTTTGGTCGATGAAACTGGCGCGCGCTCGATGATGCCTGACTTTGGCGCGAACTTAGTTCAAATTGTCGATGAGCGCCTAGAAAGTTTAATTAGCAACTCTGACGTCGTTGTGATGAGTGCTTACACATTCTTGCGGCCCGAGTCCCGTAAGTTTGCCCTCGATGTTTTGGAGTGTGTCGAGAAGTCTGAGGCTCGCCTGGTGATTGATGCAGCGTCAAGCTCTCCAATTGAAACAACGGGCGCAGATAAAGTCCGCAAGTACTTGGCCCGAGCCGATCTAGTTCTTGCTAACGAAGATGAGTTCGCAGCACTAGCTGTCGGAGCCCCTGATAACTGGACTCATGAATTCAAGAACCTAATTGTCAAGCGGGGTGAACGTGGCGCTCTGTGGCTATTCAAGGGTCAGGAAGTCGCCTCAGTTAAGGCGGAACCAGTTAAGGTTCTAGACACAACAGGGGCAGGAGATGCTTTCTGTGCCGGATTGCTGTCCCAGTTAAGGCTTCGAGATAACTGGGACAACTTGGGCGATGTTGACTATGCCCAGTCACTTTTGGTCGCGGCGCATACAGCTGGCGAAAACTGCAAAACCCTTGGCGCTACGCCTGTTTCCTAGTAAATCGCTAGCCAAGTATTTCTGTCAGACCTGTCAGTTACGGTGAAAGTAACACCGAACCTAAGGGGTCAACATGATGAACATCCGAACTCGGCGCACTGCCTTAATTGTTGCGATTGGTACTGCGCTTGCCTTGGCATTTAGCTTTGTTCCTACGCCAGCTCATGGCGCAACAATTGTTCATAAGTTGAACTTCCCGGGCGAAGTCAACTGCCCAGAAAGCAATCCAATAAAGGGTATGACCTACGACGCACGTAGCAATGATTCATCCACTCAGTGTTACACCCAGTTCTACTGGGACGCCAACATGATGGGTGGGGAAATATTTATGGAGTTTGACGCCATCATCCGAGCCAACCAAACTCCAGACGAAGCCCTGATTGCCAGAGTTGCCGAGGCGGTCTCAGATTGGAAGGCCGAACGTATTGCCATCGATGCACTTCGTGATGATGCGCAACGTCGAGCTCAAGCCGCAGCCGATGCCAGCCCAGGTGATGTGATTTGCAAGGCCTGGAGCTATACCTCACGCTATAACGGTTCTGGCGGCGGCAGCGTCTGTGCAGTTAACAACAACCCAGTGGATGTCTCGGTCCAAAGATCGACTGAAGTCTTTACTGCTTCAGTAGCTAAGTCAATTAGCAGTGACTCCAAAGCAATTCGCTACTTCGCCAAGACAAACAAGATTCCAAATCTATCGGGATTTGCTACAAAAATAACTTTCCCAAAGGCGCCAAAAGGATCCAAGATAAAGATAAAGAAATCCGCAGGTGACACTTGTAAAGTGAAGGGCCGAGTAGTGCGAGTGAAAGCCTCAGGAAGTTGCAACCTAACAGTGACGCTTACCCGAAAAGGTAAGGTCATTGGCACTCAAAAATTACTGATCGGCCGGGGCTGAACTGGATAAGTAATTACTGAGACAGGAATTAAAGCGTTACTTCTTCTTCGGCGATGAATGTCCAAACTAATCCATTGTCTTGACCAGTAATTTCGATGAAACCAATTGCTTCGCCTTCTTCGGCTACAACATACGCTGGGCACTTAACCACTGTGTTATCGGATTCGCATGGACCTGAAGTGTTAAACGGAACGTCAGAGCCAGAGACCAGGCCATTGGATGCCCAGATGCCATTGTCGGCAACAAAGGATTCAACTACTTCGACACTAAGTTCGCTGTTTTCTTCGCCGCACGCAACGGTAGCTACGCGATACTGCACACCGTTAACCATTAAGTCAGCCTCTTGACGCACAAAGGCCTTAGCGTCCTGTGAATAACTGGCGCACTCCACAGTAACTTCATCTCGGGAGACCTGTGGCATATCTTCGTAGGCAATACTTGGCATGACTGAAGCTGGCGCGATTGGCTCTTCAGAAACACTTGCTGCAGGCATCTGCTCTGAGCACCCGACAAGGCTAAGAGATAACACAAGGCCGATGGTTATAACGGGAAGTTTCATAGTTTTAGCCTACGTCTGCCTTGCACATACGTTGGTTAGCCACACACCTAGGGATGACTGCAAGTAAGTCGGAGTCGAGCGATACATTCAGAGTTATGGAATCGCGCTTTGCAAACCCTGGCGATGTCGGGCATTTCCTGCATTATGGGGGGTCTGGTGGAACCCATGAGCTTGAGCACGATTTTGTTGTGGTCGATGTCGAGACATCAGGACTGGACCCTGCTGCTGGAGCCCGAATCATCGAGATTGCTGCGGTGCGAATCAATCAGGCTGGCCAGATCCAAGATTCTATGTCTTCGCTGATTAATCCAGAAGACGGAAATACTGGAGCTGATTGGATTCATGGCATCACCGCCGACATGGTTACGAACGCTCCCACTTTTGGTCAAGTCTTTGATGACTTAGCCCGAGTCATGGACAATGCAATTTTTGTGGCCCATCACGCAAAGTTTGATGAAGGATTTGTAGCTGCCGAAGCGCAGTTAGCAGGCGCCAAGATCTTAACCATGCCGGCGATCTGTACTTACTGGCTGGCAAGGAGCACCGTCAAAGGAACTGACAATTTCAAGTTAGGAACTTTGGCTACACACTTTGAAATTTCGCAAGAAAGTGCACACACTGCACTCGATGATGCAAAAGTTGTAGCCCAGATGCTGCCAAGAATGCTTGCAAACTATAAAACGCTGACTTATTTCACGCAGCCAACAGAACAACCACGAATTGGGAAAAGCTCTGCTTTACTGCCGCGGAACTAGTTAATAGTTACTGAACCGTTTGGAGTCTTGAAGGTAACTGAGTTCAAGCCAATTTCATCATCCTGAACCCAAGTCAAAGCAATGTCGTCAAGCAGCGCTTCAGGGGTATCGCCTAGCCATGAGGTTAAAGAGTCACGGTCGCCACTAAGTGCGAACTCAGTGATGCTAACTGATTCAGAGCCACCAACACTTGGATGCGCGCTCATGTCATCCCACTTAATAAAGAACGGCAAAATTGGCTCAGCAATTAGATCGATAACGCCGATTTGCTTCCAAGTTAAGTCACTGCCACCTGGACGTAGGCGATGTCCAAGGCCAGCTGGACGACCAATTCGTGTTTCTAGTGGTGCCACATCGTCAACGCGAACTGCCCAACCCATCCAGCCACCGCCAGCTTCGGCGCGGTTACGAACAGCCTGACCGAATGGAACGGTTTCAGCGACTGGGTGCTCTAGTGGAGCAACGATTTCGATGTATTGGCCAGATGCCATTGGGAAAATAAAGTTACGGGTACCAGCACGTGGGTGCTTGCCACCATCAATAAATGCAACGCCTAACTCAGCTCCGAGGCGCTGCACTGTGTCCGCAAGTTCGGCATTCGTGACGGCGTAGGCGACGTGATCTAGTTGCATGAGAAAACTTTGGCACAACCGGGGCGAGTGCGCATCACCGGGGTCTAGTTTTGGATCCGACACGCTGGGCGTGTCATTACCGAGGTTCTGGCGGTTTGTTGTCTAGATTTTCGGTAAGCACCCAGAGGGACGGCGGAGGGGAAGCCACCCGAACTCTGGGTGCTCTTTTGCGCCCAAAAATAGTGGACATTCACAGCATTCAGTTTCACACATCTATTTGGTAACTCTAGATTCAAACTTTCCAATGTCTCAGGCTTTGGAAATGAAAAACACCAATGACGAGCAGAAGCCAGATTCGTTACTAGATCTAAAGGCACCGTCGCTCAGTGCCCAGCAAGTTAAACAACGCAATGCCCAGATCCTTAAGGCAGCAAATGTTTTTGCCGAAGCAGTTAAATTGGACGCCTTTTCGGCTCGAGACAGTCTGGTCCAAGCGATTTTCGAACGACTTCAAATAGATAAAGACCTAAATTGGAAAGAGCATGCCCAATTAAGCATTGGCCTATGCGACATCAGAACTCGAGACGGATTACTTAGAAAGCTTCATGATGCGCCCGAACTACGCGGTCAATTTCTGTCACACTTAATTAGAGAGGTGGCGCGTTCAACTCAAGAATTCACAGCGCCGATTGCAACGGTCTATGCAGGAATCGCTTGGCTCGAGGGTCAAGCCGAAATTACTCGCTTAGCTGTTGATCACGCCTTGCAAATCGATTCGGGCTATTCACTTGCCCAACTATTAGACATTGCACTTCGCCACAATGTGCCACCTTCCGTTTGGTCATCATCTTTGGCAGCCGTGAGTTTTGATGCCTGCTTAAAGGGCGCGGCTTAAGAAGTCATTTGAAATTATCCACAGCCGGTCAATCTGGACTTGAATAATCGACTGGGCGATTTAGGCTCAAGATCTTGGCAAATTTACTTGGCCACATATGTTTCGGGGGGAACCATATGAAAACAGGACTGTTGCGGGTGGCAACTGTTTTGTCTGTCGCCCTTACTGTTTCAACTTTGGCAAGCACAGCGCCTGTTGCTGCTAATCCAAATGTTGGTGGTAACAACTCAATTGCTGCTTACGTTGGAACTGGTGGCTTATTGTTACCCGATTCATTTTCAGGATCAAGATCAACCCGATCCGCAGTTGCTGATTGCCTAGGCTGCACTTGGCGATACACGATCTATTGCATGCAAGGAGTAAATACTCCATGCAAACACGCAGTAACATCGTGCCCGCGCGGAAGTTTGCTTTATCGAGTTTGGTTTGGCAGAACTGCCAACACAGTTTCTGTAGTGGGATCAGTTTGTTGGGGGAGTTCCAAACCCGTCACGCGACGCCAAGTCGAAGGACGAGTGGATGATTACGTTGTGCGATACATTCCAGCGCTTCGCCCTGGCTTTGATCCACCCGGTGGGTCACTTACTAGCATTCCTGTGATTTTTTGGACCGGTCAGCCAACTAGCTTTAGACCACCAAATTTTTCTCTGTCTGGCCATCTGGTTTCAATAACCGCCAAACCAACCTGGCGATGGACTTGGGGTGATGGGTCGTCAGTTTGGAAAAGTGTTTCGGGAGCTCAGTATCCAAGTCGACAAATCACGCACCAGTATCGAAGTCCTGGAAACTACAGCGTTGGAGTCACGGCGGTCTGGCAAGCTCAGTACACCGTCTCGGGCGTGGGTACTTTCGATGTGACAGGCGAGGTCTTGCGGCAATCGCGGACTTTGGCCGTGCCGGTTAAGTCAGCTAAAACGGTTCTGATTTCTCGATAATTGGTAAATCTGGACCCAGGTGACCTCAATTCTGCGCTGTCAGGATTCAGGAGTACACTAGAGAAACATCCTCGTGATGTTGCCCGTGTTGAGCTTCTTGCTTGACAAGGGCTCTTGTTATTGCACGAATCGTTCGAAAGAGCGGTTAGTTGAAAACTGCAAGTTAGCGCTGAAAGAGGCATAAGTGGCACCGAAGAAAGCAGCACCAGCCAAGAAGGCAACAGCCAAGAAGGTAGCAGCCAGCAAAACAACAGCCAGTAAGTCAGCCGCCGGTAAAGCATCAGCTAAGAAGGCAGCATCAGCTAAGAAGGCAGCTCCGGCTAAGTCCGCTAAGAAAGCCCCAGTTAAGCCAGTCGCAAAGACAGCAGCTGCAAAAAAGAATTCTGTTCCAGTTAAAAAGTCTGCGGCGAAAACTCCAGCAAAAACTGCGGCGAAAACTCCAGCAAAAGCACCAGCCAAAAATGCAGTTTCAGTAACACCAGTTAAAGGCGCGAAGAAGTCAGCAAAGGCAATCAAGGGCGAAGCGATAGATGACGTCGTCATTGATTTAGACGCCGACATCGTCATTGATGATGTAGAACTTGCCGCAGCTGCGGTTTTAGAAGTAGATCTGGAAACTGAACTTGTAGCAGATCTTGCAGACATAGCTGACGACGAAGAAGCTAAGCCAGCAATTGCCGCTGACAGCGACAATCTAGTTATCTCTGATGTTGATGACACTGACGAACCAATTCAGCAAGTTATAACCGCAGGTGCAACCGCGGATCCAGTAAAGGATTACCTAAAGCAAATCGGTAAAGTCCCCTTGCTTAATGCTGAAGAAGAAGTTGATTTAGCGAAGCGAATCGAAGCTGGATTATTTGCCGAAGAATTACTTGCAACCCGTGGGCCATTCAAGGATCGTCGTCAGGGCGACTACGAATGGATTGCCGAAGACGGACAGCGCGCCAAGAATCACTTGCTTGAGGCAAACCTTCGTTTGGTTGTTTCGCTGGCAAAGCGTTACACCGGTCGTGGCATGTTGTTCCTGGACTTGATCCAAGAAGGAAACCTGGGTTTGATTCGCGCAGTCGAAAAGTTTGACTACACAAAGGGTTACAAGTTTTCGACTTATGCAACTTGGTGGATTCGTCAGGCGATTACTCGCGCTATGGCTGACCAAGCCCGCACAATTCGTATTCCAGTTCACATGGTTGAAGTCATCAACAAGCTGGCCCGAGTTCAGCGCCAGATGCTTCAGGACCTAGGGCGCGAACCAACACCTGAAGAGCTAGCTCGCGAACTTGATATGACACCTGAAAAGGTTGTTGAAGTCCAAAAATATGGTCGCGAACCAATCTCGCTACACACACCACTTGGCGAAGAGGGCGATAGCGAATTTGGTGACTTGATCGAAGACTCTGAAGCTATTGTTCCGGCCGATGCAGTTTCTTTCACTTTGCTACAAGAACAGCTTGACTCAGTGCTTGACACTTTGTCAGATCGCGAATCCGGTGTAGTCAAAATGCGCTTTGGTCTGACCGACGGACAACCAAAAACTTTGGATGAAATCGGGAAGGTTTACGGCGTAACTCGGGAACGTATCCGTCAGATTGAATCCAAGACCATGTCCAAACTTCGCCACCCATCTCGTTCACAGGTATTGCGCGATTACTTGGATTAGGAATTACAGTCGGCCACTTGTTGGCCGTTGCGAAAAGGGATTAGCCACGAGTTAGTCCCTTTTTTGCGTGTCGTAACCTAGCAAAACATTGAATTTCAGGCAGGGTTGAGGGGTAGACATTTTCTTCCTCTGGCGGTGTTAAATGAAATCGGGAATTCGAGTTTCGATAATTGGCTTGGCTGCAGCTCTGGTTTTGAGTGCATGTGGTGAGACTGAAACAGAAGCCAGTGCAGTTGCTTCGGCTACTCCAACTCCAAAACCACCTCCCGTATGGTCCCTGACCGGGTTACCTGGTCCTGATGATTCTGAGACTCAACCCATAGTTGTTGTAAAGATTGAAAACGATCCAGTTGTACGGCCGCAAACTGGCTTAGATCGGGCCGACCTAATTTTTGAAGAACTAGTAGAAGGTGGCATGACCCGCTTCGCTGTGGTTTATCAATCAGACTTGCCTGATGAAGTTGGTCCGGTGCGAAGCGTTCGACACGTCGACGTTGCAATCGCTGAACCTATTGCGGATGCGTTTGTCTTTTCAGGTGGCGCAAAGCGCACTATGAGATTTGTTGATCGCAAGCTTCCAACCACAATCAGCGTGATAAACGAAGGTGCGCCGGGCATGTACCGCAAGAAGGGTTTGTACGCGCCACACAACTTGTTCTTCAACATGAATGAAATGCTGGAGTCGATCGCAGCCAAGGACACTGCCAGCTCAGGATTCTTTGTCCGCCCAGAAGCAAAGCCTGTTACTGCTTCGGCTTCGCCGGATGCAGGCGGTAGCGCTTCAGGGTCTCCGCAACCGTCCTCAACTGCGTTGACGGGTAAGTCAGTAACGGATGTAAGTGTAGTTTTTAGTAAGTTTGCGAGCCCTAACTGGAAGTGGAGCGCCACTGACAAAATGTGGATGCGTAGCGAGGGCGTTAAACCATTCCTCAATAAAGATGGCTCGCAATTTGGAACAAATAACCTAGTAATTATTGAAGTACGCGAAATCAACGCTGGATACAAGGGACAGACCGGTGGATATGTCCCTAGAACTGTTCTGACCGGATCAGGTAGAGCGTGGGTACTCAGCGATGGCAAGGCTGTCGAAGTGGCATGGAACAAGCCACTCGTTGACGCTCAAATGGAACTTACTGATTTAGACGGCAATCCATTTACTGTGCCAGTCGGACGAACTTGGGTTGAATTGTTGCCGGTATCAGTTGAGGGTCCTTCAGTTTTCAAAGGAAACTACAGTTTCGATGGTTCTTTAGTTCCACTCAAGAACTTGCCGAAGTCAGCAAAGACGCCAGAGCCAACTGAAACCGATAGCCCATAAATCGTTACGGTCTAACTAGTAACGAAAGAAATTAAGCGTTATCTAGCTGGTGAGTTTCATCCTGCACATCAACGGCTACGGCGCGAAGACGAACTTCGTGCTCCTTGAAGTGATGTCCACAGAATTGAAGGGCCGATCCGCCCTCTAGAAACACGCGAACTAGCGCTTGCGCAGCGCAGCGGTCGCAACGATCAGCAGCAGTAAGTGGAGTACGAGTGATTGTTGAAGTCATCCTTGCACCATTTCCTTTTAATCGTTTTAACGTGTTCTGACTATTGTGTAATCATTTCAGAGACTTCGCTTCCCAACACGCCGAAAGGTATCAACCTGAGACCGGGTTCACTACTGGCGTATTTGAGTCCATTTGCTGATCAGCATGAATTGCTTTCACAAACGCACTTACGATTGGAATCAAAGCGGCGTGGCAGTCAAGAAGAGTGGCTAAAAATGCCTATTCTTAAGGGGTTATGGCAGCCAAAAAGACCGCAGTACTTGCGGGTGATTACAACGCATCTGATCTTTCAGTCCTAGAGGGCCTAGACGCGGTCCGTAAGCGTCCAGGAATGTACATCGGTTCTACAGACTCGCGCGGCTTAATGCATTGCCTGTGGGAGATCATCGATAACTCGGTGGATGAAGCTTTAGGTGGCCATTGCACTCGCATTGAAGTCACTCTGCACTCGGACCAAATCGCCGAAGTTCGTGATAACGGTCGTGGCATTCCAGTGGATGTCGAGCCAAAAACAAAACTAACTGGCGTGGAAGTTGTCATGACCAAACTTCATGCTGGAGGAAAGTTCGGTGGCGGCTCGTACACCGCATCTGGTGGTTTGCATGGTGTGGGCGCATCCGTTGTAAATGCGCTTTCAAGTCGCATGGACGTCGAAGTTGATCGCTCCGGTAACACCCATGTAATGAGCTTTAGCCGAGGTGCACCTGGTGTGTTCGTTGGTAAAGATGAAACTGGCAAGTTCACTAAACAAGGTGGCCTAAAGAAGGCAGGCAAGCCTGCCAAGAAAACTGCAACTGGTACTCGAATCAAGTTTTGGGCAGATTCACAAATCTTTACTTCAGATGCAGCTTTTGATTTAGGCGAAATTCATGCCCGCGCCCGCCAAACTTCATTCTTAGTTCCTGGTCTAACCATCGTTGTTACTGACAATCGCATTAAGAGTGATAACACGTCAGAATTCGTGCACGTTGGCGGTATTTCGGAGTTCTGTGAATTCTTAACAACTGGCGAAGCAGTCTCACCAGTGATACGGCTAAAGGGATCTGGCAAGTTCACTGAAACTGTGCCAGTGCTTGATGATCAAGGACACATGACGCCACAATCAGTTGAACGGGAACTTGGCGTAGACATCGCTTTGCTTTGGAATAACACTTACGACACCACACTGCAGTCCTATGTGAACATTATTTCTACACCAAAGGGCGGAACTCACGTAACAGGTTTTGATCGCGCGATCGTCAAGGTCGTTAACGATCAACTTAAAGTTCAACGCCTGCTAAAAGCCGGAGAAGATTCAGTATCTAAAGAAGACGTGCAAGAAGGCTTAACGGCAGTAGTAACCGTGCGCCTGGCCGAACCACAGTTCGAAGGTCAAACTAAAGAAATTCTTGGCACACCTGCTGCAGCCAAGATCGTTAACACTGTAGTCAGCAATGAACTTTCTAACTGGTTTACGAGTCCTCCTCGTGGCGCAAAACCTGCTACTCGAATTGTTTTAGACAAGGTTGCTAACGCGTCCCGAGCTCGCCTGGCTGCTCGACAGCATCGCGATACCCAGCGGAGAAAGACTGCACTCGAATCCTCAACCTTGCCAGCGAAACTAAAGGATTGTCGAAGCGAAGATAACGATCGCACTGAATTGTTTATCGTCGAAGGTGACAGCGCACTTGGCACTGCAAAGTCAGCGCGCAACAGTGAGTTCCAGGCGCTGCTACCAATTCGAGGCAAAATCCTTAACGTTCAAAAAGCCTCACTGGCTGACATGCTCAAGAACAATGAGTGCGCTTCAATTCTGCAGGTCATCGGCGCGGGTTCTGGCCGATCTTTCGACATGGAAGCAGTTCGCTACAACAAGATCATTATCTTGGCTGATGCCGACGTTGACGGCGCTCACATTCGTACGCTTTTGCTAACGCTGTTCCAGCGCTATTTAACTCCACTACTAGAGGCTGGTCGGATTTATGCTGCAGTGCCGCCACTGCACAGAATTGAAGTTATCGGTGCTTCTAAAAAGCCAGGGGAAGTCATCTATACCTATAGCGATGCAGAAATGGCTGCCACAGTTAAAGACTTAACTAAGCAAGGTCGACGCTGGAAAGAGCCGATTCAGCGTTACAAGGGTCTTGGTGAAATGGATGCCGTGCAATTGCGGGAAACCACAATGGATCCAGAAAAACGCACCCTTCGTCGCATCACAGTTAGCGATGCAAAGTCAGCTGAAAATGTTTTTGAATTACTGATGGGCAGTGAAGTGGCTCCGCGCAAGGACTTCATCATCGATGGTGCAGCAAAACTTGATCGCACCAAGATTGACGTTTAAGACTTTTTAGCTCGACTTACTGCTACTGGCACGCCACCAACGCCCCAGTCATCAGCAGTAACTTCGTTGATAACAATGCGAACGTTATCTGGGTCAGCATCCAATACTCGGATAGCGGCCTCAGAGATTTCTTTGATCAAAGCATGCTTCTGTTCAACGCTTCGCCCTTCAATTAATTGCACTGTAATAAACGGCATGTTATTTCCTAACTAGAAGTCGTACGTTTGAAGTTTGCCGGTGTTTACGTCAAAGACTGCGCCAGCAACAGTCACATTATTTGCAACTAAGAACGGGTGAGTGCGGATGCGCTTTACGTCGATCTGTAGCGCTTCGATTGGATCGGTTACGGTTCGGAACTCAACACTTCGAGTATCTACACCAAAATCCTGCAAGATGGTCTGATGAATCTCAGATTCGGTGGCGCTAGCCATTCGGCAATCTGTATGAGGCATAACTAGCACGCGGTGAACGCCAAGTAGGAAAGTTGCCAGAACTAAGGTTCGCAATACGTCATCAGTCACTCGAGCTCCAGCATTACGCAGGATCTTTACATCACCCGGCTGCATACCAACAATCGACAGGGGACTGATGCGAGAGTCCATGCAGGTAATGATTGCTAGGCCTTGAGCCGCTTTGCCTGTTAGGTGCGAACTTTCAAAATCCGAGGAGTACAACTCGTTGGCAGCTAAGACATCCTTAAACACATCTTTGGGAAATGGCTGATTTGGCATGAATTATTCACCGCCGCCACTGGAGTGACCAGGGAACACACCTTGGTGTTCATCGATGTAAGGAACTGAGTTGTTAACAGCTAATCCAGCTTCACCGAACCCAACCGAGATCAGCGGAACTTTACCAACATAAGTTGTGATGTCACCAGCGGAATAAACACGCGGCAAGTTTGTCTTCATTGTGGTGTCAACCAGGATGCGACGCTTTTCAAGTTCGATACCCCAGTTAGCAATTGGTCCGATGTTGGCAATGAAACCAAGAGCTGCAACCAAAGTCTGTGCTGGCAAAGTGCGGGATTCGCCTTCTTTGTTCTTGATAGTTACTGATTCAACCCAGTCATCGCCAGCAACGCTTTCAACTTCAGAGTTAATGATGAGCTCAACACCCATTGCGCGAACCTGATCAACAGTTGCAGCGTGGGCGCGGAAAGTATCTCGGCGATGCACCAGAGTTACTGACTTAGCAATCGGGGCTAATGAATATGCCCAGTCAAAAGCTGAATCGCCGCCACCGATGATGACAACATCTTTGCCAGCGTGAACATCAAGTTTTGGAACGAAGTAAACCAAACCCTTGCCAACGTATTCGTTGCCGGCAGGGAGCTCACGGGGAGTGAAGGATCCAATGCCACCGGTAATGATTGCAACTTTGGCTTCAATCACGGTGCCTTTGTCAGTAACAACGCGAACTGGTCCGGCTTCACTTGTTTCAAGTTCTTCAGCGCGTTCACCCAAGATAAACGTTGGATTAAAAGCGCCCGCTTGCTTCATTAGGCCATCTACTAAATCGCGACCTTTAACAGCAGGAAACCCTGCAATATCGAAGATTTCTTTTTCTGGATACATGGCAGTGATTTGGCCGCCAGGTTCGGTTAACACATCCAGGACGGTTACGGTAAAGCCTCTGAAACCGGCGTAATAGGCCGCATATAACCCTGCAGGACCAGCACCGATAACTAGGACATCACTCATAACCCTGAGTTTATCTTTGAATGCGGGTTGTTGGAAACTCAGTTGAGTTTGCTGTAGTTGTAACTCAATACTGTCGCAGTTGCCACCCATGCCTGGTAGGGCAGTAGAGCAATGCCAAGCGGAATTGAGGTTCTAAACGCAACCACCACCATCGGAATTGTTAGCAGAGCTGTCAGGGCCAGTGAGAATGCGGCAGTTTGTAGATTGTGTGGAACGTAGAACTGATAAGCCCACACGAGTGCGCAGAAAACAGATGCAGCAAAAAAACCAAGATAAACCAGCGAGGCTACGGTCGTTGCACGCTGTGCGACTGTGACTGCTGCAATTCCGAGAACAATAAAGTTATAGGGCCAGATAAGACCAAAGATAAAGTCAGGCGGTTGCCAAGCCGGGGCATTGAGATTGCGATACCAGTTATCGCCAGTGTTCACCCAGAGACCAGAGCCAATTACATAAATAGCGACTAGTCCCACGCCAGAAATAGCAGCTAAATTTTTCATTTTGATTACGGAGCTGCGCAAACTGCAGCAACTGGTTTACGAAGTTTGGTTCCAGTGCTATCCCGCTTACCTTGCTTATCGGGAACATCAACTGCAGCACCGGTTGAGCCGCAAGCATGAATTGGACCATTTCCAGCGGTTGCTGTAACTAAAATGTCTTCTCCAGCCAAGAACTTGTGACAGCGCACTCCACTAGTTGCCCGACCCTTTCCAGGGAATTCAGTAAGCGGAGTTAGTTTCATTGTGTGAGCGGCGGTGCCAGGAAGTGCTCCAGCCTCGCCACCGACAGTGGCAACCAAGCATTCATCATGGGCGTCAACAACAGAGCCAAAGATAACTTCAGCTCCTTCATAAAGTCGGATACCAACAACACCGGCAGCTGGACGACCAGTTGCCCGAACTAGGGATGCGTCGAAGTGAAGTAGTTGTGCGTCACTAGTAATCAGAACAACTTCGCCACTTTCGTCTTCACACTGGATTGCACCCACTAGGTAATCGTCTTCCTCGAGGCGAATCACATTCCAGTCACCAGCGGAAGCAGGGACGTCATTAACAACCCGTTTAACGGTTCCAAATGCGGTTGTTAAGAATAGTGTGGACTCAGGTTGATCCAGGGCCATAAGCGCTAATGCAGTCTCACCTTTATTCAGCGTTAAAAACTCCTTGAGTGCTGCGCCGCCAGCAACTGAAAGCGCAGCCCCTTCGGCAAGTGCTGGCAAGTTAACAACTGATTGACGGATGACTCGACCAAAACTAGTGACGATTCCGAAGTCGCCTCTGGCTGTTGTGTGGACCATAGATCGAATTGTGTCGTGACTTGTTCGCTTCTTAGCAAACTCCAACGGAATATCGCCAGTTGTGCGAGCTAGTAATCCAGTTGCTGACATCAAAACAAAGCACGGGTCGTCGGTAACTTCTAACGGGACCGGAAGTGCGGCAGAAATAATGCCATCATCTGAAAGCAATTGTGACCTACGGTCATCGCCATATTGATTGGCAACATCTGTGAGTTCTTGACCAACGACTTTGCGTAGACGCTTATCGTTTTCCAAGATGTCAGTTAAGTCGGCAATGATGGCGCGCAATTCATCTTGTTCTTTTTCCAGTTCCAATCGCGAAAACTTAGTTAACCGACGAAGTGGCATTTCCAGAATGTAATTAGTCTGGATTTCGCTTAAGTCAAAAACACTCATTAATCGTTCCCGGGCGGCAGCTGTGTCATCGCTGCCCCGAATAACTGCGATGACTTCATCGATGTCAAGGATTGCAACTAATAAACCATCGACTAAGTGCAAACGATCATTTGCCTTTGTGCGACGGAACTCACTGCGACGACGAACTACTTGAAGTCTGTGATCAATGAAAACCTGAAGCAGTGGCTTTAGCCCAAGAGTTACTGGCTGACCATTAACTAGTGCAACGTTATTGATGTGGAAGGCATCTTCTAGGGGAGTTAGTTTGTAAAGCTGATCTAGAACCGCTTCGGGATGAAAACCGTTCTTGATTTCGATTACAAGTTCAAGTCCGGATTCGTAATCCGTTAGATCGATTACATCGGAGATGCCTTGCAACTTCTTGTTAGTCACCAATTCCTTGATGCGTTCAATCACGCGTTCTGGACCAACCTGGTAAGGCAATTCGCGAACGATAATTCCCTGGCGACGTGGGGAGATTTGTTCGATGTCGACTTTGGCTCGAACTTTAAAACTGCCTTTGCCGCCTTCGTATGCTTCTCGAATTCCATCCAGGCCATAAATGATGCCACCAGTTGGTAGATCAGGACCGGGAACAAATGTCATTAACTCATCAAGGGTTGCCTTGGGATGAGCAAGTAGGTGAGAGGCAGCAGCTACAACTTCGCGCAAGTTATGCGGTGGCATATTTGTTGCCATACCAACGGCGATACCGGATGCGCCATTAACCAAAAGGTTTGGAATTGCCGAAGGCAACACCGTTGGTTCTAGTTCGCGGCCGTCATAGTTGGGCGTGAAGTCAACCGTGTCTTCATCGAGTGAATCCACCATTGCACTTGCTGGGCTTGCTAGTCGGGCTTCGGTGTAACGGTAAGCGGCGGGGCCTTCATCAAGGGAACCAAAGTTACCGTGGCCATCCACAAACGGAAGTCGTAACGACCAAGACTGAGCCATACGAACAAGTGCGTCATAGATTGCACTATCACCATGCGGGTGAAGCTTGCCCATAACTTCACCAACAACGCGAGCGCTCTTCACGTGGCCTTTGTCTGAACGCAATCCCATTGAGGACATGGTGTGCAGAATTCGACGTTGTACCGGCTTTAAACCATCACGAGCATCTGGCAGCGCGCGAGAGTAAATAACGGAGTAGGCATATTCCAAAAACGAATCTTGCATTTCATTTGCAACATCGATGTCAACGATCTTTCCGGCATTATGTGCAGGTTTAGATGGAGTGGTTTTAGCCATAGTTAAACAAGTTCCTTGCTAACAGTAGGAAAAGATTTCTTATTGGTCATTCGGACGATGGCCGAACAAGATGTCATCCCATGAAGGCGAATCATCAACTGCAGCTACCGGCGCAGCCGCAGGCGCTGGAGTATTGGCAACTGGCATAGGCACTGGCATCGTTGGGTGACCTGGACCAGCCCAAGCAGGTGGTTCGAGTTCTTCAGCCTCTGGCTCAGAAACGGTTGGTAGTCCAACTAGACGAGGCTTTGGCTCTTCGGCCGTAGTTGCAGCCGAAGTTGCACCAGTAGCCTCATCGAATAACCAACGGGCTTCGTCATCTAGAGCAACAATACTTTTTGCTAGCGGATCGAAAATCCAACTGGCGATTCCGCCACCGCTTCCACTGGCCCACGAAACGGTAATTGTCCAACGCGCATCATCACGTCGGTAAGAATCCCAAACTAAAGTCAAAGTATCAATGCCACGATTTGCAAGTTGACCTGTGGCTAATTCACCAAGAACAACTTCACCATGTGGGCGACGAACTAAAGTTTCAGCAGCGCGCTTTGCCATGTAGGAGCGTTCGGCAAGAACTGGTCCGGCATAACGTTCGATGCGTTCGGCATCAACGCCGGCTTCCGATGCAATCGCTGCAGCTGTTTCGCCGCGACGAATTCGAGTTTGGATGTCACGTGGGGAGATACCGGAATCTGTGGTTGTTACTGTCGCAGTGTCATTGGTATTGATGCTGCGTCGGATGTGATCGTCAACGGCAACTGTGAATTCGCCACCGTCTTCGTCCATGAAAATAAGTTCGAGGTTGTCTTCGGAGCGCCCGACAAAAATTAGCTCTTTCATGGCCACCTTTTCTATTACTTATGCCCCTCTAGTTTCGCGCAAAAAACCAATAAAATCGGGGCTATTGCGGGGTGTGTCGCATAACTACCAAGGCAGGCAGGACAATAGCCAGATGAGCGTGCAGCCGAAGAACTCATCTTTTGACGCCTTGATTGCCGAACCTAACCTTGCGCTAGCCATGCAGATCGCAAGTGGAACTGGCAAGTTACTTTTAGATAGGCCAACTGACCTTAGAGTCACCACAAAATCGACCGCAACTGATGTCGTGACGCTGATGGATCAACGCGCAGAAGCATTCATAGTCGCAGAGCTGGGTAAACATCGTCCAAATGATGCGATCTTGGGCGAAGAGGGCGCCAATCAGGCCGGAATCTCAGGCTTGCAGTGGGTGATTGATCCAATTGATGGCACCGTGAACTACTTGCATAAGCTTCCGCACTGGTGCGTTTCCATCGGGCTGATGGAAGAAACTTCTGGTTTAGCAATTGCTGGTGTGGTTTATTTACCAGTTCTAGATCAGATGTATATCTCTAGTCGAGGTTTAGGTGCCTGGGTAGTTGAGGCTGGCGATCCGCGAGAACTCAAAGTTTCGAGTTGTAATGAACTTAGTCAGTCGCTGATGGGTACTGGATTTGGATATTCAACTACTCGAAGAGCCAGCCAGGCTCGGGTCTTGCAAAAATTACTGCCAAAGGTTGCCGATATTCGCCGCCTGGGATCATGCGCTGTGGATTTATGCCTGGTGGCAGATGGAGTTTTAGACGGCTATTACGAGCGCGGGGTTAATGCTTGGGATCATGCCGCCGGGGAGTTAATTGCTCGGGAAGCTGGCGCAATCTCAAGTGGACTGTTCGGCAATCCAATTGGAAACGACATGATCGTGGTGGCAAATCCAGCCATACATGGCGACTTAGTTGCAATACTTGAAGCCAATCAAGCAGATAGGGATTAATGTGGCGATTTACTCATTCGGTGACAAAGTTCCAAACATTCACCCCAGCGCGTTTGTTCATCCAGAAGCAGTCATAATCGGCGATGTTTCGATTGGCGAAATGTCGTTCATCGGACCTTGCGCAGTATTACGCGGCGATTCAAGCCGCATCGAAGTCGGCGCTCGCACCTCGATTCAAGATGGTGCGGTTATTCACTGCACGGCCGAACTACCAACGATCGTTGGGGATGAGTGCACTGTGGGTCACAATGCACACCTAGAAGGTTGCACAGTTCAAAGTGGCGCTCTTGTAGGTTCAGGCTCATTGGTTTTGCATCAGGCCGTTGTCGAATCTGGCGCATTAGTTGCCGCTGGGGCCGTTGTTCTTGGTGGGACTTTGGTTCCCAGTGGCGCATTGGCCGTAGGCGTTCCAGCCAAGATAAAAGAGGGCGCAGCTGACCCGGAAACTATCGCGTACAGCATAAAAACTTATACCGAAAATGCACGTAGATATCCCTTGGAAATGAAAAGAATCAATTAACCTAGGGGCGGTGCTTGCTGAGAGCACCCAATGAAGTAAATTCCGACTCGTTGGAATAACCGAAACCGCTAGGAGATTTAGCTCGTAATGGCAACAGACTACGACGCCCCGAGAAAGACGGACGAAGAGGAAAACGAGGAAAGTCTCGAAAACCTTAAAGCCCAGCATGCCTCGAAGGTCAGTTCAAGTGTCGATGCCGACGAAGCAGATCTCAATGAGTCACTAGAACTTCCAGGTGCCGATCTATCCGATGAATCCATCACGGTTATGGTCATTCCAAAGCAGGCAGATGAATTTACTTGTTCACGTTGCTTTTTGGTTCACCATCGCAGCACATTAGCTAAAGAAGTTAAAGGCCAGCCAATCTGCAACGACTGCGCTTAAGCAGTCTCGATAAATTTCGACCGTGCTTAAGCAGTCTCAATAAGTTTCGACTGTGCTTAAGCAGTCTTAAACATTTTTTGCGTTGGTCAACGCTGCAATTAATACATCTGGTTTGCGGGTAGAAACCTGCCAGTAAGGATGCGGATCTTGGGCATCAGTTACTTCAACAATCACGGTGTGCTTGATTCCACCACGCAATTGGAAGTGTGCATTGGAATTTGCATCGGTTGAACGCGCTCGACGTGATTGGTCTGCATCAAGTTTCTGAGTTTTGCCAACATATTGAAGCGGCAGGCGAGCACGACCAACTCGAAAGTTCAATTCATCAATTTGAATCAGCGGAGCATTAACCACTAGGCCGATAGCTACAACAAGGGTTGCAGCTATGCCAACGACGATGCCTAGGTCAGCTCCATAAGCGCGACCATATGCAATTCCCAGCGATGAAGTCATGATGAACGCAAAAACCCATTGGCCTGGAGAAGGCCAAAGCCGCTCTTGGAAAACTGGGCTCTTGCCGTCGACACCTTCGGTAGTCATTCAACAACTCACTTCTGGGATTACAGGTCACTGCATCAAGAGCGACTTATTAGAAACGATACTCTAAAGAACATGGAACGAATTGGTCGCGAGATTCACCCGCTTAGCATTCCAAGTGAGGCTGTAGCACCAGAACGTCACCCAGATGCACCAAAACCAGGTGAGGCTATCGAAAGCCACTACAGCAACTGCTTTGGTTGCGGCATAGATCATCCAACTGGTTTACATATGAAGATTGAAGCGGGCGAGGGAATGACTACTCGCGCAGTTTTCGAAGTTACACAGCATCACCAAGGTGCACCCGGAATTGCACATGGTGGGATTTTGTCCTTAGCCTTCGACGAATCGCTAGGTGCTACGAACTGGCTAGTAAGAGCGCCGGCAGTAACCGCTCATTTAGAGGTTTCTTATCGACTGCCAGTCCCAGTAGGCACACTGGTGTTTATCGAGGCAACTATGCAGGCGATCAGTGGACGAAAGATTTGGTCAACGGCTGAGGGCAGATTGAACTCACCTGATGGACCACTGGCCGTTGAAGCTGGTTCGCTTTACATGCAGGTTCCAATTGAACATTTCACAAAGCATGGCCGACCAGAGGATATTGCTAAAGCAACTAGTGACGAAAATGCACTTAACTATGTCAAGAAGTTAGACATCGCGCCATGAGCAAGATCAAGATTGAATTTAAGTTACTCCATGAATTAGCACAGGCACCCAAGTATGCACATGACGGCGACGCCGGCGCTGATTTAGTTTGTATCGAAGATGTCACGCTCAAGCCAGGTGAACGCAGACTAGTGCCAACTGGAGTCGCCATTGCTTTGCCGCCTGGTTACGTAGGGCTAGTTCACCCTCGATCGGGTTTGGCTTACAAGCATGGGATTAGCATCGTCAATACGCCAGGCACCATTGATTCTGGATACCGCGGTGAGTTGAAGATTTGTTTGATTAATTTAGATCCAAGCGAATCCGTTTCATTGCCAGCCGGAAGTCGGATTGCACAGCTAGTCATTCAAGAAGTGACCACGGCACAGTTCATTGAAGTGCATAATCTTGATGACACCGATCGTAACGAACAAGGTTTTGGCTCAACAGGAATCACATCATGACGCAGGGTCCATTGGAATTCAGTTCTGAAGTAGACACCAGCTCGATGCTTGATCTTGGCGCAGTGTTTTTGCCAAACATTCCAGGACTTGAAGTTCATTTGGATTTAGATCCACGCTCTGGCAAAGGTAAATCGGTTTCACTGCACCTAAATATGACAATAGCTGAAGTACAAATTTTTGCAGCTGCGGTCAATGAAGATCTTTGGGCAAACATGCGCGATGCGATCACATCAGGATTGCGGGAGCAAAAAGTTGACTGCACGGTAGAGATGGGTCGATTTGGCACGGAGATTCATGCCGTAATGCCAACAGTTGACCTCGATGGAAATGCACATGTGCAACCAGTTCGGTTTGTGGGCGTGCGTGGTTCGCGTTGGTTAGTTCGCGCAGTGATCAGTGGCGATGGGGCATTAATGAGTGCGCAACCGAAAGCGGATGTCGGACAAGATATCGACGACGTTATTTCTCAACTTGTGATCAATCGTGGTGACGAACCAATACCTCCTGGCGAACGTCTTGCGTTGCGAAGTCCGAGTGCGCCTACCGGTGTCGTGTCGCAGGGGAGTCAATCTGATTCCAACGATACGAAGTTTGGCAACTTTCATATCCAGCTCTAAGCACAGATGAGTAATTTCCGAAATTAACTGGTTACAGTTATAGCGTGAGCAACGCCAATCCAGATCCAATCAAGGACTCAGATCCAACTAATGAAGACGTAGTCTCTGAAATCAAGGACGATTCGGCCTTACTTGCTTCAGCTTTAGGTGGCTGGTCTGGAGTAATCGATTCCGGATTGCCATTCGTAGTGTTCACCATCGTTTACTTGGCTACCGACAGAAACTTAGAAACTACGCTTTACGCCTCCGTTGGAACTGCGGCAGTCCTTGCGTTGTTGCGAATAGTGCGCAGGCAATCTTTGCAGCAGATTTTCTCAGGATTAATAGGCATAGGTATTGCTGCTTTTTTGGCCCAGCGAACCGGTAACGCAGATAATTTCTTTTTGCCAGGCATAATCACCAACGCGGCTTACGCCAGCGCGTGCTTGATCAGTATTGCGGTCCACAAGCCGCTACTCGGTTATGTAATTGAAGCGATGCGAGGACGCGATATGTCTTGGGTCAAGGATCCAGCCGCACATCGTTTATTCAGCACAATCACTTGGCTATGGGCTTTGATTTTTGGAGTTCGAGTAGCGATCATGTTCCCGCTTTACTTACTGGGACAGACTGCGGCACTTGGCACACTTAAAGTTCTGTTGGGTTACCCATTATTCGCACTAGGAATATTTGTAACTTTCCGTTTGCTGGCTAAAGCCAAGAAGGAAAGTGAAATCACAAATGACTGAAATTGACGTAGTTAAAATCGGCGACATAGTTGACCTGCAGATCGACAAGGTTGCTAACGGTGGCTTTTGCATCGCTCGGTATAACGGCCAAGTTGTGTTCGTTCGGCATGGCATTCCTGGCGAAACAGTCAAAGCCGAGATCACTGACATCAGCAAGAAGTTTTTGCGAGCAGACGTAGTTGAAGTTGTTAGTGGCAGCGAGCATCGAGTTGATGCACCATGCACTTATGCCGGAGTTTGTGGCGGCTGTGATTGGCAACATGTAAGTCTTTCGCATCAGCGCAGTTTGAAAAGTGAAGTGGTTCGCGAACAGCTAGCCCACCTTGGTGGGATCACTCATGTAAATGGAAAGCCACTTGCTGAGTTTGAAGTGATTGCGCTAAGTCCAAACGAGAACGGCTTACGTTGGCGCACTCGAAATCGGTATTCCCGAATCGGTGGAGTTTCGGTTGGCATGAAAATGCCTCGGTCACATACTGTGATTGAAATTGATGACTGCTTAATTGCAGTTGAAGGTTCGGTACAACTTGCGCAAGACAAAGTTCATATTGGTCAAGGAGACATCAGCACTGCGCAGAGTTCAACGGGCCAACATGTGGTTGTTGATCAACGTGGTGGGCCTTGGCTAGATGAAACTGTTGGGGATCGCAGCTGGCGAATTCATGCCGGTTCATTTTGGCAAGTTCACAAAGATGCACCAAAAGTCTTCGTTGACACAGTCCGCCGGTTTGCAAACTTAAAGCCAGGAGATAAAGCACTTGATCTTTATGCCGGCGCCGGATTGTTTGCCGCCAGCATCGCTGCCGATGTTACGGAAAAAGGCGAAGTCGTCGCTGTTGAGTCAGTAATCGATTCCATGCGCGACGCTCGCAGATCCTGCAGTGACCTGCCACAAATGGATTTGATCACTGCTGATGTTTCCAAGTGGATAACTCAAATTGATGAAGACTTCGAAGTGGTAATTCTGGATCCACCTCGCGCTGGTGCTGGACTAGACGTCATAACGGAATTGAATCGGATCACAAAGCGAGCCATTGTTTATGTGGCGTGTGAACCAAGTGCCTTGGGCCGAGATGCGAAGTACTTATCTGATGCTGGTTGGTCGATGACCCAATTAGTTGGACTTGATGCCTTCCCAATGACGGGACATGTCGAATGCATTGCACTTTTTGAGCGGTTCTAGCCACCAGCTGAAGAATTCCTAGAGTTTCTGGCGTAGAATCTATCTTGACGTCAAGATACTTTAGGAGCTCCGTGAGTAGCCTCAATTCATTCCAGGCCCAATCTGACCTAGTTGTGGATGGGCAATCCTTTACGATTTTCCGACTGGATGCTTTGCCCGGCACGCAACGTCTGCCGTTTACTCACAAAGTTCTACTCGAGAATTTACTGCGCACTGAAGATGGCGCGAATGTCACGGCAGCTCAGATTCAAACTCTGGCCAATTGGGATGCGCAAGCCGAACCAACTGATGAAATTCAGTTCACTCCAGCTCGCGTGATCATGCAGGACTTTACTGGTGTGCCTTGTGTCGTCGACTTGGCAACCATGCGCGAAGCGTTTACAGAACTAGGTGGCGATCCAAATCGCATTAATCCGCTAGCTCCGGCTGAATTAGTAATCGATCACTCGGTTATCGCAGATTTCTTTGGTAACAATCAAGCCGAAGCAAAGAATGTTGATTTGGAATACGAACGCAACGGTGAACGATACAAGTTCTTGCGTTGGGGTCAAGATGCCTTTGATGATTTTAAAGTTGTCCCGCCAGGCACAGGCATTGTTCATCAAGTAAACATCGAAGCCCTAGCCCGCGTTGTAATGGTTCGTAACGGCATGGCTTACCCAGATAGCTGCGTTGGTACTGACTCACACACGACGATGGTCAACGGACTTGGCGTATTGGGTTGGGGAGTAGGTGGCATCGAAGCCGAAGCCGCAATGCTTGGTCAGCCAGTTTCAATGTTGATTCCACGTGTTGTTGGTTTCAAGCTGTATGGACAAATGCAGCCTGGTACTACTGCTACCGACTTAGTTCTAACAATCACCGAAATGCTTCGAAAGCACGGTGTTGTTGGCAAGTTCGTAGAGTTCTATGGTGAAGGCGTTACTGCAGTCTCACTTGCAAATCGCGCAACCATCGGAAACATGAGTCCGGAATACGGATCAACTGCTGCGATCTTCCCGATTGATGAAGAGACTTTGAACTACATGCGACTCACTGGTCGATCAGAATCACAGCTTGCGCTTGTTAAGGCTTACGCCCAAGAACAAGGTCTGTGGCATAACCCAGCAATCGAACCGGTGTATTCCGAATACATCGAACTGGATTTAGGCTCGGTAACTCCATCGATCGCCGGACCAAAGCGTCCACAAGATCGTGTTGAGCTTTCCAATGCTGGGCCAGCTTTCGAAACGGCAGTTCAGACTTACACTCAGGATCGCGCCAAGACTGGAAGTGTTTCACTTAACGGCGAGAACTTCGATGTCGCTCACGGCTCAGTTGTAATTGCAGCAATAACTTCCTGCACGAACACTTCAAACCCTTCAGTCATGATGGCTGCTGGGCTATTGGCAAAGAAGGCCGTTGAAAAGGGTCTAACTCGAAAGCCTTGGGTTAAGACAACTTTGGCACCTGGCTCACAAGTTGTTACTGACTACTACAACAAGTCAGGTCTTACTCAGTACTTAGATGCACTTGGATTCAATTTGGTTGGCTACGGTTGCACAACTTGCATTGGTAACTCCGGACCAGTTGCGCCAGAGATCAGTTCAGCAATTCAGGACAATGACTTAGCTGCAGTTGCTGTGCTTTCAGGTAACCGTAACTTTGAAGGTCGCATTAACCCTGATGTAAAGATGAATTACTTGGCATCACCACCTTTGGTTGTGGCTTATGCAATCGCTGGAACTATGGCAATCGATTTGCAGAACGATTCGTTGGGTAACGATAAAGATGGCAATCCGGTTTACTTGCGCGACATTTGGCCAAGCGCTCAAGAAGTCGCAGCTGTAATCGATTCATCGATTGATGCAGACATGTTTACCTCTCGCTACAAGGACGTATTCGCTGGCGATGCCCGTTGGCAAAATCTTGACACTCCAACTGGCGCAACCTTTGATTGGGATGAAAAGAGCACTTACGTTCGACGCCCACCATATTTTGAAAACATGCCAGTTGAACCAGTGCCAGTAACAGATGTGACTGGAGCTCGGGTACTTGCAAAGCTTGGAGATTCAGTAACAACTGATCACATCTCACCTGCAGGTTCGATTCGTGAGGATAGTCCAGCCGGAAAGTACCTGAAGGAAAATGGTGTCGCTAAAGCTGACTTCAATTCCTATGGGTCTCGTCGAGGCAACCATGAAGTCATGATTCGCGGAACTTTTGCAAACATCCGTCTGCGCAATCAATTGCTAGATGATGTTGAAGGCGGTTTCACTAGAGACTTCACCGTTGAAGGCGCACCGCAAACTTCGATTTACGATGCTTCGGTAAATGCTGCAGCGAAAAACGTTCCGATGATTATCTTGGCCGGCAAAGAATATGGCTCAGGTTCTTCTCGTGACTGGGCAGCAAAGGGCACTGCCTTACTTGGTGTTCGAGTTGTGATCGCGGAATCCTACGAAAGAATTCACCGTTCAAACTTGATCGGCATGGGTGTGCTGCCGTTGCAGTACCCGGCAGGTCAGACAGCGGACTCTTTGGGACTAACTGGAACTGAGACTTTTGATGTATCCGGAATCGTCGAGCTAAATGCTGGAAAAATTCCAAGCACAGTTTCAGTGACTGCAACAGCCCTTGATGGATCAGTGAAGACATTCCAAGCAGTTGTGCGAATTGATACCCCTGGCGAAGCTGACTACTTCCGTCATGGCGGCATCTTGCAATACGTTCTGCGTTCCCTTGCTAAAGCATGAGTAGTTGGCCAGCTGATCTAATCCCAGCCGGAGCATCTGGCTGGGAACAAAAAGCTTGTGCTTGGTTACTTGATAGGTGTCCGTCAGAGTTTCGCACTTACGAGATCTTTCGCACTCATCCAGCTGCGCTTGGCTATGTGGCAACTTTTCAACTTGAACATCAAGTAGAAGCAATTAGAGATGCATATCGCAGCGCTCGAACTAATTCGCAGTTAGCGCCTGAGGCATTGAATGAGTTACTTAGTACTTTGGAGCACGAAGGTGCTCGGTTAGCGCTGGAACTTAGTTCCGCATTGGTAGTGATCGAAGCGTTAAATGCGAGTAAAGCCTAGAATCCATTGGGTTTCTAGCCCTTGGCATCAGGCGCAAACCCCGAGACTTCATTAGACTTGGGGGACTCACTAGATGGTTAGGGGCAAGACTGTGGCTTTTCTGCCTGGAATTACTTCCCCTAGCGACTTGCGCGTCCTTTCTGCTGAAAACCTAGACGCTTTAGCGACCGAGATTCGAATTGCACTAGTTGATTACGTAACCAAAACTGGCGGTCACCTAGGACCGAATCTTGGGGTTGTTGAACTTACTCTGGCCCTGCATAGAGTCTTTGATTCACCAAAGGACCCAATTCTTTGGGACACCGGTCATCAGTCATACGTACACAAGATGGTTACTGGTCGAGCAAATGATTTTGAAACTTTGCGCCAAGAAGGTGGCTTATCGGGTTACCCAAGCCGGGCAGAAAGCATTCACGACGTGATCGAAAACAGTCACGCCTCAACTGCGCTGTCATATGCAGATGGAATTGCCAAAGCATTCGAGATTCACGGTGAATCAGATCGTCACGTCGTAGCTGTGGTTGGTGACGGTGCACTTACCGGAGGCATGACCTGGGAAGCACTAAACAACATCGCTGATGGGTCTGAAAGATCAATCGTGATTGTTGTAAACGACAATGAACGCTCGTACTCACCAACTATTGGCGGCATGGCCCGTCACTTAGCAACCTTGCGCACCACAAAGGGTTACGAAGGATTTTTGGACTGGGGTAAATCAGTTCTAGAGCGCACCCCAGTAGTTGGCGCACCGGTTTACAACGCATTACATGGCATGAAAAAAGGCATCAAGGATTTTGTCGCTCCGCAGGGATTATTCGAAGATCTTGGACTCAAGTACATCGGACCAATCGATGGTCACAAGATTTCCGACATGGAGTTTGCATTCCAGCGTGCTCGCGATTTTGGTGGCCCAGTTATTGTGCACGTGATTACGGAAAAGGGACGCGGCTATCAACCAGCTGAAACAGATGAAGCCGATCGCTTCCATGCAGTTGGCGTGGTTGATCCTGATACTGGAAAGCCCTTAACTCAGGCCGCAAAGTCTTGGACTTCAGTTTTCTCACAAGAGCTAGTTGCAATCGGTGGCGAACGTCAAGACGTGGTTTCAATCACTGCAGCCATGCTTGGACCAACTGGACTAGATGCATTTGCTGACAAATTCCCAGATCGAACATTTGACGTTGGAATTGCCGAACAACATGCAGTTACTAGCGCTGTTGGTATGGCACATGCTGGCTTGCATCCGGTTATCGCGATCTATGCCACATTCCTAAACCGCGCAATTGATCAAGTGATTATGGATGCTGCGCTGCACCAAGCCGGTGTGACATTCGCTTTGGATCGCTCTGGAGTAACCGGCGATGACGGCGCAAGCCATAACGGCATGTGGGATATGGCTTTGTTGCGAGTAGTTCCAGGTTTAGATCTATTTGCGCCTCGCGATGGTGCACGTCTTGTTTCAGCGCTGCGAAATTGTGTTGATAAATCCGATCATCCGACTGTAATTCGATTTTCCAAGGGTGCAATTCCAAATGACATCCCTGCTGTGCAGCCACTTGGCTTTGCTGACGTCTTGCAGGCCGCAACAAATCCAGATGTCACAATCGTTTCCGTTGGCGGAATGGCCACCCAAGCACTTGAAGCTGCAGCAACCTTGCAGAGTCACGGCTACGCCGTAGAGGTAATCGATCCGGTTCAAGTTCTGCCGATTGCAAGTAGCCTTATCGAATATCTAGCCAATCGAGAGTTTGTAGTAACAATCGAAGATGGTTTGGTTGATGGTGGTATCGGCGAGGCAATAGGCAGTGCGCTTCGAGCAGCAAAAGCCACAACGCGAGTTACATCACTTGGAATTCCAAAGAGGTTCTTAGATCACGCAACGCGCAAATCTATCTTGAACAAACTACAACTTGATGCGCAGGGAATTGCTGAAACCATCGAACAGGGTCTTAAAACTACTGTTCGCTAGGTTGCTTTTTATCTAGATCCCAGATCGCCGTTTCAAGAACTGGACCCACAATTTCAATTTGCCATGGGCGAGCACCGTGATCGGCAAGCACTTGATTTAGTTCCACAACGTTGTCCGGTGGAGTCCACAAAACTCTGCGAATTGTGTCAGGGGTCATCAAATTCTCAACCGGAAGCCCAAGTTTCTCAGCCACAGCCGAAAGATGCGCGCGAGCATATTCAAGTCGTCGCCATGCTTGCGGATTTCGAGCTTCCCAGTTTCTCGGCGCTGGTGGACCCGTTACTGGCAACTTCAGTGCCGGTAATTCGGAATCTAGTAAACCGTGCGCTCTTAAGGTTGCAGCAATCCAAGTGCTGGCGTGACGCTTAACGTTTCGCAGGTGCATAAACGAAAGTGTCTTAAGTTCTGACTCTTTAGTTAGCCCAGAACTAGCCAAGGTAACAATGTGAGAGTCTGACAAAATTCGCCCGGCTGCAATGTCTTGCTCGCGGGCGATTTCATCGCGAGCATGCCAAACCTCGCGAATCACAGCCATCTCACGTGGTCTGCGAATTACATGCATGCCAGAAGTACGTCGCCATGGATCAACGCGTTCAATTGGTGCGGTAGTGCGCTTAACGTGATCAAACTCTTGCAGTGCCCATTCATATTTCTGTGCTTCGAGAAGTTGAGCTTCGAGCAACTCCCATAACTCAATTAAGAATTCAACATCGAGCGCGGCATAGTTAAGCCAAGATTCGGGCAATGGACGAGTAGACCAATCTGCAGCGCTATGTTCCTTTGCTAATGAAAATCCAAGCTGCGTTTCAATTAGTGGGCCAAGTCCAACTCGTGGCAGACCTAGTAAGCGACCTGCAAGTTCGGTATCGAATACGTTGGCCGTTGGAATCAAACCAACTTCAGCAAGGCATACCAAGTCTTGAGATGCAGCGTGCAAAATCCAGTCAACACCTGTCAAGGCTTCTTGTAAGGGATTTAGGTTTGCAAAAAGAATTGGATCAATTAAATGTGAACCCGAACCTTTTCGGCGTAATTGGATTAAGTAAGCCCGCTGACTGTATTTGAATCCAGATGCCCGCTCGGCATCAAGTGCAACTGGACCGGTTCCACCAGAAATCGCTGCCACTAAGTTCGCAAGTTGCTCGGGGTTTGAAACTATTTCGGGGAGACCCTCACGTGGCTCAGTAACGCGAATGCTTTCAATTTCTGGGACTTCAGCACTCTGGGAGTCCGTCACCTCTTGCGGTGACTCATTTTGATCTGACATGAATTATTGTTAGCGCTTTCGTGAAAGTGCAGTAACACCTTCCGGTAGCGGTGTCAGACCTGAGCTCTTTTCAACAAGAGCAAGCCAAGCCTTCAAATGCAAAGAAAGATCTTCAGTATCTGGTGACCAAGAGGCTCGAATTTCTAAATCAGTTTCTGTGGATCGATCTTCTAATCCTGCAAATGATCTAGACACGGTTCTTGTAACCGTTCCAGAAGTATTATGAAATTGCGCACCGGCATCTGTTAATGCATCTGTGAGCCAAGACCAGGCAACTTCATCAAAAAGATCGTCGGTCACTACGTCAGATTCAATCGGAGCACGAACGAAAGAAACAACCCTAAATTCACCATCCCAAGTGTCTTGGCCATCTGGATCGTGAAGAACTATAAATCGGCCAACAGCCAGTTCTTCATCATCGGCATCAACAGCTTCAACAGCTAAGGCAATGCTGTGCGGGGCTAGTCGCTGGGGAGCTGGGACTTCTTCAAGTGAGAATTCTGGGCGCAATGTTGGGCTTTGCAAACTATCTAATGCAACCTGCCAAACGTCCACGTTTGAAGCACCTACCCCAGAAGAATTCATTACTTATAAGCATATGAACAATGTTGAAGTTGTGGGCTCAGGCGCGCGGTCAGTTAGGCTATCGGAATGCCGATAATTCTCGCCCTTCTATCCAGTCTGGTTTGGGGCTTAGCTGACTTCTTAGGTGGAACGCTCAGCAAGAAACGAAAAGCGATTGCAGTTATCGGTGGCTCACAATCATTTGGATTACTTTTTGCCTCCACTTTGGCCTTGATTTTTGGATTATGGACTTGGGACACCACAGTTTGGGTCAACGGAGCAATCGCTGGCGCCATGGGGTTGCTTGGACTGGTTGGTTTTTACACTGCACTAGCAACCGGACAAATGGGCATTGTTGCTCCAATTTCGTCTTTGAGTGCGGTAGTTCCGGTAACAATCGGATTAGTTCAAGGTGAGCGCCCAGGCACTTTGCAAGTTGTTGGAATCGTAGTGGCGCTTATTGGCGTAATTCTGGCAAGTGGTCCTGAGCTAAATGGCAAAGTTGATCCGCGCCCAGTTTTCTTAGCCTTGTTTGCCGCCGTAACTTTCGGTATTTGTGTTTACTTCATGGCTAAGGGCGGTCAGATAAATCCCACCATGACAATCACTTCGATGCGTGCAACTCAAGTTGCATTGGTACTTATCTTGGCATTAGCGCTTAGATCTCTTGGTGGACTGATTAGGAAAGACATTCCGTTACTAGCAACAATTGGTGCGACAGATGCTGGTGCGAATATCTTGTTCGCGTTCGCAGCATCTCTTGGATTACTTTCCGTCGTAGCAGTACTTGGATCGCTTTACCCAATTGTCACTGTGTTACTTGCTTGGTGGATTCACAAGGAAAGATTGATACCAGTTCAGTACCTTGGCATTGTTGTTACGTTTAGTGGCGTCGCGCTAATTGCGGTCGGTTAGTTTTTATCTTCAATCAAAGTCATTGATATTGAGTTGATGCAGTAACGCAAATCGGTTGGTGTTTTGTAGCCTTCGCCTTCAAAGACGTGACCAAGGTGAGAATCGCAGGCAGCACATCTGATTTCCGTGCGAACCATGCCATGTGACATGTCTTTGATTTCTGTAACAGTTTCGGCTGCTAATGGAGTAAAGAATGAGGGCCAGCCACAGCCACTGTGAAACTTTGCATCACTACGAAACAGCTCTGCGCCACAAGCGCGGCAGGCATAGATGCCGTTAGTTTCGGTATCGGTGTATTCGCCAATGAAAGGTGCTTCGGTGCCAGATTCGCGCAATACGCGATATTCTTCTGGGCTCAATTCAGTCCGCCATTGCTCATCAGACTTAACAACTTTTTCACTCATGGATAAAGGCTAGAGCAACAGCACACTTCTTGCGAGTGCAAGGCCATTATGTGGCAGTTAACTGCGCAACAATCGCTTGAATTCAAAGTCACCTGAAATAGCGCTTCCTACCTCAACCCAATCTGTTGTCTTTGGCAGCGCATCAGCCCATTGCGGCGAGCCACCTACGGTCAGCGGCGAAATTGTTAGGTCGTACTCGTCGATTACATCTGCTTTAAGTAACTGTGCAAGCAAACTCGGACCGCCTTCGCAAGTGACCTTACGTAGCCCAAGTTCAAACAACTTTGAAATTAAGTTAGTCGCAAAACTGGAGGCATCTTCGGTAGGCAGTTGAATTACTTGCGCTATCTTTGAAAGTTCGGCAGAAGGTGTTTTGCTTCCAGTATTTAAAACTATTGTTGGTTCCTGACCTGCGTTGAACAGAGGTGTGGTTAAGTTGAATTCCAGGCTTGAACTAACAACGGCAAGTCTTGGTGGCTTGCGATTTAGAAAGGCAAACTCATCACGAGCTTTGGGCTGACGATAGTTTTCCATGCGCGCGGTGTTGGCTCCAACTAAAACAACATCGGACAGTGCGCGAAGCAGTAGAAGAAGTTTCAAGTCACTTTCGCCGGTGAGATCTCGAGACGAATCGCTTGGGCCAACGAAGTGACCATCTTGGGAAATGATCATGTTAGCTCGAACCCAATTTTGCGAATCTGATTCGTAATGCGCAGCGATGTCTGGAAGCGATGCCAGCTGTAGGTCCAAAATCAAAAGATTTTCCTGACTTAGTTCTTCGTTATGGTGGTCGATACAGGACTTGAACCTGTGACCTCTTCCATGTCAAGGAAGCGCGCTAGCCAACTGCGCCAATCGACCGTTGTGGAACGGATGTACCGTTCTATTCACTCACGATGTATTCATTTCTAGATTATGCACTAACGAGGTGGAGACGGGATTTGAACCCGTGTACAGGGATTTGCAGTCCCTTGCCTCGCCTCTCGGCCACTCCACCGGGGTCGCCCAATGTGAGCTCTTCCGAGCGGATGACGGGATTCGAACCCGCGACCCTCACCTTGGCAAGGTGATGCTCTACCACTGAGCCACATCCGCGTACAGGCTTAACCTGACCCCGTTACCTTAGCCCAATTACGGGATGGGTTCAAAGTCAGCCCGAGAAGGTTCGTAAGGTGGAGACATGACCCAGGGCCTGGCAGTTGCGATTTTTGGCAGCTTTATGGCGACAAACTTCGTTGAAGCAACTACTGATGTCAGCAAATTAGATGAAACAGGTTGGTGGGCAGTTACCCAAACTTTCGAGGGTGAATTTCAGGCATTTCGATTCACCGACATAGAGCCTCTTAACTTGGAAAAGTTGGCTGAGTTGGGACACGATCTGAGTCATAACGCAATAGATATCAATGCTTGGTCGTCGTCAATGTCAAAGTCTGAGTATGTCAGCGCCGTTGAAAGCATCAGGCAAGACATCGCGCGCGGCTGGGTGTATCAAGCGAATTTATGTCGTGTACTAAGTGCGCCTATTGATGCAGATTTAAATGTAGTTGCATTTTGGAAATTGTTGTCCGAACACAATCCGGCACCGTACCTAAGTGCATTGCAAGTTCCGGCCTCGCTTTCTGGGTTTGCAAAAGATGTTCGCATCGTAAGCGCCTCACCAGAGCTGTTCCTTTCTCGCCATGATCAAGTTTTGCGATCTAGTCCAATTAAGGGAACTGCCCGAGTAGCCAGCGAGTTACTCGAAAAGGATCAAACTGAGAACATCATGATCGTTGACTTAGTGCGAAATGATCTTGGGCAAGTTTGTGAATCTGGCTCGGTGAAGGTAGTCGATCTATTGCGACTCGAAGAACATCCAGGATTAGTGCATTTGGTATCCGATGTGGAAGGGACTTTGCCTGTTGAGGCTGGTTGGCGCGAAATCTTTCAAGCGCTATTACCACCAGGTTCAGTCAGTGGCGCACCAAAAAGCAGCGCACTGGAAGTTATCGAACGACTTGAGAATAGTTCCCGGGGAATTTACTGCGGAGGATTTGGTTGGGTGAATGCGGATAACAAATCAGCCGAACTTGCAGTTGGAATTCGAACTTTCTGGCAAGAATTTTCGGCAGGTACTAAATCGCTAAACTTTGGAACCGGCGCGGGAATTACTTGGGCAAGTGATCCAGCTGGTGAATGGCAAGAAACTGAGTTGAAGGCCGAGCGCTTGCTATCAATTGCAGCCATGTCATCTGATGCAAAGATTGCAACTAACTCGTAGATAGGCTTGTACCTATGGCAGTTACACACTTTTGGATCAACGATGAAGTCGTGCCAATCCCAGATGCCAAAGTTAGTGTGCTAGACCATGGGTTCACCGTCGCCGATGGTGTTTTCGAAACCTTGTTGGTTAATGACGGAAAAGTTTTTGCGATTGATCGGCATTTAGCTCGCCTAGCTAAGTCTGCCTCAGGTCTTGGGATAGCAATGCCAGATGTATCTGCAATTAACAAAGGTATCTCGCAAGTCTTGAGTAGCAATCCCAAAGTTGATTTCGGCCGACTTCGAATAACGGTTACAAGTGGCGCTGGTCCGTTGGGATCTGATCGCACTTCTACTTCGGCAACTCTGGTTATCTCGCTAGCCGAACAAGCAGCTTGGCCAGCTAGCACCAAGATACTTTTGGTGCCATGGACTCGAAATGAGAATTCGCCACTTGCTGGCTTAAAAACCACGTCCTATGCCGAAAATGTTTACGCACTAGATGCCGCAAAGCGTCACGGATTTTCGGAAGCAGTCTTTTGTGACACCTCGGGGCGGCTATGTGAAGGAACTGGTTCAAATATTTTTCTAGTTAAAGGCGATCAGATCTTCACGCCATCAGATGCCAGTGGCTTGTTGCGGGGGATCACACGGGATTTAGTAATTGAGTGGGCCAACGACTCAGGCTTTGTGGTTGTCGAGAGAGACGTTAACCCGATGGAACTGTGGGATGCTGATGAAGTGTTCATAACTTCCTCTACTCGCGACGTACATCCAGTATCCGAATTAGCAAAGCTCGACAGCGCTGGAAATGTTGTGGATCGAAGAACTTTAGCCTCTGGATTAATCACAGAAAAACTGGGTAACATCTTTTTGACCCAGAGAGCTGAGAGATTAAATCCATGAAAACCGATTCCCAGGAGACCAAGCAGCGTAAGTCCATTGCTGATCGGTTGTATGGCAATTACATGGGACGTCGGAATTCAGCAAGAAAAAATCGCGCCCTTGATACAACTTGGCGCGGCATTATTTTGGTCGTTGGATTGACTTTGGTAGGCCTTGGTTTGTTCTTCTTGCTTTTCCCTGGCCCAGGTTGGGCAGTAATCATTATTGGTCTGATTATTCTGGCAACGGAATATGCTTGGGCGCAAAGACTCCTCAATCCAGTAAAGGAATTTTCATCTCGGATTGCACGTTTAGTAGTCAGCCAGGAATTCCGCGCCAAGCGCAGCAACGTTATCTTGATCATTACGATCGTTATTGTCACGATTGCATATGCGTACTGGGCGAAGTACGGAGCAACCATGCAGGGTTTTGAGCCGATCTTGGTTCCACTAGAGAATTTGTTCAACCTAGAAATCTAGTTCTGGTTCCTGACTCTCATCAGCGCGTAAATATATGGCCATTTGCCTTTGCTCCCGTAGACTTTGAGGGTTACCGCTTGAAAAGGAACGCTCTGTGCCACAAGTTCTCGTAGGACTCGATCGAATCTCAACTGAGATCGATGCTGGCGCCTGCGCTTATGACGTTGTGGGGGATAAGGCCAGACAGGTTGTAGTGGCCCGAGTCAACGGGGAAATCGTAGATTTAAGTCATCCTCTTAAGGATGGCGATGTCGTTGAACCAATCCTGATTAGTGATCCTGAGGGACTTTCAGTACTCCGACACAGCGTCGCACACCTCGTCGCGCAAGCGACTCAGTCAGTATTTGCTGACGTAAAGCTGGGCGTTGGTCCACCGATTAAAGATGGTTTCTTTTATGACTTTGGTACTACCCGAACATTCACACCCGATGATCTAGTGACGATTGAAAAGAAGTGTGTCGAGATCATCAACTCAGGGCAAAAATTCTCCCGTCGAGTCACCAATCGCGACGCGGCGCGTTCCGAGTTAAGCAACGAACCATTCAAGATTCGATTACTTGGCGCTGATGAAGACGCCACTGTTATGTCAGAAGACGTAATGGAAGTCGGCGGCGGCGAACTGACGATCTATGACAACATCGATCTTCGAAGCGGGGAGCTTCGCTGGTGCGATTTATGTCGCGGACCACACGTTCCCGATACTCGTTACATAGATGCTCGGGCCATCAAGTTAATGCGTACTTCGGCTGCTTATTGGCTGGGCGATCAAAAGAACGAATCGATGCAGCGAGTATACGGAACTGCGTGGCCAACTAAAGATGGTTTGAAGCAGTACTTGAATATGTTGGAAGAAGCCGAGAAACGCGATCATCGCCGTCTTGGTGTTGATTTAGATCTGTTTTCATTCCCAGATGAAATCGGTTCGGGTCTTGCAGTGTTCCATCCAAAGGGTGGAATTATTCGCCGCCAGATGGAAGATTATTCGCGAATTCGTCACGAGAACGCTGGCTACCAATTTGTTTACACACCACACATCACAAAAGGTGCGCTGTTTGAACAATCGGGTCACTTGGATTGGTATCGCGAAGGAATGTTCCCGGCGATGCACCTTGATGAAGAGTTGCACGAGGATGGCACAGTAAAGCGCCAAGGTCAGGACTACTACCTGAAACCAATGAATTGCCCATTCCATAACTTGATTTACAAATCACGCGGTCGTTCATATCGCGAATTGCCACTACGACTTTTTGAATTCGGTTCGGTTTATCGATACGAACGTTCTGGCGTTATTCACGGATTAACTCGCGTTCGCGGCATGACACAGGATGATGCCCACATTTATTGCACCCCAGAGCAAATGGGTGGAGAACTGCAAAACCTTCTAGGTTTCGTATTAGACCTATTGCGCGATTACGGTCTTGATGATTTCTATCTAGAACTTTCAACTCGCAATCCAGAGAAATCGATTGGAACCGAAGCTGAATGGGACCAGGCAACTGCGGCGCTAGCTGAAGCTGCGCAACTTTCTGGCCTTGAATTAGTTCCTGATCCAGGTGGCGCAGCCTTCTATGGTCCAAAAATCTCAGTACAAGCTCGTGATGCAATTGGGCGAACCTGGCAGATGTCGACAATCCAAGTTGACTTCCAGTTGCCCCAACGATTCGAACTTGAATATCAGGCTTCAGATGGCACTCGCAGTCGCCCAATCATGATTCACCGTGCGTTATTTGGTTCGATTGAACGTTTCTTTGGCGTGTTACTCGAGCATTACGCAGGCGCATTCCCGCCGTGGCTAGCTCCAGTACAGGTAGTTGGAATCCCAATTGCTGGCGCGCATGTTGATTACTTGGAAGATGTTGCTGCGCAATTACGGGCAAAAGGTATTCGGGTTGAAGTAGATGGATCTGATGAGCGGATGCAAAAGAAGATTCGCACGGCACAAACTCAAAAAGTGCCGTTTATGTTGATTGCTGGCGATGAAGACATCTCAGCTGGCGCAGTCTCATTCCGTTACCGTGATGGCACTCAGGAAAATGCCGTTCCTGTCGCTGATGCGATTAACAAGATCGTCGAGATCGTAACCTCACGTGTTCAAATCTGAGTCATAGATGTCAACTGATCCGCGTGGACCACATGCTTGGGACCGACTTTGGGCGCCACATCGAAAAGAATACTTGGCTGATGAAGCTGGAAACTTTGATGCTGACTCGTGTCCATTTTGTATTGCGCAAGTAGTTTCGGATTCCGAAGGACTCGTTGTAGTTCGCCGTAATGTCAGTTTTGTTGTGATGAACAAATATCCGTACAACAGTGGTCACCTCTTGATCTGTACTAACCGACATGTTCCGCTCTACGACCAACTCACACCGGAAGAAGTTAACGAAATTGGCGAGTTGACTGCCCAAGCCATGCGTACTTTGCGAACCGTTGCAAACGCTGCCGGATTCAACATTGGCTTAAATCAAGGCAATGTGGCTGGAGCCGGTGTTGCAGATCATATCCATCAGCACATTGTGCCGCGCTGGGCTGGAGATCTTAACTTCATGCCAATTGTTGGTGGCACAAAAGTTTTGCCAGAACTAATCGAACAAACGCGATTACTGCTATCAGAAAGTTGGAGCGACTAAGTAAGCAGGCGAATTCTTTGTTGCGACGGTGCTGCCAGGGGTTAAGCCAGTACCTGCAAGCACAACTTGATTTGTTTCGGCAATCGAAATGGGAGCATAAGTACTGTCAATTTTTTCAAAAAGAGCTGCACCGTCTTCGAAACCCCACATGCGCGCTAAACCTTCAGTAATCGAGATACCAACACGCTCGGTTGCTTCGAAGGCATCGCATGAAATGTCAGCCATGTTAAGAACTGGAACCCAAACTGGTTTGAGATTTGATATCCAATTGCTAAAGGTATTTACACCAACTTCATCATCTATAGGTGTGATTGTTACAACATCTGGATGCAGCCAAGCAGTTTCAAGTTTGGTCACGCTAATAGGTAATCCAGAAGTGTGATTCTCAAGCGTTAAGTCATCAAGTCCAAGATAGGCGAGTTGATCAAATAAGTCTTCGCGCGCGGAGCTAGTAATTGCGATGTGTTCCGGATCAGCCGCTTTAGTAACCCATTGACCATCCATCAAGGCATGTATTTCGCTGGTGAGTATGTCATAGACACCGGTTAAGGAGAGTTCGTCATCGGAATCAATTGGTAGGTAGCGTACTAGTAGATCTGGCTCAAGCACTCGACTGGCAATTGCGCACAGTTCATCAAAGTCAGCCCGGCCATTCACGACGTTGAATGCCAAAATGTGTCGTGGCAAGGTGACATCGCGAGCGTTGGTCCAGAATTCAACAATCTTGGGATCCACACCAGCTGCGCCATCAAGTGAGGCAACGAAGGCATCGCAAGATTCCAGGATTCGTGGATCAGCTTGTGATGGACGATGCACGAGCGCAACTACATGGGGAAACTTCTCAAAAGTTGCAAACGGGGAGTTGCCTGTGACTGGCTTAGCTCCAATGTTGGCGTAAACCTCTGTTAGGTCTGATGTTTCCGAGGTAATTACGTAGATCAGGACGTGCGGATGCCCAGAGAGTGCGCCTGGACTAGGTAACATCGACATATAACTACGAATAGTAACGGCCAATTGGCAGTAGAGGAATTTATCGTGCTTGATAATGCGAACGCGCGTCGTTCACTAGCGCGATTCATTGATCCAGTAGCCCGGCTTTTGTTACGGCTTAAGGTAACTCCAGATGGGATCACATGGTTTGGTTGCGCCGCAACCATATTGATCTCGGTTGCATTCTTAGCCCAAGGCAAGTTTTTGATTGGCGCACTTTTGTTTGGCGCCTTTGGACTAATTGACCTTTTGGATGGCACTATGGCTCGTATGCTTGGCACAGCTGGGCCATGGGGAGCGTTTTTGGACTCCACGCTGGATCGAATTTCCGATGCAGCAGTTATCTGCGCTTTGATCTATTTCTATATCAATAACCAAGGCAGTAACAGCCAGTTAGCGGTGGCGGCGGGAATTGTTGCGCTGGTAATGAGTTTGATGACTTCATATGCAAGAGCTAAAGCAGAGTCCCTTGATGCTAAGTGCACGGTCGGAATTGCCGAGCGCGCAGAGCGTAATTTATTGATTTGGATCTCATTGCTGATTTCAGCATTAGTTGCTGATGTTATGCCGTATGCGTTGGTATTGCTTGCCGTGCTATCAACAATCACCGTTATCCAGCGCATTCTTTTTGTCCGAAAGCAGTTGGTGTTACAAGCGTGAAATCGCGACTTGTTGATTTCGGGTATTGGCTGGGCTGGAATGCGCTTTGGATTATGCCTTCCCGATGGGCATATTTCCTTTTCAATAAAGCGGCACAGATTGTTTGGCGCAATGAAGCTAAACCAATCAGGCAACTTGAACTGAATCTAGCTCGAGTTCTTGGCTGCGAAGTTTCCGATCCGCGAATTCGCCCACTCAGCTTAGAAACTATGCAAAGTTATATGCGCTACTACTGTGAAACCTTTATGTTGCCCAGATGGACCGACGAACAACTACTTGGCAAGGTTCGCACTGAAGGCGCCGAGCAAGTAATGGATGCCTTGAAAACCGGAGGCATTGTTTTAGCGCTGCCTCATTTGGCCAATTGGGATTGGGCCGGAGCTTGGGCAGCACGAAGTTTTGGTTCGTTATGCACCGTAGCCGAGCGGTTACGTCCTGAAGGCGTATTTCAAAAATTCTTAAAGGCTAGGACGGATCGAGGAATTACCTTGATGCCATTGTCAGGTAATGGTGGAACTTACGAATATTTGCGCGATCACGTTAATCAAGGTCGAGTAGTGGCGCTACTTGGTGATCGCGACGTAGCAAAAAGTGGAATGAGCAATGAGTTCTTTGGTCACCGGACATCATTGCCTATCGGTGCGGCGCTTCTTGCGATAGACACTGGAAGACCACTGTTTACGTGTGCACCTTGGTATGACGGAGAGAACTTAGTTATCTCGTTTGATTCTGAAGTGGTATTTGATCGCAACACGGGTCAAGGCCTGGATCGAGTGCGTCGGGCCCAAGAGGTAACCAGACTTATCGTGACCAATTTTGAGCAACATATAAAAGCGCACCCAGAGAATTGGCACCAGCTACAACCAGTTTGGCCTGATCTCGTAGCAACGGATGCAAAAGTATGAGAATCGGAATCGTCTGCCCGTATTCATGGGACATCCCAGGGGGAGTTAGTGCCCACGTTGCAGATTTAGCTGAAGCTTTGATTCGAATGGGTCATCACGTGAGTGTGCTTGCACCGGCTGAGTTCGATGAACTGTTGCCTGACTATGTGGTTTCAACTGGAAAACCGCGCGCGGTCAAGTACAACGGCTCGGTTGCTCGATTGAGTTTTGGTCCAATTGCTGCTCGAAAGGTTTCTAAGTGGATAGAAGATGGTGAGTTCGATGTACTGCATGTACATGAACCACTAGCCCCGAGTCTTTCAGTATTGGCATGTTGGGCTGCGAAGGGTCCAATCGTAGCCACCTGGCACTCTTCAATGGATAAGTCACGCATGATGTTGACGCTTTCAAAATTGGCGCAAACTGCGATGGAGAAAGTTTCTGCGCGAATTGCGGTTAGTGAAGCGGCGCGAACAACTTTGATTAAGCATGTTGGTGGCGACGCAGTTGTCATTCCTAACGGTGTCGACATTTCAACTTTTGCAAATGCAAAACCAATGTTCGGCTGGCCTGGTGCTAATAAATCGATCGTTTTTCTAGGCAGAGGTGATGAGCCTCGCAAGGGCTTGTCCGTTCTAGTGGAGGCCTATCCAGAAATTCGACGTCAGCATCCGAAAATCCGACTGTTGATTGCCGGACCTGGAGAGCCAGCTGACACTCTGAAGAAGCTCTCGCGAGAAGATCGAGCAAGTGTGACAGTGCTTGGCATGGTTGCACCGCAAGATAAAGCAAGTGTGCTGGCATCGGGAACTATTTATGTTGCGCCAAATACTGGTGGCGAATCTTTTGGCATTGTTTTGCTCGAAGCTATGGCAAGTGGCACACCGGTAGTCGCAAGTGACTTGGAAGCGTTTAAGCGGGTTCTTGATAACGGCAATGCTGGAGCTACTTTCGAAAATGAAAATTCTGCGGACTTAGCTCGAGTAATTTCTGATTTGCTTTCGAATCCAGTTCAATGTGCTGATCTGAGCGCTCAAGGAAAACTTCGTGCTGCTGAATTTGATTGGTCGGTTGTTGCAGAAAGAATAATTGACGTTTATGAATCAATTAGAGTTCCAGGCGTGAAAGTTGAACCTGACTTAACTGGTCAAATGATTGGTCGACTTGGTCGCGGCCGAATAACCCCAGAGATGCGGAGTGATTAATGAATAGTCAATCGTTCATTCTGATTGCAGTAATTGCATTCGCCGTTTGGTATTTGTCTCATCAAGCAGGTCGATTAGATCGGTTGCATCACCGCATTGAAGTAACAGAGTTGGCTTTGCACGGACAACTTGTGCGACGCGGGGGAATTGTCGCTGAGTTGGCAGCAGTGCCCGGCATTGATCCGGCGCTTTCCGTGCTGTGGGGACAAGCCGCGCATGAGGCACTAATCCTGCAGGAAGTTGCATCACCAGAGCGAACTCAGGTTGAAGACGAGTTAACGAGTATTTTGGTCATGACTTTGGATGAACCCGAGGAAGTCAACGAAATCCGAAGCAACCTTCATGCCTCAGCTCTTCTAGATGAGTTAGCGCAGGTCTGCGACCGCATCAAAATGAGCCAGCAATTCCATACGGATGCAGTACGTGATTGCCTTGAGATCCGTGAGCAATTCATGGTTAGGTTCTTCCGTTTGGCTGGCAGGGCTAAACCGCCAGTCCCAGTGGATCTGGATGTCCAGATTCCACCAGCCTTAGCCGACTAGCAAAAAAGCCCCGGCTCGCTAGACTTGGGGAAACCTAAGAAACTTTAAAAGGATCAACATGGCAACGGATGCAGCAAGCACAGGCGTAACTGGCACTACTCGCGTAAAGCGCGGAATGGCCGACATGCTTAAAGGTGGCGTCATTATGGACGTCGTCAACGTGGAGCAGGCCAAGATTGCTGAAGATGCTGGCGCAATTGCGGTAATGGCGCTTGAGCGCGTACCTGCAGACATTCGTGCCCAGGGTGGCGTAGCTCGAATGTCTGATCCGACCATGATCGATGAAATCATTCAGGCAGTCTCCATTCCAGTTATGGCAAAGGCTCGCATCGGACATTTTGTTGAAGCGCAAGTAATCCAAAGCCTTGGTGTTGACTACATCGACGAGTCTGAAGTTTTAACTCCAGCTGATTACATCAATCACATCGACAAATGGGCATTCACGGTTCCTTTCGTATGTGGTGCGACAAATCTAGGGGAAGCACTTCGCCGTATCAACGAAGGTGCCGCAATGATTCGCTCAAAGGGTGAAGCAGGAACTGGTGACGTATCAAATGCAACGGGTCACATCCGCACAATCAAGGGTGAGATTCGTCGACTATCTTCAATGAGCAAAGACGAACTCTATGTTGCCGCTAAGGAACTACAGGCACCTTATGATTTGGTTTGCGAAGTTGCTGAAAAGGGCGCACTTCCGGTTGTACTTTTCACTGCTGGTGGAATTGCAACACCAGCAGATGCCGCAATGATGATGCAACTTGGTGCTGATGGCGTATTTGTCGGTTCTGGAATCTTCAAGTCTGGCGATCCAGTTAAGCGCGCAAATGCCATTGTGCAGGCAACACTTCACTTTGATAACCCAGATGAGATCGCAAAAGCATCACGCGGTTTGGGTGAAGCAATGGTTGGAATCAACGTCGCTGACATTCCGGTGCCACATCGTCTGGCTGAGCGCGGCTGGTAGTTGCTATGTCCCCAGTAATTGGGGTTCTCGCAATCCAAGGTGACGTGCGGGAACACGCACGTTGTCTCGAACAACTCGATGTTGATGTTCGCCTAGTAAAAACAGCTGAGCAACTAAAAGGCATTGCCGGATTGGTGATTCCTGGCGGGGAATCCACCACCATGAGTATTTTGGCGGTTAAAAACAACTTATTTGGCCCGTTGCGTGAATTACGAACTCAGATCCCGATGTACGGATCGTGCGCGGGACTGATCATGCTTGCCGACTCAATCTCTGATGGCCGTGCAGACCAAGAAACAATTGGCGGACTTAATATCACAGCTAAACGCAATGCATTCGGGCGCCAAGTTGATTCTTTTGAAATTGACTTACACATTCCAGCGATTGGCGAACCTGATTACCATGCAGTATTTATTCGCGCGCCCCTAGTTGAAGCAGCGAGTTCGGCCGTTGAAGTGCTAGCTGCGATTCCGGCAGACAAGTCACTTACTGGCACGGATCAAGTAGTTGCGGTTCGCCAAGGTAATCTAATGGCAACGTCGTTTCATCCTGAGATAACTTCAGATTTAAGAATTCATAAGTATTTTGTAGACATGGTGAGGTCAGCATGAGTGGACATTCCAAATGGGCAACAACTAAGCACAAGAAAGCTGTTATTGACTCGCGTCGCGGAAAACTGTTTGCGAAGTTAATCAAAAACATCGAAGTCGCCGCCAGACTCGGCGGGGGAGACACTTCGGCAAACCCAACTCTTTACGATGCAATCACCAAGGCTAAGAAAAATTCGGTTCCCAATGACAACATTGATCGCGCAGTAAAGCGTGGGTCAGGTGCGGAAGCCGGCGGCGCGGATTATCAAACCATCATGTACGAAGGCTATGGACCAAACGGGGTAGCTCTGCTAATCGAATGTTTGTCCGATAACCGAAACCGCGCCGCATCTGATACTCGCGTTGCAGTTACTCGCAATGGTGGCAACATGGCTGATCCTGGTTCAGTTTCTTACATGTTTGAACGTAAGGGCGTTGTCATGGTGCCGGAAGGCGCTGCAACTGAAGAACAGATTATGGATGCAGTTCTGGATGCTGGAGCTGAAGAAGTAAATGATCATGGTGGCAGTATCGAGATCATTAGCGATTCAAAGGATGTAGTTGCGGTACGTCAAGCTTTGCAGGCTGCTGGAATTGACTATGAGTCAGCAGAATCAACATTCGTGCCAAACATGACGGTTCCAGTTGACGCAGATACCGCTCGTAAAGTATTTGTCTTAATTGAGGCCCTGGAAGACGTCGATGACGTTCAGAACGTGTTCACTAATATCGACATTTCCGATGAAGTCCTAGCCGAGCTTTCGGACTAATCGCTGGCAAAATACCGCCAACTTATCGGGAAATTTTTCGAAAAACACCCTAGTTGACACCAAACGAGCCCCAAATCCTGCACTTTTGGTCAGTTATGGCATAGGCTTTCGAACAGATGTTCGGAGGAAATATGCGAATTTTGGGGATTGACCCAGGCTTAACGCGTTGCGGCGTTGGGATCGTTGATCTCAATGCCAATCGTCGGGCATCTTTCGTGGCAGTGCATGTTTTGCGAACTCCCAGCACAAACGAGTTGCCAGCCCGACTTTTCGAGCTTGAATCCGGGCTTACTGAATTGTTTGCTACATATCAGCCTGATGCCATCGCGATCGAACGAGTCTTTAGTCAGCACAACGTTCGAACTGCGATGGGTACGGCGCAAGCCAGCGCAGTGGCGATGTTAATTGCAGTGCGAAATCAACTTGATGTTGCGATGTACACACCAACTGAAGTTAAAGCCGCGGTTACCGGGTATGGCCGAGCAGATAAAGCGCAGATCACATCCATGGTTACGAGATTGCTAAATCTTGCCGAACCACCTAAACCAGCTGATGCAGCTGACGCGCTCGCATTAGCACTGTGTCATGCCTGGAAAGGTCATGGCAAGAGTCGAATTGCAGAGCATTTAGCAAAACAAGCAACGGTAGGTGTCGGATGATTTCCTCACTACGTGGCCCAGTATTAGAGATCAGATTAGATTCACTTGTTATTGGCGTCGGCGGAGTTGGCATGACCGTCATGTGTTCACCAGACACAATTTCGCAGGCTCGGACAGATCAAGAGATAACACTTTTCACTTCGCTAATTGTCAGAGAAGATTCGCTAACCCTGTTTGGTTTTGCAAATTCAGAGAATCGCGAAATGTTTGAAGTAGTGCAAGGCGTATCTGGATTTGGTCCAAAGCTTGCGTTTACGATTCTCTCATCACTGCCAGCCGACGAACTCAGAACTGCAATTGGCAACGAAGACGTGGCCCGTCTGAAACAAACTCCAGGTGTAGGCGCAAAAGGTGCACAACGTCTTGTTCTGGAACTTAAGGATCGAATCGGAACACCAAGTTCTGGAGCTAAGCGCAGCTCAAGCAAGGAAGCGCAATGGCAGATCCAAGTTGAACAAGGATTACTTGGCCTTGGTTGGTCACCACGAGACGCGCAACGCGCAATCACCGCGGTAATCGAAGAAGGCGTAACTGATTCGCAAGCAACTCCGGAATTACTGCGCAGGGCGTTACAGATTCTGGCCGGCGCATGAGTGATCGCATGGTTAACCCTGAACTTTCCACAGAGGAACGCGTTGCTGATGCTGCGTTGCGCCCAACTTCTCTTTCCGAGTTTGTTGGTCAGACCCGAGTAAAAGATCAACTGCAATTAGTTTTGAGTGCGGCTAAACAACGTAATGCCAGCGCCGATCACATCTTGTTATCAGGTCCACCAGGGCTGGGTAAAACTACTCTGGCAATGATTGTTGCTGCCGAAGTTGGTGCGCCACTTCGAATTACTAGTGGACCAACAATTCAGCATGCGGGTGACTTAGCCAGCATTCTGTCTAGTTTGGTTCCGGGCGAAGTTTTGTTCCTAGACGAGATTCATCGAATGTCGCGAGCAGCCGAAGAAATGATGTATTTGGCTATGGAAGACTTTCGCGTCGACGTCATGGTTGGCAAAGGACCTGGTGCTACTTCAATTCCACTTGAGTTACCACCATTTACTTTGGTAGGAGCAACCACGCGAGCAGGTATGTTGCCAGCGCCACTTCGAGATCGCTTTGGATTTACTGCACACTTGGATTACTACGAACCGATTGAACTTGAATCAATCGTCATGAGGTCTGCAAAACAACTTGGAATATCCATTGATACAGACTCAGCCAGAGAACTCAGTCGCAGATCTCGAGGCACACCGCGTATTGCCAATCGTCTATTGCGCAGATCCCGCGATTACACCCAAGTTCACCACGACGGAGACTTGAACCTGTCACGCACTCAAGCAGCTCTTGAGCTTTACGAAGTGGATGATCTAGGACTGGATCGCTTAGACCGCGCAGTGCTTATCGCTTTGATCGACAAATTCGGTGGCGGTCCTGTTGGACTTTCCACGTTGGCGCTGGCAGTAGGAGAGGAGCCTGAGACTGTCGACACGGTTTGTGAGCCATTCCTAGTTCGGGAGGGCTTCATAACTCGGACACCTCGGGGACGTGTTGCCACACCTGCAGCCTGGACAGCCTTAGGTCGAAAACTACCTAAATTGCCCAATCAACTTCCACTTGAGGACTAAGCGGGCGGTCGCTGAGACGGCAGTTTTGCACGCTAAACTTGGTCAACAGCGAGATTTATCCTCACTCAATTGATTTAGTTTCCAATCCGAAAAGGCTTAACAAGTGGCTCAGCATTACCGTCCAGGTCGGTCGTTACTGATCTTCACCGTCGGCTTGATCGGATTGATGATTTGGTCTTTTCTTCCAGGCGAGCGTCACACCCCGAAACTAGGTCTTGACCTACGTGGTGGAACGCAAGTCATCCTGTCACCATCTGTTGCAGCCGGCGAGACTTTATCCCAGGATCAGTTGAATCAAACCGTAGCGATTATTCGCCAGCGAGTGGATGGCTTTGGTGTTGCGGAATCTGAAGTGACCATTCAGGGCACCGGTAACGGCGCAAAAATCATTGTGACGATTCCAGGTGAAACCAGCCGAACCGTCGTTGACCAACTCAAGACGACTGCGCAATTGAACTTCCGACCTGTCTTGGCGATTGACTTTGGATCTCCACAATCAAGCGCCACACCAACACCTGGTGCAACTGATGCGGCTAGCCCAAGTGCATCACCAGCTGACAGTGCATCACCAGAGGCCACGCCGGTTCCGGAACCAACTCCAACTGTTTCAGTTGCGCCTGAATTGCTAGTTCCACCGATCCAATCTCCAGATGGATCAGGTGACTTCGCTGACCGATTTGCCGCGTTGAATTGTGCGGAGTCAGACATCCTCAATGGCTCTACTGATGACCCAACTCAATACTTGATTAGCTGTGAAAAGGATGGGTCCGTTAAGTATGCAATGGCCCCAGCTGATCTAGTCGGAACTGATATTGAAAGTGCTACTGCAGGATTGCCTCAAACTGGGGGCGGTGGTTGGCAGGTAGATCTTCAGATGACTTCGGAAGGCGCAAAGAAGTTTGCGGATTCAACAACCAAGCTTTCAGCGCTTGAATCTCCAAATGATCAGTTTGCGATCGTACTCGATGGTGTTGTAATCAGCGCACCATCGGTTAACGAACCGATCATCGGTGGCTCTGCGGTTATCTCAGGTTCATTTACCGCTGATGAAGCACGTGCGTTAGCTCAAGTATTGAAATATGGCGCGCTACCAGTTGGACTTGAAGTCGATGAAGTTCAACAGATTTCTCCAACACTTGGTAATGACCAGCTCCAAGCTGGATTAATTGCTGGTGGCTTCGGTTTGCTTCTGGTTGTTATCTACTTACTTCTTTACTACCGCGCACTAGGCGTTATTGCCGTAGTGAGCCTGGTTGCTGCCGCAATCATGACCTACTTGGTGTTCGTAATCCTGGGTCGGGGAATTGGATTCACACTCACTTTGGCAGGTGTTGCAGGTGCGATCGTGTCAATTGGTATCACGGCCGATTCGTTCATTATCTACTTCGAGCGAATTCGAGATGAGATTCGTGAAGGTAAACGTCTAAGAGTTGCAATCGATCAAGGCTGGACCAGAGCTCGCAGAACGATCCTTGCCGCTGACTTTGTTTCGCTTTTGAGTGCGGCAATTTTGTACTACTTGTCCGTAGGTAGCGTTCGTGGATTCGCCTTCACGCTTGGTCTAATCACTTTCGTTGACATTGCAGTTGCGTTCTTGTTTACTCGCTCACTTGTAACCAAACTCGGAAATTCCAAGTGGATGAATTCAGGTTCTGCTTGGACTGGAGTTTCACCAACCCGGCTTGGGGTAAAAAGTTCAACATCGGAGGTTAACTAATGGCTAGTTTGAGTGAACTAGGTAATAGCCTCTATCGCGGTGATGTTTCATACAACATCGTTGGACGGCGCAAAGCGTGGTACTTGGTCTCAGCAATTCTGCTTATTCTCTCGATTGCAACTCTTGGTGTCCGGGGATTGAACCTTGGTATTGAATTCAAAGGTGGCGCTGAGTTCTCAGTTCCTCTCTCTGTTGCTAACGATGAATCGGTAACGCAAGCTCGTGAAACAGTTATTGCGGCAGGGGAGACTCCATCAACTGTCACAATCATTGGTGGAGATACGATTCGAATTCAAACTCCTGCGCTCTCCACTGAAGATTCAAATGCCTTAAGTGCTGCCCTAGCGGAATCTTTTGCTGTCACCGAAGCCAACATTAAGGTCCAACTGGTTGGACCAAGTTGGGGCGATGAAGTAACACAGAACGCAATCCGCGCCTTGATTGTTTTTTTGGTTTTGGTTGCGATTTTCTTGTCTATCTACTTTGAATGGCAAATGGCAATTGCAGCTTTAGTTGCCTTGGCTCATGACGTTCTGATTACCGTTGGTATCTATGCACTAAGCGGATTCGAGGTTACGCCGGCAAGCGTCATTGGATTCCTGACGATTCTCGGTTATTCGCTCTATGACACTGTGGTGGTTTTCGACAAGGTCAAGGAAAACACCAAGGGTATACATGGCGGCTCTCGCACTACTTATAGCGAATCTGCAAACCTAGCTTTGAACCAGACTCTGGTACGAAGCATTAACACCTCAATTGTCGCGCTGTTACCTGTGCTTTCAATTCTGATCGTAGGAGTAACGCTGCTCGGGGTTGGTACCCTAAACGACTTGGCGCTAGCTCTTTTCGTGGGAATGCTTGTTGGAACATTTTCTTCAATCTTCATCGCAACACCGTTCTTGTGTCAGATGAAGGAGAAGGCTCCAGAAAACATTGCGCTGGCAAATCGAGTTAAGGCTCGCCGCAAGGGTAGTGACGCAAGTGGCGACATCAAGCTCGAAGTATCTGTAGGTGCGCCAATTGTCTCGTCAGCCGGTCCAAGGCAGCAACGAGTTAAGAAAACACGCTCCGGTAGATCGGGAAAGTAAAACAATATGGATCGCGCTGGAGTCACCGCTTTAATCGCCGAGATTCCCGACTATCCACTACCTGGAGTCATTTTCAAGGACGTAACTCCGATTTCTGCCGATCCGGATGCTGCACGTTGGGTTAACACTGAGATTGCTGCTCGATTTGCTGAATCCGGTATCACGCACATAGTTGGTGTTGAAGCACGTGGATTTATATTGGGCGCTTCACTAGCTGCTCATATGCACCTTGGGTTCGTGCCAATTCGCAAAAGCGGAAAGTTGCCAAGAGCTACCTATCGAGCCGAATACGAGCTCGAATATGGTGCAGATTCAATAGAGATCCATCAGGATGCTCTCACTAAGAATGATCGAGTGTTGATTGTCGATGATGTGCTGGCGACAGGCGGCACGGCTTGTGCAGCGATAGATCTGATCCAAGAGTGTGGTGCCGAAGTAATGGGTATTGCAGTTTTGCTAGATCTAGCATTCCTGGGCGGAAGTGCAAAGGTTGCCAGTCGTGACTCGAGAATTGACGTCTTCGCAGTCTTGTAGTTTTCCAAATAGAATGTGGGTTAACTAGGGAGGCGATATGACAACTGATTTGTCTGCGCACCTGCCACTTGCCCTAGCGGAACGCTTTCCACAAGGTGTCCAAACGCCCATCCCAGAACAATTGCGTGAAGTTCTTGATACTTTGCAGAAGTTTCATCCCGGAAGCGATGAAACTGAAATCATTAGAGCTTATCAAACTGCGGACTATCTACATCGAGCGCAGAATCGAAAGTCTGGTGAACAGTACATAACTCACCCCATTGCAGTGGCCGGAATGTTAGCCGAACTGGGTATGACATCTTCAACGATTATTGCTGCTTTGCTTCATGACACCGTTGAAGATACGGAATACGACTTGGAGCACCTACGAGTCGACTTTGGTGATGAAGTTGCTGGATTAGTCGATGGCGTTACCAAGCTAGACAAAGTTAAGTACGGTCAGGCATCAGCTTCGGAAACTGTTCGCAAAATGGTAGTTGCAATGGCCAGAGACATCCGTGTACTTGTCATCAAGTTAGTCGACCGCCAACACAACATGCGGACTCTTTCCTACTTGTCAGCAGAGAAGCAAGAACAAAAGGCACGCGAAACTTTGGAAATTTACGCGCCACTAGCTCACCGCCTTGGTATGAACTCAGTCAAATGGGAACTTGAAGATTTAGCCTTTGCTTCGCTATATCCAAAGATGAGTGACGAGATTGCACGGTTAGTTTCGCAGCGTGCCCCTGCTCGTGATGAGAGCCTAAAAACAATTGTTGACTTTGTTGACGCTGATCTGGTTGATAATGACGTGAAAGCTACCGTAAGTGGCCGCCCGAAACACTTTTACAGCATTTATCAAAAAATGATTGTTCGTGGTCGAGATTTTGATGACATTTACGACTTGATCGGTGTACGAATTCTCGTAGATAGCATTCAGGACTGCTATGCAACTTTGGGAATCATTCACAATCGTTGGAATCCGGTACCAGGAAGATTTAAAGATTACATCGCAATGCCTAAGTTCACGATGTATCAGTCACTACACACAACAGTCATTGGACCCAATGGCAAACCAGTTGAATTCCAAATTCGAACTCAAGAGATGCATCGCGCCGCAGAATATGGCGTTGCCTCACATTGGCGTTACAAGCAAGACAAAGTTGCAGGCAAAGATGGACCTGATGATCTTGGTTGGGTGCGCCAACTTTTGGATTGGCAGCGCGAAACTGCAGATCCAGGCGAGTTCCTTGATTCGTTGCGCGACGACTTAGGCGCAGCCGAAGTCTATGTCTTTACTCCAAAAGGTGAAGTTATGGCCTTACCAGCTGGGAGTACCCCAATTGATTTTGCGTACAGCGTTCATACTGAAGTTGGAAATAGATGCGTAGGTTCACGTATCAACGGAAAACTGGCTCCACTGGATACTAAGTTGGTGAACGGTGACAACGTAGAAATCATCACAAACAAATCTGATTCTGCTGGTCCGTCTCGGGACTGGATCAATATTGTGGCTAGCGCGCGAGCCAAGTCCAAAATCAAAGCATGGTTCTCCAAAGAACGACGTGAAGAAGCAATCGAAACTGGCAAGGAAGCAATCGTTAGAGCCATGAAGAAAGGTGGTGTGCCACTGCGGTTGCTCACCAATAGCATGCTCAACACTTTGGCACTGGAATCCAACTACGCAGATGTCAGCGCACTTTATGCAGCCGTCGGTGAAGGTCATTTAGGCGCGCAAACCGTTGTTACGAGACTGACAGCCTCCCTTGGTGGTGATGAGGGCTTAATCGAAGATGCTTCCGAGCAAGTTTTGCCAAGTCGGGTCTCAAATCGTAGAGATACCAAACCAGATCCTGGCATAACTGTTATTGGTGCTGACGATACGTGGGTTAAGTTATCGCGTTGCTGCACTCCAGTGCCGGGCGATGAAGTACTTGGTTTCGTTACTCGCGGTTCAGGTATCTCAGTTCATAGAACCGATTGTGTGAATGCTGACGATTTGCGAAATCAACCTGAACGACTTGTTGAAGTTGCTTGGACGCCAGGCAAGAGCAGCATCTTCTTGGTGAACATTCAGGTTGAGGCACTAGATCGAGCCCGACTTCTTTCTGATGTAACTCGGGCACTGTCAGATCAACACGTAAACATTTTGAATGCTTCAGTAACAACAACTAAAGATCGAGTTGCCATTTCAAGATTTACCTTTGAGATGGGGGATCCGTCACATTTGAATCAAGTGTTGCGAGCAGTCAAGGGTATTGACGGCGTATACGACGTATATCGAGTCTGAGTTAATTTCTAACCTAAAGTTGCAGCGCCAGAGCGAGCCGCATCTAGCAAGCTTTGAGCCTGAGCAATTTGAGTTTCTAACTTAGAAACATCGCCAGATTTACCCGCAGTGACAGCCGCAGCCTTTTGCTTTTCAAGTTTTGCAATACTGGCCTCAAATGAGGTGACAAGGGAATTGGCACGATCCACGACTTCTGGCTTGGAGCGGTGCCACTGCTCTTCTTGCACCTTACGAATTGCATCTTCAACCGCTTTAAGTCGCCGCTCGATCTTGTCCTTGTCATTACGAGGAACATGTCCAGCCTTTTCCCAGGCTTCCTGAATTTCGCGTAGTGCCGTTTTAGCTGAATCAACATTGGTGATTGGTAGTAAGGCTTCAGCCTTTTTGAGCAGCTCAAGTTTGACTTCAAGGTTCTTGGTAAATTCTTCATCACGTACGGAGTTGGCGGCATTGCGATTAGCAAAGAATTTGTCTTGGGCAGCCTTGAATTCAGCCCAGAGTTTTTCTTCCTGACCTTTCGCGGCGCGCGCGGTAGCTTTCCACTCATCCATAAGTTTTTTGTATGCAGTTGTCGTGTTAGCCCACTCGGTGGATTCAGCTAACTCATCTGCCTTCTTGATCAACGCCTTCTTGGCATTGACGGCCTCGGTACGCCCAGCATCCAAAGTGGAGAAGTATGCGCGACGAGCTTTGTCGAATGCAGACCTGGCATGACTAAAGCGCTTCCAAAGCTCTTGCTCTTTAGCGCGGTCAGCGTTAGGAAGCTTCTTCCACTGGTCAAGCAATTCTTTGTACTTCTCGCCAGTAACTTTCCAAGCATTTGAAGTTGCCATGGATTCTGCCAAAGCTACGATTTCTTCACGTTTGGCCAGGGCAGCTGCTTTTACTTCAGCCTTCTTTGCGCTGGCGGCTGCCTTATGCTCTTCGAAACCAGCCAGCAGGGAATCCTTGCCAGCACGAATCTTGTCAAAGTCACCGAGCAAATTTGGATTTTCAATTGCCTTGTCGATCCGGTCAATCAAAGCAGTAATGGACTCAACGTTACCTTTGCCATCTTTTAGACGAGCAGCGGCAAGTTCAATTTCAGAAATCAAGTCGTGATAGCGCTTAGTGAAGAACTCCAAGCCTTCATTTGGTTCGCCTGCTGCGTACTGACCAATCTTGGTGGGCCCGGAAGGAGCATTTAGGAATACGTTTCCTTCGTCATCTACATAGCCAAACTCGTTAGTTGTTGTCATGACGTGTCCTTTTGTTCGGGTCCCTTATGGGCTCTTGGGGTGCCATCCAATTATGGCGTAGTTGAAGCCTTACTAATAACGACTGCTTGGCTAGGCAATCCATCGGTAGAACCGTCCAAAACCCCAGCAGATGCAACGTTATCTATAACATCAAGACCTTCATTGATTTGCCCCCAAACCGAGTAGTTCGGTGGCAACGGCGAATCTTGGTAAACCAAGAAGAATTGGCTACCGTTTGTATTTGGCCCACTGTTTGCCATAGCAACTGTGCCACGCGGGTAAACATAAGTGCCATCTGCACCTGCTGTAGGCAAGTTTTCATCGGCGAAAGTGAAGCCGGGACTGCCAGTTCCATTACCAGCAGGGTCGCCACATTGAAGTACAAAGATGCCTTGTGTTGTAAGACGATGACATGAGGTGTTGTTGTAGAAGCCTTGATTAGCCAGCCAAGCTATGGTTCCAACGGTCGTTGGTGCATTTGATTCAGCTGCAAACTTAATCACTCCACAGTTTGTCTCAAGGCTGAACTCGCTGGCAGTTGGTAGATCAGTAGCGGCGCTGCCATAAGTGATGTTGTTTGCTCGAACTACTGCTGGTTCTTGACAGCCAGGAATTGGAGCATTTGTTGAAATCGATATCGGGGCTTCCGGAACTTCTGGAGCACTGGCAGAAGGATCAGCAACTATCTGATCTGGCTGATTCTGATAAGTAATGAAGCCTATTGTGGCGATGAACATCAAACCTAAAGTCACGACACTAATAAATCGATTCCTAGCCCTGCGATGGGATCGGCGTTCTTGTTGTCGAGCAAACTTGGCTCGAGCTAGGTCTCGTTCTCGTTTTGAAGGCACAATTCATCATTCTACGGTGCCCTAGATATGAGCAAATTCGCGGTAGCCTAGGGGAAATCCAAGTATCAAGGGCGTGATGATGTTAATTAAGAGTTTTGGTGCAGGCCCATGGCAAACCAACTGTTATGTGATTGCGCCAAGTGCCAATTCGGAATGCATCATCATCGACCCAGGTCTAGGCAGTGCGCCTGGTATCAAAGAAATCATTTCGGAACACAATTTGAAGCCAATTGCCACGATGCTGACTCATGGTCACATTGATCACATGTGGTCGATCTTCCCGGTGGCAACTGGCTATGGAATTCCGGCCTACATTCACGGCTCGGATCGATTCTTGTTAAATGATCCAGGTGCAGGCGTATCTGTTGAAACTAAAAATGCTCTGATGGAAATGATGGCCAGCGATGATGTATTCGCTGAACCTGAAGACACCAGAGAAGTTACTGATCACATGACGATGGAACTGGCTGGACTTAAGTTCACTGTGCTGCACGCTCCTGGTCACACGCAAGGCTCAATCCTGTTTGATTTTGAAGGCGACGTGAATCACGTGTTTACCGGCGACGTACTTTTTGCTGGCGCTATTGGTCGCACTGACTTACCTGGCAGTTCGCCAACTGACATGGATTCTTCGTTGCGAGATGTGGTTTTGAATTTGCCGGACTCTTCCTTAGTGTTCCCAGGTCATGGGCCAACAAGCAACATGACGGTTGAAAAAAGTAGTAATGAGTATTTGTTGCGAGTTGCTAAAGGGCTCAGCGCAATATGACCGAGTTGTTTAAGGCTCCAAAAGGAACTTACGACGTAACCCCACCGTTTTCCGCGTTGTGGCTAAAAGTTCGCGACTCACTTTCTACGCCGCCGAGGAATTCTGGCTACGGCTACATCGAAACTCCAATTTTTGAAGACACAGCACTTTTTGTTCGTGGTGTTGGTGAATCGACTGATGTGGTTTCCAAGGAGATGTACACCTTTGAAGATAAAGCTGGACGCAGCCTCACGCTAAAACCCGAAGGTACTGCCGGCGTTCTACGCGCAATGCTGGAAAACCGAATGGATCGGGGAGCGCTTCCTGCAAAAGTTTGGTACACCGGTCCGCATTTCAGATACGAACAGCCACAGTCCGGTCGATACCGTCAACACACGCAAGTTGGTGTGGAGACAATCGGATCTTCGGATCCAGCACTCGATGCCGAAGTAATTTGGATGGCACACCATGCCCAGCGAAACATTTTGGGCCTTAAGCAAGTACGAATTCTCGTTAACTCACTTGGGTGTCATGAATGCCGTCCTGGTTATCGCCAGATGCTCGTTGAGTTTTTGAATAATTGTGATTTGGATGAGGCAACCCGAGCTCGCGCCGAGATTAATCCATTACGAGTTCTCGACGACAAGCGCCAAGCAGTTCAAGATCAACTTAAAGACGCGCCATTGATGCCAGACAACTTATGTGCGGCATGTTCTGAACATCATGAAAAAGTTCTCGGATATCTAGATGTCTTGGGTGTGCAGTACGAAAAAGCCCCACGATTAGTTCGCGGTTTGGATTATTACGTGCGAACTACATTTGAATGCGTTCACGATGGCTTGGGTGCCCAATCTGCAATTGGTGGCGGCGGTCGTTACGACGGTTTGATCGAAACTCTTGGAGGTCCAGCTATTGGTGGCGTGGGCTTTGGTTTAGGTGTGGATCGAACCTGCCTTGCAGTGCAAGCAGAAGGATTGAAGCTGGTTGATGAAGCCAGCGCCGAAGTGTTCTTGATTCCAGTTGGCCAAGCAGCAATTACCAAAATTGTGGGTCTAGCAGGAGAGATTAGGTCTGCTGGAATTAATGCTGACATTGCTTATGACGGCAGATCCATCAAGGCTGCCATGAAGAGTGCGGATCGAAGCGGTGCGAAGTTCGCAGTGATCATTGGTGAAGATGAGATGGCCAGCTCAACTGCGGTTGTTAAAAACCTCGTAGATGGATCACAAGAGAGCCTGCCCGTAGAATCACTAGTAAGTGTTTTGCTCGATCGAACTAAATAGTCCAATTAAGGAACCTTAAATGTTAAGAACTACCAATGCCGGCGCGCTCCGTTTAAGCGATGCTGGTTCGCAAGTCACTTTGGCTGGATGGGTAGGCAAACGCCGCGACCATGGTGGCATTGCATTTCTGGACCTTCGCGATTCGACTGGCACAGTTCAAGTTGTCGTTCGTGATGAGGCCGTTGCCGGCGAACTTCGAGCTGAGTTCTGTCTGCAAATCATTGGCACCGTTGAGGCACGTCCAGCTGGAAACGAAAACCCAGAGATTCAAACTGGCGAGATCGAGGTCATTGCAGATTCAGTTGTTGTACTTAGCAAGAGTGCGCCGCTTCCGTTCCCAATTGATGATGCGATCACAGTTGGTGAAGAAACTCGTTTGAAGTATCGCTATTTAGATTTACGTCGCCCAGCCGCCGGAAACATCTTGCGAATGCGAAGTGACGTTAACCGATTGGCGCGCGAAGTTTTGCACGATCGCAGCTTTGTTGAAATTGAAACCCCAACACTTACTCGCAGCACACCTGAAGGTGCACGTGACTTCTTAGTTCCAGTTCGGCTGCAGCCTGGACATTGGTATGCCTTGCCACAAAGCCCGCAGTTGTTCAAGCAACTTTTGATGGTGGCTGGCATGGAGCGCTACTACCAGATTGCAAGATGTTACCGAGATGAAGATTTCCGCAAGGATCGTCAACCAGAATTTACTCAGCTCGATATAGAAATGAGCTTCGTTGAACAAGAAGACATCCTGGAAGTCGGCGAAGCTATCGTTCGCAGCCTTTGGCAAGGAACTTTGGATTACACAATCGGTGAAATCCCACGCATGACTTACTTTGATGCGATGGATAAATACGGTTCTGATAAACCAGATCTACGTTTTGATATTGAATTGTCTGACTGCACTGACTACTTCAAGAACACTGAGTTCCGGGTTTTCCAGAATGAGTATGTCGGCGCAGTTGTAATGCCAGGTGGAGCCGATCAACCACGTAGAGCATTTGATGCTTGGCAAGAATGGGCGAAACAACGCGGCGCCAAGGGTCTTGCCTACGTCACTTTTGATACTGATGGAACTCTCGGCGGACCAGTTGCAAAGAATCTTTCTGATGAAGAACGCTCAGGACTAGCGACTCATTTAGGAGCTAAGCCAGGGGATTGTGCATTCTTTGGTGCGGGCGAGAAGTCCAACACCCAGCAGTTGTTGGGTGCAGTTAGACAAGAAGTTGGCGAGCGTTGTGGACTAATTGACGAGAGTCAATGGTCGTTCCTTTGGATTGTCGATGCTCCAATGTTTGAAAAGACCGATGACGGTGGTTGGACTGCAGTTCATCACCCATTCACTTCGCCTAACGCCGAATGGGTTGACCGGTTTGAGGAAGCGCCAGATAAAGCTTTGGCGTGGGCTTACGACATTGTTTGCAACGGGAATGAAATTGGTGGCGGTTCAATTCGTATTCACCGAAGTGACGTGCAAGAGCGAGTCTTTAGTTTGCTTGGTCTAAGCGACGAAGAAGCGCGTGAGAAGTTCGGCTTCCTGCTTGATGCATTTGCTTACGGCCCACCACCACATGGCGGCATTGCTTTTGGCTGGGATCGTATTTGCATGCTGCTTTCAGGCGCTACCAGCCTGCGTGACGTGATTGCATTCCCGAAGACGGGCGCTGGCTTCGATCCATTAACCAGTGCACCAACTCCAATCACTGATCAGCAGCGACTTGAAGCTGGGATCGACGCAGATCCATTCGCTCAAGACGCTAGCGATGACTGATTCACTTTTTGATCAAGAATCGAGCGGTTCGCCGCTTGCAGTTCGAATGCGCCCGCGCACGCTCAATGAGTTCGTTGGTCAGCGCAAAGCGATAGCAACCGGCAGTCCGTTACATAAACTGCTGCAACCTAATGATGTTGATACAAAATCATCAGTGATTCTGTGGGGACCGCCAGGAACTGGAAAGACAACTCTTGCGCAACTCATCGCAAGAGCGGGATCGGCAAAGTTTATGGAACTCTCAGCAATTAATGCTGGAGTAAAAGATGTGCGTGAGGTAATAACGGCAGCTCAGGAAAATAAATCGCTTTATGGAGTATCAACGGTTTTATTCGTTGATGAAGTACATCGTTTCAACAAAACTCAACAAGACGCTTTATTGCCAGGAGTTGAGAACGGTTGGGTGACGCTAGTTGCCGCTACAACTGAGAATCCGTCTTTCTCCGTTATTGCTCCGCTGATGTCGCGTTCACTTTTGGTGACACTTTCTGAATTAGATGAATCTGAGATTACAAACGTCATCAACCGTGCAATCACAGATCCGCGTGGATTAAATGGCACAGTCACGATCACAACAGAAGCTCTCGAAATGCTAATTCGACTTGCTGGTGGTGATGCTAGACGAGCATTGACTGTTCTCGAAGCTGCTGCGGGAGTTGCACTTGGAAATTCACATTCCGAAATCACAGTTGATGACATCAGTTCGGCAAGTGATCACAATGTTGTGCGATACGACAAAGCTGGTGATCAGCATTACGACATCATTAGTGCTTACATCAAGTCGATTCGTGGCTCGGATCCCGATGCAGCACTGCATTACTTGGCTCGCATGCTTGAAGCTGGTGAGGATCCAAGATTCATCGCTCGCCGACTGATGATTAGCGCCAGTGAAGATATCGGACTTGCTGACAACTCGATGCTGTCGCTGGCGGTATCGGCAGCCCAGACTGTGGCACTCATCGGTATGCCAGAAGCCCGAATCACTTTGTCGCAAGCAACCATTGCGCTGGCCCTTGCACCAAAATCCAATAGCGCTTATCTGGCAATTGATCGAGCCATCGATGATATTCGAACTGGTGACATAGGAACTGTTCCATCTCACTTGCGGGACTCGCACTATGCCCGTGCCGGAGATTTAGGTCATGGCGTTGGTTACTCATATCCGCATAACGAGGTAGCTGGCGTAAGCGAACAGATTTATCTGCCAGACCCGTTAAGCACTGCCAGATACTACGAACCAACAGATCGTGGCGAAGAAGCAGGTTTGCATCAAGTTTGGAGCAAAATTCGTTCCATTCTGGGTAGGGATTAAGCCGAAACCTACTTAGTTCGTTAGGGTTTAGGGGATAGCGAACCAGGTTTGAGGGTATTTACTCGCAAACTGACACTAAATAGAAAGAGTTGATAGCAGTGGAATCCGCTGAAATTCGATCCAGATTTTTGAACTACTTTGAGTCCAAAGGTCACACGGTCGTGCCCAGCGCCAGTCTGCTACTTGATGATCCAACTCTGTTATTCGTAAACGCTGGGATGGTTCCGTTCAAGCCATATTTCTTGGGCGAAGCCGCGCCACCTTATCCTCGTGCGGTTTCAGCCCAGAAGGTTGTGCGAACACTTGACATCGAAGAAGTTGGAAAAACCACACGGCATGCTTCGTTTTTCCAAATGTGCGGCAACTTTTCCTTTGGTGATTACTTTAAAGAGCAAGCGATTCCATATGCCTGGGAATTGCTAACTTCACCTGTTTCTGCAGGCGGCTACGGCTTCCCAGAAGACAAGCTTTGGGTGACTGTGTATTTAGATGATGACGAGAGTGTCGATATTTGGCACAAGGTCGTTGGTGTCCCAATCGAAAGAATCCAACGTCGTGACATGGCTGATAACTACTGGTCAATGGGTGTGCCTGGACCATGTGGACCATGTTCAGAGATTTATTACGACCGCGGACCAGAGCATGGACGCGAAGGTGGACCAATTGCGGATGAAACTAGGTACTTAGAAGTTTGGAATCTTGTGTTCATGCAATTCGAACGCGGTGAAGGACCTGGTAAGGAAAACTTCCCAATTCTTGGCGAACTTCCATCGAAGAGCATTGATACTGGCATGGGCCTTGAACGTATGGCTGCCTTGCTTCAAGGTGTTGACAACATTTATGAAATTGATACAACGCGAATCATTTTGGATCGTGCTAGCGAACTAAGCGGTCGCAAGTATGGCGCCGATCCAAAGTCTGATGTTGCGTTACGAGTAGTTGCTGATCACGCGCGAACCTGTGCGTTCTTGATTGCAGATGGCGTCCTGCCTGGAAACGAAGGTCGCGGCTATGTGTTGCGCCGAATTTTGCGTCGTGTGGTTCGCAACATGCGCTTACTCGGAACGAACGATCCTTCGATGAAGGAACTTATTGCAGCCAGCATCACTGCAATGGCGCCGCAGTATCCAGAACTACTAACTGAGCAAGGTCGCATTATGTCTATTGCTGCCGCCGAAGAAGAAACTTTCTTAAGCACACTTGAGCGCGGCACTTCAATGTTTGATTTGGCCGCTGCGGACTTGAAGTCCTCAAAGACTAAAACATTAAGTGGAGATTCGGCTTTCGCGCTGCATGACACATTTGGTTTCCCAATTGACTTAACGCTGGAAATGGCAGCCGAACAAGGTTTGAGTGTTGACGAAGAGGGCTTCCGACGCTTAATGCAGGAGCAACGTTCCCGCGCTAAGGCAGACTCAGTTACTCGAAAGAGTGGCGTTGCTGCAGTTACGGTTTATCGCGACATCATGGGTAAGTCCGGCGTAACTAAATTCACTGGCTACACCGAAACTCAAACTGAGAGCGTTGTAACTGGACTTGTTGTCGATGGCGTGGATGTAAATAGCGCAGTCGAAGGCGATGAAGTCGAAGTGCTAACGGATCGCACTTCGTTTTATGCCGAAGGTGGCGGACAGCTCGCTGATCATGGTCGGATCACACTCGGTGACGGTTCTGTAATCGAAATTTCCGATGTCCAAACTCCAGTTCCAGGGCTATATGTTCACCGTGGTCGAGTTGTGTCAGGAGCACCAACGGTTGGCGCGAGCGCGCTTACCCAAGTGGATGTTCAGCGCAGGCTAGCAATTTCCCGCGCTCACACTGCAACACATATGGTTCATAAAGCATTCCGTGAAGCACTAGGCGAGACTGCAACTCAAATGGGTTCCGAGAACTCACCAGGTCGTTTCCGATTTGATTTCCCAAGTGCCGGAGCAGTTCCGCAATCAGTACTTTCAGATGTCGAAGCCCGCGTTAACGAAGTATTGCTAGATAACTTGCTAGTTACTGCAGAATTGATGACGCAAGAGCAAGCTCGCGCAACTGGAGCGATGGCGCTGTTTGGTGAAAAGTATGGCGACCAAGTCCGTGTTGTCAGTGTTGGTGACTGGGCGCGCGAACTTTGCGGCGGAACTCACACTGAACGCTCCGGACAGTTGGGCGTAATCACTTTTTTGTCTGAAAGCTCAATCGGCGCTGGCGTGCGACGCGTAGAAGCACTTGTTGGTGCCGATGCATATCGCTACTTAGCTCGTGAACATCATTTAGTTGGCCAGCTGTCCGAAATGACCAAAGTCAGAGCCGAAGAGCTACCGGACCGGATTGCAAAAATGATGGAGCGCTTGAAGGCAGCCGAAAAGGAAATTGCGAAGGCTCGCACTGCAGCATTAACCAGCAACATCGAATCCTTAGTTGGTGAACCAGTTCGCGTTGGTGAAGTGTCGCTTTACCGATTCACTGCACCGGCCGGTACCGCAGCAGGGGACTTGCGCGACTTGGTGACAAATGCAAAGGGCAGCATCAAGGGTTCTGGCTTTGTTTTAGTTGGTGCAACTGTTGAAGACGACAAAGTTGCGGTTGTTGTAACAACAGACGCCCCAGCCCGTGACGCGGGAGCTTCGGCTGCAAATGTTCTGAAGGCGATGTTGCCAGCACTTGATGGCAAGGGCGGTGGCAGTCCAGAAATGGCACAGGGCGGCGGGTCTGGCGCTTCTAATCTTGACGCAGCATTCACCGCAGCAGCCAACGGGATTAGCAGCTAGTACATGATCACTGGCGTTCGCATTGCTCTTGATGTTGGTTCAGTGCGAATTGGTGTAGCTAAATGTGATGCAGAGGGTTTGCTGGCCACACCGCTAACAACTATCTCGGCTGGACCAGAAGCAGTTAATCAAGTTTTGGACTTGCTCAAGGAATATCAAGCGATATGCGTGTACATCGGCAAGCCAATTAGCCTCGCCGGCAAAGACACCGCAAGCACTCAGTCTGCAGTCAAGTTTGCCGGTGAAATCGCTGCGTCGCTTAATGAATCCAGTACTCAAGTCCGTCTGATCGACGAGAGATTGAGTACTGTCAGCGCGCAACGCGGAATGCATGAGGCAGGTCGCAATGTTAAGCAAAGTCGTGATGCAATAGATCAAGCGGCCGCAGTAATTATTTTGGAACATGCGTTGGCTTCGGAGCGAAACTCCGGAACTTTAGTGGGAGAGGAAGTGAAGCTCTAAATGAGCAACATCGACTTGTTTAGCAATGCTTCACAGCCACAAAAGCCACCTACCCATAGATCAAAGAAGAAGTCATTTGGAAAAACTTTGGTCATCTTGCTGGCTGTCATCGCAGTCATTGGCCTAATCACTCCGCAAGTCATTTCTCGACTATCCGGTGCTCCTGATTTTCCAGGACCAGGCTCTGGTTCAGTGCAAGTACAAATTGAATCGGGCGAGACTTTGGCGCAGATTGGTAACAGCCTTAAAGACTTAGGCGTAATAGCGTCAGTCGATGGATTTATTGCTGCTGCAAATGACAATCCAGACAGTGGATCGATTGCTCCTGGGTTGTACAACCTGTTACTTGAGATGAAAAGTTCAGATGCAATCTTGGCCTTATTAGATCCAGCCAATCGAGTTGTTACTCGAGTAATCATTCCCGAAGGCAAGCGAGTCACTTGGATCATTGAAACCCTAGCCACCGAAACTGGAATCCCGCTTGCAGACTTCGAGGCCGCGGTTGCAAAGGCAAGTGATTTGGGTTTACCTGATTACGCCGGAGGCAATGCTGAAGGTTTCTTGTTCCCAGCTACATATGAGTTTGGGCCAGGTAAGACTGCTGAGGAAATGATTAGCGAGATGATTTCTCGTTTCAATGCAGAAGCCAAGGCCATTAACCTCGAAGCTCGCGCTGCCGAAATGGGTAGAACTCCGTATGAGATTGTGATCGTTGCTTCCTTGCTCGAAGGAGAAGGTCAACCGCGAGATTTTGCCAAAGTTGCACGCGTCGTTTACAACCGACTTGCCGAACCAATGCGACTGCAATTTGATTCCGCTGTGAATTATGGACTCGGCATTGGTGACGTATTGCTAACGACCGAGTTGCTAAATACTCCAACGGATTACAACGTGTACCTAAACGATGGACTCACTCCAACACCTATTAGTAATCCTGGTGGTCTCGCGCTTGAAGCGGCCCTGAATCCAGAGAATGGTGACTGGCTGTATTTCATTACAACTGATTTATTAACGACCGAGACCAAGTTCACGCAGTCATATGAAGAATTTCTGGTGTTCAAGGATGAGCTCCTAGCATTTTGTGATGCAAGGCCGGATGTGTGTTATCCGTGAAGGCTGCAGTTCTAGGTAGCCCTGTTTCACATTCGCTTTCGCCCGTACTTCACAGTGCTGCGTATCGAGCGCTTGGTTTAGATCACAGGTACTCTGCAATCGAAACTGCCGAATCGGAACTTGGCAACTTCCTCGGATCCGTAGATTCAAATTGGCTGGGCGTTTCGTTAACTATGCCACTTAAAGAAGTTGCATTTGATTACGCAGATACTTGTGATGAAATTTCCACACTGACTGGTGCAATTAACACATTAGTTTTTGGTACAGAAGTTAGTGCGTTTAACACCGACGTACTGGGACTAGTTGATGCGCTAGCTGAAGCGGGTTTAAAACAGATTTCCACTGGGGTAATTTTCGGCTCTGGAGCTACTGCCAGATCAACTCTTGTCGCATTACAGAAACTTGGCGCAACTGAAGTTAACTGCGTTGCTCGTAATGTCTCTGATGTTGAACGCATGGCGGCAGTTGCGCAAGAAATCGGTGTGAACTTTAATCACACTTCAGTAAGTGACTCCGCGTGGTTGGCAGCCGATGTTGTGGTGAACACCACGCCGATGGGAGCGTTAGACGAGTTAACGCGTGAGGTTTACTCGCCGAAAGGTCTATTGCTTGATGTGGTCTACAACCCATGGCCAACTCAATTGGCAGCATCATGGGCAGTCACCGGCGGAACAATCGTCTCGGGCTTGAGCATGCTGTTGCACCAAGCTGGACATCAAGTCACGCTAATGACAGGTAAGCCAGCTCCGGTTACACAGATGCGTGATGCGCTAAATGCTGAACTGCTGGCTAGGGGATTAAGCACCATCTAGGCCTTCAATTCGGTGTTATTGCCGAAAAGGTGAAAGACTAGAGACATGTTGCGTTGGTTAACTGCTGGAGAATCTCACGGGCCTGCGCTTTCTGCGATCATCGAGGGCCTTCCGGCTGGCATTGAAGTGCAAACTTCGGATATTGAAGCTGCCTTGGCGCGACGACGACTTGGTTTTGGTCGTGGCGCTCGAATGAAGTTTGAGCAGGATGCAGTCACAATCACCGGCGGCATTCGTCACGGCTTAACCCAGGGTGGGCCAGTTGCTATCAACATTGCAAACTCGGAATGGCCGAAATGGCAAGACGTGATGTCAGCAGACCCCGTATCTGCTCAAGACCTTGAGAGCATCGCCCGTAATGCACCGTTGACTCGACCTCGTCCTGGACATGCGGACTTGGCGGGTATGCAAAAGTACTCACACACTGATGCGCGACCAATTTTGGAGCGCGCTAGCGCCCGGGAAACCGCGGCTCGAGTTGCTCTCGGTGAAGTTGCAAAACGTTTTTTGATGCAGGCAGCTGGTATCACAGTGATGAGTCACGTCGTGAGTATTGGCACCGTCCCAACGGACTCGGACGAGATTCCCAACTTTTCAGATCTAGAAAAAATTGATCAAGATCCAGTCAGGTGCTTTTCACCTACGGCTAGCGCAGCCATGCAGGCCGAAGTTACTTCGGCTCAATCAGATGGAGACACTCTTGGTGGCGTAGTCGAAGTTGTGGCACATGGAGTTCCAGTTGGTTTAGGTTCACACGTGCATTGGGATCGCAGATTAGATAGCAAACTTGCAGCTGCCTTGATGGGTATTCAGGCAATCAAGGGTGTTGAGGTTGGCGATGGCTTCGAAACCTCACGGCGTCGTGGATCGATGGCTCATGATGAGATTTACCGAGAAGATGGTGAGATCCATCGCGAGACTGCGCGCAGCGGTGGCACCGAGGGTGGCATGAGTACGGGAGATGCCATCAGAGTCAGAGCTGCGATGAAACCAATCTCTACTGTGCCGCGCGCACTATCGACAATCGATGTAAACACGGGTGAACCTGCAACTGCTATTTCGCAGCGAAGTGATGCTTGTGCCGTTCCAGCTGCAGGTGTTGTTGCCGAGGCTATGGTGGCTCTAGTTTTGGCCGAAGCACTTCTTGAGAAGTTCGGTGGCGATCACGTATCCGAAACTGCACGTAACATCGAAGCATTTAAATCGAATCTAAGGATTTGATATGTCGACCATAGTTTTAGTTGGCGTACCTGGTGCTGGAAAAACTACCGTTGGCAAGCTCTTGGCAAAAGAGTTAGCAGTGGAATTTTTCGATAGCGACCAAGTCATCGAAGCCCGCGCAGGTAAAAGCGTTTCAGACATTTTTACTCAAGATGGTGAACCAGCCTTTCGTAAGTTAGAGCATGACGTGATTGTCGAATTACTTGATTCCAACAATGCTGTCTTGGCACTTGGTGGTGGCTCGCTTGGAAATGACGTCACCAGAGCAAAAGTGAAAGACGCAACAGCAGTTTGGTTAGTTACCGGGCTAGCGCAAGCGGTTGATCGCGTTGGCATGAACCGCAATCGTCCACTTTTGCTGGGTAATGTGCGGGGACAATTGGCTGACTTAATGGCTGCCCGCGAGCCGTTTTACAAAGAAGTTGCCTCAATTGCCGTTGATACCTCCAAGCTAATTCCAAGTGAAGTAGTAGCTGAGATTGTTTCGGAGTTGAAAAAGAGCGAAGCGCTATGAAGTCAATCCAAGTAAGCGCTGAGCATGTTTACCAAGTTTTAGTTGGACGCGACATCCTGAATGAAATTTCGAAGCATATTGATGGAGCTTCCCGAATTGCCGTGATTCATCCACAGTCGACGCAGGATGTTGCTGGAAAGATTAGACAACAACTAACTGATGTTGAATCAATTTCTATTGAAGTACCTGACGCCGAGAGCGCTAAGACCTTGGCAGTTTTGGAATTTTGCTGGATGGCTCTTGGTAAGGCCGGCTTCACGAGAAATGATGTGATCATCTCCTTAGGAGGTGGCGCCACTACAGACTTAGCAGGATTCGTCGCTGCTACTTGGCTGCGTGGAGTTCGAGTAATCCATGTTCCAACTACTTTGTTGGCCATGGTTGATGCAGCCGTGGGTGGCAAAACTGGGATTAACACAAGTGAAGGCAAGAACCTAGTCGGGGCAATTTATTCGCCAACTGCCGTGATTTGTGACATGAACTTCCTAGATTCCCAATCACATGATGACTACATTGGTGGACTTGCTGAAGTTATTAAGTGTGGCTTCATTCGCGATGAAACCATTTTGAATCTGATTGAATCTGACTTGCAAGGTGCTCAAAGTTCTAATTGGATCCATGCACCAGAAATCATTGCGCGGGCTATCCAAGTTAAGGCCGACATAGTTGGAAATGATTTGCGCGAAACTCTTGGCACTTCAACAGGTCGCGAGATTTTGAACTACGGCCATACCTTTGGGCACGCAGTGGAACGGCTTGAGAACTACACCTGGCGTCATGGCAATGCGGTGAGCGTAGGCATGATGTTTGTAGCCCACTTAGCTCAGCTTGCTGGGCGACTAGATGAAGCCACCGTTAATCGCCATCGTGTGATTTTAAGTGGCGTCGGACTACCAGTTACCTACAATCGCGGAACCTTCAATCAATTGCATGATGCAATGCGAATAGACAAGAAGAGTCGGGGCTCCAAACTGAGATTCATAATTTTGGAGCAAGTTGGCAAGCCTGCGATTCTGGAAGCACCAGATGCGGCGTTGCTGATTGCTGCACATGGAAAACTAGGGCAGGCTGAAGACCATGCGTAACGTAATGATCCTTAACGGTCCAAACCTTGACCAACTGGGCACTCGCGAACCAGAGCTTTACGGAACTCTGACTTTGGCAGGGATTGAAGCCCTTTGCACTGAGACAGGTTCTGCGCTCGGATTCAGCATTGACTTTCGGCAGACAAATGATGAAGCAACTTTGATCGGTTGGTTGCATGAGGCAGCGAAGTCAGACTCTCCAGTCATTATGAATCCAGCTGCTTTTACGCATTACTCAGTTGCAGTGCGCGACGCTGCCGCAATGTTAACTGCGCCTTTGATTGAAGTTCATTTAAGCAATCCAATTGCGCGTGAAGAATTCCGACACACATCTTTGATCTCAGGAATCTCCAAGGGAACCATTAGTGGCTTTGGTGCGCAGTCTTACGTTCTAGCACTGAATGCTTTAGCAAAACTGTGACACTAGATCGGATTAGCCGGCTCCAGTCTCTGATCAAGCCGGAGCAGTACTTCTACATCTCAAATCTAATCAATGTTCGCTATCTAACTGGCTTTACTGGTTCTAATGCCGCACTGTTGGTTTCGCAATCAAGTGCGGCTTTGGCAACTGATTCAAGATATGAGATTCAAGCCGCGGCACAAGTGCCAGACATATCATTGGTCATCGGACGTAACTTTCTCGAGTTACTGTTAGGCAAACTTCCAAAGTCTGAAGTGGTTATAGAAGGCACAAATCTTTCAGTTGACACCTATCAGCATCTGTTGGCCTCATATGAGCACAAGTTTTCTAGCGAAGTAGGCGTGGTCGAAAAGTTAAGAGCAGTTAAGGATGATTCAGAGATCGCACTGATCGCGCAAGCCTGTGAAATAACTACTCGAGCCTTTACGAATGTGGTTGAGTCAATCAAGGTTGGTCAGAGCGAGATAGCGATCCGTAACACCTTAGAGCAGCAGATGAGGGAGTACGGCGCTGACGACATCGCGTTCGCATCGATCGTGGCCTCTGGACCAAATAGTGCAATCCCACACCACGAGCCGACGGATCGCGAGATTCAATCTGGGGATTTCCTAAAGATTGATTTTGGCGCAAAAGTCCAGGGATACCACGCGGACTGCACTCGAACAGTGGTTGTGGGTCGGCCAGCAAGTTGGCAGGTCGACTTACATTCAGCCGTATCAGCTGCGCAAGAGGCTGGCAGAAACACAATTCGATCTGGAATTGCATTTACGGACGTCGAAACTGCGGTAAATCAATCTCTGAATGAAAGCGGATATCGAGAGCTCTTCACACATGGTCTTGGCCATGGAGTTGGACTAGTCATCCACGAGGACCCGTTTTTTGGTCGTGTTGGAGACGCTAAGATTGCACCTAATACAGTCATAACTATCGAACCTGGCGCTTATCTAAGAGATAAAGGTGGCGTAAGAGTCGAGGACACGATTGTTGTTAATTCCGATGGTTACCTAAACCTAACGAATTTGCCCTATGAATTACTCGAACTGTAAGTACCTAACAAGGAGCGCACGTGGCCTCAACTAATGATCTAAAAAATGGACTTGTCCTGAACATCGATGGACAGCTTTGGGCCGTTGTTGAGTTCCAGCACGTTAAGCCAGGCAAGGGTCCCGCCTTCGTGCGCACCAAGCTAAAGAACATTCTTTCCGGCAAAGTTGTAGACAAGACTTTCAACGCAGGCGTCTCAGTTGAAACCGCAGACGTAGATAAGCGCAACATGCAGTACTTGTACCGTGACGGCGATGGCTGGATCTTTATGGATCTACAAACTTTTGAACAGTACACCTTGTCGGATGCAATCGTTGGTGACGGATCTAAGTACATGCTTGAGAATCAAGAGGGTGTTGTAGCTATTCACAATGACCTTCCGATCTATCTTGAACTGCCAGCCAGCGTTGAGTTGATGATCACTTACACCGAGCCTGGTTTACAAGGAGATCGTTCAAGTGCGGGTAGTAAGCCAGCAACTCTTGAAACTGGTGCTGAGATCAAGGTTCCGCTTTTCATCGAATCAAACACCAAGGTCAAAGTTGATACTCGAGATGGTTCGTACTTAGGTCGAGTTAACTAAGTGCGCACTAGAACCAAGGCTCGACAACGCGCCGTTGAATCTCTCTTTGAGGCGGAACAACGAGGCGTTGAGTCAACAGAAATTTTTGAGCGAAATCCCGACGTAAACGATTACGCGATTGAACTTGCTGGCCTCGTTGAACTTCACATTGATCGAATAGATGAAGTTATTTCGACCTACTCCCAAGATTGGCCGCTTGAACGTATGCCAGCGGTTGATCGTGCCATTGTGCGAGTAGCAATAGCTGAATTGTTGTGGCTTCCAGAAGTCGATAGTGGGGTTGCGGTATCCGAAGCAGTGGAAATTGCCGTAACCTTAAGTACCCCTGAATCGGGTAAATTCATCAATGGGTTGCTGGGACAAATTGCGAATATCCGAGGTTCGCTTACCGGCTTTTAAACGTTTTTGGGTGGTGCCCTGAGTGGGATTCGAACCCACACTGAACGGTGTTTGAGACCGCGCTCTCTGCCAGTTGGAGTACCAGGGCTTATCTTTCTTCTCGAGAAAGGCTATCGCATAGAAAACCTTCAGTTGACCGTAGGCTTGAGATATGGGAAATCCAACACCGTTAAGTGTGACCAATACCAATTGGACAATCCCAAATGCACTCAGTGGATTGCGATTACTTGGCGTTCCAGTTTTTTTCTGGCTAATTGTTGGCCCTGAAAATGATGGCCTAGCACTAATTGTTCTGATCGTTAGTTCATTCACAGATTGGCTCGATGGCTATCTTGCGCGGAAGTTAAATCAGTTCAGTCGGCTTGGTGAATTGCTCGACCCTTTGGCAGATCGACTCTATGTCGTTGCCGCATTAGCAGCGCTGTACATCCGCGACCTACTTCCGCTTTGGGTTGTACTTCTATTGATCCTGCGAGATGTCCTGATGTCAATGCTTTTGCTTTACTTGAAGCGGTTTGGAATAACTGGTGTTCCTGTGCATTTCGTAGGCAAAGCAGCAACCATGAATCTGCTTTACGCGTTGCCGCTGATTTTGTTAGGAACTTTCGGTGGGTTAGCCGGTCAGTTGGCTCACGTATTTGGTTGGGCATTCCTAATTTGGGGTATCACTATGTATTGGTACGCCGGATTGTTGTATTACCGTCAGGTATTTGAGATGAGAAGAGTTAAAAATGCGCGTTGATGCATCCCTTGATGCTCTACTAGCAGATGCGCTGGCTTCGGACTATGCGAATACTTCGCCGAATCAAGACAGTGGTCGGCTTCGAGTAATTGCTATCGCAGCGGCGGCAACCTTAGTAACTCTGGTACTAGGAATGGCGATTGCTCAAACCAGAACTCAAGCCAGCGAGAATTCATTGACCAGAGACGCGTTAGTGGAGCGGGTAACAGCAGCAGATCGCCGCGTTCAGGAATTGGAAGTAACCGTTTTAACTGCCCAAAATGATTTACTGAATGCCGAGGCAGCCACCCTAGCTGGAACCTCGCTAGGGGAGCAGGCTCGAGCGCGGCTAGATCGACTCCGCATTGCCACGGGTCAGACTGAGGTAACAGGTGACGGTGTAACTGTGACCATTGATGATGCTCCGATAGATCCACTCCAAGGTGACGAAACACCACCAGGTCAGGTCATTGATCGCGACCTGCAGATGATTGTTAACGGACTCTGGCAGGCAGGCGCTACCGACATTGCCATCAATGGCAGACGATTAACTCCGACATCGGCCATTCGGGCTGCCGGCGAAGCTATCTTGGTCAACTATCGACCAATGTCGCCGCCATATGTGGTATCCGCAATCGGACCTAATGCTGACCGGTTAGCAGGTCGTTTCAGAGACAACCCGGCAGGGCTGTTGCTTGAAGAGTTAGAGACGCAATACGGCGTAATCTGGAAACTACAAACGGTAGGCGACATTACGCTGCCGGCTGCAAGTTCGACTTCCAAGAACAGTGAGGACGCACCATGATTCCAGCCATTGGTTTGCTAGTTGGCATCGTGCTTGGGCTCCTCCTGCAACCAACTGTTCCAGTTTGGTTGCAGCCGTATCTACCTATCGCCGTCGTAGCTGCGCTCGATGCAGTTTTTGGTGCATTTAGATCGGTGCTTGACGGTTTATTCAATGACCGAATTTTCGTAATTTCATTTCTGTCCAACGTATTGGTAGCTGCCGTAATTGTTTTCCTTGGTGATCAACTTGGAGTCGGCTCCCAGATGTCTACCGGCGTTGTGGTTGTACTTACTATGCGCATCTTCGCCAACGTTGCTGCTATTCGACGACATTTACTTAAGGCCTAGCAATGGGAATGCATTCGGCACCACGAAGAGCCAGACCTGCGCGATCTGGTGAAGAAGCACGCTTTCGACTTAAGCGGACGTTAACTCCGCAACGTAGTGGAACTCAAGTAGTAATTACGGTCTTGTTTGTGGTGCTTGGATTCACATTGACTGCAGCAATTGCTGATAGCGAGTCGGAATCAATTCTGGCGAATGCGCGACAGAGCGACTTAGTGAGTTTGCTGGATGACTTGGCCCAGCGCGAAGCCAGACTCGAGGCAGAAAATACAAGACTTGAGAACGCGCGTGAAACTTTATTGGGTGGGGATGAATATTCAGCACTCAATGAGGCGAAGCGAAGAGCCGATGCGCTTGGGGTATTAGCGGGTAGTGAAACCATCATTGGAACTGGAATCGAAGTTTCGATCTCGGGCAATCTGACTGCCTCGACGCTAATTGATGCAGTTCAGGAGCTGCGAGACGCAGGAGCGACTGCTATTCAAATATCAGACCGCGGGTTGGCAGTTCGTCTCGTAGCCAACAGTTGGTTCGCAGACAGCACCAGCGGCATCACCGTTAGTGGCACCGCATTACAGGTTCCGATCAAGATCTCGGTAATCGGTGATCCTTCAGTTCTAGTCCCAGCAATCGAAATCCCAGGTGGTTTGGTGGATACCGTAGGTTCTGGTGGCGGCGAAGTCGTAATCACCGAGAGTGAAAATGTGGACATTTCGGCCATCGTGCCCCTGCCAAAATCCTAGATAGGAATGGCGTACGCTTGAATTATGAGCAACATACCTGCAGATTTGAATTACACCGCCGAGCACGAATGGGTTCAGGTTATTGATGAATCCACAATCCGCTTTGGTATTACTGACTATGCCCAAGACGCCCTAGGCGACATCGTGTTTGTGTCCTTGCCTAATGTTGGCGATAGCTTGACCGCGGGCGGCACCTGTGGCGAAGTGGAATCCACCAAGAGTGTCAGTGACATCTATGCACCAGTTTCCGGCGAAGTTATTGCACGTAATGATGCGATTGAAACCGCGCCCGGCACCCTTAACTCAGATCCATACAAGAATGGCTGGATAGTTGATGTTCGAGTGGCTGGAAATGCCTCAGAACTAGCAGCTGCACTTATGGATGCTGCGGGCTACCAGGCACTAACTTCAAGTTAAACCTCACGTTAAGGTAGAGACATGAGCGGTCACGGAGATGAGCCAGAACTAACTAAGGCAGTGCCCTTAGTTTCGGATGCAACCGGTGTTATCCCGGTTGGAAGTGATCCCGAAACCGGAGAACTTGGGCCAATCGACGCTGCCAAGATTGCCAATCTAGCGAGCGGTTCAGCACATCTTGTGGTGCGCAGGGGAGCCATGGAGGGCATGCAGTTCCCGCTTTTGCCTAACGAACAAATGACAATTGGCCGATCTTCCGACAGCAAAGTATTTCTTGACGATGTCACGGTATCGCGTAAACACGCTTCTGTTTCATTAGTGGGTGCGGATTGGATGCTTAGCGACTCAGGTTCCCTGAACGGTACCTACGTGAACAAGCATCGAGTGACCACGACAGCGCTTGTGAATGGCGATGAATTGCAGATCGGTAAATTCCGTTTTGTTTTCGTGCTGGCTCCAACTTCAGGGCAATAAATGAACTCCCCAGAATATGATTTCTCGCGGGAGTCGCCTGCATTACTCAGTATTGGAGAAGTCTTAGTTCGGCTTCGCGATGAATTCGAAGACATCACTATTTCAAAGATTCGTTTCCTTGAGACCAATGGTCTTGTCGCGCCTGAGCGAACAGCTAGTGGATATCGTAAGTTTTCACTAGTAGATGTCGAGCGTCTTCGTTATGTGCTTCGAATGCAACGTGATCACTTCTTGCCGCTACGTGTAATCAAGGAACATATCGATGCATTGAATCGTGGCTTACAGCCGGCTGCAGTAGGGGACGTAACTCCAAAGGCACCAAGAGGCTTAGTAAGCACCGAAGCCATTGAGATTTCGAATCAACTGTTAACGGTGCGAATGAATCGACTTGAGTTGATGGCTGATACCGGCGCAGATGCAGAGTTCATCGATCAATTAGTTGAATTTGGATTGATCAAGCCAGATAGCCAGGACTATTTCTCCGTTACAGCGTCTGCGGTAGTTAATCTTGCAGTCACGCTACGAAGCTATGGTTTAGAACCAAGACACCTTAAGACCGTGCTTTCTAGCGCCAGCAGAGAAGTTGACCTTTTTGCGCCATTAGTGAAAAGCGCGGCAGCGAGCAAAGGCGTAACTGCCAGCGCACAGGCGCAGGAGTTGACATTACAGCTGGCTAACTCAATCACGGCCCTTCATGGACTGTTGATCCGCGAAGTTATCGAACGTCAGAAGTAGCTAAATCCCCATAGGATTGCTCTGTGAGACAAGTTGATGTCGTCGGAGTGCGACTGGAATTACCTTCAAATCAGCCAGTACTGATTTTGCGCGACCAACAAGCTACTCGTTATTTGCCGCTCTGGATTGGGACCGCTGAAGCAACTGCAATTTCGTTGGCACTTGAAGGCGTCGAACCGCCACGGCCGCTTACTCATGACCTCTTGGCCAATGTCATCGAGCAACTCGGTGGCCAGGTCACCTCAGTGACTGTGAGCGAATTGGTCGAAGGAACTTTCTACGCGACCATCAACTTCCTAAACCATGATTCGATTAGCGCCCGACCTTCAGATGCCGTGGCTTTGGCGATTCGAAATCAGGTGCCGGTTTTCGTGGCACAAGGAGTTATGGATTTTGCTGGTATGGATTTAGCGATCGATGACGACTTTGAGGTTGGGGAAACTGGCTTCGGAGAGAGCGAAATGTCCCAAGAAGAACTCGACAAGTTCAGAGCTTTCCTTGATGACATTCAGCCCGAGGACTTCAGCTAGTCACTCCTGCTCCATAATTTCTGATTCAGGGCCCTAAATCGTCATTCCAAAAAGTCGAATAACCAATGGGGTTTGAATCTCTACTAAAGGTTTAGGGTAAGACTTCGGCGTGTCGAAACCATATGTCTTTGACCTAGATATTCGCTAGTTCTATTGTGAAAGGACACAGGTTCCCCGCGGGGCGATAAGTCGTCCCTCCCTGCTGTTCTCAGGAGCAACGAATGTCTGATCTAGGCAATACGCCAGACACCACAGCCCAGCGCCAGCGCGACATTGCTCGCGATGCTGCGGCTATCAAGGCGGGCGAACAAGGTTTACTTTTCGATGAGTCAGCCATGGACTCATTGCCAGAAGTTGGTTACCGCGGACCGGTAGCAGCTGGAGTCGTAGGCATCACTTACCGTCAGCTTGATTACTGGGCTCGTACTTCTTTGGTGCTTCCAACAGTTCGCCCAGCAACCGGCTCGGGTACCGCAAGACTTTACGGTTTCCGCGACATCTTGGAATTGAAGATTGTTAAGCGTTTGCTGGATACCGGCGTATCGCTGCAACAAATTCGCACTGCCGTTGAGCACCTGCGGGCTCGCGGAACCACAGATTTGACTCAAGTAACTCTTATGAGCGATGGCGTAAGTGTTTACGAATGCACCTCGCCAGATGAGGTTATTGACTTATTGGCTGGTGGCCAAGGTGTATTTGGCATCGCAATCGGCCGAGTTTGGCAAGAGATCGAAGGCTCACTTTCCCAGCTTCCAAGCGACCAGTCTGAATACGCAGTTAGCGATTCGGACATCTCGGCAACTGCCACACAAGGAAGCGACGAACTCTCTATGCGTCGTCGCGCCCGCGTAGCTGGCGAATAGTCGCGCATCTGACACGTAGGGGTAGTAGCATTTAATTGCTATCGATTCCGTGTGGGAGAGAGCGCACAGCCAGTGCGCCGCCGAAGGGGCAATGCTCCCCAGAACCTCTCAGGCGCAAGGACCACCTGGAATCAGCAACTCTGAAGTATCCATGACAGAGGGGGAGGACCGGTAACGGTCTATCCGTCTATTGTCTTTGAGGTACAAAATGTCAGTGCAAGCACAGCAGGATTCTTACGCACAGTTTGCAGATCGCCACATTGGTCCAAACAACCGGGACTTGGCCAAAATTCTTAGCTTCGTTGGTTACAGCTCACTTGATGCATTGAGTAGAGACGCCGTTCCAACAAACATTCAGAATCCCGCGCCACTTGCACTAGCTGACGGCGCTTCCGAAGCTGAGGTACTTGCCGAACTTCGGATGTTCGCAAATGCAAATGAAGTTTTAACTTCAATGATCGGTCTTGGGTACTACGGAACACACACACCAGGTGTGATCTTGCGTAACATCACCGAGAACCCAGCTTGGTACACCGCCTACACGCCATACCAGCCAGAAATTTCCCAAGGGAGATTAGAAGCTCTAATCAATTTCCAAACTATGGTGACTGATTTAGCTGGACTAGATATTGCTAGTGCATCTTTGCTTGATGAATCAACAGCAGCCGCAGAAGCCATGACTTTGATGCGTCGCACGTCAAAGAGCGAATCAAACGTCTTTGCAGTTGATGCTGACACGCATCCTCAGACTTTGTCTGTCCTTGCAACGCGCGCTGAACCAATTGGAATTGAACTCGCGCTAATTGATGTTGACTCCCAAGAACTTCCAGACTGCTTTGGTGCGCTTCTAAGTTACCCAGGTAGCAGCGGCAAGGTTCGCAACATCGAAGCAAACATTGCGGCGGCACACAGTCGCGACATTTTGGTTGGTGTAGTAACAGATCTGTTAGCACTAACACTTCTAAAGTCACCTGGTGAATTAGGAGCGGACATCGTTGTTGGATCATCCCAGCGCTTTGGTGTACCAATGGCTTTCGGTGGGCCACACGCTGGTTTCATGGCAGTGCGCAACGGCCTCGAGCGATCATTACCGGGTCGGCTAGTTGGCGTAAGTGTTGACGCAGACGGTCATACGGCTTACCGCTTGGCCTTGCAGACACGCGAGCAGCACATCCGTCGCGATAAGGCCACCAGCAACATTTGCACTGCGCAAGTACTGCTTGCCGTTATGGCATCGATGTATGCCGTGTACCACGGCCCTGATGGCCTAGCTCGAATCGCACTTAATGTTCACCGTCGTGCAACTGCGTTGGCACAAGGTTTATCCGCAGGGGGAGTGGGTGTGAGCGAAGGTTTCTTCGACACAATTCGGGTTTCCGCTCCAGGTAAGGCTCGCGCAGTTGTATCCGCAGCCCGCACTCGCGGCATTACCGTTTGGGAAGTGGACAGCGACACAATTTCACTAAGCGTCGATGAAACTACAACTGAAGAAACTGTTGAACAGGTTTGGACTGCTTTCCAAGAAGCAACTGGTGGCTCATTCCCAACCAAATATTCCGATGTTCTTGAAGTAGAAGCATTGCCAGCTGATCTTGTTCGTACCTCTGCTTACCTAGAACACCCAGTCTTCAACTCTTACCACAGTGAAACCGAGATGCTTCGTTACATTCGCAGACTTTCCGACAAAGACATCGCACTTGATCGTTCGATGATTCCACTTGGATCTTGCACCATGAAACTTAATGGCACAACTGAAATGGAATCCATTACTTGGCCAGAGTTCGCCGGGATTCATCCGTTTGCCCCTCTTGATAGCGTCAACGGTTACTTAACCATGATTCGCCAACTTGAAGATTGGTTAGTTGAAGTAACTGGCTACGATGCAATCTCATTGCAACCCAATGCAGGTTCGCAAGGGGAGTTCGCTGGCTTGCTAGCGATTCGTGGTTACCACAAATCTCGTGGCGACGAGCAGCGCAAGGTTTGTTTAATTCCAAGTTCGGCACACGGCACAAACGCTGCCTCAGCTGTAATGGCCGGTATGCGAGTTGTAGTTGTTGGTTGCGATGACTTCGGCAACGTTGACATGGATGACCTCAAGCACAAGATCATGGAGAACGCAGATGAGCTAGCTGCACTCATGATTACTTATCCGTCGACTCACGGTGTTTATGAAGCAACGGTCTCTGACATCTGCGCATTGATTCACGATGCTGGTGGCCAGGTTTACGTCGATGGCGCGAACTTGAACGCGCTAGTTGGACTGGCTAAGCCAGGTAAATTCGGCGCAGATGTTTCGCACTTGAACCTACATAAGACATTTGCAATCCCACACGGTGGCGGTGGACCGGGTGTTGGTCCGGTTGGCGTACGTGCGCATCTTGCACCGTTCTTACCTTCACACCCACTACGCCCAGAAGCTGGTCCAACTGCTCGCGGTTATGCTGACGGTGGGGTAGGAGCAGTCAGTGGTGCACCTTGGGGTAGCGCAGGCATCTTGCCAATCCCATGGTCATACATCCGCTTAATGGGTGGGGAAGGCCTCACTAAGGCAACGCAAGTTGCGGTAGCTTCGGCAAATTACATCGCAAAGCATTTGGGTGACGACTACCCAGTTCTTTACGTAGGAGCAAACGGCCTAGTTGCACACGAATGTATTTTGGATCTGCGTGACATCACCAAAGAATCTGGCGTAACGGTAGATGACGTAGCAAAGCGTTTAATTGACTTTGGTTTCCACGCACCAACTATGTCGTTCCCAGTTGCTGGAACTTTGATGGTTGAGCCAACCGAGAGCGAATCCCTATTCGAACTAGATCGCTTCATTGAGGCTATGAAATCCATCAAGCAGGAAATCAACAAGGTTCAGCAGGGGATTTGGCCAGTTGAGGACAATCCGTTGCATCATGCGCCTCATACTGCGGCCTACCTACTTGGAGACTGGGAGCATCCTTACACCCGAGAGGAAGCTGCCTATCCAGTTCCTAGGCTTCGGGAGAACAAGTACTGGCCTTCTGTGCGACGCCTAGACGGTGCCTACGGAGACCGAAACTTGGTCTGCGCTTGCCCACCGATTTCGGATTTTGCCTAATTATGCAACTAGGTAAATTTCTGAGATTTGATGAGTTCTAACCGACTGAACGAATACCTCTAGGAACGGCTCTAAGCGCCGGTACCGAGTAATCGATAGGGCAACGGGTTTGTAGTCAGATTCGTGACTGGGTACCTAGGATGCCTGATTCTGGGAATCAAAGTAAATTGACATAATGTATCTTATCGGGTACTTATTAAAGCAATAAACCCAGTAAACAAGGGGCTTTTCAAAAACCTATAAATCCTGAAGGTTTGATCATCAATAGTGCTGGGTAATCCATGGGTACGAGAAATTACGCATCCATGGGAGGGAAATTATGGGTGAATCAATGCGAGGCTCACGTTTGGGGACAACGAGCTACGAAGTCGATTCCGGTGAATATGCACCACGAGAATTGACGACTTATATCTGTGAAAACGATCATCGTTTAACAATGCCATTCTCCGTTGAAGCTGACGAAATTCCGGATTCCTGGCCATGTGCCTGTGGCTCTAAAGGCCTGCGTCTAGGTGCTGGGATTCAGCCTGTAGTCGAGCCAAAGCACGTACGAACTCATTGGGACATGCTCCTAGAGCGTCGCACCATCAAAGACCTCGAAGGCATCCTCAAGGAACGTCTCGAAGTCGTCCGGGCCAAGGCCTCTTAACTTTCCTCTCGGGAAAAGCGTCTGACTGGAAGGTAAATCCCCGAAAAACTCCGAGGCGAAAAATTTGCGAAGCAACTCTTTTGAACAGCGGACTGTTTTTCGGAGGATTTATTATCGCTTAAGAATATTCTTAACATCAGTCAGGCGTTTTTCTATTCCCCATTGAGTAACCCGCCAAAGAGCTTCCTTAACAATGGATCCATCCATTTTGCTCTCGCCTAGTTCGCGCTCTACGAAAGTGATTGGCACTTCAGCAACTCGTAAGTTGGCCTTCACTGCGCGCCAAGCCATGTCGACCTGGAAACAATATCCTTGGCTTTCAACTTGATCAGTGTTCATGACAGCTAAAGCGCTCATGCGATAAGCCCGGAAACCTCCAGTGGCGTCATGAATTGGAATTCCTAGCCACATTCTCGTGTACAGATTTCCACCACGAGACAAAACTTCACGACTCTTTGCCCAGTTAACTACCCTGCCGTCTTTAATCCAGCGCGAACCGAGAACTACATCGTTGTTAGTTAGAGCGTCAAGAATCTTGGTTAAGTCCTGTGGTCGATGTGAACCGTCAGCGTCCATTTCAACTACAACGTCATAGCCATTTGATTTTGCCCAATTAAAGGCATCCAGGTAGGCAGCTCCGAGACCAGCCTTTGCTGATCGATGTAGGACATGAACGGAATTGTCGCTAGAACTAAGGCCGTCAGCCACTTCCCCAGTGCCATCTGGTGAGTTGTCATCAGCTATCAGGATGTGGACATCAGGCTCAGCCTGTCTGATACCAGAGACAATTACCGGCAAACTTTCTCGTTCGTTATATGTGGGAACGATTACTAAGACTTTACCGAGATCGCGAATCGCCACTAGATAAGACTAAACCAAATCACTTATTCTGTGAGCCATCGGTTCTGCGTAATCCGAGCAGTAAAACACAGATGCTAAGAATTAATACCCAATATGGATATTTAGTGCTGAATGTTTTCTCGCTAATGAGCGGAGCTTCACCCGTCACAATCGCTGACTCAAACTGCTTAGTTTTATCTGTCACCGATCCGTCATTTTGGATTAATCCTGAGATTCCTGAAGTGCTAGCAACTAGGAATGCGCGCTGAGTTTCGATGGCTCGAAATCTGGTTATCGCAAATTGCTGTTCTGGTTGCGTCGTATTGCCATACGTAGCGTTATTGGTTTGAACAGTAATGACTTGAGCGCCGGCGTTAATAGTGTCGTAAATGTGATTGGCGTAAGCAACTTCGAAGCAAATGACGTCACCAATCTGTGCACCAGAAACATCAAAGACTCCTGGCCCCTCCCCTGGGACAAAATCATTTGGGATTTGATCAAAACGCGTAATCCACTTTGCCAAGACATCGCGCAGTGGAACGTATTCTCCGAATGGCACCAAATGATGCTTTGAATAGATCTGTGACGGTCCGTTATCTGTCCACATAATTCCAGAATTGGTTGGTCCCTCGCCTTCGGATCCAGAGCTGTACCAGGTGGTCGCACCAATCAAGATCGGCGCCGCACTGCGACTTGCCAATTCACTAATGGCGTCGACCGCAATACCTGGCACCAATGGATCGATGTCAGTGCCACTCTCGGGCCAAACAATTAGATCGGGTTCTGGAGTCAAACCAGATTCAATCTCAGCCAATAATTGCTCAGTGGTTCTTAGGTGATTGTTAAGTACGGCTGCACGTTGGGCGCTTAGTTCATTGCCCACGCGTGGAACGTTGCCTTGAATCGCTGCTAACTGAACTGAGTCATTGGAATTGAAGCTACTCACGCTTGCTGAGCAAATTGAAATGAATAGCAAGAGCATTAACGCACTGAACGAGCGGAATTTAATTACCTTCACCGTAATGGCAGCACATACGACCACTACCCCACTGACGAGCGACTGACCGCCAATCGTTGAAAGAGCGACTAGAGGTCCATCTACTTGGCTATACGCCAACAAGCCCCACGGAAAGCCCCCCCAAGGCCAGCTGGCTCGGATTGCCTCCAAAACAATGACTAAGGCAGCGGGCTGTAAATAAAACCACTTGGATTTCGAGTCAACTGGAAGTAGCGCAAATAGCATCCAAGGCAGCGTGCAAAGAATGACTAATCCAAACCAAGCATCATTGCCGAGAACGCTAACCCACTGCACATGAAATGCGAAGAACGTTAAAGCAAAAGCCAAAGTTAGTTTAAGTCGAGTTTTACGTGGCTTTGAATCCAAGCAAAGCAGCAGGATTGCCATGCCAACGACGCTCGCCCACCAATGTCCTGGATAAAACGACCATGCAACAATTGCGCCGGCGAAAATGGAGGCTAGGAATCGCATAGAAACTTAAAGGACTACAAGCTCGCGCGTTGTGTTGTTTGCACTCTTGATTCCATCGTCGGTACAAGTAACAATGTCTTCGATCCGAGCGCCATACTTACCCGCAAAGTAGAACCCAGGTTCAATTGAGAAAGCATGACCTGGAACCAACAAAGATTTGTTGCCCAAAACTATGTAAGGTTCTTCGTGCGTCTCCATGCCGATGCCATGTCCAGTGCGATGAATGAACTGCTCACCTAAACCAGCTGACTCAAGCACGCTTCGGGCAGCAGCATCTACTGACTCACAACTAACTCCTGGTCGGGCATGTAACCGAGCAGCTTCTTGGGCTGCCATCAAAACGGCATAGTGCTCTAGATACTCCGCAGGAGGTTCGCCACAGACATACATGCGAGTGCAATCACTACAGTAACCACTCGCCATAGTTCCACCAATGTCCACTACAACTGGTTCGCCTGCCTGGATGACACGATCCGATAGTTCGTGATGCGGACTGGCACCATTTGGTCCACTAGCTACGATCACAAAATCAACAGTTACGTGACCGGCTGCAAGAATTGCTTCAGCAATGTCTTTACCAACTTCACGCTCAGTACGTCCTGGCCGCAACCACTTGTGCATGTTCATGTGCACTTGATCAATGGCAGCCCCGGCTTCATGCAGGTAAGTAACTTCATCTGGGGTCTTTATTTCGCGAATGTCAGAAAGTAGTTTTCCGGCAAGTTCAACGTTGGTCCCGGATGCCCCTTGAATTCCAAACGCTTTTTCAACCCACATCAAGTTATTCACCAATGGCCGTTGTGGCTGACCAACAGCTGACAACAACAGCGAATAAGGATTTTGAGTCTCTTGCCAATCCAATAGCTCGATGCCCATGTCAGGAACCTTGTGTGCCAATGCAGATGGCTTCTCAAGAGTCGGCACAATCATCCACGCTTCGCCAGTTGTGCGAACCGCCAGACAAGTTAGTCGTTCGAGCGGTAGCGCGTCATAACCAGTTAGATAGCGAAGGTCAGCCCCAGGCGTAACAAAGATGATGTCGTGTTCAGTTTGTGCTAATTGCTGAGCAACTCTGGCAATCCGTTCCTGATGCATTTTCGACATAAGGCTAGGCTACCCAATCGATATTCAAAGTCTTCAAGAATCTCTTGATCTGGCGTTCAATCCCCCAGGCATCAGTAAGTTCCTGTAGACTCTGCGAATCTTTGACTTTGATTGGTCGATCTAGTGTCTTGGGAAGCTTCGCAGAAGTCTTAACTCGAACTACCTTGCTAGCGGCTTTCATATAATCCTGGCTAGCCAAGAGGTTAGTTCGCATTGCTGGTGCCAACGTTACTTCTGGATTTTTAGCTGCCGCAATCAGTCCAGCTACATCCTGATGCTCGGTTATTAACTTCGCTGCAGTCTTCTCGCCAATTCCTTTTACGCCTGGCAAACCATCGGATGGATCTCCGCGCAACATTGAGAAATCCGCATATTGAGCTCCGTTAATCCCATAACGATCTACTAGGTAAGCGTCGTTGACAATCTCAAGTTTCTTAACACCTTTAGTAATCGAGATAATCCGAACATCAGTTTCGTCGCTGACTAACTGGAATAGATCTCGATCTCCGGTTACTACGTCGCATGGTGCGCTGGACTTACTTACCAAGGCACCAAGGACGTCATCAGCTTCATGACCGACCTGTCCAATTCGGGGTAAACCAATAGCATCCAAGATCATAGAGATGGCGCCAATTTGTGGTGACAAAGCATCAGGAATCACTTCGAACGCGGCATCTGGTTGATCAGACACTTCTTCGTCAACGCGATGCAACTTGTAACTGGGAATAAGATCTACTCGCCATTGCGGCCGCCAATCATCATCCCAGGCAAAAACAACTTGCTCAGGTGGAAACTGCTTTGCGATTGCGCTAACCATGTCCAGAAAACCGCGTACCGCTCCGGAAGGCGTGCCATCTGGTGCTGTGATGCTCTCTGGGACCGCAAAGAACGCACGGTAATAAAGTGTCGCAGTATCAAAAAATAGATTGCGCGTTTCCAATGCAGGTTCGCTCACCTTAGTTACCATGCCACAATTCCTCGGTTGATTAAATCACTTGAAGCCCGGGCCGCACTTGCTACTTCCGGATCTTCACTGGCGAGGGATATCTGACCCAATAGATCAATTACTTGCTTACTCCAACGTACAAAGTCTCCCGCTTGTAAATCTGAAGTTTTTAACACTCGAGCAATAGATTGACCTCTGGCCCACTTAAGCGTTAACCAGACAAAGCCCGGATCCATGTCACGAAGGCTGTCCATTCGGTGCTGGGTCTCTATTTCTTTAAGTTCGCCCCATTTGTAAACCATTTCAGTAAGAGCAATACCTAAGCTGCCATCGGGAATATTTTGGGTGTCGCGATCATCATCTCTGCGTGATTCATAGACGAGAGTGCTTACTGCGCTTGCCATTTGTTCCGGAGTTAGATCCTTCCAAATCCCACTACGAAGACATTCAGCAGCAAGCAAATCAAGTTCGCAATAAATCCGGCCCAATATAGCTCCGGCTTCTGTTACCACATGGCTGGTTTCCTGCTTCTCGAGATACTTAAGCTCAGTCAAGACATCACATATTCGATCAAACTCTTTTGCGATGGAACTAGTTCTGGTAGCGACGCGAGATTCGAGTTTTTCAATTTCCCGCTGGGTTGAGTAGATCCGTTCATGCCATCTGACATGTTCTTCGCGATCGTTACAGCCATGGCAAGCGTGAGCGCGAATTGCTTTTCTTAGACGTGACACTTCAACATCAGAATGTGTTTCGGCCTGAGCCTGACGCTGTACCTTCGGAGCGCCCCGAGAAATGTCGGCAATTTGATCAGCTAACCAATTTCGAGTCTTTGGCGAACGCGAGTCGAAGGTCGCAGGAATTCGAATCCGACCTATTACCCGACCTTGATCGCCGACATCGGTGTAGCCGATTCGTTTAACGATACGAGACTGTGACATGACTCTTGGTCTAGGGTCATCTGAATCTCTAGCTTCATCCAGGACAACGTAAGGCGTACTAGAGCGTCGGTCAGAATCCACAACAATGACGTCTCCGCGCTCTACTTCATTCAAGAAGTTGGTGGCGGTATTGCGGCGTTCCCGAACTCCGTCACGCTTAGTGTCCTTTTCCAGGGCGGAAAGTTGGCGGCGCAACTTCATATAGCTGGAAAAATCCCCCAGATGACATTCCATTGCCTCCTGGTAACCATCAATGGCCGATTCATTCCTGCGCATCTGCGTGGCCAGACCAACTACTGACTTATCTGCCTGAAATTGAGCAAACGAAGACTCCAGCAACTCTCTAGCTCGCTGCGTTCCAAATTTGCCAATTAAGTTGATTGCCATGTTGTACGAAGGTTTGAAACTAGATTTAAGCGGATAAGTTCGAGTGCTAGCCAACCCAGCTAAAGCATCTGGATCAAGTTCGTTGTGCCAAACCACGATGGCGTGACCTTCAATGTCAATTCCTCTGCGGCCAGCACGTCCTGTTAATTGTGTGTACTCCCCTGCAGTAACTGGAGCATGCACTGAGCCATTCCACTTCGTTAACTTCTCAAGAACCACACTTCTAGCTGGCATGTTTATGCCAAGCGCCAAAGTTTCTGTAGCAAAGACCACTTTTACTAAGCCTTCTTGGAAAAGTTGTTCGACTACTACCTTGAAGGCCGGGAGTAATCCGGCGTGGTGCGCTGCAATTCCTTTTTCCAATCCTTCACACCAAGAAGCGAAGCCCAGAACTCGTAACTCCTCAGAACTAGCGTCTGGGAAATGCGCATCTACAACTCCACGAATTACCAACTGTTCCTCAGGCGTAGTTACGCACAGACCGCCAGCTAGACACTGCGATACTGCATCGTCACATGCAGCTCTGGAGAAGATGAAAGTAATGCTTGGTAACAATCCGGCACGGTCTAGTTCTTCAATCACCTCGACACGCGAAGGTGTGTACCTGCTTCTAAAACGATTGCCTCTGCCATAACCATGACGTGATTGCTGTCTGTCGTTACGAGCAATTCGCTGCAGTTCAGGGCTAACTTTAGTTTTGGCTTTATCAACAAATAAGTCATGAAGTTCATCTCCAACCATTACATGTTGATGCAGTGGAATTGGTCGATGCTCTTCGACGATAACTTCAGTCTTACCTCTAACAGTCCTTAACCAATCACCAAACTCTTCAGCATTACTTACCGTGGCTGAAAGCGCCACAACCGATACCGATTCAGACAAGTGGATGATTACTTCTTCCCAAACCGCGCCACGGGAACGATCAGCTAGATAGTGGACTTCATCCATAACTACATGGCTTAAACCATTAAGACCTGAAGACCCTTCGTAAAGCATGTTTCGAAGAACTTCAGTTGTCATAACAACAATTGGTGCGTCCCCGTTGATTGAACTATCACCCGTAAGCAAGCCAACGTTTTCCGAGCCGTAGAAATCCACAAACTCGTTGAATTTTTGATTTGAGAGCGCCTTGATTGGCGTGGTGTAAAAACAGCGAGATTGTTTGGATAGCGCGTTATAAACCGCAAACTGACCAACAACCGTTTTGCCGGCGCTAGTTGGAGCCGCAACTAGAACGCCAGAGCCAGAATCTATTGCTCGACAAGCCTGCAGCTGAAAATCATCAAGGACAAAACTAAGTGATTCTTGGAACGAGCCAAGAAGTCCTTGGGTATCTTTACTTCGGGATTTCGCCGCCGCATATCTTTGTGCTGGCGAGTCGGTCATGACTCAAGATTACGGCGTGTTCGTTGGTTGTGCCTGCCACACACGCATGGCACCTGGGTGCAAGGTGATCACGACTGGCCCATGCCCGATCTTTTCACCATCGGCGTAAACCGGAAATTCATCGCCGCCGATTTCAATCTTCTGAGCCGCACTCTGAGTCACTTGCCTGTGCTTAGTGTGACCACCCCAAAAAACTTTCGGTAATACTCGTACCAAGAGCCGCCGTGTCACTTTGTCTACGAAAGTAACTTCAAAGTTTTGATCAAAGGCATCTGCAGTTGGACACATTCTTAGGCCTCCGCCGTATGAGGAAGTATTACCCACGGCGATCAACGTGTAGCGTCCCGCTTGATGCTCACCACCGTTAGTTGAGACCATGAATTCACGAGAATTTAGTTTGACTAGCTCAACTGCAAGGGCAACTAGGTATTTAAGAGTTCCAGCCGGACCTCGGTAAGTATTTGCCCTTTCATTTACTTGGGCATCAAAGCCGCACGAGGCTATGCCAGCAAACCTGATAATGGATCCATTGGTAAGTTCAATGGTTCCCATGTCCATGCTCATTGGACTTGCAGATTGTAAAGCGGTTACGCCCGCGATTGGTTTTTTGATTCCTAAGTAACGAGCCAAATCATTTCCGGTGCCCATAGGAATTACAGCTAAGGGAATCTGCAAGTCTGGAAGCGAGTTGAGAGCCAAATGGAAAGTTCCATCGCCGCCACATGCCACAACCGTGAGATTTGGATTAGTCTTCCAAAGTTCGACGATCTCCATTCTGATTGAGGCGTTATCAGTACCTCTCAATACGACTGGATTTAAATCTGCTAGGAGCGCAACCACTTTGTTAAACCTTGATGTTGTCACCAAGTTCGGCTTTACCAGCAGAGCTATCATTTGGTTCTGCCTAGCTAGCTTCGACTGCGCGTTCCCGACGCCGATCATTTACTAAAGCTATCCCGACTGCAATGAAACTCATCGCAATCATAGGCAAAGCTACAAAAGTCATAGCTAGTGGATCACCATTCGGTGTCGCTATCGCTCCAAAAACGAAGCTTCCCAATATCAACCAACGCCAGGCAGCCCTCAGGCGTTCCCCTGAGAGAATTCCAGCGAAGTTTAGTGTCACTAAAACTAATGGCAGCAGAAAGCCGACTCCGAAAAAAAGTGTGAGATGGAGAAAGAAACTTAAGTAACTTTCAACGCTGGTTACGTTTTCAACATCACTAGGAGTGAATTGAAATAATATGTCGAGCATTCGAGGCATTACAAAGTACGCCAGTAGCACTCCACATGAAAACAGCGGCACGGCAACAGCGGTAAATGCGTAGGACCACTTGCGTTCGTTTGTTTTCAGTCCTGGCGAAATGAATCGCCAAAGTTGATAGATCCAGATTGGGCTAGCAAGTACGAACGCCGCAGCAAGTGAAACCCTAAGTTGTAACGAAAAGCCGCTAGTGACGCCAGTGAGTGCCAGAACCGCATTAGAGCCTAAACCTTGAACGCTGTCATAGGGCTTTCGGATTACGGCAAAGATATCGGAAAACTGATTCCACACGGCAATAGTGCATATGATTACAGCTAAGGCACTTCTAACTAAACGTTTGCGCAATTCGCTGAAGTGTTCAGCTAGAGTCATTGATCCTAGCTTTGATTGTTCAGCTGCAGTATCAGCCATTACAGATTTAAGACTTAGGTGAGTCTGTCGACTCAGAGCCGCTCGCGCTGTCTGTTGGCTTGTCAGTATCCATTTCAGACTTAAACGCCTTAATAGATTGACCAATGCTCTTCGCAGCATCAGGAAGGCGTCGTGCGCCGAAAAGCACAATGGCAAGCAAAATAAGTACGGCCCACAGTGTTGGGTTTCTCATGCTAGATCTCCCTAATGTTGTACCTCAAAGTTACCGTATGACTTGCCATAAATCACTCCCAGGCGGATGCCCGAGCCACTAATGCCTCAATGAGATCCGGAGGCCGCACTGCCTTAACTCGTCCACCGGAAGCCAAAATCATCGAGACTAGCCAGTCCTTCGAATAAACCCGTAACTCAACCTCAACGGCATGCCACATGTATTCCTTGAAACTTACGATGTCTACTTGGTCCAATTGTCCGTAATAGGCCTTATCGAGCTCAATCACGGCCAAGTATTCGCGCTTGGCTTCCGTTGGCTCCTCATCAGATGGAATAGCAATTGCTTTGTCACTCAATTTAGCTTCCAAAATTCGATCCATTCGGAAACTTCGCCAGGCCTGCGAATTCTGGCACCACGCCTTTAGGTAAACAAAGTCATCCTGAGAATAGATCTTGACGGGGTCGACCATACGCACCGAAACGTCTTCTTTGGTGACTCCGGCGTATTTGATTTCGATCGCAAGTCTTGACTCAATTGCTTTTGAAACAACAGAGTTAACATCATCAGATATTCGGGCAGTTACGACATTGATGGCACTGTCAGCGTTTGGAAGTGCTTGTTGGATCTTATGAATTAATCCTGCAACTATTTCGGTGTCAACCAAGTTCGGGAATTGCTCGAGATAGTGCAAACCACCCAACAATGATGAAGTTTCAAACTCTGAAAGTTTTACAGGTCGATCTAGCGCTTTGGCGTCTGAGACAAAAATTGAATCAGAATCTTCAAAGTCAATGTCAACTAATCCCCCGCCAGCCTGAGACGGACCAGTGACAACTAATTGGCCAATCAGTTCTAAGGCGTGTTTTTCCGTGATGTCGAAGTGTTTGGCAACTTCAGACAATGATGCTCCATTGTTTGCAACTAACCAGGGCAGAAGTTTGATTAATAGTTCAAGGTCATTTGCCAAAGTTATGCACCGACAAAGTTGTTGTAACAATCCGAGTTACGGAATCTTGCAGTGACTGCGGAGACTTGACCCTCGTGACATCGCAGGAGCTGGCAATCAGTCCAATTAACTGCGACTCGTGATGATAAGGAATCGTCAATTCATCCCATTCATCACCAATGTCACAAGTAGTTGCTAGCACTCGAAGTGATGCTGCCCGACCAGGTCGAACCAAAACCGTAGCAATGGTTGCGTCCTTATCTGAATGCTCCCAGGTATCGGTAATCGCTGAAAGATCAAAGTTCTTAGGCATCGATTCCAAAATGTCATGCCTTGTCTCTACCAGGTCGCCAACTATTCGGTCAGTACGAAAAGTTCTAACCTCACCCTTATCTTGGTCAAAGCCAATTAAGTACCAGTGTCCCGAATGCAGTAATGCTCGCCAGGGATCAATGGTTCGTTTAACAACTTCTGATTGATTGAGCCCGACATAATCAAATACGACCGTCTTGCCGTTGGCTATAGCAGCAAGAATCTCGGTGATGTGACGGCGACCTTTAGCTAACGAAACTGGCACCGAAACCTCAGCGCCTTGCTCTCTGGCGTCCACGCTTGACACGGCTTGCCTTGCCGCAGTGCTTAACTGAGCGTTCTGCCAGGCACTTGCAGCTAAGGCTAGATACGTGCGCTCTTCGGCTGTGATTGAGATTTCTGGCATTAACCAGTCGGAGCGATCAATTCGATATCCCAGAACGTCATCATGGAACATATCCACTGGCTTAGTCTCCACCGGAATTGCTAAATCGCGTAGCGCAGCTTTATCCCGCTCGAACATTCTTTCGAATGCTTCATTGGATTCGCCATAGCCTGGAACTCGCTCCCGAATCTGTTCTCGCGTTAACGGTGTTCTGGAATTCAGCAAGACAAAGAGCAAGTTGAGCATGCGCTCAGTGCGTGCTCTTGCCATGACTTAAGAAACAGCTAAAAGATCGATGATGAAGACGAGAGTTTTTCCAGAAAGTCTGTGTCCACTGCCAGCAGCGCCATATGCCATCTCAGGTGGAATGGTTAACTTTCGGCGTCCGCCAACTTTCATACCTGGGATACCTTCTTGCCATCCGACAATTAATCCCTTTAAACGAAATTCGATGGACTCGCCACGATCCCAAGAGGAATCGAACTGCTCACCAGTCTCGAAATCAATGCCTGCGTAGTGAACTGTCACAGTTTGGCCTGGCCCCGCTTCAGTTCCATCGCCAACTTGTAAATCTTCAATAACTAACTCAGTTGGTGCTGGACCCTCTGGAAAATCAAACTCTGGTGCCTGCATGGATTCCTCTATCTGCTAATTGATTCGGTCTTAACGTAACTCGGACAATCTATTCAAAACCTACTAGGTCAACTACAAAGATCAAGGTTTCACCAGGCTCAATACCGCTACCTGGAGGTGGGTTACTGCCGTAGCCGAGTTCGGCTGGAATAACTAGAAGTCGACGACCGCCTACCTGCATTCCAACAAGGCCTTCTTGCCAACCCAAAATCACGTTATCCAACGGAAAAGTCGCTGGTTCACCACGCACCCAAGAAGCATCAAACATCTGCCCAGTTGCTCCGCCATATCCAACATAATCGGCAGTTAGTGTAGCTCCTGCTGGAAGTGGGTCGCCAGTACCAACAATCACGTCTGTAACTTGCAGTTCAGTTACTGAGTCACCGGGCGTGATAGCAACGACCGGCTCGGAGCCAGCTTCACCAGTCACTTCAACACTCACCGGAGTTCCAGTTAATGCTGGAGCGGAATCAGAAGATGTTGACGTAGCAGGGGTCGATGTCTCATCAGATGATGAAGAACACGCAGTGAGCATTAGGACCGTAGAAATAACTAAAACTGACGTACGAGTAAACATATCTCAATCCTACAATCAGGAAGTTACTGCCTCTTGCATGGAGTCGATAAGTTTCTGAACTCGCTCATCTACATTGGCAAATGGGTCCTTGCACAAAACTGTTCGTTGCGATTGATCATTCATCTTCAGGTGTACCCAATCGACGCTAATGTCCTTACCGGCGTCTTGCGCAGCGGCGATAAAGTCACCTCGTAGTTTGGCTCGAGTAGTTTGCGGCGGCACACTTTGGGCTGTCAAAATCTCGGAATCTGTAGTCACGCGATTTACCCGACCATTGTTCTGAAGCAAATAGAACAAACCTCTATTTTGCGTGATGTCGTGATACATCAAATCGAGTTGAGCAACTCGTGGTGAATCCAACTCCAGACTGTTTTTGTCGCGGTAGGAGTCAACCAATTGCTTCTTAATGGCCCAGTCGATGTCCTGAGCAATAAGCGCATGATTATTTGTCTCAACTGCAGTCAACGTACGTTCCCAAAGTTCCAATGCGATGTCGTGTTCCCGAGTCATGTTCATGTCGCCGGTTGCAACATAATTCTTAACCATTTCAAAATATGCCCATTGCATTTGCAGGGCACTCATGGTTGAGCCTGAATTCAGAGTGACGGTAGCTAATCCAGTTATGTCGTGTGATACATCGCGGATAGCCCGAATGGGATTTTCGAGCGTGAAATCTCGATTCAAATTGCCAGTCTCAAGTAATCGTAAAACAAAGTCCATGGAGACAACCTTGAGCAGAGTTGTCATCTCCGACATATTTGAGTCTCCAACAATTACGTGCAGACGTCTAAAGGCTTCAGAATCCGCGTGTGGCTCATCTCGAGTATTGATGATCGGACGTGATCTTGTAGTCGCGCTTGAAACGCCTTCCCACATATGGTCAGCGCGTTGTGACAGTGAATAGATAGTGCCTCTAGGTGTCGTTAAAACCTTTCCGGCACCACAGATCAATTGTCGAGTTATCAAAAATGGAAGCAACGCTTCAATCTGCTCCAGATAATCCTGGCGACGCTTGATCAAGAAGTTTTCGTGACAACCATATGAATTGCCACCTGAGTCAGTGTTGTTTTTGAAAAGGTAGATCTCCCCTTCAATTCCTTCTTCCAGCAAACGCTCTTGCGCATCGAGAATCAGCTCTGCAAGGATTCGTTCGCCGGCCTTATCTTGCACGATCAGATCGTGGAAATCGTCACATTCGGCAGTTGCGTACTCTGGATGACTACCAACATCTAGATAGAGACGAGCACCATTAGTTAGAAATACGTTTGAGCTTCTCCCCCAAGAAACAACGCGCTTGAAGAGGTAACGGGCTACTTCATCTGGAGTGAGACGCCGCTGACCCTGAAATGTGCAAGTAACGCCAAACTCTGTTTCAATTCCGAAGATTCGTTTGTCGAGTCTGCCTGATGACACTTACTGTCCACCTTTTTGGACGAAACCCTTAACAAACTCTTCAGCATTTTCCTCAAGTACCAAGTCGATGGCATCTAGTAAGTCCGTTACGTCAAGGTCAGAACTCGAGGTTGTAGGAAGTGGAGTGAAGTCGGAAGATTGTTCCCGATCGGAGTTACCTTTAGCAAACTCACGCTCGCTCATGTCGAACCCCATTTCATCTCGTGCTGTGCACTCTTATGCATCACACTATTCCAGTAGTTCAAACCCTATGCCAATACGTGTTCTGGCTTCAGGTTAGCCAGCAGATCAGCAGCAAGCTCTGATTGTTCAAACAGGTCTGACGTAGCAGCCTGGGTGCCACCAAGTGCATCTGGAGTGGAGATTCGCTTCAGCGGTACATCAGGTCCCAGATCCAGAATCACGGAATCCCATGAGGCAGCAGCTACCTGATCTACAAACTTGGCTACACAAGTTCCTCGGAAATACGCTCGGGTATCCACTGGGGGGTTAGCAACAGCCTGTGCCACCTGCTCTTCACTAAACAGCAGATCCATCTTTCCTTTTTGCTGAAGAACCCGGGCCAACCCTTTATCCGGACGTAAATCTGCAAACTGGATGTCAATTGCCGCCAAACGCGAGTCACTCCATAGGAGTTGATCACGATTTCGGTATCCATTAAGTACTGAGAGTTTAGTTATCCAATCAACTTCATTAACAAGTGACATTGGGTCGTGCTCTAAAGCATTGAGAATTCGTCCCCACTGCGTGACGACGTCGTGTGCCATTTTATCTGTTTCACCGGTTTCAGTTAAGAACCTAGCGGCACTGCCCTGATAGTGCTTTTGAATGTCCAATGCCGACTTCTCAGAGCCATCACGCAGTCGTTGTTTAGTTTCAAATTTATAGTCATGACTGACCAAATGCATTGAAGTCACAGCATCGTAAAGCTCAAAATCTAGTTTCAGGTAGCCAGCCTCGATCATGCTGAGCACAATCGCCGTGGTTCCCATCTTTAAGTAATTGATTCGCTGCGACATGTTTGCATCGCCAATGATGACGTGTAAACGTCGGAACAAGTCAGGGTCGGCATGCGGTTCATCACGAGTGTTGATTATTGGTCGTCTCAACGTGGTTTCTAATCCAACTTCAGCTTCGAAGAAATCCGCACGCTGACTGATTTGAAAACCAGGCTGAATATCTTCTTGTCCTAAACCAACGCGGCCAGCTCCGGCAAAAACACATCTTGTTACAAAGAACGGGGTCAGATACTTGACTAGATCACCGAATGGAATTTCGCGAAGAACTTGATAATTTTCGTGGGTACCGTAGCTGACACCTTTGCCATCAGTGTTGTTCTTGTAAACCGTTATTAGATCTCCGGTAAGTGTGCTGGCTAGCCGGGCACTGCGCTCAATGATGCGATCCCCTGCGGTATCCCAAAGCGCGGCGTCATAAGGATTGGTTACCTCAGGTGAGGCGTACTCAGGATGAGCGTGGTCCACGTAATACCTAGCTCCATTTGGCAGCACTAAGTTTGCTAAGCCATAGTCATCATCCGTTAATTGGCTTGGGTCAGCATCTGCGCGGCTCATGTCGAAGCCTCGTGCATCTCTCAGTGGAGATTCGACATCGTAATCCCAGCGCATTCGCCGTATTCGATTCGGCATAACCTCATTGCCGTAAGCATTTACGACTTGACTCGACAGCAGCATTGGGTTGGCACTGGAATCACGTGGGTTGGAAATACCAAATTCCGATTCGATGCCCATAACGCGGCGAACTGACATAACTAAACCCTTATGCGAATGGATTTGGTGACAGTGAAGTGTCGATGCTGCGTCCCGAGTCATCACCCTTCTTGCCATGGATCAGAGTGCGCATGAATACGATGCGATCACCCTTCTTGCCAGAGATTCGAGACCAGTCATCAGGGTTTGTGGTGTTTGGCAGATCCTCGTTCTCGTGGAACTCGTCTAAGCAAGCCTGTAACAAGTGCTCGATAGTAATTCCCTTTTCACCAACAGTTAGGAATGACTTGATTGCGGCTTTCTTGGCTCGGCTAACGATGTTTTCAATCATCGCACCTGAACTAAAGTCCTTGAAGTACAGAACCTCTTTGTCGCCGTTAGCGTAAGTAACTTCTAGAAATTCATTGTTAGGAGTAGTGGAGTACATCTCTTCAACAACACGCTGGATCATTGCAGTAGTAGTTGCATGAGCGTCATTGCCATGTTCAGCTAAATCAATCTTGCTAAGTGGCAAATCAGTTGTTAAGTACTTGCCAAAGATGTCGATCGCAGCTTGAGCATCTGGACGTTCGATCTTGATTTTTACATCAAGTCGACCAGGTCGCAGGATCGCAGGATCAATCATGTCTTCACGGTTTGAAGCACCGATGACGATTACATTCTCCAAGCTTTCGACACCGTCGATCTCGCTAAGTAATTGCGGAACAATGGTGTTCTCGACATCGCTGGACACGCCACTACCTCTAGTACGGAAGAGTGAATCCATTTCATCGAAGAAAACAATTACTGGCGTGCCTTCGCTTGCCTTCTCGCGTGCGCGCTGGAAGATGATTCGAATCTGGCGCTCGGTCTCACCAACAAACTTGTTCAGAAGTTCTGGACCCTTAATGTTCAGGAAGTAACTTCGTCCTTCGCCGATGCCGGAAATCTCGCTGACTTTCTTCGCTAGTGAGTTCGCGACAGCTTTTGCGATAAGTGTCTTGCCACATCCTGGCGGGCCATAAAGCAAAATACCCTTTGGCGGTTTAAGTTCGTACTCCTTAAACAGCTCAGGGTGCAAGAACGGTAATTCAACGGCGTCACGAATCGTATTGATCTGATCACGCAAGCCACCGATGTCTTCGTAGTTAATGTCGGGAACTTCTTCGAGGACCAAGTCTTCAACTTCAGACTTTGCGATTCGTTCAAAGGCATATCCAGCCTTCATGTCAGCGAGCAAACTATCGCCAGAGCGAAGTGGTACATCGCGAAGCGGCGCAGCTAAATGGATGACGCGTTCTTCATCGCTTCGGCCGGTAACAATTGCGCGCATGCCATCTTCTAGAACTTCCTGAAAAACTACGATCTCGCCTTGATCATCAAAGTTGCCAGCGACAACAACGTTCATTGACTCATTGAGAATCACTTCTTGACCTGGGCGCAATGTTTCGCGATCAACTTCGGGCGCCATTGCTACCCGCATCTTGCGACCATTAATGGTGACATCAACAAGATCATCAGCAGCTGGACCCAAATAGATGGCATAACCATTCGGTGGTGCACTCAGACGATCGACTTCTTCCTTGAGCCCGATGATTTGTTCGCGCGCTTCCCGAAGCGTGGCGGTGAGCTTGGTGTTTGACTCGCTCAGATCATCGATCCGGGAGTTAAGAGTTCGCAGCTGATCTGCATGTGTTACCTCAGTCATCAGCTGCCTCCTCACTATCTACTGCGTCTGTCGCTACTTCAGCAACAGTATCCAATCCGCCTTTAGTTGGGCGAATTCGCCGAGCGGGCAAAATCACGCCAGGTGCCAGTTTCCGAGCAGTTACCAAGAAACCCGTATGTCCTTGCATTCTGTGATTTGGGCGAACTGCAAGACCTTCTAAGTGCCAAGGTCGAGCAATCAATTCCTGGCCCTCTGGATTGGTCCATCTTTTATCTAGACGCAAGTCTTCTACGAATCTCGACATTTGAGTTGTGGTTGCCACATATGCAATTACCACTCCACCTGGGCGCAGTACATGGGCAATCGAGTCGATACATTCCCAAGGGGCCAACATGTCAAGAACAACTCGATCTACGCTGGCAACCGGCAAGGCCGTAACTTCCTCTTGTAAATCCCCCAAAGTAACTTGCCAGTTACTTGGTTCGGAACCAAAGAAATTAGCCACATTCTTTTTAGCAATTTTTGCGAAGTCTTCTCGACGTTCGAAGCTGTATAGATAGCCGTCGCTTCCAATGGCACGCAACAGCGAACAAGACAGCGCGCCTGACCCAACGCCGGCTTCTACAACAACACAGCCTGGATAAATGTCAGCCAGGCCAACTATCGCTGCTGCGTCCTTTGGATAAACCACGGCTGCCCCGCGCGGCATACTTAAAACGAAATCCAACAACAAAGGGCGCAATGCCAGGTAAACCATGTTTCCAGTTGACGAGACCGTTGAACCTTCGCTCAGGCCAATCAAATCATCATGCCTAATAGCTCCATGATTTGTGTGGAACTCCCTCCCGGCCTCTAAAACAATGGTGTGCTTGCGAGATTTGGTATCTGTTAACTGCACTCGATCGCCAATGGCAAACTCTGCGGCTTTGGCAGTACTAACAACGGTTACAGATTCCATTGACCTATTCTCCCAGCCTTTTCCAAACTCGCTGAACCGGCGTCGTAATGAGGACCTAAACTAGAGGCAATCTGCAGAAATGGGGTGTTGTGCTTGGAGCAGGATCCAACCTTCCCGCGAAACACAACCATCATCATTGCCGCTTTCGGTGGCTGGAACGATGCCGGACAATCTGCAACTGACGCACTTGAGCACCTATTAGATGTTTGGCAGTCCGAGGAAGTTATCGATTTACCAGGTGATGACTTCTATGACTACCAGTTCAATCGCCCTGAGGTAAGTATCGGCCTAGACGGCGACCGTGAAGTGGCCTGGCCAGGTACGACAATCTTCAAGGCATCGACAGACACTCTGCCTGACACCAAAATTTTCCTAGTCCATGGCGTAGAGCCAAGTATGAGATGGAAATCATTCTGCGCCGAAATCTTGTCACACATCGAATTAGGTGAACGCAATGTTCTAGTTACCTTGGGTGCGCTACTTGCTGATGTTCCACATACTAGGCCGATACCTGTTAGTGGAACTACGTCGAACAAAAGATTGCAAGACATATCTGGTTTTGAATCATCCAAATATGAAGGCCCAACTGGAATCCTGGGCATACTTCAATCTGAGTTTGAAGTGCAAGGCATCCCATCTGTCGCACTTTGGGCTGCGCTTCCGCATTATGTCGCTTCCCCACCGTGCCCAAAGGCGACGCTGGCTCTAATTCGTGGCTTAGAAGATTTGCTCGATACTGCTATTCCAGTTGTTGAATTAGTCGAAGAAGCCAGAGCTTGGCAACTTGGAGTCGAGGAACTGTCGACAGATGATGAGGAAATTTCTGAGTATGTTCGCGCGCTCGAGGAAACGCAGGACACCGCCGAACTACCCGAAGCAACTGGCGAAGCGATTGCTAAGGAATTTGAGCGCTACTTAAGACGTCGCGAGAACTAATTCCTTAACTGCTGATTCTGCTCACCAGAAGCATGGGCAGCCAGTTGCCTCGTAGACTTAAACCATGCAGCCGTGGCGTGAAGTTTCCGTTCCAGTGCTGAATTTAGATTCATCAGACTTTCAAGTGTTTGATTCAAGAACGCAAAGTCTCACTTTGGCTTCGAGATCTAAAGAAGCAAATCTCTACGTCTGCGGTATAACTCCATACGACGCAACACACATGGGTCATGCCGCAACTTACGTAGCATTTGATACTTTGCACAGATTCTGGCTAGCAACCGGTACCAAAGTGAACTACACCCAGAACGTCACAGACATCGATGATCCGTTGCTAGAGCGCGCAAAGTTAACTGGTCGGGCATGGCAAGAAATTGCGGTTGAACAAGTTGATCTCTTTAAAGCAGACATGGAAGCACTTCGCGTGATTCCGCCACAGAACTATGTTGGTGTTGTTGAAGTAATCGAGATGATTGAACAAAGCGCAGTGAAGCTCAAAGAACTTGGCGTGGCTTATCAAGTTGATGCTGACTTGTATTTTGATATGACACATACCGATCTGCTCGGAAATATCTGCCACTTATCTGAATCGGAAATGCTGGAAGTCTTTGCACAACGTGGTGGCGATCCAGATCGCCCAGGCAAGCGCAATCCGTTTGATGCTTTGCTATGGCGTGGACAGTCAGGCGACGATCCATCTTGGCCATCAGCACTTGGTCCGGGAAGACCTGGTTGGCACATTGAATGCTCGGCAATCGCCACACACTATTTAGGCCCCCAAATCACAGTTCAAGGTGGTGGAAGCGATCTTAAATTCCCACATCACGAGATGAGTGCTGCGCACGCCGAGTCGCTCACTGGAGTAAAGCCATTTGCACAGACATTCATGCACGCCGGGATGGTCTCGCTTGATGGCGAGAAGATGAGTAAGTCGCTAGGCAACCTGGTCTTTGTTTCCAAACTTAGGCAGCAAGGTGTCGATCCGATGGCTATTCGCCTGGTGCTGATTTCTCACCATTATCGAAGTGATTGGGAATGGTTTGATAGCGAGCTTGAAGTGGCCCAAACCCGGTTAGCAAACTGGCGAACTGCGCTAAGTCATCCCACAGGAGCAACCAGCCCTGTTGCGGAAATCGTGAAGGTGATGCGCAATGATCTCGATACTCCGAGTGCACTTAAAGCTATCGACGTTTGGGCAGCAGAAACTTTGGCGGGTGCGCAACTGGATGCAACCAGTGAAGTAGCTGTTGCCATTGATGCGATCTTCGGAATCATCTAGTTAGCTTTCTTGCAATGGAAAACGTCACAGTCATTGGACAGATGGTCAATGCCTCAAACTCCACACTCGTTGTGGAATCTGATGGCAATCGATTTATCTATAAACCACGTTCTGGGGAACGTCCGCTTTGGGATTTCCCTAACCACACACTTCACTTGCGCGAACGAGCTGCCTATTTGGTTAGTGAAATGCTTGGCTGGAATGTAGTTCCAGAAACCACAATCAATGAAGGCCCATATGGAATCGGTTCTTTCCAAAAGTGGATTGATGCGGAGCCAACGACGGTAGACATTTTTCCGCCTAACACCGTCCCTGATGGCTGGCTGACAATCATCACAGGAATTGACGAAGAAGGACATCAAGTCACCTTGGCTCATGAAGACTCAGAGCGATTGATGCAGATTGCGGTCTTCGACGCCTTGGTTAACAACGCCGATCGAAAAGCTGGTCACTTACTAACAGACGAAACCGGTAATACTTACGGGATTGATCATGGAGTCACCTTTAACTCTGAAGACAAATTGCGCACTGTGCTTTGGGGCTGGATCGGTCAGCGAATTTCTGACAACCAACTGGCAGATTTAGAAAGACTTAAATCCCAGATATCTGGAAGTGAGTTGGAAGAACTATTGACGGTCTCTGAAATAGATGCTCTCCACAAGCGCCTCGACTTCTTGTTAACTCAGCAAACTATGCCGAGTCCTAGTTCAAATTGGCCGGCAGTCCCCTGGCCAGTTTTCTAACTTGAGCTAACCGCGCCTTAGGTATCCGTTAGCTCTTGGACAGATGTGTCCCTGTTGGTCAAGTGGCTCCGTACATAGTGGACATGGCGGGCGACCTGCGGAGACAACTGCAAATGCCCTCGTGCAAAACGCAGTTGCCAACGAACCAGTTAATCGCACTCTCAAAACGTCTGGTCCAAAATCTGAGTCCTCTTCTAAATCTGGAACGTCTTCGAAGTTTTCAGAGGATGCATGTGCCTCGATAACCACTTGTTGGCTTTCAGTATTCCAACCCAAAGCCAAAGTGCCTACGCGGAATTCTTCCTGAATCGGATTATCAAGTGGCTCTAGGTCAGCTGGTCCGAAATATGTAACGTCAATGCCTTCAGCCCGAGCTACTTGATCTAAAAGTTCAGTTAGTCGATCGGCCAACAAAGCCACTTGTTGTTTTTCCAGAGAGACGCTGATAATTCGTTGATCAGTTCTGGCCTGCAGGAAGAATGTGCGTTCTCCGGGCACTCCTACCGTTCCAGTTACAAAGCGTTGTGGGTTATCGAAAGTGTGAACAATTCGCGCCATCGTTAATCCTTTCCGCTTTCGCCACCGAGAGTTGGAGTTTTCATAGCCTCGGCATTCAATTTTGAGATCCATTCACTTCCAGTGTCATTTAATTTAGACACTGCTGAGCCGGTTTCAGAGTAATGGATCACGCTAACTGATGCAGGTTCGATAAGAAGTGACTGAAACTTGCGAAGTGGTAACCCCATGGCATCAGCGCAAATAGCTTTGATGATGTCGCCATGGCTGATTGCAGCCCAAACAACATTGTCACCATGTTCACTACTGAGCTTGGCGTCCCATTCTCTGGCAGCCAGACAAGCGCGACTAGACATATCATTCATAGATTCGCCATTTGGAAAAATCATTTCATCAGGCCGTTGCTGAACGATTGGCCACAGTTCATTTACTGAAAGTTCGCTTAATTTTGCGCCCTGCCAATCTCCGTAATCACATTCCAAGAACCGGTCTTCTAGGGCGACCTCAACATCTTTAGCAAAGAGAATCGATGCAGTTTCGAGGGTTCGTTCCAATGGACTCGAAACAACTTGAGCGATTTTGACGGCTTCCAATCGCTTAGCTAATGACTCAGTAGTCGTGCGGCCGACTTCGTCGAGAACCACACCTGGCGTCCGTCCAGCCAGAACGCCCGTAGCATTGGCGTCAGTCCGACCATGTCTGATCAGCAGCAAAGTTCCCATGGGTCAACACTATTGGGAAATATCGCCCTACTAGGTGGCAGAAAGTACGCCGTTAGCGAGCAAAACCATCAAAAGCGTACCTAGTGCGATCCGATAGATCACGAACGGCAAGAACGTGCGAGTCTGCAGATACTTCATCAAACTAGCAATCACAAAATAACCAACGACAAAAGCAACTATCGTTGCCACGATTGTGGCTGGCCAATTCACAAAACTATCCGATGAAATGTCTCCCGCAGTTAATGCTGATGAAGCAAAGACGGCTGGGATCGCCAGTAAGAACGAATAGCGAGCTGCTACATCACGTTTGAAGCCCATTGCAAGACCAGCAGTTATGGTTGCACCGCTTCGAGAAACTCCAGGAATCAAAGCTAAAGCTTGTCCGAGTCCAAATATAACCGCATTCTTGGTGTTGATGTCCGCTTCACTCTTTGTGTGCCTGGCAAACCGATCTGCTAATCCAAGAAGAATTCCCATAACAATTAATGTCGCGGCAACCAGCCAGAGATTTCTTGCAGTTGTCTCAATTGATGACTTGAATGCAAGTCCAGCAATTCCGATCGGAATTGTACCGATGATTACATACCAACCCATTTTTGCATCTGGATTAGTTCGTTCACTCTTTTTCGTAAGACTGACAAACCAGGCTTTCAGAATCCGCGCGATGTCTTGTCGAAAGTAGATAACAACAGCCAGTTCAGTCCCAACTTGAGTCACTGCTGTAAAAGCAGCACCTGGATCTGGCCAACCCAGAAGTTTAGAAACAATCAAAGTGTGAGCAGTTGAAGAGATCGGCAGAAACTCAGTTAGTCCTTGGGAGATGCCTAGGACTATGGCTTGGAGCCACGACAGCTGCTCGTCCACGTAATCTCCCAAAAAATCAAGGACACACACGAGTCCTTAAAAACAATCTATGAAACAAACGCTAGCGTGAACCTATGGAACTAAGGTCTTTGGGGAACAGCGGCCTTCTGGTGTCGCAGTATTCCTTAGGAACTATGACCTGGGGTCGTGATACCGATATCCACGAGGCCCGTGACCAGTTCAATTTGTATCACGAAGCTGGCGGTCGCTTCATCGACACCGCTGACGTGTATAGCGATGGTGTTTCTGAGGAAATTGTCGGAGAATTTTGCCGCGAGCAACCAGACATTTTGATTTCAAGTAAGGCCGGTAGCGTTCGCACCAATCGACGCCGTGATGCTAGTCGTAGTCACTTACTAACTGCCTTGGATGCCTCGCTACGGAGGTTGCGAAGAACTCACATTGATGTTTGGCATATTCACGCTTGGGATCCATACACACCGATCGAAGAAACTTTAAGTGCAGCTGAGCACGCAATCGATTCAGGCAAAGTCCGCTACCTAGGCATATCAAATTACTCAGGTTGGCAACTTACCAGCGCTGCACTTGGATCTAAACATCCGGTAATCAGTGCCCAAATGGAGTACTCACTTTTGCAGCGTGGGATTGAGCGTGAAGTGGTTCCTGCTGCCGAAGATCTAGGTGTGGGAATCATGGCTTGGTCTCCCCTAGGTCGCGGTGTCTTGACCGGTAAGTATCGTCACGGCACACCAGCCGATTCGCGAGCTGCCACTTCACACTTCTCAGCTTTTATCACGCCTTACTTAAACGATCGGTCTCGCGCAATAGTTGACGCAGTTTGTACCGCAGCTGAAGGTTTGGGCCTTACTCCAATTGATGTGGCATTAGCGTGGACCAGCGCTCGTCGGCAAGTTTCTAGTGCAGTCATCGGAGCCAGAACTGCAGCTCAACTCCGAGTTGTCCTGAACTCAGTGAATGCCCAATTGCCTCCAGAGATCCACGAGGCGCTTGATGAAGTATCCGCAATAGAGCGTGGTTATCCAGATTTCGGGTGGAATCAATGAGCGCAGTCTGGGAGTTTCGCGAAGTCAACTTTCATCGCGGCACAAAGCGTTCTGAAGTGAAGTCCTACCTAACAGCAATGGCCGAAGTGGAGCGCTGGGAACTAGAACGAGTTCGCGTCTACCAAGATGGCAGTCGCTATGTTCGGCTCCGCCGCAAGATTTATCACCTGCAACGGACTGCCTAGGTAGACCTAGAGACTACGAACGAATCGATCCATAACGCGAGCACCAAACTCTAAACCTGAAGTTGGAACTCTTTCATCGACACCATGGAACATCGCACTGAAATCCAATTCTGGTGGAAGCAGTAACGGCAGGAATCCGTAGCAAGTTATCCCTAGCGTGCTAAAAGCTTTGGCATCTGTACCGCCACTGACTGTGTACGGAACTGGAGTACCGAACGGATCTTCGGCGCGAATCGCAGCACCCATGGCATCAATTAGCGGTCCCTCAAATGGCGCTTCAAGTGCAATTCCATTAACTACATCTTCCAGCACAACGCCTGGAGGCAAGAGATTCTCGATGTCCTTGATGAGTTCATCTTCATAGCCCGGCAAGAACCTGCCATCAATCATTGCTTCCGCAGCACCTGGAATGACGTTGTGCTTGTAGCCGGCGTTAAGCATGGTTGGGTTCGCAGTATTTGAAAGTGTGGCTCCGATGATTCGTGCGATTGGCCCTAGTTGAGCCAGCAACTCTTCTGGATCATCTGCACTTAATTCCATACCAAGGGCATCTGATACTGCCTTAATGAAATCTCGAACTGTTGGAGTGAGCGCAAGATCAAACTTATGATTTCCAACCGCAGCAACTGCTTCAGCTAATTTAGTAACTGCATTGTCATTGTTGATGAATGAACCGTGACCAGCTGTTCCTTCAGCCTTAAGTTTCATCCAGCGGATACCTTTTTCCGCTGTCTGCACTAAATAAAGGCGTACATCATCGCGAAGTGTCAATGAAAACCCGCCTACTTCACCCACAGCCTGAGTAACCCCGCGGTAAAGTTCTGGACGATTCTCAACTAACCAACCTGAGCCATGCTCACTGCCTGCTTCTTCATCTGGTAGCCAATCAAAAACGATGGTTCGATCAGGTTGCATACCATTGCGCGCCCAGGAACGAGCCAGCGCCAAGATCATGCCGTCGCCATCCTTCATATCAACGGCGCCACGACCCCAAATCATGCCGTCGTGAACTTCGGCAGCAAACGGGTGATAAGTCCAGTCCTTTGCCTCGGCGGGGACCACATCTAAGTGACCATGAATCAACAGCGCAGGCTTACTTGGATCCTTGCCCTCGATGCGAGCATTAACTCCCTGGCGTTTACCACTTGTGGTCTCGTAACGTTCGCACTCAATTCCGACTTCTTTAAGTTTCGCTTCGACGTACTCAGCGGCAAGCGCCTCACCAGGCCCACTACCATCGCCATAATTTGAAGTATCGATTTTGATTAAGTCGCGAACTAGCTCGACAACTTCGGAATCTACATCTGCAAGTGGCTCAATTGACATACCCATAGTCTGGCGCATCACGTTAGTTATGTCCGCACCGATTGCGTCATTTGAGCCAGATACGACTAAGCAGGTATTATTGCGGGGCTGGGCAAGCCCAGCACACTAGTCCGAGTGGCGGAATTGGCAGACGCGCTAGCTTGAGGTGTTAGTCCCTTCACGGGGATGGGGGTTCAAGTCCCCCCTCGGACACATAAGCAATAAAGCAGCGAAAAGCTATCTACTTGACCTTCGACGTGCTCTTTGAAAGCCACTTGGTTGCTGACGTTCCAGTGCCTT
>DAIRCR010000003.1:0-249945 GCA_036796575.1 Candidatus Nanopelagicales bacterium | reverse complement strand
TTGGCAGTTCCAGAAACTGTTGGCTTTACCTTGGCCGCGGCTTTGGCTGAATTCCGAGTCCACTTGGCATAAAGTGTGATGTCACTACCCAACGCCGGAGTATGAGGAAACGTAATCACGGAGCCACCATCAGTTGCTGACCAGCCAGCAAACGTGTAACCGATGCGAGTTGGCGAAGTTGGCGTGGCAATGTTTGCGCCGTAATCCTGAGCATTTACTTCTGAGCCACCCGTTGTGTTAAAGGTAGCTGTGTAAACGCCGACTGCGAGAACAAGGCCATTCCAAGTTTCTTCTGATCCAAAGCTAGTGTTTCCGGATTTGATGTATGCCTTAGCGCCAGTAGCAACACCAAAAAATGCATTGGCGACGACAGTCGTTGGTGCATCTCCCCAAAAGTAAACGTTGGTAAGTGACGCTGCGATTAGAAACGCAAAGTTACCGAGGGTCGTCACACTTGCCGGGATGGTGACGCTGGTGAGTGACGTTGCGCTGGTGAACGCTCCTTCACCAATACTGGTGACACTTGCTGGGATTGAGTAAGAAGTCACAGTCTTTCCTGCCGGGTAGGTAATTAGGGTTTTATAGAGTTTGTTGAATAGAACCCCGTTAGCTGAACTGTAGTTTGGGTTTGTGCCAGCGACTGTGATGCTGGTGAGTGACGTTGTGTCGTAGAACGCTCCTTCACCAATGCTGGTGACACTTGCTGGGATGGTGATACTGGTGAGTGCAGAGTTTTCGAACGAGGTGACACCGATGCTTGCGAGCTTGCTATCGGATGCGAATGTAATTGTGTTTAGTGACGTTGCATTCGAGAACGCACCATCCCCGATGCTGGTCACACTTGCTGGGATGGTGATACTGGTGAGTGACGTTGCGTAGTAGAATGCATAATCCCCGATGCTTGTGACACCTTCCGCAATTTCCACAGCGCCAGCACATGAGTCACTAGCAGTCACAACATTAGTCGTTATTGTAAATGTTCCAGAGGACCCACAATTTACGGGTCCATCTGCTACCGCATGCGCTGGACTCATTGCCAAACCTGATAGCACCAGCGCTACTGTTGAAATCAAAATGGAAAGCCGACGCATGGGAGGGTCACTTCCTACTAGGACGATAGAGTTGAAGCGTGGTAAGCCACCTTTATTGATGACTTTCTTGTCCCATCGCAACGATTTCCTAAATTACCGAAACTGGCACGCGCACAACCAGACAACTGTCAAAGACAAGGGGTAGCCCCTATTCAACATCGGATGAAGTGCCATTCATTCCTGCTTTGTTCAGTCAGGTTAGGTCGGTAAGCTGGCGCTAAAATGGTCATGTCTGGTCTGATATGTCTGAAAATCAATCCATTAAGTAAGAATAAGTTTTAATTCTGCACCGATTCCATCCGGCCCGCTGCAAAGTGTCCAGCTAATGGAAGTGGAATCAAATAGTGCACTTCCTAAATTAGCAGGCCCAAACAACGGGCCGACACCGTCATCCTTCATGATCAAGGCGATCTGCGAATCGTTGTGTTCAGCTGAAATGTGGACTGTTATTGCATAACCATGCCGATATGCATTAAGCAGTCCTTCTTCGACAATGCTGCTGACCTTAAAGGCATCCAGACCTTTAAGCATCAAATAGAAGTCTTGCTCGAGAGTGATCTGCAGCAAGTCTTGCCAGGTATTAATGAGAATATTCATTGCACTATCGAGACTTAGAGATCGATACGTTTCGAATTTTTCGAAAGGTGCCTCAGCCAGATTTCGTAATGCAATAAATTCCGTCGTTAGTTTGTCTTGATCATCGGCATCTTTAGCGCTTGCAATAGTCATAGCCGCCGCCATTAGGCGTGACTGAACCCGACCATGTATAAAATCGATCATATCTTTTAGTAAGCGCCGGTTTATCTCCGATGTCGCGCGTTCCTGAACCCCGCTTAAGTCCAGGGATGCAAGCAAGTCAACATCGATGCGACGTCGCTGATACACAAATCCATTTATAAGGCAGGCCAACGAACTAAGCCCAACCAGCAGTACGACATAGGCGTAGAAATTGTTTAGGACTTCAATAAATGAGTCACCCAAAAACAAAATACCTGCTAAAAATGGCGTAATCGCACATAGAATCACTGTGCTCATCCAGACAGCCGAGCTAAACGTTTCTATTTTTGCCATACAGAAGTTGCCTAAAGCCAAACTCAAGAAGGAACAAACTCCGATAACTAAGATACGAAGCAGTGGATATTTTGAGGCATCATTTTGAACAATGAACCCGATCGAAGAGAGCATTATTAGTAACGACAAGGGCACCGCTGGGAATGAGCGGGGTGTCAGCACCAATTTGAAGAGATTGCCCCAGGTCAGCCTTGGGAATTCTATTTCAAGTTTCTGTTGAAGTTGATTAGTAAGTGATTGCAGTTGATTTTCACTCGCTCTGGCGAGTTGACTTAATGCTAAATCCAATTTATGGCTGTCAATCGAGGGGTCCTCAATGGAGTCGAGAAGCTCAGTCAGAGTAGATCGAAGTCCGTCCTCTACATGCTTTCGAGTCGACGACACCAGAGTCAATGCTGCAGTGTCGTTCAACATTCGCCGTGACTCGAATTCAATAAGGGCTGTGATTCGAGCCTTGCGAAGATCGCGAAGCCGATGAATCTCAAAATCAAGGTAAGTCAGACTCGTGACACCGATTGTTGTTATTACGGCAGCAGACAAACTCCGTGCCAATCCATGATTGTTCGTGTTGTTAGATTTAGAAAGTTGATCCAGGCAAAGTGTGGTAAAAGACCCTTTAATAAATCCTGCGATAAAGGCAACCAACGCGATGCCCAAAATCGGCGAATCACTTTCCCGTTTTCGATTGATGTATAGCACTTTGTAAATAAGCAACACGAGACAGAAAATCCCATAACTCAGTGTCGATACCAGAAGTAACTGGAATGAGTCGATGTTACTTGTGCTACTAGTTCTTGTGAACAGAACGGATGTTACGGAAATGGGAGCCAGGATCAGAAATGGAACTGGATGAATCACAAATCGATTTGGAATTCTACTCATCAATACGTTTTTGAATCTCACGAGAACTTAACTTTTCCCCCGCATGCGAAAGTACATGCGCGCTATATGCACTCTTTGATTAGCACTGGTGGTTTGCTTGATCCCTAACGAACTAGCAATCTTGGCGACCGTTTGCTCAACAGTCCTTTCGGTCACAAAGCGTTGTCGTGCAATTTCTCTGTTGGAGTGCCCCTGTGCCACCAGGCGCAATGTTTCCATCTGGATGTCTGTTAGGGAAACATCTTCGTCTCTTTGGCTGGCCCTAGAACTAGCAGTTCGCCCCTGCTGGGCCTGATCGTACGCTTGTTCGATAGCGTCCGTAAGCACAGCTATGTCTGTGACTGCGCTTTTTACCAGATAGACAGCATTCTCTGGAACCCCCGGCAAACTGGATCGTACCAACCTTGGGTCCACGGAACTTGTAAGAAGGACAATTCCTAGCAACGGCTTTTGCCTCGCTAACGCATCCGCTAAGTCAAGACCGGTGGGGCCAGTACCTAAATCAATGTCTAGCACTACCACGTCTGGCTCAAAATCGCGAATTGCACTAATAGCAGTTGCGGCTGAGTTTATGCTGGCAGCTACGTCAATTCCGGTTGACTTAAGCGCGACTGATAGCGAGGCCAAGGTTAGACTTTCATCCTCTACCAAGACGATTCGCATTATGAAAATCACTTTCAGCTACTGAAGAAACTAGTCAAGCTCAATAAGACAAACTTGGCTCCCAAAAATCAGACTAGGGCAAACGTATAACTATTAGATGATCAATCGCGAAAAAGTAGTGGTAGCCCTTGTTCAACTACCAATGCTTTAAAGGTTTTATGGCTTCCAGCCTCCTGCACTTATTAAACTCTGACTAGTGATACTCAATTAAGCGCGCAACTGCCTGCCACATGGATTTTCAGTAATGCTGACTAGCCCAACTATTTCGCTACACCTATGGGTCTGAAAAGGCTCGCCAAACGCTCGCCGTTTAGTTAGAACCACTTAGAAGTGGCTAGTCGTACCTAGTAATGAATCTCAACAAATACAATGGAAACAGTTCAAGACGGGAACGACAAGAACCAACTAGAACGCCTTCTTTATGAGTTCAAGTCCCCCCTCGGACACAAGACTGCGATTCGGCACAGTTTTTCACGTGAGGTGGCTATGGCAATTCCCAAGGTCATCCTCTATTACGGTTTTGCGCCGGTTGCTGATCCAGTTGCGCTTCGACTTTGGCAGTACGACTTATGTGAGCTTCTTGGCCTTACAGGTCGAATCATCATCTCCGAACATGGCATTAACGGCACGTTGGGCGGCAACATTGACGATCTCAAACGATACATCCGAAAAACTAGGGCCTATCCAGGTTTCAACAAAATCGACTTTAAGTGGTCGGAAGGCACTGGGCACGACTTTCCAAAGCTAACCGTTCGGGTGCGCGATGAGGTGGTCTCTTTTGGAGCGCCTAACGAACTGAAAGTTGATGAAGGTGGAATTATTGGTGGGGGTGTTCACCTCTCGCCCACTGAAGTTCATGACTTAGTTGAATCTCGCGGGGATGATGTCGTCTTCTTTGATGGACGAAATGCCTACGAGGCAAGAGTCGGTAAATTTCGAAATGCCATCGTTCCAGATGTGGAAACAACTCGCGACTTTGTGGCGGAATTTGAAAGCGGCAAGTACGACCATCTAAAGACCAAACCCATAGTCACCTACTGCACTGGTGGGATTCGATGCGAAGTTCTTTCTGCAGTTATGAAGAGTCGTGGCTTCGAAGAGGTTTACCAAATTCAAGGTGGAATTGTGCGTTACGGAGAGCAATTCGGAGATGATGGACTTTGGGATGGTTCACTGTACATTTTTGACAACCGAATGAGTATGGACTTTTCAGATCACACCAAAGTCCTCAGTACCTGTGATGACTGTGGCGTCCCAACTAAAGACTTCTATAACCGACATGAATCCCAGGGCCGAAAGCTAGCGTTGCTCTGCAGCAATTGTGCAACTAGTAGCGGCGCAACTAAGCCCAATACTGGCGACGAAGAGATTGCTGGGTAGCTGCCTAAGCTGACGCTGCAATTACATCAATCTCAAGTAGCAAGCCCGGGATAGCAAGCGCAGTAACTTCCACTGTTGTATCAGCTGGGTAAGGCTTTGAGAAATACTTTTCGCGGCATTCGATGATCGTCGGAAATTGAGTCATGTCAGTCATGTAGATGTTCACTTTAAACACCTTGGACAGATCGCTTCCTGCGGCGGCCAAAACAGTCTTAAGATTTGCAAAGACCTGATGAGCCTGTGCCTCGAAATCGTTTTCACCGACAATGGAACCGTCAGAACCTAGAGCGGCCTGCCCAGAGACGTAAACCACGCCGTTGTGAACGGTTGCCTGCGAGTAATGAAAAGGGCTGTCCCATGAGTAAGGGCTAGCAATACCGGTGTGACTCATCAATCCTCCAAATGAATTTAGACAAGATTGACACGAGTTACCGAGAATTTCAGGCGAATTTGAAACTTAAGCGGATTCGTTGAGTGGACCAGTTTGCTCAAGGGCGCGCAGGTTAGCTATTCGTTCTTCGATAGCAGGATGAGTGGCAAATAGCTTTGAAGTCATTTTGCTATCCAAAGGCGACTCAATCCACAGGTGAGCTACTGCATTAGATTTCTGGTGCACCACAGTGCTGTCCGCAGCTAAGGTTTCTAGGGCTCGGCGTAAACCCGTTGGATTACGAGTAAACGCAACTGCAGTTGCGTCGGCAAGTGATTCGCGCTTGCGCGAAATTGCCGCCTTCAGAAGTACAGCCGCAATCGGTGCAAGTATCGCAGCGACTAATGCTGCAATTAGCACAAATGGGTTGGATCCATTGCTATCCCTACGTCCGCCACCGAAGAGACTAATTCGAAGCAGGAAGTCGCTCATAAGTGCAATCGCTCCTGCAGTAGTTGCTGCAACTGCAGAAACTAAAGTATCGCGGTTAGCCACATGGGCCAGTTCGTGCGCCGCCACACCTTGCAACTGTTCTCGATCCATGACGCGAAGAATGCCAGTTGTGAAGGCAATGACGGCGTGCTCTGGATCACGGCCAGTTGCAAATGCATTCGGCGCATCATCTTCAACGATTGCTACCTTTGGCATCGGCATTCCTGAAGCGATAGTGATTTCATGTACCAAGTTGAATAACTGCGGCGCTGTATCGTGATCAATAACTTTTGCACCAGTCATAGTCAAAACGATTTTGTCTGAGTTGTAGAACGATCCCCAAACACTAATCAAGGAAATCCCAACTGCAATTGGAATGATTCCCACGCTGGTGTAACCCAAGTACAAAGCAACGGCATAGATAACGAAAGCTGTCAGACTTCCCATTACTCCGAGCAATAGAAATGTCTTGCGCCGGTTGCTTTGTTGTTGTGCCCTGAAATTAGACAAGTGATTCCTTAGAAAACAAAGTTTTCAAGCATTAGTTAGTTGAACGAAACGTTTGGTACTGCTCGCTTGCCTGGATCGTCAACTACGTAGAAATCGCGCTCGACAACTTTGGCTGGACCTGCGAAGAATTTGCCAGGTATCGAAACGATGGATTCATTTAACGCTCGCACCGTGTCGTTGTAGTACTGGCGAGCAAAACCAACTTTGTTCTCAGTGCCAGAAAGCTCTTCTTGTAGCGACAAGAAGTTTGCAGAAGCCTTAAGGTCTGGATAGGCCTCGGCTACGGCTAGCAGTCCTCGCAACGCTTGGGTAAGCATGCCATCTGCTTCAGCAACTGCGGCCACGCCTTGAGCTGCAGTTGCCTGAGCACGCGCTTGAACCACTTTCTCAAAAGTTTCTTTTTCGTGTGCGGCATACCCCTTGACGGTTTCTACCAAGTTAGGGATCAAGTCGCCTCGGCGTTGGAGCTGTACCTCAATCTGGGCAAAGCCTTCATCTACCGCAACATTTAGTCGAACCAATTTGTTGTACTGAACAATGCCGATAACAACGAGCAGTGCAACAACACCAAGGATTACATAAATACCAGTCATGGCTTTAGATTACCCCGACAACCGTTGAATCAAACCCAAGAAATCGCATGGGTTCAAGGAAGGTAGAGCCGAAATTGGGAGTTAGATCAGGCTGGCGCGATGTTCTTCGTCATGAGTCAAAATCTGAATAACCAGACCAGAAACGTCAATATGTCCGAATGCGTCATGTTCTGCTGTAGCAGCCCACTGCTCTGGAGTCAGATCTTTGACAACAGAAAGCAGTTGAGTGCGTACTGACATCGCAAGCGCCGACGCTTCGGACAACGACATTCCACTAAATCGGTCATATGTGGCCGTTGCCTCTGGTTCCCACCACGTAAAACTAGGAGGTTTCTCCCCTGCTTCCAAGGCCTGACACATCTGAGCGATTCTTGGCATCCAAACTTGCTCATCTACCTGAGAAACATGTCCAAGAACGACTTGGGCTGGCCACTCGCCTGGAATAACTAAGTGACTCTGTTTCTCGTTGGCGGATTGGGCGGATTGAATCATCCGGTCAATGGACATGACAAGTTCAACCATTAGGACTGCTGGAGGATTGGCCACAAACTAAGTCTGCCCTATCAGACAAGTAAATTTCTAGTTCGGAAGCTGAGTTTGTTCACATTCTGGTTTACTCAAAATCGCCATGAAAACTTCTTTTTCAGCCTCAGTTACATAAAGCAACCACTTCGCCTTAACGGCAACTTGAGTTGCTATGAAAGCACATCGACCAGGTTTAAATGGTGGTAACCATGACGCTGCATTCGAATCGCTCTTTTGTTGATTCAAGGATGCAATCGTTACTCTGAGATTCAAAGGATCGTTTGCAAACTCAACACGCATCTGATCAGTCCACCGGTCTGCACCCATTTGCCAGGCATTCTTAAGCGAAACCACATGATCAATTTGAGCCCCGCTGGGTGCTTCGGCAAAGGTGTAGCTCTCATTGGAATACGGATCTATCCAAGTGCCGCCGATGACTTTACAGTTCCCCGTTCCCGATTTCAGAATTACTGTTGCAAAGTCGCGCTGCAAAATGTCATTGCGGGTATCGCAACCATTTCGATCCACATCTTTCCAGGCTGATCCAAAAGCTTCACGGCTGTAATCCGTGTCAGGAGCCCTACCTCTAACTGGCAACGCCTCGGCAACTGCAAGTGCTTGCGAGGCTACTTGCGCTTGGCTCGATTGCGTAACAACGGGTGATGGTTGCGTGACTTGATCACTGGGTGATGTCTGCGGCGAAGACGAATCTGACGGCAGTACTTGCGGCGCAGGATTACTGACAGATGGTTGGATTGGCTCTGGATTTCCGCCGTTGTCGCACGAGCTAAATAGCCAAGCGAGAATTAGCAGCGCAACAACTGGATATGATTTCTTCACCAGACAATCACCGACTTACCATTTCTCATCAGGATCTCATTTACTCGAGTGAATGGTTTAGAACCTAGAAAACCTCGGCTAGCACTTAATGGGCTTGGATGCGCTGAACTTACGATCGAGTTCGGATCAAATAGCTCACCAAACTTTTTTGCATGATTGCCAAAGAGCAGACCTACGACCAGCGGATTTACTTCAACAACGTGTGCGATTATGGCGCGAATGACTGTTTCCCAAGGCCAGCTTGAATGCGCAGCCCGGATGCCAGACTCCGTGGTTAGTGAGGTGTTAAGCAATAACACGCCCTGCGCCACCCAGGTACCTAATGACGCGTCAGCCGTTGAGATCGATCCGGTGTCTGCTGCAACTTCTTTAAAGATGTTTCGCAAGGAGCCTGGCAGTGGGTTTGTTTGGCTAGGTACCGCGAATGCTAGACCAATTGCATGACTAGGCGTTGGGTACGGATCCTGACCAATGACAACAACCGATACATCACCAGGTGAAATTTTCAGAGCAGCAAAAATGTTTGCGAAGCTCGGCACAACTTCAATCGAATCTTTAACGCACTGCGTTAGCTGTACATCGATTTGATCAATACTTGATCGGCAACTCGCGAGACAACCCTGCCATGAAGCTGGGATAGAACTCCACAAGGTCGCCGCCATTAGTTAAACCAGGCTTGGAACCCATTCACCAGCTTGCGCTACAAGGGTGCGCAAAGTTTCGATGCCAGCTGGTTCAAGTTCTGCCAGTGGTCCACGAGTTGATGAGCAAGGCACACCAAGAAGCCCCATTAGAGCCTTCGTCTTGGCTATGTATCTACCCGATTCAATGTGTTCAAGTAATGGAAGCACTGCAGCATGAGCCTGCGTTCTAGTTGCAGGATCAAGAATTCCAAAGTGAGCCTTTGGTAGCGCATTTGCCATGCCACCAATCCAGCTCGTTGCACCAGCATTAAAGAATGATGGACTATCTGCATCAGCGCCACAAACAATTTCGATTCTGCCTGCGTAGCGCTGGTTAAGCATAGGAATTCGATCTAAATCTCCGGATGCTTCCTTAATTCCAATTACATGAGCGTTATCTGCGAGTAGTTCTAAAGTTTCCTGATCAAACGGAACACCAGTGCGTGCTGGGTAGTCATAAAGCACAGTAGGTAGTTTTGCGGCGGCAACTACAACTGTCACATGGTTTGCAAGTTCAGTTGGAGTTGGTAAAACGTATGCTGGAGCAGCCACCATCAGGCCGTCGCACTTTAGTTCGAGGGCGAGTTGAGCTTGTTTGATTGCTTCCTTTGTTGACATGCCGCCAACGCCTGCCAAAACTGGAACTCGACCATGAACTTGCTTCACGATGGTGTCAATGACGGTTTGTCGCTCTTCAAAGTTCAAGGCATAGGCCTCGCCTGTCGTACCAGCAGCAACGATTCCAGAAATGCCATTGGCAATCATCACTTCTGCAATGTGCGCGATTGATTTGGTATCGACTACCCCATTGCTATCAAAAGGTGTAACTAACGGAACGTGAACGCCACTGAGATCCATGGTCTCTCCTTGTTTGAACTCTCTACCTTGTACTCTGAATTGTGCAGTCTCCAATCTATCCGCAACCTGGCACGGTTTCGGAACACCCTCACATTCGGACATTTCATGCCCGGCACGGACGAATGTCAGCAAGTCGGGAACGAACTCTCCGAGAACTGCTGCCAAATTTTGAGATTTCTGGTCTAGAACGCCCAATGGATCTAGCCAGAGTTTTCAATAGAGAAATGGTCATTGTGGATTTTGGTTCCGGAATGGGCCTTCACGCGCTATCCCTAGCAAAATCTTCACCAGACGTTGGTGTGCTTGCTATTGATGTGCATACTGTCGGATTACTGGCCATCGCTGAAACCGCTACTGAACAGAAGTTGACCAATCTTCGGACACATCATGGTGACGGCATGGATGTTTTTACGGATTGGTTAAAACCTGAATCTATAACTGAAGTGCATGTTCTGTTTCCAGATCCATGGCCGAAAGCTCGACACCATAAACGTCGTCTAATTAGCCAAATCTTTTTAGACCAAGTGTTTGAGTTGCTCAAGCCTGGTGGACGCATGGTTTTTGTCACGGATGATGAATCATATTTCGAATCTGCCTCAGCAGCTATCACGGCTCATAGGTATCAAATTGTTGAAGGTGATTGGGATGTTCCTATGACGAATTACCACCAGCGAGCTGTGCATCTGGGGCATAAGGTTTCGCAATTGAGTGCCTACAAGAACTAGGACTTTGCGAGAACACCTTCGATAGCGTGCAAAATGTCATTCCAGTTAGACGCAAAGCCTGGATGCAAATCAAGTTCGGATACTTTAGAAAACTCAATCCACTCAGCTAGTTCAGCTTCTTCATTTACTTGAAATGTAATGTCGCGTGAAGTTATCGCTATTACGGTGTGATAGCTCCAGTCATCGTGATCTGCCCAGATATTGTCGTGTACAACCTCTACTGAATCAGGGTGGATTGCCAACTCTTCCGACATTTCCCGAAGCGCAGATTCGATTGGGGTTTCATGTGAGTCTCGGGCGCCGCCAGGAATTCCCCACACTCGCCCACCGTGCGTCCATTCCGCACGAAGTTGCATCAAGATTGAGCGTGACTCTGGATCGAGAAGCACAACACCGGCAGCACCATGCTTACCCCAGTGTCGGGAGCCACACTGACAATCAACCCAGCCGTCACCATCACGTTCTGCCATGTAAAACTTAAATCCTTAAGAAAGTGCGCCGGCATGAGCCAGAGCTAATTGAACTAATAAGTCTTGACCGCCAGTCATCTCGGCCCGCACGTTCTGGGAAATTGCTTCAGTCGGTGTGAGCCAAACTAAGTCCAAAGCATCCTGGCTTGGCGCACAGTCACCTTTAACTGGAACTACATAAACCAGCGAAACTGCATGTTGACGTGGATCATGGAAGCCAGATACATCTGGATCAGGAAAATACTCAGCAACCGTAAACGGCGCAGGGTTTGTTGGAATCTGTGGCAGTGCTACCCCACCAAGATCCTTTTCAATGTGACGTAATAGCGCATCGCGAATTCGCTCACCGTATAAGACTCGACCAGAAATAACGGCTCTGCTTATTGATCCGTCTGGACGGCCGCGTAACAGCAACCCAATTTTCGTAACTCGACCAGCATCGTCAACTCGAACTGGGATGGCATCCACATAGACGATAGGCAAACGTTCGCGAATTTGCTCGAGGTCCTCTGCAGTTAACCAGGCAGATTGCACATCGGTAATGTCAGTCACGCCTTCATTATGTCAATGCTCGTGCCTTGATGCCCAGTTATTCGAATTACCCCTTGGCTCTGCGCCCACGACTCGGCTGCTTGCCTTGAGCGTGCCATCTTTGGTCCCCGTATTCAACATCTAGTGCAATGCCAAAAGCCTCTGACATTAGAGAGCTAGTTACGACCTCAGAAACTACGCCCCGGGCCGAAACTTGGCCAGACTTTAGCAACAAGGCATGCGTGAAATTGGGTGGAATCTCTTCGACATGGTGAGTAACTAAAACCAAACTTGGAGAATTTTCATCACCTGCCAACTGTGCAAGTCGCGAAACTAAGTCCTCCCGCCCACCTACATCAAGCCCTGCTGCTGGTTCATCGAGAATTAAAAGTTCCGGATCACACATCAAAGCTCTTGCGATCTGAACTCGCTTTCGCTCACCTTCGGACAAATTGCCAATTCGCCTGCTTGCAAAGTTCGTCAATCCCCAATCTGCCATTAATGCATGTGCGCGATCGCGATCCACTTGTTCGTATCGTTCGCGCCAGCGACCAGATATCCCGTATGCCGAAGTAAGGATGCTGTCGAGCACAGTTTCTTGTGGCGGCAGGAGCGCAACAACGGCAGCACTGGATATTCCAACAAGCGTTCTGAGTTCGCGGACATCAGTTCGACCTAATTCATAACCTAGAACCTTTGCGGCACCTGTTGTTGGATGCATGAATCCAGAGCAAATCTGCATTAAGGAGGTTTTACCTGCACCGTTTGATCCCATAACAACCCAGCGCTCACCGGCTGTAACTTGCCAAGTGACATGACTTAGGATCTCTGTTGACCCACGTCTGACTGTGACGTCTTGTAAGTCCAGAATCTCTAGCACACGAGTAATCTACCTCTAGAGCAAAAGTTAAAGACGAGTAACCCTTAAACCTGTAAGCCACAGAACGGTAAGGAATCCAGATGCCACCTGAGCACGCGTTCCCGCCAGCCGTGCTGCTTGGGCTTTGGTTGAATGCGGCGCAAATTGGATCGGTTTCCCAGACGGATGCTGCGAATGCTCTAGAGGCGATAACAGAGCAAGTCGATGTCCAAATAGTCAATAACTCCGTTGGACTCGAATCCTCTTGGCTTGATCTAGTGCAAACAGCAGCGTCAGCCGCTGAGCCTGTAGCCGTTGGTCTCCCAGTTCCCGGTGATCCGGCAGGAGTTCCAGTTGGGGTTCTCGCGACTATTTCGGTTGATTCTGGCGTCGTGGCTATTAACCGAACGCAAGTTTTATGTCAGGACTCTAATGCTGAGTGGATACTGATGAACGAAACGAACAATGTCTTGCACTACGACTTGAACCAAACTCGGCGTAGCCTCATGGAACAAATATCGGAATCTGCCAAGCAGCTGGTGACTAGCGACTTAGTTGGTGATGAAACTGAAATTCTTGCTGCGCTCAAATCATTTCGAACCCTGCACATACCGCCACATATTTCAAAGCGGAGTACAGAAGCACTTGAACTTGCCGCTCGAATCACAATTATCGCGCAAGGAGCAATTGCGAATACCAGTGCTTTGCATAGTCCAAGTATTGACCGACGGAGAATACAAACCCTGGAAACATTAATTGCTGTCGCTAGGACGGTTTTGCAATCAGTTGTGACGACCTAGAGACTTACGGTCCACCTTGACTGTGGACTCCGCCATCTACGTGAATGATTTCGCCTGTTGTAGCTGGGAACCAATCTGAGAACATTGCAACACAAGCTTTAGCCGTTGGAACCGGATCAGAGGTATCCCAACCGATAGGTGCTCGACGTTGCCACATCGGACCAAATTCATCAAAGCCAGGAATTCCCTTAGCTGCTGTTGTGTACAGCGGACCAGCTGCAATTAAGTTAACTCGAACATTCTTAGGGCCAAGATCTCTGGCTAAGTAACGACAGGTCGATTCAAGTGCTGCTTTGGAAACGCCCATCCAGTCATAGAACGGCCAAGTTACCGTGGCATCAAAATCGAGACCAAGAAGCTGTCCACCGCGTTCTTGCATAAGTGGAAGTGTGGCCATGCCAAGTGACTTCAAAGAGAAAGCTGAGATTTCTAGGGCAACCTTTACGTCATCCCATTCAGTATTTAGGAAGTTACCTCCAAGGGCTGCCTCTGGGGCAAATGCAATTGAGTGCAAGACTCCGTCCAAATAGGGAACGTGTTCCGAAACTGCCCCAGCTAGGTTCGCTAGATCCTCTTTACTAGTTACATCAAGCTGAACGATAGGTGCTTCGTTCGGCAATCGGCCAGCAATTCTTTTGGTCAAACCAGCTGCTCGGCCAAAAGATGTTAAGACGACAGTCGCGCCCTGCTCTTGCGCCAATCGGGCAACGTGAAATGCGATTGATGAATCCGTAAGGACGCCAGTGATCAATAAGTTCTTGCCTTCAAGGATTCCCATAGTGCTCTAGTGTCCCATACCTAAGCCGCCATCAACGGGAATGACTGAGCCAGTTATGTACGTTGCTTCCGCAGATGCCAGGAACGCAACGGCATCGGCGACCTCGGCTGCACTTCCATATCGACCGAGTGGGATGTTGCCAACAATTTGAGTTTTGCGTTCCTCTGATAGCACTGCCGTCATATCTGTGTCGATAAATCCAGGAGCCACCACGTTGATGGTGACACCACGAGATCCGATTTCACGTGCCAGCGAGCGAGCGGCACCTACTAAACCAGATTTAGACGCTGCATAGTTAACTTGTCCAGCCGATCCCATGAGGGCAACCACGCTCGATACAAAAATTATCCGACCAGATCTAGCTTGGGTCATAGACCTAGTTGCGCGACGAGCCACCCGAATCGCGCCAAACAGGTTGGTATTGAGCACATCATCGATGTCTTCATCGGCCATACGGACCAGTAACTTGTCCTTAGTTATTCCAGCGTTGGCGATGGCTACTTCCACTGGCCCGAATTCTTCTTCGATTTTGGCGAAGGCAGCATCTACGCTCTCAGTACTAGTAACGTCACATTGCACAACATTAAGTCCACTAATTGGATCGCCACTGCGACTAGTCACTACAACTACATCGCCCAAAGCTTCGAATTTACGAGCAATGGAAAGTCCGATTCCGCGGTTTCCACCTGTAACCAACACAACTCTTGACATGTATAAAGGCTACCGCCTAAGCCCATAATCTATGGCTAGGGTTAAGGAACCTAGAAAGTAAGCGTAAATGATACAAATTCCGAATACTCCAACACCTGAGTTGCTTTCTTCGGTAGCTCTAGAGGCGGCCGCAAGTAATGGCGCAACTGTCGCCCAGTTTCGACTTGCAAAACACGATATGCGCGGAGTTTCGTTGCGCGATGGAGATGTAGAGAACATTGGTTCGGAATCCAACGTTGCGCTTAGTGTTCGGGTAGTTCATTCCGGTGCCTGGGGTTTCGCGGCTTCCACTGAACTCACTATTGAAAGTGCGGTCAACACAGCGCTAAGAGCAATCCAAGTGGCCAAGATCAGTGCTCAAGTGGCAGCTGACGAAGTAATACTGGCAAATGAACCAATTCATGGGAAGCAGTCTTGGATTTTACCTATCGAAATAGATGCCTTCGAAAAGACTGACTCTGCGATCATCGAGTTTTTGCAGAACTGGAATCACAAGATCTCTGGCTCATCCATAGTGAGTCACATTGAAAGCAACATCGGAATGGGTCGCGACCAAACTTTCTATTCGGATTTGCTCGGCAATGAGATCTCGCAACAACGTGATCGAATTTCTGCGGCTTTAACTGCGATACATGTAAGTGACTCTGGCTTCGAAGACATGCGCACCTGCGCGCCGCCGGCTGGACGCGGGTGGGAGTACCTAACTGGAACCGGCTGGGATTGGGAATCTGAGATTGCGCGGATTCCGGAGTACTTGGATGAGAAAGTTAAATCACCATCGGTAACACCTGGAGCCTGGGATCTTGTGATCGATCCAACTAACCTTTGGCTGACTATTCACGAGTCCATAGGTCATGCCACAGAACTGGATCGAGCTTTAGGTTACGAAGCAAACTACGCTGGCACTTCGTTTGCAACCATCGATAAATTGGGCAGCTTCAAGTACGGCTCTCCCATCATGAATGTCACTGGGGACCGAACTTCCGATCATGGACTTTCAACCGTTGGCTATGACGACGAAGGCGTGGCAGCCCAAAAGTGGGATTTGATCAAAGACGGAATCTTGGTCGGGTATCAAACTGATCGCTCCATCGCTAGCAAGATCAAAATGGACCGATCTAACGGATGTGCATTTGCTGATTCCGCGCTACATTCACCGATTCAAAGAATGCCTAACGTTTCACTTCAACCTGGAACTGAGGATCTGACCACTAAAGATTTGATTTCAAACGTCGAATCAGGAATCTACATTGTTGGAGATAAATCTTGGTCAATTGATATGCAGCGCTTCAATTTCCAGTTCACTGGACAAAGGTTCCACGAAATCAAGAATGGTGAGATTGTTGGTCAACTCAAAGATGTGGCTTATCAATCTAAGACACCTGACTTTTGGGCTTCGATGAGACAGTTAGGTGGATCCAGTACATACCTACTAGGTGGTGCTCTCAATTGCGGTAAAGGTCAGCCTGGTCAGGTTGCTCCGGTTAGTCACGGTTGTCCGTCAGCCACATTTACCAAAGTCAACGTTCTGAATACCCGGGATGAGAGCGCGAAATGAGTGAGATTTCATTGCCAGATGCCGTTGAAGTTGCACTGGAATTACTTGGTAAGGATGGTGGCGTAGTAATAGGTGGAAACAGCGCAACCAACAACTTACGGTGGGCTAATTCTGCTTTGACAACTAATGGCGACTCAATTGATCAAACCCTATCCATCTCGGCATTCGTTTCCATGTCTGGTGGCGTTGCTACTGGAATGTCGAGTGGCCAAATCCGCAGTCGAGATGATGTCGAAGCCCTAGTAGCAGCTAGTAAAGCCTCTGCTGTCTCGGCCGGACCTGCAGTTGACGCAATGGAGTTGGTGACTGGACCAACTGACAAGAACTTTGCGGATGCTGCCTTAACTTTGGATGTCTCGGAAATCTCTCACGTAGCAGGTGGATTGGCTGAAGTTTTCGCAAATCGCGAGCAAGAATTTTTTGGCTACGCTGAACAATCTCTTGATACGACCTATGTAGGTACATCTAGTGGAATTCGCATGCGATATTCCGAGCGAACTAGTCGCTTTGAATTGTGCGCGAAGAGTCATGACCGTAAGCGCTCTGCTTGGTCAGGTCAAGGTGGCACGTCATTGATGGATGTAACTATTGGTAATCATTTGTCTGACGTAACTCAAAAGCTACAAATCCAAAACAACCAAATTGATACGGATGCTGGACGTCATCGAGTCACACTCTCGCCTAGCGCAGTATCTGATTTGCTGATCTACATGTTGTGGAGTTCGGCTGCACGAGATGCCGCTGAAGGACGTAGCGCATTTTCCAACGTAAAGGGTGGAACGCGAGTTGGCGAAACACTTACCAAGCGGAATCTGAATCTTGCAACTGATCCAAGCTTGAAAGGAATCGAAACTTTCGATCGAGTTGTTAACTTGGGTTCCTCTGCGTTAGGCAGTGCTTTTGATACTGGAATTGAAATCGGTAGATCCGACATTATTACCGATGGAGTATTGACTGCGCTTGGAAGCAGTCGACATGCAGCCCAAGAAGCCAAACTTCCTTTCACTCCCCTTACGGACAACATTTCGTTAGTTGATGCGCAAGGAAATGGATCGCTTGCAGAATTGGCTAGTCGAATGGGTGATGGCTTGCTGATTACCTGTCTCTGGTACATCCGGGAAGTTGATCCACAAAATTTACTGCTGACAGGACTCACCCGTGACGGTGTCTATGTGATATCCGGCGGTGAGGTAATTGGCGCAACAAACAACTTTAGATTTAATGAGTCACCAATCGACATGCTCTCACGAGTTACTGACGCAGGCACTACGGTGCCGTGTCTACCAAGAGAATGGGCCGATTGGTTTTCGCGCGCTCAAGTGGCACCGCTAACGATTGAAGGATTTAACCTTTCAACTAAATCAGATGCGATTTAGGCGTCTTCTAGTCGGTACCCGAGCTTCATTCCAACCTGAATGAAGGTGAGTTCTCCGTCACGCAAGTTGCCGCGGATCTCGGTAACTTCAAACCAGTCAATGTGACGCGTAGATTGCGAAGCCCGCTTTAAGCCATTTCGGATAGCTTCATCGATACTTACTGGTGAAGTACCAACAATTTCGGTCAAAGCGTACGTTCTAGTGGTCATTTTGAGCTCCTGTGGAAATGCCAAACATGTAGTAACACCGTAGCCTAGAAGGGTCCGTCGAGCATCAGTAGGTAGCCATGAAGCAAGAGCCAGAGGTATTTAGTATCTCTAAGGTTGAAACTGGTTTATCTCAGGATCAATCTGGGCGGCAACGACGCTACTTGATCAGCATGGGCCTTCGCACTGCTTGCTTCGTGGGCGGGATCGCTGCCGAGGGCGTGCTGCGCTGGACGCTTATTGTCGGTGCAGTCGTTCTTCCATACTTTGCAGTTGTAATTGCAAATGCTGGTCGTGAACGTGGTGGCTGGGCAGGTTCTGGAGATTTCATCGCCCCAAACAACGAAGCGCTCGAGACTGGTCGCTCGTCAACTCATTAATCAGGCACAATTGAGTTCGTGAGTGCTTTTAAATTCCTTTTAGCGCCAAGATGGATCGCCATTACGTTGGTCTGTATCTTTATGCTCCCCGCATTCCAGGCACTCTCAAACTGGCAATGGCACAGATTGCAAGACCGGCAAGCAGCGAATGTTCTGATTCAAGAACAGATCGATAAGGAACCTGTTGCTATTGACGAATTGATCGTCACAGCTGATGGCGCAACGACAGTGCCAAATGACTTTCAATGGCGAACTATTGAAATGACCGGAGTTTGGCAGACCGAAAACCAGGTACTAGTCCGCAAGAAGAGTCTTGAGTCAGACTTGGGGTTATGGGTAGTTACTCCCCTTGAATTAGTTGACGGAACTATTGTGATGGTAAATCGAGGTTGGACTGCCGCTGCTAACTCCGCTGTTGATAGTCCAGTAGTTGCCGATGTTCCATCTGGAACTATCGAGGTACTCGGACGACTCCGCGAGATCACCCCACGAACCAAACCAGCGCCTACTGATTTGCCTGATGGTCAAGTCGACCGCATTATTCCGCTTGAGATTGTCGACAGTCCAGAGACATTAAGTAACGCTTATGTTGAAATGACTGCCAGTCGCCCAGAATCAAAATCTTCAGACATTAGGACCCTGCCGGCACCCGAGGTAACGGAAGGCGCGCATAGGTCATACGCAATCCAATGGTTGTTCTTTGAGATCATGACAGTTATTGGCTGGATCATTCTGGTTCGAAACGAATTGAAAGAACAGCGCAAAATAAGTCTGAGCTAACTCTTATCTTCTGCGAACTGACGATGATACAGATCTGCATAAACTCCTCCAGTAGCGAGCAATTCCTCGTGCGTGCCTCGCTGAACAATTCGTCCATCATCAATCACTAAAATCTGATTCGCCTGACGAATAGTCGATAGTCGATGAGCAACCACAATTGAAGTTCGACCCTGTAGCGCAATTGCCAGCGCAACTTGAACTGCGGATTCATTCTCGGAATCTAAATGTGCCGTAGCTTCATCAAGCACCACAACATCAGGAGCCTTAAGGAGTAATCGAGCAATTGCAAGCCTTTGCTTTTCTCCACCGGATAGTCGATGGCCGCGATCACCTACGACTGTTTCCAATCCTTCAGGCAGACTACGAATCATTTCGGCAATCTGGGCACTTTCACAAGCACTCCAGATTTCGGTTTCGCTCGCCTCGGTATTCGCATAGAGCAAGTTGGCACGAATGGTGTCGTGATACATGTGAGCATCTTGCATAACAACACCAACTACGCGATGAAGTGATTCTTGAGTTACATCTTTTACGTCAACACCGGAGAGCTTTACTGAGCCTGCAGTTGCGTCATAAAGTCTGGGAATAAGTGCGCTTATGGTGCTCTTTCCCGCCCCTGATGGTCCCACCAATGCAATCAAGTCACCTGGGGCAGCCTGGAACGAGATGTCCTTTAAAGTTAACTCCTCAGTGGCGCGTGACTCTGGCTGAGCAACAGACTCCAAACTTGCTAACGAAACTTCTGCAGCAGATGGGTACTTGAAATCAACATTGGAAAACTCAACGCTAACTCCCCCACGATCTAACTCCTTGGCATCTGGCTTGTCTTTAACCATGGGTTCCAGGTCTAAGACTTCAAATACTCGTTCAAATGAAACCAGCGAAGTCATAATGTCCACTCGAACGTTCGCTAAGGCCGTGATCGGTCCGTAAAGACGACCTAACAACGCTGACAACGCCAGCAAAGTACCCAGAGTCAAAGTTCCGTTAATGACTGAAATACCACCCATGCCGAAAACTAATGCAGTAGCTAGCGATCCAACTAGAACTATTGCAGTGAAAAATACGCTGTTTGACATAGCGATTCGAATGCCCATGCTGCGAACCGAATCTGCCTTCTCTGAGAACATTTCTGATTCGCGTTTTGGGGTTCCGAAGATTTTCATAAGTAGTGCGCCTGAAACGTTGAAACGTTCAGCCATTTGAGTACTCATTGCGGAGTTGAAATCAGCTTGCTGTCGAGTTAATTGCTGGAGACGGGTTCCCATCCAGCGAGCGGGAATCATAAAGAGCGGAAGTAAGAGCAACGAAGCCACTGTGATCTGCCAAGAAAGGACGAACATAGTTGCAGAGACAATTACCAAGCTAATGACGTTGCCGACTACGCCGCCCAGCGTGGAAGTGAATGCTCGTTGTGCTCCCATAACATCGCTGTTTAGTCGCGAGATCAAGGCGCCTGTTTGGGCCCGAGTAAAGAATGCGATCGATTGTCGTTGCACATGGTCGAAGACCTGGGTTCGCATGTTGAAGATCAAACCTTCACCAATTGTTGACTGCATCCGACGACTCAATAAACCAAGTGCTGCGCCCAGAATCGCTGTGATTGCAATACCTGCTGCGAGTAGCGCAACTAGCCGGGAATCCTTGTTCGGAATAGCAACGTCGACAATTTCCTTGAACAGCAATGGCTGAGCTACTACCAGCAGCGAATCAATGACTAGCAATGAAAGATACGCAGCGATGTAGCCCCGAAACTCAGTTGCGTAAGTTAGAACACGCTGGATAGTGCCATCAGCCAGAGTTGTTTTCTTTACTGATTTATCCTTTGTGAACCCTTGATACGCCGCCCAAGGATTTCCGCCATGCAAGCTCATGTATTCGCCTAGTTTCTTTGTTCGTTCTGAGTTTATCTGGTGTCGGGTATCGCAAAGCGAAATGCCGAAATTGAATTAAGCCAGCGAGATTAGGTCTAAGTAATCTTCATTCCATAGATCTTCAACACCATCTGGCAAGAGCAAGACTCGTTCCGGCTGAAGTGCAGTAACTGCGCCTTCATCGTGCGTTACTAGGACTACCGATCCCTCATAGTTGTGTAACGCATCCAGAATTTCGGCGCGGCTTGCTGGATCAAGGTTGTTCGTGGGTTCATCTAAGAGCAGAACATTCGCAGCAGATACCACCAACATGGCAAGGCTCAATCGAGTCTTTTCGCCACCAGATAGAACGCCAGCTGGTTTGGAAACTGCATCTCCAGAAAACAGGAATGATCCGAGCACGTTACGTACTTGAGCGTCATTCATGTCACCTGAGGCAGACACCATGTTCTCTAAAACTGATCTCTCGGGATCAAGAGTTTCGTGTTCCTGAGCGTAGTAACCAACTTTGAGACCATGACCGGGCTGGATTTCTCCAGTATCTGGTGTATCCACACCCGCCAGGATTCGAAGTAATGTCGTCTTGCCAGCACCGTTTAATCCGAGCACAACAACTTTACTCCCTCGGTCGATTGCTAGATCAACATCAGTAAAGATTTCCTGTGAACCATAGACCCGGCTCAATCCAGTTGCCATAAGCGGGGTTTTACCACACGGTGCTGGAGTTGGGAACCGAAGCTTAGCAACTCGATCTGCCTGACGAACTGTTTCTAGACCACTCATTAATTTGTCTGCTCGCTTAAGCATGCTTTGCGCAGCTTTTGCTTTGGAAGCCTTCGCACGCATTCGATCGGCCTGAGCCTGTAAAACTTGTGCTTGCTTTTCGGTATTTGCGCGTTCTCGCTTGCGACGACGCTCATCAGTCTCGCGCGAGTTTAAGTATTCTTTCCAACCTACGTTGTATAGATCTAGCGTCTGACGATTAGCATCCAGGTAGAACACGCGGTTAACTGTGGCTTCAAGAAGTTCAACATCGTGACTAATAACAACTAATCCCCCTTGATGATTGGCCAGAAAGCCACGTAGCCACACAATCGAGTCCGCATCTAAGTGGTTAGTTGGTTCATCCAAGAGCAATGTTTCCGAGCCGCTGAAAAGAATGCGGGCCAGTTCAATTCTGCGGCGCTGACCACCAGATAAAGTTCCAAGCGTTTGAGCCAGAATGTCTACGGTAAGCCCAACACTGGCCGCAAGCGAGGCTGCCTCGCTCTCAGCGGCATAGCCACCAGCAGTTTGGAATGACTCTTCGGCGCTGGCATACTTTCGCATCGCTTTGTCTCGAACTTTTTCATCCTCGGAACCCATGTCGATTTCGCACTGCCGCATACGTTTAATGAGATCATCAAGGCCACGTGCACTTAGGATTCGATCCATAGCAACTACATCTAAATCGCCAGTTCTAGGATCCTGCGGCAGATAACCGACCGACGCAGATGTTGCAATAACGCCCTTTGCCGGCTGAACTTGCCCGGCTAGGACTTTAGTAAGAGTGGTTTTACCAGCACCGTTTCTACCAACTAGCCCGACGCGATCACCGCTATCTACGCGGAAAGTAGCTCCAGATAGCAGCAGTTCGGCTCCAGCGCGCAATTCAATATCTGTTGCTTGAATCACGATGAAAGCAGGCCAATCTATAAGAGTGCGAGAACTCGCAAACTCAATGTTATCGCGAGAAACTACAGGTTAAAACCGAGCGCGCGTAGCATTTCACGGCCTTCGTCTGTGATCTTGTCTGGACCCCATGGTGGCATCCAAACCCAGTTCAATTTGAAGTCAGAAACGTGACCATCTAGTGCTGCGCGAGTTTGATCTTCAATCACGTCAGTAAGTGGGCAGGCTGCAGAGGTAAGTGTCATGTCGATAGTTGCGATGTTTCCTTCATCGACGGTGACTGCGTAAACCAAACCAAGATCGACCACATTGATACCAAGTTCAGGGTCTACGACGTCCTTCATTAATTCAAATATATCATCTTCTTGTAGCACGGTCATTAGTTTTGCTCCTTGTTTGATTCTGTAGAAATTTTAGATTCGTTCTTGTTATCTGCTCCGGCCTGAATTGCCGCATCTTTCCATGCCATCCATGCCAATAGTGCGCACTTCACTCGTGCTGGATATTGAGCCACACCCGCTAGCGCAATACCATCGCCAAGAATGTCCTCATCGGCTTCGACGGTGCGCTGCAACATAGCGATCAGATGCTCAACTGCAGCTTCGCCAGATTCGAAATCTAGATTGTTGATCTGATCGAACATGATTGATGCAGATGCCTGGCTAATTGAACAACCCATGTTGTCGTAGGAAACGACGATCTTGCCATCTGCTCCCCGACTAACTCGTAACGTGATCTCATCACCACAAGTTGGATTGACGTGATGAACTTCAGCATCAAACTGCTCTGCTAATCCCTTGCCATGTGGACGCTTGTAGTGGTCGAGGATTATCTCTTGATACATGTTTTCAAGTTTCATGATCAAACTCCAAAGAACTTCTTGGCTGAATAGATGCCAGCAACTAGTGCGTCAACATCTTCGAGATCGTTATAGATGTAGAAAGTTGCACGAGTGGTTGCTTGCACGCCGTAGCGAATACAAGCAGGTTTAGCGCAATGCTGACCTACCCGAACCGCAATTCCGCTTTCATCCATTACTTGACCTACGTCATGAGGATGCAACCCTTCCAGTACGAAAGACACCGCTGATCCTCGATCTACTGAATTCTCTGGACCGATCACACGCAGTCCAGGAATGTCCGCTAGTCCAGCAAGTGCGGCTTCGGTAAGCATATGCTCGTGTTCAGCGACATTGTCCATACCAAGTGCTCGCAAGTAGTCGGCAGCAGCTGACATGCCTACAGCTTGAGCTGCCATCGGTACCCCAGCTTCAAAACGCTTTGGTGGAGCTGCGAAGGTAGTTCGCTCCATTGAAACTGATTCGATCATTGAGCCACCGGAAATAAATGGCGGCATGGCAGAGAGCACCTCTGATTTACCCCAGAGACATCCGATACCAAGCGGACCAAGCATTTTGTGGCCACTCCAAGCAATGAAGTCAACACCGAGTGCAACAACATCAACTGGCATGTGAGGAACGCTCTGGCAAGCATCTAGGAACACCAAGGCTCCGACTGTTTCCGCAAGATTGACGATTGCCGGGATGTCGTTCACAGTTCCTAGCAGATTTGATTGGTGAGTAACAGACACGATCTTGGTCCGCTTGTTAAACAAACTGGTGTCACTTAAATCCAAGCGACCATCCTCTGTAAGGCCTATCCAGCGAAGCGTCGCACCTGTCTTTTCGCAAAGTTCTTGCCATGGCACCAAGTTCGCGTGATGTTCCATCTCGGAAACAAGAATTTCATCACCTTCGGCTAGAACAAACCGCTCGGCACCTTTAGGCAAGCTAGCGCCACGTTGTGACTTAAGAGTTGCATTCAAAAATGAATATGAGACTAGGTTTATTGCCTCAGTTGCATTCTTGGTAAACACCAAGTCATCTGCCTGCGCCCCAATAAAACTTGCAATGTTGGCTCTGGCATGTTCGAACGCGTCTGTTGCTTCTTCTGCCAGAAGATGGGCGCCGCGATGAACTGCAGCGTTATGAGTTTCGTAGAAGTTGCGCTCAGCATCGAGTACCTGGAACGGCTTTTGGGAAGTCGCTCCACTATCTAGGTACACCAAGCGATGATCATTGCGAACTGTCCGTTTGAATATCGGAAAGTCCGCCTTGATCGCAGCAACGTCTAGTTTGGACATAAGTTAGGCAGTTACGTATTGGGCGTAGCCGTTAGCTTCGATGTCGTCAGCAAGTTCTGGGCCACCTTCACGAACGATGCGACCATCGTAGAAAACGTGAACAAAGTCAGGCTTTACATACTTCAGGATGCGAGTGAAGTGAGTGATCAGAAGCACACCAGTCTCACCCTTGGCGCAGACTCGATTAATTCCTTCAGAAACTACGCGCAGAGCGTCAACGTCAAGACCAGAGTCAGTTTCATCTAGAACTGCAATCTTTGGATTGATAAGTTCCATCTGAAGAATCTCGGTGCGCTTGCGTTCGCCACCAGAGAAGCCTTCGTTAACATTACGTTCGGCGAACTGAGGATCTATCTGTAACCCAGCCATTGATTCTTTTAGTTCCTTGATCCAGTGACGAAGGTTTGGTGCTTCGCCACGAATCGCGGTGATTGAAGTACGTAGGAAGTTTGAAATTGAAACGCCTGGTACTTCAACTGGGTACTGCATCGCAAGGAATAGACCGGCGCGAGCTCGCTCGTCCACGCTCATCTCAAGTACGTCTTGGCCATCAAGTGAAACTTGTCCACCAGTGATGGTGTACTTCGGATGTCCAGCAATGGCGTAGGCAAGGGTTGACTTACCCGATCCATTTGGACCCATAAGTGCATGAATTTCGCCAGCCTTAACGGTCAAGTCAACGCCGCGCAAAATTTCTTTGGGACCATCTTCGGTAGTTACCTCAACGGTTAAACCCTTAATTACTAGAACTGACATGACTAACTCCTCGCGCTTTCAGATAATGAAACAAAAATCATTGGATCGGATTGGTTTTCTTCTAGCTTTATTGCAAATGTCTTTAGTGCCGATGTTGCAGGTGGTCCAGATGGTTTTCCAGTGCGTAGATCAAAGGAAGATCCATGAAGCCAGCATTCAATTGCACAGCCTTCGATGTCCCCTTCGCTAAGCGAAACTTCGGAGTGCGTGCAGATGTCGCTTACTGCAAAGATTTCATCAGCTACCTTCGCCAACAAAACATCTTCACCGTCTACAACCACTCGCATTGGCTTGGAATCTTCCAAGGCCGACTTACGTACAGTTTCGAACATTGTGGTCATTAGATACGTCCACCTAAACGAGCCTCGATACTGTCTCGCACACGATCATTGATCTCTGGTACTGCTATCTGTCCCAAAAGATCTTCAAAGAATCCGCGCAGAACTAACTTGCGCGCTTCTTCTTCATTGATGCCACGTGACTGTAAATAGAACAACTGCTCATCGTCAAAGCGACCGGTGGTGCTGGCATGTCCAGCGCCAACGATTTCGCCAGTTTCAATTTCTAAGTTAGGAACTGAATCAGCTCGTCCGCCGCCACTAAGAACTAAGTTGCGGTTGATTTCATAAGTATCAGTACCAATTGCGTTGGCACGGATCAATACGTCGCCAACCCAAACAGTATGAGCATCTTCGCCATCTAGGGCACCCTTGTAGACAACATTGCTTCGGCAGTTCGCTTCGCTGTGGTCAACAAATAGTCGATGTTCAGTGTGCTGTCCTGCGCCTGCGAAATAGAGACCGATCAACTCAGCTTGTCCGCCTGGTGCTGCGTAATGAACGCTCGGCAGGATGCGAACAACATCTCCACCAAGTGTTACCGATACGTGCTTTACTGATGCATCTTTTCCAAGTGTGATGCGATGCTGAGCAAGATGTAACGCTGAAGCATCCCAATCTTGAAGTGAAACTACAGTTACCGCTCCGCCATCAGCCACATTGATGTCGATGTTTCCGGCGTAAGTAGCAGAGCCAATGTGGTCAACGATTACCACCGCACTGGCAAACTTCTCGACATTAATGTCTAGTTGGCCAAATGCAACAGCGCCAGACCCAACAATTGACACAATTACAGATTCTGAAAGATTCTGATTCGCCTCAATTGTTAGCGTAGATATCGCATCTAGCTGTGACCAAGCTCCGGCTGCAATCTTGTCAGTGAAGCCAATTCGATCTGTTGACTTTGCTCCAGCGATCTCGAATCTTGAGCCGGCAACTTTGTTTACAGCAATTGCCATACTTCCAGTTGCAACTACGTTTCCTTGATGCAAGTTATGAAGTCTGGACATCGGAGTAAACCGAAACTCTTCATCACGACTTGTTGGTGTTGGGAAATCAGATGGATCCAGAGATCGAACTACAGGAGTGTGATCCTTCGGTGGAACTATCGCAACTTCGCGCTCTTTTACTTCTGTCATAACTAACCGACAGCACCTTCCATTTGAAGTTCAATTAGACGGTTTAGCTCAAGTGCGTATTCCATCGGCAATTCGCGGGCAATTGGTTCAACGAAACCACGAACGATCATCGCCATTGCTTCGTCTTCTTCAAGACCGCGAGACATTAAGTAAAACAACTGATCCTCAGAAACTTTAGAAACCGAAGCTTCGTGACCTAACGAAACATCATCATCACGGACATCAACATACGGATATGTGTCGGAACGTGAAATGTCATCCACTAGCAAGGCATCACACTTAACGGTGCTCTTACTGCCATGGCAACCTTCAAGGACCTGGACTAAACCACGGTATGAAGTTCTGCCACCGCCACGGGCTACAGACTTGCTGATGATTGATGAGGACGTAAATGGCGCAGCGTGAACCATCTTGGCTCCAGCATCTTGATGCTGACCTTCACCTGCAAATGCGATGGAAAGTGTTTCGCCCTTTGCATGTGGACCTTGTAGCCAGATAGCTGGGTACTTCATGGTTACCTTTGAGCCAATGTTTCCGTCGACCCATTCCATGGTCGCACCTTCATGAGCAACAGCACGCTTGGTTACCAAGTTGTAAACGTTGTTCGACCAGTTTTGAATTGTCGTGTAACGGCAGCGAGCGCCCTTTTTAACGATAATTTCTACAACGGCTGAGTGCAGTGAATCACTTGAATAGATAGGCGCAGTGCAACCTTCTACGTAGTGAACATAAGCATCTTCGTCAACGATGATTAGGGTTCGTTCGAACTGACCCATATTTTCAGTGTTGATTCGGAAGTAAGCCTGCAATGGAATGTCCACATGCACACCCTTTGGGATGTAAATGAACGATCCACCTGACCATACAGAAGTGTTCAGAGCAGCAAACTTGTTATCTCCAACTGGAATAACAGTTCCGAAGTACTCTTTGAAAAGTTCTTCGTGCTCGCGTAAACCTGTGTCAGTATCTACGAAAATTACACCCAGCTCTTCCAGGTCTTCGCGGATCTTGTGATAAACAACTTCTGATTCATACTGCGCAGCAACACCGGAAACTAGACGCTGCTTTTCTGCCTCAGGAATACCTAGACGGTCGTAGGTGTTCTTAATGTCATCCGGAAGGTCGTCCCAACTGGTGGCTTGCTTTTCAGTTGAACGCACGAAGTACTTGATGTTGTCGAAATCGATACCCGACAAGTCACTACCCCAGTTAGGCATTGGCTTCTTGCCAAACAGGTTTAATCCTTTAAGGCGAAGATCTAGCATCCACTGTGGCTCACTTTTTAAGCCTGAGATGTTGCGAACGACTGACTCGTCAATGCCGCGTCGCGCGTTGATTCCAGCTAGGTCATTATCGTGCCATCCAAACTCGTAATTTCCGAGTGCGTCAAGATGTTCCTGTTGGGTTGTCATGCGTTTTCCCTTCGTGTGTGTGGAACTAATGTCGTGCAAACTGCGTTACCTTTTGCGATTGTTGCCAAACGTGTGACATGTACCCCAGTCAATTCTGAGAATGCCTTGGTTTCTTCTTCGCAAAGTGTTGGGAACTCAACAGCAACATCACCCATAGGACAGTTGTGTTGGCAAATCTGAGTGGATCCGTAAAGTCCAGGCGTTTCAGTCGCCGCAAATCCATCTTGATTCAGCGCATCAATGAGAGCAACAGCCCGCTCTTCGATGGTTGCAAGTTTTGAAATTTCTTTGTGTCGACTCACAAAATCTTTTGCGATTGAACTAGCAAACTCAGTAACGGCCCCGGAGCCAGCTGTTGAATTCAAATACTTCACAGCACTAAGTCCCAAACTTTCTTGGTGTTGGCCAAATCGTGCGCGACCGGCTGCGGTGAGCATAAACACGCGAGATGGTCGGCCTCGTCCACGTTTTGAATCCAAAGCAGCTGGTCCGTACGGCGCACGCTCACTTGATTCAACTAATCCGGTTTCAAGTAATTGATCTAATTGCTTGCGAACCGCAGCTCCTGAAAGCCCCAAGGTTCGCGCTATGTCAGTAGCCGTAGAAGGACCGGCTTGCAAAAGCGTGCGGGCAACCGTGGCGGCAGCAGATCCTTCGAATTTCACAACTTCATTGTTGCGTATATCGCCTCAATCCGCACCTCCGGGGTTCCACTACCTGAAGTACCCAATAAGCACCTGTTAGATAGGGCCTTTAGGCTGTAAGAGTGATTCCCCCAAAACTGCGTACCTGGCAACACCGAACCCTTATCGCCAACCTGATAGCTCAAACCGGCATCGTTCTTACGGGAGCCACGGTGCGCCTTACCGCTTCTGGGCTGGGGTGCCCGACTTGGCCGGAATGCGTTGCTGGTTCGATTGCCCCGACTTCAGAGCAAACCGAGGCTTTCCATAAATACATTGAGTTTGGCAATCGCCTGCTTACCTTTGTTTTGTTGATCGTCGCCATCGCATCCTTGTTTGCTGTCTTTAAGCACAATCAGGAACGTCGACTAGCGGGCCTAGCTAAGCGCAGATCGCTAACTGTTTTGGCACTTGGAATTCTGTTCGGAATTTTTGCGCAGGCAATTTTGGGCGGAATTACAGTTCTTACTGGATTGCATCCTTTGATTGTCGCTGCACACTTCATGGTTTCAATTGGGCTAATTACAGTTGCAGTTATTTTGTTAGTTAAAGCGCAAGAAGCGGATGACCGTCCAGTTGCACTTCAAGTTGCCAAACCAATTGATCTTGGGATGCGAATTCACATTTGGTTGGCATTAGTTGTTATCGCAGTCGGAACTTTGGTTACTGGCTCTGGCCCGCATGCTGGCGACACAAACGAAATAGTGCGGCTTGGTTTTGAGTTTCGTAACATCACAACTATTCACGCCGCACTCGTCTGGCTCTATCTAGGGCTAACAGCTGGACTTCTGGTTGCACTTCTGGCCACAGCTGCGCCGAAGCACGTAACTAAGCAGGCATGGATAGTGGTTGGCGTTTGTATTGCACAGGGTTTCGTTGGCTACACACAGTTCTTTACAGGACTGCCCTGGGGATTAGTTGCAGTGCATGTACTTGGCGCTTGCCTACTTTGGATTTTTACCGTCCGATTTTACCTAGCCCGTAATACTCGAGGCTGACTTACAAGAACGGATCGACACCTATTGCGAGAAAAATTAGCGAAAGGTACGAGATAGACCAATGAAAAAGTCGCATTGGATTTAAGTCATCTAGATTTTCCCGAACTCTCGAGCGCAACGCATATGCCTCATAGATAAATAGCGCACCACTTGCTACGGCTATCACCGAATAGAGCCAGTTCATTCCGGCAATTGGAATCAGAGCCAAAGTAGTTGCGATCATAACCCATGAGTAAATGATGATTTGTTTTGCAACAACATGCGGAGAATCTGTAACCGGCAGCATAGGCACGCCGGCTGCGGCGTAGTCGTCTTTGTAGCGAAGTGAAAGTGGCCAGTAGTGCGGCGGCGTCCAAAAGAAAACAATCAAAAAGAGAATTACTGGCGTCCAAGAAAGCGAACCAGTTACTGCGCTCCAGCCAATTAGGACTGGCATGCATCCGGCAGCTCCTCCCCACACAATGTTTTGCGAAGTGCGACGCTTAAGCAACATGGTGTAGCCGATTACATAAAACGCAATTGCGAGAGCTGCCAAAGCCGCTGACAATAAGTTGACCGTTAAAGCCAAAACTAAAACCGAAAGTACGGACAGAATTAATCCGAATGTCACAGTTCGAAAGCCTGAGATTTGTCCGGTAGCTGATGGTCGATGTGCAGTACGATGCATCATCGCGTCGATGTCGCGATCGAGGTAGCAATTGAGAACGTTGGCACCGCCTGCCGCTAGCGTTCCGCCCAGCAGAGTCCAACAAACCAGGGCCCAAGCTGGAAAGCCACCCGCTGCCAGGAACATAGTTGGAATTGTGGTTACCAGCAGTAATTCAATAATTCGGGGCTTTGTTAGGGCTAGATAAGCCCGCCAGGTTGGTGTAATCCAAACAATATCTGACTTGGCGTTACTCAGATCGTTTAGTTGCGATGACACATAATGAGCCTACCTGCGCCTAACGCAGGTCGCGAACGCCCAGTAGATAACCTTGGTTCGTGAGCAAATTCATCTGGACCGAACTCGACGACCAAGCCGTTACCGCAGCCCGCGCCCTAGCAATGGACAGTGTGCAAAAAGTTGGCAATGGTCACCCTGGCACCGCAATGAGTCTGGCCCCAATGGCTTATCTGCTTTTCCAGAAATGGATGAAGCATGACCCAGCTGATCCAGAGTGGCATGGCCGAGATCGGTTTGTACTTTCCAATGGTCACAGCAGTATCACGCTTTACACTCAACTTTTTCTTAGTGGTTACGGTCTAGAGCTAGAAGATCTGCAGTCGTTTAGAACTTGGGATAGTAAGACGCCAGGTCACCCTGAATTTGGCCACACTGCTGGCGTTGAAGCAACGACCGGGCCGCTTGGAACTGGTTTAGCGACCGCAGTAGGTATGGCAATGGACGCGCGTTACGTGCGCAATCTCTTAGATCCAACTTCTGCTGCCGGTCAAAGTGTTTTCGATCACAAAATCTGGGTAATTGCCGGTGATGGCTGTCTTCAAGAGGGTGTTACTTCCGAAGCATCATCCTTAGCTGGTCATCAAGAGCTAAGCAACCTCGTCGTACTTTATGACGACAACCACATCAGCATTGAAGGTGACACGGCTGTTTCATTCACTGAGGATGTGCTTGCTCGATACGCATCGTACGGCTGGAATGTAAGCCATGTAGAAATGCTGAGCAATGGTGAGATTGACGTCACGTCATTGGATCTTGCAATTGCTAGTGCTGTGGCGCAATCCGAAAAACCAACTTTGATTCGAGTTAGAAACGTAATTGGTTGGCCAGCACCAAACTTGAAGAACACTGGCAAGATTCACGGCGCTGCTCTTGGCGACGCTGAAGTTGCGGCGACAAAAGAATTACTAGGTCTTGATCCAGCTAAAACTTTTGAGATCTCAACTGAGGTCCTAACTCACGCTCGACAAGTTGCAACAAGAGGTCGCGAAAGTCATGAGCTCTGGTCTGCCGAGTTCTCGACTTGGGCTAGCAAGAATCCGGATTCAGCAAAGTTATATCAGCGACTTGCGGCACGCGAAATGCCAACTAATTGGCACGAAGTCCTGCCCAGATTTGAGCCTGGCACTTCAGTTGCAACTCGTAAAGCATCAGGTGACACCATCAACGCCATGGCTCATGTACTTCCAGAACTTTGGGGTGGCTCGGCCGATTTGGGCGATAGCAATCTGACAACCATTGAGCACGGCGGTTCTTTCCTACCAAGTTCAAGTCAGATGTCGGGTGCTGCTGAAGGCGGCCGAATCATCCACTACGGCATTCGCGAGTTTGCTATGGCTTGTGCAATGAATGGCATGGCACTTGGTGGCTTGACTCGACCATTTGCTGGCACATTCCTAGTCTTCAGCGACTTCATGCGCGGCGCAGTGCGGCTTTCAGCCTTGATGGATCTACCTGCTACTTACGTCTGGACTCACGATTCAATTGGCTTAGGTGAAGATGGACCTACTCATCAACCCGTTGAGCATCTTTGGTCGTTACGAGCAATCCCAAACCTTCAGGTAATTCGACCTGCTGATGCAAACGAAACTGCAACTGCTTGGCGAATTGTCATGGAATCAAATAAACCATCCGGGCTATGTCTATCCCGGCAAAACCTTCCAGTTATTGATTCTGCTGCTACGACTGATGTTTCACTAGTCAGTCGTGGTGCATACGTGATTTCAGAGAGTTCAAAAACTCCAGAAGTTATTTTGATTGCAACTGGTTCAGAAGTATCGATCGCGCTTTCCGCACAGCAGACTTTGGAATCCAGTGGTGTTTCGACTCGCGTTGTTTCGGCACCGTGCTTGGAGTGGTTTGATGCCCAGGACGCGCAATATCGTGAATCAGTTTTGCCACATGCAGTAACCGCTCGAGTTTCGATCGAAGCCGGCATAGCTCAAGGTTGGTGGAAGTACGTTGGCTCAGCCGGACGCTGCATTAGCTTGGAGCATTTTGGCGCATCAGCTGGCGCTGACAAACTTTACTCAGAATTTGGAATTACAGCGGAAGCCGTAGTTGCTGCCGCTCAAGAAATTCTTAACTAATTATTTTCCGCGAAGTTTAGCTAGGGCTTCATCAAGAATTCCCTTGCCATCTTTGTCGTTACGACGTTCCTTAACGTAAGCCAAGTGAGTCTTGTAAGGTTCAGTCTTTGCTAGAACTGGTGGATTGTCTTTATCTGTTCCAGCCGGCATGCCACACTTTGGGCAATCCCACTCTTCTGGAAGTTCAGCGTCATGCGCAAAACTTGGTGTGGTCTCGTGTCCAGAAGCACAGTAAAACGGTAAGTAAATACGTGGTGCAGCTTCGCCGCGCTCAGCTTCACCCATCGGGCCTGCTCCAACGCGACTTCCTCGGATTGCACTACCACTAGCCATGATTTACTCCTGATTGCTTACGCGGATTTTGTTAACAAGCCGAGACCCACAATTGCTGCGGTCCAAACTAAAGCTAATGCGATCGTAATTCGATCGAGGTTACGTTCGGCAACAGAAGATCCACCGAGTGAAGAACTCATGCCGCCACCGAATAGATCGGAAAGACCGCCACCCTTGCCTTTGTGTAGCAATACCAAAGCGATCAGCAACAGGCTAGTAATAGCCAGAAGGATTTGAAACGCTGCGATCATTGGTCACCTGCTAAATCGTGGAACATGGAAACGAACATCCCTATTCTACGCGTGCAATCGGTAGCGACAAACCGAGACGAATTCATCAGGATCCAGCGAGGCGCCGCCCACTAATCCGCCGTCAATATCAGCCTCGAGCATCAAAGCGGCCACGTTATCGGCCTTCATTGAACCGCCGTAAAGGATTCGAGTTTGGTCTGCAGCCGATCCATGAACCTCTCGAATTCGAGCACGAATTGCGCCACAGACTTCTTGGGCATCCGCAGGTGTCGCCACTTCCCCAGTTCCAATTGCCCAGACCGGTTCATAAGCAATCACCAAGTTAGCCACATCATTTGCCGCAATTCCTTGCAGGGCGGCATCGAGTTGCTCGATTGTGAAAGCCACGTGATTACCAGCCTTACGAACTTCAAGACCTTCGCCAACGCAGACGATTGGAATCAAGTTGTTCCGCAAAGCCGCTTGGGTTTTTAGGTTCACTATCTGATTGTCTTCGCCGTGGTACTCACGTCGTTCGGAATGTCCAACGATTACAAAAGTGCAACCAAGTTTGGCCAACATGGGTCCTGAAATCTCACCCGTGAAAGCGCCTTTATCTGATTTGGCGATGTCCTGTGCCCCGTACTTCAAAAATAGTTTGTCGCCATCAACCAAAGTTTGAACTGATCTGATGTCAGTGAACGGCGGAATCACAGCAACATCTAAAGCGGCGAAGTCGTCGGCTCGAAATGTGTAAGCGAGCTTCTGGACTAGTGCAATTGCCTCAATGTGATTGAGGTTCATTTTCCAGTTGCCGGCCATTAACGGGGTGCGTGCCATTTAGTTGTCCTCCAGGACTGATAAGCCAGGCAATTTTTTGCCCTCTAGATATTCCAAACTTGCGCCCCCGCCAGTTGAGATATGAGAAAACGACGCTTCATCAATTCCTAACAAGCGAACTGCAGCTGCTGAATCGCCACCACCGACGACGGTCATACCGGGGTTCTTTGTCATGGCTACTGCAACGGCTTTAGTTCCAGCTGCAAAAGCTGGCATTTCAAATACTCCCATCGGCCCATTCCACATGATTGTCTTAGCGTCAGCTAGACGGGTCTCGAAGTTTGCGATCGAATCCGGACCAATATCGAGTCCCATCCAGCCATCGGGAATGTTTTCTGCCGAAACAATTTGAGTCTTGGCATCTGCAGCAAAGGCGTCAGCTACCACAATGTCGGTTGGCAGAACTATCTCGACATTTAACTTCTTAGCTCGATCCAGAATCTCAATTACATTCTCAATCTGATCGGTCTCCAGAAGTGATGCTCCAACTGAATAACCCTTGGCTGCCAGGAACGTAAAGCACATGCCGCCACCAATGAGTAGCCGATCAACATTAGAAATCAGGTTGTCAATCACTTTGAGCTTGTCGCTGACCTTAGATCCGCCAAGAACTACAGCGTAAGGACGTTCCGGATTACTTAAAACTTTTGCGAATACATCGGCTTCCGCTTTAACTAGCAGACCAGCGGCATGCGGTAATTCATTTGCCAGATCTGTCACAGATGCTTGTTCGCGATGAACGACGCCAAACCCATCACTAACGTAAAGGTCACCAAGGTTGGCCCAGGCTTTGGCTAATTCTTGCCGAGCGCTTGCGTCACCTGTTTCGCGTGCGTCAAATCTGACATTTTCTAACATTGCGATCTGACCACCAGCAAGAGCTGCGATTGTCTCCTGTGCGCTGGTCCCGCAAACATCACTTGCCAGTGGCACCTGACTACCTAAAAGTTCACTTAGGCGGAGTGCAGCGGGAGCCAACGAATACTTAGCCTCTGGCGTTCCCTTAGGGCGACCAAGGTGAGCCAGAACAACTACCCGTGCGCCACGATCTGCAAGATTCTTGAGTGTTGGCAAACTGGCACGTATTCGACCATCATCAGTTATGACACCAGCTTCGAGTGGCACATTGAGGTCACACCTTACGAAAACTACTTTCCCTGAAACCTCTAGGTCGTCAATGCCACGAATCATGAATTTAGAGTTTTGATCCGACAAACTTCGTGATATCGACAAGGCGGTTTGAGTAACCCCACTCATTGTCATACCAACCAACAACCTTGATGGTGTTACCCATGGCATTTGTAAGCGAAGCGTCGAAGATACAAGAAGCAGGATCAGTCACGATGTCGGAGGAAACAATTGGATCCTCGGTGTAACTTAAGTAACCCTTAAGCGCACCTTCAGCCGCGGCCTTAACAACAGCGTTTACATCTTCTTTAGTTACAGATTTCTTTAGAACTGCAGTTAGATCGGTTGCGGAACCAGTTGGGACTGGAACGCGCATCGCATAACCATCGAGCTTGCCCTTAAGTTCTGGCATAACTAAACCGATCGCTTTTGCGGCGCCGGTTGTTGTTGGAATCAAGTTTGTTGCTGCTGCGCGCGAGCGACGAAGATCTGGATGTGGGAAATCTAGAATCACTTGGTCGTTTGTGTATGCGTGAATGGTTGTCATCAAGCCATGATCAATACCGAAGGCATCATGGATAGCTTTAGCCATTGGTGCCAGGCAGTTAGTTGTGCAGGACGCATTAGAAATCACGTGATGCTTAGCTGGGTCGTAAGTCTCGTGATTGACACCCATAACAATAGTTACGTCTTCATTGCTGGCCGGAGCCGAGATAATCACTTTCTTAGCACCAGCAGAGATGTGTGCTGCGGCCTTGGTGGCGTCAGTGAAATGTCCGGTTGATTCGATCACGATGTCTGCGCCTAGGTCTCCCCAAGGAAGTGCGCCTGGGTCCCGCTCAGAAGTAACAGTGATTGTCCTTCCGTCTACAACTATGGAGTTGTCAGTGAAAGAAACTTCTTTACCGAGGCGACCAAGGATGGAGTCGTACTTGAGTAAGTGGGCCAGCGTTTTGTTATCAGTTAGATCGTTGATGCCAACAATCTCGATGTCTGCGCCAGTAGCAGCAATAGCTCGGAAGTAGTTACGACCAATACGGCCAAATCCATTAATTCCAACGCGAACAGTCACCTGATTTACTCCTAAAACTGAGCTAAACGGCATCCTTAGATGCCCCAAATTGCTATTGCTCGAGCATATCAGCCGTTAGGCCAGCTTCAGTGTTAGGGATGCCCAAGTCAGAGGCTCGTTTGTCTGCCATAGCCAGCAAGCGTCGAATTCTGCCTGCGATAGCGTCCTTGGTCATTGGTGGGTCCGCCAGTGCGCCTAATTCTTCCAAACTTGCTTGCTGGTGCGTCACTCGTAATTGTCCAGCTTCTAGCAAGTGTGTTGGGATTTCATCACCCAAGATTTCAATTGCTCTGGCTGCACGGGCGCCTGCTGCAACTGCTGCCCTAGCCGAGCGACGCAAATTCGCATCATCAAAATTAGCAAGACGATTTGCGGTGGCTCGAACTTCGCGGCGCATTCGACGCTCTTCCCAAGCCAAGACCGATTCATGTGCGCCGATTCGTGTTAAAAGGGCTCCGATAGCGTCACCATCACGAATCACTACGCGATCAACTCCGCGAACTTCACGCGCCTTCGCGGCAATGCCCAATCGACGTGCACTACCTACTAAGGCAAGCGCAGCTTCTGGACCAGGACAAGTGATTTCCAATGAGGAAGATCTGCCAGGTTCGGTAAGTGAGCCGTGTGCCAGAAATGCTCCACGCCAAGCGGCTTCGGCATCACACAAGCTGGCTGACACGATGTGTGGTGGTAAGCCGCGAATTGGGCGTCCGCCGCCATCAACAAGTCCAACCTGTTTTGCTAAATGCTCGCCCTCAGTAGCCACTCGAACTAAATAGCGACTCCCCTTGCGAATTCCTGCACCAGACAGAACTGACACTTCACTTTCGTGTCCAAAAATCTCCGCCAAGTCGCGACGTAAGCGACGGGCAGCTTGGCCGGTATCGAGCTCGGCTTCTACGACAATTTTGCCGCTGACAATATGTAGACCGCCAGCAAATCGCAGCAACGCTGAGACCTCGGCCTTGCGACAGCATTTCTTGGTGACGGGTAGACGACTGAGTTCGTCCTTTACTGCTGCTGTCATTGCCATGGGCTTATCCTGCCATGAGTGAATATTGAGCTGAACGCCGAGGCTAACAGTGTCGGATCGTGCTGGTCAGAAGGTCCATTAACCTTGGCCAGCGGCGCCAAAACCAATCTGGCACCAGAGTTGGCGGCTAGCTCCTGCAGTGATTCAGCGTTCTTAGGCGAATCTTGCCCAACGTGATTAACATCGGCCAACACAACATCAACTTTGAAGTCGGGATAACTCTTTGCCAGGACTTCAAGGTAGCTGGCAGCGGAATAGCCTTCGGTCTCCCCCGATTGCGGGCGCAGATTAATCACAAGCACTCGCGCTGCCGTCGTTTCATGTAACGCTTGAGCCATTTGCGGCACCTGGAAGTGAGTCAAAACGCTGGTGTACCAAGAGCCCGGACCAAGAACTACAAAATCTGCATTTCTAACGGAGGTAACGGCTTGCTCGCAGACAACTGGATTCTTGGGTTCCAGGCCGATTGCTTGAATTTTGTGTGGTGTCGTAGCAACTTGCACTTGACCACGTACTTGATCAGTTTGGCCAGTAGCAGTCAGGACATCAGCGTAGATTTCCAAAGGCTCAATACATAGTGGTAAAACTTTGCCCTTAGCATCGAGCAATCGCGCTACCCAATCCAAACCTTCGACTAAGTCGTTAGTTTCTTCCCAGAGAGCGGTGATCAAAAGGTTGCCTAGCGAATGTCCATCCAGATCACCCTTGGACGAAAATCTATGTTGCAAAACTCTGGCCCAGGTACTACCCCAGGTGTCATCACCACAAAGCGCAGCTAACGCCATTCGCAAATCACCCGGTGGCACAATCCCAAACTCTTCGCGAAGTCTGCCGCTACTGCCACCATCATCACTGACACCAACTACTGCAGTTAAATGTGGCGTGACTCTTCGTAACGCTTGCAGACTGGCGGACAAACCGTGACCCCCGCCGAGAGCAACAACGTCTACTGCACGATTAGGTGCGGCTGGCATCTACTCGCGTCCCAGGTCGCGGTGGACTACGCGAACTTCCACACCAGATTTAACTAGTCGAGCCGAAAGATTCTCTGCCATGGCGACACTTCTATGCTTGCCACCGGTGCAACCCATTGCGATTGTGACGAACCGCTTACCTTCGCGTAAGTATCCATCTTCAACCAAGTTGATGAGCTCGGCATACTTAGTCAGAAATTCCTGAGCTTGATCAGAAGCAACTACATAATCATTGACTGCCGCGTCTAGCCCGGTAAGTTCCTTTAGTTTTGGATCCCAATAAGGATTAGGTAAGAACCGTAAGTCAGCAACTAAATCCGCATCAACTGGAATTCCATATTTGAATCCAAATGACATTACTGTGGCTCGCAGTGCAACGTGATCGTCATCGCCAAATGAGGCTTCAATTGATCTGCGCAATTCATGAACGTTCAAATTACTTGTGTCAATGACAATGTCCGAATCTGCACGCAAGTCACTTAGCAATTTGCGCTCACGCTGCACGGCGCCAAGCAAGCTGTCATCGCGTTGCAGAGGATGTGGTCGACGCGAAGATTCATATCGGCGAACTAACGCTTCATCTCCGGCCTCGAGGAAGAGCACTCGCAAGTCATGCCCCGCCGTTTTGATGGCCGCTAACGACTCTCGTAATTCCTCAAATAGTTGGCCACCACGAACATCTGCAACGACGGCAACTTTTCGAGAACCAGTTCGCTGAGCTACATAATCCACAACATTAGTCATAAGCGTAGGTGGCAAGTTATCAACTACGAACCAACCGATGTCTTCGAGTGCTCTGGTCGCCGTTGATCGTCCGGCTCCGGACATGCCAGTTACCAGGATTACGTCAATCTGGGATTCACTCACGATTCAATTATCTCGCCTGTGGCGGTGTTGATGGCAACATCACCAGGATTATCTTGATTCAGGAATTGCCAGATTTGTTCAGCTTGGATTGGACCAATGCCTGGGACTTCCGATAGTTCAGTTACTGAAGCCGCAGCCACCTTCTTAAGCGAGCCAAAGCGTGCCAAAACTGCTTTCTTCTTTACTGGCCCAAGACCTGGCACATCATCAAGCACGCTATCGACCATTCCTTTAGACCTTCGATTTCGATGCAGTGTGATGGCAAATCTATGAGCCTCGTCCCGCACTCGTTGCAGCATGAAAAGCGCTTCACTGCTTCTGGGCAGAATCACTGGGTATGCGGCTCCCGGTTTCCAGATCTCTTCCATCCGCTTGGCTAGCCCAACCACATGCATATTGCTAACTCCCGCTGCCTCTAAAGCTTTCGCTGCAGCGTTCACTTGCGGTAATCCACCGTCGATAACCAAAAGGTTTGGTCGATAAGGACGTTTCTCGTCATGATCTTTGAATCTACGTGCTACTACTTGAGCAATAGATGCGGTATCGTCGCGTGGATCTTCAATGATGAACTGTCGGTAATCCTTCTTCTTAGGAATCCCATCCTCGAACACAACAAGGGATGCAACCACGTTGGTGCCAGAAATGTGAGAAACGTCGATACATTCAATTCGTAGTGGTGCATCCGGCAGTCCTATTGTTTCCTGGATTTCAGCAAGCGCTTTACTTCGAGTAACAAGATCTGTTGAGCGTTTGGTTTTGTGCAGTCCAAGGGCTTGACCTGCGTTAATCAAGACAGTGTCCATCAGCATCTTTTTATCGCCCCGAGACGGAACTCTGACACTGATTTGAGCCCCTCGGATTGTGCCCAACAATTCAGCCAAACTAGTTGCACTTTCAGGCTCGTGACTTACCAAAACTTCAGTCGGTATTTCTTCTTTGGTTGCTGCCGAATAGATGTGCATCAAAGCATCGGTCATTAAGCTCTGACTGGTTGCATCAACGGAATTTTCCATAATGAATCCCCGTTGACCCACGATTCGTCCACTGCGTACCGAAAAAACTTGAACTGCAGACTGCAAATCGTCGTGATGAAGGCCAACTATGTCTGCGAATGTGTCATCAGGAAGTACGACAACACTTTTTTCTAAGACTCGCTCAAGTGCAGCCAAATCGTCTCGAAGCACACTGGCTTGTTCATAATCTTGGGCTACGGATGCTTGGTTCATTCGCCGAGCTATGTCAGTCATAATCTCTTTCGAATTACCTGACATGAATGACATGAATTGCTTGACCAAGTCACGATGAGCAACCTCATCGATTTTCCCAACGCAAGGAGCGCTACACCGATCAATATGGGCTAGCAGACAGGGTCGACCAGCAGCTTTGGCATTTCTAAACACGCCAGCAGTGCAACTACGAACTGGAAAGACTCTCAGTAAATGATCCAGCGAGTCTCGAATTGCCCAAGCTTGAACATAAGGTCCAAAATAAGTTACACCTTTACGCTTGTCTCCTCGATAGACAAATGCCCGAGGGAATTCCTCTTGAGTGGATAGCGCCAAATATGGATAGCTCTTGTCATCGCGATATCGAACATTGAAGTTTGGGTCGAACTCTTTGATCCAGGCGTATTCAAGTTGCAGGGCTTCGGTTTCAGTGCGCACTGTAACCCAATCCAGACTTTGAGCGGTTGAAACCATAGTTTGAGTTCTTGGATGTAAATCATTGGTGAAGTAGGAATTGATGCGATTCTTTAAGTTCTTCGCCTTGCCAACATAGATCACTCGATCTGAAGCATCACGCCACCGATAAACCCCAGGGCTGGTCGGTATGTCTGTAGGTTTGTCCGTAATCTGCACGAGGGCTACTTAGTAACGGATTTTCCAGCTGCAGGTTTTTTTGTCGCAGACTTCTTGGCTGGCGCCTTCTTGGCTACCTGCTTTGGTGGGGCAGACTTTACTGAACTCGTCCCTAGTAGCGGCTTCAAGAATCTAGCAGTGTGGCTGGTGGCGTGGCTTGCTACTTGCTCAGGTGTTCCAGTCACTACCACTTTGCCGCCGCCGGAACCACCTTCTGGACCCATGTCAATGATCCAGTCTGCAGTCTTGATTACATCCAAGTTGTGCTCGATCACGATTACGGTATTTCCCTTTTCAACCAACGAGTGCAGAACTATCAGCAATTTCCTGACGTCTTCAAAATGTAAACCGGTGGTTGGTTCATCCAAAACGTAAACGGTTCTGCCAGTTGAGCGCTTCTGCAATTCAGAGGAAAGCTTGACGCGTTGCGCTTCGCCGCCACTCAAAGTTGTTGCAGGTTGGCCTAGTCGAACATAACCGAGTCCAACATCAACCAGGGTTTTCAGATGCCTGGCGATTGCTGGAATACTGGCGAAGAATTCCAGCGCTTCTTCAACCGGCATGTTTAGGACATCACTAATCGATTTGTTCTTGTAGTGAACTTCCAGAGTCTCTCGGTTATATCTCGCGCCATGACAAACTTCACACGGTACGTATACATCTGGCAGGAAGTTCATTTCGATCTTTAGCGTGCCATCACCAGAGCAAGACTCACATCTTCCACCCTTAACGTTGAAAGAGAAACGTCCTTGTTGATAGCCCCGCATCTTTGCTTCTGGGGTTTCCGCGAATAGTTTTCGGACGTGATCGAATACACCGGTGTAAGTTGCTGGGTTCGATCTAGGAGTTCTACCAATCGGACTCTGGTCAACATGTACAACTTTGTCGAGTTGTTCTATGCCATCAATCTTCTTATGACGACCTGGGACGGTACGCGCGCCATTTAAGTCGCGAGCTAAGACGTTGTACAAAATGTCATTTATCAGAGTTGACTTACCCGAACCCGACACCCCCGTTACGGCCGCAAAAATTCCCAGCGGAATGTCAACCTTTACATCAGCCAGATTGTGTTCCTTGGCACCATGAATTGTCAACATGCGGGATGAATCAACTGGACGTCTAATCGCTGGAACTTCAATTGTGCGTTTGCCCGACAGGTACTGTCCAGTAATTGATTCCTTGGTGCCAATCAGCTGTTCATACGAGCCACTGGACACTACGTGGCCGCCGTGCTCTCCCGCGCCTGGGCCGATGTCCACAATCCAATCCGCAGTTCTAATGGTGTCTTCATCGTGTTCAACAACTATTAGCGTGTTTCCAAGATCTCGAAGTCGAGTCAGAGTTTCAATCAGGCGATGGTTGTCACGTTGATGTAGTCCAATACTTGGTTCATCCAAAACGTAAAGTACGCCGGTTAGGCCGCTGCCGATCTGGGTGGCCAAGCGAATACGTTGCGCTTCCCCGCCTGCCAGCGAACCTGCGGATCGTTCCAGCGACAAATAATCAAGGCCAACGTCAATCAAGAATGCCAATCGCTCATTAACTTCCTTTAGAACGCGATCAGCAATTGCTCGCTCTCTTGGGGAAAGTTCGAGCTTCTTTAAAAATTCGGCACACTCACCTATTGGAAGTTGCGCAATCTGGGCAATGCTCTTGTCGTTGAGTGTTACGGCAAGTGATAGTGGTTTTAATCTGGCGCCAGCACACGCAGGGCACGGAACTTCCCGCATATAACCTTCGAGCTTTTCTCGACTCGAGTCACTCTCGGATTCTTGATGCTTGCGCTCGATGTATTGGATAACCCCTTCAAAGCCAGTTGAGTAGGTGCGTTGTCTGCCATAGCGGTTCTTATACTTAACTTGAACTTCGTGACCGTTTCCGTGCAGCAAGGCATTGCGAGCCTTGAGCGGTAACTTCTTCCATGGCACATCTAGAGAAAACTCCAACTCGTTAGAAAGTGCTTTAGTCAATCGGAAGAAGTAATCAAAGATGTGACCTGACGCCCAAGGATCAATCGCACCTTCTTCAAGCGATAAATCTGGGTTGGGAATAACGAGATCAACATCGACTTCCATCTTGTTTCCCAGGCCAGTGCACTCTGGACAAGCACCGAACGGTGAGTTAAATGAAAACGACCTTGGCTCTAACTCTTCGAATTGGTTTCCGTCATACAAGCAAACTAAATGCTCACTAAACATGCGTTCGCGATCCGGATCATCCTCAGGCAGGTCAACAAATTCAAGTGTCACTAACCCACTAGATAACCGCAATGCTGTTTCGACGCTGTCAGTAAGTCGTCGGACTGCATCTGACTTAACTGCCAAGCGATCTACTACAACTTCAATGGTGTGCTTCTCTTGCTTCTTCAACTTTGGTGGTTCTTCTAGTTGATAAACCACACCATCGATTCGGGCGCGGGCAAATCCCTGAGACTGAAGGCTGCGAAACAACTCCGCGTATTCACCTTTGCGTTCCCGAATCACTGGAGCTAGAAGTTGGAATCTGGTTCCTTCTTTGATTTCAAGAATTCGGTCCACGATCTGTTGTGGCGATTGCCGCGCGATTGGTCGACCGCAGTCAGGGCAATGTGGTCGCCCGGCTCGTGCGAAAAGCAATCTTAAGTAGTCGTAAACCTCAGTAATGGTTCCCACGGTAGAACGCGGATTGCGATTAGTAGCTTTCTGATCAATCGAAACCGCAGGTGATAGACCTTCAATAAAGTCAACATCTGGCTTATCCATCTGACCAAGGAACTGGCGAGCATAAGCAGATAGGGATTCGACATACCTTCGTTGACCTTCTGCAAAGATCGTGTCAAAAGCTAGCGAGGACTTCCCAGACCCTGAGAGGCCCGTGAAAACAATCAGAGAATCACGAGGTAAATCAATATTTACGTCTTTGAGGTTGTGCTCGCGAGCGCCTCGAACGATTAACTGATCAACCACATCCCTATGTTAGTTGTCAGTCTCCTTTGGTGCATCAGTGATACGGCCAGCATGGGCGTGTGCTGTTGGGTCCTTGCGTACCTTGATAAAGCTAGCCACAGTCGAGATTACAAGAATGGCAGCGATAACTACAAGAGAGATTGAGGTTGAAATCTTGGGAATTGATTCATTGACCTCATGTGCGTAAAGCAGAATCAACTTCATGCCGATGAATACCAGGATTACCGACAAGCCAAGCGACAAGTAGACAAGTTTGTCCAAAAGTCCCTTTAGAAGGAAGTACAGTGCGCGAAGACCAAGCAGTGCAAACGCATTAGCTGAGAACACCAAGAACGGCTCTTGCGTCACACCAAAAGTGGCCGGAATTGAATCAAGTGCGAATAGCAAATCAGTTGCGCCAATCGCGCTCATGACTAACAGCATCGGAGTGCCGTATCGCTTGCCCGCCTGCTTAATCGTTAACTTAGTGCCGTGATAGTCATCCGTGAACGGAATGACTTTGCGGATGTTCCGAACCATTACGTTTTCACTAGGGTCGGGATCCTCGTCCCAGTGCTTAAATAATCCATATCCGGTGTAGATCAAGATTGCACCGAAGATTACGAAAGTGAAAGCAAAGGCTTCCAGTGCTGCTGCACCCAATGCGATAAAGATTGCTCGAAAAATCAGGGCTAGTAACACACCAAACAACAAGACTCTCTGATGATAAATACTTGGCACTGCGAACTGCGTGAGAATAATAATAAATACGAACAAGTTGTCTACCGATAACGATTTCTCAACAAGGTACGCTGCGAAGTATTCCGTGCCGAATGTGGATCCGTAACTGGTCCAGACCCAAATTCCAAACGCTACTGCGATTCCTATGTAGAAGAGCGACCATAACGCTGCTTCCTTGAACATAACGTCGTGGGGTTTACGACTGACTGTCACAAAGTCCAGGACAATCAGTCCTAGAATGCCGACTATCAGTGCGGCCCATAATCCTTGACTTACGTCCATTTGATTTCCTTAAGCTTTAGGGTCTTCGGATCCGAGATGCTCGATGGCTTCTCCCTGGTGTTCCTTTGACTCTTCCATTGCATGTGAAATCTCAGACTGAAGGGCCAATTCTGGGGAACGACGCACTGCAATGAGACTTGTGATTACTGTTACCCCTAAAACGGTTCCAATAAACATCAATGATTGGGCGATTGTCACATGTGGCGGATGCAGGTCTGTAGTCCCATCGACCGCCTCCAAAAACAGCTTAATGGCGATGAATCCAAGGATTATGGCTAAACCACGCGCCAGGTAAATGATCTTGGATAGCAGGCCGTCCAACAAGAAATACAGCTGTCGCAATCCCATCAAAGCAAAAGCATTGGCAGCAAAAACTAAATATGGCTCCTGAGTAAGGCCGAACACTGCTGGAATCGAATCAAGAGCGAACAATAGATCTGTGGTGCCCACAGCAAGAATCACCACAAATAACGGAGTAATGAATCGCTTGCCATCAATTTTTGTGATGTATTTAGCGCCAACGTATTCCCGTGAAGTGGGAACATACTTTTCAACCAAGCGGACAAACCCGTTACCCTCCGGGTCCGGCTCTTCGTCATGTGATCTCCAGACTGAAATCGCGGTGTAGAGAAGGAACGCAGCAAATACATAGAAAGTCGCTGCAAACTTAGCGATTGCTGCTGCGCCAATCACAATTAGAATTCCTCGAAGCACGATTGCTATCGCCACACCAATCAATAACACTCGGTGCTTAAGCATTTCCGGAACTGCGAATGAAGACATGAGAACGAGAAACACAAACAAATTATCAACCGAAAGACTGTACTCAGTTATCCAGCCTGCCAAGAACTGTTGTCCGTACTCAGCTCCGAAATAGTTCCAAACAAAAACCGCAAAACATAGCGCTGCAATTATGTAGGCCACTACCCAGCGAGCCGCTTGCTTTGGTCCGAAGACGTGCGGCCTTGCATCAACTACTACAAAGTCCAGTACAAATGCGGCAATGAGAATTCCAATTGTGGCAATCCAGATTGTGGTTGATACGTTCATTGGTCAACCATAGCGATGATCGGCATATCTAGGCGTGACCAGCCTGCGCCATTTGGCGCAATTCTTTCTTAAGTTCATGAATTTCATCGCGCAATCTTGCCGCCAGCTCAAACTGCAATTCACTGGCTGCTGTATGCATTTGTTCGGAAAGCTGGTCAATCAAATCACCCAAATCTCGAGCCGGAATACTACGCAAGCTCTCCCTGACTGAAGTTGGAACTCTTACGCCTGACTTTTGATCAGCCATAAACAATTCCGTGTCATCATCTTCTCGGGTGATGAGGTCTGTGATGTCAGCGATCTTCTTCCGCAACGGCTGTGGATCGAGGCCATGCTCTAAGTTGTAGGCAACTTGCTTTTCTCGCCGACGATTTGTTTCATCAATTGCAACTCGCATAGAGTCCGTGATTTTGTCGGCATACATATGGACTTCACCAGAAACATTTCTAGCGGCACGGCCAATGGTTTGGATTAAGCTGCGGTGACTACGTAGGAAGCCCTCTTTGTCTGCATCCAGAATTGCAACCAATGAGACTTCAGGTAAGTCCAAGCCTTCGCGTAGCAAGTTAATTCCAATCAGAACGTCGTACTCCCCTAGCCTTAATTCGCGAAGTAACTCAACTCGTCGCAACGTGTCTACCTCAGAGTGCAAGTAACGCACTCGAATTCCCTGTTCCAGCAAATAGTCCGTTAGGTCTTCAGACATTTTCTTGGTGAGTGTTGTGACAAGGACCCGAGTGCCATTGGCAGCGCGCAATCTAATTTCATGAATCAGATCATCAATTTGACCCTTGCTTGGCTTAACAATGATTTCTGGATCTACAAGTCCAGTTGGACGAATAACTTGTTCGACCACATCATTGTTAACAACGCCTAGCTCAAATGGTCCAGGTGTTGCCGATAGATAAACGGTTTGACCAACGCGCTCAAGAAACTCGGGCCATTTAAGCGGTCGATTATCCATGGCACTAGGTAACCGGAACCCGTGTTCAACCAGAGTTCGCTTACGCGATGCATCACCTTCGTACATGGCGCCAATCTGTGGCACGGTTACGTGACTCTCATCGATTACCAGCAGGAAATCTTCGGGGAAATAGTCGAGCAGACAGTTTGGAGCTGAGCCAGCTTCACGGCCATCTATGTGCCGTGAATAGTTTTCAATACCAGAACAGAATCCCAGATTCTGCATCATTTCAATGTCATAGGAAGTACGCATCTTGATGCGTTGGGCTTCAAGTAGCTTGCCTTGACTCTCTAGTTCAGGAATTCGGATAGCAACTTCTGCTTCGATCGCAGAGATGGCTCTATTCATTCGCTCTGGGCCCGCGGTGTAATGAGAAGCTGGAAAAATGTAAATCTCATTATCGTCAGTGAGGATCTCACCAGTAACTGGATGAAGTGACATCAAGCGCTCGATCTCATCACCAAACATCTCAATGCGAACTGGATGTTCTTCGTAAACTGGGTAAACCTCGATGGTGTCGCCCCGAACTCGGAATGTGCCACGGGTAAATGCGATGTCATTGCGGTTGTATTGGATGTCAACTAAACGCCGAAGTAAAGAGTCACGGTCAATGCTCTCGCCGACTTTAAGGCGAACCATACGATCTACATACTCCTGTGGGGTGCCTAAACCATAAATACAAGAGACACTGGCTACCACAATTACGTCGCGTCGAGTTAACAGGCTGTTGGTTGCACTGTGACGCAGTCTTTCTACTTCCTCGTTGACTGATGAATCCTTTTCAATAAATGTGTCACTCTGTGGGATGTAGGCCTCTGGTTGGTAGTAGTCGTAATAGGACACAAAGTACTCAACGGCATTATTGGGCAACAGTTCGCGAAATTCATTTGCAAGCTGCGCAGCCAATGTCTTATTCGGCGCTAGGACCAAGGTCGGACGTTGTAACCGCTCAATTAGCCAAGCTGTAGTTGCGCTCTTTCCGGTACCAGTTGCACCAAGCAACACCACGTTTTTGTCGCCGTTGCGGATTCGTTTTTCAATTTCAGTAATGGCTGCAGGCTGATCGCCGGCTGGGACGAATTCGCTGATTACTTCAAATGGTGCAACGGTTCGTTGCAAGTCGGTAATCGGGCGGGTCATAACTCAAGACTACGCTGAAATTTGTTGCCAGACCTTGGTGACTTGGTCTTGCAACTGTTCGGGTGTGCCATTGTTCTCAATCACAAAGTCAGCGACAGTTCGGCGCTGGGCATCGGTTGCCTGGTTCGCGATTCTGGCTTCAATGTCAGTTATCTCTAAGCCACGCTCGATCAGACGTGCTTTTCGATGCTCAGAATCAGTTACGACTATCAAAACCTTGTCGAATTGCCCTTGCAGATTCTTTTCAAACAACAACGGGGTGTCGTAAACCACAACAGTTGATTCTGGAAGCGAGTTACGAATTTGCGCTACTCGGGCAATCACCGCAGGGTGAACAATCGCCTCTAGTTTCGCTAGCTCTTCGGAGTTTTGAAACACACGTTCTGCGAGCTTTTTTCGATCGATTTTTCGGTCGCTGTCCAAAATGGATTCCCCGAACACTTCAATCGCTCTTTGATAACCAGCTTGGGCCGGCTCCAGCACTTTCCTGGCAATGACATCTGCATCAATAACTACTGCACCCAAATTGGACAGGATTTTGGCAACCGTTGATTTTCCGCTGCCGATTCCGCCAGAAAGTCCTAGGTACACGTCACTACCCTATTGGCTCAATTACAATTACAGGCTTTGAGAATAGAAAAAGCGGCTATCAAGTCAATGGCAACCGCTTTTTCTAGTTTGAATTATTCGGCTTTGTCAGCCAATTCTGTTCTTAGTGCCTGTAGGCCAGCATCTTCGGAAAGTGTTCCTTCGGATGTTGATTCACCGGAGTAAGAAGTTGGAACTTCTGCATCAGCGCTGGCCGCTGCATCAGCCTTCTTTGACTCGCCCACAGCAAGCTTGTGAGCTTCCCACTTAGCATGCGCTGCAGCGTACTGAGCTTCCCATTCCGCCTTCTTTTCTTCGTGACCTGGCAACCATTCGTTGGTGTCTGGGTCGAAGCCCTCAGGGTAGATGTAGTTTCCGTTTTCGTCATACTGATTCATGCCGTAGAGGCCAGCATCGAATGAGTCTGGCTCATCTGCATCTACATCTTCGTTTGCTTGACGCAACGAAAGTGAGATACGACGACGCTCTAGATCGATGTCAATAACCTTCACGAAGGTCGAGTCACCAACCTGAACAACCTGTTCTGGAATTTCTACGTGACGACCAGCAAGTTCAGAGATGTGAACTAGGCCTTCAATGCCATCGCTAACACGAACGAAAGCACCGAATGGAACTAGTTTGGTAACTTCACCTGGAACTACCTGACCCATTGTGTGGGTACGAGCAAAGTGCTGCCATGGATCTTCCTGAGTTGACTTCAAGGAAAGCGAAACGCGTTCGCGATCGAAATCTACTTCTAGAACCTCAACAGTTACTTCTTGCCCTACTTCGACAACCTTTGATGGGTGATCTACGTGCTCCCATGAAAGTTCAGAAACGTGGACTAGACCGTCTACGCCACCAAGATCAACGAAGGCACCGAAGTTAACAATGCTGGAGACAACGCCCTTTCGGATCTGTCCCTTTTCAAGCTGATTCAAGAAGCCGTGACGAACTGCACTCTGTGACTGTTCTAGGTAAGCGCGACGAGAAAGCACAACGTTGTTGCGGTTCTTGTCTAGCTCGATGATCTTGGCTTCGATTTGCTTGCCAATGTATGGCGCTAGGTCACGGACGCGACGCATTTCAACAAGTGAAGCTGGCAAGAAGCCACGAAGACCGATGTCCATGATCAAGCCGCCCTTGACGACTTCGATGACGGTGCCGGTAACGACGCCATCTTCTTCCTTGATCTTTTCGATCGATCCCCATGCGCGTTCGTACTGTGCGCGCTTCTTGGAAAGAATAAGTTGACCTTCTTTATCTTCCTTCTGTAGAACAAGAGCTTCAATGACATCGCCAACAGTTACAACTTCGTTGGGATCGATGTCGTGCTTGATGCTTAGTTCACGAGAAGGGATAATTCCTTCGGTCTTGTAGCCGATGTCAACGAGAACTTCGTCTCGACTAACTTTTACTACGATGCCTTCGACGATGTCACCGTCGTTAAATGGCTTAATTGTGGCGTCGACTGCGGCCATAAATTCTTCGGCTGATGCGAAATCGTCGACGGTGGAGAAGTTGCTCTTGTCAGTAGTGACAGTCATTAAGTTATTGCCTCGATGCGGATAGAAATAGTGCGGATGTTGCATTCTTTCCTTGCGGATCCCGTGGAACTAGGTCTGTCCTTGGGCAAATGGCAACCTTCTAAGGATAGGCACCCGCTAATGCTGGGTCAAAACCGATATGCCCTATTTCAATGGGTTTAGTGACCCGCACTGGCCCAGGAGGTGCCGATTCCCGTGGAAACCTCCATAGGCACCGACAAATCCCCTACAGCACCCATGTTTTGTACAACCAACTCAGTCACTTGCCCAAGCTCACCCTTGGCCACCTCGATGACTAGTTCGTCATGAACTTGCAGGAGCAATCTTGATTTAACGCCAGCAGTTTTAAGCGCAGCATCAACCTGAAGCATCGCAACCTTGACGAGGTCAGCAGCCGATCCTTGGATCGGAGCATTCAGCGCCATGCGCTCTGCCATTTCTCGTAACTGTCGGTTATCACTATTCAAGTCTGGAAGATACCGTCGGCGCCCCATAATTGATTCGGTGTAACCCAGCTTTCGAGCTTCAACTACGACGTTAGCCAAGTAATCCCGGACGCCACCAAATCTTTCGAAGTAAGTATTCATAAGTGACTTTGCTTGATCATTGCTGATACTTAATTGCTGAGCTAAGCCATATGCCGAAAGCCCATAGGCCAATCCATATGACATGGCCTTGATTTGTCGACGCATATCAGCATCAACTTTTTCTGGCGGGACACCAAAAACTTGAGATCCAACCGTGGTGTGTAAATCTTCCCCAGTCTTAAGCGCTGCAATTAAACCTGGATCATTTGATAGGTGTGCCATTACGCGCAATTCAATTTGGCTGTAGTCAGCAGTAAGCAGCGTTTCGAAATCTTTACCAACCACAAATGTGCCACGAATCGCAAAACCTTCATTAGTACGAATTGGAATATTTTGCAGATTAGGTTCGGTGCTGGATAGTCGACCGGTTGCCGCGACCATCTGATTGAAACTGGTGTGAATTCGATTATCAGACTGAACAGCAGCAAGCAATCCAGTAACAGTTTGCTTGAGTTTGATCACTTCACGATATCGAAGTAGCGCAGTGAGCAACTCATCATCTGGAAACTTTGCTAATAGACCAAGCAGCGATTCTGCATCAGTTGTGTAACCAGTTTTAATCTTCTTCGTCTTTGGTAATCCACGTTCTTCAAACAGAACTTCTTGCAGTTGTTTAGGTGAACCGAGATTGAATTCATGGCCGACTGAATCGTGTGCCTGCTTTACTGCCTGCGCAGCATCGGCCTCAAAACTGGCTTCCAGCTTCCTGAGCGCCTTAACATCAACGGCAATTCCAAAGGCTTCCATTTCAGCTAATAATGGAACTAGGGGCATCTCTACTTGATTAAAGAGACTCTCGCCACCACGCTTTTGTAATTCAAGTTTCAGAAATTCACTCAGGTCCAAAGTTGCTCGAGCGTTCTTAGCTAAAGCCTCTCCGGAAATATCAAGTGAAGAATCGAGCGAGAGTTGTGCGCTTGATTCGGATGGATCAGCATCAAGTGACTTACCCAGGTAGCGCATAACTAAATCGGCTAACTCAAAATTTCTGCCACCAGGTGACACTAAATACGAAGCGATGGCAGTGTCGAACGTAACGCCGTTGAGTGGGGTTCCCATTGCATTGAACGCCAGCATTGATCCCTTGGCATCGTGAAAGATCTTGTCTGCCGAACTTGCCAGCCAGTTAACCAGTGTTTCGCCACCCTCGACTGCAGCGCACCAGACTGACTCACCTGAACTATTGACGAACGCCAGTGCTTCAATGTGTCCTGAACCGCTGCCCCAATGTCCTGTTGTAGCAACCGCGATCGGTGTGCCAGCTGACTTAAGCCACTTGCCTAGATCCGTTTCGTTGACCTTTTTTGTGACGACTTCAAAACCTTCGGCGGCCGCATCAGATTTGCTTTGAGCTTTAGCTGCTTTATCGGACACCTTTGTTTGCGTTGAGCTGTCCGATCCTGCTGCCTTAGTACTCACCGAAGTTGAACCAGATTCATCTCCACTCGGCCAGGCTGCAAACAACCTAGGTCGCAGGGCCGAGAATTCAAGTGCGTCAAGCGTGGCATGAACAACGCTGGCGTCATATCCACGCTTTTCATAACTGGCTATTGCCTTATCAACTGGCGCATCTTCAACTAAGCGATTTAGTTCGTAGTTGAGTTTTACCTGATCCAAATTGGCGCGCAAGGCTTCGCCAACTTTCCCACCAATAGATTCAGCAACGGCAAGAATCTTTTCGAGTTCGCCGAATTCGGCAATCCACTTAGCAGCTGTCTTTGGACCAACACCCGGAACACCTGGCAGGTTGTCACTACTTTCCCCAACCAAGGCAGCCAAAGATCGATACTGCTTCGGTGTGACGCCATACTTTTCAAAAACAGCATCTGGCGTCATGTGAACTAAATCCGACATACCCTTTCGAGGGTAAAGAATGGTTACTCGGTCATCAATTAGTTGGAATGAGTCACGATCACCACTGACAATCTGTACTGGAAAGTCACAGCTCTTGGCTAATGTGGCCAGAATGTCATCAGCTTCGAATCCCTCTGCGGTAACCACAGCGATATTCAAGGATTCAAGTACTTGTTTGATCAGTTCGACTTGACCTTTGAATTCAGGAGGCGACTTTGCTCGGGTAGCTTTGTAATCTGGATATCTTTCGCTTCGGAAAGTTTGGCGAGAGATGTCAAAGGCAACCACTAAATGTGAAGGCTTCTGATCTTTTAGAACATTGACCAACATGGACACAAACCCATAAACCGCATTGGTGTGTTGACCAGAGCTGGTGGCAAAGTTTTCGACTGGCAGTCCATGAAACGCTCGATAGGCAAGCGAGTGACCGTCCAAAATGAGAAACTTAGATGTATCAGCCACGTATTGATCCTAGAGGGGTACCCATGAGCTCGAACCAAGAGAACCAAGCAAGCGACGTCGCAATTGGTGCGATGGCCGAAAGAATGGGGATTACTGTGAGTTTTGCCACCGCCAATAAGGTGGTTGGGCATATGCCAGTTGAGGGAAACACTCAACCGTTTGGATTGCTCAATGGCGGCGCTTCTATGGCGCTGGCAGAAACTCTCGGCTCAGTTGGCGCCCACCTACATGCGGGACCAACTAGAAGTGTGGTTGGAATAGACATCAATGGCACACACCATCGAAGCGCAACCAGTGGTCAGGTAACTGGAACTGCTACCCCATTAAGCCTTGGTCGCACTATTGCAGTGTACGAAGTAGTTATTACTGATGAACGAGACAAGCGAATCTGTACTGCTCGCTTAACTTGTCTACTTCGCGATCTTGCTTAGTACATAGTCGCTTTATGAGAGAGTAATTCCATGTTTCTTGGGTCTGGCACGGTCATCAACATCATTGCAGTCTTAATTGGCTCCACATTGGGTGTCTTTATTGCGCACCGGTTAACCGAAAAGATTCGTGATGTAGTCACGGACGGACTTGGATTAGTCACTGGAATGATTGCAGTTCTGACTTGCGCTTCAATTACTGATCCGCTGCTAAGTGAAACTCTTGGCGCTGGTTGGCCAGTCTTGATAGTTCTAGCAAGCATTGTCGTCGGTGGAATGCTGGGAACAGCCATGCAAATTGAAGAACGACTTGAACGCGCTGGAGATCGCCTCAAGGCACAGTTCTCAAATGATGGTTCGTCCAAGTTCACTGAAGGATTTGTGGCCGCGTCCCTGTTGTTTTGCGTTGGCGCTATGTCAGTTCTAGGGCCAATCACCGATGGACTTGGTGGCGGAAATGAAATCCTGGTACTTAAATCAACTCTGGACTTCTTTGCTGCCATCGCATTCGCTTCAGTATTTGGTTGGGGTGTAGCAGCATCAGCTTTGACTATTCTGGTATTTCAAGGAAGCTTGACCGCCCTTGGCTATGCACTCGGCAACTTCATGTCTGAAGTTCAAGTGTTGATGCTAACCGCAACTGGAGGATTGCTGATCCTAGGTATCTCATTACGCTTACTAAACATTCGCCAGATTCCAGTTGGCAACATGTTGCCCGCACTGGTTATCGCGCCACTGCTGGTCGCCTTAGTCGCCTAACCTAAGCAAAAAAAGAAACCCTGCCAACATGGCAGGGTTTCTTTTTTTGAATTCTTAACCGCCCAGGTAAGCCTGCGCGATGGCTGGATCATCAGCTAACTTAGAGCCCTCACCCTCAAGCTTTAGGTGACCAGATTCCAGCACATACGCATAGTCAGCGATACGAAGGGCAGCCAATGCATTCTGCTCGACCAAAAGAACTGTCACACCCGACTTACGAATCTCTTCAATTGTTTCAAAAATGAGATCCACTAAAACCGGGGCTAGACCCATTGACGGTTCATCCAAAATAAGCAATTTTGGATCCCCCATGAGGGCGCGTCCAACTGCGAGCATCTGTTGCTCACCGCCGGACATCGTGCCAGCCTTCTGATTAATTCGCTCTTGTAGGCGCGGGAATAACTGCAAGACACGTTCACGCGTTTCCTTAACGGCAGCTGTATCCTTACGCAAGAAAGCACCTAAATCAAGGTTTTCATCCACCGTCATTTTTGGGAAGATGCGTCGACCTTCAGGAGAATGGCAGATGCCCTTGGCCACGATCTCGTGACCAGCAACTCCATCAATCTTTTCACCGAGAAACTCAATGCTTCCAGTCTTTGGCTTCAACAAGCCACTGACTGTTCGCAAGGTTGTTGACTTGCCGGCACCATTAGAACCGATAAGTGAAACAATCTCGCCTTCACGGACTTCAAGAGTAAGACCCTTGACTGCCGTGATCGCGCCGTAACCAACAGTTAAGTCGTTGATTTTGAGCATTACAGGAGTGTTTAAACGTGCCATTACTTGCTCGCCTCCGATCCGCTCTTACCTAAGTAGGCTTCAATAACTCTTGAGTTGGACTTAATTTCAGCAGGTGAACCTTCAGCAATCTTTTGCCCCTGGTCTAGAACCGTAATGCGCTCTGAAACCTGCATAACGACGCTCATGTCGTGCTCGATAAGAAGAATACTAATTCCCTTATCTGCCTTGAGCTTGCGCACAAAGTCAACGAATGCCGCAGATTCATTAGGGTTCATGCCTGCTGTTGGTTCATCGAGAAGTAGCACCTTCGGACGTAGTGCTAAGGCACGCGCAACCTCTAGACGACGCTGATCACCGTATGACAGATTTCGTGCGTATTCATTTGTCACATCACCAATGCCAACATAATCAAGAAGTTCTTGGGCAAAGCGACGTGCCTCGGCTTCTTCTGCCTTCTGCTTTTTGGTGCGGAAGATAGTCGCGAAGACGCCTGCCTTAATCTTGGAATGCATTGCAACCATGACATTTTCCTGGGCAGTCATCAGGCCGAACAGGCGAATGTTTTGGAAAGTGCGGGCCAACCCTGCCGAAGCGATTTCATGCACTGGGTCACCTGTGATTTCAACATTGTCGAAAATCACTGCACCACTTGTTGGCTTGTATAAACCGGTAAGAACGTTGAAGAATGTTGTCTTTCCCGCACCGTTAGGTCCAATCAGAGAAACGATTGATCCTTCTGGAATAGTGAATGACACGTCGTCGACGGCAACCAAGCCACCGAATTCAACGCGAATATCTTGAGCATCTAATACTGCTCTTCCGTCAAGACTCATACTTAATTGCTCGCATTCTTTGTTTCGCCGGAGACCTTTTCATCGTCTTCGAGCTTTTCTTCATTCATTACCAAGCGAATTCGAGCTTCTGGAATGAACCCTTCGCGGCGGAACAACATCATAAGAACTAGAAGAAGCCCAAACAGCAAGAACTGGTATGAAGGGAAATTGAAATCTGTGTTGAATGTGTTATTGACCAATTCTCCAAATTGAACCAACCCAACCGAGTTAACCCACGCCAATACCGTGGCGCCGACTACGACACCCCAAACATTACCCATGCCACCCAGGACAACCATCGAGAGAATGATGATTGAGATTACGAAGTTAAATCGGTCTGCGTAAACACCACCAACCAAAATCGCAAAGCCCACGCCACCGATACCGCCACCCACGGCACCGATTGCATACGATGAGAACTTTGTGCGCCAAAGTGGCACGCCCATCATGCTCGCAGCTAGTTCGTCCTCGCGAATTGCAAGCCAAGCACGGCCTAAACGACCATCACGCAAGCGAATCGAGAAGAAGATCATCGCTCCGGCCATTAAAGAGACCATTAAGAACTTTTCAGCAACCGCGAAAGTTCCGATTGTGTGACCGAAAATATTGACTTCATCGAGGCCACCAATACCCTGAGCACCGTTAGTGACGTTTAAACCACCAATGTCGGCACCATTCAACATAAACTGCGGAATGATCTCACCGAAACCAAGTGTTACTAAGGCCAAGTAATCGCTCTTTAGGCGAAGAGTTGGGCCACCAATGATAACGCCCCAAATAGCTGTGAAAACTCCTCCGAGTATCAGTACCAAGAAAACGTGGAAGTGGATACCTTGCTCTAAACCAGGACGTGGGTTTCCAAAAAAGTTGATTTGGAAATTGCTAAGGAACGGCGACATTAACCATCCGGCGACATACCCACCGAGAGCCCAGAAAGCTACATAACCTAAGTCAAGCAGACCGGCGTATCCAACAATGATGTTTAGACCGAGAGCCATCAAAATCCAGATCATGATTTCAGCCATCGAGGAGAGCGAGAACCATGCGTTAAAGAATCGCTGCACAGAGCTTGGAGCACTTGGGAGCACGAACTGGTTGAGTAGGAAAATCACAGCTACGGCAGAGGTAAAGCCGATAGCCCATTTTCTATTGCTATTGACTGCGGTGTGAGCAGGTGCGTTAGTAATTGACATTGCTAAACCTTTTCCTGTGCTGTTTCGCCCAAAAGTCCACCGGGACGGTAAACCATGAGAAGGATAAGAACTGTAAATACCATTGTCTGCGACCAGCGCTGTCCTGGTCCGACGCTTAATCCATCGTTATAACTCTGAATCAGCCCGATGATAATTCCGCCGAGCACCGCGCCATACAGATTACCCACACCACCGAGTACAGCCGCGGTGAAGGCAATCAGACCTAGTTGAAAACCGAGGTTATATGAAACGGTTCCAATAGTCTGCGCATACATAATTCCTGCAACGCCGGCAGCGGCACCTGCGATCGCAAATGTGAAGGAAATTGTCTTGTTGACGTCAATTCCCATTAATCGCGAGGCGTCTTTGTCCTGAGCTGTAGCGCGCATTGCACGACCTTGACGCGTTTTATCTACGATGAACGCAAGTAAAACCAAAATCGGAATTGTTACTGCGAACAGCACAATTCCTCGAAGCGAAATGATGATCCCTGCGATTTCATATTGCGAATCCGGGATAACTGTCAAAACATTCTTTGGTTGCGAGCCAATCCACTTCAGGCCAACCCACTGAAGCACGAAAGACACACCCACAGCTGTAATTAGCGGTGCGAGCGGTGGTGCATTACGAAGCTTTCGGTAAGCCAGACGCTCGATCGATACGTTCAAGACCATTCCAAAAATCATCGTAAGCAATAGAACAACGGCGAACAACGCGTAGTTAACGGCACTAGGACCTTGTGCACCAAACAAATTCGTCAGAACTGCAAAACTAAATACTGCTGTGAGCATAAACAAATCGCCATGTGCGAAATTGATTAGCTGGATGATTCCATAGACCAGGGTGTAGCCAAGTGCAATCAAGGCATAGAGCATGCCATTTGTGAGTCCATAGATAGTGATTTGGGCAAACTGTGTTGGGTTGCTAACAAGGTTGAGACCAAGCCAGTACACAATTACGGCGATAATCAAAAGCATGGAAAGCTTCATGAGAATCTTGCCTGGAGTGATTGATTTCTTTCGAGCCACACCCGATGTAACCGAGGTCATCGACGAATTCTCCCTCTACGTGGTCACCAAGCTGGTGAATTGGATTAGCATAACATCAAAATTATTCATTAAAGCGGCTTATTGCAGAACTTGAGTGGGATCATTTCGATCCCACTCAAGTTCTTTACAGTAGTTGAAACAGACTGTTTTACCTAGATTGCAGGCAGAACCTTTACGTCAGTTTCGGCTCCATCAACCATCTGCTGCAAGGTCATTACAACAGTGTCGACGTCACCATTTTCCTGGTTGATGCAGAAGCCCATACCAGCGATTGACTCAGTCTCTTCAAGGCAAATTTGTTCGCCACTGAAGACTGCATCAAGAACACCCTGACGGGTACCGTCTGATGCTGCAATTGCCTTAAGGATAACCTGCATTGCCACGCCACCATATACTGCGTATGAGCTGTTTGGCACTGCGCCGTACTTGGCCTTGTAATCTTCGATGAACTTAGCTGGAGCGCCGCCACCCTTGATGATGCCATCAAGTGACTTGCCAGCAAATGTCAACCAAAGACCCTGACCCTGTTCCAATTCACGAAGCTCTGGGTAGCCAGAGAAGCCGTCTGGAGCCATTGCCAAGAAGGTTTCGTTATCGCCAAGAACAGTTACTTTGTCCTTGACAAGTTGTCCACCATTTAGGTCATAAATACCTGCGTAGTAAACAGCGGTTGATCCATCAGCTTTGATCTTCTCAAAAGTTGAAATGTATGAGGATTGCTTGGCATCCCAACCGTAACGGTTAACAGTTCCACCTAGCTTTTCAAATTCTTTCTGAACTGCATCGCCAATACCCTTGCCATAAGCCTGAGTGTCATCGATAACAGCAAGAGTCTTTACACCCTTTTCGTCAAACAAGAAACGAGCAGCAGCAGTTCCCTGGAAACCGTCGTGTGCAATTACGCGAGCGTAGTTACGAGCTCCACCTGGGTAGTAAAGACCTGGTTCGCCCTTATCCCACTCGATAGTTAGACCTGGGTAAGTGTTTGCATGGGAGACCATTAGCATACCAGCTTCGTTAAGAACTGGGATGATGATCTTTGCACAACCGGAGTTGTAAGTACCCATAACAGCAACTTGATTTTCGTTAGCTACGTGATCTAACGCATTCTTTGAGCACTGTGCGTCATCCCATGAGCCTTTAGCAGCTGTTGAGTCATCGTATTCCTTGATTTCGACAGCGAAGTCTCCAGCTTTGCCGCCAGCTTGTTCAAGAACAAGTGCTGCGACTTCGTTGGTTGACTTGCTCGCATCAGCTGATGCACCCTGCAATGGAAGATCTGTACCCACTACAAGTGCGCCACCAGCAGAACCGCTGCCACCGCTGCAAGCAGCAAGTGCAAGTGCGCCAGCAACAGCTAGTGCACCGATTTTGATCGGCTTGATCATTTGTATTTCCTCTCGTTGGCCCGACGAATTCTTTTCGGGCATCCCTAAAGTAACTGTAAAAGCCTTGATAATTCAAGGTAAACGAGTCTAGATCTGCAGGAGTTACGGGTTCGTTACCTGGAAGCCACTGAATTTCAACAAAATCCGACATTTGTAGCCCGTTAGCGACGACGTTTTTCCCGAATTCGTAGGTTTATCACGATTGGAGACCCGACAAAGCCAAATTCCTCACGGAATCTGCGCTCGACAAATCGGCGATATCCAGCCTCGAGGAACCCAGATGTAAAGAGCACAAAAACTGGCGGAGCCACACTGGCTTGAGTTCCAAACAAAATCTTTGGCTGTTTACCACCACGGACGGGGTGCGGATGGCTTGCCACGATCTCTGCCAGAAATGCGTTCATGCGACCAGTAGGAACACGAGTTTCCCAGCCGGCAATGGCAGAGCGCAACGCAGGAACCAGACGATCTTTGTGCCAACCTGTTTTTGCGCTGAAGTTAATTCGAGGCGCCCAAGCAACTTGTACTAAGTCCCGTTCGATTTCACGCTCTAAGTAGTATCGACGTTCTTCATCAACTAGATCCCATTTATTAAATGCAATTACTAAAGCTCGGCCAGACTCAACGACCATTGAAATGATTCGAAGATCTTGTTCAGTTAATGGCGCGCTTGCATCAAGTAAGACAACTGCAACGTCAGCTTTATCAAGTGCTGATTTTGTTCGCAGTGTTGCAAAGTATTCATGTCCCGATGCGTTCTTAGATTTGCGACGAATACCAGCAGTGTCAACCAAGATCCATTCTTCGTCATCCATTACGACTAATTCATCGACGGGATCAACAGTTGTGCCAGCGACACTGTCGACAACCGCGCGCTTTTCTCCGGTTAGGGCATTTAGCAAACTAGATTTACCAACATTAGGTTTGCCTAACAGCGCCACGCGATGTGGTCCGCGTGGGCGCGCTTGGCCAGAACCGTCTTCCGGAAAAGCAGCAAGTACAACATCTAGTAAGTCCCCACTACCGCGACCGTGGAGCGCCGAAACTGTGTATGGCTCCCCTAGTCCTAGCGACCAAAGTCTGGTTGCCTCTAACTCGGCTCGTTCATCATCTACTTTGTTTGCAACCAAGATGACTGGCACTTTCGCTTGGCGCAGGACTCTGACGATTTGTTCGTCAGCATCGGTCGCGCCGACTGTCGCGTCAACCACGAAGATAACAACGTCGCTGGAATTGATTGCGGCTTCGGCTTGGGCTGAAACCTGCGCGCTCATTCCAACTGCATCTTGTTCCCAGCCGCCGGTATCAACCACAATAAACGGAACGCCATTCCATTCGGATTCGTATCTGACGCGGTCTCGAGTGACGCCAGGAGTATCCTCAACAACTGCCTCGCGTCTGCCAATGATGCGATTAACCAAAGTAGATTTTCCAACATTTGGCCGTCCAACAACGGCGACAATTGGCAGATTAGATAAGTCGTCTGGCTCATCCATTAGTTCATCGGACGGAATACCTAGTTGATCAAGTAATGCGGTGTATTCAGATTCAGTTAGATCTTCCCAGTGCTCTGGAATCTCGACTGAGTCATCGAGTTCAATTGCATCACCCGCAACGTCATAAATGATGGTCTCAGCGTTTGGGTCTAATTCGTTATCCATGTGCTGCCCTCGCAATGTCTACTACTTGGGCAATGACTTCGCTAAGTTCCATATAGGTGGTGTCGATTACCCGAGCACCTGGCGCAACTTCAAGTGGTGAAACAGCTCTTGTGGAGTCTGCCAAATCCCGCTTTTCTAAGTCAGATTGAGTAGCGGTAACTTCGGCGCCAATTTCTTTGGCCCGACGATTTGCTCGTGCCTCAGGATCAGCAGTAATAAACAGTCGAACTGGTGCCTCTGGCAACACAACAGCGCAGATATCTCTACCTTCAACAACAATTCCAGTCTTTGAATTCGCAGCAATCTCGCGCTGTAGGTTGACCATAAGCTTGCGTACTTCAGGGACCGCACTGACTGCACTTACTCCTTGGGTAACTTCCGGACCTCTGATTTCAAGTGATACATCACGACCAGCGACTCGGATACCTGGCTCGCTCGGATCAATACTTGGTTGAATTACTTCAGCTCGTGCCGACTTAGCCACCGTTTGTGCGTCATTAACGTCGACACCTAGATCCTGGATAAACCAGGTCATAGCCCGATACATGCTTCCGGTATCTAGGTAATCCAGACCCAATTCAGTTGCTACCGCACGGGAAACGCTGGATTTACCGGAACCGCTCGGGCCATCTATGGCGATTATGAGCGGATTGGGCATATAGAACAGTCTACCCAGTCGCTTAGTTAAGAAATAACTACAAAATTCACTGAGTTAGGAGATAACTACAAAACCTTCAAGTTCCAGCGCGGGCTTTAGAACTGAAGCTGAACTTGGTGCCACAGTTAGTTCAACCAATCCAGTTGGATGTCCAAGTGAGTGATCGATTCGAACATCCTCAAGGTTTACATTTGCCTGAGCGGCGGCAGTAAATAGTCGTGCCAGTTCACCTGGTTTGTCATCAAGTCGAACCGCCAAGATCGCAGTGGATTGTTGTGACGATCCGTGTTTTCCAGGTAACCGATCTCTGCCTTTGTTGCCCTTAATTAGTTTTGCAGTGACCGAATCCCGATTGCCCTTTTCGAGTGCGGAGGCAAACTCCAATAAGTGATTAGCAACTTGAGTGACCTGTTGGGCAATAAATTCTGAGTTATCACTCAGGATTTCCGTCCAAAGATTCGATTCTGATCCGGCAATTCGTATTGTGTCTCTAATCCCCTGGCCGGCTAGTTCTATATAAGAACTCTCAGCATCCATTAACTCACCAGCGAGAACGGATGCCACAACTTGTGGTGTGTGCGAAATCAAGGCAACAGCTCGGTCATGTTCCTCGATACTTCGCACAATCGGAAACGCCCCAAGTGACTCCACTAAATCTTTAACAGTTGCAATTGCCTCTGGGGACGTTAAGTCACTGCTTGCAATAACCCATGGGCGATCCAGAAATAGGTTTCCCTGCGCACCAATTGCGCCCGAAACTTCACGGCCGGCCATTGGGTGTCCACCAACAATTCGATCCCAACCAGGGGTGCCTAGTTGTTCAAGTTCTCTAAATATTGATCCCTTAACGCTTGCCACATCTGTGATTACTGCATTTGGGTGATCTACAACTGCCGCGGCAATTACTTTGGCAACACTCGCAGGCGGTGTCGCCACAAAAACTACTGCGATGTCCTGATTTGCATACTGCGCAGCGCCGCTGACTTTGATTGCGTTATCGAGTGCAACGGAATCAATGTCAGAGAGAAAGACTCTCAGTCCTTGCGCCGTAAGTCCAAGCGCAATTGAAGTTCCGATCAGGCCAGTGCCTACAACAAGTACGTTTTTATCCTGAGACATGATTTAAATCTGCATTCGACTTATTGCGCAATATCTTGTCGAAGCGCTTCCGCGCCTCGCAAGTAAACATGTTTGATTTCTGACCTCGGCAGTTCGGTCTGAACCTGAACCATGACTCGTACTACTTTTTCCATAGCTCCTGTAACGTCAATTTCTTGAGCACAAATGAGGGGCACATCAGCAAGTCCAACTCCACGCGCTGCTGCTGCGGGAAACGCACTATGTAAATCAGGTGTTGAAGTGAAGAGCACGCTTATTAAGTCATCGGTTGAAATGGAATTACGAGACATTAATTCCAGGAGTAATTCTGTTACCGCTTCAGCCATTTCCGTCGCGTCATCGCGCTGCAGACAGGTTGCTCCCCTAATGGCTCTTACATTCATAGTTAGATTCTAGAGCCCAACTGAACTATAGAGTTTTCCCAATTCTCGGTTTTCCAGCAAGCGCAAGTGACCTGATTTCAAACTTCCAAGGGAAATCGGTCCAATTTTGGTTCGCACCAGGTCTTGAATTGGATAACCAAGTTCGTCGAAAAGCTTACGCAGAATTCGATTGCGACCTTCATGGATCGAAATTTGCACCACGGTCTGGTTTTTGCCACTCTCATAGATCTTGCAATCCGTGACTGCAACTGGGGCGCCTTCGATCGGAAACCCAGAAATTATTCGTGCAATGTCTTCTTTTGAAACTCGCCCCGAGACTCTTGCCAAATAGGTCTTTACGATGCCGTGCGAAGGGTGACCAAGTCTTTGGCTTAGTTCGCCGTCATTAGTTAACAACAGTAAGCCTTCAGTGTCGGCATCAAGTCTGCCAACATGAAATAGGCGCTGTTCATACTCGGCCACTAAATCGCCAACACATTCGCGACCTTGATCATCTGACATTGTCGTCACGACACCTCGTGGTTTATTTAAAGCTACAACTATATGTCCACTGGTTTGCGCGATTCGAACTCCGTCCACGTGAATGATGTCAACGTCGGGATCAACTCTTGAGCCCAACTCATCGACAACTTCGCCGTTAACAGTCACGCGGCCAGCCGTTATGAACTCCTCACACTTTCGCCGCGACCCAAGTCCGGCACTGGCCAGAACTTTTTGCAAGCGAACTTCGTTCTCTTCCATGTCTGGCTAGTTATTCGCTAAATCTAAAACTTCTTCGACATTGTCAGGCATTGGCAAGTGTGCGGCGATAGGCGGCAGTTCATCTAAGGACTTAAGACCTAGTCGCTCTAAGAAGTAAGTAGTTGTGCGATATAGGTGCGCACCAGTCTCGTGATCGTGTCCAGTTTCCTCGATCAATCCTCGTGTGACTAAAGTGCGAACTACGCCGTCAACGTTTACTCCTCTGATTGCAGAAATTCTTGATCGAGTAACCGGCTGACGATATGCAACGACTGCTAAAGTTTCTAAGCCCGCTTGGGAAAGTCTGCCGTGTTGACCATCAAGTACAAATCTTTCTACAACCTGCGCACAGTTATCTCTGGTCCAGAATCTCCAGCCACCACCAAGCTCACGCAAGTCAAAACCCCGCTCTTGAACGGCGTATTCTTGTGCAAGATCGTGCAGAGTAGTGACGACCACTTCTTCCGGAGTTCGCGTCAGAGTCGCAAGGGTAGATGAACTCATTGGTTCTTCGGCAACCATTAACAAAGCTTCTAGTGCAGCGCGGATCGATGGTGCACCTAATGAAATGCCATCGTCTAGCTCGGTTTCAGTAGCGGATTCGCCATCGATTAATTCAACTGTTTCGTCACTCATTTGGCTGGTCACCTATCTCGTCATCTACTTGCTCGCTAGCTTCAACGTCACCCAATTGGGTTCTAAAATCTTGCACTTCAGTGGAATCAAACTCATCAATCTCTCGCAACGAATTTGCATCAAGGTCATCATCCCCGATCCATCTAACGTATAGCTCTCCCAGCGGTGTTGGTTGATCAAAAGTAACCAGACCATCGCGATAAATTTCAAGTAAGGCTAAGAATCGTGCAACAACTAGCAAAGTAGTATCACAATCGCGAGTCAGAGTTCTAAATGATGCTTGCCCAACTCTGCGCAGTCTTTCTACAATGATTGCTGCTTGCTCACGTACCGAAACTCTTGCAGCGTGAATGTGTGCGACCGAGATGATGTCAGGCAACTTAGGTTCCAGCGCTCGAGCGGCTAAGTTGGCAAAGTCATCCGGGCCCATTCCCAATTCAACTTCCGGAAGCAACTTGGCGAACTCTTCATCAAGTCCAGCCGCCCGTGGATGTTGACGACCAGCCGTTGCAAGCCGGTGCTTAAAGTCAGCCGACATTTCCTTGAATGCTCGATACTGCAACAAGCGGGCAAGCAAAAGATCTCTTGCCTCGAGAATCGCAATATCTTCTTCGTCTTCGACTTCCCCACCAGGAATTAAACGTGCAGCCTTTAGATCCAGCAGCGTTGCAGCAATTACTAAGAATTCGGTTGCCTCATCAAGCGTCCACTCGTCTCCGCGCGCTTTGATGTAAGCCAGAAAATCATCGGTTACTTGGTGCAGCGAAAGTGCTGTTACATCTAGTCGATGCTTAGCAATTAATGAAAGCAGTACATCAAACGGTCCCGAGAATTCTTCTAAGGAAACTACAAATGAGTCTGAAGTTTCTTCCGGCGCAGCGGTCTTTAGATCAGGCTCGGCAGACGCCGCAAACATTACTTAGCAACCGAGCCTTGGGCCTCTAGGCGAGATACAAGTTCCCAAGCAAGGTTGCGATAATTCTGGGCACCGGATGAGTTTGGTGCTTGCTCAATTATCGAAACACCAGCTTTTGTTGTTTCTGGGAACTTAACCGTGCGGCTGATGGTGGTATGGAATACCGAATCTCCAAACGCATCAAGCACAGCTTGAATTGTTTCTCTGGTGTGCAAAGTACGCGCGTCAACCATGGTTGGAAGTACGCCATCAATAGTTAAACGATTGTTTAGGCGCTCTTGCACCTTGGTAATTGTCTCCCGAAGCATTTCAACTCCACGAAGCGCAAAGAACTCACATTCCATCGGAATTACTACGCCATCAGCAGCAGTTAGCGCGTTAACGGTTAGCAGACCTAGTGAAGGCTGACAATCGATCAAGATGTAGTCATAAAGCGGACGCACTGATTCAAATGCTCGATCAAGTGCGTATTCACGCGCTACTTCACCGGCAAGTCGCAATTCAGCAGCGCTCAATTGGATGTTTGCTGGTAACAAATCAAGACCGGCTACCGAGGTCTTCATTACAACATCTGATGCAGGTACCGAACTTGAATCCATCAACATGTCGTAGACAGTTCGCTTGCCACCAAGATCATCTGGGTTAACACCAAGACCGATTGAAAGTGAACCTTGTGGATCCATATCAACCATCAAAACTTTTCTGCCTGCTTCAGCTAGAGCTGCGCCAAGATTGATTGTGGTTGTTGTTTTACCAACACCGCCCTTTTGATTTGTCATTGCAATGATGTACGCCGGACCATGACTCGACAAAGGTTTAGGCGCGCTAAAAGTTGGAAGTGGTCGACCAGTTAGCCCGAGGATCACGCCAGGAGTCTTTGTTTCTTCGGTAGTCACAATTGGCGTTACTGAAGCTTCATGATCAATTGGCAAAACTGGCGTTGATTCGGTTGCTATCGGGGCCGAAACTGGCATTGCTGTGGCAGCTAATGGATCGCTTAAACTCTGATCCTGAGGAATTGGAACTGTCATAACTATCCTTCCCAGCACACACGTGGCCAACAGAAATATTCCGTCGAGCCAGAATTGATTGTCGCTGAGGAAGTTACGACTACTTTAGATTAAGCCCTTTTCCCAATAAACACTGGGATGCAAGGTGGCTTTTGCGTTGGTGTCGCACTCGAAATTGGGCCCGAATTACCGAGCTTGGGCTCGCGGATGGGCCGTGGCATAAACCTCACGCAACTGGTCAACAGTCACCAAAGTGTAGATCTGGGTCGTGGTGACTGACGCGTGCCCTAAAAGCTCCTGAACAACTCGGACATCGGCGCCATTTTCCAGTAAATGCGTGGCAAACGAGTGCCTCATGGTGTGCGGTGAAACCTTGCCGGCCAGATCCGCACGGTGCGCGGCTGCCTGCAGAATTGTCCACGCGCTTTGTCGGGATAGCTTTGAGCCCCGAGCATTCAAAAATAGCGCCGAACTAGAGGTTGATTTCCCTGACAGCACTGGCCTACTTCGAACCAAATAACGTTCTAAAGCTCGCAGCGCGTGGGATCCCACCGGAACGAGTCGCTCCTTATTTCCTTTACCCTTAAGGCGCAGGATCGGTAGGTCCTTGGAAAGTGTCGAAACATCGTCCAAACTCAAGTCTGTTAGCTCAGATATGCGCGCGCCAGTTCCGTAAAGCAATTCCAGCAGTGCGTGATCCCGCATCATGAGAACCGACAAATCAGAATCACTTCCAGCCCCAACTGCGGCTAGCAATCTCTCAATTTCTGCAAAAGTCAAAGCCTTAGGTAGACGTTTAGATATGCCTGGTGGCTTAACGGCTCGAGCCGAGTCAGAGGTAGTAATTCCTTCTTTTGCTAAAAACGCATGCAGACCGCGAACCGCAATTAAGGTTCGGGCAGCTGAGGAGGGTGCCAACGCAGGATGCTGGTCGCTGCCGAGTCTTAATCTGATTAAGAACTCCGAGATTTCATTTGCTGTAACGCCCGAAAACTCTGTGATCCGGCGACTTTCCAGAAACTCTTGGTACCGAGCCAAATCCCGACGATACGCAGACATGGAATTCTTAGCTAGCCCACGTTCGACAAGTAAATGATCTAGATAACCATTAATGTGCCGTTGAATTTGTGATGGATTAGCAGCAGACACACTTTGAACTTACCTGACATAACTATCAGATTGCCACTATTCGGCTTTAGTAATGTTCTTGCGTTGGAGAAAATTAAGCGATAGAAAAACGGTCAGCCATCATGGCTTCGCGCCGGGATACCTCAGTGCTTACTCCGGCTAGCAAGCTGGAAAGCGGGGTGTCTAAAGCATTGCAGACAGCTGCCAAAAGCTCCGAAGATGCCTCTTTTTGGCCGCGTTCTAGTTCTGACAAGTAACCCAATGAGACCTGAGCATCGCGAGATACGTCACGCAAGGTTCGTCCTTGTTCATTGCGGCGACGGCGCAATTCTTCGCCAATGACCTGCCGCATAAGAATCATCTTCTTGCCGTAGACCGGAGTGGCACTCGGATCCGCGATCTTTACGGTGTGAGTCAGAGGGAACTGATTTGGAGTCGCGGCAGATCTTGCTGAGGTATTCATAACCTGTTGCTGAGTCATATCGCGTTCCATTCCTTCATCATATCAAGAATCCGTTGTTTGCGTCTTGTCGTTAGTTATGCCCAATAAATCTGGGGATAAACCCTGACATTCGAGACATTGGAGACGTATTTAGAGCATTGTGAGCAAAAGCTCAAGGGCTGCAGCGACCGTCTCTTCTCTTACCTGATCTCGTGCATCCCTTGGATCATCAGTCTCGGGAAACAGATGTAGCTCATCTACTGCCGAATCAATTACGGTTCCTTGCTCATCACGCATCACGCAAGCAACAAAAACCGTGCCTGGCAAGTGACCATCTTGCGACGCCGGACCAGCAACGCCAGTTACGGCCAATCCAAAATCCGCATTTAACTTGCTTGCAACGCCAGTAGCCATTTCTAATGCCACTTGCGCCTGTACGGCTCCACCTTCAGCCAGCAAAGTTTCAGATACGCCTAACAAACTGGACTTCAAGTCTGTTGCATAAGCGATAACTCCACCGCGAAAAATCTGGGAGGCGCCTGGAATCGAAGTAATCGTCGAACCAAGTTGGCCACCGGTAATCGACTCGGCTGTTGCTACAGTGCGTCCTTGCATTGCAAACACGACAGTTACAGCTAAGGAATCAATGTCGGTAGTCATTATGCGGCTCGTTTCATTCGCCTAGTATGCCAAAGACTTTAACTACTGCGTGGATGAACTCGCGCTTTTAACACGTAGTCGATTCCAGTAGTAATTGTTAGTGCCAAGGCAACACCTAGCGACGTTTGAGCAACGGCGTCAACCCAGCCATTGAGTGGAATTAGGAATGCCACTATCGCAATAATCTGACTTACGGTTTTAACTTTTCCACCGCGACTGGCTGGGATAACTCCTTGCTTAATAACCCAGAATCGCAACAAAGTAATGGCAACTTCTCTAAAGATGATTACTCCAGTTACCCACCATGCGATTTCACCTTGGATCGATAGCGCAATCAATGCCGTGCCAATCAATGCTTTATCTGCAATCGGATCAGCGATCTTTCCAAAGTTTGTAACTAAGCCATAGCGTCTGGCCCAAACTCCATCTACCAAGTCAGTCAATGCTGCAATCAAAAACACAGCAGCACTCGCCCACTGCGCCGAATCTGTTTGCTCAACTGCCAGAACTAAGTATCCAAAAATTGGAACCATGAACAATCGAGCCACCGTAAGCAGGTTTGGAATGTTCAAAATCGGAACTTCATTGTTTGGATCGCCTAAGTGATCTGGAGTTGGTAAGTGCGTCATGACTGAATCTGCTTAGCAACTAAATCAACGCCGATTGCATCGATTACAACCGCTCGAACGATAGTTCCAATTGGCAATTGTTCGGCTGTCTCAACGGTTGTCGAGCCATCAACCTCAGGGCCTTGATGTTCACTTCGCCCTTGATTTCCGACTTCTTCAATTAACACCGAAACTTCTTGCCCGATGCGGCTGCGCGCAACATCTTCGCTGACGCGCAAAGCTACCCTGCTCACGGCTTCGTGTCTGGCTTGCACTTCGTGTTCCGGAAGGTGACCATCTAGTTTTACAGCTGCCGTGCCATCTTCGTCCGAATAAGCAAATACGCCGATTGCATCTAGGCGTGCGCCTTCGATGAAGTTAATCAATTCAGTGACGTCTTCGTCAGTTTCCCCTGGGAAGCCAACAATGAAGTTGGTTCGCGCTCCAGCCAGTGGGTTATGAATTCGAATTGCACTCAATAGATCTAGGAAGCTGTCAGTTCCACCAAATCTCTTCATCCGGCGCAATACCGCATTGCTGGCATGTTGAAATGACAGATCAAAGTAAGGAACGATGCCAGGAGTATTAGCGATCACGCTGATTAGATCTGGGCGCATTTCAGCGGGCTGTAAATATGAAACCCGAACCCATTCAATTCCTTCTGGCTGCACCAAAAGAGGTAAGAGTTTTTCGAGCAACCTCAAGTCCCCAAGGTCTTTGCCATATGAAGTTGAATTCTCACTAACTAAAAGAAGTTCACGAACGCCATTTTCACCAAGCCAAGCAGCCTCTTCAAAAATCTCACCTGGATCACGCGAAACGAATGAGCCACGAAAAGCCGGGATCGCACAGAAGGTACATCTGCGGTCGCAACCAGAGGCAATCTTTAGCGGCGCCCAAGGTGTGGACTCAAGACGTTTGCGATACACATGCGGCCCCATGCCTGGCGTTGAGACATCTTCGCTGGCTAACTGCCTATCAGCTGGTGAAATTGGAAGTAACTTCCTTCGATCTCCTGGAGTATGTGGAACGATACTTTCCCCAGCTAGAACTTTTCGAAGCGTGGAACCGATCTCGGCATAATCGTCAAAACTCAACACTGCATCTGCTTCGGGAAGTTCGGCCGCAAGTTCCTTGCCGTATCTTTGTGCCAAGCAGCCGACGGCCACTACTTTGCCATTACCGGCAAGCAATTCACTAGCTTCTAAAATTGTGTCAATCGAATCTTTCTTAGCTTGCTCAATAAATCCGCAAGTGTTAACGAGTACTAAATCGGTTGCTTCACCATCAGCAACTAAGTTCCAGCCATCGGCAGTTAATCGACCAGCAAGTTCTTCAGAATCAACGTCGTTACGTGAGCAACCTAGAGAAACTATAGATACACGAGGATTAGCGGTCACGCTGTGAAGCCTACTCGCCGCGGATCAATGCAATTGTTCCCGCTAGATCTTCAGCAGTTACTAATACCTCGCGCGCCTTTGAGCCTTCAGATGGACCCACGATGTTTCGAGATTCCATTAGATCCATTAATCGTCCGGCTTTAGCGAAACCAATTCGAAGTTTGCGCTGCAGCATAGAAGTTGAACCGAACTGAGTAGAAACCACTAATTCAACGGCTGCTAGTAAGTCATCGAGGTCGTTTCCGATGTCTCCATCAATCTCTCGGGAAGCTGCAATCGGAGCCACGATGTCTTCGCGGTACTGCGGTGCCATCTGTCCCTTTGCATGTGCAACCACTGCGCGAATTTCTGCTTCGGTAACCCATGAGCACTGAATTCGAATTGGCTTGGAAGTTCCCATTGGCAGGAACAAACCATCGCCCTGACCAACCAATTTTTCGGCACCAGGCTGATCCAAAATCACTCGACTATCAGCAAGGCTGGAAGTTGAGAATGCCAAGCGGCTAGGTACGTTGGCTTTAATCAAGCCAGTAACAACATCTACGGACGGACGCTGAGTCGCAAGAACTAGGTGAATGCCGGCAGCACGAGCCAGCTGTGTGATTCGAACTACCGAGTCTTCTACATCGCGTGGAGCGACCATCATTAAATCTGCAAGCTCATCTACAACGACAAGTAAGTATGGGTAAGGGCGGAGAACTCGTTGTGAACCTTCTGGTGGAGAAACCTTGCCACCACGAACTGCCTTATTGAAGTCATCAACATGGCGGAATCCGTAAGCAGAAAGATCGTCGTAACGAGCTTCCATCTCTTTAACAACCCAGGCAAGCGCTTCTGCTGCCTTCTTAGGATTTGTAATGATCGGACTAATTAAGTGTGGGATACCTTCATACGCAGTTAGTTCTACACGTTTTGGATCGATTAAAACCATACGGACTTCATCTGGAGTTGCTCGCATCAAAATTGAGGTAATTAGCGCGTTCATACAACCGGACTTACCGGCACCGGTAGCTCCCGCTACCAAGAGGTGTGGCATTTTGGCAAGGTTTGCTACGGTGAATCCGCCTTCAACATCCTTACCAAGACCGACCAACATTGGGTGATCATCCCCTGCTGCTTCGGCGCTTCGCATTACATCGCCGAGTGAGACAACTTCACGATCGGTATTAGGGATTTCAATACCAATTGCGCTCTTGCCAGGAATTGGGGAAAGAATTCTTACGTCTGCACTGGCAACTGCATAAGCAATGTTCTTACTTAATGCCGTTACACGTTCCACTTTCACCTTTGGACCAAGTTCAACTTCGTAGCGAGTCACAGTTGGGCCGCGCTGGAATCCAGTTACCTTCGCGTCAATATCAAATTGTTCAAGAACCTGAGTTAGCGCCTCAATAACTGCATCGTTTGCAGCAGTACGTGCCTTAGGAATCGCACCTGGCTTAAGTAGCGATTCACTTGGCAACTTGTAGTTCGAAGCTGACACAAATTGAAGTTGCTCAGACTTAACTGGCTTGACTTCAAGCATCGAAGCTGGTTGTGACGACGCATTCACTGGAGCTTTAGGAGCCTCGGTAATCAAGGAAACCGCTTGAGTTTCGTGCTCAACAACTGGAGCTAAAACATCCACCGCAATTGTGTTCATCTGAGTGACGTCTTCAACTACAGCTACAAGTTCAACTTCTTCTTCAATGACCGCATTGCTTACAACTGGAGTTGCAAATGGCGCATCCCCTGCTAGCTCTCCAATTGCTAAAGCCGGTTCAACATCTGATGGCTTGGAATTCTTGCGACGAAGACGACTGAACAAAGTGCGATTTGGAGAAACCGATAGATCTAAGGCCAATTGTGCCTGGGCAGCCGTAATATCATCAACGTTTGGATGTGACATTTCAGTTTCATCCGCTACAGCAGTGCGCTGGAACTTGGCTACGATCGAGTGAATCTTTGTTGGAATTGCGTTAACTGGTGTAGCAGTAATGATCAAAATCGAAAAGAACGAAACTACAAGAAGCAATAAAACGGTAACAATAGTTCCGGCAGCACTTACAAATGGTGCCGTGATCGCCCAGCCAACCCAACCAGATGCTTCGCGCATTGCGCCAGCCCCAGATGATGGAATTGGATTGCCACGATAGATGTGAACAATGCCCATCACGCTTAAGGAAAGTAGCGTCCAACCAATGGTTAGTCGACCCTTCTTTTGGGACGGTGCGTCTGGATGACGCAAAGTTTGAACTGCAATAACTAGCAATGCAACTGGAGCTAGAACATCGAAGATACCGACAGCGCCGGTAACCACACTTGTAACAACACCTGATACAAATCCAGCCACATCAAACCAAATAACTGCGGCAACAACGATTGCTAAAGATAGGTAGAGAAGTCCCAAGCCGTCACGGCGATGTGCAGGGTCAAGGTCTCTTGCGCTCTTGCCGATGCCGCGTGCAATAGCGCCGATCACATGGGCGATACCCAGCCAAATTGCAGTCGCGAACTTACGCAGACCCTGGAACATGGTGGTTATCGCAGAAGGCTTTGAGCTCTTTCGTGGTTTAACTGGAGCACGCCCAGACGCGGAATTTCTTCCTTGTGGACGGGATGCTGATGAGCTGCGCGGACGAGTCTTTGCTGCTGACGGGGAAGCCATATAACAAATATATCCGAAACACTCCAGTAACACTGGCACCAAGAGTTACGGCGTGTCGGAATTCTTTGGCTAAAGCGCTTGAGTTAATTGGAAATTATCAATGGCACGATCATTGGGCGACGGCGATGCTTTTCTCCTACCCACTTTCCAGCTACCCTGCGCACCATTTGTCCTAATTGATGGGTATCGGTCACACCATCGGCAAGCGCAGCTTCAAGTGTTGATTTAATCTTTGGCAAGATCTCTTCAAAGACACTTTCTTCTTTACTAAACCCTCTGGCATGAATCTGCGGTCCGGCAATAACTTTACGCTCGGCAAAATCTATCGCCGCAACAATGGATAGGAATCCATCTTCACCAAGTACCCTGCGATCCTTTAACAGCGATTCGGATACTTCTCCGACCGTGGAACCTTCAACATAGACATAGCCACAAGGAACTGCGCCAACAATGTTGGCTTTACCATTTACTAGATCGACGACAATTCCGTCACCTGCAAGCATCACTCTTGACTCAGGCACTCCGGTTTTGATTGCCAAGTCTGCATTAGCTCTCAAGTGTCGCCACTCACCATGGATTGGCATTACATTTTTTGGTTTAACTATGTTGTAGCAGTACAAAAGTTCGCCAGCTGCAGCGTGACCAGAAACGTGCACCAAGGCATTCCCCTTGTGCACAACGTGCGCCCCAAGTCGCGTCAGGTCGTTAATGATTCGATAAACCGCATTTTCATTTCCAGGAATCAACGACGAAGCAAGGATTACGGTGTCGCCGGGTCCTACCGAGATGGCGTGATCTTGATTTGCAATTCGCGCCAATGCAGCCATCGGTTCGCCTTGGGATCCCGTACAAATTAAAACTGCTTGATCGTCAGGTAGGTCTGCCATTTCATCACTTGAAATCAACGCCCCACCAGGAATGGTTAGGTAACCAAGATCGCTGGCGAGTGCCATGTTGCGAACCATTGAGCGACCTACAAATGCAATCTTGCGATTGTTTCTTACTGCAACATCAATGATTTGCTGAACTCTATGCACGTGTGAGGCAAAGGATGCAACTATGACTCGACCTGACGCGCCACCAATGACTTGCTGAAGTGTTGGGATGATGTCTTTTTCGCTCGTAACAAATCCCGGTACTTCAGCGTTAGTTGAATCAACAAGAAATAGGTCCACGCCTTTGTCACCCAAGCGCGCAAATGCATTTAAGTCAGTAACTCGGCCATCAAGTGGAAGTTGATCCATCTTGAAATCACCGGTGATCAAAATAGTTCCGACATCCGTGGTAACAGCTACTGCGAGGGCATCTGGGATCGAGTGATTTACTGCGATGAACTCAACAGAAAAATCTCCAAACTTCTCTGTCATACCTTCTTTAACGGCATGCGTGTAAGCCGTTATGTGATGTTCTTTTAACTTGCTTTCGATGAAAGCCAGAGTTAGTTGTGATCCAACGATCGGCATGTCTTGCTTATGTCGCAGTAAATAAGGGACTGCTCCGATGTGATCTTCATGTCCGTGCGTCAGAATTACAGCCGCAACGTCATCAAGTCGATCTTGGATGTAAGCAAAGTCAGGCAAGATTAAATCAACACCGGGTTGCGTTTCTTCTGGAAATAAAACTCCACAGTCGACGATGAGCAATTTCCCGCGATACTCAAGCACGGTCATGTTGCGACCGATGTCGCCTAATCCACCAAGTGCAACTACGCGAAATGTGTCATCAGTTAGCGGAGGTGGAGTTGGTAACTCAATTTGTGAAAATGTCACAGACTGAAGCCACCCTTAATCAGATCTTCCCGAAGTACTCGCCTTTGATCATCCGTTGCTGGAATTAACGGCAGGCGAAGTGACCCACCGCCAGCCCTACCCAGTTGGTCAAGCGCTGCTTTCACCATGATTGCCCCACCAGCTCGGGTCATGATGCCCTCGGTAATTGGAACTAGCGATCGATTAATCTCTCGAGCCGTTTTAACGTCATTGTTTTGCATTGCTTCAACCATCAACTTGTGGCGATCAGCCACGATATGTCCGGTGACACTAACGACACCAACAGCTCCTATTGCCAGGAGTGCAAGGTTTAACGGATCATCACCTGAATAGTAAGCAAGATCCGATTGCGCCATGATTTGTGATGCTGCCCAAGGATCCCCTTTTGCATCTTTATTGGCGATGATTTTTGGATGTTGTGCCAGCTGCAGCATGGTGTCGTTGTTGATTGGCACGCCTGAGCGACCTGGGATGTCATAAATCATTACGGGCAGATCGGTTGAATCAGCCACTGCAACCATGTGCGCATAAATACCGGCTTGTGGTGGCTTGTTGTAATAAGGAGTGACGACAAGCAGTCCATGGGCTCCAGCTTTTTGCGCGTCTTTAGCTAGCAAAATTGAGTGAGCGGTGTCATTGGAGCCAGCACCTGCAACAACTTTGGCGCGACTTCCAACTGCGTCAATTACAACTTTGAGTAGTTCAAGTTTTTCGTGTTCGTCTGTTGTTGGAGATTCACCTGTTGTGCCATTAACTACTAGACCGTTATTGCCCAAATCAACTAAGTCATTTGCAAGCTTTGCAGCAGCGTCATAATCAATCTTGGTTCCATCTGAAGTAAACGGTGTAACCATTGCGGTCAGTACTGTGCCAAAAACCTCTTGAGCTTTCACAACCACACCTATTCCCTAGGGAGCGACTCGGCCATTAGCCACAAATGATGCGTGGGTAAGTGGCATGATGCGCTCGAATTCTAACTCGTACTTTTCTGCAACCATTTCAATTTCGCGTTGTGGGAAGGATGGGAAGTGAGAACCTTCTGCTTTACGCCGCAGGCTCAAAAAGTTCATAAGTGCGCGAGCGTTCATGGTTACGTATGCCGAGCTATAAATAGTCACCGGCAAAACAATACGAGCAACCTCGCGTGCTACTCCCGCTTCCAGCATTGCTTCATAAGATGCGTAGGCAACTTCGCAGGCCTTCTTAGTCTCTGCAGTGACAACTTCGAATTGCTCTGGAGTGCCATCAACAAATTCGTAAGCTCCAGCTTTACCAACTTGGATCAGCTTGCGTTCTGGACTAGGCGTGTAGAAAATCGGTTCTAAAACTTTGTAACGGCCAGATTCTTCGTTGTAACTTGCCATCCGGTGCCGAAAATGCTCTCGCCACATAAAAATTGGTGCTTGCACAAAGAAGGTAAATACCGAATGCTCGAATGGGCTACCGTGACGATCTCGCATCAAATAGTTGATCAAACCAGCAGAGGCAGCGGAATCAGCATTAACATCCACTGCAGATTGATCGCCTTTAGTTGAAACTCGGGCTGCCCAAAGCACATCTGCGTCTCCTGCTGAGTGCTTCACCAGCTCGACAGTTACATCACTTCTAAAGGAAATCTCTTGGGCCACGTTGATAAGGCTATCGGGGCGCCCAATTAACCCTGACTTTGCCACCACTTTCTCCATTTGACCGAGTAATTCATATTCGCTACCTTTTAGTTACTTAATTATTTATGCAACCAGTTGGTTGCATAAATAGCCTAAATAGGAGTTAAATGTTTTCGCCCAAAGCCATCGTTGCCGCATCCCTAGGTTTAGTTCTAACTCTCTCTGGCTGCGCGAGTGAAACCAATTCAAATCCGCAACCATCAAACACAAGTGCCGAGTCTTCGCAATCCATCACTTTGTATTCAGGTCGCGCCGAAGACTTAATAGCTCCCCTAATTGCAGTATTTACAGCGGAAACCGGAATCGAAGTTAATGTCCGGTATGGCGAATCCTCCGAGATGGCGGCCACAATTCTTGAGGAGGGCGACAACACAAAAGTTGATGTATTTTTCTCACAAGACGCCGGTGCATTGGGAGCTGTTAGCCAAGAAGCAACTACATACCAGTTCCCGACAGAGGTAGTGGAATTAGTTCCCGCTAGATACCGAGCCCAGGATGGATCCTGGCTCGGCGTATCGGGACGATCACGCGTTCTTGCATACAACCCTGAACTAGTAACAGATCTACCGAAGTCGGTATTTGATCTTGCAGATCCAGGTTGGAAAGGACGAATCGCTATCGCTCCAACCAACGCTTCATTCCAATCCTTCGTTACTGGAATGCGAGTCAATGAAGGTGAAGAAAAGACAGCAGAATTTCTTTCAGCGATGAAGGAGAATGCGGTTCTCTACGAAAAGAACGGGCAGATCTTGGATGCTGTGGAAAATGGTGAAGTAGCCGCAGGTCTGCTAAATCATTACTACTGGTTTGAAAAAGCTTCTGAAATTGGCGCCGAGAATATGAATTCGAAACTAACTTGGTTTTCCAATGGTGACGCTGGCAATTTAGTCAATGTTGCTGGCGTTTCACTTCTCTCAGAAAATCCAAATGCATTGGTTTTCGCAAAGTGGCTATTGGGTGATACAGCACAAAAGTATTTTCTTGAAAAGACTTTCGAGTATTCACTCACTTTAGATGTTTCGCCTGATCCAGCTTTACCAAAACTAAGTGAAATCAAGGGCCCAGAAATAGATCTATCTGACCTTTCTTCACTTGAACAAACTTTGCTGCTATTAACTGAAGCAGGTCTAATCTGACGACCAGATCAAACCAAAAGCCACCGCTACAAATTTTGGTAGTGGTGGCATATGGCGTTTTCGTTTCGGTTTTGCCGCTGTTCTACATTCTGTTGCGTACTGCCCAAATTGGTTTCGCCGAGTTACTTGAAAATCTGTTTCGTCTCAGGACCCTTGAGTTGATTTACAACTCACTTTCGCTGACGCTTGTGGTTTGTCTCACTGCGATGGCAGTTGGCACCGCACAAGCTTGGTTGAGCTTCCGATCAGATCTGGGATTTCGCAGACTGTTTCAAATCGTTGCGATACTCCCGCTCGCAATGCCTTCATATGTTTTGGCTTATGCCTGGCTTTCAGTTCGATCAGAGATTAACGGGTTCGTAGGCTCCTGGTTGGTTCTAAGCATCAGCACTACTCCATATGTATTCCTTGCCGTTTCAGCTGCATTTAACCGACATAGTGGCGCAGGTGAAGAAGTAGCTCGAACCCTAGGACGTAGTCAGATGAGCGTTGCCAGGACCATCACATGGCCGGCGATTCGTAGTGCAGTGTTCGGATCTGGATTACTTGTTGCTCTCTATACCCTGAGTGATTTCGGTGCGGTTTCGTTAATGCGATACGACACCTTTACTCGCGCTATTTATAACGCCTACCGCGCCAGCTTTGATCGAAATTCAGCAGCCGCGTTAGCGCTCGTTCTTGTTTTGCTTACGATAATTCTGATTCGCATTGTTAGCCGATTTAGTTCCTTGCAGGCGGTAAAGTCTGCTGGTCAGTATCGCGCGATGCAAACCCAACTCGGAAATTGGAAGATACCTGCATACATCTTTTTGGTTTCATGGTTTGCTGTTGGTGTCCTAGTTCCAATCTTGAGTATCTTTTATTGGACAGTCGTAGGTCAGTCTCAATCAAACCTTGGCGAAATTGCCAGGGCGTTTCTTAACACCATAAGTTACGGTTTCGTCGGCGGATTAGCTGTTGCATTTGTTGGATTAGCTGTTGCAATTTTGGCCGTTCGATACCAGAGCAAGTACTCCTTAAAAGTTGAGAGCCTTATTCTCATCACACATGCACTTCCCGGCGTTGTTGTTGCACTTTCCTTTGTGTTTTTGGTAAATCAGTCAGTTCCAAGTCTTTACCAAACCAGCGCACTAGTTCTGCTCGCCTACCTCGCGCTATTTCTTCCTAATGCCGTGGCCGTTCTAAAGGTTCCAATCTCACAGGTACCAACTGGAATTGAAGAAGTTTCAAGGACGCTGGGAAGCTCCCAGATTCAAACGCTCAGACGTGTAGTCATTCCCGCCGCCGCACCTGGAATCTTGAGTGCAACGGCATTTGTTGGTTTAACGGTAATCAAAGAATTGCCGGCAACTCTAATCCTTCGGCCAACGGGAATTGAGACACTTGCTACCCGCTTATGGTCTGCAACTTCAGTAAGTGCATTCAGTGCTGCAGCTCCGTATGCGTTGCTATTGATACTCGTAGCAGGAATACCTGCGCTGTTCGTTAATCGCGAAATTCGGGCAACCCAGAATCGAAGTAACCTAGTAACAGCAGTTTCGAACGACGTAAGCGTGAGTGAGGTGAGATAAATGTCAGAAAAAGTCAGACTTGAAAACGTTTCTAAGTCCTTTGGCAAGGTCTCAGTCCTTCACGATGTTTCCTTCGCGGTGAAAGACGGGACGCTGCTAACTATTTTGGGTGCCTCAGGTGGCGGCAAGACCACACTGCTGCGCTTGATTGCAGGGTTTGATGCTGTTGATTCTGGTTCAATCAACATGAATGGCCGAGAAGTATCCTCAGAATCAATGTCGTTGCCACCAGAAAAACGCAACGTTGGTTTTGTGCCGCAGGATTCTGCTCTTTTTCCTCACTTATCAGTTTCAAAGAATATTGCTTACGGACTTTCCCACCTGAAGTCGGGGGCAAGGGATGTCAAAGTTTCGGAGTTATTAGATCTAATCGGAATGAGTGACCAAAGAGATTCTCTTCCTGACACGCTTTCTGGTGGCCAGCGCCAACGCGTAGCAATCGCCCGCGCCCTTGCACCTAATCCTGACGTGATTCTTCTTGATGAACCATTCGCTGCCCTGGATGCACAATTGCGTTCAAAACTTCGCGAAGATGTCCGCGCAATCCTTCGAGCAGCCAGTGCAACTGCAATTCTGGTAACTCACGATCAAGAAGAGGCGCTGTCCATTGCGGACCAAGTTGCAATCTTGCGCGATGGGACAGTTGCCCAGATTGGTAGCCCGCGATCGATTTACTCGCAACCAGTTGATGTTTCCCTCGCTAAGTTCCTGGGCGATGCTGTGGTCATTCCTGGCGTAGTAACTGCCGGGAAAGTCAGCACGCAATTGGGCGACCTGATCCCGAACGTGGCGCAACCTGAAGGAACTAAGGGTCAAGTTGCTATTCGTCCAGAAAATCTATATCTACAACCTGATCCAAAAGGTTTAGCCGTAGTTACCGGACGTCAATTCTTTGGACACGATGCTTTAGTTGAAGTTAAGACTGCCGCTGGAACTGTGAAGGCTCGCACTTCTGGGCCGATCTCACCAGAAGTTGGCATGCCAGTAACCGTATGGGTCAGAGGCTCAGTTAACTTCTACCCTGCTGACTAACCTCACCTTTTGGGTGATCGCAACACAAACCACAACTACGCTGGCAGCCACAAGAGTCTTTCCCGTTACTATTTCGCCAAGCAGTAAAGCTGACCAAAGTAACGTTAAGAGCGACTGAACCAGCTGGATTTGCGAACCTCTCGCGACACCTAACTCTGACAAACCGCGGTACCAGGCAAAGAAGCCAAAGTACATGGAACCAAATGCCGTGAACAAAAATGCCAGTAACGACACCGAGGTAATGCTGTGAGTTTCTCTACCCAACCAAAGTGAAATCAAGAAATACGGCATGGTAAGTGGCAAGGTCAAAACTACGCACCACGAGACAACCTGCCAGCCCGGCATTACCTTGCTAAGGATTGCTCCTTCGGCATATCCAATCGCAGCCGCAACGACAGCTCCCACTAAAAACAGATCGGCTTTAAGCGAGCTGCCTTCCTGGCCTCCGTTAAGCCACGCATAAATCACCAAAGTGAAGGTTCCAACCAACGCGGCAGCCCAAAAAGCTTTTGGTACTTTCTCGTGCAATCTGAATACTGCCAACACAGCAGTTGCTAGTGGAAGTCCTGCAGTAATCACAGCCGCATGTGCACTTGTTGTTTCCGTTAAAGCCAACGTGGTCAGAATTGGCCAGCCGATCACAATTCCACCTGCTGTGATTAACAACGGACCAATCAGTTTTTTCTCCGGAAACTTAACACGTGCTCGCTTCAGCAGAATTGCAGCTAGCAATCCAGCCAGAGCAGCTCTACCAAAAGTCAAAGTCCAAGGGGAAAAACCAGGAAGCGCAAGTTTCACCATTGGCAAAGTAAATGAAAAAATCAAAACTCCTAGGAATGCGTATCCAATTCCCCGGATGTTTTTAGGCATGGGCTCAGACTAGTGCGATAGGTTTAACGGACTATGAACACTGTTGCCAGCAATTGGAATGTAGCACGTCGCCAAATAGTTGGAAACGCTGCCAGCATTGGTTTTGCTGTAGCGATGTACGGCGTTTCTTTCGGCGCCCTTGGAACCACAACTGGGCTTTCTATCCCCCAAACCATGGCTTTATCCCTTTTGATGTTTACCGGAGCAAGTCAGTTCACTTTGGTTAGCACCTTGGCTTCTGGTGGAACTGCACTAACGGCGGTAATCGCTTCTTGGTTGATGGGCACTAGAAACGCTGCTTACTCCATGCGCATGACTCCAATTCTTAAAACTTCCGGACCTGGGCGGTTAGTAGCAGTCCAGCTAACAATCGATGAGTCAACTGCCATGGGTTTGGCCCAAGATGAAGAAGCTTTTGAAGGCCGTGCCTCTCGCTTAGCTTTTTGGGCAACTGGTCTATCGGTTTACTTGCTTTGGAACTTAGCGACGTTCATCGGTGCAATTAGCGTCTCAGCAATCGGTGATCCAAAGTCATTTGGCTTAGACGCTGCTATTGCTGCCGGTTTGTTCGCGTTAGTCTGGCCACAGATTAAGTCACGAACTGACTTGTCAGTGGCATTTGGTGGCGCCTTGATCGCGCTGGCATTAACGCCAGTGGTGCCACCTGGTATTCCAGTGTTAGCAGCAGCCATAGTTGCGATGATTGTTGGTTGGGTTACCGGCAGGAAACTGTCATGATGTGGTTTGCCGTACTGGCTGGTGCTGCTGGTTGTTATGCCCTCAAATACGTGGGAAGCATTATCCCGGCTCACATTTTGGAACAGCCCATTGTTAAGAGAATTGTTCTGCTGTTACCGATCTCGTTGCTGAGCGCACTCGTAGCAGTGCAGACATTTGCAACAAGCCAAACATTGACTTTAGATGCCAGAGTTCCTGCTTTAGCAGCGGCCACTGTGGCTCTTAAGTTTAAGACGCCATTTATTCTTGTAGTTTTGATCGCTGCAGTAACAGCTGCAGCACTTAGGTACTTTGGGTTAGCTGCCTAGATCAAGTAGATGTTCAAGTCCATATGTAAGACCTGGAGTTTGGGATACCTTTCTAACAGCAAGCAATACACCTGGCATAAATGACTCTCGGTCATATGAATCATGCCTGATGGTTAAGGTCTCCCCTGGCCCACCTAAAACAACTTCTTGATGCGCAACTAAACCTTGGGCTCGAATGCTGTGCACGGGAACGCCGGAAACATTTGCTCCTCTAGCTCCTGGCAATACATCCGAAGATGCATCAGGCATTGCAGTCATTCCAGAACGGGCATCAGCAATCATTTCCGCAGTACGGCGCGCAGTACCACTGGGGGCATCGACTTTACGCGGATGATGCAGTTCAATGATTTCGACACTTTCAAAATGTGGTGCGGCTTTTGCTGCGAATTGCATCATCAATACAGCGGCCAGGCCAAAGTTAGGTGCAATCACAACATTGGCTTTGCTGGAGGCGAATTGCTTTTCTACCGCCGCCAATTTGTCAGCATCAAATCCAGTGGTACCCACTACTGCGTGGATATCGTTGGCAGCGAGGAATTTTAAGTTATTTGCAACGGAGTTAGGTGTTGTAAAGTCCACAACTACTTCGGCGCCGCTTGTTACTAGTCCAGCGAGATCGTCATTTAAATCCAGAGCCGCTACTAGCTCACAATCTGAGCTTGCTGCAATTGCTTCGCAAACAGTTGTGCCCATTCGTCCCTTAGCTCCAAGGACGCCCACTTTAATCTTTGACATAAGTTACTCCGGTCCAACAACTGCAGTAAGGCGATCTTGCGACCAAAGTTGATGTGACAGCGCATGAACTTCTTCCAAAGTTACGGCTGAAACACGATCTAGGACTTCGGACACAGACGGCACATAACCATTGTTCATCTCGGATCTAGCAATTCTGCTCATTCGAGAAGAAGTGTCTTCCAGACCCAGAACCATGCCACCGCTAACTTGACCCTTGGCTTTACTCAACTCCGTAGCGGTAATGCCATTTTTGGCAACATCATCAAGCACATTTGTAATAACTTCTCGAACTTGATCCAAGTTCTTGGGACTACATCCTGCATAAACGCCTGCCATACCAGCGTCTTGAAACTGTTGGCCAAAGGAATAGACGGTATAGACAAGCCCACGCTTTTCGCGCACTTCTTGGAACAAGCGGCTAGACATGCCCCCGCCTAGTGCAGCGTTGAAGACTGACTGGATGTAGCGACGCTCATCTGCTCGGTCTATGCCTGGTACCCCAATTACAAGGTTTGCTTGTTCAGTTGTCTTATCTTGCTTAACGTAGCCACCAGTTTGTAGAACTTTGGTTTTATGTTTCATCGAAACATATGGATTTTGATCTCCATCAAGGGCAAAGCCACCTTGATTAAACGCTTTCCGAACTAACTTAACTACGGTTGCATGATCGATATTTCCTGCCACAGCAACTATCAAGCGATCCGGTGTGTAGTACTTCTTGTAAAAGCCATTTATCGAACGACGCGAGAGTGATGAAATGTTTTCAACAGTTCCAAGAATGGATCGGCCCAATGGAGCGTCGCCAAACATCGCTTTCGAGAATTGCTCATGCACTAAATCAGCTGGATCATCATCGCGCATTGCAATCTCTTCGAGCACGACTTGGCGCTCTTGATCCACATCAACTGAAGTAATTGTGGCCGATGTAATCATGTCCACAAGGACATCAATTGCTTGCGGAACACTGGTATCCAATACGCGGGCATAAAAGCACGTAACTTCCTTTGAAGTAAATGCATTCATTTCGCCGCCGACAGCGTCGATAGTTGATGAGATGTCTAGTGCACTGCGAGTCTTGGTGCCCTTGAATAGCAAGTGCTCGAGATAGTGAGCCGAACCAGTCTGCGAGGCAACTTCATCGCGAGAGCCAATGTTTACCCAAATGCCAATCGCTGCAGATCTAACAGATGGCATTTGCTCAGTAATAATTCGAAGTCCGCCAGGCAATACTGTGCGCTTTACCAAACCGCCTTGCTCGGCGGTCAGTAACGTGCGAGTGGTCCCTGGGCGTTGTTCATGCCCAAGGACCACTGCGGAGTTTCGTGATGTCACAGTTTTAGTCTTCGTCTCCAGCGTCATCTGCGCTTTCGTCCGAACCTTCAACTACAGGTACTAGGGACAGCTTTCCACGTGGATCGATTTCCGCGATCTCTACGTGAACCTTGTCACCAACCTTAAGAACATCTTCAACATTCTCTACGCGCTTGCCACCGGAAAGCTTGCGTAGCTGACTAATGTGTAGCAACCCATCCTTACCAGGTGAAAGTGAAACGAAGGCACCGAAGTTAGTTGTCTTAACAACTGTTCCCATGTAGCGCTCGCCCACTTCAGGCATGGTTGGGTTTGCAATGGCATTAACCTGGGCGCGAGCTGCATCTGCTGCTTCACCGTTGGTTGCACCAATGTAAACCGTGCCGTCGTCACCAATGGAAATGTCAGCACCTGTTTCTTCTTGAATCTGGTTGATGATCTTGCCCTTTGGACCAATAACTTCACCAATCTTGTCGATTGGAATCATTACTGTGATGATGCGCGGTGCATATTGTGACATTTCGTCAGGTGCATCGATTGCTTCAAGCATTACGTCAAGGATTGCAAGACGGGCTTCGCGGGCCTGTGTTAGCGCACCAGCCAAAACTGAAGCTGGGATGCCGTCAAGCTTGGTGTCTAGTTGTAGCGCGGTAATGAAATCCTTGGTTCCTGCAACCTTGAAGTCCATGTCGCCAAATGCATCTTCAGCGCCAAGGATGTCGGTAAGTGCAACATACTCAGTCTTGCCGTCGATTTCATCAGAGATCAAACCCATTGCAATTCCAGCAACAGGTGCCTGAAGTGGCACACCTGCATTAAGAAGCGAAAGTGTTGAAGCACAAACAGAGCCCATTGAAGTAGAACCGTTTGAACCTAATGCTTCCGAAACCTGACGGATTGCGTATGGGAAGTCCTGCTTTGTTGGCAGAACTGGAACTAGTGCACGTTCGGCCAATGCGCCGTGACCAATTTCGCGACGCTTCGGGCTACCTACACGACCAGTCTCACCAGTTGAGTAAGGCGGGAAGTTGTAGTTGTGCATGTAGTGCTTGCGGGTTACTGGAGACAAAGTATCTAGCTGCTGTTCCATTTTCATCATGTTCAAGGTTGTTACGCCGAGAATCTGAGTCTCGCCACGTTCGAACAATGCCGAACCGTGAACGCGAGGAATTACATCTACTTCAGCACTCAAGGAACGGATGTCGCGAAGGCCACGGCCATCAATACGAATCTTGTCCTTGATAACGCGCTTGCGAACTAGCTTCTTGGTTAGTGAGCGAAGTGCTGCACTGACTTCCTTTTCGCGACCTTCAAAGCTGCCAGCTACCTTTTCGATAGTTAGTTCTTTAACGCGATCTAGTTCAGTTTCACGCTCTTGCTTGCCAGCGATAGTTAATGCCTTTGCAAGGTCATCTGAAACTGCGGCTTCAACTGCAGCAAATACATCAGCTTCGTAATCCAAGAAGACTGGGAATTCTGCGCTTTCTTTAGCGGCAACATTAGCAAGTGCTGACTGAGCACGACACAATTCAGCGATGAATGGCTTTGCAGCTTCAAGGCCTTCTGAAACAACTTCTTCAGATGGAGCCTTAGCGCCACCCTTGATCAATGCAATTGTGTTTTCAGTGGCTTCTGCTTCAACCATCATGATTGCAACGTCATCGCCAACAACTCGACCAGCAACAACCATGTCGAAAACTGCGTCTTCAAGCTGGCTATGTGTTGGGAAGGCAACCCACTGACCGTTGATTAGCGCAACGCGAACGCCACCAATTGGTCCGGAGAATGGCAAACCTGCGAGCTGTGTAGACATAGATGCAGCGTTAATTGCAATTACGTCGTAAAGCACATCTGGATTTAGTGCCATTACGGTTACAACAACCTGAACTTCATTGCGAAGTCCCTTAACGAATGATGGACGTAATGGACGGTCAATTAGACGACAAGTAAGAATTGCGTCTTCGGTTGGACGACCTTCACGACGGAAGAAAGATCCTGGAATACGGCCTGCTGCGTACATACGCTCTTCAACATCTACGGTTAGCGGGAAGAAATCAAATTGATCCTTTGGTGATTTTCCTGCAGTAGTAGCGGATAGCAACATTGTGTCGTCATCCATGTAAACAACTGCGGTTCCGTTTGCCTGACGTGCAAGACGTCCGGTTTCGAACTTAACTGTGCGCTTTCCGAATGACCCATTGTCAATCACAGCAACGCTGGTCTGTACTTCGTTACCCTCCATGGGTAACCTCCCTCTTCATAAAGGGATAACACTGCACTTCTAACGAGTGAAATGCATTCAAATCACATGTCGATCTTCGATCGAGAAGCGCGGCTCATTGAGCCGAACTTCACTACCGAGGACCGACCAAACTGCTCGAATGTGCGTGCTATCCGCGGTTATCGCAAAACTGCGAGTCTTGATTTTGTGCTTGCTGTGCCGACACGAAATCGGCACAGCTCACTTCCTAAGAAGCGCACGAAAAGTTATCTGCGGATACCGAGTTTTTCGATGATCGCGCGGTATCGATTGATGTCTGTCTTGGTTAAGTAATCAAGTAGACGACGACGCTGACCAACAAGCAGTAGCAAACCGCGACGGCTGTGGTGATCGTGCTTATGAGTTTTTAGGTGTCCGGTTAGATCGTTGATGCGCTGTGTCATCAAGGCAATCTGGACTTCTGGGCTTCCGGTATCGCCAGGCTTTGTGCCGTGTTCAGCGATGATGGCCTGCTTTACTGCAGATTCCAATGGCATAGATTTTTTTCCTCTCGGGCGCGAACAGATCCGTAGATCTTTAGATGTGACACGAGATGTGGGGCGCCCGCCCCTCATTCGTCTGTGTTGTAAGGCTAACAGTTAGGGGTGGGTACCGCGAAATCGTGAGATTGCTTGAAATAAGTACCGCGAAATCGAGAGATTGAGCTAGATAAGTACAACGAAATCGTGAGATTGAGCCAATAGGCGCAGGAAATCGTGAGATTGCGCCCTAATTCAGGTACTTTTCCAGGTCAGCTTTGGCAGTTTCCACGTCGCGATCCATAGCTTCTAGTAATTCTGGGATGCCAGCAAAGCTCTCCATGTCTCGAATGTGCGAGACGAAGTCCAAATCCACGACTTTGCCATATAGGTCCAGGCCAGATTCACCAATTACATAAGCCTCGACTCGGCGATTAACTACATCGTCAAATGTTGGATTAGTGCCCACGCTGATTGCAGAACTATGGGCTACGCCATCAATCCATAGCAAACCTGAATAGACGCCATCTGCTGGAATCAGCAGGCCGCCCTGTACAGCAATGTTTGCGGTTGGATAGCCGATTTCTCTTCCTCGATGGTCACCATGAACCACTTCGCCTGAAACTCGGTGCGCTCGACCCAATAAGCCGTTTGCACCTTCAACGTGTCCCTTCAAGATCGCATTGCGAATTCGAGTTGATGACCATGCTGTTGAGTCACCGACTAAGTCAACAATGCGAACTTCGAATCCAAACTTCTTTGCCAGTTCTTGAAGTGTTTCAACTGTGCCACTGGCACCATGTCCAAATCTAAAGTTTCGGCCGACAATAACAACTTGCGCATTCAAGGCACCTATCAATATGTCCTCTACAAACTCATCGCTGGACATGTGTGCCATTGCATCTGTAAATTTCAAGGTCTCAACGTGATCCACGCCGTTTTCCAGAAGAAGTGTTGCGCGTCGCTGCGGAAGGGTAAGTAAGCCGGCAAATGAATCTGGTCGCAGAAATGCCTTGGGCGGCGGATCAAACGTAGCTGCAGTTAAAGTGCCGTTGATGCTGTTCGCAATACTTTTTGCAATACCAAGTACCTGACGGTGGCCAGCATGGACTCCATCAAAGACACCAATGGTGACAACAACTGGAACATTTGGGTTACTCATTAGTTGCAAACACTACCAATGGATGAAGCACTGAGTCGGAATTATCAAACAATCCAATCGCCCTGCCATCCGGCGAAATCAGACCAACGTGGCCTGAAGCTAGATCTGCTGGTGCCGAGAGTCTTACTCCGTTAACGGCCTTGCTTGCCTGTTCTTCAGTTAACACAATATGTTGGAAGCCGGCCTTGACCGCTGTTGCCAAGTCCATAATTTCTGGTTTTTCTTGCAGCATTTCTAGTGAGGTCATGGAATCAAAAACTCCGGAGCGAGTTCGTCTTAATTCTGTTAAGTGTCCCCCGACTTCAAGCTGCTTGCCGATGTCTCGAGCTAAGGCCCTGATGTAAGTTCCAGCACTGCATAAGACTCGAACTTTGATATCTATGACATCTAATTCGGGCAACCTGTCGATAGAAACTATCTCTAGATCGTTAATCATGACGCTGCGCGGCGGAATGCTGATCTCTTCGCCATTTCTAACTCTGGTGTATGCGCGTTCGCCATCAATCTTTATGGCACTAACAGCACTTGGCTGCTGCATTATCGGACCACGAAAGTCACGAACTGTTTCAATAATTTGAGACTCGGTGATGTGACTGGCTGAAACTTTAGTGACAAGTTCACCTTGAGCATCATCGGTCGTTGTTGAGATACCGAGTCGGATCGTTCCAAAATATTCTTTATCGTGCGCAGTGAAATATCCAAGCAATCTAGTAGCTCGCCCAATTCCGATTACTAACATGCCAGTTGCCATTGGGTCTAAAGTGCCTGCATGTCCAACTTTGCGAGTGTTAAACAACTTGCGCATCTTGGCAACTACGTCATGGGATGTTGGGCCTGCTGGTTTATCGACCAGCACAATACCTTCTATGTTCACAGCCAACTCAACTGAATCTAGTTAACGCTAATTGCGTCAAGTGCACCAATTAACTGAGCGATGGTCGAATCAAGATCATGTGTTGAGCTATACCCCGATGCATACTTATGGCCGCCGCCGCCTAATTCGTTTGCAACTGCACCAACATCAACTGAGGTCTTGCTTCGCATTGAAACTTTCCAATGTCCATCATCGGCTTGTTTCAAAACTGCAGCAACTTCTGCTTCTGAAGTTTTCCGTAGAGCTTCGATTACTCTTTCTACTGCCATCTCATCTAAACCTGGTCTCTGTTCTATTGACACTGAGGTGTAAACGAGGCCTTGACCGGAAACTGCCGCGGAGACCAGTGTCGCTCGGCTAACTGCATCACCCATCATCACAAGCGCTGCTAGTGGTTCGTCATCAAAAAGCAATCGCGACAACCTCGCGCTATCAATTCCAGTATCGAGTAATCGAGCTGCGGTGCGCAGGGTGTGGGAAGTAGTTGATTGATATTTGAATGAACCAGTATCAGTTGTGAGACCGGAGTAAATGGCACTAGCAATATCTTTAGTGATCGGTAATTCAAGTCGATCTATTAGTTCAAGAATTATCTCGGCTGTTGCTGCTGCTTTGGGGTCAACCAGGTGAATTGTGCCAAATCCAGTAAATGATGGGTGGTGGTCAATTGCAATGGAAACCTTGGCAGCATCCAATAAGGACTTTGCCGAACCCAGTCGGGAATCTGATGACACGTCACATGAGATGACAAGATCCGCTTGATTCAATTCCTCTGGCATGCGAATCAATTCAGTTCCTGGCAAGAAACTCAATGATTCTGGTGTGGTAAATCCAACCTCACCAACTGTTACTTGAACTTCTTTGCCCATACCTTGCAGTGCTAGTCCAAGTCCAAGCGCAGAACCTAACGCATCAGCATCAGGAGTGACATGCGCGAGCAACAATACGCTTTTGGAATCGGAAATCGCTGAAACAGCCTTATCCCACTCTGGTATTGGTGCAAACGAAGACATCTGTGCCTACTCAGATACTGAATCAGATTTGCGATATGGATCAGCATCACCGGCATAACGAGCCCGAGCTGCCTGTTCATTAACTGCCTTGTCAGCAATTGCTGCCTCCTGCAGTAAGTCATCAATCACGCGGACATTTTCTGGCAATGCATCACGAATGAACTCCACAGTGGGTGTGAATTTAATCCCAGTGCGCTTGCCTATTTCACTACGAACTAAGCCCTTGCTTGAATCCAGCGCTGCAGCTGAGCTTGTTGCTTCTGCCTCATCGCCAAACACCGTGTAGAAAACGGTAGCCTCACGTAAATCTGCAGAAACTCGAACACTGGTTACTGTTACAAACCCAAGACGTGGATCTTTAACTTTAAGCTCTAGAGTTTCCGCAACGATTTCTTGGAATCTTTCACCCAATTTACGTGCTCTTGCTGCATCTGCCATGTCGAGCTCCCTAGATTTCTATTCACGAAAATAGTGCGCAGAATTAACTGCGCACTATTTCACGCATTTCAAATGTTTCGATGATGTCGCCGACCTTGATGTCGTTAAATGATCCAAGTCCGATACCGCACTCAAAACCTTCACGAACTTCAGTCGCGTCATCCTTGAATCGGCGCAAAGTGTCGATTGATAGATCCGCTTGGACAACTGCTCCGTCGCGAACCAATCTGGCTTTTGCTTTGCGCTTGATTTCACCATTAAGAACCATGCAACCTGCAATGTTTCCAAACTTGCTGGAGCGGAATACATCGCGAACTTCAGCTGAACCAAGTTCAGCTTCTTCGTACTCAGCCTTACGCATTCCCTTAAGTGCAGATTCGATGTCATCGATAACACCGTAGATAACGTTGTAGTAGCGAATCTCAACATTTTCCCGGTCAGCCAAGTCACGAGACTTACCCTCAGGTCGAACGTTAAATCCGATGATCATGGCATCAGATGCAGCCGCCAAGGAAACGTCGTTTTCAGTGATCGCACCAACACCTCGGTGAATAACGCGCAAGATTACGTTCTCGTCGTCAACGTCAATATTCAGCAAGGCATCTTCGAGCGCCTCGACCGAACCAGAAACGTCACCCTTGATGATGATCTTGAGTTCAACAACTTCACCCTTTTCGAGTGCCTTAAGCACATCTTCGAGAGTGTGACGTCCACGTCGGGCTGCCAATTCAGCATTACGTTCACGAGCACCACGAGATTGCGCAATCTGGCGAGCAATTCGATCCTCGGCAACAACTAAGAAGCTGTCACCAGCACCTGGGACTGAAGTGAGGCCAAGAACCTGAACTGCGCGAGCAGGTCCAGCTTCCTTAACTGCAACTCCATTTTCATCCATCATGGCTCGAACGCGCCCGAATGCGTCACCCACCACGATTGAATCTCCTGGGCGAAGTGTTCCGCGTTGTACCAAAACAGTTGCCACTGGTCCACGACCGCGGTCAAGGTTGGCTTCAATTGCAACACCTTGTGCATCCTGAACTGGATTAGCTCGAAGATCTAGACCTGCATCAGCGGTCAACAAAATTGAGTCAATAAGTTCATTGATGTTGAGGCTGTTCTTTGCAGATACGTCAACGAAAATCGTGTCGCCACCGTACTCTTCCGGAACTAAGCCGTATTCAGTTAACTGACCACGAACCTTAGTAGCGTCAGCGCCTTCTTTATCAATCTTGTTAACTGCTACAACAATTGGAACGTTCGCTGCCTGAGCATGATTCAAAGCTTCAATTGTCTGCGGCTTAACACCATCATCTGCAGCAACTACAAGGACCGCGATATCAGTTACTTGCGCACCACGAGCACGCATTGCAGTAAACGCTTCGTGACCTGGTGTATCGATGAATGTAATGGCTCGTTCTATGCCTTCATGAACGTGGTGAATTTGGTAAGCACCAATGTGCTGTGTGATTCCGCCAGCTTCCCGTTCGATTACATTGGTTTGGCGAATTGCATCAAGCAATCGGGTTTTACCATGATCAACGTGACCCATAACGGTTACGACCGGTGGACGAATTACTAGATCTGCATCGTCACCTTCATCACCGAATTCAAGATCGTAAGACTCAAGAAGCTCGCGATCTTCATCCTCAGGCGAAATGATTTGAATCTCGTAATTCAATTCAGCGCCAAGTAGCTGCAGAGTTTCTTCGTTAACAGACTGAGTGGCTGTAACCATTTCACCCATTTTGAAAAGAATCTGAACTAGTGATGCTGGCTCAGCATTGATCTTGTCAGCAAAATCGCTAAGTGATGATCCACGGGCTAGACGAATTGCATCGCCGCGACCCATTGCCACAGATGAACCACCTGTGACTGGAGCCATCATGTTGTCGAACTCTTGACGCTTTGCGCGCTTTGACTTGCGACCCTTTGATGGACGGCCACCAGATTTTCCGAAAGCTCCTGCAGTATTGCCGCGGCCACCGGTTGAATTCGGTCGACCACCTGGTCTGCCGCCTGGTGCGCCACCTGGCGCTCCACCTGGTGCACCTGCACCTGCGAAACCACCACCTGCTCCGGCTGGACGAGGACCGCCAAAACCACCGGGACGATCTCCGGCTGGACGAGGGCCGCCAAAGCCACCGGGACGATCGCCGGCTGGACGACCTGGTCCGCCTGGACGTTGTCCGCCAAAGCCACCGGGACGATCACCGGCTGGACGACCTGGTCCACCTGGACGAGCGCCAGCTGGACGAGGTGCTCCAGATACGCCACCGCCTGGACGTGGTCCGGCACTTCCCGATGTAAATGGATTATTTCCAGCACGCGGTGGACGCGGTGCTGAAGTAAATGGATTGTTACCTGGACGTGGTCCGCCTGGTCGAGGTCCAGGTGTTGCGCCTGCTGTCGGACTTGCCGGTGCTGCAGGTGTTTCACTAACTGGTGCTTCTGATGTCGGAGGCTGCGCAGGAGCATCACTTGCACTCGACTGGACTGGAGCTTCCGTTGAGGTGCTCACTTCAACTGGAGCTGCATCAACTGGAGCTGCTGCTTTTTTAGCAGGTGCTTTCTTTGCAGGTGCAGGCGCTTTCGCTGCTGCCTCTTTTAATTCAGGAAACTTGTCATGTAAACGACGAATAACGGGAGCTTCGACAGTCGACGATGCCGACTTGACGTACTCACCAACTTCTTCAAGCTTTGAAATGATGTCTTTGCTTTCGACGCCTAGCGCCTTTGCAAGCTCATACACTCGGACCTTGGACACGATTCTCCAGTCTGGTCCGAGGTCTAGTTAATAGATCCGAACCGTCTCTTGTTTTTGCGCGCTCATTTCTGAGCACTCTGCTTCTTGGTGCCCATTAGATGAGCACCTTGCCTGTTGGCGTTCATAACTAGAACGCAAGCCTGGCGTTGAACATAAACACTCCCGTTTTCAGCGGTAGTTAACGGATACTTGTAGCAAGTTAATCAAGTTTTGGGCTTGAAATCCTTGAATACCGGCCTAGCTGGCAGGGATACAAAGTCTCTTGCTTCCGCTAGTCTAGCCCAAATTGGAGAAGCTCAATATCCACGCGGTTTTCGCAGGCTTTTGGTGTTAACAAAGACTTAGGCTTCAGTTGCCATATCTGACTTGATGTCAATCTTGGCACCGGTTAAGCGCGCTGCCAGTCTGGCATTTTGCCCTTCCCTGCCAATGGCAAGGCTTAGTTGGAAATCTGGAACTACTACTCGGACAATTCGATTCTCTTCATCGATCAAAGTTGAGGAAATAACTTTCGCAGGTGACAAAGCATGCTTTACATAAAGCGCTAAGTCATCGCTGTAGTCGACAATGTCGATCTTCTCGCCACCTAGTTCACTCATTACCGCACGAACTCGACCGCCTAGTGGACCAATGCAGGCGCCTTTAGGATTCACACTGGTAGTTTTTGTAGAGACTGCGATCTTGGTCCGGTGTCCGGCTTCGCGAGCAAGACCTTCGATTACCACTGTGCCGTCAGCTATTTCTGGAACTTCGAACTTGAATAGTTCTTCAACTAACTTTGGATGGGATCGAGAGAGAGTGATGACTGGACCCTTTGGACCCATTTTGACTGCCACTACATAACACCTGATTCGAGTGCCATGGGAATAGTCTTCGCCGGGCACACTTTCTTCTGGTGGCAGGACGCCTTCTACTTTTCCTAAATTAACAAAAATAAGTTGACGATCGCTTCCCTGTTGGATCACACCAGAAACAATGTCACCTTCCTTAGCTTGGAATTCAGCAACAGTCGCATCATCATCTGCCGCTTTAAGTCTCTGGCTGATAACGCCGCGAGCTAGCGATGCGGCAACTCGACCGAATCCCTCTGGGGTCGCTTCGAATTCACCAATCTTTTCGCCTTCGTCGTTCAACTCGTCTGCAATCACAAGTACGTGACCTGTGGCTCGATCCAATTCAACGCGGGCACTCTCATGTGCGCCAGATGAATGTAAGTAAGCAACTAGCAACGCTTGTTCAATTGCGTCAACAACATAATCTAAAGAAAGTCCGCGTTCGCGAGTCAATCCTTTTAGGGCTGAGATATCAATGTCCATGAATTGCCCTCCTAATCTGACTCAACATCGGGATCACCAGATAAAGCTTCAGCTTCATCTTTTGGCATCTTCTTAAATTCAACTTCAACGTGTGCTCGTGAAATCTCCTTGATGTTCAAAGTTCTAAGTTTTCCCTTAATGTCAAGGGTGACATCTGGATCAGTGAATTCAACGATTCTTCCAATTGCATTTATTGCATCGCCCGCAACATTTACTAAACGTCCAACATTTCTTGCCCAGTGAACTGGCTTAGTTAGCGGCTTGGTAACGCCACGTGTTCCCACTTCAAGAACGTAAGGTTCATCACCCATGACATTGGAGTTATCTAGAAATTCCGATATAGCGCGAGAAACTTCAGCAACTTCATCGAGATTTACTCCACTGTCACCGTCGATTGTGACATCGAGAATTCTTTGTCCGCCAGATCGAGTAATTTCTACGTCATCCAAATCAAGTGAGAATGCACTCACAACAGGATCCAGCAATTCAGTAAGTTCAGAAACTGGAATCATTGTCTTGCCTTTTCAATTTGGTGGAACAGTTGTGTTTCTATCGTACTCGGTTGTGGTCGCAATGAAAATACCCAAACGCGTACTTACAAATCCCAAAGATTTGCACCAGTTGCCTGAACAATACATATGTGAGCAAATCAGTTGCGGCAAATTCATTAGTTTTGAATCGAAGAACTTTCTTGGCCGGGATTAGCTCCACTGCAGTACTTGTGAGTTCGTGCAGCGTTTCCAGTGAAACCCCGATTGCTGATCCAACAGCTGGAGAGATAGAAAAAATCGTTAAGGCTAAACGAGACCTGATTAGTGATGCCACAGGATTGATTTCATCCGACCCTAATCTGAGTTCGCCGTTACAGATAGTTATTGATCAAAACTTGCTTCACATTGAGGGCTTAACGCCGTATCTACCTGCTGGCTCCTCCCCTTCAGCAAGCGCGATGCCAGCTCAAGAACTTAACCTTGCGGCGCTAGTTACGAGGTGCGCAGTTTTCTCAACAAACAATCTGAATACTGCTAGTACCATTTCTGACGCTGAACTCTCTCGCATCCTGGCACTTATCGCAGGATCGGAAATGCAGCATCATGTGTTGCTAACGGGATTTGTCGCATGAGCACTCTAGTTAAAGACGAACTAACGGCGCTTGAAGATCTTCTGGCAAGTTGCTACGGCGCAATTTACGCTTACGGCGTCGTAGCTGCGTATTTGTCGGATCCAGAAGAAGCTTTAAACGCAATGGCTGCGTTTCGAATTCATCGAGATAAACTTCTAACAAGTTTCGATGAACTGGATTATCCCGCGCCCGCTGCAAGCGCGGCATATTCAATAACACCTCAAGTCCTTGATGATCCAAGCGCCCGAGTTGCAGCGGCTCTGCTGGAAGAGAATGCAATTGCGCACTGGGCCAATGCCCTCTTTTATCTACCCGCACAGATCAAGCAACGGGAATGTGAATTTCTACAAGGCTGTGCAATTCGATCATTTAGTTGGTCTGGGATTGCCAAAGCATTCAGCTCGGCTTCGTAAATTCTTAGATCGTAATAATCAACCGAATAACTAAAGCGGCTAACACGAGCAAGAACGTATAACGAACAAATGAACTTCCCCGATCAAGAGCAGTTCTTGCCCCTAGATAACCGCCAATCAAGTTCGCTGGTGCCATCAATGCGGCAACTAGCCAAATCACGTGGCCACCAGGAATAAAGATAATCAATGCCGCCAAATTGGTAGCAACATTTACAAATTTAGCGATTGCCGATGCACCCAAGAAACTAGTGCCCACAAAACTGACCAATGAAAACAGCAGAAACATTCCGGTGCCTGGACCGATCAAGCCGTCATAAAATCCAATCACTAATCCAATAAGCGGTGCGACAACTGGAGATACTTTCCGAATCGTTTCAAGCTTTCCAAAGTCTGGGCGTAAAACTGTAAATATGCCAACTGCAATCAAGATGATCAGAATTATCGGCTCAAAAATGTCTCGTGAAATGTTTGTTGCAAGTAATGCACCACAAAGCGAGCCAATAAACGCAGCACCCATCATAGGAATCAACTGTTTTGCATTGACTTCAATCTTTTTGCGATAAGTATTTGCGGCCGTACTTGTTCCAACAATCGAGACTGCTTTATTCGTGCCTAAAATGCTCGCCAAGGGCGCGGTTGGAAATGTCCAAAGTAGAACGGGTAATTGAATAAGTCCGCCACCGCCTGCAACCGCGTCGACAAATCCCGCCAGGAATGCTGCTGCAACACAAATTAGAACGATCCAGATTGAAATCTCAACTAATTGTCCAGACATTGTTACTGGTTACTCCAGTCCATAACCACGTTCAAGACTTCGCCCAACTTCTGGACAGTTGCATCTGGCGTGATACCTAAGTCCGATGACTGCGATGCTGGAATATTTGAATGCGGAATCCAAATGCCCTTCATGCCAATTGATTGCGCGCCATGGATGTCATCAAACAACCGGTCACCAACGAATGCTGCGTCCTGAGGCTCGATATCTAAGTTGTAAAGAACGTCTGCAAAAACTGACTTATGTGGTTTACCTGCTGGGGTTTCACTTGTGAACAGAAGATAGTCGAAGAGGTGAAGCACGCCATCGCGTTCAAGTACTGCCTCATGATGTCTGCGTGGCCACATTGTGTTGGACAGAACTGCAGTTTTGATTCCTCGTCCCCGCAGACCTTCGAGAAGTTCAATCGCATCTGGGTCGGTGTAAGTGTGAGGATCCCAGCCACTCAAGTAACTTTCTAAAGCTTTCAAATGCAACGGACTCGAAGTATCAACTCCAGCTTCATGAAACAGTTCATCAAGTACTCCAGTACCAACTTCGCCATTAGTTTCAAACTGCCTGGACCAGCGTGCCTGTTCACCGTGATTTAGAACTTCAGCGAGTTCTTTAGCATTTTCTGGATAATAAATACTCGAGTAGCCAAGCCAAAGCTCGAATAGATCTACGTTATGCCAAGGAGTTAGCGTGCCACCCCAGTCAAAAACCACAGCCTTAATTGTCATGACTGTTAATTCTTGGTGACTAACGAGACTACTTCTGAAACAAAGTCCGCTATTGGAATAAGGGATTGATCTCCAGATCTACGATCCCGAAGTTCAATTACGCCATCTGCTAAACCTTTGCCTACAACAGCAATGGTTGGAATTCCAAGCAACTCAGAGTCGTTGAACTTAACTCCGGGAGAAACGCCTCTGCGGTCGTCAAACAAAACTCTGACGCCACTTGCCTCAAGTTCTTCACTCATGCGATTTGCAACGTCGAAAGGTTCATCTTCACGTCCAGTGGCAATGATATGAATGTCTGCAGGCGATACTTCCCGTGGCCAGATCAGTCCCTTCTCATCGTGTGACTGTTCGGCAATAGTTGCTACCGCACGAGAAACACCAATGCCATATGAACCCATGGTTACTGTTACCAGCTCACCATTTTCATCAAGAACCTTCAGATCCAAAGCTTCGGCATATTTGCGACCTAATTGGAAAATGTGCCCAATCTCAATGCCGCGCGCGATGCCGACTTCGGCTTCGCAATTGGAGCAGCCGTCTCCTTGGCGAACTTCGGCAGCTTCGATTACGCCATCCCAGGCGAAATCTCGTCCCGCAACTAGGTCATAAACATGGTTACCGCGCTTGTTCGCTCCAGTTATCCAGCGCGATCCCTTAACTACTCGAGGATCAACCAAGTATTGGATGCCTGATTTAGATTTCAAACCAAGAACTTCTGGACCAATGTAACCCTTAACCAGAGCTGGATGCTTTTTGAAGTCTTCTTCTTCGAAAGCTTCAATTGATATTGGATGAAGCGCAGCTTCAACTCGCTTTAGATCAACTTCACGATCACCAGGTAGACCAATTACAAGTGGTGCTCGGTTTCCAGCGAGATCAACTTGCATCACTACGACATTCTTTAAAGTATCGCCGGCATGCCAGTCTCGATCAGATCTACGTAACTCTGCTCTGGCATTTGAAACTTCTACCAATGAAGCAATGGTTGGAGTGTCTGGTGTGTCCTCAACGTGGGCTGCTGGAATTCCGGTGGCATCAATTTCGGCTGGAACCCGAGTGACAATAGCCTCAACGTTTGCAGCCAAGCCACAACTTGGACACTTTACATATGTGTCTTCGCCGCTGTCGCAGGTTGCCAAGAATTCTTCACTCTTAGATCCACCCATCGCTCCCGACATTGCCGAAACAATTTCGTAATTCATGCCAAGTCGATCAAATGTCTTTATGTATGAATCGCGATGACGTTGGTATGAAATATCCAAACCGGCATCATTGATATCGAAGGAGTATGAGTCCTTCATGACAAACTCTCGTGCTCTTAGAATTCCAGCACGTGGTCTGGCTTCATCGCGGTATTTGATCTGGATGTGATAAATGCAAAGTGGCAGATCTTTGTACGACGAGTACTCCCCTTTGACCATAAGAGTGAACATCTCTTCGTGCGTTGGACCTAATAGGTAGTCAGCTTTCTTTCGGTCCTGCAATCGAAATAAATTGTCACCGTACTCATTCCAACGACCCGTTTTTTCATAAGGTTCGCGTGGCAACAAGGCTGGGAAATGAACTTCTTGGAATCCAGCGATATCCATTTCTTCTCGAACTATGCGCTCAACATTTCGATAAACCAAATACCCAAGTGGTAACCACGACCAAATGCCTGGTCCAACGCGGCGAACATAACCGCCACGCACAAGCAGTCTGTGACTAGGTACTTCGGCATCCGCTGGATCCTCGCGTAAAGTCCGCAAGAACAGGGTTGACATGCGTAGCACTAGCGCTCCTAGGGTCTATATGAATAGTGACTCAATCGTACAGAAGAACTAGGTTCAATTTGGGTTGCCTTGGGCTTAGCAGCAGGATCCAGACTGGACTATCCAGTTCAACTAAATAGGACTGTGGCAAAGGTGTCGACTTGTTCAAAGCCAACACTTCTATATGTCTTCAAGGCGACTTCGTTGTAGTCATTGACGTACAGCGAAACAACAGGTGCCACATCCGCTAACACAAGTTTCACAACGGCAGCCATCGCAGATACTGAGATTCCTTTGCCGCGATACTCGGGCTTAACCCAAACTCCTTGAATCTGAGCTACACCAGCACCTACCGTCCCAATTTCAGCTTTAAAAACTAACTCTGAACCTAAGTACTTAACAAACGATCGCCGACTCGAAACAAGTTCAGAAATTCGATTTCGATACGCATTGCCGCCACCGTTAATAGTTGGGCTGATGCCAACTTCTTCAGTGAACATTGCAATACAAGCTGGAACAAGATCTTCTAAGTCTGAAAGGTTTGAATACCGAACATCGTGATCAATCTCAACTGATGAGTTAGTTCGCATACTTAGTACTGGTTGATTACCTCGGACTTCACGGGCCGGTCCCCAACTAGCAGAGACTCTTGACCAAAGATCAAGCACTTCTTCCGCTGGTCCAACTATGGATGAACTTCGTCTGCCACTTCTGTTAAGTACTGTTGCAAATTCTTGTCTAGCTATCAACGAAGTATTGACCGGCACTACGTTGGCACCGGTCATAAGAACCGATTTCAAGCTTGAATCATCAAAGTATCCAAGCAAATCTGGATAACTTGGACGGAACCTGCTTTGTTTAGTTTGTTCAAGTCGAGCGGCAAGAAAACAATGGCGAACTGGATCTTGTTCGATCAAGTTTTTGACTAGATCAATTGAGTGCGCATCAAGTGCACGGATTTCGTGTGCCATACCAAACTTTGATTTAGGTGACGGAAACTATTGGGGCGCCTTCAGAATCCATGCTCTCGGCAAGTTTCATCGCTTCTTCGATTAAGGTTTCAACAATTTGAGCTTCCGGAACGGTTTTAATAACTACACCCTTAACGAAGATCTGTCCCTTGCCATTTCCGCTAGCAACTCCAAGATCTGCTTCACGTGCTTCGCCAGGTCCGTTAACTACGCAACCCATAACAGCAACGCGCAATGGAACTTCCAAACCTTCAAGTCCAGCAGTTACTTGTTCAGCCAATGTGTAAACATCAACTTGGGCACGACCACACGATGGACAGCTAACAATCTCAAGTCCGCGCTGCTTAAGATTTAGGGATTCAAGAATTTGATTTGCAACTTTCACTTCTTCAACTGGCGGAGCGGAAAGCGAAACTCGAATCGTGTCACCGATGCCATCACTTAGCAATGAACCGAAGGCAACGGCCGACTTGATGGTTCCTTGGAACAGCGGACCCGCTTCGGTTACGCCTAGGTGAAGTGGGTAATCAGATTGCGCTGCAAGTAAGCGGTAGGCCTGAACCATTACAACTGGATCATGATGCTTAACGGAGATCTTTATATCACCAAAGCCATGCTCTTCGAATAGCGAGGCTTCCCAAAGCGCAGATTCAACCAAAGCTTCTGGAGTTGCCTTGCCGTACTTCTCGAGCAATCGCTTATCTAGTGATCCAGCATTGACACCAATTCGAATTGGAATACCTGCATCACCTGCAGCTTTAGCAATTTCTTTAACTTTGTCATCAAACTGTTTAATGTTGCCTGGGTTAACTCGAACGCCAGCTACACCTGCATCGATAGCTGCGAAAACATATTTTGGTTGGAAGTGAATATCTGCAATCACCGGGATGCTGGATTTCTTGGCAATCTGTGGCAAGGCATCTGCATCATCTTGACTAGGCACGGCAACGCGAACTATCTGGCAGCCTGAAGCCGTAAGTTCTGCAATCTGTTGCAGCGTGCTATTGACATCAGCCGTTAGCGTTGTGGCCATTGACTGGATGCTGATTGGCGCATCGCCACCGACCAAGATCGGATGTGTGCTGTGTCGAAGTGTGATCTGACGACTTTTGCGGCGAGGAGCCAAAACTGGAGGCGGAAGCGCGGGTAAGCCAAGATCGATCGTCATAAGTTCTATTATCCGCCACTTTCAGGGTATTTGCTTTACCAGGGTGACACTAGGTTCTAAGAGCTAGAAAACCATCGGCTTAATGATGTCCGCCAAAATTACAATTGCCGACATTGCCAGCAGAACCAGTGACATTGCGTAGGCAACTGGCAACATTTTTGCGGTATCGACTGGACCAGGCAACGGCTTTCGGCGCAGCCTGGCAACCTGTCGACGTGCACCTTCGTAAAGTGCCCCAGCGATATGACCGCCGTCCAATGGTAAAACTGGCACCATGTTAAAGACAAACAAAAACAGGTTGACCGATGCCAGCAACGTGATTAAGTCTCCGGCCTTATAGATAGTCGGAACTTCTTCACTGCTGGCAATCTGACCGCTAATTCGCCCAATGCCAATAACGCTTACTGGACCTTCAGGATCTCTTGGTGCTTCAGTGAACAAATCTCCCGCCAATCCAAAAACTCTGGCTGGAAATTCCAACAATGCAGCGATACTGCTTGTTGTAACTGTTGCCATAAATCCTGGAACTTCAGAAACTGGCGATTGCACCAGGTCAAAGCTTGGTGAAATTCCCAAGAATCCGCGCGTGGTGACTTCCCCAGTTGGTTCACCAGCTTCAGTGAAAACCGGTGTTTCAAGTGCGGCTACTTCTACATTCTTAGTTACCGTTTTACCAGAAGAAGTTAAGTAAGTTACATCAACAACATTTCCAGCTTGACCACTAAGCGCAGTTCCTAAATCTTCCCAAGCGGAAATCTCTAGCCCGTTGACTGTCAGGAGCTTGTCGCCTGCGGCAATTCCGATTTCGGAAGCCGGCGTGCTAACTCCACCTTCACACGTGCCACTTGTGGAAGCAATGCCATTTGGATTCGCGCTTGTCGGCACGCAGGCTACAACTTCACTAACTGTTGTAGTTACTGCTGGGCGACCGATGACACTCAATGAAATAGTGAAGAGGATTGTGGCAATAACCAAGTTCATAAACGGTCCGCCGAACATTACGGTTAACTTTTTAGGAACGCTTAAGCGATAAAAAGTGCGTGGTTCGTCTTCGGGCGAAATCTCAGCAAGGACTTCTTCTCGAGCCGCCTCAATCATCTGTCCCATGCGACCGAGCTTTTCCGGATTCTGCACACCGTTAGGGTTTGGTGGGAACATTCCAATCATTCGGATGTAACCACCCAATGGAATTCCCTTTAATCCGTATTCAGTTTCCCCTTTTACTTTCGACCAAAGAGTTGGTCCAAAACCAACCATGTACTGCGGAACTTTTACACCAAACTTCTTTGCCGGCGCCATGTGGCCAAGTTCGTGCAATGCAATCGACAAAAGTAGGCCAATTGCAAAAATTGATATCCCGAGCAGGGTCAGCATATGATGGTCCTATTTCTTGGAATCAAGTAATTCACGACCATATAGTTGTGCCCAATCTGCAGCTTTCAAAACTTCTTCTATTGTCAGGTCTTGGTCTGACACAAAATTGGAATCCAAATGAACCTGCAAAACCTCCGCCACAAAATCAACAATTCCCAGGAAGGAAAGCTCCCCAGCCAGGAATGCGGCAACTGCGACTTCATTTGCGCCATTAAGTACTGCAGGTGCAGTTCCGGCTCGGGAGCCAGCCAATTTCGCCAGTTCTACGGCAGTAAATACTTCTGTGTCTAAAGGTTCGAAAGTCCAACTAGTGGCCTGCGTCCAATCGCAGCCACTTGCTATGCCGGTAATTCGGTTTGGCCAAACCAGCCCGAGAGCTATTGGCAACCTCATGTCAGGAGGACTTGCTTGGGCAACTGTAGAACCATCAATGAATTCGACCATGGAGTGAACAACTGACTGCGGATGTACGACCACGTCGATATTTTCAAAATCAATGCCAAATAGCAGATGAGCCTCTATAACTTCGAGGCCTTTATTCATCATGGTTGCAGAATTGATCGTTACTACTGGACCCATTGCCCAGGTCGGATGATTCAAGGCTTGCTCTGGCGTTACTGCCTCAAGCTCCTTGCGCGACTTACCTCGGAAAGGTCCACCGCTTGCAGTAAGAACTAAGCGCTTAACTTCACTTGCCTCACCTGAGCGCAAACATTGTGCGATTGCTGAATGCTCACTATCAACTGGAACAATCTGTCCTGGCTTTGCAAGTTTGGTAACTGCCGTTCCGCCAATTACTAGTGACTCTTTGTTTGCTAGTGCCAATATTGACCCAGCAGTCAAAGCCGCAACCGTTGGCAGTAATCCGACCGCACCAGTAATTCCATTAACCACAACGTCAGCCGATACTCCCGCAAGTTCAGTTGCTGCCTGCGGTCCAACGAGCATTTTTGGAAGCGTGAAGTTACCTTCGGAGTATCCAGCTTTCTTAGCTTGCGCGTAAATGGCTAGCTGCACATCTTGCGCTGCCGTGGCATTTGCTATCGCAACGTATTCAACTTGAAACTCGAGAGCTTGCTCAGCGAGCAAACTTGGATTGTTGCCACCGGCAGAAATTCCAACAACTTTGAATTCAGAATCGCTTGCCCTGATTACCTCTAAAGTTTGAGTTCCGATGCTTCCTGTGGAACCAAGAACAATTACCGAACGCATGAATTTCTTAGCATCAACTAAAGCGCTAGGTCACTAAGTACCAGGATGCGCTCATGAGTTAGATCGCGCATGGCATGTAGCAAACCTTCTTTGCCAACGCCAGATGCTTTTACGCCACCGTATGGCATTTGATCAGAACGGAAAGTTGGCACGTCACCAATGATTACGCCACCAACTTCAAGTTCAGAGTGCGCAAGGAATGCAGTTTGCACGTCGTGTGTGAATACGCCAGCCTGCAAACCAAATGGTGAGTCGTTAACTATGTCAAAGCCCTCTTGCGTTGAAGAGATTGAATTAACAAGCATGACTGGGCCAAATACTTCGTTACAAGAAACCTTGGCATCAACTGCAACATCCGCTAGCACTGTCGGTTCATAGTAGGAGCCATTGCGCTTTCCGCCGGTTAGAACTTTCGCTCCCCCAGCAACAGCCTCATTAACCCATTCCTCAACTCGAATGGCAGCGGCTTCATTGATCATCGGACCAACCACTGTCTTTTCATCACGTGGGTCGCCATTTGGAAGAGCGGCAACTGCAGTAACAATTCGATTAGTCATTTCTTCAAAGATCGAGTCATGAATTAAAACTCGTTGCACCGAGATACAGGACTGACCAGCTTGATAGTTAGCAAAGGTTGCAATGCGCGAAGCAGCCCAAGTCATATCCTTTTCACTGTTCCAGTCTTCTAGAACAACTGCTGCAGCATTTCCGCCAAGTTCTAACGTGATGTGCTTGCTTGGAACAGCCTTTTGAATTTCAAATCCGACTTTGTCTGAACCTGTGAAGGAAACAACTGGCAGGCGCACATCGGCAACTAGGCCAGGTGCTGCTTCATTGCCAACTGGAATAACGGACCACGAGCCGGCAGGCAAATCTGTTTCCGCAAGAATTTCGCCAAGTACTAATGCGCTCAAAGGTGTGCTCGGAGCTGGCTTCACAATAATTGGTGCGCCAACTGCAATTGCTGGCGCAACTTTGTGTGCTACTAAATTCATTGGGAAGTTAAACGGTGAGATACCAAGTACTGGGCCGTGTGGGAATCGACGAATAATTGCCATTCGACCTGCGGTGGCTGCTTCGGTATCAAGTCTTTGAAGTTCGCCAGAGAATCTGCGTACTTCTTCAGCTGCCCAACGGAAAGTCATTCCAGCGCGAGCCGACTCGGCGCGTGCCCATAGAAGTGGCTTGCCGTTTTCATCCAAAATCAATTGCGCGATCTCTTCGGCGCGCTCCGTTAGACGCTTAGAGATATGCATAAGCGCATCTGCGCGCTGAGCTGCGGTAGTGCGACGGGCCGCATGGCGTGATTCCCAGGCAGCCGCTACAGCTTCTTCAACCTGTGCCGCACTTGGTACGTAGTACTGGCCAACAACTTTTCCGTCGCCTGGGTGAATTACGTCTGCAACGACATCACTAGTGGCAGGCTTTCCGGCAATCCAAAATGGGTAAATAGCGCTCATATCCTCATACGTTACGCCCATATCTGCCCTTCCACTAACTGCGGGTCAAGCCTGCCTAGGGCCGACTTGTCAGAATCTGTCTCAGGTCTAACATTGTGTGCATGACTGCTACAAATATCTCAGCCCCTGTAAATGACATCGCTCAAGAGCGAAACCTGGTAACCGCTATTCCCGGACCAAAATCCGTGGCAATGCAAGCCCGTCGCCTTAGCGCGGTTAGTGGCGGAGTAGGAACTGCCCTTCCTATCTATATCGAGCGTGCCGCAGGTGGCATCGTCGTTGACATTGACGGCAACTCCTTGATTGATATGGGTTCAGGCATTGCAGTTACTGGTGTTGGTAACGCAGCTGAAGATGTTGTGACTCGGGTTCAAGAGCAAGTCGCTAGATTCACACATACCTGCTTTACTGTCACACCCTACGAAGGCTATGTAGAAGTGTGTGAAGCGCTTAACCGTTTAACTCCTGGAGATCACGAAAAGCGTTCTGCGCTATTCAATTCCGGTGCGGAAGCAGTAGAAAACGCCGTCAAGGTTGCTCGCTCTTACACAAAGCGACAGATGGTTGTGGTTTTTGAACACGGTTACCACGGTCGCACCAACTTAACCATGGGAATGACTGCCAAGAACATTCCATACAAGCAGGGCTTTGGGCCATTTGCTCCAGAAATTTACCGCATGCCAATGTCTAATCCTTCGCACGATGGCCTAACAGGTGCTGAAGCTGCTGCGCACGCGATCAGCAAGATGAATAAGGAACTTGGTGCAGACAACATTGCTGCAATTGTGATTGAACCAATTCAAGGTGAAGGTGGCTTCGTTGTTCCAGCCACTGGTTTCCTACCAGAACTAGTTAAGTTCTCTAAGGACAACGGAATCGTATTTATAGCCGATGAAGTTCAGACTGGCTTCTGCCGCACTGGTCAATGGTTTGCTTCTGAGCATGAAGGCATTGTTCCAGACATGATCATCACTGCTAAAGGCATTGCTGGTGGTCTTCCACTATCTGCAATTACTGGCCGCGCCGAAATAATGGACTCCGTAGAAGCCGGTGGCCTTGGTGGAACTTATGCAGGTAGCCCGATCGCATGTGCTGCTGCACTTGGATCCATTGCTGTTATGGAACGTGAAGATCTAAACGCAAAAGCTCGTCGCATCGAAGAAATCATGAAACCTAGATTGCAAAAGATTGCTGACGACACCGGTGTTATCTGCGATGTTCGTGGTCGTGGCGCAATGGTTGCAGTGGAAATTGTCAAGAAGGGTTCTATGGAGCCTGATGCTGAAATGACAAATAAAGTTGCTAAGGCTTGCCATGTAAATGGTGTTCTCGTTCTTACAGCTGGTACCTACGGAAACGTTCTTCGCTTCCTGCCGCCAATGGTTATGTCTGAGCATTTACTTGAAGACGCCTTAACAATCATTGAGCAGCAATTCAAAGAAGCAACTGCCTAATCAACATGACTGCGCAAACTGAGCATGCCTCAGTAAAGCGAGTTCGCACTGAACTTGAAAGTCACGGCGTTACAACCGAGATTCGACATCTATCGGATACCGCACGAACTGCTGTTGATGCCGCGAATGTCCTCGAGGTTGAAGTTGGGCAAATCGCTTCCTCCATTGTTTTCAAAATAGATACTGACCAAGGTGAACGACCGCTTCTCGTTGTTACATCTGGCCGACACCGAGTTGATACTGCGATGGTGGCATCTGCTCTTGGGGTTCCAAAGCTGGGTCGAGCGGATGCTGATTTCGTTCGGTTGTGGAGTGGCTTTGCAATTGGCGGCGTCTCCCCAATTGGTTGGCTGCATGATGGTGAAGTCTTTCAACCCCAAACAATTGTTGACACTGCCCTTAGTGAATACGCAGTGGTTTGGGGTGCTTGCGGACATACCCATGTAGTTTGCAGCCTTGACTTTGATTCCCTGTTAAAGATCACTGCTGGGACAGCACTTTCTGTCGCAGCGGACTAAAGTCTTAAGTGTGTTTGTTCGCCTAGATATCACAAAAATACGAAGTCGTCACATTCTGATTGCCTTCTCTCTAATGGCGCGACAACGTCTATCAATGCGCCAGTTGCCGGGGCTAACTTTTTACAAATTAATGGGAACTGGATCAGGTAGAACCTTTACAGTGCGCGATGCAGACTTAAACCATTGGTGCGTCTTGTCAGTTTGGGAAACTCAGGAAGACTCATTGGCTTACTTAACCAGCAAGCCCGCTAGGCAATGGCGAAAGATCGCCCTAACTGAGGCCAACATCGAGCTTGAACCACTGTCTGCAAAAGGTACTTGGGCAAAAAAGTCACCGTTTGGTAATCCAGTTCCCGAAAAATGGGATGGGATAACAGCTGCACTTACTCGCGCGTCGATTAAACCTAGATGGTGGCGTGAGTTTTGGCGAAGTGTGCCACCGGTCTCAGCGGATTTGAACTCAACGGCAGGGTTGATTACCAGTCTGGGAATTGGTGAAGCACCAATTGGATTACAAGGAACTTTCAGTATTTGGGAAACAAACGAAAGTATTACTGCATTTTCCAGTAAACAAAAACCGCATGCGGCGGTAATTGCCCGTACGCATGAGACTGGCTGGTACTCCGAAGAACTATTTGCCAGATTTAAAGTTACGAAATTAACGGGAACTTTTGCAGGTCTAGATTTTTCTAAGCTAGGCAAGTGAGTAGCAACATGCCTAACCTTAAATTGCCCACCGACCGTCTCTTGGTTGTAGCAATAGTTGCAGCAAGCACCACAGTGTTGGCAAATATTCTTTGGGCGCTTGCATCAGGTGGAACACGTGATGCTTTAACAATTACTGGAGTTTTGGCCTTTGCTGCGGCGTCGGGCTTACATGCTTATGTGGCGTATGGTCGGGAATTTCTGTTTAAGTTCTTAATGATCGCTCTTCTGGCCACTCTAGTCATTGAAGTTCTTGGCGTAGCAACTGGATTTCCATTTGGTACTTATGAGTACGATCCCGAGCGTCTTGGAATTTCAGTACTGGGAGTTCCGCTGTTAATTCCATTTGCCTGGTTCATGATGCTCTACCCATCGTGGTTGATTTCTCGTGATCTGTTTAAATCCAGACTCTTAACTATTCCTGCGGCTGCACTTCTAATGTCGACCTGGGATCTGTACCTGGATCCTCAAATGGTCAATGAAGGTTATTGGGTTTGGTTTGTAGATGGAATCGCAACTAAAGAAATTCCACTAACGAACTTTCTTGGCTGGTTTTTATCTACCGCAGTGATATTTACTTTGCTTTCCGTTGCGCTAAAACCAAGACAATCTGAAATCTCTAACGCAACGCCATACACACTTGTGCTCTGGGTGTGGCTCGGCAGCTTCTTGGTGAACATAGTTCCGGTTTCGCCATTTTTCAATCAACCTGTTGTCGCAATAACCGGGTTTATCGGCATGGGAATTGTCCTAATTCCATGGTCGTGGATGCTATGGCAACGACGTTAATCATTGTTGCAGTAGGTATCTCATTACTGCTTACCGTAAATTCAGTTATCAATCACTTTACTTTGATTCGGCCAAAGCCAGCTCGCATTGCCTCAAGAGTTGCAATTCTGATTCCAGCTCGTAATGAAGAAGATGCAATCACTGCCGCAGTGCAAAGCGTGCTCAATCAGGAGTTACTAGATCAGTTTGAAGTTGTGGTCTTGAATGACGGTTCAACTGATGCCACAGCCGAAAAGTTATCAGCATTGACGCATCCCAAGTTACGGGTGATCAATGGCGAGCCTGAGTTACCACAGGGCTGGTTGGGTAAGAACTGGGCTTGCCATCGACTTTCCGAAAGTGTTGATGCTGACTTCTTAGTTTTTATCGATAGTGATGTGACTCTGGAACCATTGGCGGTAGCAAGTGCAATAAATGCGCTGACCGAGAACCACCTGCACTTAGTCAGCCCTTATCCCCGGCAGCTGGCACCAACATTGCTAGCGCGAATTGTGCAGCCATTGTTGCAGTGGTCATGGCTAACAACCGTGCCATTGCGAACTACGAGGTCATCACTTCGACCGAGCTTGGCTGTGGCTAATGGTCAATTTTTAGTCTGTCGAGCAGATTCATATGCAGCCAGTGGTGGCCATAAGGAAATCAAAAGTGAAGTCCTTGATGACATTGAATTGCTTAGATCGTTTTATCGAAATGGATTCACTGGTTGTGTAATTGATGGATCTGATATTGCGACCTGCAAAATGTATGAAACCAACCAGGACTTGATCTCTGGTTATGCAAAGAGTCTTTGGAATGCATTCGGCGGTCCGATTGGTTCACTATTTGTAAACACCTTCTTCTTATTCGTTTACGTCTTTCCGCTCTCGGGATTGTTTACTGGTCAAGTACCACTAGCTCTCCTGGGTCTAATTAGTGGAATTGTGGGTCGCCTGGTTAGTGCAAAAACTTCAAGTGGCAGATTGATGCCCGATACATTAATCCATCCAATATCAATCCTGGCTTTTAGCCTGCTCAACTTAGTTTCTTGGTGGCGACATCTAATGGGAACTAACACTTGGAAATCCAGGGACCTAAAGTAGGGCTGTGGCAAACATAATTGTGATCGGCGCTGGCATGGGTGGCATGGCTTGTGCGGCCAGACTTGCCAGCAAAGGTCACTCAGTCCAAGTTCTGGAACATAACCAAACTTGGGGCGGCAAACTGGGTTCGGTAGAGCACGAAGGCTACAAGTTTGATACCGGCCCAAGCCTGTTAACGTTGCCCGCTGTTTATCGGGATCTGTTTCTAAAAACTGGTGCAGCACTGGAAGATTCCATCGAAATTGTCGATTTGGAAACCGCATTTCGATATCAGTTTGCTGATGGCACCATTTTGAAGATGCCCGGAACTGGGGTTGGTCGATGTGCTGAAGCGATCGGCGACAGCTTGGGCGGCAATAGCGCTGACCAATGGCGAGCGTTCATGCGACGAGCCGCTCAAATGTGGTCAGTTACTAGAAAGCCGTTTTTGGAATCTGAACTCCATGGCTTAAAGAGTTTGCTGGCTTTGTCGTGGCGCCTAAATGACATTAAGACAATTGCTCCGACAAAAACCTTGCGTGACATGGCTAACCACTACTTAGACGATCCACGCTTGATTACCTTGGTTGATCGCTATGCCACATACACCGGCTCAGATCCGCGGCGAGCTCCAGCGGCACTTGCAACAGTTCCGTACATTGAGCAAATGTTTGGCGCCTATCACGTGAGCGGAGGACTTCGAGAACTCGGCCGAGCTCTTTTTGAACGTGCTACCACCATAGGAGTGAAGTTTGAATTTGGTTGCACTGTTACAAACATTGCTACTGAGCCAAAAGTTTCCGGTGTAACGCTTGCAGATGGCCGCTTCATTTCTGCTGACATTGTTGTGGCCAATGCAGATGCATCAAACGTTTACCAACACTTACTAAGTCCATCCGCGCAACAACAAACCTCTTCAGCCAGGAAATCACTTACAAAGGCAACTCCATCTCTTTCGGGCTTTGTGATTTTGCAAGCTATGTCAGGCAAAACTCCAGACTTTGAACACCACAACGTATTCTTTCCAGAAAACTACGACGATGAATTTGATTCAGTTTTTGGAATTGGCAAGAAGCCATCTCCCGTTGCCGATCCAACTATTTACATCTGCTCCCCTAACGACGCAAAGATGACACCAGCTGGAAACGAATCTTGGTTTATGTTGATTAACGCACCTCGCCATAATCTAGCCAATGGTGTTGATTGGTCGAATTTAGAACTTAAGTCTGATTACACCGAACAAGTTCTGAAGGCTCTTGCTAAGCGTGGGTTTAAATCTAACGATCGGATTCTCTGGCAGCAAACCGTTACGCCGGCAGACTTGGAGCAGAATACTTTGGCTCCAGGTGGGTCCATTTATGGCACCTCAAGTAACGGAATGCGATCGGCATTTCTGCGTCCGGAAAACGTAACTCAAATTCCAAATCTTTACCTCGTTGGAGGTTCATCTCATCCTGGTGGAGGGTTACCTTTGGTTGGCATGTCGGCCGAAATCGTTGCTCGACACATTGGGCGCGCTTAATTCAGCGCTATTACTTTATGTTCTTGCGATAAACCAGAAGCAACATTGCAAAACTAATCACGCCCAGAGTGATCCAGACCGCGCCTGCCACAGTCGCAAGCTGTGTTGCATTTTCCGGAAGAAGGCCACAGGCAAATAGGAACATTACGCCTAGGGCAATGCGCGTTGGCTTCTCTGCAGGAGTAATGACCCCGACTTCTCGGAACCCAATGCCACTTGCTTTAGCGCGCATGTATTCATGAACCATAGCTATTGAAATCGCAAGCATCACCAATTCGATAGGCGCACCTAAAACGATCAGCAAGATTCCGATTCCGACGTCAATGAACCGATCAACAATGCCATCTAAAAATGCACCCCAAGAACTAGTTTTCGAAGTTCTAACAGCCACCATGCCATCAAAACTGTCGACTAATCCAACAACCAGCACGGTAATGCTGGCAAGGAAATAGTTTCGATTTGGCGACGATGCAAAATATAATGCAGCACCCATCAATACTGGCCCAAATGCCGTAATCAGGTTTGGATTGAACTTAGTTAATGGCGTTGATAGGAAGAATGCGATCCGAAGCCAAACTCGAACCAAACCCTTTGGACTCTGAGTGCCATGAAGCTGCGCCCAGGCGACCAAATACTCGGCAAACGTCATGTGACCATTGTTGTACCTAACCTAAAGTGCGAGAACTGGACCCAACCAATACCCTGAACTAGTGGGAATTAATCCGTTAGATGCCAACGATCTGCGCGTTCGCATCCAGGCGAGTCTTGATGCTTTTGTGGCAGATCACAGGTCGCTAATGGCAGCAGTTTCCCCAGACACCTTGCCCCTACTTGAGTCACTTGAAGGACTTTTAGCTGGCGGCAAGCGGTTACGCCCAGCTTTTGCCTATTGGGGCTGTCAAGTCGCGGGCGGTAAGGATTCAGCTGAAGTTCTACGGGCCTGCGCAAGTTTAGAATTCCTGCAAGCCTGCGCACTGATCCATGACGATGTTATGGATGCGAGTGATACCCGACGCGGAAAACCAGCAATCCACAAACAGTTTGAAGCGCTACACAACACAAATGGCTGGAATGGTTCCGCCAAACTATTTGGTGAGGGCTCAGCAATTTTGGTTGGCGACTTGGCATTGTCGTGGGCCGACGAAATGTTGCTTACTAGCGGACTAAGTAATGATCAACTTCTTCGCGCCAAAACTGTTTACGACATCATGCGGACTGAACTTATGAGCGGGCAGTACCTAGACCTGCTTGAGCAAGTACGTGGTGGCATAACTCATGAGCGAGCCGAAACTGTGATTCGTTTCAAGAGCGCTAAATATACAATCGAGCGACCTTTACACCTAGGTGCAGCAATTGCTGGCGCTAATCCAGAACTTAACCAAGTCCTAAGTGATTACGGATTAGCACTTGGCGAGGCGTTCCAGCTACGAGATGACTTGCTGGGAGTTTTTGGCGACAGTTCAGTAACCGGAAAACCAGCTGGAGATGACTTGCGCGAAGGTAAGCAAACAATGCTCATCGCCTTTGCATACACAAATGCCAAGGTTGAAGACAAGAAATACCTATCTGAAAACCTGGGTGATCCAGATCTATCCAGCGAAACCATCGCAAAACTTCAGGACATTCTTATAAGTTGCGGTGCGCAAGACTTTGTTGAGAATCGAATTTCTGATTATCTTACGAAGTCACTTTCTGCCCTTGATTCGCTAGCAAGCGCGTCTGAACCTAAGTATGCATTAACCGAACTTGCAATTCTCGCTACTAAACGAACGGCATAACATGAGTAACTTTTCTAGATGGATACCCGGTTCCCCGCGCACCGTCTCGGGCAAAACTGATGATGTCGTAATCGTTGGCGCTGGACTAGCTGGCTTATCCGCAGCAATGCGACTAGCAGGAGCAGGTCGAAACGTAACGGTAATCGAACGTGAGAGCATTCCCGGTGGCAGAGCTGGGCGAATTAGCGACCGTGGCTTTGAATTTGATACCGGTCCAACCGTTTTGACCATGCCAGATTTGATTGCTGATGCTTTTGATTGCCTTGGCGAAAACATGAATGACTGGCTGACATTGGAGCCAGTTGCTCCTCTTTATCGAGCCTTCTACCAAGATGGCAGCGTGTTGGATGTTCACTCTGATACTGCTGCAATGGCAGCTGAGATTGAAAAAGTCATTGGCGCCAGTGAAGCAGACGGCTACTTAAGGTATGTGGATTTTGTAACTGATCTTTACAAGTACGAAATGAAGAATTTCATTGATCGAAACATTGATTCTCCGTTAGATCTTTTGTCGATGGACCTGGTTCGCTTGATTAAACTTGGCGGCTTTAGAAAACTTGCGCCAAAAGTTGGTCAATATCTCAAAGATGATCGCACCCAGCGAGTATTTTCGTTTCAATCAATGTATGCCGGATTGTCACCTTATGATGCGCTGGCAATTTATGCAGTAATCGCATACATGGATTCAGTTGCTGGAGTCTTTGCTCCAAAAGGTGGCATGCATGCACTGCCGGTAGCGATGGCTAAAGCAGCCGAAAAGCACGGGGTTACTTTTAAGTACGACACCGAAGTAACGAAAGTTCGAATGAACGGCAACCGTGCCACTGGTGTTGAAACCGGCACTGGCGAGTTCTTTGCTGCTGACGTCGTAGTTCTTAATCCAGATCTACCTGTTGCTTACCGTGACTTACTGGGTAAGGAGCCATGGAGCGTAAAGCGGCTTAAGTACTCACCTTCTTGCTACTTGTTACTTGCTGGTTCATCGGCAAAGTATGACCATATTGCACATCACAACATTCATTTTGGGCATAGTTGGGCTGGCGTCTTTGAAGAATTGATTGACAAGAAGCAACTGATGTCAGATCCGAGTGTTCTCGTGACTAATCCAACTTATAGTGATCCAGGTTTAGCGCCAGATGGCAAGCAGGTTTATTACGTGCTCTTCCCTACTCCAAATCTTGATGCTGATATCGATTGGGATAAACAAGCTCCGGCTTACCGCGATCATGCGATTGAGACTCTTCAAGCGCGCGGATATATCGGCTTCGGTGACGCTATCGAGGTTGAACACATTACAACGCCACAAGACTGGTCCGATCGCGGAATGGAGCGCGGCGCACCTTTTGCAGCAGCGCACTCATTCTTGCAAACTGGTCCATTTCGACCAGGAAATATGTTTGGCGAAAACGTCGTCTTTACCGGATCTGGAACCCAGCCAGGTGTTGGCGTCCCAATGGTTCTTGTTTCTGGACGATTGGCTGCTGAGCGCATTACGGGACCAGATAAGTCTTACGTTTCACGGGCCCGGCGTTAAGGCGCGTATCCTGAACTAATGCCAGTCCGCCGAATATCAACAGACCCCGGTTGGTTTGGACTTTATGCGTTGCCAGGTTTCCTTGGATCGCTTTTTGTCTCTATCGGAGCGCTCGGTGTTGGCTGGTTTCCACTCTCGGCAGAGGTTTTGCAATGGCGATTCATTGACTTTGTTCAAACCGAAACTATTGGCCTGGCACTCACCCGATCCTTTGTCGTCGTTGGTGCCGCACTGATTCTGCAAGCTTGGCTAGTGGTTGGCGTAGACGCGCTACATGGAAAAATTCAACGAATTGAAACTATCTACTTATCTCTAGTCGCCTGGATGTTCCCACTGCTAGTAGCTCCACCGCTGTTTAGTCGAGATGTTTATTCATATTTCATGCAAGGAAAAATGCAGCTTGCCGGAAATAATCCTTACGAGTCTGGTGTGTCAGTAGTTCCTGGCTGGTTTCAAAGTGGCGTGGATCCGCTTTGGGGTGATGCGCCCACACCTTATGGACCAGTCTTTCTGTTAACTGAAAAAGCAGTTGCCGCAATCAGCCAAGATTCGTCACTTATTGCTTCATATATTTTCCGATTGACTTCGATTGTTGGCGTGGTATTCATTTGCCTTAGCATTCCGTATCTTGCAAAAGCTCACGGCGTAAATCCAGTTTCAGCTGCTTGGATTGGCGTGATGAATCCACTGGTGCTTATGCACTTTGTCGCCGGCTCCCACAATGACGCCTTGATGGTTGGCTTGGTATGCATAGCGATGGTCATTGCACTACGCGGCCACTTCATTTCTGGTGTTGTGGTGGCAACTCTTGCGCTTGGAATCAAACCTGTTGCAATTGTGTTGCTTCCCTTCTTGGCGTTGATTGCGGCCGGCAACGGTGCGAGTTGGGCAAGACGAGCAAAATATGGAACTATCGCTGGGTTCATAGCCCTCTCGACGCTCTTCATAACGTCTGCTTTAGCTGAGACTGGACCATTTGGCTGGATTGGATCACTTTCCACACCTGGAACGGTTAAAAGCTGGTTATCCCCTACAACAGCAATTGGGATGCTAATTGGTGGCCCAATTCGAATGCTTGGGTTTGGAAATGTTGTTGATACTTCAGTTGGAATAACAAGATTAATTGGTTCAGTTGTTCTTGCGATAGTACTTGTCATGCTCGTACTGCGTCCCGCTGGTCGCAGTGCAACTCGTGGTGTCGCACTTTCGTTTGTGGCACTTGTAGTTTTTGGACCGGTAGTTCAACCGTGGTATCTGCTTTGGTCAATTCCATTGCTGGCGGTTACTGGACTAAGCCACAAACAACTTCGCTTGATGGTGGTTGCGATTGCTGCATTTACTATTCACGGAATTGCTAACTCGAGTGCAACCGCTGACACTTTTCTGGAACTAAGTGATGGCATCGCAATGATTTTGGCGGGCATAACGCTTGGGCTTGCCATGTTGGCATCAACGGCCGAACGCTCGCTTATCCTCGGTGACAATACCGAACAAGATATGTTGCCATCTTCGGCAGCTGAGATTGAGTCCGCTAGAGAACGAGAATTGGCTTAACTACAGTTCTAGCCCTGGGAAAGTTCTGAAATGCCCGGGAAGGATCCAACGGAATCACAAACAATGACTACCGCCGAGCGCTCTTGGCAAGCTGAATCCAAAGCTTCTGCTATTTCTAGTGCAGATTGTGGATCAGTTTTTAACAGATCCTGCCAGCCAGACCAACCTATGCAGATACTTCCAATTGACTCGACTCCAGAAACCATGAATTCAATCAATTCAGCAAGAGAGCTTCCAACCAACTTTGGATTTGATATTTGATTTGCTACAACGTCAACAAAGTCTTGAATTGATTTAACTGCGGAAGTCTCAATCCAGATGCCATTCCAAGCAGCCAAATTTGTTTCACCTTTGAATCCAGCTTCGGTGAAGGTAACTTTCCAGCGCAAAACCCCATTAAGTCTCTGGGCTTTGAGCATTGCAGCCAGTAAACCTGGGTTTGGAGCAGCCACGTAATTCCTAACTGAACTTCACACACCTTGTGCAGATGTAACCCTACGCGCCACAAGAAGAAATCTCGAATTTTGATCAAATTGCGGGTTGATGAACCGAGGCAAGACTCAATTGCATATAGTTACGTCTGTGTCTAAACGTGATCTTGATGCTGCCGGAATCTTTGATCCTGCGCTGCGCGAATCCTATGAATTGTGTCGCCAACTAAATGCAGAGCATGGCAAGACTTATTACTTAGCAACTCTGCTACTTCCTCCTGCCAAGCGCCCATACGTTCACGCTCTTTACGGATTTGCCCGCTACGCAGATGAAATCGTTGACGATTTAGCTTCGACACTTACGGAAGCAGAAAAGACACAGCAGCTCAATGCTTGGGGTAATGAGTTTTTGGCAAAGTTTGATTCTGGAGAAACCGATGATCCAGTATGTATTGCTGTCCTAGATACGGTTCGTCGATGGAACATTCCACGTGATCATTTTGAGGCGTTCCTGCACTCAATGACGATGGATCTAACGGTTACTGAGTATCAAACTTATGAAGATCTTTACGAATACGTTTATGGTTCGGCTGCAGTAATTGGACTCCAGATGGTGCCCATTTTGGAACCAACAAGTCAGGATGCATATAAGTATGCAACAGAGTTAGGTGTTGCGTTTCAACTCGCAAACTTCATTCGCGATGTTGGTGAAGACCTAGAGCGAGGCCGGGTTTATCTGCCACTTCAGGAGCTTGCTCAGTTTGGGGTTTCCAGAGCTGACTTGGAAGCCCGTATCGCAACTCCAGAAATCAAAGCTGCTTTGAAGTTTCAAATCGAAAGAGTGCGACAACTCGAGCAATCTTCTCGTACCGGTATCGCAATGCTCGGTGCCCAATCTCAGCCTTGCATTGAAACCGCTCGCATTCTTTATTGCGGCATTGTAGATGCTGTTGAACAGATAGATTACGAAGTGTTTTCCAAGCGAGCAACAGTTGCGGTGTCTCGACGCCTCAAAGTCGCGGTACCTGCTTACTATCGAGCTCGCAAACTTTGGAAGCGCTCTAGTTAATTCCTAGAAAGCGATGAACGCTTTTTCGAGGTGGGCCTGAAACGGGTTCACGTTGCACGCCTTGGCGACCCAGCGATATCCAAATTACTAATGTGAGTACTACGAGACAAAAGCCGAATAGCAAGTCCTCAATCGGTGCAAACACCAATCGCCCATCTCCAATAAACGTTGGTGGCGAGTCCTTTGGAGTCGATGAACCAATAATTGCGGCACCGTCGTATTCCACAATTCCGAATCCGGTCAAAATCCCATTCGTGACTAATTGGAAAAAGATCACAATTGAATATGAAACCCAAAAAACTTTTCGCTTCAAAATTCTTGTCCTAAAGACAAATAGGTCTAGAGCGATTACAACAAGAACTCCGATGATCGCTAACTGGGTATAAGTCACTTAGGCACCTCGTCTCCTGCTTCCCAGCTCCGGGCGCTTCGCACAGCCTCAAATGACAAAATTGCGCAAATTGGAATCACGACAAAAAACAGGATTTCATCAAGTGGGATGTTTGCAACCGTAGTGATGCCGGTGACGTAACGAGAGTCAAAGGTCCAGTGTCCTTGGGCGATTGCGTAAGCGTCCCAAATTGAGAACACGATTACCACTGGTAACACTGTGAGAATCAGGCGAATTGATCTGCGATACACATGTGTACGCAGGAAATATTCCAGCCAAGCAGTACCCGCAAGGCAGCCTAAAAGAACACTCAAATAGGCGAACTTAGGCATGTGACTCTCTTTCGGTTACTTCCAAATGTACCTTGTAGTGACGCATGGAGTCGTGGCGCAGGGACGAGATTTCGTGTCGGCATCTAGAATGAAGCAATGACTGATTCGCAAAACTTTGATCCCATGTTGGGGAAAGTTTTGGAAGACCGCTATAGCGTGGATGAGTTGATTGCTCGTGGCGGGATGGCAACAGTATATCGTGGCACCGACTTAAGGCTTGGAAGAACCGTAGCTCTAAAGGTTCTCGGGGGCGTTCTGGTAAATGATCCAGATTTCGTTGAGCGCTTCACACAAGAAGCTCGTGCAACTGCGGCATTGACTCACCCTAATGTGGTGGCAGTTCATGACCAAGGGATTAGTGACGGCTTTCCATTTCTTGTCATGGAGTTTGTACAAGGACGAACAATCCGCGAGATTATGGCCCAATCGGGTCCGTTTACTAGTGCTCATGCATTAGAGATCATCAGCGCAGTTCTTGCTGGGTTAAGTGCGGCTCACGATGCTGGATTCGTCCATCGTGACATTAAGCCAGAAAATGTCTTGATTACCAATGATGGTCACATCAAAGTTACTGATTTTGGCTTAGCCCGAGTAATTAGTGACACACCAGTAAGTGATTCCACTGGAGCAGTTTTACTCGGCACGATGGCCTATCTGTCACCTGAGCAAGTGCAACAACTTGCCGTTGACCAAAGATCAGATGTTTATTCGTGCGGAATCTTGTTGTATGAAATGGTTACTGGACTGGTTCCGTTTACTGGATCATCTCCGCTTGATGTTGCTTACCAGCACGTCAACAGCAATGTGTCAGCGCCAAGTTCAATCCAGCCTGATGTGCCACCAGCAGTTGATCATCTGGTCTTGGCGGCCACCAGAAAGTCACCAGCTGAACGTATTCAAAGTGCCCGTGATTTTCGTGATGGAGTTATCCGAGCAATTTCTGCAGTGCCGCGCGCCGAAGCTCTAACAACTGCACTTCCGCTGCAAAACACTCAAGTTATTCCGACTCCAATACGAGGAACACATAGAGCTACCGGTGCAGTTCCATTGCAAAAACCGAATCCAGGCATTGGCCCAAGTGGAGTTCATCGCGACAATTCCGCTAAGTCAAAGAGTCGCAAGTTGGCTCCGCTGCTATTGGTGTTAGCTTTCTTGGTAGGTGGTGGGGCCTGGTATCAATTCACAGGAAGTTACGAAGTGGTGCCACCAGTTAGTTCTCTAACCGTCGATGAAGCAACGGTTATTTTGACTCCCTTGGAGTTTGGCGTTGAGGTCGTCGAAGAGTATTCCGAGGACATTCCCGCCGGAACTGTGATTCGAACGGACCCTACGAGTGGCGAGAATGCGCGCAAAGGTTCGCCTGTAACCTTGTATGTCTCAAAAGGCCAAGAGCGTTACTTAATTCCGTCTGACCTTGCAGGGCAAGACCCTAAAGACGTTACTTCCGCACTAGAATCTTTAACCCTCGTTATCACCGGAACAAATGAAGTCTTTGACGAGTTGATTCCTGTCGGAAAAGTTGTAAGTACTGATCCAGAAGGTGGAACATCAGTTAAGCGAGAAACCCCAGTCACAATACTCGTGTCAAAAGGTCCAGCTCCGGTAGAAATTCCACCGATCATAGGCACCCTAATCACGGATGCGACCGCTACTTTGGGTCCACTTGGTCTAACCACCGAAACTATTCGAGAAGACTTCGACGACAGCGTGGCTGGAACTATTCTTTCAACGGATCCGATTCCAGGAACCACTGTTCCAAAGGGAACCGTAATAAAAGTGGTTCTAAGTAAAGGGCCCGTCCTAGTTGATGTACCAAACGTAGTTGGTATGGATGTTGCAACTGCTACAACCACGTTAGAAAGCGCTGGTTTTGCGGTAAAGACGGTCAACAAATTGACGGTTGCGATTTTGAATAAGGTTTATTCACAAAATCCTGCTGCTGGATCTAAAGCACCCAAAGGGTCGGTAGTAACTCTAGAGATTGTTTAGGGAATTACTTTCGATCCCGCAGCATGTCTGCAACTTGGAACGCCAAATCAAGACTTTGAATTCGATTAAGACGAGGGTCGCACGCAGTTTCATATCTAAATGGCAAGTCTGTTTCGCTAACGCCACCAATGCCACCCAAGCATTCAGTTACATCGTCGCCTGTTAGTTCGACGTGTATTCCGCCCGGATGTGTTCCTTGCGCTTTGTGTACTTCAAAGAATCCGCGAACTTCGTCAATCACATCATCAAGTAATCGAGTCTTATGTCCAGACGCAGCTTCTGTGGTGTTGCCATGCATCGGGTCGCAAACCCATAGAACTGGATGATCTGTTTTTTGCACCGCAGCAACTAACTTAGGCAGAACATTTCTGATATTGCCAGCACCCATTCGGGTTATGAACATCAATCGTCCTGGAATCTTTTCTGGATTCAACTTTTCAAGTAGTCCCAAGATGTCAGATTCCGTTGTCTTTGGACCGATCTTGACACCAATTGGATTCTTGATCTTCGAAACAAAATCTATGTGAGCACCATTAAGTTCACGAGTTCTCTCGCCAACCCAAACAAAGTGACCAGATACGTCATAAAGATTTCCAGTTCGGGAATCTACTCGAGTTAGTGGCTTTTCGTAATCCAAAAGCAGCGCTTCATGGCTGGCGTAAAAATCGGCGCGTTTGAACTCTTCTGGATCAGCGCCACATGCAGTCATAAATGAAAGGGCGCGATCGATTTCTTCTGCCATTTCCTCGTAACGCTTTCCAGGTGTTGACTCACTTACGAAGTCTTGATTCCAGGAATGAACTTGGCGCAGATCCGCGTAACCACCTTGAGTGAATGCACGAACTAAATTCAGAGTTGCTGCACTTGCATGATATGTCTGAACTAAGCGCATTGGATCTGGTTGGCGTGACTCCAGGGTGAACTCGAGTCCATTAACTGCATCACCGCGGTAAGAAGGCAAGCTAACGCCATCGATGGTTTCTTCAGCTGAACTTCGTGGCTTGCCGTACTGCCCAGCGATGCGGCCAATCTTCACTACCGGCATTGAGGCGCCGTAGGTAAGAACAATCGCCATCTGAAGCACGGTCTTTAAACGGGCTCTGATTGAATCCGCAGTGTTGGCAACGAAAGTTTCAGCACAGTCGCCACCCATTAGAACAAATGCATCACCATTTGTTGCTGCCGCCAACCGGGACTTAAGTTCATCGCACTCTCCTGCGAAAACTAATGGTGGCAATCCAGCCAAAATCTGTTGGGCATGAGCAAGTCCTTCAGCAGTTGGCCAGGTTGGTTGCTGGGCTGCTGGCAAATTGGGCCAAGAAATCTCACTCACATCCCTAGATTAGTGGCGATTCTGGCGGTTCACTAAATCTGCAAATCCCATTGCGTAACTAACCCACGACTAGAATTGCCATATGCCAATCAAAAAAGTTGCACTGCTTACTGCGGGTGGACTTGCTCCGTGTCTATCTTCGGCTGTTGGTGCGCTGATTGAGGAATACTCCAAAGTGGCGCCAGAGGTGGAAATCATTGCTTATCGCAATGGTTATCGCGGACTTCTGTTGGGCGATTCAGTCACCATCACACCGGAAATTCGCAGCCAGGCCCATCTTCTGCAGGCATTTGGTGGCAGCCCAATTGGAAATTCTCGGGTAAAACTCACCAACATCGAAGACTGTGTAAAGCGAGGCTTGGTTTCCCCAGGTCAAGACCCGCAACAAGTGGCGGCCGATCAGCTGATAGCGGATGGTGTTGATGTCCTGCACACAATTGGTGGCGACGACACCAACACTGCTGCGGCAGACTTAGCGGCGTTTTTAGCCAAGAATAACTATGGGCTTGGTGTGGTCGGACTTCCTAAAACGATTGATAACGATGTGTACCCAATTGCTCAATCACTCGGTGCTTGGACTGCTGCCGACGAAGGTGCCCACCATTTCAGCAACATAGTTTCCGAGCACAGTTCAAATACCAAGATGTTGATTGTGCACGAAGTTATGGGACGCCATTGTGGTTGGCTAACAGCTGCAACTGCAGTTGCCTATCGCGGCTTGCTCGATGACATGAAGTGGTTACCTGAATTAGGTGTAACACGAGAAAATCGTGAAGTCCATGCGGTCTATGTTCCAGAGTTAGAAATTGACTTAGCATCAGAGGCAAAGCGCCTTAGCTCAGTTATGAATCAAGTTGGAAACGTCAACATATTTTTGTCTGAAGGCGCTGGCGTGGATTCAATAGTTGCTGAAATGAAAAGCCGCGGCGAAGAAATTCCACTGGACCCATTCGGACACGTGAAGATCGACAAGATTAACCCTGGCGCTTGGTTTGCAGATCAATTCGCACCTATGATCGGCGCGGAAAAAGTCTTGGTTCAAAAGAGTGGTTACTACTCGCGCTCAGCTCCAGCAAATAAAAAGGATCAGGCGCTTATCAGAGAGTGCGCAGTTGTTGCAGTTCGATCTGCGCTAGACGGCGTTAGTGGACTTGTTGGACAAGATGAAGATCAAGCGAATGTGATTAGGGCCTGTGAGTTTGATCGAGTTGCAGGTGCAAAACCGTTTAATACTGAGCAATCTTGGTTTAATGCTTTGTTAAGCGACATCGGTCAGCCTAAAGGAAAACTGTTAAGCCACTAACCAGTTAAGGCTTATTCAGAACGCTTTGATCGTGATGCGTATTTGTCGACATACTCTTGTCCTGACAAATCCATAATTCGGTACATGATTTCATCCGTCAATGAACGTAAGACGAAGCGATCATCTTCCATTCCGTAATAGCGGGAGAAATCAAGTGGTTCACCAATTCGAATTCCTACTTCAACACCAAAATTAGGACGCGACTTTCCAATTGGTTGCACCATTTCGGTGTTAATCATGGCAACTGGGATCACAGGAACTCTGGCTTCAAGTGCCATTCGTGCAACACCGGTTTTACCTCGATAAAGACGGCCATCTGATGAGCGAGTTCCTTCTGGATAAATTCCCAGTAAGTGTCCTTCACTAAGCAGGCGCACCCCAGTGCTGATTGCAGCTGTGCTGGCATTCCCACCCGTACGATCTACTGGAACTTGACCCGCTCCACGGAAAAAGGCCGCGGTTGCCTTCCCTCTGACACCTGGGCCTTCGAAGTATTCACTCTTGGCCATGAATGTGATTTTTCTTGGTACTGCGATCGGCAGAAAAATAGAATCAGAGAATGACAGGTGATTGCTAGCCAGAATTGCTGCGCCATCTTCTGGAATGTTTTCTAGACCTTCAACCCAAGGATGAAATGCGACTTCAATTGCCGGTCCAATGGCAACCTTTTTCAGAAACTTGTAAAACTTATCGCTTTCAGACACAACCCTTACGGTAGTCAACGAAAGCGCTATCAGCAATTACCAACCAAGAAATTGGGTGCTTTTGGCGGTTTTAGGCACTCCGTTAAATCTCTCCATTACGCTTGGAACTCTTACATCTTGTCCCTAGATCGGAAATCCATGCGGGTAGTTCCACTGACTTTAGGCTGGCTAGCAACAAGAGTGTGGGTTTTGTTATCTGGATTTGGAATCATTTTCTACCCCGAATCAGAGTTCTTGTTTAGCGATGTCCGCCTGTACGACTGGTGGGCTGGAAACATCGCAGATTCTTTCTTTCCAATTAATGATCCAATGTGGCAATACCCACCATTGGCGGCAGTGGTGTTTCTGTCCGGATATTTAATTGCCGGCAACACGGTTGGATTTGTATTCCTAGCTACTCTGGCAGATTTTGCAATCTATCTGCTTTTACTTCGCCGAGGACGCGAATCGCAGAATTTCGCACCGGCATTGATTTGGATTCTGGCTCCGCTGATTATGGGTCCAATAATTCTGGGACGCTTTGATGTCTTCGTAACACTTGCCGCAGTTGTTGCCCTGCTTTATGTGGGACACGCTCGCAAGTTCGGTATTGCGATTGCAGTTGGCGCGCTACTCAAGGTTTGGCCGATACTTCTGTTGCTCGCAACGCCAAAAGGTTCAGCACTAAAAGTGATTGCTTGGTTTGCTGGCACATTTACAGCTGGAAGTTTGTTACTTAGTCTTTGGTGGAGTGAAAGTTTTTCATTTATCGATGGTCAGCAATCCCGCGGACTTCAGATTGAATCAGTTGGCGCACTTCCCTATCAACTTTGGAATGCCGGCCCTGGCAATGTCTCTTCGGCATTTCAATTTGGCGCGATCGAAGTTGTTGCGTCGGGAACTTCCATTGTTTCCCTGCTGATCACTTTAATTGGTCTGGCTTTACTTGGAATTCTCTTTTACTGGAAAATCTCTGGAAAACTGACCTCAGCTAATCCAGCAGACATTGCGCTACTGGCAGTTTTAATCTCGATAGTGACTAGTCGAGTTCTGTCGCCTCAGTACATGGTTTGGGTCTTTGGCCTACTTGCAGTTAGTGCATTTGCACCTCAGCAAAATTTTAGAAAAATGTCATTTTTGATTTTTATAAGTGCAGGTATTGGACAAGTAATTTACCCGTGGTGGTACCTAAGTTTCCAACAAGGTGGTGTGCATGCAGTAGTAGCGCATGCGATCCGAATTCTAACTTTGCTTTGGGCTACTGCGATTGCTTGGCAAAACATGAAAGAAATTAGTCGACAAAATCTACACCTGAAAGCAGACCATCCAACCGCTTAAAGTTTTGGTCCCAAGTCCACTCCTGGGTAACCCAGTTACGTCCGGCTTCACCCATTTTTTTGGCTACATCTGGGTTTGAGAGCAGATAAGAAATTCGCCGGGCGATTTCGTTCGTATTGCTACCGTCCACTAGATAGCCAGTTTCGCCATCAAGTACAGCATCTACGGCACCTCCAGAGTCACCAACTACGACAGGTAAACCTGTTGCTGATCCTTCGAGAAATACAATCCCAAGACCTTCAACATCCCAACCACCCATACGAGTTCGACATGGCATGGCAAATATGTCGCCTGCTGCGTACCACTTCGATAAATCGTTTTGACTAACTTTTCCCGTTAAGTGGACGAATTTCTCTAGTCCTAATTTCTTGATTAGTCGTTCCAAATCTTTTCGATATGGTCCTTCGCCAACAATAATCAAACTAGCCATTGGTGAAGTTTTGTGGACCTCAGGTAAAGCTCGAATCAACTCATCTTGACCTTTTCGCGCCATAAGTCTAGATACGCACACAATTACAGATCTATCGGTCCAACCCAGGTCCGCTCGAAGTTGATTACCAGAACTTGAGTTTGTTGGTGAGAATTCTGTGACATTTACGCCTGGCACAATTCTTCGCATTCTTGCTGCCGCCTCTGGACTTAATGCCTTTGCAATCTTCTTGTTCGTGTACTCACTTATGTAGGTCAAGTAGTCCGTGTCGTTACCAATTTTGCGCAAGGCCTGTCTGGTGCCAGGTGTCATAGCCCAACCAGTTTCGTGACCTTGAGTCATTCCGACAATGTTTTGAACACCTAATTTTCGAAGTGGTGATGCCAATAATCCAAGTGGGGCAGCTGCCCCAAATAAAACTCGAGTTATGTTTTCGGATACCACGATCTCTCGCGCCATAGCCAGCGTCGATTTAGATGGTAAAAGTGTTTTGGTGTTAGCGCGAATGACTTTGAAATCTTGCGCAGCATCAAACTCAGTCGCACCCTCCCAGCCCGAGGTAAGAACGGTCACCGAATTTGGTTCGAACCTACGAACGATCTCGTAGCCAAAGGTTTGAATTCCGCCAGGGCGGGGCGGAAAATCATTGGTTATAACAAGCGTCCGACCCATAGTTACATCTTGCCGTATTGGGTCAGTTAGGTGAAAAATACATCGCATTCAAAAGATTCATTGTGCGATAGCAGTTGCTTCATCTGGGTTAGCATCTCCCTTAATCAATCGCAGCGGTGCAACCAGTCCTGCAGTAGCAAGGACATCTAAGACATCTTTGTGCTGCTCTAGTGACTCTGGCATTGGTCCCAATAGTGCTGTCACAACACAATCAGAACAAGCAATGTCTCGCATAACGCAGCTCGCGCAATCAATCAACATATTGGACTCCTTAAACCCTCGGTTGCCTTACTGATCTCAACGCTATGAGAGCCCTCTGACAGTTTTGTGAGATCGTGTCGCAGTTAAGCCAGAACCCAGCCAAACCCGAAATTGTCGGTGTTTGCCAGTAAAGTCCCCATTATGAGTCAAAGCCACGCTTCAGGATTACTTGGAATGAAACCAGCCAATGAAGCTAATTCAAGTGTGGCGGCTCTGACGATTTCCGACATCGGCCAACCACTTGCGCACACAACATTTGTAGTTGTTGACCTCGAGACCGCAGGAGGCAAACCAGTTGATGCAGGTATTACCGAAATAGGTGCAGTGAAAGTTCGCGGCGGAGAAGTCATTGGCGAGTTTCGAACATTTTGCTCACCAGGTGTCCCTATTCCGGCCTTCATTTCAGTCCTGACTGGAATTACAGATCACCATGTTGCGGATGCCCCAAACGTTGCTTCCGCAGTTCGCGAATTCTTAGCGTTTGCAAATTTTGAATCGGGAGATCAACCCGTATTAGTCGCACACAATGCACCATTTGATGTTGGTTTTCTGAAATCTGCTTGTGCCAAATTTGATATTGAATGGCCTAAGCCCCTTGTACTAGACACCGTGGTCTTGGCTCGAAAAATTCTTCGAAAAGACGAAGTACGAAATCGAAAACTTTCAACACTTGCACAATTCTTTCGGACCCCCGTTAGTCCAACTCATCGCGCGCTAGATGACGCCCGCGCGACTACGTCGGTATTGCATGGACTAATTGAAAGAGTTGGCAATTTAGGTGTGCACGACTTAGAGGGATTACAAACCTATAGCGGGCCGGCAACTGAGAAGCGAAGACGCAAACGCTACTTGGCGGATGGACTTCCAGCAAAACCTGGTGTCTACATTTTCTATGATGGCAATAATCGGCCACTTTATGTCGGAACATCTACAAACATCAGAAAACGAGTGATGTCTTACTTCACGGCGGCCGAAACTCGAAGTCGCATGACTTCAATGGTTGAACTTGCCCAACGTGTTGATGCTCATGTTTGCAGTACGCAACTAGAGGCATCGATTCGAGAATTGCGCATGATTAACGAATTGCGTCCGACCTATAACTTCCGCTCTAGAAATCCAGAGAAAACTACTTGGGTAACTATGACCAACGAAAGATTTCCTAGACTTTCGCTTTCTCGCCAATCCCACTTACCTGATTCTGAACGCATTGCCATTGGTCCTTTCCGTAATGGCAGTAGTGCGGAGTTGGCTGTACACGCAATGCATCAGGTAACAGATGTCAGGCAATGCAAAGACCGCATTACAAGTAAGTCGACAGTTTCTCCTTGCGTCCTCTATGAAATGAAGCGATGCATCGCACCTTGTTTAACTGGCGCAGAAACTGTTGGCTATGAAGAGATAGTTTCAGACGCGAATTCAATTCTTACCGGAAGTTCCTCTGCAGTCTCAACAAAATTGATGGAGATGATTGTGGATCTGGTTAAAGAGGAAAAGTTTGAAGCTGCTGCTTTAGTGCGCGACCGAATGCACGCGCTAGAAGATGGCGTTTATCGCTCTACAAGGTTGCGTGAAATTTCTGCAATTCCACTCCTGATTGCTGCCCAACTAAATTCTTTAGGAGGCTGGGATATTCATGCAATTACTCACGGACGGTTTGCAGCAGGTACCGTTGCTCCCCCAGGCATTGACCCTAAACCTTACGTACTTGAGCTAAAGAATTCCCTGCCGGCGGATATTTCGTTGCCAACCCTGGTTTCTGAAGTTGAATTAATTCTGAAATGGCTCGGTGATGGCGTAACCCGATTGGTTGAAATCACTGATGGCCACACTTGGCAGCATCCAATTTCTGCCCGGATTCGGGCAAGTGAACTAGTTGGCAGCTAACGCGTAGCGCTGACTTACGGAAACCCAAACGTCTAGCAAAGACTTGGCTGCGCCAGTATCGAGTGAACTGTAGGCAACTGGCAGCGCTCGAGATATTCGAGCAACCGTTGGGTATTCGACGGCACCAAAACGCTTCGCACCTTTTGCTGCGTCATAGGCAACCATGGTTGCCGCAGCATTAAGCGCAACTACATCTCGGATCGCCGCGAAGTTGCCATCTGATCTGCCTGCGAGAATTTCACGCACAACTTGGGCGTTGAATTGCGCATCACCACCGCGTAGTTGCTCCAACGTTGCTGGTTGTAAACCAAGTTCACTTGGCGCCAACAAAGATTCACGCAAACTACCTGAAGTGACATCCCAGATTTGAGTAGGTGCTGATGTTGAAAGCTCATCTAAGCCGTCTGTGCTGCGCACGATGATTGATTTAAATCCGCGGTCAAGTTGTACTTGCGCAAGGACAGGTGCAAGGCGAATGTCTGCACAACCTAAAAGTGCAGCCTCGGGTTGACCTGGATTTGATAATGGTCCCAAAACATTAAACACAGTTGGTACACCAAGTTCTTTACGAACATTTCCGGCATACTTCATCGCTGGATGATGCATTGGTGCAAAACAAAAAGCAATACCTGCTTCAGCAACACATGAAGATAACAAACTTGTTGGCATGTTGATCGCTACGCCGAGTGCCTCAAGCACATCTGCAGTCCCAGCTTTTGATGAGATAGCGCGATTACCATGCTTAAGAACTGGGAACCCAGCACCAGCAACGGTTAATGCAGCCATCGTTGAAATGTTTACGGTGTGTGCGCCATCGCCACCCGTTCCAACCACGTCAACTGCAATGCGATCTAAGTTAACTTCGACGGCATTGGAAAGCATTGCCTTAACCATGCCGCTTACTTCTTGTGGGGTTTCACCCTTAACTCGCATTCCAATTACCAATCCAGCAAGTTGTGAATCAGTCGCAGTGCCGGACATCATTTCATTCATGGCCCAGAAGGCTTGATCAAATGACAAGTCGCTTCCAGAAACTAATGTCCCTAGAACTTGTTTCCAGCTATCTTCGGTCATGATCGAAGATTTTCCCTACTGGGAAATTGAATTTCGTGACTTGAGTAACTCTAAACAGGCATTGACAACAGCTCGTGGATCAATTGGATGGGCTACAACTGCATCGGCGCGTGACCAAGTTGCTAACCAGCGATCATCTACCCGACCTACCAAGACCAAAACTGGCGGGCAATTGAAAATCTCGTCCTTAAGTTGGCGGCAAAGTCCCATGCCACCAGATGGCGTTGCTTCACCATCCAAAATCAGTAAGTCAAACGGCCGGGAATCGACTGCGGCAATCACGGCAGGCTGGGTTGCGCACTCGAGAATCTCAACATCCCCAAAATCAACGGATGGACGCCGTCCTAGGCTGATTTTGATGCTGGCGCGAACGGCAGAGTCATCGCTATAAACAAGCACTTTGAGAGTGGGGGCAGTGTTGGACACCCCAAAAGAGTATCCGACCGCCGAGTCGAATTGGTAACTGGGATTGTCCATTTGGGGCGATCAAATGCAATAGGTCACATCGGGGCAGTTTTACCCATCCTGCGGGGATTTTCCCCTAGGCAGTAGGTAAACTCTAGGGGTGAGTACAGCTACCCCCGTCAGAGTCCCAAGCCAGGCCGAACGCCCAAATATGGTGTCAATCGGCACAATTGTTTGGCTATCAAGTGAGTTGATGTTCTTCGCAGCCTTATTTGCGATGTACTTCACGCTTCGTTCCGTAAATCCAGAATTATGGGCAGAGGAAGTCGAGTTACTCAATCTGCCTTTTGCCTCGTTTAACACCACAATCTTGGTGCTTTCATCCGTTACTTGTCAGCTTGGAGTTTTTGCGGCTGAGCGCGGTGACGTAAAGGGTTTACGTAAGTGGTTTGTAATTACTTTCCTAATGGGCTTTTACTTCGTGGCAGGCCAGGTTTATGAATATGCAATTTTGGTACACGAGGGGCTTACCCTTTCAGCCAATGCCTACGGATCAGCGTTCTACTTAACAACTGGCTTTCACGGCTTGCACGTAACTGGCGGCCTGATTGCGTTCCTCTTTGTTTTGGCTCGAACATATGCAACTAAGACCTACTCTCACAAGCAAGCAACTACCGCAATTGTGGTTTCTTACTACTGGCACTTTGTCGACGTGGTTTGGATCGCACTATTCGCAACCATCTACTTAATCCAGTAATTCTTCCAGGCCTATAACTCAACCAAAAAACTAATGACTAGATCGAGACCGATAAGGAAATCCGTGGCTATAAACAAAAGGCACCCGCTGGCTTTGGTTGCAATACTCTTTGTGGCACTTGGCACAACTGGTGTTGCATATGCTGCAGTTAGCACTCAAACTGCACCAAAAGTGGCCGCCAAGACTGAGACTCAAGTTGAACAAGGAAAGCAGTTGTTCCTTGAAGGTTGCTCTTCGTGTCACGGTTTAGCAGCGCAAGGCGCCTCAGACGGTCCGTCTTTGATTGGTGTTGGCGCCGCTTCTGTTGATTTCCAGGTTGCAACTGGTCGTATGCCACTAGCTGCTCCCGGCATCCAAGCAATGCCAAATATGTCTTCCTACACTGAAGAAGAAACTGCTGCGTTAGCTGCTTACATCGCAACTTTGGGTGCTGGCCCTGGCATACCAACCGCAGAAATGCTTGACACCACAAATGCTGAATTAGCACTTGGTGGCGAACTATTTCGCACTAACTGCGCGCAATGTCACGGTGCATCCGGTTCAGGCGGTGCGCTTTCCGAAGGTCGCTACGCCCCATCATTAATGGACTCAAGTGCCAAGCACCTCTACGAAGCAATGGTTTCTGGGCCACAGTCGATGCCAGTTTTTGCAGACAGCACCATAAGTGTTGAAGATAAGCAACACATCATCGCTTATGTTGCAGAGCTTCAAACCAACAAGAGTTTTGGTGGCCATAGCCTTGGTCGCCTAGGTCCAGTTACTGAAGGTTTGTTTATCTTTGTCGTCGGTCTCGGTGTACTCGTAATTGCCGCGGTCTGGATCGGAGCGAAAGCAAAGTAATGAATGAATTACAACATCCAACGGGTGACCCATACGGCGCCAAAGATGGCAAGGACTTAGTTAGTGGAATCACCGTATTCCCGATGGAACCGCACGTTCCACGCAAGGCTGACATAGATCCAAAGGCCGCAATTAGGGCTGAGCGTCAAGTCGCAACGATGTTCGGACTGTCCTCGGTAATGATTATTCTCTTTGTGGTTGCCTTTATCCAAGTTCCGGCTGATCTTCTAATCTCGTTTCCAATTCTTGGGAATGTAAATGCAAATCACCTCGCAATAGGCTTTACCTTCGGAATGGCAATCTTGCTAATTGGCTTGGGTGCCATTCACTGGGCTAAGAAGCTAATGCCAGATGAGGAAGTCATCCAAGAGCGTCATGCCCTGACCTCAACAAACGAGGCGCGCGCTGAAGTTCGAGCTAGCTTGCAACGCGGAACATCTGAATCTGGTTTCCGCGAGCGCAAGATTATTCGCCGCTCCCTACTTGGCGCACTGGCTTTATTCCCAGTCCCGTTGATTGTGTTACTTCGCGACCTTGGCCCACTACCTGGCACTCGACTTCGGGAAACCATTTGGGATGAAGGTATTCACCTAGTGACTGACGCTACTTACAAAAAAATCAAGGCCTCAGACATCCCAATCGGTGGCTTGATCAATGCCGTGCCAGATAACTTGTTGGAGGTTGAGCACGAAGAGCACAACCTTAATCAGCGCGGTAAAGCATCAATCATTATCGTTCGCATGGATCCAGCTGACATCGTCTCGCAGCAAGGTGAAGCCTGGGATTACCAAGGGGTTTTAGCGTTCTCTAAGATTTGCACCCACCTAGGGTGTCCAACATCACTTTACCAACAGCGCACTCACCACTTGCTGTGTCCGTGTCATCAGTCTACGTTTGACCTATCAGACTCGGGCAATGTGGTTTTCGGACCAGCCGCACGTCGCATGCCACAACTTGCGATCACGGTTGATGCAGAGGGCTACCTAGTTGCCCAAAGTGGATTTAATGAACCAGTAGGACCTAGTTTCTGGGAGCGCGGATGAGCACAACCGAAGAGTCAATTCAGGCACCAGCACATGCTGCGCCAACCACTAAAGGTGGTGCCGTCGGTTACTACATTGATGATCGCCTAGCTTCTGCTAGCTTCACCAAGCGCCTAGTCGACAAGGTATTCCCTGACCACTGGTCATTCATGCTGGGCGAAGTGGCGCTCTACAGCTTCATTATCTTGTTGCTTTCAGGTACCTACTTAACCCTTTTCTTCAATCCATCTATGACTGAGATCGTCTACAACGGCTCTTACGTTCCTCTTAAGGGCGTAAAGATGACTGAGGCTTATTCGTCTACGTTGGCGATTTCATTTGATGTTCGCGGTGGCCTATTGATGCGCCAGATTCATCACTGGGCTGCACTCTTCTTCACTGCTGCTGTTTCAGTTCACTTACTTCGAGTGTTTTTCACAGGCGCTTTCCGCAAGCCACGTGAAATTAACTGGGTAATTGGAACGCTACTTTTGGTTCTGGCGCTGCTAGAAGGTTTCTCAGGTTACTCACTTCCAGATGATCTACTTTCTGGCACTGGCCTACGTATTGCCCATGGGATCATCTTGGCGCTTCCGGTCATTGGTACTTACGTAGCAATGTTCTTGTTCGGTGGCGAATTCCCTGGAACCGACTTTATGCCGCGTCTTTACGCGATTCACATTCTTTTGATTCCAGGTATCTTGCTGGCTTTGATCACCGTGCACTTAATCATGGTGTTTTATCAAAAGCACACTCAGTTCCCTGGCCCTGGCCGCACTGAAAGTAACGTAGTGGGCTTCCGCCTATTCCCGATCTACATGGCAAAAGCTGGTGGCTTCTTCTTCGTAGTATTTGGAATCACAGTGCTTATTGCTGCACTAGTCACGATTAACCCAATTTGGATGTATGGCCCTTACACGCCATCGCAAGTGACCGCAGGATCGCAGCCTGACTGGTACATCGGATGGCTGGATGGCGCCGTTCGGTTAATGCCTAACTGGGAATCTGTAATCTTCGGCTACAACTTCAGTTGGAACATTTTGATTCCAGCTCTAGTTATCCCTGGAATTATGTTCACTCTGTTGGGTCTGTACCCATGGATTGAAGCCTGGGCAACTGGTGACAAGCGTGAGCACCACTTATTGGATCGTCCTCGCAATGCACCTACTCGCACTGGACTAGGTGTTATGGCTTTGGTCTTCTACATGATTCTGGTTATCTCTGGCGGTAACGACGTCATTGCCGCCGCCTTCAATCTCTCGATTAACCAAATCACTTGGACATTTAGATTCCTACTGTTCATCCTTCCGCCACTGGCATTTGTGCTAACCAAGCGCATCTGTCTTGGTCTTCAGCGCCGGGATAACGCCAAGTTGCTACACGGTTACGAGACTGGACGAATTCTTCGACTACCTAACGGTGAGTTCATTGAAGTGCACGAGCCAATTGGTGAGGCCGAGAAAGCAAAGCTTCTGGCTAAGGCTGATGTGGTGCCGATGGCATTACCTTCCGCAGTTGATGACAATGGAGTTCGCAATCCAAAGGCAGCTAAGTCAATTGCTCGAGCCAAGCTTTCCCAGTGGTTCTACTCAGACGTGATTCCGACTCCAACAGACGAGGAAATGCGAGCTGCGGCTGAGCATGCTGCTCATGAACTGCATGAAGCTGAGTCTCACCTGAAAGAGATAAGCAAGCACTAAAGCTAACTAAAGAAACCCCACCTGGTTATCCCGGTGGGGTTTCTTTTTGGAACAAATTCCAAGCGTGCAAACTATCGCCCAGTCAGGGTACTTCTGCGTTCTCGAGCCAGTGCGTTGGCTAGTGGATCATCAAAAGGACGCAGTGGCCCAGCCGCGCACTGCAAGACTGCATCGGCAAGCTCTGGGTTCCTGGCCAACACTGGTCCATGCATGTAGGTACCAAAAACATTGCCATGCCATACGCCTTCGTGAGAATCAAAGCCATTACCAACGCCGCTCCTGACGCGTCCAAGTGGTGGCATTTCAGTACCAAGTCGAGTTAAACCTTGATGATTCTCAAACCCCGTCAATACCGGTAATCCACCACGCGTTGGTTCAACAACAATCTCACCAACACTTCGTGGCGATGAGTCATAGCTCGTGTGCGCATCAACCAATCCAAGTCCTGAAGTTGCACTGCCATCAGAATCTGGCAGTGACTCACCAATAATTTGGAATCCAGCACAAATCGCCAACACTGTGGCACCACCAGCTGCTGCGTACGCAAGTCCCCCATCTTGCTTTAGCATCTCGAGTGCTGCTGCTTGCGGGCCATCTTCACCGCCACCCAAGAGGTAGATGTCCCCTGATCTTGGAACTGGCATGCCTGGAGTTACTTCAACCAACTCAACGTCGATACTTCGAGCTCTGGCCCGGTGCATCAAGATTTCAGCGTTTCCTTGGTCACCGTAAGTGCCAAGTAAATCGTGATAGAGGCGAACGATTACAAGACTCATTGGGACTCACCTATCCCGGAGTTGATGCCCAGTTCTAGTGCTAGCAAGTCCTGGTAAGCGGTATAGCTCACAATCGCTTGAATCGGCGCTACAGAGAATTCCTGGACAGCTTGCGCAAAGCTTGAGGCAACTGAGACATCAATTCCTTGCACACTAAGTCGATAAGCCACATCGAGTCGCCGCTCACCTGTGCAAACAACTCGCTTACCAAGCAGTTGGGAATAGTCAATATCCCAAAGCCAAGAAGTATCTCGCCCATCAATACCGCGAGCATTAACTGATAGCACGATCTGATCTGCCGTTACATCACCGAGTGCTTGCCGCCAGCTTTCTGGATTCTTGGCAAGATGTGTTGAGACTTTAGTTTCAGCAACTGAAAACTCGTGTATCCGATCTGGTGACTTCTTGATTAATTCTGCAGCATCGTCTACAAGAATCTCAGCACCCATCAGTCGGGCCGCTTCGACCACCAATACAGTGTTTCGCTGTGGTCCATTTAATCGCTTATCCGATCTAACATCTGGGAGGCGTGAACCAAGGCCACAGTGGCATGAATAATCATCAGTTGACCAATCCAGGATTGCTGAGCAATTAGGACAGGTAGCGGCATCTGGATGCCTGCGGCCACTAAATGAAACCCGAATCACATGACCCGCTTGCGACACAGCGTGTTCAAGAAACGGATCATCCCGATCAATAACAAATGTCACGTCATCTTTAGTAAATGCCTGATGCCACAAGTTAGAAACCTTGCGGACTTCGCCAGTGCGATGCAATTGATCACGAGACAAATTTAGCAGCACGATAACTTTAGGAGCCAGCTGTTGATACATCTCTGGCAGATACATTTCATCGCATTCAATTACTGCAAATCGATTTCTCGGCTTCTGCGCCAGTAAGGATGCAATTCCAGCTGGCATGTTCGCGCCAGATTCACTGGTGCTAACTCCTTCGTCCGCAAACTCCCTAAGTATCTCTGCCAAGTTTTTCGTTGAAGTAGTTTTACCATTCGTGCCTGAAACTAAGACGATGTCTCGCCCTGAGCTCAGCTTAGATATTGCTTTTGAATCAAGAGCAAGAATTACTCTGCCACTGAGTGTTTCCCCGCGCCCGCGGCCTAGCTTTATTGATATCCGACCTGCTAAATCCCCAGCTTTACAAGCTGTTGCGAGTCTTAGCGAAGCAATCACAGAAAAACTATGGCTGGATTACTTTACGAATTGTCCGCGGTAGTACTCGAAAATCAATCCGTAGATCGCCACCATCAAAGCGAATAGTCCCAAAACCATCATCCAGGTAGCAAATACGAAGCCCAAGACAAATACAAAAGTCGAGGCACCGATTGCAAATGGCCACCAGGAATGCGGTGAGAAGAAACCGTAGTCGGTATCTGCATCTGAAATCAAGGCTCTTTCGTTATCTTCGGGAAGTGCTCCCACGCGCTTAGAAGTAAACAGCACGTAAAACGCAATTAGGAATGCTAATCCACCAGTTAGCGCAAGCAGAGATGTTCCTACAACGTCTCCACTCATGAACCAATAGACAATTCCCAATCCAAGATAAAGGACTGTGCCTTGTGCAAAAAGCTTGCCACCGATAATCATCTAACTACCCTTAACCCTTAGAACCGTTAGCAGCATTATCAAATGCCTTATCACGAGCAGCTTGCTCCATCTCGGCTACCTCTGGGTGATGTAGATCAAACGCTGGGCGCTCACTTCGAATGCGTGGAATCTCAACAAAATTGTGTCGTGGTGGTGGACATGAAGTTGCCCATTCAAGCGAGGCACCCCAGCCCCATGGGTCATCGTTGTTTACCATTGGTGCGTACTTATTGGTTTTGTACATATTCCAGAAGAACACAAACGTAGAGGCGCCAAGCACTATTGAACCAGCCGTGGAAATCATATTCAATGTGGTGAATCCATCGCTTGCCAAGTAGTCCGCATATCTACGCGGCATACCCTCCACGCCTAGCCAGTGCTGAACCAAGAAAGTGATGTGGAAACCAAAGAAGACCAACCAGAAGTGAAGCTTGCCAAGTCTTTCGTCCAGCATCTTTCCAGTGAACTTTGGCCACCAGAAGTAGAAGCCGGCAAACATGGCGAACACCACAGTTCCAAATACCACGTAGTGGAAGTGTGCAACTACGAAGTAAGAGTCACTGACATGGAAATCTAACGGCGGTGCTGCCAGGATGACACCGGTTAGGCCACCGAACAAGAACGTTGTTAAGAATCCAATACTCCAAAGCATCGGAGTCTCGAAGCTAACGGATCCACCCCACATGGTGCCGATCCAGTTAAAGAATTTAACGCCCGTAGGCACGGCTATGAGCATCGTCATAAACGCAAAGAACGGCAAGTTAACCGCCCCAGTTACGTACATGTGGTGAGCCCAAACTGCTACCGACAAACCTGCGATCGCAATAGTTGCAAACACAAGTCCCTTGTAACCAAAGATCGGCTTGCGACTAAATACCGGCAAGATTTCTGTCACGATTCCAAAGAACGGCAACGCAATAATGTAAACCTCAGGGTGCCCAAAGAACCAGAACAAGTGTTGCCACAGAATTGCTCCACCATTGGCGGCATCGAACACTTGCGAGCCAAACTTTCGATCCGACTCAAGCATCAATAGCGCTGCTGCAAGTACTGGGAATGCCATCAAAACCAGAACGCTGGTTAGCAAAATGTTCCAAGTGAATATTGGCATTCGGAACATGGTCATACCAGGGGCACGCATTGTGAAAATAGTTGTAATGAAGTTAACGGCACCAAGAATACTTGCCATACCAGACATCGCTAGTCCCAAGATCCAGAGATCCGACCCTACGTTTGGCGAGTTAACAACATTTGATAGTGGTGCATAAGCAAACCAACCGAAACCTGCCGCGCCACCCGGTGTAAGGAAACCAAGTACTACAACGATTCCACCAAATAGGTAAAGCCAATAGCTGACCATGTTCAGACGTGGGAATGAAACGTCAGGTGCACCAATCTGGAGCGGCATGATGGCATTTGCAAAACCAGCAAATAGCGATGTTGCAAACAAGAAGAGCATGAGCGTTCCATGCATTGTAAACAACTGGTTGTACTGTTCATTGCTAACAAACTGCAGTCCAGGTCGTGCCAATTCGGCGCGAATCACAAGTGCCATCAAGCCAGCGATTGCAAAGAATGCAAATGAAGTAACCATGTAGAGGTTGCCAATGACCTTATGGTCAGTAGTGGTCATCCAGCCAACGACTTTGTTGCCCTTTTTCGCTGGCGGGCGCAATGGAACCTGCGAAGTTGTTAAAACTGGCTTATCTAAAATTGCCATTAGGAAACTCCTGCTACTTCTGTTCGACCCGAATCAAGTCGGCCCACTTGTCCACGTTCTTTCAAATCTGCAATATGCACATCAAATTCTTCGCGTGAAACTACTTTCACATCAAAGAGCATTCGAGAATGGTCCACACCACAGAGTTCAGCGCACTTACCCATAAACACGCCTTCGGTGTTTGGAGTGACTGCAAATTTATTGTTTCTACCTGGTACCACGTCCATCTTCATTAAGAAAGCTGGAATCCAAAATGAGTGAATAACATCAGGCGAAGTTAGTTCAAACGTAACTTTTTCATCGACCGGCAGCCAAAGCACTGGTGGCTCACCTGGAGTACCGACGTCATATACGCCTTCGTCTTCGTAGTTGAATGCCCACGACCAACGCCAGCCAACAACATTCACGCTATGTGAGCTGCTGTCGTCAACCTTGGTCAAAATTGTTTGGTCGCGCTGCGTGAAATAAAACAAAGCCAAAATCATAAGAAGTGGCGCTACGGTATAAAGAATTTCTAATGGCACGTTGTAGCGAGTTTGTTCTGGCAGGCCATCGCCTTCTTTACGTCGGTAAGCAACGATCGCCCAGATTAGTAAGCCCCAAACCAGGACACCAACGATTAAAGCTGCAAGCCAAGAACCCTGCCAAAGCGAAAGGATTCGATTGCCTTCTTCAGTAGCTGGCTCTGGCATGCCAAGTCGGCCATACTCGTTATCAATTGAGCAACCAGAGAGCAAAACTGTTCCCAGCAAAAGCGCAGATACGGTTCTGATCTGCTTTCGGCGTACTGTGCTTTTCACGTGTGAATGGCCCTTCGTGTTCAATCCAGCAAAGGCGCATTCGGCGCGCCAATACAAGGTTTTCTGCTTCAAACACTACCCCACGCTTTAGAAAAATTGAGGTTTGGGATGGGCCAAGGGACCAAAATCACATTGTTGGAGCTGGCTCAAATTCATACCGAAATCCCCGCTCTTGAGTCAAGCTCGAGGGCAACAAGATGTCCGTTTGGGAGTTAGTTAGCGACCGAAAGAACTGGAGAAATACCCAGCAAAATAGGCAATATCTGGCAATAATCCCCGCGATCAATGGTTTTTGCTCCCATGGATTCAAGGTGGCCGGTCATCCATTGGGTATCAATTACCCGACCTTGGCCATCATTTAGCAGACTTCCAAGGTGGACTAAGGCCACCTTGGAAGCATTTTTAACTACATGAAACATGGACTCCCCTGCAAAAACCCCGCCTAGTTCCAGGCCGTAAAGTCCGCCTGCAAGGCTGCCATCGCCGTCCCAAACTTCAATCGAATGTGCCACGCCAATCTCGTGCAGAGTGGTGAAGGCGGAAATCACATCTTCATTTATCCAGCCGCTTTCCCGCTCGGGATTCCCACAAGCTCGGATAACGGCTTCGAAGTTCTGATCAACGGTTACGGTAAATTTCTTCATTTCTGATTTCAATGAAGTAGAGATATGAATTTGATCGGGATAAAAGATGGCACGCGACTTTGGCGACCACCAACCGATTGCAGATTCATTGCCATCAATTTCATACGGCATGGGAAACAAGCCAGCTCGATATGCAGTCAACAAAGTTTCAGGATTCCAGTTTGATCCAAATTTTGTAAGTTTCGGCCAAACAATTTGGGGATTTAGTTCAATTGGAAATCCCGTTGAGTCAAAGGCGCTAATCGCAATCAGATCGATGTCAGTCGGTGCCAGCGCCGGGTCAGGAAAATCATGGACCTGATTACTTGGCATTGAAAATTACTTGCCTAAATGACATGCCACATCTTGGGCGCATTCACTTCCGTATGCAGCTTCAAGTCTCGAAATGAATTCCGTTTTATCAAGCAGGTATTCCTGGGTACCAATAGTTTCGATTACATAGGTAGCTAAGAGCGATCCGACTTCGGCGCACCTTTGTGGAGTTAGTCCCCAGCCAAGTCCAGTCAAGAAGCCAGCGCGAAATGCATCGCCCACACCTGTTGGATCCTTTATGGATTTCTCTTGCGCAACTGGTACCGAAATATCAAGTCCGTCGCGCGAAGTAATCCTCGCACCCTTGCTACCCATTGTTGTGACTCGAATCCCAACATGTTGCAGAACTTCTTCCGACGACCAGCCAGTGCGCTGTTCAATCAAAGTGGCTTCGTACTCGTTGTTAAACAGGTACTTTGCCCCATCAATAACGTCAATGGTTTGCTGGCCATCTAGCCGAGGAAGTTGCTGAGATGGGTCTGCAACGAAAGGGATTCCCAATGTCTTGCACGCAACGGTGTGCTTGATCATTGCGGCAGGATCATCTGCGCCAATCAAAACTAGATCTATGCCGCCAACTTTTTCTGAAATCTTCGCCACTTCTAGTTCAATCGACTCGCTCATGGCTCCTGGATAAAACGAAGCAATCTGGTTTTGTTCTTGATCGGTTGTGCACATAAATCTTGCGGTGTGAGCAGTTTTAGAAATGTGAACATGGCTGCATTCAACGCCATGGGCTTCAAGCCAAGATTGGTATTCCGCAAAGTCTGATCCGACCGCAGCAACCAGGATTGGGTTGCCGCCAAGGACTCCCATGCCAAAGCCAATGTTTGCCGCAACACCACCGCGACGGATTTGTAAATCATCTACCAAAAATGACAGTGACACATTGTGTAACTGGTCTGCCATTAATGAATCATTAAATAGGCCCGGAAAGGTCATCAAGTGGTCAGTTGCAACTGATCCAGTTATCGCTATGCGCACAATCGGAGAGCCTAACAAAAAAATCCACCCCTACCGAGGTAGGGGTGGATTTTGATTAAATCTATTTTGTTGAAGGCTTAGCTGAATGAATCTCCGCATGCACAGGATGAGCCAGCATTCGGGTTATCAATTGTGAAGCCTTGCTTCTCGATGGTGTCAACGAAATCAATTACTGCGCCGCCAAGATAAGGAACACTCATGCGATCCACAACAACACCAACACCATTGATTTCCTGGCGAACGTCGCCATCAAGGCTGCGGTCATCAAAGAACAGCTGGTAACGCAGACCAGAACAACCACCAGGCTGAACCGCAATACGCAGGTTTAAATCATCGCGACCTTCTTGGTCAAGCAATGTTCGTACCTTTACGGCAGCAGTTTCCGTGATTACAACACTGCTTTCTTGTGCGGTTTCAGTTGTCATGATTCTCCTTAGTTGCCTCAGTTATTAACTAAGGCCTGCTCAACGCTCGGTGTCACCGTTGCTATCTCTAGGCTACGTCACTCTTGCCAAAATAGCGATATTTGAATCTAAAACTACCTGCGTCCCCAGGTCTGGGACATCCGGGCTGAAACTTCAGACAGGACTTCAGCGGGCATTGCCATCGAGCGTTCGCGGCCAGCGAATTCACTCATTGAGTAAGCCGAGTCGATTCCAGCCGTTGCGCATTCGCGCTTACCAAGTCGGACTTCCCCAGCAAGAGCAACGCAAGGTTTGCCAAGTGCCGCTGCATGACTTGCCACACCTGCGATTACTTTGCCGTGCAGACTTTGATCATCCAAGCAACCTTCGCCCGTGATAACTAGGTCAGATTTTTGGATCTCATCGTCCAATTTCACAATATCAAGCACAGTTTCAATGCCAGCGACTCTCGTCCCACCCAATAGAAGCAGTCCGTAACCAAGTCCTCCAGCTGCGCCGGCGCCAAGTGCTACCGCTGGATCCTTGCCGTCACTTCTGCGGCCACAAAGTGCTGCAAAGTTTTCCAGCGCACCTTCAAGTTCCATTACTGCAAAATCATCAGCACCTTTTTGGGGACCAAAAACTGCAGTCGCACCGCGCAGTCCTAATAATGGATTATCAACATCGCTTGCCGCTATTAACTCAATCTCAGAAATCTTTTCTTGTGCCGCATTTAAATCAACTTTTGAAACATCCTTTAACGCCGCACCACCGGCATCAAGTGGGCCATCAGAAGTTGCTCCGAGGGCGAAGAGCATTCCAGCACCAGCGTCGTTAGTACCACTGCCGCCCAATCCAACGGTGATTGTTTTGGCTCCCCTAGCGATTGCTTCGACGATTAATTCGCCAACACCGAATGTTGTTGTGAATCTCGGATTCCGTTTATCTGCCGTAACTAAATGCAAACCACATGCTTGAGCAGACTCAATCCAGGCTTCATTTCCACGAAGCAAAAACTGGGCTGGTGTTTTTTCGCCGAGCGGGCCAGTAACGATTGCAGTTATAAGTTCGCCACCTAAGACTGCGTGAAGGCCACCAACAAAACCTGGCCCACCATCAGACAATGGCACGATAACAACTTCGTCTTCGGGATGCACGCTGATCCAGCCATCCCGGATTGCAGTTGCCGCCTCGACTGAAGTTAACGTGCCCGTAAAACAGTCTGGGCTTACTAAAACGCGCATCCTCGTAAGTTAGCATTACAGGTATGAGCAACGAAGAGACCACGGGCGAAACTGCAAACAGTGAATTAGGTAAAGGCCGACCAACGCCTAAGCGCAAGGAAGCGGAATCCGCTCGTAAGCAAGGCATAACGGTGCCCAAGGACCCCAAGGCCGCCCGTCGCGCAGCTCGGGAGCGCGATCGTGAAGCCCGCGCCAAGTCACGTGCTGGCTTACTGGCTGGAGACCCAGCGTATTTCCCTCGACGCGATGCTGGACCAGTTAAGGCTCAAGTTCGTGACTATGTTGACCGTCGTCGCACTGTCGGTGAATTCTTTGTGCCGTTTGCATTTGTGGTTTTGCTTATGGGGCTAGTTAACAACCCGACCGTACAGACGGCTGTTGTTTATGTCTGGACGAGCGTTTTGTTGCTTGTCGTCTTAGACACAATTTTGGTGGGCATCCTTTTGGGTCGCTCACTTCGAAAAGATTACCCAGCAAAAGCTGATCGAAAAGGCGCGGTTTCTTACGGTGTTCTTAGAGCCCTGCAACTTCGTCGGTTCCGAATCCCACCACCACGCATCAAGGCCGGTGGCGCGCCCGTTACACCTAAGATTAAAAAGAAGTAACCGTTAGCACGTAACAATGAAAGTGAGTTAGAAATGTCTTGGACTTGGATTTACCAAAACGAAGATGGCTCACCATCTCCTGCTCTGCCTACTGAAGCTGTTGTCACTCCATTTCCAACCCAGGCAGATGCTGAGGCATACATCGGACAGTCTTGGGAAGAGTTACTTGCTGGCGGAGTTGAATCTGTCACGCTTTATGAAGATGACCGTGAAGTTTATGGTCCGATGTCTCTCAAGCCAGCTGAGTAAAGACTTTAGTTTCTTTCTCGCAAGGGCTTGCAATTTCAAGTTCGCTCTGTGCTAACCTACTGATACCGCGTTACCAGCGAAGTTCGGTGAAATTCCGGCGCTGTCCCGCAACTGTGAAGTGATCCAAAGATCATAAGTCAGGTCGCCTGGGAACTCGGTTTTCGTAAAAACTCTCGAGGAAGAGTTCGCCGAATCACACCTTGTGTGTGCTGAGTCGGATATTTCTTCGACCACACAAGGAGATATATGTTTAAAAAAATCCATGTGGTCGTTGCAGTTAGTGCACTATTTCTAACTGCGTGTGGCCAATCAAATACGTCGTCAGTTGAAAGTGCTGCGCCAACAGTTGCAGCCAGCTTTCCGGTAACTATTGAAAACAACGGAACTTCTGTTGTAATTCCAGAGCAACCAGATGCGATCATCTCGCTATCTCCAACTGCAACTGAGATCTTGTTTGCAATCGATGCCGGCGATCAAGTTATCGCAGTTGATGATCAATCGAACTACCCTGCAGAAGCGCCAATCTCTGATCTCTCAGGATTTACGCCAAACTTGGAATCAATTGTGGCACTTTCCCCCGATCTAGTTGTTGTTAGTTTTGATGTCGACGGAATTGTTGCTGCGTTAACTGCAGCTGAAATTCCAGTGCTTGTTCAATACGCTGCTGCAACACTGGATGACACTTACCTGCAGATTGCTGAACTTGGAACAGCGACTGGGCAATCAGCCAAAGCTGAAGAGTTAACTTCTCAGATGAAGTCAGATATTGACGCGGCTATCGCGCAAGTTCCTGCCGAAGCAGCAGGTCTTACTTACTTCCATGAGTTGGATAACACTCTTTACACAGTTACCTCGGCAACCTTCATTGGCTCGGTCTATGCCTTGGCTGGATTAACAAACATTGCTGATACTGCAGCTGATGCAGCCAGCGGTTACCCGCAACTATCCCCTGAGTTCATAGTTGATGCTGACCCTGCGATTGTGTTCCTAGCGGACACCAAGTGCTGTGGCCAAACTGCAGAAACCTTGGCGCAGCGTCCAGGTTTTGAAGGCTTGTCGGCTATTGCAAATAACAGCGTCGTAGAACTTGATGACGATGTTGCATCCCGTTGGGGTCCGCGCACGGTTGACTTTGTGAAAGCAATCGTTGATGGCGTCCTAACAGTTACAGCTAAGTAAGCAAATCAAAATGAGAACAGCGACAGCACGAAAGATTACCCCGCTTGCTTGGGTAATTGGTGCTGTCGCTGTTCTGCTTACTTTGACTCTCGGAGTATCTATTGGCGCAGTTTCGCTGGCGCCATTAACCATCTGGTCTGAAATCTCTAGCAATCTATTTGGAACTGTTTCAAATTCAACGGGTTCTGAGTCAACCATTATTTGGCAACTCCGACTGCCACGGGTATTGCTGGCTTTTGTGGTTGGCGCAATGCTTGCCAGCGCTGGTTGTGCATATCAAGGAACGTTTCGAAATCCGTTAGCTGATCCTTATCTATTGGGTGTCTCTGCCGGAGCTGGCTTAGGTGCAACTATTGCGATTTTCAGTGGTTCAGCAAGTTCCCGAATCCTCTTGCCTTTGGCAGCATTTGCTGGCGCACTCGGGGCAGTAATACTTACGTATTCACTCGGTAGATCTGCAATAGCCGGACGATCTTCTACTGCTCTGATCTTGGCCGGAGTTGCCGTTGCAAGTCTTCTAACTGCCATCCAAACTTTGTTACAGCAACAAAACACTGACAAGATTCGCGAAATCTATGCCTGGGTTCTGGGCAGACTCTCAACTTCAGGTTGGAATGATCTGGCAATCATTACGCCCTACATTCTGGTTTGCATGATTATTCTGCTGAGGTATCGACGAGTTCTAAATGTCTTTGCAGTCGGTGACGAAGAGGCGCTGACCATGGGACTACCTGTTGCCAGAGCTCGTGGTGCAATTATTGTTGCGGCTTCACTTGGTACTGCAGCTGCAGTGGCAGTAACTGGACTAATTGGATTCGTGGGAATCATCGTTCCGCACATTCTTCGCTTGATTGTTGGCAACTCATATCGAATCTTGTTGCCACTTTCAATCATCTATGGCGGAGTCTTTTTGGTACTTGCAGACATTTTGGCCCGCACTATTTTGGCACCACAAGAGATATCAATTGGTGTTGTGACCGCTCTGCTTGGCGCACCATTCTTTCTATTTGTACTTGGTTCAAGTAAGAACGGATCTGTGACATGACAACGTTAAGTGTTCGCGGTTTGCATGTTGAATTGGATCGAAAAACGATCGTGAACAACATTGAACTTGAAGTCAGTGTTGGGCAATGGGTTTGCATCATCGGTCCAAATGGGGCTGGCAAATCATCGCTACTTAAGTCACTCGCAGGAATCATCCCTTCCACAGGAGAAATCTTGATCGATGGATCAAATGTTCGCGAGCTCTCTGAGCGGGATCGCGCTTGTTGGATCGCATACGTAGCACAAGAACCCGTAATGCCAGCTGGAATGCGAGTTTTTGATTATGTACTTCTCGGTCGAACCGCTCATTTAAAGATGCTGGCAACCGAGTCTCCAAAAGATTTAGAGATTGCTCATTATGTAATTTCCGAATTAGATTTGGACAACTTTATTGACCGCGATGTCGCAACACTGTCGGGTGGCGAACGCCAGCGGGTAGCAATTGCTCGGGCACTGACGCAAGCCAGTCCGATAATTCTTCTAGATGAGCCAACAACCGCACTTGATGTTGGTTACCAACAAGAAGTACTGGAACTAATTGACCGGCTTCGGAAAGAAAAGAAGATTGCGGTTATCTCGACCATGCATGATCTAACGGTTTCTGGTCTTTATCCCGATCGCTTGCTGCTTTTGGCTGAAGGAAACGTAGTTGTGTCGGGTTCTGCTGAGTCTGTGTTAACGCCGGAAAACATTGCAAAGCATTACGGCGCAAAAGTTACCGTGATTACCCACGAATCTGGACCGGTTGTAATTCCAGAACGTAATAAGTAGTTACTTAGTAGTTGAATCCACAAACGGTGGCTTCGTTACAACTACTTCTAAATCTCGGCCGCGAACATCAATTAGTAATGTGTCACCGAGCGACACATCAGGTGACAGAAGTGCTAACGCGATTCCCTTTTGCAAAGTTGGTGAGAAAGTTCCACTTGTGGTTTCCCCAACAACTTCACCACTTGAATTCTTTACTTGCATGTGGCTGCGTGGAATTCCGCGACCGGTAGCTAGCAATCCCCAAGCAACTCGCTTCGCGCCAGCAGCTTTTTCTGCAGCCAGTGAATCCTTGCCAGAAAACTCCGGTTTATTCCAACCAACTGCCCAGCCAGTTCGAGCCTGAACTGGACTGATGTCTGGACTAATGTCTTGGCCGTGCAACACGTATCCCATTTCAGTTCGCAAAGTATCCCGAGCGCCTAACCCGCATGGCAAGATTCCAAGCTCTGCGCCAGTGCCAAGTAAGGCATTCCAAATTTCGACTAAGCCAGCATTTTCGATAACTAATTCATAACCTGGTTCACCGGTGTAACCAGTGCGACAAATACTTACGTCAAAGCCATTCCACTTCGCATCAGCAAATGCCATGTAGTCATGATCAGTCGGTAGACCAAGTGCACTTACAACTTTGTTAGCACTCGGTCCTTGGACTGCAATGATTCCTTGCTTCAGGTGATTATTCTCAATCACAATTCCATCTGGTGCGATTTTTTCTAGATGCGCAACGACTGTGCTGGCGTTACCAGCGTTTGGAATGAAGCGAACTTCTTCGTCGCTCACCAAATACACAATTAAATCGTCAATAACGCCGCCAGTGTCATTGCAAAGCATCGAGTACTGAGCCTGACCTGGCTTAATGCGATCTAAATCATTTGTGAAGACGCTATTTGCGAATACATAAGCACCATTACCCAAGATTCGCACCTTACCCATGTGCGAAACGTCAAAGATTCCAACGGCAGTTCGAACTGCCGTGTGCTCTGCAACTGTGCCGGCTGTGTATTCGATCGGCATATCCCAGCCACCGAAAGGACCCATCTTGGCGCCAAGGGATAAGTGCGTTTCATGTAAGGGGACTAAAGACATACTCAAACCGTACTAGTACCGTTTAGTCAGTACCACCCGAGCCATGTCGGCCACAACCGACTTGGCTAATACCACCCGAGCCAAGCACTACTCACCTAGTCCACCCGGAGGCCTAAATGGCAATCACTGTTACCCCAACCGTTCCTTCACTCACTTACAAAACTGGCAACCCTCTAACTTCCTATGTCAATGCCGTAGTGATTGGTCTATCTAGTGATGGTCAGTTAACTGTGGTCTCAGATTCAATTCCAAAGTCAGCCGCGACCAAGATCGCTGCAGCTTTCAAAGAAGTTGGCGCGACTGGCGCGGTAGACGAAGTTACTCGAATCCCGGCTGGCGCATTCGCCGACGCAGAAGTTTTGGTTGGTGTGGGACTTGGAAGTCTAAAGAATTCAATTTCACATGAACGAATGCGCCGAGCTGCCGGTAGTGCAGTGCGCAGTCTTGGTGGATTTAAGAAGGTTGCAATTGCGATTACTGCAGAAGGTCCCGCAGAAGCAGGTGCGCTTCTTGAAGGTGCTGCATTTGGATCGTATGCATTTACCGAACATCGCTCAGCCACACTTAAGAAGGCCAAAGCACCAGTTGCTTCAATTGCTTTGTTCACCGCAAAAACTCGCACGAGTGAATACCGTGATGCACTTCATCGCGCTCAAGTGCTTTCCGAAGGTATTAACTTTGCTCGCAATCTAATTAATGCTTCACCTTTACATTTAGCACCAGCGGATTTGGCTCGCGAAGCCAAGGCATTTTTGGCTGGCACAAGGGTTAAAGTTGAAATTCTTGACGAGAAAGCTCTTGCTGCTGGTGGTTACGGTGGAATTTTAGGAGTGGGTCAAGGATCCACTCGCCCACCGCGCTTGATTCGTATGGAGTACCGTCCCAAGGGCGCAACTAAACACGTTGCATTAGTTGGCAAAGGAATCACTTTTGATACTGGCGGCATCTCACTGAAGCCACCAGCAAATATGCATCACATGAAAGATGACATGTCGGGTGCCGCAGCAGTTGTTTCTACAATTCGTGCCATCGCAGATCTCGAGCTAAATGTTTCAGTAACTGCATATGCGGCCTGCGCCGAAAATATGCCTGGTGGCGGCGCGCAACGTCCTGGCGATGTAATCACAACTTACGGTGGTCGCACTATTGAAGTGCTAAACACCGATGCTGAAGGTCGTCTGGTTATGTCGGATGCTTTAGTGCGAGCTGCAGAAGACAATCCAGATGTTGTTATTGACATTGCCACTTTGACCGGTGCTGCGGTAGTTGCACTTGGACACCGCACTGCTGGTGTTATGGGTGATGCTGAGGTTCGCGATGCAGTTAAGGCTGCGGCCGATCGCGCTGGTGAAGAATTCTGGCCAATGCCACTTCCTGAAGAACTTCGTCCAGAGCTGGATTCACTGGTTGCGGACATTGCAAATGTTGGATCTCGCGAAGGTGGCATGCTTTCGGCTGGCTGGTTCCTGAAGGACTTCATTGCCGAAGGACTTCCTTGGGCTCACCTTGATATCGCAGGCCCAGCATTTAACCCGGGCAGCCCATGGGGTTACACCCATAAGGGTGGAGTCGGCTTTGGAATTCGGACCATGGTGGCATTTGCCGAGGATGTCATGGACGGAACTGCTGAGATCTAGGCCACTCTTTTAGACCCGGACTGACTTGGTTTTACTCCGCGTGAAAGACTTAAGGTAGCGCGGCAGCGCACTTAGGTTATTTGCGGAGGATTGATGCACGACATCGTAATCTTGGGTGGCGGAAGCGGCGGATATGCTTGCGCGTTACGGGCATCACAGCTGGGTCTTTCAGTTGTTCTAATCGAGCAAGACAAACTAGGCGGCACCTGCTTGCACCGCGGTTGCATTCCTACCAAGGCATTGCTCCACGCAGCTGAAGTTGCTGATACCGCTCGCGAAGGTGAGCACATCGGAGTTCACAGCACGTTTAATGGCATTGACATGACAAAGGTCAATGAATACAAAGATGGCGTTATCGGTCGGCTTTACAAAGGTTTACAAGGTTTAGTTAAAAGTCGCGACATTACTTATGTCGAAGGTTCCGGAAAACTAGTTGCACCAAATGCAGTTGAAGTAAATGGTCAGCGCTATGAAGGTAAGAATATTGTTCTAGCAACGGGCTCCTTCGCGCGATCAATTCCAGGCTTAGAAATTTCTGGCCGAGTAATGACCAGCGATCAAGCCCTGCAAATTGATTACGTTCCACAAAGCGTAATCATTCTTGGCGGTGGAGTTATCGGAGTTGAATTCGCTTCCGTTTGGAAATCGTTCGGCGTTGATGTGACCATCATCGAAGGACTACCAACACTTGTACCAGCTGAAGACGCTGCGGTTTCAAAGGCAATGGAACGGGCATACCGGAAACGTGGAATTAATTTCAAAACTGGCGTTCGATTCCAGTCCGCTACTCAAGACGACAAGAGCGTGACGATCACCTTGGAATCTGGCGAAACCGTTTCTGCTGATTTGTTACTTGTTGCAGTTGGACGCGGACCTCGTACCGAAAATCTTGGTTATGAAGATCAAGGTGTTGCTATGGATCGTGGCTTTGTATTAGCTAATGATCGCCTGGCCACAAATGTTGCCGGCGTTTTTGCAGTTGGCGACATCGTTCCAGGATTACAACTTGCACATCGTGGATTCCAGCAAGGAATTTTCGTAGCCGAAGAAATTGCCGGGCTAGCCCCAGCCACAATCGATGAGCTGGGTATTCCTCGCGTTACATACAGTGAGCCAGAAATTGCCAGCATCGGCCTAACTGAAGCGCAGGCTAAGGACAAGTACGGCGACATTGAGTCTTACGAATACAACTTGGGCGGAAATGGCAAGAGCCAAATTTTGGGTACAACAGGCTTCATCAAGCTAATTCGCAAGAAGAGTGACGGAATTGTCGTTGGAGTTCACATGATTGGTGCCCGCGTTGGCGAACTAATTGGTGAAGCACAATTGGTCTATAACTGGGAAGGAACTGCCGAAGATGTGGCTCCCCTGGTTCATGCGCATCCAACCCAAAACGAAGCAATGGGAGAAGCGTTCATGGCGTTGGCTGGCAAGCCGCTCCATGCCCACGCTTAACCGATAACCTTAAGACAACTAGTAAAAGGAGTAACGGCACAGTGGCCACTACGGTATCAATGCCCCAACTGGGCGAAAGCGTCACCGAAGGAACTGTTACTCGTTGGCTAAAAGCTGTCGGCGACACCGTAACTGCCGATGAACCATTACTAGAAGTTTCTACTGACAAAGTAGACACCGAAATTCCTTCACCAGTGAGTGGAGTACTAACCGAAATCATTGCTGGCGAAGATGCTGTAGTTCTGGTTGGCGGTGCGCTTGCTGTTATTACGGAGTCTGGTAGCTCAGCCCCTGTTGCTGCGGCCACACCTGAACCAGTTGTTGCCACTCCTGCTACCCCTGCCCCGGTCGCCGAAGTTTCTTCCCCGAGCGCAAGTGCTGCTACCCCAGCAAGTGGTGGCCTTATCACGCCAGTTGTACTGCCTGCATTGGGTGAGAGTGTTACGGAAGGAACCGTTACTCGTTGGCTAAAGGCCATTGGTGACTCAGTTGCAGCAGATGAAGCGCTACTCGAAGTTTCAACCGACAAAGTCGATACCGAAATTCCATCACCAGTTGCTGGCATCTTGCTTGAGATCACAGTTGCTGAAGATGGCATAGCTCTCGTTGGTGGACAACTTGGCACGATTGGCGCGCTTTCTGGATCTGCTCCAGCTGCAGTGCCATCTGCTCCTGTGGCTCCAGTGCCAGCTGCACCAGCACCTGAATCCAAGCCTGAATCGATTGCAACTACGCCGATTGCAACTGCGGCAACTTCGACGCCAGCCGCACCAGCAGGAAATAGTAATGCTTATGCAACACCATTAGTTCGAAAGATTGCAGCTGAGCGTGGCGTAGATCTTTCAACTGTCGTCGGTACCGGCGTTGGCGGTCGCATTCGCAAGGAAGATATTGTTTCTGCGCCTGCAACACTTGCTCCTGTTGTAGTTAACGAAGCCCGTCCAGTTGAATCCAAGCCATTTGTTGCTCCTGCATCATCTGCAGCGCCAAAGGCTGCCCCGCAATCGGCTCCGGCAAGTGAACTACGTGGCCGAACTGAACCAATGACCAGACTTCGCAAGGTTATTGCCGAACGCATGGTTGAATCTCTGCAAATTTCAGCGCAGTTAACTTCTGTTGTCGAAGTAGATGTGACCCGAATTTACTCGCTTCGCAATCGATCCAAGGCCGCATTTGAATCACGTGAAGGCGTGAAGCTTTCGTTCCTGCCTTTCTTTGCAAAAGCAACATGTGAGGCTTTGAAGCAATTCCCGAATGTGAATGCAACTCTGGATCAAGAAGCCGGAACTGTTACCTACTTTGATGCCGAGCACATTGGTGTTGCAGTTGATACCGAACGTGGCCTATTGGTTCCGGTAATTCGGGATGCTGGCGATCTAAACATTGGTGGACTAGCTCGCAAGATTAGCGACTTGGCTGAACGCACACGTACCAATAAGTTGTCACCCGACGAATTAAGTGGTGGCACTTTCACCATCACAAACACCGGAAGTCGTGGCGCCCTGTTTGATACCCCAATCATCAACCAACCGCAGGTTGCAATTTTGGGAACTGGTGCAGTCGTAAAGCGTCCGGTTGTCACTACAGATGACACCGGTGCTGACGTAATCTCGGTTCGCCAAATGGTTTATCTTGCATTGACTTACGATCATCGCTTAGTTGATGGTGCGGATGCTGCTCGCTTCTTGTCGGCCATCAAGGCTCGATTGGAAGAAGGCGCATTTGAAGCAGATCTTGGTCTCTAGTTTCAAGTCGCTCAAATCAAGAACTAATAGCAAGGTAGAAATATGCGCATCGTAATTGGTGGTTCCTCGGGACTAATTGGTACTGAATTAGTAGATTCCCTTCGCAAGGACGGTCACGAAGTACTTCGGCTAGTTCGCAGAAAGCCAACTGCATCTTCGGAAATCTACTGGAATCCCGCAGCTGGTGAACTGGACTTTGCTGAGTTATCTGGTTGCAATGTGATCATCAATCTTGCTGGCGCTGGCGTGGGCGATAGCCGCTGGACTGACAAATACAAAGCGATGATCCTGTCATCGCGTGTTGACTCTACTTCCCTACTGGCAAAAGCTGCAGCTGAAGTTAAGCCAGAGGTTTTCATTGCAGGCAGCGCCATTGGTTGGTATGGCGATACTGCAGATCGACAAGTTGATGAAACTACCCCGGCTGGGTCTGGTTTCCTTGCAGATGTTGTAGTGGCCTGGGAAAAAGCAGCTGAACCAGCTAAGTCAGCAGGAGTTCGTGTTGTAAACATCAGAACTGGATTGGTTGCCGCCAAGAATGGTGGTGCATGGAGTCGCTTACTTCCGATTTTCAAACTCGGTGCGGGCGGCAAACTTGGATCTGGTAAGCAGTATTGGTCCTTTATTTCAATGCGAGATGAGATTGCTGCAATTAAGTTTGTGATTTCAAATCCTAAAATCAGTGGCCCAGTAAATCTGACCGCACCAGAGCCTGCGACCAATGCCGAAGTAACCAAAGCGATGTCTAAAGTCTTTAACCGTCCAGCGCTTTTACCAGTTCCAGCTTTTGCTTTGAAATCAATCCTTGGTGAGTTTTCCCTAGAGGTTCTAGGTAGCGCCCGAGTTATCCCTCGAGTTTTACTTGATGCTGGATTTGTCTTCCAGGATCCAAACATTGAAAGCGCAATGCGCACTCTGGCCACTAAGTAAGCTTCATGACTGGCATTCCTTCCAAAACCGACGTTGTCATCATCGGCGCTGGCGTAGCTGGATTAGCCACAGCTCGTCGACTTTCAATTGCTGGGCGAGAAGTTTGTGTAATCGATGCCAGTGATGAAATTGGCGGCCGTATCCGAACTGATCAAGTTGATGGACTTCTCTTGGATCGAGGCTTCCAGCTTTACAACCCTTCTTATTCGGAAGGGATTAGCGTCCTTGATTTGAAAGCTCTGGATGTAAAGAGTTTTTCACCTGGCGTCATTGTTTCTATTGATGGCCGCAACTACAAAATGGCTGACCCAAAACGTGAACCCAGTTGGGCAATCGATAGTTTGCTTGCCCCAGTTGGGAAGATGTCTAGCAAAGTAAAGTTCGCTAAGTATGCAGTTTCTTTGGCCTTAACTAAATCCGGTTCGAAAACCTATGACCAGCGCACTGATGCCTTTCTGCAGGCGAAGTTTGGTCGAGACTTAACCGATAAGGTTCTGCGCCCTTTTCTAGCTGGAGTATTTCTTGAACCAGAATTGGCAACTTCCAAAAGATTTCTCGACATTGCCCTTAAATCCTTTATTGCTGGTTCACCTGGCGTTCCCCGTGCCGGCATGCAAGCAATTCCGCGACAATTAGCAACCCAGTTACCAAGCGGCAGCATTCATCTAAATGTGACGGCTCAAGCTGTCGCAAGCACCATGGTTCGCACGGACCAAGGTGACATTAGATGTAGATCGGTAGTTATTGCTACCAACGCTCGAAGCGCGGCGCTTTTGATTCCAAGTCTCAAGGTTCCATCAAGCAATGCTGTCACTACTTGGTATCACCTTGCTGACTGTGCTGGATCCGACTTAACTGAAGGCAAAAGCACTTTAGTGATTGATGGCAAAAAGTTCAATGGACCACTAGATGATCCATCACGTCCACTTGTGAACACTGTTGTGATGACCAATAACGCGCCTTCTTATGCAACCAACGACCGCACCTTGATTTCTTCTTCTGCACTTGGGGTTCACCCTTCAGCACAATCCGAACAGCACGTTCGTTCGCATCTTGCTGCGCTATACAAAGTGCCTACAAGTAATTGGACACACGTTGCGACTTATCCAATTCCAGATGCGCTGCCAATGATGTCTGCGCCACATGATGTTGAGCAATCGGTTCGACTTTCAGATGGCGTATACATTTCCGGTGACTATCGTCAGGTTTCATCAATCAATGGAGCATTGGCTAGCGGCCGAAGAGCGGCTGAAGCGTTACTTACCGACGATCTTTAGATCAAGCTTCCAGGCTGCAGCACAGTCTCGTTAACTTCGCCAGCGATAACCTCTACTCGATAAGCCTTGGCCTTGCTATCAGCGGTATCAACCACTACTTCAACAGGATTCACGCCTTCGTAAACAATGGCCGCGTGGTCATCAGTGGCAAATGAAAGTGGCAAAGTTCCACCAGAAACTAGGGAATGCAAGAGCGGTCTGCGCTGAGCCTCGGTGTCGTAGTGAACGCCATTTCCAAAAGGCAGTAGCGCTAGACCATTAGTTACGGTTTCAAGTTTTGGTCCAAATGAATCGGTGGGGCCTCCCACGTGCCAACAAATTGAACCAGCACTAACGCCACCCAGAACTACACCTCGTTCCCAAGCATCTTTTGCTGCTACATCCACACCATGTAACCGCCACAAAGCCAAAAGGTTAGCTACCGATCCACCGCCGACCCAAACTAAATCGGCACGTCCAAAAGCTTCATCGACTGGAACATTTGGTTGCGTGAATAGGGCAAGATGTTCTACGTCGACACCAAGACCTGAAACGGCCTGATAGCTAGTTGCTATGTAACCTGGGTTATCGCCACTCGCAGTCAGGACAAACAAAACTCGTGGTCGAGTTTTTCCGGTCAGCTCTAGAGCTCGGTTAAAGATTTGTCCAGGATTAACTACTCCCCAGCGATCAGTTTGAACAAAACCACCACTGGATGCAACTATGTGTCGCTTAGTCACGAAGTTGAAGCCTTGTCCAATTCCAAACTCGAATCAGCTCGCAGCGGACCTTCGCTCTTACCTAGCTTGCTTGGCCACCAAATCTTTGCGCCGATGTCGTAAGCAAGTGCCGGTACCAACAGGCTTCGAACAATGATCGTGTCAAGTAAGACACCGAATGCAACTGCGAATCCAAGTTGAGCCAGGAACACAAGTGGCAAGGTACCAAGTACTGCGAACGTTGCAGCTAACACGACACCTGCAGAAGTAATAACTCCGCCAGTGACGGTTAGTCCCTTAAGAATGCCTGGACGGGTACCTAGCTTTATTGCTTCTTCACGGACGCGCGTCATCAAGAAGATGTTGTAGTCGATACCGAGTGCAACCAAGAACACGAACGTGAACAGAATGAAGGATCCATCTGCACCTTCGAAACCAAACAGATACTTAAACACTAAGTGGCTGATACCTAAGGTTGCGCCGAATGAAATCACGGTTGTAATGAGCAACAGAACCGGGGCAAATATACTTCGCAACAGGGCCGCCAAGATTAAACCAATCACCAACAGCGCTACCGGCAGAATCAAGTTTCGGTCTCGCTCGTTTGTGACCTGAATGTCGAAGTTAACAGCAGTTGAGCCACCAACTAGCGCAGATTCACTTGCGTTCTGAGCTGCTTCTCGAATGCCTGGAATGTAGCCTTGCGACTCAACCGAGTCAGCTGGCTTGTCCAAGATAACTTCGATTTGAACTAAACCATCGACAACAACCGGAGTTGGCTCCGGGCCTCCAGGAATAAATGGTGTAGTTGTTTGTGTTACCTCGACAACACCTTCCGCGTCACTCAAGGCCGCCATTAATGCGTCTTTATCTGCCTCTGGCGCGATCACAATTGTCGGATCACCAGATCCAGCTGGGAAATGTTCGGAAAGCTTCTCGAGACCAATAACCGAGTCTGGTCTGCCGGTAAACGAATCAGTTGTAGCCAGACCATCAGTCTTTAGCTGGGTAGCAAAACCCATGGCAATGATCAAGAATCCACCGGTTATTATCCAAGTTGATCGTGGCTTTCGGCCAACTAGACCAGCAACCTTGGACCATAGGCCGGAAAGTTTTTCATCCTCATCATCATGCATTGGACGCTTTGGCCAAAAGATCCAGCGGCCAGTAAGCACCAAAATTGCTGGTAACAAGGTAAGCATTACGAGTTGCGCGGCAAGAACGCCGATTGCAGCAACTGGTCCTAAGGAGCGAACTGATGCGAGATCAGAAAGACCTAGAACCAAAAGACCTGCGATAACTGTCAATCCGGATGCAGCAATTGGTTCTACGACACCCTTCCAGGCAACGACCATTGCGCTGACGCGACTCTCATAGTGATGTAGCTCTTCTCGATATCTAGCGATCAGCAACAATGCATAGTCTGTGGCAGCTCCGATAACCAAAACGAAAAGAATTCCTTGGGATTGGCCATCGAGATCTAGAGCTCCCTCTTTTGCCAACAAGTAAACAATTCCACCTGCTGCCGAAAGTGCGATTACCGAACAGAACAGTGGGATGATCCAAAGGACCGGAGATCGGTAAACAAAAATTAAAATTAAGGCAACCACGGTTAATGTGGTGCGCAACAAATCTTCATCGATTGAACCAAAGCTGCCAAACAAGTCAGCCAAGATTCCACCAATGCCTGTCACGTGTGACTCAAACCCTGGAACTTCATCAGCGAGTACTCGCATTGCCTCGACTACTTCGGGAAGGGCCGGCTTTTCATTTTCAAGCGGCTCTGCCAGAGCATCATTGTCCAATGGAATGGACATCAGAATCGCTTGTCCATCTTGCGATGGAATTGGAATTAGCTGAGCACCATCGGCTAAGTAATCTCCCACCGTTACATCAGTGCCTGGAACTGCAGTAGTCGCTAGTGCGATACCGAACTCGCCAACTGCGGCAATACCAGCCGCGTCAGCCGGTCCCGTGAAAATAACTAGTGCAGGCAATACCGAAGTATCTTGCGAGGTAAATTTTGTTGCCAGCTCAGACGCCTTGGTTGACTCCGCTGAAGACGGCAAGAATCCAGCGTTATCGTTTTGCTGAACACTCGACAACTTGCCAAATAGTGGCCCAGATACCCCACTGATGGCAAACCAAGCAATGATTACTGCGATTGCACCCCAAAGAATCTTTCGACCCTTGTTTTCAGTCTTTGGTGCGCGGTGTGTTGTATTTTCCGACATGCGAGTGGAGCCTTTGCAGTTAGGTGAATCTAAGACTTAAGTCTAATTCACGTTTAGCAATCCGCTAATTTTGCCCCTATGCCCGATTTAGTAGGTCTTTTGGTGACCTAGGCTTAAGTCGTGCAACTTGTAATTGATCAGCTTGGGCTTGGTGGCAATGCTATTGAGTATCAGGCTGCGTGGGATCTGCAGCGTGAGCTACATCAAAAAGTAGTGGCACACCAAATTCCAGACACCGTGCTGCTTTTGGAACATCCTTCGGTTTATACAGCTGGACGTCGGACCGAAGCTTTTGAAAGACCAACGGATGGCACTCCAGTAGTTGACGTTGATCGTGGCGGCAAGATCACTTGGCATGGACCTGGTCAACTTGTTGGTTACCCGATACTGCACTTGCCCTCCCCAATGGATGTTGTATCCCACGTGCGACGACTTGAAGATGTTCTGATCGGAATTTGTATTGACTTTGGCCTAGAAACTTCTCGCGTAAAGGGACGAAGTGGGGTTTGGGTTTTAGATCCAATTGAGGATCGAAAAATTGCAGCGATCGGCGTAAGAGTTGCGCAAGGTGTAACCATGCATGGTTTCGCCCTCAACTGCAATAACGACTTGAGTTGGTTTGATCGCATTGTGCCGTGCGGACTCCGTGATGCTGGTGTCACAACAATGTCCAAGGAAATTGGGCGCAACATTTCAGTTGACGAAGTTGCAAGCAGTGCTGAATTTCATTTGAATCGAGTCTTTGGGCCGATCGCAGAAAATTTGTCTCAAGATGTGGCTATCGATGCCTAGATTTGTAGCGTTCACCCTAAAGATAATTGCCATCGTCTTCGCCCCGATTGCCATAGTTGGACTAATAGTTTCAAGGCAAGCAGTGTCGGGCGATCAGTATGTTGCGGTGTTAGAAATTTTGGGATCAAGTTCGGCGCCAGGTGCGATTGAAGTCTTTGGTGCTGATATTAAAACTCTGTCTTCTTTGCTCAATTTCTTTGAAACTTGGAGCTTGCCAGCCTTGATTGCAATAGTTGCTCTGGGAATAATCGGGTTGGCTTTAAGTGGAGACAAACTCCGAGCGACTTGGCACATCTGTTTAGGTTTGTTCTTTTCCTTTGGGCTTTGGGCAGTGCTACTTACTAGAAGCCAGCAAGCATTTACCGAGACCATCGGATCAAACATATCTAATTTGTCAGGGATTGTGATTGCGGCTTATCTGTCTGAGTTGAGCGCAAGGTTACTGAATCTAATTGGACTATTAGCACTGTTATTTGGAGCGCTAGCTTTGATCTTCTGGCTAGCTATGAATAGACGCAAAGCGCACTCCCGTTGAACCCTCAACTAGACTGCCTATTGTGAGCACGCCATACCTGGATCAGCCTGAGGGTAAGACTGATGGTCCCAAAATGCTGCGAATCGAAGCTCGAAACTCCCTTGTGCCAATTGAGCGCAAGCCAGAATGGATTAAGACCAAGCTAAAAACTGGACCCGAGTATACCCAAATCATGGACTTAGTTAAGTCCGAAGGTCTCCATACCGTTTGCCAAGAAGCTGGCTGTCCAAATATTTTTGAGTGCTGGGAAGATCGCGAAGCGACTTTTCTAATCGGTGGCGACCAATGCACTCGGCGTTGTGACTTCTGCCAGATTGATACTGGAAAGCCTGTTGATCTCGATCGCGATGAACCTCGAAGAGTTGCTGAGTCTGTCAAAACTATGCAGTTGCGTTACGCAACCGTAACTGGTGTAGCTCGCGATGATCTTCCAGATGGTGGCGCTTGGCTTTACGCCGAAACGATTCGACAAATTCATGAAGTAGTTCCAGGTTGTGGCGTTGAAATGCTTGCCCCCGACTTCGATGGCAAACCAGATTTACTTCAAGAAGTTTTCGAATCAAGGCCTGAAGTTTTTGCTCACAACATTGAAACTGTTCCCCGCATCTTCAAGCGAATTCGACCAGGATTCAAATATGAAAAATCGCTTGGAGTTATTACTGCAGCTCGAGATTTTGGATTGGTAACTAAAAGCAACTTAATCCTTGGTATGGGTGAAGAGATTTCTGAAGTGCACCAAGCGCTAACGGATCTTCATGAAGCCGGTTGTGACCTAGTGACCATCACTCAATACCTTCGACCTTCCCTGCGTCACCATCCAGTTGATCGCTGGGTTCGGCCAGAGGAATTTGTGGAATTAGCAAAAGTAGCCGAAGAAATTGGATTCGCTGGTGTTCTTAGTGGGCCTTTGGTTCGATCCTCTTATCGGGCTGGAAAACTTTATAAGCAAGCCATCGCGGCTCGAAGTTCGACGGACGTTTAAGGTAGAGACATGTCATCAAAGATGCAAGCACCAAAAAAGCAACGTTGGTATGTCCAAATCAAGGAAACCTACAAGTTTGCTTCCAATGAGATTTCATTCTTAGCACTTCGTCTGCTGGCAGTTTTTGCTGTTGTCTTTGGAATTCTTTTTGCAATTGGTGTAGCAATCGATCAGACAGTTTTCTTCGGAATTTTTGCTTTTGGTACAGGTTTGCTAGCTACTACTTTCTACTTTGGCAAGATTGCCGAGAAAGCTGCCTACTCCTCGATAGCCGGGCAAGTTGGTGCTGCGGCCTCGGTTCTAAATGCAATCCGAGGCGCTTGGTTTGTGACACCGGCTGTTGGCGTGGATAAGAACCAAAACATGGTTCATCGAGTAGTTGGACGCCCAGGAATTGTCTTGGTCGGTGAAGGCAGTCGTCCCGCCGTTCTTTTGGCAGAGCAGCGCAAAGCTCACGCCCGTTACGCCCAAGGTGTCCCAATTCATGAAATCATCGTTGACGAAGGTGATGTCACGATTTCAAATCTTCAGAAAACGATTAAGAAGCTTGGGAAGTCACTACGCCCAGCTGAAGTTACTCAAGTTAGAAATCGTTTAAAGGCTCTGCCACAAACAGCGCTACCAATTCCAAAGGGACCGCTACCTCAAGGCAGAAAGATGCCACGTCGATGAACGAGATTACAACAACGATTTCAGATTTTTTCGCAAATGCATCAGTTTCATACTTGCTTGGCATGGTCTTGATCGTAATTTTCCTAGCAAAAAAATTGATCAAGTGGGCAATCTTTTTTGCAGTACTAATGTTCTTCGTGCTTCCCTACCTTGAAGAACAGGGATATCTAGATTCAGTTAAGGGATTTTTTACTTAACTGCCCGAGCTACTTCACCGGCTGTTGCGATCCACACGTCATCGTGTGACTTCACAAAGGTCAAGAATCTTTCCAACATAGCGACTCTGCTCGGGCGTCCTATAAATTGTGGGTGCATGGTTAGCATCGTCAAGCCACCAAGTCCATGGATTCCTAAAAACTCTTCGCGCCAAATTTCTTCAACATCTCGGGCGGAGCGAATCGTACGATTCCAGTCGCTTCCGACGCTAAACCAAAAGTACGGTGCATCGTCCAACATCCACTGAACGGGCAACTCAACTAATTTATGAGCTGGATGAAGGTAGGGCCTTATGTCATCCATCATGCTGGTTGAGTACTCAAAACCATTTTCAACTAGCAAGTCAAACGTGTTAGGGCTAACTTCCCATGACGGTGACCGGTAGCCCTTAACTTCAACACCGAATTGCTCTAATGCTGCTTTACCCTTTAGTAATTCTTCAAGTTCTTCAGTCTTGGAAAGTTTTGTCGGTGATGTGTGGGTGTAACCGTGATGGCCCAGCTCATGTCCGTGCGCAACGATTTCGCGCATTTGATCTGGGTAACGTTCAGCGACCCGGCCTGGGGTGAAGAATGTTGCTGGTAATCCCAGATGATCCAGCGTGTCCAAGACCAGTCCAACACCAACTTTTGCACCGTAGGTTCCTTGGGACAGAACCCCTGGACGATTCGCATTCTCAGAATTCTCAGCCAACCAAACTTCCTCAGCATCAAAATCAAAACTGATTACGAATGCCGAGGTTTTTCCAGCTGGCAGTTCTAGAGAAGGCATGTTCCTATCTTGCCCGCATAATGATTGTTCCAACAGCCTTATCGTGCAATCCACGACCGTCACGATCCCAAATCAAAGGTGGGACAGCAAGGCAAAGCAGTGCAGTTCTAACCAGAACCTTCAATAGAGTTATCCGATTTGGACTAATTGAAATTAGTCTGATGCCGACAATTTTGTAACCAAAAGAAGCACCAGTGGTGGCGGTTAGCAAAAACACTTGAGCTGCAAAAATTCCTAACGTGGCAGCCCCATAATCGCCTGAGCCATATACAAGATCAGGAAAGGCTAAGTGAGTAACTAAAATTGCCGCCACCCAGTCGATCATGAGAGCAACGATTCGCCGTCCCATGCGAGCAGCCGAACCGACTCCTTGCTTTGGCAAACCAAAACGCTCACCGGGGTATCCGAAGTCCATGCCCTGCTCTTCCAGAGCCGCCTTTGGTCCAGAAAGCCATGAGCCAATGTCTCTTCTATCCACGGGTTCAACTCTAAATCTAAGTTGGGCTTACTGCGCTCTGGAGGGGTTCAACCAGATGATGAAAACATTTGGGACTTGCTGTAACAAACACGAAACACATGGGACACGGCGTTGAAATCGTGTCCCACTATGGTCAGAAACAGCCAGGGAAATCTCTGGAAAATCGCGGAATAACTAACTGGAGGATCAATGTCCAATCTTGGACTCAAAACCGCCGAAGATGCACTTAAGTACATCAAGGACAACAACATTCGCTTTCTTGACGTGCGCTTTTGTGACTTGCCTGGCGTAATGCAGCACTTCAATGTGCCTGTTGAATCTGTAGATGCCGACTTCTTTGCAGGTGGCCAGATGTTCGATGGTTCGTCTATCCGAGGCTTCCAGTCGATTCATGAATCAGATCTAAAGCTTTTGGCAGATGTCACAACTGCATTTGTCGATCCATTCCGTAAAGAAAAGACTTTAGTCATGAACTTCTCAGTTCATGATCCGTTCTCAGACGAGCCATATGCTCGTGACCCACGCAACGTCGCAGCCAAAGCTGAGGCTTACTTAACTTCCACCGGTATCGCAGACACCGCATTCTTTGCTCCAGAGGCCGAGTTCTTCGTATTTGATTCAGCTCGCTTCAAGACCACCAATAACGAATCTATGTATCACGTTGACTCGATTGAAGGTGCCTGGAACGCTGGCAACGAGTTCAATGCTGATGGTAGCGACAACCGTGGCTACAAAACTCGCATCAAAGGTGGGTATTTTCCGGTTTCGCCAACAGATCAGATGGCTGATCTTCGTGACGAAATGGTAGTGCGGCTGGCTGAAGTTGGACTTTTAGTTGAGCGCTCACATCATGAAGTTGGCACTGCAGGTCAGATGGAAATCAACTACCGCTTCAACACTTTGCTCAAGGCAGCTGACGAAGTCATGTTGTTTAAGTATGTAATTCGTAACACTGCTTGGGAAGGTGGCAAGACTGCAACCTTCATGCCAAAGCCACTCTTTGGTGATAACGGTTCAGGTATGCACGTACACCAGTCGCTTTGGACAAAGGGTTCCCCATTGTTCTATGACGAGCGTGGTTACGGCGGTTTGTCAGATCTTGCGCGTTGGTACATCGGTGGCATCTTGAAGCACGCACCATCGCTTCTTGCATTCACTAATCCGACGGTCAACTCCTACCGTCGCTTAGTTCCAGGCTATGAAGCTCCGGTGAACTTGGTTTACTCACAGCGCAACCGCTCGGCTTGCCTACGCATTCCAGTGACTGGAAGTAACCCGAAGGCTAAGCGCATCGAATTCCGTTGCCCAGATCCATCCAGCAACCCATACTTGGCATTTGCTGCCATGTTGATGGCTGGACTTGATGGCATCAAGAACAAGATTGAGCCACATGCCCCGGTTGATAAGGATCTCTACGAATTGCCACCAGAGGAAGCCGCTGACATTCCTCAGGTTCCGTCGTCACTTCCAGAAGTACTAGAAGCACTGGAAGCAGATCACGACTACTTGCTAGAAGGTGGCGTATTCACCAAGGATCTAATCGAAACTTGGATTGAGTACAAGCGAACTGCAGAAATTGACTACGTTCGTTTGCGTCCACATCCAGCTGAGTTTGAGTTGTATTACGACCTATAAACAATTAGCTAAAGGGCACTCGACATTAACCACGTCGGGTGCCCTTTGTTTTTGCCAGTTGAATAGAGTCAACTCATGACCGTCGCACAACCTGGCACCTGGGTATCTCCAGTAACTCCTGAAATGCTCTCGCAGGCTGGTGTCTCGATGGGATTCACGCAGACTTTCAACGGTGATGTGTTTTGGGATGAATCACGACCTAATGAAAATGGTCGAAATGTTGTGGTGAGTCGTGCGAATGGAGATATCTTGCCAGCACCTTGGAGTGCCAGTACTCGAGTGCACGAAATGGGCGGCCTGAGTTGGCTGGTTTGCACTTGGAATCAGCAGTTTGGACTTGTATTTGCCGAAAAGTCAGACCAACGAATCTACTGGAAGACAGTTGGCGGTGAACCAGAACCAATCACCGCGGAAAGTTCGCCAGGAACGCTAGCTCGATATAGCGATTTTCTAATTCGAGGTTCAGAAATTTGGTGTGTTCGAGAAGTTACCGAAGGCGCCAACACTACTCGGGACTTGATCGCAATCAACAGTGCAAAACAAATAAGAGTTCTGGATTCAGTCTCACATTTCTATGCGCACCTTGCGTTGTCTCCTGATGAGCAACAACTTGCTTGGATTTCTTGGGAACATCCGCAAATGCCTTGGGATGGAACGCAGCTAAGGTTAGCTGACATTGATCCGCAGGGAAACCTCGTTAACACCACGATCCTGGCTGGTAACGAAAGCGAAGCAGTGAATAGCCCAGTTTGGTCTAATTCAGGCAAACTCTATTTTGTTAGCGATGCTTCTGGATTCTGGAATGTTTGGGAGTCAGATACCAAAGGCTCGACGCGCCAATTAGTTTCTGAGTCTGCAGAGTGGGCACATCCGATGTGGATTGTTGGCACTCACCTACTCCGAATCCTGGACTCCGGAGAACTAGTCGGAATCCATGGAAACCCAGCGCAAGAAAAGATTGCTCTAATTGATCCAAGTACTGGAATCTGGCGAGATCTGGAATGTAACTTAACTAATTTTGCACACTTAAGCGTCTATCAGGATCGAATTTTTACCATCGGTGGCGGCCCCAAAACTCTTTCTGCATTAGTCGAACTGACTGCTTCTGGCACAACTCAACCGGAAGTTATCGCTCAGGTAAATGCTCCAATTGACCAGGAATTTCTGCCCATTGCACAGGCGATAAGTTTTCCAAGTCAAAACGGTCGCATAGTTCATGCCTTCATATCACCAGCAACAAATTCAAACTACGAAAGCACGGAATTACCGCCGGTAATGATTACCGTCCACGGCGGGCCGACTGGAAATACGACTGGCGTGGCTTCAATTAAGCGGGCCTTCTTTACTTCCCGAGGCTTCACAGTTGTTGACATTGATTACGGTGGCTCAACTGGCTATGGCAGGGCATATCGCGAAACTCTAAAAGGTCAATGGGGTGTTGTTGATACCGAGGATATTCTTGCGGTGGTAGCAGGCCTGATTGCCGATGGATTGGCAGATCCAAGTCGAATCGTAATTCGCGGGGGTAGCGCAGGCGGATATGCAGTTCTAAATGGCTTAGTACATAGCAAAGTTTTTGCTGCCGGTGCGAACTACTACGGAGTTGCCGAACTCATTATGTTGGCAGAGGATACCCATGACTTTGAGTCGCGTTATTTGGACTCACTCATCGGTCCTTACCCAGAGCAAAAAGAGCTATACATTGAACGCTCTCCGCTAACTCATGCAGATAACTTAACTTCACCCTTAATCATTTTTCAAGGTTCTGATGACCCAATCGTCCCGCCTTCACAATCTCAAGCATTTCGGGATGCGTGTATTAAAAATGGTGTGAAGTACAAGTACTTTGAATTCGAAGGCGAGAGCCATGGATTCCGAAAAAGTCAGACAATCACGACATGTGCGATCGAGGAGCTTAAATTCTTCGGCGAAGTACTCGGATTCGTCCCAGCAGATTAGTCTGTGCCGATAAGTTGAATACATATAGTGAATTGAAAGCCGTTCTTAAGGAGTCAGCATGATTGTTACTTACAAGGAAGATTTAGTTGGTGGACCTCGCCACCGCAAAGTTTCAACTGGTACCAGCCTGCGTATGTTGACGCGCGAAGATGGCGTTGGGTTTTCTTTTCATGACACTGAATTAGAAGCTGGGACCACTACCACTTTGCAGTACAAGAACCACATCGAAGCCAACTACATCATCGATGGCACAGGCGAACTTGAGAACCTAGAAACTGGCGAAGTATTTGAGGTTCGCCCGGGTATGACTTACACACTTGATAAGCATGATCGCCACCAAATGCGAAGTCACACCAAACTTAGAATTATCTGCGTGTTTACTCCAGCGCTAGTTGGCACTGAAGTGCATGATGAAGACGGTTCATATCCGCTTCTCTAATTTTTTCTAACTGTAGTTAAGTCTTAGTAACGCGACTCAGTTGGTCTAGGCAGGGCTGCAATGTCATCTAGATCTTGAGCTGTTAATTCAATCGTTACGGAAGCTGCATTTTCTTCCAACCATTTGCGGCGCTTAGTGCCTGGAATTGGCACCATGTTCGGCCCTTGCGCCAAAATCCAAGCAAGGGCGATCTGTGCCGGTGTGGCGTTGTGTCGATTAGCAATGGCTGCGATGCCATCAACAATTTTTTGATTGTCTGCAATCGCCTGGGCAGTAAACCTTGGATTAGCACTGCGGAAATCTCCGTCGGCAATAGTGTCAGCTGTAACGGTTCCAGTTAAGAAGCCTCGACCAAGTGGGGAAAATGGCAAGAACCCGATGTTATTGTCAGCGCAGTATTGAATGACACCATTCTTTACATGCTCGTCAGTCCAAATCGAAAATTCACTTTGCACGCTAGTTACTGGATGAATAGCATGACACTTTGCAGTTTCTTCCACGGTTGTTTCAGAAAGTCCGATGTAACGAACCTTGCCCGCTTCAACTAACCCAGCAAAGGCTCCCCAGGTTTCTTCAATTGGAACCTCAGGATCAACTCGGTGCAATTGGTAAAGATCAAGGTAATCCGTACCAAGTCTGCCAAGTGAGTCTTCACATGCTTGACGTACATATTCTGGTTTGCCATTCTTGCCATAAGAAGTCATGTTGACAGGAGTTAAGCCACATTTAGAAGCAATGATTGCTTTGTCGCGTAAACCATCTTTGACCAGGTACTCACCAAGAATTTCCTCGTTAGTCCAAGGTCCATAAACGTCTGCAGTGTCAAACAGAGTTATACCAAGTTCTAATGTGCGATGAATGGTTGCTCGAATTTCATTTCGGTCAGCATCGGCAACGTTGTAACCCCACGACATTGGCATGCAGCCAAGACCAATGGCACTAACTTCAAGGTCACGCAATTTACGAGTTGGCATATGAGTTGTCATGATTGAAGCCTAGGCCCCATTGACTTTTCCGTCACATTAAAACCAAGCCCGTCCGATTTTGGATCGCAGTAGGCTGAGTGCATGAGCGAAATAACTATGTATGGTGCGGAATGGTGCGGCGACTGTCGACGTTCGCAGCGCCTATTAAACGAACTCGGCGTTGAGTACTCCTACATAAACATCGAGGAGGTGCCTGGTGCCGCAGATAAAGTGGTTGAAATCAATGGCGGCGCCCAGTCAATACCGGTCGTTATGTTTTCTGACGGCACGCACCTGACAGAGCCAAGCGATCCTGATCTACGTAAAAAGCTTGAAAGCCTAGGCTTACTCTAGTTTCGCTGGAATCTTAGAAAACTAGATCGTAGCGACGGAATACTTCGTCTCTAACCCAGTTGCGACCTTCGTAAAGCGCCTGGGCTGGCAAGTTGTCGTTAGCAGTTCGCAAGAACACTCGAGTAGCGCCAGCGCTTTTAGCTGCTGATTCCGCAACATCCATAAGTTCGTTTGCTATCCCATTGCCACGAGCAGACTCATCAACGTACAAATCGTTAAGTAACCAGATGTTGGAGAGTGACACTGTGGAGAAAGTTGGATACAGCAAAGTGAATCCCACAGCTTCCCCATCAACGCGAGCTATGAAGGCGATTGCTTCTTCACTCTTGATTCGCTGTTCTAAATAACCTAAAGTCTTTTCATTCTCCGGTTGCTTATAGAACGCGCGATATTTCTCAACAAGTGGATGTAACTCGGCTAAGTCACTAGTTGTGGCTCTAGAAATTTCGCTCATGTTAACTCGCTATCCCACATGTACAGGTGCATCGTTGGCACCCAAGGTGTCTTTGTTGGCATTGATCATGAATACCCAGATTAGTGCGCCAAGAATCATAAATCCTGCGCTCCAAGTAAATGCAGTAGTGAATCCCTCAGTCAGTGCTACTGGCATAGCGCCTGCATTCGCTGGGTCTGCTGGATCAATCATGTTGTCGACAAAGTAGTTGGCTGTTGCGGTAACTGCGATTGTGTTAAGGAACGCAGTACCTAGGGCGCCACCAATTTGCTGCGCGGTGTTGAGTACAGCCGAAGCAACACCCGCATCATGATTACCCACACCAAACAATGCAGTAGCTGAGATTGGTACGAATACAAGTCCCATACCTAAACTCAAAACCATCAGAGCCGGCAAAATGTCACTAACGTACGCGCTGGTTGGCTCAAGCTGGGTAAGCAGCAACATACCTGCGGTCGCCATGATTAATCCGATAAAGGATACGTAGCGTGGACCAAATCTTGGAAGCGCTTGTGATGCAATTCCGGCACTGATACCTACACCAACTGAGAATGGCAAGAAGAGCAAACCAGCTCTAACTGGTGAATACTGCAGAATGCCTTGGAAGAAATAGGCAAGGAATAAGAACATGCCGAACAATCCAGCGCCCACAATAAATGAAGTCAAGTAGCTAGCGCCACGATTTCGGTTTAACAAAATATTCATTGGCAACAATGGGTGACTTGTGCGACTTTCAATTACAAAGAATGCAGCCAGCAACGCAATCGCTGCGCCGAACCACATAAGTGTTGTCTGATCTGACCAACCAAGTTCCCCAGCCTGAGTGATTCCGTATACCAATGAAACTAAACCAAGTGTTGATGTAACAGCGCCCGGAATGTCATAACGGGTATCTCCGCTTGCCTTACTTTCCTTCACGTTTGGAATAGCAAGCATGAATGCAGCAATTGCAATTGGCACGTTGACCAATAACGTCCAATGCCAAGATGCGTACTGAGTTAGCAGTCCACCTAAGATCAAGCCAATAGCTGCGCCACCTGCTGAGAGGCCGCCATAAACGCCAAAAGCCTTTGCACGTTCTTTGGAGTCGCTAAAGGTTGTAGTAATCAAGGACAATGCCGCGGGGGCAAGTAGTGCGGCAAACACACCTTGTAAGGCTCGAGCAGAGAACAGCATTTCTTGATTGACCGAAAGTCCACCGATTGCTGATGCGCCAGCAAATCCCAAGAGTCCAGTCATGAATGCGCGCTTGCGACCCCAGAAGTCTGAAATTCTTCCGCCAAGTAGTAACAAGCCACCAAACGCCAAAGTGTATGCAGTTACAACCCACTGACGATTTGCATCGGTAATGCCAAGGTCAGCCTGAATTGATGGCAGTGCGATGTTAACAATCGAAGCGTCAAGCACAACCATTAACTGTGCAATGGCGATCACCATAAGTGCGCGCCAGCGATTTGGATCTAGTTGATTTTGGGTGCTTGCAGAACTTGCAACTGACATGGTGCTCCTAGAATTTAGAAAACTGCTTTTTGAAGAGTATTTTTAGTAACTCTCAACTCTCCCACATCGCCCTAGGGAATAGAAACTTATTCGGCTCTCTGGGCGTTTTATCGCTTAGAGCGTTAAGTGCTGAACGCAGTAGGCTTTGGGAGTGCGCACTTACCTCGAGCTTTTTGAAATTCCTGGGGTAAAGCGATTAGTTGTAAGTGCGTTGCCGGGACGACTTGCCTACGGCATGATCGCCCTGGCAACCTTCTTTTTTGTTCAAGATAAAACCGGCTCAATTACTCTGGCAGGAATCGCCACCGGCGTCGAAACGATTACGTCATCATTGACGGCCGGCTTTCGCGGAAACTTAATTGATAAGTGGGGACAAACGCGCCCACTAAGTATCTTCGTTCCATCCTGGGTTGCTTTGGTGATAGTTCTCAGTTCAGTTACTACTCCAACTGCAATCGTCGTTGTCTCTGGCCTAATTGGCTTGATGTCGCCACCGGTTAATCTATCGACGCGCCCACTTTGGCGAGTTTTAGTTGGGCCAGAAAACCTGCGGACTGCCTATGCACTCGATACAACAATGTCTAGCTCGACCATTGTTGCTGGACCAGTCTTAGCTACAGCGATTGCAATCGAAATCAGCGGAAGTGCCGCACTTTGGGCTACTGCAACGTTGATGGCGATCGGTGGCATCGCTATCATTCAAATGCCAGCCTCACGAAACTGGAAACCGGAGCCGCAACAAGGCAACTCCATGTTGCTGCTACGAAACAAGCAATTTCAAATTCTTGCAGTAGAGGGCATGGTTTTTGGATTGGCTTGGGGATTGTTAGAAATCTCTATTCCATCGTTTTCAACTTTGCAAGGCACACCTGGACTCTCAGCACCACTCTTAGCAACACTTGCTGGCACCAGCATCATTGGTGGACTACTAATAGGAAGCAGAAAGTCTTTAACGACCCCGTTACAAGGTTTTAAATGGGCAAGCCTGGGTGCATCAGTTGCTGCCATGCCATTAGTGCTTACTAAACCTGGTTGGTCTATGGCATTGGTTTTGGGTCTCCTTGGTTTAGGGATGGGCTTTGCGCAAGTTTTTCACTGGGAAGTTCTAGAAGCCGTTCGCCCACAAGGAACTGCAACTTCAGCTCAAGCTTGGCTGTGGGCAGTTGAAGGCTCCATGTTGGCTGTTGGCACGGCGTTAGGCGGGTACCTTGTTGAGAATGTAAGTCCGCAGTCAGCGCTTCTTGGTGTATCTATGGGACTAATTCTTTCAACGATATATGTCTGGGCGTATGCTGCAAAGCGACTTCCTCAGGCAGATAAACCACTTTCCGAATCCCAGAAAATCGAAGTACTTGCGGATCTGGAATCTCCTGCTGAGTAGACCTTCTGAGAGCACTTCACTGACGTGCTGTGTCCGAATTTTTAAGTTTACTGGCGAGTAACTTTTCGATTTACGAGAAATTTACGAATTACGGCTGTGTTGCGCCCTGAGATGAAATGGATCGCCTGCGCTCGCGAGTACGATATTAAGGAGCAACAATTATGTACAACCTCTTTTGAAATGAGTAAACGAATCTAATGGCTAACACAGCACAAAAGACCACCACAAACAAAACAGGTTTGGAATGGCTGCGTGCACGCATGGAGAAACTGGGTTACAACTCTCTTGAAGAAGTCGCCCAAGAAATCCAGATCAATCGCGGAAATCTGTACCGCTATTTTTCGCTTGAAACTCGTCCCAGCGTGGCCTTATTACCAGATCTTTGTCGAGTATTGAAGGCTTCGCCTGCAGACATTCTCAAGGCGCTAGAGATTTTAGGACCGAACGATCGCCTGTGATCCATAGGTAGTGCACGGATCGATAGTAGTAATTACTTGTGAGCCTTGTGCGTCTCTGACAAAAACTCTTGATGGTGCGGCTTCGTCCTGATGAAGTTGGCGTAATGCGGTTTCTACTGCCTCAGTTAGCTCGGCTCGGCAGAATTCAATCCCATGTGCCAGATTTTCACTAGCGCTCATAGTTAGCCGAACCCGTGGTCCTTCCAGCAGCTCAACTCGTGGAGCAACTGATTCGTCAGTTAGTACAAGTTCTAACACGACTCTCCCCCTTGTCAATTTGCTGCGCAACATTTATGACATATATCTTTGACATCGTCGCTGTTGCCGATAAGCATCTTATCGAAATAAACTTCGTTTCGAAAACAAGTTGATTACCGTGTGTTGCATTCGACAAACAATGACAATTGAACGGTACTTAGTACCTCTGACAGTTTTTGGAAGTTAGGCAAATATCCGCTTATCGTTTCAAGAATCCCAGTGGTAAAGCGCATTAAGTGGTTACCTTTTGTGAAATGGAATACTAGACAGAGCCTTGGCTGGATGCTTAGGAAAAGCGAGTAGGTGAGTACACCTCACCATTGGTATTGCAATCCAACCTATTTTGAGTTAGTTAGCTTCCAAGCCAATGGCAGAACTGCGCCGGCAGCAACAGCCTTGATTGCGTCACCGATCAAGAATGGAACTACGCCATTTGCAATTGCCCATGCCATTGTGTTGCCAGTTGTGTAGGCAAGCCATGGAGCACCAATTAAGTAGATAGTTGCGCTACCAGCGATGTATGCAAGCGCAGTAGTTGATATCTTGGTAGTTGCGCCACGGCTAGCAATTCGTCCCACTACGTAGGAGGCAAGTACGAAGCCGATTAGATAACCACCGGTTGCACCCATAACTGCTTCTCGTCCACCATTAGCTCCAGCCATAACGGGAGCACCAGCAACCGCCAATGTTATGTATAAAACTTGAGCCAAAACTGCGCGCTCAGCACCAAGTGCGGCGGCGCCGACCAAAACTGCAAAAGTCTGAAGCGTAAGTGGCACAGGTGTGAAAGGTAGCGGGATTGCGATCTGCGCTGAGATTGCCGTAAGTGCTGTTAGCCCTAAAACCAAGACAGTATTGCGAACTCGTGACTTTGCTGCCCAAGTATCTACAATTACTCCACTGATTGCTGTTGCGCTCATTGCATATCCATTCACTTAGTTCCGGCGCACGATCTGCGCTCTTGGAAATACCCTACCTGAGGCAAATTACGCCTGAGAATTGGACAGGAAATCGGACAGGAATAGCCTTTACTTGAAAAGGGGTAAGCCATGTTGCACTTAGACCAGTCCGAGTTGGACCGAATTTTGACGTTTCCATCTTTAGTGGAAAGTCTCAAGCAAGCTTTTGCAGGCACCTGGACTACCCCGCTTCGTCAACATCACGGCATGCCTGGGATAGATGCAGCTGGAGCCGAAGTTGAAAATGCACTTCTGCTAATGCCCGCTTGGACTGGGCCAGGTGACGATAATTACATCGGCGTGAAACTAGTTGCGGTTTACCCAAGCAATGGTCAAATTGGCCTACCAAGCATTCATGGGCTCTATTACTTGATTGACGGTCATACTGGTCAGCCACTTGCAACTATGGATGGCGCTCGCATGACAGTGTGGCGCACTGCTGCTGCTTCGGGGTTGGCTTCGAAATATCTTTCTCGCCCAGAAAGCTCCACACTAACGATGATTGGTGCAGGCGCACTCAGCCCTTTCATGATTCGGGCTCACATGGCTGTACGACCGATTCAAGAAGTATTTCTCTGGAACCACAACATCCGCAAGGCTCATGAATTAGCAGAGCAACTTCGCAGTGAAGGTTTGCCCGTTAAGTCGCATCCTGATCTTGTTAGTGCAGTTGGCAAGAGTGACATTGTTTCTGCAGCAACGCTAACTACTACCCCATTGATTTTTGGCAAGTGGTTAAGGCCTGGCACGCACGTAGACACAGTAGGCGCATTTACTCCGACAATGCGCGAGACTGATGATGACTTAATCAAGACTGCTTCCATCTTTTGCGATACCCGAACCGGCGCCCTTAAAGAAGGTGGCGATTTAGCAATTCCAATTTCCCAAGGTGTCATTTCTGCCGAGGATGTTTTGGCAGACCTTCATGACTTAACCCGAGGTGTGCATCCAGGTCGCACTTCAAACGAAGAGATCACTTACTTTAAGTCAGTTGGAACTGCGCTTGAAGATCTTGCCGGTGCAATTGCGGTGTGGAAGAGTCGTTAAGACGTTTCGACTTCGCCGTAAAACTCTCGCTTAATAACTGAACGGGAGCGACGAGTTAGCCGGCGGTATTCATCAGTTAACTGCTGTCCACCACGTAGGCCATATCCAAGCAAGTGTGAAACTCGACTTAGTTCAATCAAGTCAGTTGGGACCGTATCGGTAGCTCTGCCCCTAACGAGCATCGAGGCATTTCTGACTCGCATTACTAATTTCCAGGCCGACTCAAGTTGAACAAAATCTGATTGCGATACCAATCCGCTAGCAACTTCCTGCCGCAGGGCTGGCATAGTTTCTGAGTTTGTGATTTCTGGAAGTTTAAAGCCATGTTCGAGTTGTTTGATTTGCACCAGCCATTCGATATCAGATAGTCCGCCTGGACCTAATTTGGTATGTAGTCCTGGGTCAATGCCACGTGGCAGTCTTTCTGATTCCATGCGGGCCTTAAGCCTGCGAATTTCGCGAAGCTCAGACTCAGGTAACCCATCGGACTTGTATCGAATTGGATCAATCAAGGAGATGAATTCTTCGCTTAGTACCTCGTCGCCAGCAACTGGCTTAGCTCGTAGCAAAGCTTGGGTTTCCCAACCCGAAGACCAATTCTGGTAATAAGCCGCAAACGAATCCAGACTTCGTACTAACGGGCCACTCTTGCCTTCTGGTCGCAGGTCAGCGTCGATAGCCAGCTCTGGATCGGTACTAGGTGCCATCAGCAAGGTACGCAACTCATTTGCAATGGCGTGCGCAACTTGCGCAGCCTGCTCACTGGCATTTGGATTCGCTGAGTCAGCAACGTCACCATAAACAAACATCACATCAGCGTCACTGCCGTAACTTAACTCGCCGCCACCATACCTACCCATCGCAATTATGGAAAACTTTGGTGCGTTTGATGTGTGGCTAACAATCGCAGAGAGTGTGCCCGAAATCGTTGCGGTGGCCACGGCTGCTAGCTGATTGCCAACAGTTTCGATGTCTGTCAATCCAAGAATGTCTGAGGCGCTGATCTTGAATAGCTCGCGTCGGCGCATGGCGCGAAGTGCCAAGACCGCTTCGGCAGGATCGTCGTAGCGCTCTGCGGTGGCCATGGCCTCATCGAGTAGATCCTGCTCGGATTTAGGCATAAGCGATTCTTCGGTTGCCAGAAAGTTAACTGCATCAGGCGACTTTAGAAGTAAGTCAGTTGCATACCTACTTGAACCAAGAATGATAGCCAGCCGTTGTGCGGTGGCAGATTCATCGCGGAGTAGTCGCAAGTACCAAGGGGTTGTTCCCAGCGCTTCGCTAACCCTTCTAAATCCGAGTAGGCCAGCATCAGGATCAGGTGTGGCTGCAAACCATTCCAGCATTACTGGAAGCAAGGTTCGTTGAATTACCGCACGTCTGGTTACGCCAGACGTTAACGACTCCAAATGACGCAATGCGCTATCTGGATCAACATAACCAAGGGCCTTAAGTCGACTACTTGCATCATCTGCCGAAAGCTTTGAGTCGCTGCTATCTAGTTTTGCCACAGCTTGTAGCAGCGGTCGATAAAAGAGTTTTTCATGGATGCGCCGAACTTCACGTGCGTGCTTTTTCCATTCCTTGGTTAAGTCAGCAACTGGGTCCAAAGTGAAGCCCATTGATCTACCAAGCCTTCGTTGATCTACTTCATCAGTTGGCATGATGTGAGTTCTGCGCATGCGATAAAGCTGAATTCGATGTTCTAAAGTTCGCAAGAAACGATATGCCGCATCCAGAGTTACTGCATCTTCGCGCCCTACATATCCCCAGGTAGCAAGTTGTTCAAGCGCCAAGAGCGTATTTGGGTTCCTTACTAACTCATCTGTGCGGCCGTGCACCATTTGAAGTAGTTGCACCGCAAACTCAACGTCGCGCAATCCTCCGCGACCTAGCTTTAACTCACGATCTGCATCTTTAGCTGGTAAAAGATCAGTTACGCGCTCGCGCATCGCCTGTACATCATCAACAAAATTAGGTCTACTTGATGCTTGCCAAATCAGTGGCTTAACGGCTGAGACGAAGTCATTTCCCAATTCAAAGTCCCCCGCCATCGGGCGAGCTTTGAGTAACGCCTGGTATTCCCAAGTCTGCGCCCAGCGATGGTAGTAATCCAGGTAACTATCTAAAGTCCTAACTAATGCCCCAGATTTACCTTCAGGGCGAAGCGCTGCATCAACATCCCAAATACTTCCTTCGGAAGTAACCGCAGAACAGACTTGGATTACGGCTTTAGCAATTTCGCTACCAATAGTGATTGCCTCTTGGTCGGTAGCACCTGATGCTGGTTCGACAACGAACATGACATCAACGTCGCTCACATAATTAAGTTCTCGAGCTCCACATTTTCCCATCGCAATGACAGCCATTCGGACTTTGTCATCATTCTTAACGCTGGATCGGGCAATTACTAATGCGCTAGCAATAACTGCATCGGCTAAGTCACTTAAGGCTTGTGCGATTCCGGGAAGAATTGTCGTACTTTCATGGGCAGCCCGAAGGTCTACCGCGGCAATTGCACAAACTTGTCGGCGATACGCAACTCGCAATGCCAAAAGCGATTCATCCCAATTCAGTGTTGATATTGCCGCTAGTAAGTCAGTAAGCATCTGAGCGGATGTTGGCACATCAGTTGTTTCAAGTGCGAAATTGATTTGGGAAGGATGACGCTCAAGATTTTCTGCGATTGCCACCGACGAGCCAAGCAACGTGGCAAGATCCCGGAACTTATCTTCAGTTAGCGATTCAATATCTATCCCGCCCGAAGCAACTACTTTAGCTAATGCTGCAAGCGAGGCATCTGGATCAGGAGAATCCTTTACGAACTCCAACTTTGCATCTAGTGCAGGATTGCTGCTCAGTATGTCTTGGCAGACTTGGGTGTTTGCAAAACCCATTCGAGCCAGGCGTGCAAGTTGAGTAGATCCTCGTGCCTCAGTCACAGCGCTTTAGCCTGTTGTTCCTTAACCAGTTGCGCCCAGGCTTGGAATGCTGGTTTCCAGGTTTTGATGAGCTCTGCTTCTGCTGCTGCAACTTGTTCACAGGCCTGTTCAATAGTGTGATTTAAACTTGCTAGTTCATCATCCGTAGCGGCCCAGGACGAGAAGATTTCAGAATCAATTTCTGGATGAAACTGTACGCCATATACATTTTCACCGACTCGAAATGCTTGAACAGGACAGACGTCATTTCCTGCCAAAATCACAGCATCGTCTGGCAGATCAGTTATGTAGTCCTTGTGCCATTCGGCCGCAATTACATCCTTCCCCGCAAGATGGCCAAAAACTGAATCTTGAGCAGCCTCAGCTGTCACCCGAAATGAGGCAACTCCAATTTCAGGAACTGGAGTTGGGCCAACTTTGCCATCTACTGCAGTGGCTAACAACTGGCCACCCAGGCAAATTCCAAAGAAGGGTATGTCGTTAGCGATTACTTCCTTCAATAATGAGCGTTCATCGATAAGCCAAGGAAATTCAATTTCATCATTGGCGCCCATATACCCGCCCATTGTAATTAAGCCCGAGAACTGAGCTGGCAATGAAACCGGAACAGTTTCCCCGAGATAAGCGTGAATCACTTCTACGTCAACGCCAACTTCACTTATCCAGTCACCAGCTAAAGCAACCGGATCGTCAATTTCATTTTGAATTACAAGTACAAGTGGCCTCATCTAAAGCACCGGTAAATACTTATCAAGTTCATATGCTGTCACCTGTGATCGATACTCTTCCCACTCAGCGCGCTTATTGCGTAAGAAAAAGTCAAACACATGCTCGCCAAGAGTTTCAGCAACTAACTCGCTTTTTTCCATCACCTTGATGGCGTCTCCTAGTGATTGCGGCAATGGCGCGATACCAAGGGCCGTGCGCTCTGGTTCCGAGAGAGACCAGACATCATCCTCAGATCCTGGTGGAAGTTCGTATCCTTCCTCAATTCCCTTCATGCCTGCTGCGAGCATTAACGCAAATGACAGATAGGGGTTGCAGGCCGAATCAAGGGATCGGAATTCAATTCGAGTCGAGTTGCCTTTAGTTGGCTTATACATAGGTACCCGAATCAAAGCTGAACGATTGTTATGTCCCCAGCAAATGAATGATGGTGCTTCCCCGCCGCCACTTAGGCGCTTGTAAGAGTTAACCCACTGATTTGTCACGGCCGTAATTTCTGGCGCATGCTTCAAAAGTCCTGCGATGAATTGACGGCCGGTTTTTGATAGTTGGTAATCGGCGCCAGCTTCATAGAACGCATTTCGATCACCTTCAAACAAGGAAAGGTGCGTATGCATACCTGAACCGGGGTATTGCGCGAACGGCTTTGGCATAAATGATGCGTATACGCCTTGAGCTAATGCAACTTCTTTCATAACAACTCGGAAAGTCATGATGTTGTCAGCTGTAGTCAATGCATCTGCATAACGTAAATCGATTTCCTGCTGACCAGGTGCACCTTCATGATGGCTGAACTCAACTGAGATTCCCATGGACTCCAGCATCGTGATTGCTTGACGTCTAAAGTCGTAACCAACGCCACTTGGCGAATGATCAAAGTAACCAACTTCATCTACTGGAACAGGTTGTTGCCCTTTCTCTGGCTGACCCTTGAATAAGAAGAATTCGATTTCTGGATGGGTATAGAAAGTGAAACCTTTATCAGCAGCCTTACTTAGTGCCCGAGTAAGAACGTGCCTTGGATCTGCCCACGATGGTGAACCATCTGGTAATTGAATATCACAGAACATGCGAGCGACGCTGTTCTCTTCACCACGCCACGGCAAGATCGAGAAGGTTTCAGGATCTGGCTTGGCCAGCATGTCGGATTCATAAACTCGGGCAAAGCCTTCGATGGCAGATCCATCAAAGCCAATACCTTCAGAAAAGGCGCCTTCTAGTTCAGCCGGTGCAATCGCCACTGACTTGAGGGTGCCCAACACATCTGTGAACCACAGTCGCACAAAGCGAATGTCGCGTTCTTCGATGGTACGTAATACAAATTCTGTTTGCTTATCCACTAGACCATGATGAAGCCCTTGCGTTACGGCTGTGTTACATGGCAACTCGAACTGCATTTATGCTGTATCTGTGCCACAAATTCGCTTGGCTTTAGCGCAACTTAACCCCGTTGTCGGTGACTTGATTGGCAATAGCGCCAAATGTCTAGAGGCGGTCAAGAATGCTGCCGCTCAAGGTGCCGACGTGGTTGTGCTTCCGGAAATGATGATTACGGGATATCCAGTTGAAGACTTGGCCTTGCGTCCATCATTTCAAAATGCATCGGAGCTCGTTACTAAAGATTTTGCAATCGCACTCAAGGCAGCTGGACTTGGAAATGTATTGGTGTTTGTTGGATACCTAAGACGAACCAATGACACTGAGGCCAAAACCTTGGGAGTTCCTCGCGGCGGTCCGATGAACTGCGCGGCAGTTATCTACGATGGCAAGATCCAAACTAGTTACGCAAAGCATCATTTACCCAACTATGGAGTCTTTGACGAGTATCGATACTTCGTGCCTGGTAATGATTCAGTCTTGGTCCGAGCATTTGGCATCGACATATCAGTGGCAATTTGTGAAGATCTATGGCAAGACGGTGGACCGGTCTCCCAAGTTAAAGCCAATGGGGCCGGATTGCTCGTTGTTCTAAATGGTTCCCCATACGAACGAGACAAAGATGACGTCCGACTAAATCTGGTAAAGCGCCGCGCCCAAGAGGCACAAGCTACTTTGGCCTACGTAAATATGGTGGGTGGACAAGACGAATTAGTTTTTGAAGGTGACTCAATCATCGTTTCCAAAACCGGCGATGTCGTTGAACGGGCATTGCAATTTGAAATCGATATGCTCATTACCGATCTTGAAATTGCGCCAGCAGGGACCAGTGCCACTCTGGCAAAGGGCGAAGCCGTCACAGTTATCCCAAACGCAGTGGCTTCCAGCGATAAACCGGCACTAACCGTTGGTGCAAGAAAGCGCCTTGATCCAATAGCTGAGGTTTACTCAGCACTAGTGGTTTCGCTGCGCGACTATGTTCAGAAAAATGGCTTTAAGTCGATCGCACTTGGTCTTTCCGGCGGCATTGATTCTGCGCTGGTCGCTGCAATTGCAGCCGATGCCATTGGCGCCAGCAATGTTTATGGCGTTTCCATGCCATCTAAGTATTCTTCAGAGCATTCAAAAACAGATGCGAAAGATACAGCCGATCGAGTTGGCTTGAATTTTCGCACTGTTGAGATTGAACCGATGGTTGCGTCTTACTTGGCGAACCTAGAACTTACGGGACTTGCTGAAGAAAATCTGCAGGCCCGGGTCCGCGGCATGATCTTGATGGGACTTTCAAATCAAGAAGGGCACCTTGTTCTAGCCACTGGAAACAAAAGCGAACTCTCAGTCGGTTACTCGACGATTTATGGCGACGCCGTCGGTGGCTTTGCTCCTCTAATGGATGTGCCAAAGGTAGATGTTTGGGAATTAGCCAAGTGGCGTAATCAATCTGCAACAAGCAACGGCGAAGTCGCACCGATTCCTGAATCGAGTATCTCGAAGCCACCAAGCGCTGAATTGCGTCCTGGCCAGCAAGATTCTGATTCGCTGCCTGACTACGAAGAACTTGATGCCATCCTTGCAATGTATGTTGAGCAAGACCTAAGTGCTGACCAAATTATTGCGGTGGGCTTTAATGCTGAAACTGTTAAGCGAATTCTGCTTCTAACTGACCGCGCTGAATACAAGCGCCGCCAATACCCACCAGGTCCCAAGGTTTCTGGCAAAGCATTCGGCAAAGACCGACGTATGCCCCTCACGAATAGATGGGTTGAATAGCCCGTTTTTCAGAAACTCGCGCTCTGCCTGAACTTCCTGACACAATGGAGTTACAGATCCGGGGACTGCCACTGAGCAGCCTCGAGAGCGGAGAACAAAGTAATGAACACCGAGCCTTTGTATGGCGGAAAACAATCACGTCGCATCACAACCAGTGATCTCATGGCTGCAAAAGAACGCGGTGAAAAATGGCCAATGATCACTTCCTACGATGCTCTTAGTGCAAATGTGTTTGATGAGGCTGGAATTCCAGTTCTGCTCGTTGGCGATTCTGCGGCGATGGTTGTTTACGGATATGAATCCACAATTCCGGTGACCGTCGATGACCTAATCCCCTTAGTCGCAGCAGTTGAGCGCGGCAGTTCGCGAGCCATGGTCTTGGCAGATCTGCCATTTGGTTCGTATCAAAGTTCACCGGCCCAAGCCTTAGAAACCAGCGTTCGCTTTATGCAAGAAGGAAAAGCCCATGCCGTAAAGATCGAGGGCGGCCGGCACATGGTCGAACATGTTTCGCTACTTACTCAATCCGGGGTTCCAGTCATGGGCCACATCGGGCTAACTCCACAGTCTGTCCATCAGATGGGTGGCTACAAAGTTCAAGGTAGAGGCGATGCAGGCGATGAACTAATCGCTGACGCACATGCGCTAGTTGCAGCTGGAGTTTTCGCCATTGTTTTAGAAGTTGTTCCGCACGAACTTGCAACACGCTTAACAAATGAAATTCCGGTTCCGATAATTGGAATAGGTGCTGGCCCTGGAACGGATGCGCAAGTAATTGTTTGGCAAGACCTTTTAGGTTTAACCGGTGGCAAGCAAGCCAAGTTTGTGAAGCACTATGCATCACTGCGAGAAATCATGCTCGAAGGTTCTAGGGCTTGGGCCGATGATGTTGCAAGTGGTAGCTACCCCGACCTCGATCATTCATACGAATAAATCTAAGAATTCATTTCATTTAACAGACGACTTGTTTTGCCGTTTTTTTTCGAAAATTTTCAAAAATTTGCTCAAAAATCCAAACTTTTTTCAATTATTTTTTTGCTTGATGTGAATGCGCAAAGAATGTTTAGAATTTCTTGCGAATCCATTTCCGAAGTAATGCAAAGACATATTTTCAAAAAAATCCGATAACCACAAGGTTTTTTTGATGATTTAAGTTGTGAACGTGTGAAAATATCGCACTTTAAATGTCCAAATTTCCAAATTTATTTATTTTTTTCCAAAAAATTTGTGACGCGACACGCGGGCAAGATTATTTGCAAAAAATGCACCAAAGTGTGGTTTTGTCTGCCAACCTTGTTAATAAGAACCTTCGGGACGTCCGAGGGTCTTACCTCGAGGAGGACCTGTGGCTGCCAAGAAGACCACAGCACGTAAGGCACCTGCTAAGCGCAAGGCTGCTAAGAAGAAGGCTGTAGCTAAGGCTCCAGCAAAGAAGGCTGCTAAGCGTAAGCCAGCTGCCAAGAAGAAGGCTGCCAAGAAGGCACCTGCTAAGAAGAAGGCTGCCAAGCGCAAGCCAGCCAAGAAGAAGGCTGCTGCGAAGAAGGCACCTGCTAAGAAGAAGGCTGCCAAGCGCAAGCCAGCCAAGAAGAAGGCTGCTGCAAAGAAGGCACCTGCTAAGCGCAAGGCTGCCAAGCGCAAGCCAGCTGCGAAGAAGAAGTAAATTTCCCCTGCTTCATCAAAAACCCCGTTCCCTTTTGGGAGCGGGGTTTTTGCTTTGTGTAAAAATCTTAAAACGCAGCGAGCACTAATCTTCTTCGCTATCTAACTCTTCTTGTCGCTTACTCATTCGCTCTACGGCAGTTTCGGCAAGCTCACGGGATTCATATGGTCCAAGCCTTGAGGCATTTGGACAAGCCGCCGCTTCTTCAACATCTTTGTGTAATAAACAAAACCACCACTGCATAACTGCATTCTGGCACCTGATTGCTGCAATCCCGACCATTTGTAATTCGAATTAGAATAAGAACATGAATGCTCCAGTTGGAAACCTAGTCCCTGGAACCATCTCCCCCGAACGATCTGTTCCGGCAGCAATTGTGCGGCCCGAGTACGTTGGCAAGAAAGCTCCCAAGAAACATTCTGGATCAGATGTTCAGACAGCCGAGACGATTGAGAAGATGCGAATCGCTGGTCGGATTGCAGCGCAGGCCTTGGCTGAAGTTGGGAAGAATGTAGCGCCAGGCGTGACTACCGATGAATTAGATCGCATCGGACACGAATTCCTGCTTGACCACAATGCCTACCCCTCAACATTGGGTTACCGAGATTTTCCTAAATCGCTTTGCGCAAGTCTTAACGAAGTGATTTGCCACGGAATCCCAGACTCGACCGTGATTCAAGATGGTGACATCTGCAATATCGATATCACTGCCTACATAAACGGAGTCCATGGTGACACTAATGCCACTTTCCTTGCTGGCAATGTAGACGAAGAGTCCCGATTGCTTGTGGAGCGAACTGAAGAATCCCTAAAGCGGGCGATCGCAGCTGTTAAACCAGGCCGTCCAATAAATGTGATTGGCCGAGTTATCGAGTCTTATGCAAAACGTTTCAACTACGGAGTCGTTCGAGACTTCACTGGACATGGAATTTCCACTACCTTCCATTCCGGACTGATCATCCCCCATTACGACACCGAGCACTATGATACTGAAATCAAAGAAGGTATGACATTTACCATCGAGCCCATGCTTACCCTAGGAACTCATACTTGGGACATGTGGGATGACGACTGGACGGTAGTCACTAAAGATCGACTGAGATCTGCGCAGTTCGAGCACACCCTTGTTGTGACGGCTGATGGCGCCGAAATCCTAACCTCGGTGTAGTTAACATTTCAATTACTTCTAATAGACTCATTACATGACCCGTTGGCTATCCAAAGAGCAGCAAGCTCACTGGCGTTCGTGGATTACTGCATCAACTGTGCTACATGAACAGTTGAGCCGAGAACTGCAGGAAAAGCATGGCTTAACTATTACGGATTATCAGATCTTGGTTCGACTATCTGAAAGTGAAAACAGATCAAATCGAATGAGCGATTTAGCATCTTTAACTCTGCTTTCCAGAAGTCGGTTATCCCATCAAATAGATCGAATGGAAGCCGCTGGTTTGGTTTCGCGCGAAGTCTGCCCTGACGATCGCCGTGGCCAGTTGGCGGTATTGACCAACGCTGGCATGAAGGCTCTAGTTGCGGCCGCTCCAGACCACGTCGAAGGCGTCCGCAAGCATTTTGTCGACCTGCTTACTGACGCTGAGTACAAGGCGCTTGGTAATGCTGCTAAGAAAATTGCCGATCACCTAGACAGTCTCTAGCAAGTGTCGAAATCTGAATTTTCTTTCGACGTTGTAAGTGCGCCAGAACGAAGTAGTAGCGCCCGAGCCGGAACCATAAACACCCCACACGGCCAAATTCAAACTCCTGCCTTCATTCCAGTTGGTACTAAAGCAACCGTTAAATCAGTAATGCCAGAGTCAATGCAAGAACTTGGCTCCCAAGCCCTGCTTGCTAACGCGTATCACCTCTACTTACAGCCCGGCGCAGACATCGTCGATGACGCAGGTGGCTTAGGTAAGTTCATGAACTGGCCTGGCCCGACCTTTACTGACAGCGGAGGCTTTCAAGTCATGAGTCTGGGTGCTGGATTCAAGAAAGTTTTGGCTATGGAGACTGACACAGTTCAGTCTGATGATGTGATTGCCGAGAATAAGACTCGCCTGGCTCACGTTGATGATGACGGAGTCACGTTTAAGTCCCACTTAGACGGAACTATGCATAGATTTACCCCGGAGTTTTCCATGCAGGTTCAACATCAACTTGGGGCTGACATTATTTTTGCCTTTGATGAACTAACTACCTTGATGAATACTCGCGATTACCAAGTCATGTCACTTGAACGAACTCGGCTTTGGGCAATCCGCTGCATTGAAGAACATAAGAAGTTAACTGCAGATCGATCCAATAAGCCGTATCAAGCGCTATTCGGAGTCATTCAAGGCGCGCAGTACGAAGACTTGCGCCGAAAAGCTGCATCAGACCTTGGTGCCATGGACTTTGATGGCTACGGTATCGGTGGAGCGTTAGATAAGCATGAGCTTGGCACGATTGTCAGTTGGGTCACCGAGGAACTTCCGCTGGCGCGACCTCGCCACCTGCTGGGTATTGGAGAGCCTGAGGACCTCTTTGTGGGCGTTGAGGCTGGCATTGACACCTTTGATTGTGTTTCGGCATCACGCGTAGCTAGAAATGCTGCCGTGTACAACAACTACGGTCGCTTCAACATCACTAATGCCAAATACCGCAGATCCTTTGAGCCTTTAGTTGAAGGCTGTGAGTGCTACACCTGCACGCATTACACCCAGGCTTATTTGCATCATCTAGTTCATGCCAAAGAATTACTGGCCTCTACCCTGCTGACAATTCACAATGAGCACTTCATTGTTGGTTTGGTAGCGAAGATGCGCCAGACCCTGATTGATGGAACTTTTCAAGAATTCAAAACCGAATTTATGGGACAGTACCAACGACCTGGTCTTGCTAAAGACTAATTTTTAGTTCGCTGCCACATACGTTGGTTCGTTTGCCTTGACGTGAGCGATTACGCGGTATGTAACCGGCAGCATAACTATTTCAACCAGCGTCTTGTATAGATAGCCAACAATTACATAGTTCAAGAAATCCCCACCGGTGATGATTCCGTAGAACGCGATTGTGCAAAAGACAACCGTGTCAGCTAGCTCACCAACCAAAGTTGATCCGATGAGTCTGACCCAAAGTGAGCCTTCATTTGTGCGCGCTTTGATTTTGACCAAAACGTATGAGTTCAAAAGCTGCCCGACCAAGAACCCGCAGACGCTAGCAAAAACAATGCGCGGTACAAAGCCAAGGATTGCTTCGTAAGCTTCTTGGTTAGCCCAGCCACCACCTGGTGGAGATAGTTGAACTAGCCAAAACGTAACCGCTGCCAGGATTGCCATCGCGAATCCAACAAAGATTGCCTTGCGGGCTGCTTTAAAGCCGTAAACCTCGCTGAGAATGTCGCCTGTTATGTACACCAGCGGAAACAGAAATGCTCCACCATCAAGAATGAGTGGTCCAACAGTGATGAGTTTTACAGCGCCAATGTTAGAGATAACTAGCAGTGAAACAAATACTGCCATTATTACTGGGTAGTAACCCGAAGTAGTTGAGGCGTATACCGGGGCGCTGGGTTTTTGGATGTTGGTCACTGGTTAATTTAACCACCTCAATAGGCTGTTACCTGTGACCGAACCTTCTGTTGAGTTAGCGCATCCACTACAAAAGAAAACTCTTCAGACTTTGGCAAGTGCGCAAACGCTTTCCGGACTTGGTTACTCCAGCACGGTTGCTGCCGGCTCACTGTTAGTGGCGAGCATTACAAAGTCAGAAGCCCTAGCTGGATTGGCACAAACCTTTGGCGTACTAGGTGCGGCAGCCATGGCTTTGCCGCTTGCAAACTTAACTAGACGTGGTGGGCGTCGCCTTGCGCTTGGCTCTGGTTACCTCATCGGAGCAATTGGAGCTGCGTTTGCTGTAGCTGGCGGCACTTCAAGAATTCTTCCTGTTATGTTGCTTGGCACATTCTTGGTTGGCGCAGCGGCAGCCTCTGGCTACCAAGCGCGTTATGCCGCAGTAGATCTTGCAAGTTCCTCGACAAGAGCAAAAAGTTTGTCCCTAGTGGTCTGGGCTTCAACGATTGGTTCTGTCGTCGGACCGAATTTAATGGGCCCATTTGGCGACGTTGCTAGTTTCTTTGGACTACCGGAACTAACCGGGCCTTACATTCTTTCGGCAGTGATGCTGGGCCTTGGCTCACTAATCATTTGGACCCGATTAAAGCCAGATCCATACTTAACTAGCGTTGCCGGACACAGCGAGGAATCCTCAAGCAAGACAAAGGTGCCTACCAAGGAAGTTTTCAAGCACATAACTTCTATTCCAAATGCATTGCTTGGACTATTAGCCATTTCAATGGGTCATTTGATCATGGTTGCCGTGATGGTCATGACTCCAGTTCACATGGCTCACGTAGATGTTTCGCTAAACATTATTGGTTTTGTTATCAGCGTTCACATTGCTGGAATGTATGCGCTCTCCCCTGTTGTTGGTTATCTAACCGATCGACTAGGACGACCACAGGTAATTCTCATCGGCAGCTTGATTCTGATTGCATCTGCAGTTATCTCGGGTTTATCACCAGCTAACAATGAGATTCAATTAGGAATCGGTTTGTTCTTGCTCGGGCTTGGTTGGTCCTGCACTCTTATTGCTGGTTCGACCTTGTTATCCGAATCAGTTTCAGATCACTATCGCGCGCCAGCCCAAGGAACTTCTGACCTAGTTATGAATTTGAGTGCTGCCGTTGGTGGTGCACTTGCTGGTGTAATCATCGCGGTGTTGAGTTACGGCTGGCTGTGTGCACTGTCGGCAATTCCGATCGTGTACGTTGCAATATTGGCAGTTAAACAAATGGCAAAAACTCGAGCCTGACTTTACTTTCAACTAGTAAGTGATAAATTCATAATTCAGGAAACGAAGCCTCGTGGATTGATCCCCCCAGATCTCCAGGAGGCAAGTTGTCAGCCGACACCGCTTTTGATGTTTTGAGCGCCACAGTTCAAACCCCGACCATTTCATTTGAATTCTTTCCGCCCAAAGATCCTGAAGGCGAACAAAAGTTATGGCAGACCATAGATGAGTTGCAGGAATTCAAACCGGACTTTGTATCGATGACTTATGGCGCAGGTGGCGGCACCCGCGATCGCACAGTTCGAATTGCCGCTGAATTCATCGCCAAAACCGGCGTGCCAGTAATTGGGCATTTAACTTGTGTTGGATCAACCCGCGATGAATTAGTAGATGTACTTGAGCAATACAAGTCAGAGGGCTTTCACGGGGTCTTAGCGCTCCGTGGCGACCCGGTTGGTGGACCAACAGCCCCATGGGTTACCACGCCTGGTGGTTTTGATTACGCTGATCAGCTTGTCGAGTTGGCTGCCGAGATCGGCGGTTTTTCAATCGGCGTTGCGGCCTTCCCTGACGTGCACCCGGCTTCTGAAGGTAACTTTGCCAAAGACATCAACGTTTTGCTGCGCAAGGAAGAACTTGGCGCAACATTTGCAATCACCCAGTTCGTATTTGATAGCGGCCGCTACGAAGCATTGCGCAATGCATTAGATGCTCGAGGTTCAAAGCTGTCTATCTATCCAGGCATCATGCCGGTAACCAGTTACCCGCAAATTGTGAAAATGTTAGAGCTCAGTGGTGGCTACATGCCAAAAGCAACTAGATTACGCTTTGCGCGGTATCAAAATGATCCAGAATCATTGAAGCAACTTGGCATCGACGTTGCAGTTCAGATATGTGAAGACGTATTTGCACTCGGCGCTGAAGGTTTGCACTTCTATGCGCTTAACACTGCTGGTCCTACTTCAGCAATCATTAAACAACTTTCAATGCTGGCTCGCTAGCCGTTACAGGTTTCCCAATACACGTATAACCTGCGAGAATAGAGCGACCTGAAAGGCACCTTCGTGGCTCCCCGTAACTTGATAAATCTCGAGAATGTCTCGCTGTCCTATGGCAAAGGCGCAGTTCTTGATCAGGTTTCCCTAGGGCTTGCTGAAGGCGCTCGAATCGGCATTGTTGGCCGAAATGGTGGCGGTAAATCCTCTCTGGTAAAGATCCTGGGCGGTCAAGAAACTCCTAACGATGGTCGAGTTTCGATGGCCAACGGCACTCACATGGGCACTTTGTCGCAAATTGATAAAGCTGATCCAAAAGCAACGGTTCGCGACATTGTTTTAGGTGATCAAGCCGATCATGAATGGGCCACAAATTCAAAAGCTCGAGAAGTCTTAACTGGTTTGTTTGGTGGATTTGGCGAAGCGATTTTGGCTCGTGAGATGGGCCCACTTTCTGGTGGTGAACGTCGTCGCGTAGCACTAGCGAAACTTCTCATTAGTGATCTTGATGTTTTGTTACTCGATGAACCAACCAACCATTTAGATGTTGAAGCTGTGACCTGGTTGGCGGAGCACCTAAAGGCTCGTCGCGGTTTAGCCCTTGCTGTAGTTACTCACGATCGCTGGTTCCTTGATGAGGTAAGCGATCGCACTTGGGAAGTTATTGATGGCAAGATCGAAGAATACGACGGTGGCTACTCCGCCTACGTTTTAGCTAAAGCCGAACGCATGCGGCAATCAAGTGTTGAAGACCAAAAGCGAAACATGCTAATCAAGAAGGAATTGGCTTGGTTACGTCGCGGAGCACCAGCGCGTACTAGTAAGCCTAAATTCCGCATCGATGCTGCAAATGAATTAATCGAGAACGAACCTCCCCCACGTAACAATGTTGAACTCTTAGCTTTTGCCAATGCTCGACTAGGAAAAACCGTTTATGAACTTCACAATGCAACCATTCGAGTTGGCGATCGTGACCTTTTCAAAGGCTTGGACTGGAACGTTGGCCCGGGAGATCGCATTGGAATCGCGGGCGTAAACGGTGCTGGAAAAACTACTCTGCTTAAGGTCTTAACAGGCCAACTCAATATTGCTGCTGGAAAGCTAGTTACTGGAACCACAGTTAAAGCTGCATTCCTGTCACAGCACTTAGAAGAACTCAATCCAAAGTGGCGAGTTCTGGAAGCTATTGAGCACATTTCGACCCACGTTGAGATTGGCAAAGGTAAATCCTTAAGTGCATCGCAACTTGGTGAACGCCTTGGTTTTGGTTCAGATGCCCAGTGGACTCCAGTTGGTGATCTTTCTGGTGGTGAGCGTCGTCGCCTGCAGCTCACTCGCCTACTTATGGGTGGGCCAAACGTATTGATTCTCGATGAGCCAACAAATGACTTTGATGTTGAAACCCTGGCGGCCCTGGAAGATCTTCTAGATAGCTTTGCTGGCACCTTGCTCGTGGTTTCTCACGATAGATACTTCCTAGAGCGCGTATGCGACACTTTCGTTGGCGTTATGGGTGATGGCTCACTTCGTAACCTTCCAGGCGGCCTAGAAGAGTACTTAAAGCTTCGTAAAGCCCAACCAGATGAACCAACTGCATTCACACAAGAATCATCCGCGCCAAAAACTGTGTTAACTGCAACTCAAAAACGTGATCTTCAAAAAGATCAGCAGCGTATTGAGCGATCAATTGCAAAGTTGGACGTTTCAATCAAAGAGATCCTTGGCGAGATGGAAACTCATTCTTCGAATTTCGAAAAAGTTGCCACTCTAAATGATGATCTACAACCATTAATCATGGAAAAAGAAGAACTAGAGAATCGCTGGGTATTGCTAAGCGAAGACCTTGACTAAGCCGGAGTCTTTTCTACAGCTTGACGCATAACAAGTACGACACCAAGACCGGCAAATGCCATTCCGATGATTCCGACAAGTCCAATTACTTCATCGAACAAGAAGTAGGCCTGAATCGCAGCCACCGGTGGTACTAAGTAGTAAAGGCTAGATACTTTGCTTGCACTTCCAGTGCGCAGCATTCCGTAAAGCAAGACAATAGATGCGATCGAAAGCATAAATACGATCCAGGCCAGTCCAAAGAAGAACTCTGGTACCCATTGAATGATCTGATCTTCAGTCGCAACTGACAGGATTGCAAACGCAATTGCGCTGATTGCGTACTGCGCTCCAGTTCCACTAAGGAACGGGATTTCGCCACCAAGTTTCTTTTGCACTAAGTAGCCACCACTGGTACCAAGCAATGCGATTACGCAGATGATAATTCCAGCAATTGAAGTGGATGCGGTGTAGTCACCTTGGAATACCTTGGGCAAAAGTAGCAGTGCAATACCAGCTACCCCCAGGAATAGACCAACAACCTGAACCCAACGTAGGCGCTCCCCTAGTAATGGCACTGCCAGCAGCGATACCAATACTGGCTGGATACTTACGATCACGGCGCTGATACCAGCGGAAACTCCAAGGCTTACTGCGTAAAAAACTCCGCCGATGTAGATGACGTGTAACAAGATTCCAACTGCAAACGAAGCTTTGAATTGTTCTTTATTTAGTTTTAGCGGCTGTTTAAACGCGTAAGCGATCGCGAACAGAATCAAGGCCGCTAAGAAGTACCTGATGGTTAGGAAAGTGAACGGTTCAGCGTAAGGAACTATGTACTTAGCGCCAACAAAGCCAGTACTCCACAGGAAAACGAATAAAACCGGGGCATAACGTTCAAGTTTTTGTGGCACTTAGTCAGTACCTGCATCAAATGCTGCTCGATTTAGTCCGGCATCAGAATCATCATTTGAATTAGCTGATGTGATCGCATTTGATTGCCCAGATTTCATGTCGCCAACTAAGCCAAATGTGCTGGCATCAATTTGGCCTTGGGCTTGGTAGAGCTCAAGCTTTGCGCGGGTATCGGCGATATCAAGATTTCGCATAGTCAATTGACCAATGCGATCTGTCGGACCAAATGCAGCGTTCTCAGTGCGTTCCATAGAAAGCTTTTCTGGGTGGTAACTCAATGCCGGACCGCAAGTATTGATGATTGAGTAATCATCGCCGCGACGCAGGCGAATAGTTACTTCCCCAGTCACTGCTGATGCAACCCAACGCTGCAAAGATTCCCGAAGCATAAGCGCCTGTGGATCAAACCAGCGACCTTCGTAAAGCAATCGACCTAGTCGACGACCTTCGGCGTGATAGTTTGCAATCGTGTCTTCGTTGTGAATGGCGCTAAGTAGTCGTTCATAGGCAATAAAGAACAGTGCCATGCCTGGTGCTTCATAAATTCCACGGCTCTTGGCTTCAATAATTCGATTTTCAATTTGGTCAGTCATACCTAGACCATGACGTCCACCAATTGAGTTAGCTTCTTTCATCAACTCCACAACATCAGTGAATTCTTTGCCGTTAATTGCAACTGGAATTCCTTGGTTGTAAGTAATCGTGACATCTTCGGAAGCAATCTTTACTGACTCGTCCCAGAATCGAACGCCCATGATTGGTTCAACAATTTCTAAAGACGCATCAAGGTTTTCTAAAGTCTTAGCTTCGTGGGTAGCGCCAAGGATGTTGGCATCTGTTGAATAGGCCTTTTCAGTGCTGTCGCGATATGGCAAGTTGTTTGCAACTAACCATTCAGACATTTCTTTCCGGCCACCAAGTTCACTAACAAAGTCCGCATCTAGCCAAGGCTTGTAAACCCGAAGGTTTGGATTAGCAAGTAGACCGTAACGATAGAACCGCTCGATGTCATTACCTTTGTAAGTTGATCCATCGCCCCAGATGTCGACATTGTCTTTGAGCATTGCGCGAACCAATAACGTTCCGGTTACTGCGCGTCCCAACGGTGTGGTGTTGAAGTATTGCTTTCCACCAGAACGAATATGAAAGGCGCCACATGCAATCGCGGCTAATCCTTCGTTAACTAAAGCTTCTTTGCAATCAACAAGGCGAGAGATTTCCGCGCCATATTCACCGGCGCGCGCCGGTACCGAGTCAATGTCGGGCTCGTCATACTGGCCCAAGTCAGCAGTGTAGGTGCAAGGAATTGCGCCTTTACTGCGCATCCAAGCCACAGCCACAGAAGTATCTAGGCCACCAGAGAAGGCAATTCCAACTTTTTCGCCAATTGGCAGTGAGGCAAGGACTTTAGACATGTGGAAAGTCTATTGGAGTAACGGGACTTAATTTCCCTTAGCCGGAGTGGTTCTGCGCATTCGTTGATAGAACTTTCCAGGCTGGCTAGTGCTGGGTTGTGGTTCACCCACGTTGGTAAAACCAATTAGTTCATAGGCCTTAATCGCCGAATAATTGTCGACCCACACTCCTAATCCCTGTTCGCGCCACTGCTTTATCTCTGCTTGTGAATCTACGTATTCAATCAAGGTCCGCATCACACCTTTGCCTCGTGCTTCCGGGCGCACCCAGCAACCCCTGATCCAGCAGCTAGCAGCAAAATCTTCATCAACTTGATCAACGAACATAATTCCTACGTCGCCTGATTCGTCACTTGCTAAGACGAAATCGGATTTGCTAAGCCGAGCTCGCCAGAAGCGCTCTGGGCGAATTGATTCTGTTTCAAATTTCGCGCCAAAAGCTTCCGGATTTGCCTGCAATGAAGCCAGTCGAATTTCCCGAACTCGCTCCCAGTCATCTGGACCAAAAAGTGCGACTTGAATCTTTGAAGTCATGACCTAGCTAGTGACAAGATTTGGGGCCTGGGCTTCAGCAAGGATTGCTAATGCATTTGTGGCAGCAATGTCGGCCATCGCTGCTCGAGTCTCTACTGTCGCTGAACCCAAGTGCGGAATCAAAACAGCGTTATCTAATTCAAGCAATCCAGGATGAATAGCTGGCTCATTCTCGAATACATCCAGTCCAGCGCCAGCAATCTGCCCTGACTTAAGTGCATCAACTAGAGCTTGCTCATGAACGATTGGACCACGTGCGGTATTGATTAAGAACGCAGTCTTCTTCATACGGGCGAACTGATTTTCACTCATCAAGTGATGAGTGGCTGGTGAGTATGGGCAATGCAACGAAAGCACATCGCTGGATTCAATCAATTCATCCATTGTCATGAACGTGGCATTAAGTTCATTAACAACATTGTCTTCGAGTGGTGAACGACGAGTGTAGGCAATGTTCATGCCAAAAGCTTTAGCACGACGAGCCGTGGCAATACCAATCTGGCCCATGCCAACAATTCCCAGTTGACGCCCCTGTATGCCCATGCCAAGCATGTAGAACATTCCCCATTGCCATGCTTCTTGAGCACGAATAACGCGCTCCCCTTCACCTAGACGACGAGTTGCCATCAAGATCAATGACATTGCGATGTCAGCAGTTGCTTCAGTCAAAACTCCAGGAGTATTTGTAACTAGAACGCCACGCTTTTCACAAGCCGGGACATCAATGTTGTTGTATCCAACTGCAACGTTCGATACAGACTGAAGTTGCGGACCAGCTGCATCAAGTAGCTCGTCATCAATCTTTTCGGTTAGCAGAGAAACGATGGCATCAGCGCCAGCAACCATGCGCAGAAGTTCAGCACGACTAATTGCATCGTCACTTTCCCAAGCAGTTACTTCATGCTCAGCTTTTAGCCGCTCAAGCCCGCCGGATGGAATCTTGCCAGTTACAACAACTTTCGCCATTTATTCAGCGATCCATTCACCCATTAGCTTTAGGCCATCCGAAATGTCACTATTGTCGATTCCGGAGAACGCTAGGCGGATGTACTGTTCCTTTTCGCCTTCTTGTGGACGTCCGAAGTGACGACGAGTGCAGAATGAGACACCAGTTGCGTGAAGCGCCCGCTGTGCGAAGTCACCCAGGTCAGTAATGCCCTTGTTTGCCATCGCTTCAGTTACATCAGGGAATAAGTAGAAACCGGCTTCAGGTGTGTGAACCTTTACGCCTGGCATCTGACGAAGTAATTCAAGTGCAGTATCGCGACGTTGCTTCAAAGTGTTCAACATTATTGGAACACCTGACTGATCGCCTGTTACTGCTTCAACGCCGCCGTACTGAACGAAGTGAGTTGTGCAGGATTCGTCATTGGTGTTGAGCTTTGAAATGACATCTGCAATTTCCTTAGGTGCAATTGCAGCACCAAGTCGCCAGCCAGTCATCGCGAACTTCTTTGAGAATGTGTAAAGAATTACCGTGCGCTCTGCCATGCCATCTAGTGAGGCGATTGACTTTGATTTTCCTTCGTAACGCATTTCGAAATATGCTTCATCGGAAAGTACGTAGAGATTGTTTGCAATCGCAATTTCTGCAATTGCTTCACGCTCTGCATCAGTTGATTCAGCGCCATTTGGATTTTGCAGATCGTTGTAAACGATTGCTTTAGTACGAGGCGTAATCAAAGACTTGATTTGATCTAGATCAATACTGAAACCAGTGCCTGTTGGAATGTAGCGGTAAGGCTTTGCAATGCCGCCGAAGTATTCGATTTGGCTTTCATAAATTGGGTAACCCGGATTTGGGTAAAGAACTTCATCGCCTGGATTCATGATGGTCTGAATGAATTTTGTAATAACCGGCTTTCCACCTGGCTGAACAACAACGTTGGATGCATCGAACTTAAGTCCGCGATCTCCACCGACATTTGCAGCTAGGGCTTCACGAAGCTGTGGGATACCAGCTCCTGGGCAGTAACCAGTTTTGCCATCAGCAATCGCCTTATTCATTGCATCAACGATGTTCTGTGAAGTTGGCAGATTGATGTCACCTAGATGGAACGGGAAGATGCGATTGCCCTTTGCGCCCCATTCGGCCGCAGCCAATGAAACAGCAAACGCAGTTTCCGTACCTAAGTTGTCTAAGCGTGTTGCTAAAGCCATGGATTACCCCAAAAAGTCGCGGTTAGTCCTTGTACTTTATCGCCCGCACTAGGCCCTAGCCATTTAGGAAAACTTAGAGCCTTGGCCCATTACCCACATCGTGGAACTGGGGTTTAGAAGCCTTAAACTGCGCGACGTTTTACTGACCGAAGTTGGCCACGGCGGGTGTGCGTGTAGAGGTCCTTTGGTCCAATTGGGGTTGGCACCAATTCGATGTCTACGCCAATTCCGCGCTGAACACTCTGCTTATAGATGTACTCAAGAGTTGAGAAGTCTTCGATTGCAAAGCCAACTGAATCAAAGATCGTGACTTGCTCGTCGTTGTCACGACCTACTTCTTTTCCTGCCAATACTTTCCACAGGTGATTAACCGGGAAGTCAGCTGGCATCTGCTGGATGTCACCTTCGATGCGAGTCTGTGGTTCAAATTCCACGAACACTTTGCCTTGAGTTAAAACGCCAGCAGCAAGCTCGGTTTTTCCTGGGCAGTCTCCCCCAACGCCGTTGAAGTGCATGCCAGGTTCAACCATGTCCGCAGTAATGATTGTGGCCATTGCCTTATCAGCGGTAATCGTTGTAACGATGTCTGCGCCCATTACGGCTTCAGCTACCGAGTTGCAGTGAATAACCTTTAAGCCTTCAAATTCAGCCAAGTTTCGGGCTAACTTCTCAGTTGCTTCTGGATCAATATCAAATGCGCGAATTTCAGTGATGCCGATTACCTTATGGAAACCAATTGCCTGGAATTCCGCTTGTGCGCCGTTTCCAATCATCGCCATAACGCGTGAATCTTTGCGAGCTAATGCACGAGCAGCCATTACTGAAGTTGCAGCAGTGCGCATTGCGGTTGCCAAAGTAAGTTCGCTTAGCAACATTGGGTAGCCAGTGTTCATGTCAGATAGAACGCCAAAGCCCATGACGCTGAATAGGTCGTGCTTGATGTTCTCTGGATGACCGTTTACGTACTTGAAGCCATAACGTTCGGCGTTAGAGGTTGGCATCAACTCAATGACGCCTTCGTCATTGTGGGCACCAAATCGAGCTGCCTTGTCGAACTCTTCCCAGCGAACGAAGTTTGCCTCAATTACATCAGTTAACTCGGCAATAAAGTTATCTACTTCAATTGCCTGAATTAGCTTGGCCATTGCTGGTACGTCTACAAAGCGAGTCATTTTGGGGTTCCTGTTCCGAGGTTCATTAATTCCTGGTGCCTATCGAAACTAATGGATTTTGGTGTCACATAGTGCCAACAAACTGCACTATTTAGTACATTTACTTAGCAATTTGCTAGCATTGAGTTGTCGAATTGTTAGGATAATGATGGATGATCTAGATCGCGCCATTCTGGCCAAACTCCGCAAAGATGCTCGAACTTCAGTTAGCTCAATTGCCAATGAACTAAAGGTGGCTAGAGCTACCGTTCAACATCGAATCACTCGTCTAGAAAACACTGGAACCATAACCGGTTACACAGTTAAGGTGAGCCCGGAATCCTCCCCAAATCTGATCCGAGCCGTGATGTCCATTGCTACCGAAGGCAATACCGCAAAGGCTGTAGTTAGAAGATTAAGCGGCTCCCCTCATGTGGCAGCTATTCACTCAACCAATGGCAAATGGGACCTAATTGCCGAGATTCAAGCAGAGTCATTGGCTGAGTTTGATGCCGCCATCAATGAGATTCGGGAAATGAAAGAGATTACGGGATCTGAAACCAACCTGCTGCTCTCGACATACAATCTTTAGTTTTTGACAATCATTCTCATTAATGTAAGATGAGAACCATGTTCATTAAAAAATCAACTGGCGTAGTAGCCGCCCTTGCCTCTTTGTCTCTTGTATTGAGCGCTTGCTCTTCAGCAACTGAAGAAGCGGGTCCTTCACAGTCTGCTTCTGCTACCGGCACCACCGGCGAAGTTGTAATTGTGCACGCCGCTTTCTATCCCCTCGAGTTTCTAGCCAAGACAATTGGTGGCGATCAGATTCAAGTTGTTTCACTAACTGTGCCTGGCGCTGAACCGCATGACATGGAGTTAACTCCAGTCCAGGTTGCCGAACTTGAGAAGACTTCACTTGCACTTTTCATTGATGGTTTCATGCCAGCAGTAGATGAAGCAATCGAAGCTTCGGTTCCGGATCGCGCACTTGATCTAGGTACCACTGTTACTTTGCTTGAGTCAGATGATCATGATCATGCAAATGAAACTCCAGCACCTGAAGCTAGTGGCGCAACTGAAGATGATCATGGCCATGGTGCTTACGATCCACACATCTGGCTAGATCCAGCCAACATGGTTTTGATGGCTAATGCAGTGAGTGATCGCTTGATTGCTATCGATCCAGCCCGTTCAGATTTCTACACTGCTAACACTGCAGCTCTTGTTGCTGAACTTGAAGCGCTAGACCAAGAGTTCACAACTGGACTTGCAAATTGTGAGCAAAAGGAAATTGTCACCAGCCATGAATCCTTTGGATACTTAGCAAATGCTTATGGCTTTGAACAGCATGGAATTGCTGGACTATCTCCTGAATCCGAACCAAGCCCAGCACGTCTTGCTGAAATTTCTGAAATGGTGAAAGCCGAAGGAATTACAACGATCTATTACGAAACCTTAGTTTCACCAGCGATTGCCGAAACAGTTGCAAATGAAACAGGTGCCACCACAGCAGTTCTTGATCCAATTGAAGGCCTTGTTGAAGGTTCCACCGATACATTTATTACGGTGATGCAAGCCAACCTTCAGGCTTTGATTAAGGGGCAAACCTGCTCGTGAATTTAACTACTGCAAATGACGCGCCGAGCCTTTCGGCGCGTCATTTGTGTGTCTCTTTTGATGATGTTTCAATTCTGCGCGACATCGATTTAGATTTTTTCCCAGGAACCACAGTTGCAATTCTTGGCGCAAACGGTAGCGGCAAAACTACCTTAATCAAGGCGATGCTGGGCTTGCTTCCGATGCATGAGGGCTCTGTGGATGTGCATGGCACAAACATTCATGATTTCAATGAGTGGCATCGGATTGCTTATGTCCCCCAGAAACTGATTAATTCAGCAACCGTTCCAGTTTCAGTTTTTGAAACTGTTAGCTCTGCCCTGGTTTATCCAAAAAAGAAGATTGCTACCAAGGATAAGAAAGCAGCCGTAATGGCAGCTCTTGAGCAAGTCGGATTGGCAAATCGCGCTAAAGATCGACTAGATGAACTTTCTGATGGTCAACAGCGCCGGGTTCTACTCGCTAGAGCTCTTGCTACTAACGCAGACATTTACATACTTGATGAACCAACTGCCGGCGTTGACTCTCGCAACCAAGATGAATTAGTTACTGCAATTAGAGGTCTAGTCGCAAAAGGTGCTTGCGTTGTAATGATTACCCACGAGCTTGGTCCATTCAAATACGACATTGATCGAGCAATCGTTTTGGCAGAGGGTGGTATTTCCTACGACGGCCCAGTGGCAAGCCTGCCAAATACCTCTGAGAGCAGTCACCACAGTCATACCAAGAACTCCCCACCACGATTATTGGATTCATGATGCTGTCTTATGAATTCATGCAGCGAGCACTCATAGCTGCGGTCATTGTTGGAATGATCTCACCACTAATCGGCGTTTTTCTCGTCCAACGTCGTCTGGCATTACTTGGTGATGGCATGGGTCACGTTGCCATCGCTGGCGTTGGCTTAGCTTTTCTAACTGGCACCGAGCCAGTTATTACTGCGCTTTTCGTATCCATACTTGGTGCTTTGATTTTGGAATTAGTGCGACACAAAAGTCGCTCTGCTGGTGACCTAGCACTTGCCTTAATCTTCTACGGTGGCATCGCAGGCGGTGTACTACTTACATCCTTAGCCGGAGGCAAAGCCAGCACGGCATTAAATCAATATCTCTTTGGTTCCTTATCAACGGTTTCAACTCAAGATTTTGTTGCACTTGGCGCGGCGGCGGTTGTCCTAGTAGTGATCTTGCTGCGCTACGGCAATCAAATTTTTGCCATGAGCCTAGATGGTGAAACAGCTCGTGTTCAAGGTATTCGAGTAACCGCCATGAGTGTTTTACTTACTTCCATGGCAGCTGTAACAGTTGTTGTAGGTATGCGAACTGTCGGTCTTTTGCTCGTGAGTGCAATCATGATTGTTCCGGTAGCTGCGGCGCAGCAACTAACTCATAGCTTCAAAACAACTGGACTGCTTGCATCTGCGATCGGAATGCTTTCGGCCACCGGTGGGTTAACCATTTCCTTCTACGTTGATGTGCCACCGGGACCAACTATTGTTTTGCTGGCTCTTGCCATCTTTGTGGTCTTAGCGTTGACAACGAATTCACTGCATTTACGTCATCGCAATGAAATTCAAGAACAAGCGCCACATCAACATTAAGAGCAGGCGCTACAAAGCCCCATGATCTCTAGTGTGTGATCAACATCGGTAAAGCCATGATTTTGCGCAACTGAATCTGCCCAGTCTTCAACTGCATGTCCTTCGACTTCAACTGTGTGACCACACGCGCGACAAACTAAGTGGTGGTGGTGACCATCCGTGCAGCGTCGATACATGGACTCGCCATCAGCTCGAAGCACAACGTCAACTTCACCGGAGCTCTGCATGCCTTGCAAAGTTCGGTAGACAGTTGACAGTCCGATTGATTCTCCAGTTTCCTGAAGCAAGCCATAGATTTCCTGTGCAGAACGAAAATCAGAAATAGTCGTAAGAATGCTGGCAACTGCAGCCCGCTGTTTTGTGGACCGAATGCCTGCGACTGGGGTTTGCTTCACGACTCTATTGTGTCAGAAAGTGAAGTCTCCTCTGGGTTTGATTGAACTAAGAGAAAATCGTTGACTTGTATTTTCGCCCCTGTTGGTCATAAGTCCACCAAGTGCCGACCTGATCACCATCTTTAAACTCGCCACTGCGCATCAAAGTTCCATCTTTTCGCCACCATTGCCAAGGTCCGTGCAATTCTCCTTTTCGCATCTTGCCCTTTGACTGCAGAACTGCATTGTCGTAGTAACTAAGAACTGGGCCTGTTCCCTTGCGAGATTTTTCTTCGATCTGATCTAAACGAACTCGAATCAACTTCTTTAGTAAACCTTTGGGCAGCGGTTTGTCTAACGCAAAGTGAAGTGAGCCTTGGGTCATTTCATAATTCTTAAGTTCACTAGATAGCTCAGTCAGCACGCTTCCACTAAATGGAAAGTAAGAGTTATGTTTTTTGTAGCCTTCAATGCCACAGATAACGCCGCCTTCAACTTCAAAGGCTGGCAAGTTATAGCTGATGCATTCAGTTGCTCCGGGTATAAGTTCACGAATCGTGGCTGCCAGTTTCAGCATCACAGTGCGCTGTGGTTCTGGCAGCGTATTAAGTTTGCCGTCAACTAGTCCAAGTTTTGCCACGAATAACTCCTAAATTCTTGGAGCCCAGTTTACGAGTTCTGAGTGCTTAGCTACTCGGCCGTCGCCTGAAGATTTTCCAGTTATTCGTCTCACGGCCCATGGGACTAAAAACCCAATCCCCCAAGCAACGGAACCAACGGCACGAAGCGGTGCTGGCGTTTGACGATATGGAGGCATCGGATCTTGCCAATCAGCATCGTGGGGAAGATCGATTGCCCGCAATACCGCTGCTGCCACTCGACGGTGACCTTCGGATGACAGATGTAAGCGATCGGCTGCGAGCATACGTGGATCGCCAAAAACTTCCTGCGAGTTTGCGTCCATTACAGTTGCTCCGAATTGCTCGGCAACTTGTTTCACGTTCGCATTAAATGGGCCGAACCGTTGGTTCCAATAGTGCTGAGTTTTGGTTTGTGGGTTACTTACTTCTCTCACTGTGAACAGCAGTAACTTCGCCCCCGTGCCTGAAATCTGATAAACGGCATTTCTATAGGTTTCAAACACTTGCTCTGGTTCAAATTTGGGGCGAAGGACATTGTTCGCTCCGGCGTGGAAGGTAACCAATGTCTGTATCTGCTGCATCCACGGCAATGCGACCTGCAGTTGGTCGGCAACTACTTGCTCGATTAGCTTTCCTCGAACAGCCAAGTTCGCATAACGAAAATCTGAATCTTGCTTTGACATCTCATCGGCTACTCGATCAGCCCAGCCACGGTAACTGCCGTCTGGATACTTGTCGGATAGGCCTTCAGTTAAGGAATCCCCGAGAGCAATAAATTGATTCAGTTTTGGCACAGACCTAGCCTAATGAAATTCTTGCCCTAGATAACATAGGTAAAACCGCAGAAAGGCTAACCATGAGCAACATAGTTCGTATCGACACCAATGCAGAATTGCCTGCCGATCCAGATGCGCCTGGGGAATACTGCGTCACGCCATTCTTTGGTGAAAATGAAAAGTTCTTTGCCGGCATCTGGTCTGCAGATCCACATTCCCTGGACTTCGATGAATACCCAATGGATGAAGTATGCGTTGTACTTGCGGGCAAGATCACGCTGACCGAGACCGGCAAATCTCCTGAAGTTTTCACAACTGGTGATGTCTTTGGAATCAAGCGAGGCACTCCTGTGAATTGGACCCAAGAACCAGGAACTCGAAAGATCTTTGTGATTTTAGAAAGCTAGATTGCTTTAGCTAATTCCCTGTTCATGTCTTTATTCAAGGCCCAGCACCAATAGAACAGACCGAACTGCAACGGTAGTCGCGCAAAGGCAATAAGTGGATCTGGCATTTCGTGATCCATCCAGTCAATTGCCATATAAATATTTGCCGGGAACACCAACACGAACAACGCAAAGGCTGCCCAAACACCCAATTGCCTAATTGGCTTACCAAACAAAGTCTTTGACATCGGGGCAAACATCATGAGGCCAATTGTTAATTCGGCGGCACCACTTAGATAAGTCCAAAATCTTGGTTCAAATGGAAGTACTGGCGGAATAATTTTGTCGAATCCAGCTGGTGCAACAAAATGTGCAATGCCTGCAACTATCAACATGATTCCAAGCCCACGGCCTGCGGTGTATTTGGTCATGCCTTAAGTATGCACTTAGTGGGTCAATTTGGATGTAAGGCAAAAGTGTTTACTTTTGCATTGCGCCTGCAGGAGGTGTTGTAACAAAGATCTCCCAGTCCCACAATTTAGCCATTGGCAAAGATTCGATGTTTTCAGTCAGTTCGAGTTCAGTGCCTGCAAAAGCTTCAATAAACACGGTTCGCTTTGGCATCGCAATCTTTATTATTCCGATTGCGCCCATGTCTTCTAGTTCTTTAGCTTTGGCTTGTTCCGCTGAGATCATTTCACGAATTTCTTCTGGTGTAATTCCTTCTTTAAATTTTGCAACAACCATGTAACTTTCCATGTCCAACTCCTTATTGATCCCCGTTTGCTCTAAGGGTATTGCGCAATAAAGTGGATGGAGCAACTTATGCTGTCGGTGAAAACGGACCACAAAACATAAAGAGGCACTCATTGCTGAGCGCCTCTTTATGTAGTTACTTAATGTTTAGAACATGTCTGCGTTCATTACTTTGACCCAAGCGGCAACAAAGTCGTTAACGAACTTCTTCTGATTGTCGTCTTGGGCGTATACCTCGGCGTAAGCGCGAAGTATTGAGTTCGAACCAAATACCAAGTCCACGCGAGTTGCAGTGAACTTAACATCGCCAGTCTTGCGACTACGGATGTTGTACAGGTTCTCTCCTGCTGGCTCCCAGGCAAATCCCATGTCAGTTAGATTCACAAAGAAGTCATTAGTTAATGCACCTTCGCGATCTGTAAAGACACCGTGCTTAGTTCCGGCGTAGTTAGTTCCAATGGCGCGCATGCCACCGATAAGAACTGTCATTTCCGGAGCAGTTAAACCAAGCAACTGTGCGCGGTCCAAAAGAAGTTCTTCTGGTGTCACAACGTAGTCATCTTTTTGCCAGTTACGGAAACCGTCTGCGACTGGCTCAAGCGGCGCGAATGATTCAACATCAGTGTTTTCCGCAGTTGCATCGCCACGCCCTGCCTTGAATGGAACCTTGATGTCCTGGCCGCCAGCCTTAGCTGCCTGCTCAACACCAACGTTTCCTGCCAACACAATTACGTCAGCCAAGCTTGCGCCTGACTTTGCCGCAATTGGTTCAAGAACGGAAAGCACGCGAGTCAAACGCTCTGGCTCGTTACCCTGCCAATCCTTCTGCGGAGCCAAGCGAATGCGAGCACCGTTTGCGCCACCACGAAGATCTGAACCACGGAAGGTGCGAGCACTATCCCAAGCAGTTGAAACCATGTCAGAAACAGACAGACCTGATGCCGCGATCTGTGACTTTACTGCTTCAACGTCGTAGCTTGTGCTGCCTGCAGCAACTGGATCTTGCCAGATCAAATCTTCAGCCGGAACATCTGGACCGATGTAACGAGCCTTAGGTCCCATGTCGCGGTGAGTAAGCTTGAACCACGCGCGAGCAAAGACTTCGGAGAAGTAATCCTGGTCATCGCGGAAGCGTTCGCTGATTGCGCGGTAGATCGGATCCTTGATCATTGCCATGTCAGCATCAGTCATCATTGGGTTGTAACGCTTTGTTGGATCTTCAACATCAACTGGCTTATCTTCTTCCGCGATGTTGATTGGTTCCCATTGGTTTGCGCCAGCTGGTGACTTCTTTAATTCCCATTCGTACTTAAACAGAAGATCAAAGTAACCGTTGTCCCACTTTGTTGGGTGAGTTGTCCAAGCGCCTTCAAGACCACTGGTAACAGTGTTGCGACCAACGCCACGTGAAGTGTGATTGTTCCAACCAAGACCCTGCTCGAATAGTTCTGCTGCTTCTGGCTCTGGACCAAGAATTGAAGCATCGCCATTTCCATGTGCCTTACCAACGGTGTGACCACCAGCAGTTAACGCAACAGTTTCTTCGTCATTCATTGCCATGCGTGCGAATGTTTCGCGAATGTGAAGCGCAGTCTGTGCTGGATTTGGATTTCCGTTAACACCTTCTGGGTTTACATAAATCAGACCCATGTGAACTGCAGCAAGTGGGTTTTCCAAAGTTGCAGGGTTTGCAAGATCTTCATATCGCTGTTCACTTGGTGCCAAGAATTCAGTTTCTGAACCCCAGTAAATATCTTTTTCAGGTCCCCAGATGTCTGCGCGACCAAAACCAAAACCAAATGTCTTTAGACCCATTGATTCATACGCGATGGTGCCGGCAAGAACCATTAGGTCTGCCCAGCTAACTTTGTTGCCGTACTTCTTCTTAATTGGCCAAAGTAGGCGACGTGCCTTATCTAGGTTTGCGTTATCTGGCCATGAGTTAAGTGGTGCAAAACGATGGTTGCCGGTGCCGCCGCCGCCACGACCGTCAGCTGTGCGGTAAGTACCGGCTGCGTGCCACGACATGCGAATCATCAAACCGCCGTAGTGACCCCAGTCAGCTGGCCACCAGTCTTGGCTCTCTGTCATTAATGCGTGCATGTCCTTTTTCAAGGCTGCAAAATCTAGTCCTTGGACTTCCTTCTGGTAGTCAAAGTCTTCGCCCAATGGATTGGACTTCTTGTCATGCTGATGCAAAATGTCCAAGTTAAGGGCTTTTGGCCACCATTCCATGTTTGATGTGCCAACTTCGGTGACAGCTCCGTGAGTTACTGGGCACTTTCCTGAATCTGACATCGCAGGTCCTTTCAATCGGGCATTACTGTCCGAGTCTACAAGGCTATTCAGATCCTCAATTTGAGGGAATTGGGCTGAAAGATAAGTCAATCCATTGAGAAGCAATGATTAGGAAAGATCTAGCCTTACGTCAAAAGCAACCATCGCAATTGCGATGCCAGCGGACCAAATCAGCGTGCTAGCAATAATGAGCGTCGATGCTCGAAAAGGCTTGACCCCTGCCGCCACAGATGCCATCGCGGCAATCTGAGTTCCAATTAAAGCTGGAGCAGCAATCGCCATGCCATAGATTCCATATTTATCAAACATTCGGACGGCTTTTTCAAACTTAGGCGATTCACCAGTTTTACCTTTTGCTGCACGTCGCTTGATGATTCGATTACGCATAGTCGAACTCAGGTAAGCGAAAACTGCAATCGCAATTGCATCACCAATAACTGCAGCAATCACAGCCAAATATGGGTTTACTCCTAATGCGATTCCAACTGGAACCATTGCGATGGCGTCAACAAATGGAATAACTGAGGCTATGAAAACTCCTAGCGCTCCCCACTGTTCGATGTATTCCATTATTGGAAGTCCTTTTCCCTATCGATCTTTTGTCACAGAGTGCACGAGTTTTTCTAAAGGTCCTTGCTTGTATTTCTTTAACCAGATAGTTGATAAGTAAACAAGCAGTCCCCAAATTCCAAACGCCAGGATTAGAACCTGCCAAGTTTGAAGATCTTGGAACAGTCCTAATCCCCATGGACCAAAAATCAAAGAAGCAATCACTGATTGCGAGATGTAAACCGTTAAGGACATTTGCCCTGCTGGCTTCATCCAAGAAACAGTGTTCGGCTTCTCTTCTACTAGCTTTCGAATAACGCCAACAAAAAACATCGACAAAAGTGGTGCGGCAATAAATGACACAGTGAGCGCAAAGAGATAAACAGCTTCAGACGGATCTGCAGATTGTTCGTTTTGCACTAGCGCAAGAGCTGCAAGAATTTGAATTGGAGCTCCAAGCAATAAGCCTCGCTTGATTAACTTAGAGTTCTGATTTACATCAATTGGCGAAGCTAAGAACTGAGTTCGTGCCATGCGAAGTCCCAGCAAGAACGCAGCAAAAGCAAATCCGCCCTGGAGGATGATTCCAGTGGAAATGCCATAAGCCCATACCTCTAAGCGCGCCGGTATTGCCTCTATGAAACTGCCGTTCAACAGCACTTCATCGAGTTTTAATTCCATAGATGTCTGCAAAGCCTCTTCGGTCAAAAACTGCTCGGCAACGAACAATAAAGCAGAAACAATTAGAAGAATTGCAGTCGTTACTAAGAAAACAACGCGAGTCCAGATCTTAAGGGTTCTGTCAGTTCGGAAAAAGAATGGGATTAGTAATAGTCCAAAGATTCCATACATGAAGATGATGTCTCCATGCCATAAGAACGAGAAGTGCAGAACTCCCAGTGCCATCAGAGCTAAGCAACGCTTAACCCATCGCGCTCGATTGGCCCGATCGCCCTTGATTATGTAATTGGAGCTATAGCCAAACAAGAAGGAAAAGATCAAGTAAAACTTGCCAGTGAAGATGGTGGCGATAATGAAGGTCGCAGATCCATTTGCCAAACCTTGTGCCCACTCACCGCGGGCCCCTTCACTGCTATTGAGGGCCATGAATTGGATGTTTACAACCAAGATTCCAAGTAGAGCGAATCCTCTTAAAACGTCCGGAGTTAGATCTCTCTTAATTTGCATTAGATGTCCTTTTCTCGCCAAGCAAGAACCATTGAAGGCATAGACGATAATGCGAACAAAGTGGCAATAACCAAATAACTTCCGTCGTTGCCTTCTGGCTGGAACATTTGCACTTCAGGTCCAAACAGCATGAGCAGCATAAGTGCCAGCACTATGTAACCCATCAAGTAATAGGCATACCTAAACGAAGTGTCGCGCACCTGAATCTGGCGCTCGTCAAGAAGTTCATCTGGAGCATCTGCGATCGACCGCACGCTTACTCGAAGCAAACTATAGCCTCCAACTAATGCCAGGATGACAAAGATTGCTGTAACGGAAAAGACGATGACTTCTGCATCGCCAGTAACGTTCAAGTTCGTTTTGAGCGTTGGCCAATAACTACCCATTGCAACTAGGACTATTCCTATCCAAATGACTACAACTAGGATTCTTCGATTCCGCTGAAGACGAAGCCAATCAAACTTAGGGTTCTCATCATTAAGAAGAGCCTTAGTTCCCTTCTCTGTAACACCTTCAAACCAGTAAATCTTGTTGTTCTTTGGCATGCTTACTTTTCCTTTCGAATCGGAGATAACGAGAACAGGTCAGATACTTCTTGATCTAGGACCTTTGAAATCCGCAATGCCAGAACTAAAGAAGGGCTGTATTCCTCGCGCTCCAAATAACCAATCGTTTGGTAGTGAACGCCAGCTTTGTCAGCTAGTTCTTGGCGCGTTAGGCCCATTGCCAAACGCGCTGCCTCAATGCGGTTGTAAACCGGATCTTCAGGATTTCTGCTCATAAAATGTAGTATACATACTACATAGCATTAATGCGACATCCATAGAGAAACTTCTTCAGCGTCACAGGGATGTTTAGTTAATAGACGAGTCGGTCTGTAAGCCGGATTCTGTACGCTTGCGCGCGATGATCATCCATCTGCGATTGTTGTTACCAACAACCTGTTGCAACCTACCTGCAGGCGTGTGACGGGCAGTCACCTGCTACTTGGTCTTGCTCCGAGTGGGGTTTACCTAGCTACCTATGTCGCCATAAGTACTGGTGAGCTCTTACCTCACCGTTTCACCCTTACCTAGCTCCAAATAAATGAAGTTAGGCGGTTTACTTTCTGTTGCACTTTCCCGTGGGTCGCCCCAGGTGGACGTTATCCACCACTCTTGCCCTATGGAGTCCGGACTTTCCTCGAACATTGCTGCCCGCGATCATCCGACCGACTCGTCTTTTCTAAGGATAGATCTATTTCAGTCCAATGAAAACTGCGATTACTTAGGCCTTAAGGCGTAAGTTCTCTGGGTCATAGAACGGAACATCGCTGATGGTTGCTGGGGTTAATACTCCAGCGCAATCGACGACAAAGTTTGAACCTGCTGGCACATCCGCCGGGATGTTTCCAAGGCCGCAGGCTCCCCCGATGGTGTGACCATAAGAACCTGAAGTCACATGGCCAATTATCTTTCCATCAAGCAAAATCGATTCATCGTGCACAAAAAGCGGCTCAGGATTATCTAGCTTGATATAAACCTGGCGACGATCTGGATTTTGTTTTCCTTCAATCGCACTGCGACCTACGAAGTCACCCTTCTTTAGATTCACAGCAAACCCAAGCGATGCTTGGTAAGGATCATCAATTGGTCCGATGTCATGACCTAAGTGGCGATAGCCCTTTTCAACTCGCAAACTATCCAGTGCGTGATATGCAGCGCGACGAAGACCAAGGCCTTCGCCAGCTTCAATCACAGAGTCATAGATTGAAGCAGCGATGTCGTTGGTTGGGTAAAGCTCATAACCTAGTTCGCCTACGAAGCTAACGCGCAGGCACATAGCCGATCCGTTTCCAACTTCGATCTCGCGAGCAGTTCCCCATGGTTGATTCTCAGTTGAGAAGTCAGCTGGGCTAATGCGCGACAACAACTCTCGCGAGTTCGGTCCCATGATGCCGATAGTTGCTAGACCTGCGCTGGCATCAAATACTGCGGCAGCATTTCCTCTGGCAGCGCGACGGAACATTGCGAAAGTCTTGGTCTGAGCTGCTGTTGGCGTTACGACTAAGAATCTATCTTCAGCTAGTCGAGTAATCGTGCCATCTAGTTCGATGCCACCACCCTTATTGAGCATGAGAGTGTAAACAACGCGGCCAATCTTTACATCAAGATTTGATGTGGTTACCGATTGAACAACCTTTAGAGCATCAGGACCAGCAACTTCAACTTTGGTAAAGGTTGAAAGATCGAAAACTGCTACGGCTTCACGCGCGGCTTTATGCTCCGCTGCGGAATGCTCAAACCAGTTCTGTCGTTGGTAGCTGTATTCGTATTCGCGCTTGGTGCCACTCGGCGCAAACCAGTTTGCCCGCTCGTAGCCAACTAGCTCGCCAAATACTGCGCCGGCCGCATCTAGGCGATCATGTAACGGTGAGCGGCGGATGTTACGTGCGGTGTAAGGCTGCAGGAATGGCCAGTGCATTGCATAAAGGCGACCAAGGCCTTCCTTGGTGCGCTCGTGCAAGTAAGGACGATTTGATTGATACTTCGAGAAGCGCTGTACATCAACCGCTGAAACATCTGTGGTTGGAGTGCCAGCAACGATCCATTCAGCTAGCGCGCGACCAGCACCTGGCGCATAAATAATGCCTTGGCTATTAAATCCAGCAGCAATCCAAAGTCCATCAACTTCCGCGGTCTCGCCTAAGCAAAAACTGGCGTCCGGTGTGAAGGATTCTGGTGCATTTAAGAAGCGTGAGTAGTTAGCAGTCTTTAGTGCTGGAATGCGGTCTTCGGCGAATCCCTTAATCGCAGCGAAGTGCTCCCAGTCCGGATCAAATTCACCGAATGCAAAGTCTTTGGCAAGTGTGCGCGGGTCAACTGGGATGCCGTCTGGTTCAAACGCGCCAACAACTAATGAACCATTGTGACCTCGTACATATAGATAGCCATCCAAGTCGCGCAGCACAGGCAATGGAACATCTGCGCCTTCGATTGGATCTGTTGTTACATGAACATGCGCCGCTGGATGCAATGGCACTAATGCGCCACACTTTTCCGCAAGTTCGCGTGTCCATAATCCAGCAGCCAGAACTAAGTTTTCACACTCAACAACACCTTGGTCAGTTTCCACCGCAGTAATTCGACCATTTACTTTTTGCACGCCAGTGACTGTGACGCCTTCACGAATTGTTACGCCTCGAGTGTGGGCACCCTTTGCAAAAGCTAAAGCTGCGCGACCTGGATTTACATGGCCATCTTCGGCGTGATGCATGCCACCAAGCAGTCCATCAGCAGTTGCCAATGGGTGAAGCTTTGCAACCTGCTCTGGTGAAACCAATTCACTTGATATTCCATTGTGACTTGCAACCATGTGGCTATAGCGCAATTCATCTAGACGGCCTGGTGTGCGAGCAAGTGAGAGAGAGCCATGTTGCTGCAAGGAAACATTAATTCCAGTTTCTTTTTCAATCGCACGGTAGGCATCAATTCCGTAATAAGACAGTTTTGTCATGGCATGAGTTGCGCGAGATCGAACCACTAAACCGGCTGCGTGCCAGCTGGTTCCCGATGCAACAGATGATCGCTCAATTAGCAGCACATCTTTGTGGCCAAGTTCTGCCAAGTGATACGCAATACTGCTGCCAACTACCCCAGCACCAACGACGATTGTCTGGGCCCTGGCAGGTAAGGCTCTAGTTTTGGCTTGATCATCAAACTCAATTGCGGTGAGGTCTTTTTCAAGCAGATTGTCCACGACAGAGGTTTCCTTTAGTTTGAAGTGCTTAGCCCAACTTTATTGGAGATCTCCAACTGGGACATATGAAACCTGAGATGACCTAGCGCACACCAAGATGCGGATTTGGAAAGTATTGGGAGGATATATGGAGAAGACCCCGCAATAAGTATGAGTTACTGCGGGGTCTCAATTCGCTAGAAATTGCCTTTGCCCTGCGGTGACGCTTTTGCCTGGCATCGATGACGCTTGGCAATGATCCAACCGGGGCGACATTTTCTAACTAAGCCATTCCTACGCCTATGAAAACCTCATGGCAAGGGGTTTTTAGAAAAAAATGGAATCGATAACCCGAAGGCTTACAAAACCTCAACAATTACATCAAGTCCCCAAGGAACCCCAGCTTTAGTTGGCTTAATGATCTTTACGTCTATCGCCACTTTTTCAGCCAAGTTAGCCAGTTGCTCGACACTATTTACTGACTTCGAAGACTGAGCCAGAGCTCGAACTAAACGGCCTTTAGTTGCCTTGTTTGAGTGGCTCACAACTTTCGGAGCGCCCTTAGGCATCTTTTGCATAATTCTGGGAACTACGACCTGTTCAGCAATCTCTTTACCGATTGGTCCCAACTTCACATAGTTTCCTGAGCGCAGATCAATAACGAATTGCCCATGGTCGGTAATCAGCTTTGAAATGGACTCACTCCAAAACTTAGTTAGGGAACCAACTTTGGGAACAACGGTGTCACCAGAGAGTCGATAAGCAGGAATTCGATCACTGACATTGATTAATCCAAACAAAGCCGAAACCACAAAATTTTCGGCTTCAAATTTAGTTTTAGCTTTGGCGCTTAGTGAATCAATTTCGATTGCGTCGTATAAAACTCCGGTATAAACCGACCATGCTGGACCAGTTGGAGCAATTAGCAGTTTTTGATCACGTTCAATTTCAAAATCTTGTTTAGCGCTGATGGCAAGTGCTGTGCGAGCTTTGGCTGCTGGGCCATTTGCCATTGAAATAACTGCGTTAACTAGTTCTTGACGTTGCTTCGTTAACTCAGGAAAGGAAAGTTTTTTGAAATCCAACTTCTGTTTGCCTGTTGCATCAGTTTTGCCTTCCGAAGGAGGCAACAAAATCATGGTCATCAAAGTTCGCTAGGGACGAGAGATGATTCCGGAGCCACCGGCAAGGTGGGTGTCTAGTGCTTCGTTAGCTAGAGCGTCAGCATGCTTGTTGTCTTCGCGCGGAATCCAGGTGTAGGTGACGTTCCCATAGGGCAGAATTTCGCGAGCTTCAATTGCCAGCTTTTGCATGTCAGGGCTTTTGATTTTCCAGCGGCCAGACATTTGCTCAACGACTAATTTGCTATCCATGCGAACTTCAACCAAAGCCTCTGGATCAAGTTCCGCAATTGCAGTCAGGCCGGCAACCAGTCCGCTGTATTCCGCAACATTGTTTGTCGCATGACCTAGAACTGCAGCGCGCTCGGCAACCACTTCCCCAGTGTTGGCATTTCGAATCACGGTTCCGTATGAAGCATGACCTGGATTACCTCTGGATGCACCATCGGCTTCCATTACAAAGTGAGTCACAGACCCGACTCCGCTGTGCGAACCAAAATCCTTCGGCATTGATCGCAGCGCGCAATTGCATCGGCTGACATATTTCGAATCTGATCAATTTCTTGGGCATCAATTGTGATGTGGCAACCCTGGCAAGAGCCACGATGAATCAACGCGGCGCCAACACCACCTTGGTCTGCGCGGATCTTGTCATAAAGTGCAATCAAATCTGCCGGCAAACCGTTTGCAATTTCCGTGCGCTGATTTGTTAGTGAATTTACTTCGAAATCAATGTCAGCAAACAAGTCATCTCGAGTTTGAGCAAGAGTTGATAGCTTTTCAGTGGTTTCAATTTCACTTGCTTGTAATTCAGTTACTGCTTGCTGGGCATTTTCATATGCCTGCATGATTTCAAGTTCGATGTCTTCAAGTTCTGCCTGACGCTTGGCCAAGGTACCAATCTCGTGCTGCAGACTCTCAAGTTCTTTAGCTGCCGAAACTGCGCCTGAATCTAATCGCTCTTGATCGCGACGAGACCTTGCGACAACTTGTTCAACATCGGCTTCGGCCTTCAATTGATTTAGCTTTAGATCTGATGCTTCGGTCTGAGCAGCAACGAGACGCATCTTTATTGAACCAAGTTCGACTTCTAAATCTTGGGCGGCGGCGATCTCGGGTAATCCTGCTCGCTTATGGGCTAGTTGCAGGAGTTTGGTGTCAAGGCCCTGCAAGTCCAGCAATGCTTGTTGCTGGTCGGGGCTTGCAGTAACGGCCATTTTTTGCTCCCAGATTTGTTTAGTTATTCAACTAACACATCCAGACTACCCCGAACGCCTTATCTACCCGTACTAGTTAGGCGGCTTGTTCCCAGCGCTCGTGCCTTATCCCATTAACTCGAGCCATGTTTACAAAATCCAAATCATTGTGAATCAGAACAATGTCTTCGCTCGACATCGCAGCCACGGCAATTATGCAGTCCAATGAATTTCGAATGGTTACACCATTTTGCGACAACTCTCGATACATAAATCCAGCAGTCCTAAAGTCCGTGTTGGGATTGAACGGCAGCGAAGGCAACCTGTTCAATAGATCAAAAATCCTCACATCTTCATGTGGTCGTGCACCCGCCAGTAATTCCATGACTATCACTTCGCATGTAACGATTTGGATGCCCTGTGCAGTCGCTTCATCTATTCGGCGACGAAGTTCTTGGTCGCCTCGAAATAAGTTGACCCAGACACTTGTGTCAATTAAGTAGCGTTTTGGCTTCACCATTTTTCGATGGCGCTTTCGAACCGGCCATCTTCTGGTCCATCCCAGCCAATACCGAAAATGCTGTCGATCAACTTCATCTGGTCCGTCTCTTCAACCAATCGGCGTAAAGCCATTTCGACTGCACTCTTTTTAGTTGGAAGGCTAAATCGATTCATCACAATTTCCACCAGCTCGTCATCGAGATCTATGTTGGTTCGACTCATACACATAGCATACACCTAGTGTGTGTAAATCTTGTCTAGGCATAAAAATACCCCCTTGCGGGGGTATTTCCGTTGCAGTGGGCGCTAAGGGACTCGAACCCCTGACCCTCTCGGTGTAAACGAGATGCTCTAGCCAACTGAGCTAAGCGCCCTACGTGCTTCCCTACCTTATCTAAGGTTTGGAAAAGTTAGAAATCGAATGTGGGTGGTGGGTGCGTAAAAGAACCACGGCCGGTGAGCCCTAGGTCTGTATTGCGAAGCAATGACCCGAGAACGCAAAGGTGCCACAGCCGGTGAGTCTCGGGTCTACACCGGCCGTGGCATCTCAATTTCACACCTAGTTCGACAAGTCCGCATCTTTTAGCAAACTGACCGAATTTAAAGGGCTGCTAGCGCCTGCTTGTATTCATCGGTATTGCGGGCATCGCCTGGACCATTAACTACTGACCAGCGCAGGATGCCTGCCTTGTCGATTACGAAGGTTCCGCGCATTGAAAAGCCTCGTGGTTCAAAGAATGAACCATAAGCCTTGGAAACTTCACCGTGTGGCCAGAAGTCAGAAAGCAATGGGTAGTCAAAGTTCTCTTGTTCTGCGAAAACTTTAAGTGATGCAGAGGTATCACAGGAGATTCCCAAAACCTGAACATCATCACTCACGAAGGCTGGACTCTGATCACGAATTTCGCAAAGCTCGCCAGTGCAAATTCCTGTGAATGCCATTGGGTAGAAAACTAGAACTACGTTCTTCTTGCCACGGAAATCAGAAAGCTTCACATCTTCACCAAACTGATTTTGCAGGGTGAAATCTGGGGCTTCTTGGCCAACTTCTAACGACATGGTTTTCTCATTTCTTTTTTTGGAGTGTGGTTTTGTAAATCTAGATTTAACGGCGAGATTTTGGTGCGACTAACCGAGTGCCTTGCCATTCCGGGGCGGCATTTATGTGACTGGTTGCCTGCAAACCTGAAGTCGGCGCAGCATCTGCAATGTCTTCTGGTTCAACGTGTCCCGCTCGACCTGGTTTAGGTGTCATTAGCCAAATCACGCCACTATCCGCAAGCGGACCCAGGGCATCTACTAAAGCATCCACTAAATCGCCATCGTCATCACGCCACCAAAGAAGCACGGCATCAATTACGTCGTCGTAGGTTTCATCAACCAACTCGGCAACAGATGCGATTGCATCCGAGACCATTTGATCGCAGTCGACATCGAAACCTAGCTCTTGGACTACTAGCCTTTCGCCTAATCCAAACTTGCCAGCCAGTCCCGCTAGGGAGCCTTCTTGTGAACTCACAGTCATAGTCCACCCGAGTAATGGCCAAAAGGCAACTGCAAACCCAAAATTGCCCGATATTGATTTCCGGCCAAGTAGGACTCGACTTACCCAATATTCAGGACATCAGACACAATAGGAGGAGAAATAACCGATCCACCACAAGGCAGGTAACTAACCGTGACCACCACACCAGATCGGGATTCGCTGATTGCTGGCGGTCTACCTACCCAGTACGTAGATGTAAATCCTGAAGAAACTCGGGAATGGATCGAGTCACTAGATGCCTTAATCGCAACACATGGCGAGCAGCGCGCCCGTCACATCATGCTGTCATTGCTTCGCCACTCGTCTGAAAAAAACGTAGGTGTTCCAAGTCTTCGTAGCACTGACTACATCAACACCATCTCGCCTGACCGCGAACCAGATTTTCCTGGCGACGAAACAATTGAGCGTCGTATCCGCGCATACATTCGATGGAACGCTGCGATGTTGGTGCATCGCGCACAACGTCCAGGTATCGGTGTTGGTGGACACATCTCAACTTATGCATCAAGTGCTTCTCTATATGAAGTTGGCTTCAACCACTTCTTCCGTGGCCCAGAACATGAAGGTGGTGGCGACCAAGTTTTCTTCCAAGGTCACGCCTCCCCTGGCATGTACGCCCGCGCATTTCTTGAGGGTCGCTTAAGTACAGATCGTCTTGATGGCTTCCGTCAGGAACTATCAGCTGCGCCAAACGGTTTGCCAAGCTATCCACACCCACGTTTGATGCCGGACTTCTGGCAGTTCCCAACAGTCTCTATGGGTCTTGGTCCGATGAATGCGATTTACCAAGCTCGCTTTAATCGCTACCTGCATCACCGCGGAATCAAGGACACTTCTCAGCAACGCGTTTGGGCATTCCTTGGTGACGGCGAAATGGATGAGCCGGAATCATTAGGCGCAATTGGTATTGCAGCACGTGAAGAACTAGACAACTTAACTTTTGTTATTAACTGCAACTTGCAGCGCCTTGACGGACCCGTTCGCGGTAACGGAAAAATCATTCAAGAACTTGAATCACACTTCCGTGGCGCTGGCTGGAATGTAATCAAGGTTGTTTGGGGTCGCGAGTGGGATGAATTGCTAGCCATCGACAACGAAGGCGCGCTCGTTAACTTAATGAACCGCACTCCAGATGGTGACTTCCAGACTTACAAGACTGAAAACGGTGGCTTCGTTCGCGATAACTTCTTTGGTCGCGATCCTCGCACCAAGGCAATGGTCGAAGGCTGGTCAGACGAACAGGTCTGGAACCTCAAGCGTGGTGGCCATGACTACAAGAAGATGTACGCCGCTTATGCAGCAGCCGAAGCTCATACTGGTCAACCGACGGTAATTCTGGCAAAGACCATCAAGGGCTGGACGCTTGGTTCACACTTCGAAGGTCGCAATGCCACGCACCAGATGAAGAAACTTACGCATGAAGATCTGGCAGTTTTCCGTGATCGTTTGCAGATTCCAATTACAGACGCACAACTTGATGACAAGTTGCCGCCGTATTACCACCCAGGTGATAACCACGAGCACATCGAATACTTGCATGAACGTCGCCGCGCGCTAGGTGGCTACGTCCCATCACGCCGCACCAAAGCAAAAGTCTTAACACTGCCTCCAATTGAAACTTACAAAGACATGAGTGCTGGCTCTGGTAATCAGCCAGTTGCAACGACTATGGCTTTTGTTCGATTGCTTCGCGATTTAGTTCGTGACGAGAACATCGGAAACCGAATTGTTCCGATCATTCCGGATGAAGCACGTACTTTCGGAATGGACAGCTTCTTCCCTACCTTGAAGATCTACTCACCACATGGTCAGCAATACATGTCAGTAGACCGCGAACTGATGCTGTCTTACAAGGAATCTGAAATTGGTCAGATTCTGCACGAAGGCATTAATGAAGCCGGTTCGGTTGCATCCTGGACTGCAGTAGCAACTTCATATGCAACACATAACGAACCAATGATTCCGATCTACATCTTCTATTCCATGTTTGGTTTCCAGCGCACTGGCGATTCATTCTGGTTAGCCGGAGATCAAATGGCTCGTGGTTTTGTGCTTGGCGCAACTGCAGGTCGCACAACACTTAATGGTGAAGGCCTGCAGCATGAAGATGGTCACTCACATTTATTGGCTGCAACTAATCCGGCAGTAGTTAGTTACGACCCGGCTTATGGCTTCGAGATTGGTCATATTGTTCGTGATGGCTTGCGCCGCATGTATGGCGAGAATCCAGAAGACATCTACTACTACCTAACGGTTTACAACGAGCCTTACGTACAGCCAGCCGAGCCTATTGGCGTTGACACAGAAGGCATCCTGCGCGGCATGTACTTACTTGCTCCAGATTCCGACGCCAAGGGTCCACGAACTCAACTACTTGCTTCCGGTGTTTCAGTTCCTTGGGCGCTTGAGGCACAGACACTTCTGCGCGAAGACTGGGGCGTTAGCGCTGACGTTTGGTCAGTAACTTCCTGGAATGAATTGCGACGCGATGGCCTTGCGGCTGATCGTCACAACTTCTTGAATCCATCCGATGCACCGCAAGTCAGTTGGGTAACTGAAAAACTTGCTGGAACGCAAGGACCGGTAATTGCAGTTTCCGATTTCATGCGCGCAGTTCAAGATCAAATTCGTGACTGGGTACCAAATGATTTCGTATCTCTAGGTACTGATGGTTGGGGTATGTCAGATACTCGCGGTGCACTTCGTCGTCACTTCCTTGTTGATGCTCAAAGCATCACGGTTCAGGCCCTAGCAATGTTGGCTAAGCGTGGCGAGATTCCTGCCGAGCGAGTGCAAGAAGCAATTGATCGCTACGACCTAACCAATCCAAAAGCTGCGTCAGCTGGCAACACTGAAGGTGGCGGCTGATGCGCGTTGCACTTGGCAGAACTGAACTACAAGTTCACCCACTCTGCTTAGGTGGCAACGTATTTGGTTGGAGCGCGAACGCAGCGCAATCCCAAGAAGTTTTAACTGCTTATGAATCTGCGGGCGGAAACTTTATTGACACAGCTGACATGTATTCCCGCTGGCACACCGGCAACGTAGGTGGCGAAAGCGAAACCATCATTGGCGATTGGATGAAAGCTCGCGGAAATCGCAGCGAGATGGTGATTGCAACTAAAGTCGCCAAACTTGCGACTCGACCAGGACTAAGTGCGGCAAACATTGCTGCTGCGGCCGAAGATTCATTGCGTCGACTCGGGACCGATTACATCGACATCTATTACGCACATCATGACGATGAAGAAATTCCACTGGAAGAATCTTTAACTGCTTTCAATGAACTTGTTACTGCTGGCAAAGTTCGCTACTTAGCCGCCTCGAATTATTCAGCCACAAGACTCGAGGAAGCTCTAAAGATTTCTCGTGACCTGGGAATGAGTGAATACCTTTTGCTTCAACCGAACTACAACGCCATTGTTCGCAATGAGTATGAAGGCGACTTGATGGCTGTTGCGGTTAAAGAAGACATCCCAGTACTTCCCTACTTCTCATTGGCTGCCGGTTTCTTAACTGGCAAGTACCAGCCAGGCGTTGAAGTCGATAGCGTGCGAGCTGGTGATATGCCGGACTACAAAAACGATCGGGGTTGGGCAATTCTTAATGCGCTAACTGAAATTTCCAAGCAGGAGAATACTTCAATTGCTGCAGCTGCCTTGGGTTGGCTGCGTGCTCAACCTGGCGTAGTCACTCCGATTGCCAGCGCGCGAACCGTCGAGCAACTTGCTGAGATTCTTCCGGTAGTCGAACTATCGGCGCAGCAAGTTGCGCAAGTCAACGCACTGTAACTTTCCACCACAGATTCACCGTTTCTGGCACTACTGGCACACTTAGACCTATGCCACGATCAATTCGCTCAACGGAATCCACACCAGAACGGATCGCTGCTGAGCATGCGGTTTTGGCCCGGCGCGTGCAACGAATGACTGGCGAACTAACTACTGCCGCAACTACTCGCATGGAAGATACACTTCCTTGGTTCGTCGCACTTCCGGCAAATGAACGAGCCTCAGTAAGCCTGGTTGCGCAAAGCGGCATCACTAACTTTGTCGAATGGTTTTCCGCCGGACTTGAATCAAAAGATCATGTTGGTGACATCTTCTCTAGTGCTCCCCGCGAGCTTGCTCGTGCGCTCACCTTGCAACAAACCGTGGAACTAGTTAGAACTTCAATGGCAGTTGTGGAAGAGATGGTTGAGCAAATTGCTGGAGCTAATGAGTATCGCCAGTCTTACCTTCGTGAATCATTGCTTCGTTACTCCAGCGAAATTGCATTTGCTGCGGCAGAGTTTTATGCCCGCGCTGCCGAGAACCGCGGTGCTTGGGATGCCAGACTTCAAGACTTAGTACTTGATGCAATCTTGGCGGGAAGTTCTGACGATGCGTTGCTTGCCAGAGCTGCTGCTGCAGGTTGGGATGTAAACAAACATGTACTTGCGATCGTGGGACCGGTCCCATCGAATCAAATTGCAATCGAAGTTCATATGGAGCAAATTCGTCGCACTGCGAAGTCTGCAAAGTTAGATGTAATGGTTGGCGTTCATAATGACCGAATGATCACAATCATCGGTGGCGTATCCGAGACCGATAATCCAGAACTTGTTGCCAAGCCATTCGTTGGTCACTTTGGTCCAGGCACGGTTGTTACTGGGCCGGTGGTCTCAACTTTGCAAGAAGCTCATAGCTCTGCTCTTGATGCCTTGTCAGGTTTCCGAGCTTTGAGTTATGTTTCGACAAGCCCTCGCCTAGTTGCCTCCGAAGACATGATTGCAGCAAGAGTTATTGCCGGTGACGCGGCAGCAATTGATCCAGTCGTTGCTAAATTGCGACAGGATCTCAGCGGTGATGTGCGCCAAACTCTGGCTTGCTACCTTGAGGCTGCCCCAACTATTGAGGGTTGCGCTCGAAACCTATTTGTCCACGTAAACACAGTCAGATACCGACTTCGTAGGGTTTTGGAGGCCACTGGATTGGACCCATTTGACCCAACGGATGCCTTAACCCTGAGAATTGCCCTAATGATTGAGCGAAATAGCCCTGAATTGTAGGTTACCTACAAAAAATAGCCTTAGAATTTAGTGGATCGCCGTTAGATTTAGCGATTGCCTATACGAGAGACTATACGAGTGCTTGCAGTAGTTGCCCCCGGTCAAGGTTCCCAGGTCCCCGGCTTTTTAACCCCATGGTTAGAGCTACCTCATTTTGAGGATCGCATGAAGTGGCTAGGCACCGTTGCTGGCATTGACCTCATCGCCCATGGCACCACAAGCGATGAAGACACCATCCGCGATACTGCAGTTGCCCAGCCTTTGATCGTTAGTGCTGGCATGGTTTCACTTCTTAACTTGTTCCCACATCCAGGCGAAGCATTTTCCAAGGTTGCCGTTGGCGCCGGACATAGCGTTGGTGAAATCACTGCTGCAGCTGCGGCTCACGTAATCTCTGCCGAACAAGCCATGGTCTTAGTTCGCGAACGCGGCAATGCAATGGCTGCTGCTTCTGCAGTAACACCTACTGGAATGTCTGCCGTACTTGGTGGCGAACGCGATGAAGTTATTGCCAAGCTTGCTCAGCACGGTCTTACACCAGCAAACGAGAACGGTGCTGGTCAAATTGTTGCTGCTGGCACGCTAGAGCAACTTGCTGCACTTGAAACTGATCCCCCAGCAGGCGCCCGCGTACGACCACTTTCTGTTGCTGGCGCATTTCACACTAAGCACATGGCCCCAGCTGTTGGCGTACTTGCCCAACATGCAAAAGCAATTTCTACTCACGATGCTCGCCTTCGCATACTTTCAAATGCAGATGGCACTGTTGTGCAAGATGGTCGCGAAGTTTTAAAGCGTCTGGTAACTCAAGTCAGTAATCCAGTGCGCTGGGATCTATGTATGCAAACCATGCTTGATCTAGGTGTTACTGGCTTAATCGAACTCCCACCTGCAGGAACCCTTGTTGGTCTGGCAAAGCGCGCAATGCCTGGTGTTGAATGCGTTTCACTGAAGACTCCAGATGATCTGCCAGCTGCGCTGGATTTGATCGCACGTCACGGAACTGAAACTGCAGTAACGGACTCTCCTACTTGGCGTTTAGTTGTTGCACCGTTTAAGGGAACTATCGAATTTAATGTCAGTGAAGCTCCAGGCACAGTTCTTGATGGCAAAACTAAAGTTGCCACAATTCGAACCCTGCGTGATGAATACGAAGTTGAAGCTCCACATGGCGGAACCATTGTTGAATGGCTCGTAACTGATGGTGATCCAGTAAATCCTGGTCAGCCATTACTTCGCCTGCATCCAAAGGCTGGTTCATGATCAAGTTAAATACTCCAGCTCCAACTGCACATGCTGGAATTCTTGGGCTTGGTGTGTTCCGGCCAGAACGCGTTGTCACAAATGATGAGATCTGCTTGCGCATCGATTCAAATGACGAATGGATTCAAGAGCGCTCGGGAATCATTGAACGTCGTAACGCTGGACCAGACGAGACCGTTGTAACAATGGCAACAGCTGCTGCTCGAAAGGCAATTGCAGATGCTGGGATCACTGCGGAACAACTTGATCTAGTAATGGTGGCAACGGTTACGCATCGCTACCAAACTCCTTCTGCGGCTGTTGAAGTTGCTGCTGCAATTGGCGCTATCAACGCTGCAGCCACAGATACTTCAGCTGCATGTGCTGGCTTTTGCTACGGCTTAGGCATCGCAGACGGAATGATTCGTTCTGGCTCTGCTAAATACATTCTGTTGATCGGCGCTGAAAAACTTTCTGAAATAGTGGACTTTGAAGACCGCGGCACTGCGTTCTTGTTTGCTGATGGTGCTGGCGCAGTCGTGGTTGGCCCAACCGCTGCTCAAGGTATTGGCCCAACTATTTGGGGAGCCGATGGCACTCAGCGCGATGCAATCATCATGGATCCTGATATCTTTACCGCCGAAAAGGCTGGAACCCCATCTGTGTTAACGATGCAAGGTCAGCAAGTTTTCCGCTGGGCTGTTGGTCAGATGGGCGAGGTTTGTGCCCAAGCAATGGCTGCTGCTGGAGTAACTGCCAGCGACTTGGCTGCGTTTGTGCCGCATCAGGCTAATAATCGAATTACTGATGCTCTGGTTAAACAGCTGGAGCTTCCAGATCATGTCGCAGTTGCCCGTGACATTCAGTACTCAGGAAATACCTCGGCAGCATCTGTTCCATTGGCACTTGATCGACTTCGTGAAAATGGCGAAGTTAAGAGTGGCGACTTGGTTTTAATGGTTGGCTTCGGTGCTGGTCTTGTCCATGCTGCGCAAGTAGCACTTGTCCCATAAGTTTCGAAAGTCGAAAGATTTTCGAAGTAAGACCCGCACAACGCGGTAAGTAATTACTAAAGGAGATAACTATGTCCCAGGACATCCTCGCTGGCCTAGCTGAAATCGTAAATGAAGTAGCAGGCATCCCAGCTGAATCAGTCCAGATGGAAAAGTCATTTGTTGATGACCTTGACGTTGACTCATTGTCAATGGTTGAAGTTGTAATGGCTTGCGAAGACAAGTTTGGCGTAACCATCCCAGACACTGAAGTTAAGAACCTAAATACCGTTGCTGATGCAGTGAACTACATCGCTGCTAACAAGGCATAAATAGTTTTGATGTTGGCGGGCGGCCTAGTTGTTGCCCGCCGCATAAAACTAGTTCTATTCATAAGAGAAATATCCGCAAGTACTAATTCAAATTGAAAGGTCGACAACAATGAGCCGTACGGTTGTCGTTACAGGGCTTGGAGCCACTACCCCACTTGGTGGGGACGTTGCCTCAACTTGGGATTCATTGGTAGCTGCCCGCTCCGGAATCCACTTACTTGAAGATCCGCGCTTTGCTGACTTACCAGTTCGCATCGCTGCAACTGCAAAAGTTGACCCAGAAAGCATCTTGGAGCCTCATGAAGTTCGTCGCATGGATCGTTCCCAGCAACTCGCACTCATTGCAGCGCGTGAAGCTTGGGCCGATGCAGGTGCACCTGAAGTCGAGCAAGCTCGACTAGGTGTTGCTGTTGGCTCTGGTGTTGGTGGCGCAATTTCACTTATGGAGCAGTACGACGTGTTGCGCGATCGTGGTGCTTCCCGGGTGTCTCCTATGACTGTTCCAATGCTGATGCCTAATGGTCCAGCAGCTGTGATCGGTCTTGAGATCGGCGCGATGGCTGGCGTACACACTCCAGTTTCAGCATGTGCCTCGGGCGCAGAAGCAATCGGCTACGGCGCTGAAATGATTCGAACCGGTCGCGCTGACGTAGTTATCTGCGGTGGAACTGAAGGCTGCATTCACCCGCTGACCATTGCAGCGTTTGCAGCAATGCGCGCTCTATCTACTTTGCATGAAAATGCCGCAGGTGCCTCACGTCCATTCGATCGCGATCGCGATGGCTTCGTAATGGCTGAAGGCGCAGCGATCATCGTTCTGGAATCCGAAGAGTTTGCTAAGGCCCGTGGCGCAAAGATTTATGCAACTTACGGCGGTCAAGGTATCGCAGCTGATGCGCATCACATTGCCCAGCCAGAACCTGAAGGTCGCGGCGTAATTCTTGCCATGAACCGAGCGCTTGCAGATGCTGATCTTTCAACTAAGGACATCTTCCACGTGAACGCTCATGCAACCAGCACTCCAGCAGGTGACGTGGCCGAAGCAAAGGCGATTCGTAAGGTTCTTGGATCTGAAGCCGATCACGCACCAGTAACTGCAGTAAAGGGCGTTGCAGGTCACTTACTTGGTGGCGCTGGCTCACTTGCTGCGCTTGCCTCTGTCTTAGCAATCAAGAATCGCATCGTTCCACCTGTTGGCAACTTGGTTAACTTGGCTGATGGCGTTGATGTTGACGTTGTAATGAGCAAGCCACGAGAACTTCCAAGTGGTGACATCGCTGCCTTAAGTAATTCATTTGGCTTTGGTGGCCATGACATCGTTCTGGCTTTCCGGAACCACTCATGACTGCTGTCGTAGACAAGAAGTTAATGGCGAATGCTCGCCTAACAGCTTTGTTCGATGAAGGCACTTTGCAGTACGTTGCTAGCCAAGTTGATGGAATCGGCGCAGTATCTGCGACCGGCAAGATCAATGGCCGTACCGTCGTTGCCTTTGCAAACGATCCGTCATTTCAAGGTGGCGCACTTGGCGCTGCTGAAGGCGCAGTAATCGTTGACGCTTACGCAATCGCCATGAAAGAACAATGTCCAATCGTTGGCATTTGGCATTCCGGTGGCGCTCGCTTGCAAGAAGGTATTGGCGCACTTAAGCCATTCGGTGACATCTTCCGCGTGATGACTCAAGCTTCTGGCAAGATCCCACAGGTTTCTGTTGTGCTTGGCCCAGCTGCTGGTGGCGGCGCATACGGTCCAGCACTAACTGACATCGTCATCCTTGGGCCAGAAGGCCGCATCTTCGTAACTGGACCAGACGTTGTTCGCTCGGTAACAGGCGAAGACGTGGACATGTTGCGCCTAGGTGGACCTGAACCGCATGGGCGTCGCAGTGGTGTGGTTCACGTAGTTAGTGATACTGAAGAACGCGCAATTGCTGATACTCGAAACATCACTGACTTACTTGGCAATCAAGGTTTGCTAGATACTTCAAAGATTTCTGATGTGGACATGGGTGCACTTTTGCCAGCCCAAAACAATCGCGCGTATGACGCGCATCCAATTGTTGAATCTGTTATTGATGCTGGAACTGGCGTAGAACTTCACCCGCGTTGGGCACCAAATATCATTACAACACTTGGTCGATTCGGTAGCCGCACTGTTGGCATCGTGGCAAATAATCCACTGCGGCTTGGTGGCTGTCTAGATGCAACTTCCGCAGAGAAGAGCGCGCGCTTCGTCCGCATGTGTGATGCCCTAGGTATTCCAATGATCGTCATGGTTGATGTACCTGGTTACTTGCCAGGTGTTGGTCAAGAATGGGACGGCGTAGTTCGTCGTGGCGCGAAATTACTTCATGCCTTCGCAGAATGTGTAGTACCTCGAATTACTTGCGTGACTCGTAAGTCTTACGGTGGCGCATACATCGCAATGAACTCCAAGGCACTTGGCGCTACTCGCGTTATGGCTTGGGAGGGTGCTGAAGTTGCAGTTATGGGTCCCCTTGCTGCAATTCGCATCTTGCACCGCAGGCGTTTGGCTGAAGTTCCACCAGATCAAAAAGATGCTGTTGAAGCGGAATTGGCTGAAGAACACAAGATCACAGCAGGTGGATTACCTAAGTGCATTGAACTTGGCGCAGTAGATGAGATTGTCGATCCAACAAAGACTCGAACTGCAATTGCTGCTGCGTTAAAAGCTGCTGCTAACCCAGATGGTTCATTCCCGCGCGGTAATCACGGAAACATTCCGCTTTAACTTACCCACTCACTAACTAACTTGGTGCAACCATCTAACTGGTACTCCATCACCTGCATACCTAAACGGTTCTAGTTCGCGGTCCCATGGACCACCCATAACTTCGTCAACGGTGTCCACCAAAGAATTTCCGGCTGCAGTCGCATTTGCAATCGCAGTACGAAGTTTTTCATCTGAGATAAAGCTTTCGCCGAAAACTCCCATTGGGCTTCGCCAGATTCCAAGTGATGGTGTTGATACGAAGCGTTGACCATCAAAACCTGTACTTGGCTCTTCAGTTACTTCAAACCGTAAGTTTGGAAATCCGCGTAGAGCCGAGGCAATCTTGGCTGACAGGTCGGCTGCGCCCATCCAAGACATTTCACTGCGCACAGTTCCAGGAGCAACGGGCTGTTCGACCCAATCAAGATTTACTGGCGTGCCCAATAGGCCACCTAAAGCCCACTCGATGTGGGCAGTTAAAACTCGCGGCGTGCTGTGAATGAACACAACCCCACGAGTAGTTGACGTATACGCCATCTCTTGCCTCCTAGCTTGCCTACAAATTGCCTTCCCCGACATGTTGTAGGACTCCTAGGAGCACTTAGGAAGAGAATAACCCCACGAGTCACAGAATTACCACCAGACCCAGTAAATTGACGCAAACTTGCTTAAATTCCCTTATTTATAGGGTCTTAAAGGACTCGTCTGCGGGGAGGCTAGCCCTGCGCTTAATTGAGTAGCGCTCCCAAGCTCGGCAGCCATATTCGACCGCTACCGCATAGATTGCGCCAAGAATGGCATCAAATATGTAGTGCTCGCCACCGAATACCAAGGCAAAGAACATCAAGGCTATGTAGAAAGCCAGGAACGCTTTCATCTTCAGGCCAACTCGGGCCCAGAAGAACAACGTGATGGTGACCGCCATACCTGCGTGCAATGAAGGAATCGCAGCGACTTGGTTAACCACTCCTTGACCTAAGGAAATGATCTGACCGGCAATCGGCAGACCAATGATCTCCCATCCTCTAGTTGCAATTCGAACTACTGGTTCACATAAGCCTTCACGTGCGGCATACCAAGGCGGTGCTGCAGGAATCAGGATGTATGTGATCAACGCAGCAAACGAAATAGTGATTACTCGGCGAGCAAACTTTGCCCACAGTTCTCGGTTCTTTATATACAGAATTCCAACAATTGCCCAAGGCGCCACGAAATGCGACACATATACAAGGGCAACTAAAGATTCCCACCACGCAATTTGATTTGGATCGTAAAGATGTTGTTGTAACCAAACGGTTGGAATCTTGCCATCAAAGGCCCAACCAAACCAAGCAAGCTCAATGTTGTAGATCTCTTCAACTCGGACTTTGAAACCCAAAGTGTCAGCTGCGCCACGGGAATAGTCATAGCCATACAACAAAATCGCAAATGGCACCCAGTCGGCAAATACTCGAATCGTCCGAGTGGTAGTTCCAATCGAGAACGCCAGCGCAGCAGTAATTATGATCAGAAACTGGGTAGCTCGATCAAAGGGAATTCCTTGCCACAGCACATACCCACCGGTAGCAATTGCCCATATCGCCACAGCAAACTTTCGTTCATTGGGCCAATTGGACATTAGATTACGTGTGCTTTCTTGTTGGGTTCGTATCAGCCTAATCGATGCACTCAGGCAGAATAGAGACATGTCCGCGCTTCGCATCAGCCAAGTTTCCAGCATTGAAGAAATGGAAGCAGTCAGCGCACTTCTATGCAAAGTGTGGGCTGGTGGACCTGAAGTCGTCCCATTTGATTTAGGTATTGCCGTACTACATGTCGGTGCATATTGCAGCGCAGCCTATGACGGCGATGAAATGGTGGCGGCATCATTTGGCTTTCGCGGTGTTTTCAACGATAAAGGCATTCTGCATTCTCACGTCACCGGTTCATTTCAACCTGGTGCAGGTTATGCACTGAAGCAGCATCAATTCAATTGGGCAAAGCAACAAGGTCTAGCTGGAATCACGTGGTCTTTTGATCCCCTAGTTCGCCGTAACTGTGTCTTTAACTTCGACAAGCTCGGCGCAACTGCTGTTGAGTATCTGCCAAATTTCTACGGCACTATGACCGATGAAATAAACGCTGGCGATGACTCAGATCGACTGTTCGTTTACTGGGATCTGGCGCAAGGTAGAGCTGATGGAAATGTTTCGCCAGATGCAATTTCTGTTGAGATTCCCGAAGACGTAGAGGCGCTTCGCCGAACTGATCTTGCGGCAGCAAAAGCTTGGCGCGTTAAAACTCGCGAGACGTTAGAGCCATTAATGGCAAAGGGTTGGACCATCAAGGCAATGCAAGATCGAACTCACTTACTAGTTGAGCCACCGAAGTAAAGGGGCAAAATGAAACTCGAAGCTGTTGAACTTATTCGTCTTGATGTTCCATTGAAGTCTGCGTTTCGCACATCCGAGGGTTCAGTGACCGTTCACGAAGTGGTTTGGGTGCATGCAATCACTGATGTTGGTGAAGGTTGGGCGGAATGTGCGGCCAATGCGCTACCTGATTATTCGAGTGAGTACCACACGGCCGCCGCCGGAGTACTGCGTGACTTTTTCATTCCAGAGGCCATGAAACTTGGTAACCAACTAACCGCTGAAGCCATCGCACCAGCTCTGCATTGGGCTAAAGGTCATCGCATGGCAAAAGCTGCCTTAGAAACTGCTGTGTTGGATGCGCAGCTGCGAGCCAGCGGAACTTCGTTTGCGCAGTATCTGGGCGCGGTAAAGACCAAAGTTCCTGCCGGAGTATCTGTAGGAATAATGGATTCGTTGCCAGAGCTTATGAAATTCGTTGAAGGATATCTGGCCGAGGGCTACCTCCGCATCAAATTGAAAATTGAACCAGGCTGGGATTATGAACCGGTAAAGCTAGTTCGCGAAGCCTTTGGCCCCGATCTGCTGCTTCAAGTTGATGCCAATACTGCTTACACGCGTGATGACTTCGAGTTACTAAAGCGCTTGGATGAATTCAATCTCCTATTGATTGAACAGCCGATTGAAGAAGAGGACATCCTTGGTCACGCGCGCTTAGCCGAATACATCCAAACTCCAGTTTGCCTTGATGAATCTATTGTTTCTGCCGGCGTTGCCCGCGACGCGATTGAAATTGGCGCAACCTCGATTATCAACATCAAGCCAGCCCGTGTTGGTGGTTACATCGAAGCTGTAAAGATTCACGACGTTGCCCAAACCGCTGGAATTCCAGTTTGGTGTGGTGGCATGTTGGAAACTGGTATTGGAAGGGCAGCAAACTTGGCACTAGCTGCACTGCCTAACTTCACTTTGCCTGGCGACACTTCTGCGTCCGCTCGCTACTTTGAAACCGATACCACCGAGCCATTTGTTTTGGTTGATGGCCATATTGATGTGCCAACTGGACCTGGTATCGGTGTTGATCCGATTCGCGAGGTTGTAGATAGATTTACTGTCTCAACTGAATGGGTCAAATAACTATTTCTTAGTGCCAGAGTTTTTTGTGCCAGGATTTCTTGGCTTTAGTCCTGGGATAAGCGCTGGAACTTTAGTCATGTAATCGGCATAACCTTTGTACTTGGCTGTTAGCAATACTTCTTCCCAGCGCATCTTGTAAGTCAGCAACATGGCAAGGGCTGCCCAGACAAGGATTTGCGCCCAAACACCGCTGGAAACCACAAGACCAAGTGTGACTACTAGAAGTCCTAAGTAAATTGGATGTCGAACGATGCTAAAGATGCCAGTAGTTACCAATTTGCCATCTTCAATTGGAACTGGGTTTGCAGTTAATGACTTTCCTAAGCCTTTGAATCCTGCAAAAAGAATGACTAGTCCGATCGCCAGCAATACGGTGCCACCAATACTTAGACGTGGGTCAACGGTTGCGCTGTCTGGGAAAAGCGCCAACACAATGATCAGTGCTAGTTGAAGAAAGACCAGTCTTTTACCTTTTTGCAAATCATCCATAGTCAAATTCTACCCTTCAATAAATCGCGCTAACCTCTATGTGTGATCAAAAAGCTTTCGGCCAGCCTGATAACAGCTTTGCTCGTAACCGGCTGTGGCGTTGATATTCCGCAAGGATATCGGCCTTCTGAAAGCGCTGTACCCAACGCATCTATAACCGAGATTGAAATTGCTCAGCGAGCAGATCCAATTGAGATTACTGGCCCTGGGCTAAATGGTGGCCAAGTGACCACCGCAGACATGACTGGCGTTGTGGTTGTAAACGCCTGGGCTTCTTGGTGTCCCCCTTGTCGCGAAGAGTGGCCAATCTTCGTCGAGATTCAAAAAACCTATCCCGAAGTTAATCTTCTAGGACTTAATGAAGCGGATGACTCCCAGGCCGCCGCAGATTTCTTGAGCGCACAAGATGGCTCTTGGCCTCACATTAGCGACCCGAATCAGACAATCGCGGCCAAGTTTGATGTAGTCCAGGGTAGTTATCTGCCTGGCACGATAGTGCTCGACAAGCAACACAGAGTTGCTGCCAAATTCGTCGGACCAGTTACTGAATCAGATTTGTCGCGAATAATCGAAAATCTTCTGGCTGAATAGGCCTTGCAATAGATCCTGCCCAACAAGTGGTTGAATAGAGATATGGCTAATACTCCGAAAGAAGCAGACCCTAATAAGGCAGCATTCCTAGCAGCCCTAGAAAAGAAGAAATCTCAGGGCGCTAAAGGTAGTAGCGCAGGAACAACTGCCGAGAATTCCAAAGCTAAGTCTTCTGGTCCTGCAGCCGCGCGACGAATTGAACGTCGTCGAAGCGGAAGCTCTTAAACCCTGATCCGTGATCCAGTTGGATCAAAGACTGCATCAGGTGCAACTACTGCATTAACTGTTGTGCCACCACAAGAAATCTGAACCGAATCGCCTTCTTTTATTTCTGCTGGCAACCAACCAAGTGCAACAGGGTGGCCAACTGACCAACCAAATTCTGCGCTGGTTATGTATCCAACGTTTTTCCCAGACATAAACAAAGGTTGACCAATGGTTGGCACTGTTTCGATATCGGTAAGACTCAAGGTTCGAAGTCTGCGGGTTGTTGCCCGAGCTGAGGCTGCAGCAAGCCCTAAGTGTTCCCCATCAGTTCGCACTGCAAAATCTAAACCAGCGCTCGTTGGGGTGTCTTCCCGACTCATGTCACTACCCCAGGCGCGGTATCCCTTTTCCAAACGCAAACTTGTTAGCGCACTGCGACCTGCTGGAACTGCGCCCACTCGATTTGCTTGCTTCATGATTTCGTTCCAAAGTTTTGTTCCACCAGTGGCGTTGCAGGCAAGCTCCCAGCCAAGTTCGCCAACGTAAGAAACTCGAATTGCAGTGACTGCAACACCAGCTACAGATGTTTCTTTGGCGTTGAAGTATTTGAATGTGTCATTCGTTAAATCGGTATCGGTAATTGGCGCCAAGATTTCCCGGGCCTGCGGTCCCCAAACTGCAATACACGTTGTGCCGTTTGTGACATCTTCGATTTGCACGTCGTAACCGGCAGAAATTGATTTGAGCCAAACCACATCGCGCGGGCTATTGCCACCAATAAAGAATCTATCCTCGGCCAACTGACTAATCGTCACATCCGAAACGATGCCACCGTTGTGGTCAAGCAGCATTGTGTAAGTTACTGCGCCAGTTCCGCGTGCCACATTGCGCGCTGCTGCGTAATTCAAGAACTTCGCTGCATCGCGGCCTGTCACATTGATTCGGCGCAGCGAAGTCATGTCAAAAATTCCAGCAACTTCTCGGGTCTTGAGGTGTTCGGCGCCAGCAATTGGTGACCAGAACTTGCTTGACCAAGCATCGCGCGAAGGGACGCTTAATCCGGCAAGCAATCCAGCGTTTGATTCAAACCAACGAGGTCGTTCCCAAGAGGAGGTATCAAAGAATGCAGCACCTAGGTTTTCTTGCTCGTCATAAAACGGTGACATCCGAACCCCACGTGGGCTAGTGGATGGCTCGGCTGGGTGATGAATTGCGTAGGTATCAATGTAGGCATTGTCGCAACGTTGTGCGTAATCCGCTGGAACTAATTCGGCATCATCAAAGCGAGTTAGATCAGCTGGGGCGAAATCGATGTCCGGCGCAATGCCGCAAATGGCTTGCGCTAACGAACGCGCTGCACCTATTGAATGTGTTGCCCAAAGGCATTCCAGCACCCAGAGACCATCAACACTTGGAGCTGGGCCCATCAGTGGAAAACCATCGGCAGAATATGGAAAGACTCCGTTGTATGCCTGCTCATATTTCACGCCAGATAAAACGGGCATAACTTCTAGAGTTTCAGACCAGGCTTGATCCCAATCAGCTTGAGTAAATGGCAACTTGGATGGATCCTCAAGAGACGCAGCGTTATTGACCATGTTGGAATCACTAACTGGAATCGCGCGATGGTTAAACGAACCAACTCCTGCTTTATCGCCTTCGTCGCGCACATAAGTGCCAGCCTCGTAAATGCGCACAATCGGTACACTGGCATCGCCATCACGGCCTTTTGCTAACACTGATATAGGTTCGGTGACGGCGTATTGATGTTCCATCGAAACCAATGGCAGCACAACACCAGCAGTTGCTGCTATTGAGTTACCCCAACCTCCGGCCGCAATAACAACTAAGTCGGCAGGAATCACGCCGGTTGCAGTTTGTACGCCGGTTACCTTTGATCCACTAGTTGCTATGCCGGTAACGGTTGTGTTGCCAATAAATACTGCGCCATTAGATTGTGCTCGCTCGCCTTGGGCTTGCGCGCCACGAAGTGCCTTGCCGACGCCTTCACCTGTGGTGTGGAATCCACCAATGAAAGTGCTCGGATCAAGAAGTGGATTTAAGTTTGCGCATTCTTGTGGCGAGAGCATCTCGGCGCTGAATCCCCACGAAGCTGCAAACTCAGTTCTGCGAACTAAGTAATCTAGGCGCTCTTGAGTTAGCGCGACTTCAATAGATCCAACTGGATAAAAGCAGGGCTGGCCAGCAACATCCATAGATAAAAGTTTGGTGATTGTGTAATCGGCAAACCGGTGCATCATTTTTGAAGCGCTGGTGCGAGTTACTAGACCAGGTGCATGCGATGTAGCGCCGCCAGTTTTCCAAATAGGCCCTTGGTCAACAACTGTGACATCACGTTGACCCAGCTGGGTTAACTCATCGGCCAAACCAGTACCCGCGATACCAGCGCCAACAATAACAATCTTCAAACTAGCCAACTTAATCTCCAGAATCAGGCGTTGCGAGAATGCTATCTAATATTCCAATCTGCTACCTTTTAAGTGACTAAATTGAAGATCTCAGTTTAGTTTTGTTGTTCTCTACGGAGGAAGAATGACTTCCACAACTGCTGCAAAGCGTCCAGGTATGGTGACTTTCTTAGCCGCCATCATCTGGTTCATCGCAATCTTTAACGTTGGATTCGGTGTTCTTATGGTCCTATCGCCGATCGGTGAAAACCCAACAGTTCTAAATGCTGCTGGCGGACTAACTATCGAAATCTCAACCATGTATCTACTTCTAAATGGCCTACTATCAATTGTGCTTGGCCTTATCTATGTGACTATCTCAAAGATGATCTTGATCGGTTCCCGATCAGCTCAGGTCGTTATCCAGGCTCTTGCAGTAATCAACATTATTTTTGGTTTCATGCGCCTCCCTTATGGCTGGGTTCCAATTGCACTTAACGTGATCGCATTGATCGTTGTGAGCACGTCCAAGGCAAACGCTTGGTTCAAGACTGCTGAGTAAAACTCAAAACGAAAAGCCCGCGCCTATTTAGGTGTGGGCTTTTTTGTTGGGTTAATGTTCCAGCGAAACTGGGCGCTTGTTTAACATTGAAATTGATATGGCTCCGGCTAATAACATCGCCAACCACGTAGTTTGCGGAAACAGTATGAACCCTAAAATCAAAGCAAGTAATGGTCTGCGAATACCAACTGCGCTGGCTGCCACAAATCCAGCGGCGACCAAACTTAAAGTGGCTGAACTTCCAACCAGTTCACCCACTACTAAAGCAGTACCCGCGCCAATGAATGCAAGAGGGAAAATCTGTCCGCCATACCATCCACCTGCTAAGCAAACAACCAACACCAGAATCTTTAGTGCGGTGATGCCAAGCAATTGCCCAATTGATTCTGAGCCATCAAGAAGTTCCTGAATCTCATGATGGCCAGAGAAAAGAATTAGTGGCGTTACTAAAGCGCTTATGCCAAGTATTGCGCCACTGACCAAACCAGCTGGTATGTCTCCACCTGGCAACTTTTCAACAACGATCTCTCGCAATTTTGGAATAGAAACAATTACAAACCGGCCGAGTGCGCTGGCCAGAATTGCAATCAACGCAACCCAAAGTAAATCGATGCCGATCTCTAGATTGCTTGACTGCGCTGATATGAATTGATGTATTCCGATCTCGGGCAATAACTTGGTGATCACAATTAATGAAGAGATCGCTGCAATAATTTCTGGTCCTCGAGCGACAAGACGTTGACCTAAATTCTTGCGCTCTTGCTTTTCTTCGCTTTCAATTCCAGCCAGTACTAATGGCACACCAAATAGCACGCCAAGGGATCCCGCTACCGAGAGCTGAACCACGCGAGCTTGGGTGATTCGAAGAATGTGCGACAAGCGCGAGCTAAGTTGTGCAACTAAAGCAATGAGCGGTGCTTCAGGGCCAACCGGACCACCGAATCCAAGTGAGGCGATGCCCAAGGTTGCGCGACCAAAGATCACCCGTGCAGGTGGAGCTTGCTGAGTTTCCACATCTTCCATATCTGAAATGGCTTCCGTCAAATCATGAGCTTGATTTCGTGATTTCTCAGCAGTGTGATTTAAGAGGCCAACAATTAACCCACCGAGGGTGCAAATTCCAAAAACTACGATCGCGCTGGTTCTGGCGTGGTCGGCTGTCCAGATCAGATTTTTCAAACTAAGGACTGCAAATAGGAACGCAATCGAGACCAGCCCAACACCAGCACCAAGAACAGCGGCGATGAGATAAACCTTTAGATGGTCTGCCTCTATGGATTTACTTTGAGTTTGCTCAACCATAATTTGAAAGCATAACGGACAAAACCGACCTGTCTTAAGGCAAAACCAAGACAATTGCCGATATTCTGATTAACAAGCAATCGAAGATCTGGGGAGAAAATGAAGAGTGCATTTAACTGGTGGCTAAAGCTCTCCCCTAAAGTTTTGCAAACTCTTGGAATTGTCTTCTTGGCTGGATACGCCTGGCCCATCATTAACCCAGAACTTTCAACATCACTTCGTTCGCTTTGCACTTGGGCCCTCATCGTAATCTGGGGTTTCTTTGCGCTTGATTATTTCGCCCGCTTATCAATGGCCGAGGACAAGAAAATTTTTGTTCGAAAAAACTTATTGGACCTGGCAGCGGTTGCATTGCCATTCCTGCCGCTACTGCGGGCAATTCGCGCTCTTGTTGCGGTAACTGTTTTATCTAGACGAAATCGAGGTTCGCGCAGTCAGCAGGTAACCACCTCAGTGGTCACCCTTGCATTTGCAACCTGGTTTGTTGCTGGTCTTGCTGTTACAGAGGCAGAACGACATATTGACGGATCAAATATTCAAGATGTTGGTGATGGCTGGTGGTGGGCTATCACAACCATGGCAACAGTTGGTTATGGTGACACCTTTCCAATAACTACTCAGGGTCGAATGGTAGGAACAGCATTGATGATTATGGGCGTTGCACTACTAGGAACAATCACCGCATCAATTGCGTCGAACTTCAACAGTGCACAAAACTCAAAAATTGATTCCGATGCAGTTACTTCACTTGAAAACGAAAACAAATTGAACGCCAAATTAGATTCAGTATTGACAGAATTAGAAAGCTTGAAAAAGCAAATCTCAAATCAAGATGACAGAAATCGCTAGAGATTTTCAGTCTTGAGTTAATTCACTCAAATCCGTTGGCACATCAACACTATGTGCCATTAAATCTTCAGAATTAATGTATTCAAGTGCTGCTTCATTAGTTGCCGCCAAAACAACGCCACAAGCAGCACCGTCCTCAAGTGCTTGTTGCCAACGTGGCGCGCAAACAGCCCAGCGATCTCCTGGCTTTAATCCAGCAAATCCAAACTGCGGTGCTGGCGTTGATAGATCATTTCCAACAGACTTTTGATGCTCGAGGAATTCGGCAGAAACGACCGCGCAAACGGTGTGACTACCAAAATCTGATTCGTCAGTAGTTGTGAAGCCATCTCGAAAGTATCCAGTTACGGGATCAAGGCCACAAAGTTCAAGTGCTTCGCCAAATACGTTCTTTTGCATGGATCTAGACTCTCACAGCCTCTTAGGTGCAGCATGTTTTGTGGCCAAATTCGCCACAAGCTTGAACTGGGGTCAAACAAATTAGCGCACTTGAATAGTTCTTGTGGCATTTAGTGGCTTCCATTTGGCGTTACCTTTTGCCTTAAATGCGATCACACAGTTGCCTTTTTTCGTTGCAGTTACCCGCCAGCCAGTCTGTGTTGAAACTTTCTTCTTGCCCACTTTTTTCTTGGTTATGATTTTGGAGGTCTTGCAGGCTCCCTTTGAACTGACGACCATAGCAACTCCAGCTGAAGTCTTCATCGAGAAATTAATTGCCTTTTTGCGCTTAACCGATTTTGGAGCCGCTGGTGTAGCTTGGGATTTGAGAACTACTGCTGCCGGCTTAGGAGCAGTCACAGTTACAGAAGCAGTTTCGGTCCAAGCTCCCCTAGCAGTGTCGCCAGCAGAATTTCTATTTTCTTGAACTGGCCGCACCCTGAATTCATAACTAACACCTGGCGTAAGTCCTTGCGCTAGATAAGTTCTTTGGGAATTAGAATCCGGATTGATCGTGGCAAGATCTAGCCAGGAAGTGGCCCCAGCCACGCGATGAGAGATCTCATACTTGTTTGCGGACTCAATTTGATTCCAGCTGAGCCTGGCAGAACCCCCCATATCAGTTACCTGGAATTGTTTCAGCTGATGCGAAAACGATTCACAGTCGATGTCTGAAAGGTTGGGGAAGTTTAGCCTGTCATTGGATTTGAAGCCATCAACAGTGTTTTCGCTCTCAGCATCTTCTAAGAAGGCCACTGCTCGATTCCATGCATTCAGTGACGTCATGCGATCGCATCCCGAATCGTATCTTGCATATCCTTCAAACCAGCTAAGCGTTAGACTCCCTAGTTTCTCAACCTCAAATGGAGTATAAGACCAAAGCTGATTTCTCGTTATGGAACTGTGGTCTTCGAGTCCGAGTCCACCTAGATTTTCTGTTACCGATTGCGCTATTGGATTAATTCTGACTACCATGCGACCACCGCCAGATTCATAATCATTTCTAATTTGATCGCCAGCGCTAGCAACGACTACCGGATAAAACGAGTTGAACTCTTCGAGCAGATTTTGCTTTTGGCCATTAACTTCAAGCATTGTTTCACTACCAAGCATTAGGTCCCCGCCATACCAAACAGAATTTTGGTAGAAATTTTCTTCGTGGTCGTTCATTATTGAAACAGAAGACTTAACCCATGGGGAACTTGCTGCAAAGAATCTTGTAAGTCGTGCCTGAATAGGTGTATCAATTGATCCATCAGCAACCACCGTTGATCCGCACCTAACAGTCGTTCCTTCAGAGGTTCTGGTAATGATGGCTGGATTCAACGGTGTGTTTACGCAAGAAATTGTGGTTGGAGACCGCTCTGATCCAATTCGAACTATGCCACTACTTGCAATAGGAAACTCACCACTTTCGTTGTAGCCATCTAGCTCCCCGCGATCGATCAACCAGTAGATTCCAGCTTCTCTGACAAGCATGAACGGATTCAACGAACTGTGAATTGATTGGTTAAGCACCTTCGTCCAATTTGCATCCGAATTTAAAAAATCGTTTGAGAGTGCAACGATCCATCCTTGATTAAGCAGGAAAGAAGAAGCCAAAGACGGCGAATCCCAATCCGGCGTAGCTCCATAGTTGGAGACGTGAATGTTTGAAAGCCCCGAAGGCACATCCAAGCCGTCTCGGCCATATGTTGCTAGCGTCTCCGGCAGTGACATATTTGCATTCCCAATCCGGCGCACGCCAAGGTCTCCTTCTCCTACCGGAGCAGATTCAATGGCGACTACCGGAGCAGATTCAATGCTGCCGCCCTCCTCGACATTAGTGAGCATTAGATTTAGCTCACTTACATATCTCGATGCTTCTGTAAGCACTATTCGCCCACCGTCAGAAACCCAGTTTTTCAATACTGCAAAGGCAGCTTCACTCATTAATCCAGAAGCGAACAAGCCTTGATCGTTGCCGAGGGGAGGCAATACGACGACATCGATACCCACTAATGCATCTTGCCAAGCTTCAGCTGAACCCTTTACTGCATCTGCTCCAATACCTTGACCATCAAAAATTTCAAGGGATATAAGATTGCTCTCGCAAGCCGCTTCTCGAATGTTGGATTCGGCATCCTCCTCTGATTCAACACCCAACATGAGCACTCGCAGTTGTGCTTCGAGGGGCGTGCATACAACTTCGCTTTGCCCTTCGTCAATCACTAGCGTGAAGTTTTGAGTTGAAACATTCGTCAAGCTATCCGTAGCCACGATTCCAAAATCAAAGGTTCCCGAAACAGTCGGTACGCCTGTTATTAAACCACCTGGCGAAAGGCTAAGTCCTGTTGGTAACGCTGCTCCCTGTGCTAGTTCAAATGTGTATGGTGCTTGACCACCAGTGGTGTCAAATGCATGACCGGGATAGGTGAGACCTACAGTTCCGTTAGCCGGTGAATCATTCTGGATACCAAATGATTCAAATCGGACGGAGCCTGCCTTGAGAAAAACAACAGGTGACCACAAATTATCGTTTGCATTTGCAATCACCATCGCGACGCTTATGAGTTCAGTGTCAGTATATCCTTCAGTATCAACAACACAGGAAAGCACGCTAGAGACGTCCTCTGCATTCAATGATGACTCGCTGTCGACCGTGTTTGAAAGACCAACAAGCCTCATGTTTCCAACAGAAAGATAGCGCTCAGGCAATCCAATAGTTTGATCTGGACTCAAAGTTTCACTTGTAGCGGCATCCATCATGCCGTCAGGGATTAAGGCACAGTTATCTGTTTCATCCAAACCGCCGACAAAAAGTGCGAATCCATCAGGGAAGTTATAGGCCTCCCACTCTGAAGGCTCTGTTCCTGCGATGGCATACTCAAACTTGAGAAATCGTTGTCCTTCAGTTGGAGATAGATCAAATTCAAGCGATGTGGTGTTGTTAGCACAATTCGCGCTTATAGGTATTGTGCACACCTCATCGAATCCGTCAGCCGTCACTGGTTCAAAAGGTGGTTCAAAATCTGGTTCAAAATCCGGTCCACCACCTGTTGCAGCAAGCTTCCAAGTTTTTGCATTTCGAAGAAGGCCGTCGATGGCTTCGAATACATGTCCACTAACGATGTTCTCAAGGGGAGGACTTTCATTTTGTCCCAGTCCCTTATCTTTCTGAAAAGACTCAACATTGAATGGGGAAATAACTATTCCGTCCTCGATCCCAACTGAATCTGCACCACCTGCGAAGCCTCCGAAAGAAGGGGCGTTTAGCGAGTCGAATTCCGGACGTCCATTAATAAGAACATCTGAAGCTGTGATACCCGCTCCGAGTAGCTGACTTACAAATGCTTCACCCGACATGTCTGCATCAGGGTTGGCCAGCTTAAAGGTTTCTTGTGAAGTTATCTGGAATTCACTTGCCGTTGCAAACTTTGACTGACTAAAGTCGCTGTCGCCGACTCCGTTAAATGCTGAAACCTTAGCTTCATACTGCGTTCCATTTACTAGCCCTGTAATTGAATGAGGTGATGTAGCTACATTATCTATCGTTACCCATTCATTGGCTTCGAACACACGGTACTGAATCGTGTAGCTAGAAATGGCAGATCCACCGAGATCCAATGGTGGTTCCCAACTCAATACAATGCTTGCGTCGCTGCCGGTAACCTCAAGATTTTCTGGAGCAGAAGAAACAGTGGCGACGTCAGGCGTGATTCCCGGTCCAAACGAATATACGTACCGTCCTTGAACTCCGTTCGCCCTATAGGTTCCCTCGGATAGTGAGTAGAGGCCATCACTGACAACTTGATCAGCTCCGAGTCCATTGAACTGGGTTCCAATGTCGTCTGTGAGCGATGTTAGCTGCGGGTCCCAGATATCGTCAGAATTTTTAAAGTTGGATCCCAATCCAATTGCAATGCAACGCTTGGAAGTCGCGGAACATGGATATTCAGGATCACTTGGATCTGAATTGCCTCTTGGTCCATACCCATTTCCAGAATCCTGAATTGATCCATAGTTAATGGTTACTTTTGCAGAACCAAAACTTGCATGCTCGGGGGTTGAAGAAGAACTTGTATCTTGGATTATTACCTGAAAAGTACTCCATAATCCTGTTCTGTTGATTTCTACATCATCGTCGTCATAACCGATCGAATTCATCCAGGTTGCAACAAAAGCATCTTTTTCATCAATTACAGTCTTTCCCCAATAAAAGAACTCTGGGTGACGATTAGAATCCCATGAATAATTAGTGTCAAAGACATCACGGTTGTCTAAATCCACCGCATACGGGGCGATGACGCTGCCACCACTTGCGCTGCTGCATGTCAGCACAACATCAAGTGGCGTGTCATAACAAGTACTTGGGGTTCCAAATGAAAGTGATCCGTTGGAATTCACAAAGACGTTGTCATACTCAACGCCGTAAAAATTTATTGTAAAGCCAAGCGGTAAACCTGACATTGTGGTCGAGCCCGTACCAGGACCTTCGCCAATAATGCCTTCTGCCCCAACGCTGCAGTCATCACACGCCCAACCATTTCGGACGGTGAAACCAAGGTTATTTGGACCTTTTTCATAAAACTCATCGCTAAATTTTTGTGACCATGATTCCTCTTTATCAAGAGTTTCTGGATTGTCAGAAATGTTTGGGGTGACCAACTCTTGGCCTACCATGTTGCAACCAATTGGATAGCCGTCGCTATCCAACAAAATGTTGTTTGCAAAATCAACTTCTCGGTAGTCGATGCATCCTGCCGGTTCCGATGGGGTTGGTGGATCAGGTGGTTCCGGGTCAGTAGTGCTTATGTAGTACTCCGCACTTCCTTGAGCTCGAAGAGTGTCATCAACACCGTCTTCCCCGATGAACCAAGTAATCGTTGAAGTGGCACAGCCCTGTGGTTCAGATGGACCTATTTCTTCAACAATTCTCAAGTTATCTAGTACTAGCTCAAGATTCGAGGCGCTACCCAAAAAATTGAAATATGTACCATTGAGAGTCCAGTCAATAGGTTGCCCTACTGTATCTTGAACTCCTGATATTCCTGCCGGATTGATGTGTTCTAGTTCTCCACACTGATTTTGAATATCGAGAAATAGCTCATAGTTGATTGAATCCGATGTTCCAACTAGCCAGCTACCAACGAGGAGTGCGGCGGGCACATCTGTGTCATCGAACGTCGTAACAAGATTTACTGAAAGCGGAGTAGTTTCAGTGGCTCGAGTAGGCGGCGCAACTTGCAACAAGGTGAATGCTAGGACTGCGCTTAAGGTCAAGCTCCAAAAGCGCAAATAACGACTTTTTGAACTGGTTGCTGTGTTGCCTGTAATCATTTACAACGCCTTTGAAAAATTAAATCAATGTGAGAAAAACACATTGATTCGTTAAATTTAAAGGAGTTGACTATGAAGCCAATCATTTGTTACCCGTTGTTTAATCAAGTCTGGGGCTGGCCCCACTGCCCTGCTAGGGCTACCCCTAGCGATTTCCAATTTGTCCGATTTGAATACAACAGAATGTGAATTGGACAATTTGAACACGCCATACTTTATATATGGTCAATCCCCGACTCCTAGTAATTGAAGATGACGCCTTCACGCGCGCATCTATTGTGGGAGCCCTCACTGGACATGGGATTGATGTAATCGATTCAGTGGGATCTTCAGCAGAAGCGATTAACTCTTTTGAGAAGAATTCTCCGAATGCGATACTTCTTGACCTTGATCTTGGATACGGACCAACGGGTCTTGATCTGGCTCGTGCCTTTAGGTTACGCAATCCAAATGTTGGACTTGTAATGCTTACTTCTTATTCTGATCCACGACTGCTTCGTTCAAATCTTCCTGACATTCCTGCGGGCACTGAATACTTGGTCAAGAACAATATCAATGAGATTGATACGGTGGCTCGCGCAGTTAACGCAGCGATTGCTTACACTTCTGGAAACAAGTCACGTCCAACACAGGCGCGAAATGACATTCCTCGCGAGATTCAAGGAATGACGGACATCCAAGTTGAAACCTTGCGCATGGTGGCCGAAGGTCATACGAATAGTGAAATTGCAAAGCAGAGATTTGTAAGTGAAAAAGCAGTCGAACAAACCATTGCAAAGATTGCAAAGGCTTTAGATATTCCCGCTGCCACTAATCAAAATCAACGAGTTCATATTGCTCGGGTTTACTTTAGGCTCACGGGTCAAGGAAACGTTTAGTGATTTCTGAATCTACGCGACGTGCTCTCACTGGGCGTTGGTCTATTGCGCGAGATCCATATTTGTTCGTAGCTCCAACCACAATTGCATCTGTTGTATTGATTGAAACAACGACGTATGCACCCTCTGAGATATTTGGCTGGTTCCTGGCATCGGCAATTGGTTACCTAGTTTTCTGCGCCGCTTTGTTTCTAGCCCACCGAACAGCTTTCAAGAATCGCGAAACCCTTCCAACGCCTGTTTGGTGGATATTTGCCCTTGGATTCACCGCCGGTGTCCTTAAGGGCGTAACAACAGCATGGATTAGCTATATCTATGGTCTGGATGTTGAAATTGTTGCCGCTATTGCCAGTCGATTCTTCGCAGCAGGAGTGCTAGGTCTAATCGGAGTGCCCGCAATAGCCATTGTTATGAACTCATTGCAAGAGTTTCGCGAGAAACGTGCGCAATTGATCGCGGAACAAGTACGAGTTGAGTCTCGCGAGCTTCAAAGCCAAGAAGTTATTGCAGCTATGAGCGATCAACTACGTTCATCAATCGAAAGTGACTTAATCCTGCTCTTGGATGACTTGCGCGAAAGCCTTGAAGATAAGGCCGAAAAGACCCCGTCATGGCAATTGATCGCCGATAACTTAAGGGCAAGCGCTCAGGATTCGGTTAGAAACATAAGTCACCGGCTGTGGGAGAAAAAGAGCGAGACTGTACCTGACTTAACGCTGATAGATATAGGTCGGGCCATGATCACAACAAGTGCATTCCCCCTTCGACTGATACTTCCCATTCTGGTTTTTTCAGCGATACCTCAACTCCTAAATGATCACGGGGTTAATGGGCTGTGGGTTCGCCTTTCCGTTCTTTGTGCATCAACTGCACTTATTTATAAGTTTGCTGAGATTCTGATCAATAGATTTCCAAAGCACAAGCTATTCATATATGTAACAGCGTTAGCTGCGGCAGCAATAGCTCCTCTTGTAGTTGGCCACTTTGCATTTGGTGATCCAATAAATGCACAATTTTTTGGCATTGCATTGGTCTTGGCAGTTTGGTTGCCAATGTTAACGATGACATGTGGGCTACTAGACACGGCTTTGAAGCAGCGCGAAGCAATTCTGGATGACCTCACAAAGCAAATCGATAAAAGTAGGGTTCGTTCTATTTCTGAAGATAACGAAACAATTCGCTTAAGTAACGACATGGCCAAGTATTTGCACGGCAACCTTCAATCTCGACTTATGGCATCGGCGTTTGCGATTGAGGTTGCTGGGCGTGCGCAAGATGTTGCGGTGCTCACGGCTGAAATCGAGAAAGCTCGGCAAAGCATTCGGACCCCATTTGATCAATTCACTTCATACGACCTCGAACCAGTTTCGACAGAACTTCGTAAGTTGCTAGACATGTGGAATGGCATTTTAGTAACTGAGTTGAACTTCGCTGGATCAGATGAGTTTGTTTCACAATCAGACACTCGAAACATCATCCACATAGTTGAGGAATGCTTCTCCAACTCCCTACGACATGGGCTTGCTACAGAAGCGACCATTATCTTGGTGGCAACGGAAACTGGAGCGTCGTTGACTGTAATTGACAACGGCCTAGGTCCACGTGAAGGTTCTCCCGGCCTTGGGTCCTCTCTCTTTAACTCCATAGCTGGAAGCAACTGGTCACTGACTCGTGGACCAGATGGTGTTGGTGCACAATTTAACTTGCAGATAACTAAGTAAGTAAAGGGTATGTGGCCCTACATTTCTGTCCTACATTTGAACCATGACCGAAGAGCAGAAATACATAGTTGAACGCAAGTTTCCAAAGTTTGAAGTGCGTCGGTATGAAGCCTGTGTATTTGCAGATGTAACAGTGAGTGGCGATTTTGAATCCGCAGGTAGTGCTGGATTTCGTCCCCTAATTGGTTACATCAGCGGCAACAACAAACCCAATTCCAAGATTGCAATGACTGCGCCGGTAGTGCAGGAACCGATAACCAAAATCGCCATGACTTCGCCTGTAGTTCAGCAAAGTTCTGGCCAAGAAAACATCGTAAGTTTTGTAATGCCCGCCGGAATGACCTTGGATTCCTTGCCAATTCCGAGTAGTTCCAAAGTCTCACTAAGAGAACTTCCAGAACAGTTAATGGCTGTTTCGCGCTTTAGCGGACGATGGACTCTCACTACATATATGAAGCATGTAGCTGAACTGGAAAGCAACATCGCAGAATCTGGATTTACGGTAAATGGGTCGCCAAGATTTGCCCGATTCGATCCCCCATGGACCCCATCGTTCTTGCGTAGAAACGAAATCCAAATTCCAATAGCAACACCGACCCAATAGACTGGGGTTTCTGGGGGCGGTAGCTCAGTTGGTCAGAGCATCGGACTCATAAATCTTGGTAGTCCAAAGATATGAAGTTGTTCGCCTCTAATTATTGCGTAAACCAGTGACAGTTTCTATCTGGGGTACCCCTGATTACCCTGCCAATTCATACACAAATGCATACACAGGGCTTTAGGGCATGCGCAAAAGTCGCCCGAGCCTGACCAAGTGATTGAGAAGCTTTGCGCTCCCTGTACGCCATCTAGAAACGACTACTTTCTCAGTGGACTTTAGTGTTTCTTCGCGAAGAAGCTTCCGCGCCTCAACAAACGTTCCAAGAAGATTTCTTACAACCCAGAGCTCTCTTTCTTGATCTGATGGTTTCGAGGCTAGATTGGTTGAAATTTTTACCTCCGCCAATTTCTTATCTAAGGGGTCGTAGTTTTCAACTGAACCGAACATGCTTAGCCCACCGTAACGTCCCCTTGCCAATCCCTTTATGACGTCGTCACGGAAAGGTTTCGCAGTCTTTGTGCGTGGTTCTAATCTCCCGCTCAAATATGAACCGTTTCGTTCAAATAAAAATGGGTTCTGCTCGGGCAAAGGTCGCAAGCTATAGATCCATAGCATCCATCGACTCGGCGCGACGGAGGTAAAAACTTTACCAATCGAAGACTGGTAGGAAGATCCCCTCGCAGCCAAAATTTTTGATGCAGGCGGTGTCAGTAAATACTGAATCGAGGTGTGGGTGGCACGTGCAATTGCGACCAGCTCGTCAACTGTGAATGCGGCACCACCTGTACGTCCACCTGAAGCATAGATTTTTGCTGGCTTATCTAAATTCTCTTGACGCTTGACAGTAATTCCTGTTCGCTCGGCAATCCAGCTGCGAGTTGGTTTGGGGAAGTCGATGTTTTTCGACTGGAAATGCCAGCCCTCAACGCCAACTATTTCACCTATAAACCGCTCAAGTCGAAATCTAATATCTGAATCGGACTTGGCTAGTTCTTGTATGGATTTACCTGTTCGCTTCTTTATCCAATCAGGCCCATCTTCTTCTACGAATCTAGCGTCACATTCATCAATGACCATTTGCTCTTTGAGGAACTCGAAATTTTCTCGAATGACTGCATTCAAGTCTCGATCTACATCTATTAGGTCATCAATTTCTAACGCAGATCTTCCTGACTTTTTTCGACCGACTTCCTTCACTCAAGGAACTCCCTCCGCTGGTACCTGCTTTGGCCTGAAATAGCCCTGTACAACTTTCCCAAAGGAGGTAATGGAATGCAACAACTGATGACAGTCAAGGAGTTCGCCGAACTCAAGCACATCAGCGAGAACACAGTCTGGCGCTGCATAGCGAAGGGCGAAATAAAAGTTGAGAGGTTTGGTCGAGCTGTTCGAATAGACCCAACAGTCGCGGCAGCGGGATTTGAAAATGTAAATCTGCCGAGCTATCTAACGAAAAAACAAATAACGAAATCAACCAAAACGAAGAAAAGGACAAAAAATGAAGCAAGCGAGTGACTACTGGGAGGCTAAACAAGCTCCCGCCATCTTCCGCCTAGATGATCTTCAGAAAGGGAAGTTCAGTGAGAAGGTCCATTCAATCATTGAAGCTATTTCTGAAGGTGACTGTCAGAACTGCCTTACTCGTGCAAAATTGAACCTTTATACCGAGGTCATCAAGGGAAATATATCCCCACTTGAAGGCACATTATTGGATCTCTTTTTGCAGGATGCTGTAAATCTGGCAATTGATTTCTGGCTTCAAGAATTTTTGAATTCAGCTGAAGGCGGACCGAGTGAAGATGAAATCTCACAATATCTAGAGCATCTCGAACTTTTTGAGATGCAAATGGCCATCTCCTTCATTGAATCGAGTAATTGATGAAAATATTTGAGCTTACAACCCAAGGCGATCATAAAGTTTATGAATTGCCATTCTTGAAAATTCACTTGGAACGTGACTTATGTCCAAACGTTTCAAATCTTCTGATAACAAGTCAGTGGGTTGAAACCGAGGAAGATTGCAAACGCATCTTGAGTCATGTTGGTCAAGAATGTGGAGCTGGACATCTCGAAGGAGTCAGCTTGATTCTGCTACTAGAGCGGGTTGATGATGTCCTGACAGGTATAGTTCGTGAGAAGCTCGTGGCACAAGAATCCATTGAGCCCAAGGATTTTCTGCACTCAGCCTATGTGGAGTTCATAAAGGCAGAGACCACTTGGCGTGAAAAGCGTGGAAAAGTCGATTGCAACATCCATCCCGATGTGTGGGAGCAAAACCCTAAGTTGAAGGCCAAGTTAGCAAATAGCCTTCTAGATTCAATCAACTCTGGAAATGGCTTTGCTGTGTGAGTAGACAAAATCGACTCGCGTAGAAGCATTTTTAGATCGCTTCCGAAACGGATTCTCAAGCGTGAATCTTTAGGTTTCTGCCCTCTCGCAGACCAAAGTCAAAAAATCGCCACTGCCGAGACAGTTCACAATTGCGGTAATGCGTAAACCGCGCATTGGATTGAGGAATCGCATGGCAATTGAGAGTGAGTACGTCTTACTCAAGGAAATCTCGCAGGAGCTAAAAATCCCCGAGCGGACCTTGCTCTTCTACCTTTCAAAAGGTGACTTTCCCGCTGTCTACAAGTTTGGACGTCACCGAAGGGTAAAGAGATCAGATTATGAGAGCTGGAAGGCCCAGCACTTAGAAAAGTAAAAAAGAAAACCGCCTGCGTCAACAGGCGGCGTAAAGGAATGAATATGGCAAGTATAACTTATGAGGAGTTATTCAAGTCTCGGTTTGAGCAACTTGAAGTCCCCGCACATACAGAACAAATGGGTTTACTCGAAGCTGCACTCGCATGGGCGGGCGCTGGATTCTTTGTGCTTCCAATAAATCAACTTTCAAAGCATGCAGGCTCGGTGCTTGGAAGTGGATGGCCTGAGAAGAGTTCCCGTGACATCAGTCAAATTCGCGAGTGGTTCTCAAACGAAAATCATGGACTTGCATTGCACGTTGGAAAATCGGGGGCGATAGTTTTCGACGTAGACAAGCCTGAACTAGCACCACTTTGCTTACTGGATTGGATGAACTTCGAAGACGTGCCATTCCAATCGACGCGAGTAAACGATTCACTCAGAGGTCACTACCTCTTTGCTGCTCCACGCGGGAAAATGTTTGGTAACTCGACTGGGCGCCTTGGGAATGAGTGGGGCGAAGTACGAGGCCAAAATGGCATCATTGTTCTCTCTCCAACTCGACATGCTAAAGAGTCAGAAGGGGGTGAATATGTGTGGAAACGAGTAGGTCGCGTCCCATACTTGCCTGTGGACTTGGAAACTCGTCTCCCAGAAAAGTTCAAATCATCTATTGAGGCTGTTGATCTTGCAGGGGTTGAGTTATTCCTTGCCACTCACACACAAAGTTTGGCGCCTATATTCCTTGACCAGCGGATTTCCGCAGCTAAGTCACAATTCAAAGTTGGCAGTAGACACAACACGGCTAGGAATCTTTTGGTTGCGTGTTTTCGAGAGTCAGTAGCAGGTTTGTACCCAGCACAGGAGGCTCTAGAAGCGATTTTGGCAATCTTTCAAGCATATAAACCACGGTCTGAGTGGGCATCACATGATGAGTTTGTGGGTATGGCGCGTTGGGCAATTGCACAGGCAACTTCAACAGAAGCGTCTGAGATAGAGCAAATTCGAGAGTCGGCATTAGCTGTCACATCCCCAGCTATCCAGAATTGGATTAGAGGTAAAAATGATTGATCCAATCGTGATGAGCAAATTATCGCTTGTTCAACAAAAAGAACTTCTTTCTATGCAAATGAAAAAACCCGAAGTTGACGTAAGTTTGCTCGCAAAAATAATCTCCGAGAACCTATTCGAAGGGCGTGGGCTCGTCGTCAGTGAACTCTTGAGAGCTGTCGAAACAATTGGTCCCTTTGCAGTAGACGCGGGTAAAAAACTTTGGCACTTTCAAAGTGGAGTTTGGCGTCCAAATGGTAGTGATGAACTAACGCAGCGTGTTGCCTTTTGTACTGGTACCAAATACAGAAAAGAGCATGTTGCCCAAGTGAGCTCGTTACTGCTTGCGAGAGACCCTAAAATTGAAGGACTCGGCCCTAGAAGCTTGATAAATGTTCAAAATGGCATGCTTGACTGGAAAACGGGAAAACTACTCCCACACGACGCCAAATACTTCTCTACGTACCAACTTCAAATGAGATGGGACCCGTCGGCAACTTGCCCAACGATCATCGACTGGATGAATAACACCATTGACTCAAGTCTTCATAACTTGATTTGGCAGATTATTGGAGTGACTTGGTACCCAGCTATGGGATTCCAACAGGCGATTGCACTTATTGGCGGAGGTAAGAATGGCAAAGGCACACTATTGCGCCTATGCAAGGCAGCCCTACCAGACTCGGCATGTTGCGCAGTTGATCCTAAAAAGCTTTCTGAGAATCGCTTCTCTTCCGCTGAACTCTTTGGCAAGACAGCCAATATTGTTGGCGACATAGAGCGTATGACGCTGAACTCAACTGCCGAAATAAAAAAGATAACTGGTGAAGACCCTGTAAGTGCTGAGCGAAAAATGGGTCAGCCCTTCACATTTATCAGTCAGGCAACAAACTTATTTGCAGGAAATAGGATGCCAAAGAGCAGCGATACATCCTTTGGATGGTTTCGACGCTGGCTAATTGTCCCTCTGGAGAAAACGATCTTAGGAGCCCCAGACTTAGATCTGGAGCCAAAAATGCATGCAGAACTTGAAGGAGCACTTGTCCTTGCTGTACGGGGCCTAAAGCAGGCTATGGAACAAGGTGGATTCGATACTCCCGATTTAGTCAAGGAGGCAAGCAATAACTATGAATATTCCTGCAGTTCAGCCGCATACTTCATCAATGAGTCCATCGAATTTGATAGCAGACACACAACACCGATTTCAAGATCGCAATTGGTTGATGCATACGAGAACTTTTGCCGCTCTCGCAGGCTTTTCGTCGAGTCAAGACACAGACTCTACGAACTCCTCGAAGATTTAGGCTCTGCTCACATCAAAGAGAAATGGCTTACCCGCTCAGGAGGCTCTGACGAACGTGGATTTATTGGCGTGCGAATTGTGTACGCGCTACCTGCATATTGACCACAGAACCACAGGTAAAGGTCCACTTGCTGCGGAAACCTCGAAACCACAGATATTTTCCATTCCTTTTGATAAATAAATATATTTATATAAGGAGTTAGAGAAAGTTTGTGGTTCTGTGGTGGATGCGTAGACACCGCTCCAGCAAACCAAATTCAAACTAACTAAAGGTTACCTGATTCCAGAAAATGCGATTATCTAAAAAATTTGTTGTTTATAAAAGAGAGCACTATTTTTGGGCTCTTTTTGAGTCCAAAAAACTGCTTCTGAATATGGGCTATGCCCAGAGTTCGTCAATGAAGGCTGTTGATTTTTCTTCGGCTAAGAGAACCTGTTGATTCGCTGCCTCAATCTCTGCGCTCAAATTGCTCAGCTGGAGCAAAATCTCTCTTTGGACGTCGATAGGTGGCAGTGGTATTTCAATTTCATTCAACTGCTCAACATCTAGATTTCGCTGACCCCCGCCACGAGAACATTCG
>DAIRCR010000002.1:244941-467807 GCA_036796575.1 Candidatus Nanopelagicales bacterium | reverse complement strand
CTGCCGGACGTCTGTCGGTTAAGTTCGACGACCGCGTTCCGTTCCCGGCGGCGGATGTGCGGGTTTAGCTTTAATTGTTTCTGCGACGGTAATTCAAGATTGAAAGAACTCCGAGTGAAATCGGAATTATTCCAACGAAGAAACCGTTTCCATCACGCAATGTGAACCAAAGCCAGCCACCAGAAATTATTGAAATAGTCCCAAAGACACTAGTCAGCAGTTTTGCCTTGGATCCTTTAAACCAAGATGCGGTAAATGCAGCAAGGCCAGATCCGTATATGAATAGGACAATAAAAGTTACAGCGAGCGCCAGACTCTCCATTTGGATTCCCTTCCTGACCCTGTATTGCCAGATTAGACCTCGAGTTAGTTAATTTGGCGGAGACGAGAGGAACCGTCGCTTGCTTACGCAAGCTCTTCCCAAATCCTCACTCGTCTATTTCCGGACAGACAAAGACCCCCACCCGAAAGGGTGAGGGTCTTTTCTCTGCGGAGACGAGAGGAGCCGTCGGTGCTGCGCACCTCCTCCCAAATCCTCCCCGTTCATATTCCGAACAAATAAATAATCCCTGCCCAACAGGGCAGGGATTATTTCTCTGCGGAGACGAGAGGATTTGAACCTCCGAAGGATTTGACTCCTTACCTCATTAGCAGTGAGGCGCACTCGACCGGACTATGCGACGTCTCCTCGAACCTTTAGATTAACTGGTTTTATGGGCTTTGGCGAAAATCCGAGTTTGTGCCAATGGCCACTGCCCGCAAAGATTGGGGCATGTCTAAATTCGGTGTTTCTTCATCAGTTGCCAACCTAAAGCGTGTGGCAGTTCGTCCACCTACTCGCGATGCCGATTACCAAGCCGCGCATTGGTTGGGAGCCCCAGAGCAACTTGATCTCGACGCACTGCAAGCTGACCACGCTGCTTTTGTTGCGTTACTTCGGGAACTTGGTTGCGAAGTTGATGTACTTCCAGAAGCCCCAGGCCAACCCGATGCTTGCTTTGTATATGACCCTGCTTTCACCACACCAACCGGCGTTATCCAATTGCAAGGCGCGAAAGAAGCACGGGTGAAAGAGCCAGCGATGCTAGCCGGCGACATTAACGCACTTGGAATGCCAACAGTTGGAGTTCTAATCGGTGATGCAACTGCAGATGCTGGCGACATGTTTTGGTTAGACAACAAAACAGTTGCTATTGGTCGGACTTACCGCACAAACGAAGCTGGCGAAAAACAACTTCGTGAAATTTTTGCTGCCGAAGGCATTGAAGCGCTTTCATTCCACATGCCACATGCAATGGGTCCTGAATATTGTTTGCACCTTATGAGTGTTATCTCACCGATTCGTGATGACTTAGCTGTCGTTTACGAACGTGAAGCACCAGTTACTTTGTTACAAGAACTTGCAAAGCGCGGAATCAAAACTATTTCGGTACCTGATGAAGAATATATGTCGCTTGCTTGCAACGTACTAGCAGTTCGCCCAGGCGTTGCCGTGATGCCATCGGGTAATCCAATTACTGCACAATTACTTCGTGATGCTGGAGTTGAAGTTCACATCTATAAGGCGGATGTAATCAATCGTGGTGAGGGTGGGCCTACTTGTTTGACGCGTCCGCTTTGGCGCGAAGACTAAAGCGAAGCGCTCCGCAGAAAAACTTCTAAAGGAAAAGCTCAGGAGCAGGAATCGGTCAATAACGGTTTTCCAATCGTTAGATCTTGGAAAACCGAATATGACTTGGGGATGACGCGGATGGTCTTTGACGTAGAAGGTTTTTCGCAGGAGTGCGGGCTTGTTGATCGCTACTGCGATCAACGCGAGGGAGGGACTCCAAAGTTCTCGCTGTTCGCGAGAACTTTTCCTCAAATCCCGCCTCACACTGCAAGTAAAAGAATTGGCCCCCATTTGGGGACCAATTCTTTTACGCGGCGAGGGAGGGATTTGAACCCCCGGAGGCTTTTACACCTCAGACGCTTTCAAGGCGCCCGCATTCGGCCGCTCTGCCACCTCGCCAAAATCGTTAATGAAAACGATCAAATGCAAGGTTACGCGAGAATCGCACAGCAGTGAAACTGGCGCTATGCCGTAGGCTTTTGCCACTAGCGATTCGCTAACCGGGAGTACAAGATGTCAGTTAAACCAGTTCGCCAAGTCACACCACCAGCTGCTCGAATTTGGCTGGCTGGCTTGGGCGCAACCGCGCTTGCAGCTGGTGCCAATGCTGGCTGGCTCTGGATCTGTGTCAATTTGTTCAACTGGGAAATAGTCGTTCCTGAGACTTTCCAAAGCACGGTTTATGTCGACGCTTCGTTATTGCGAGTTACCGTGGCAACTGCCATCGCAGGCGTTTTAGCAACGCTAGCTGCTGTCGGATTGGCCAAACTATTCATTGGCCCACGAATTTGGTTCTTAGTAATTGGATTGGGCGGTGGGCTAGCTTCCGTTTATGGCGCATTAACTTTGACAGGAGTTTCAGTTTCGGTGAAGTTCTCATTGAGCGTGATGCACCTATTGGCAACTTTCTTGGTCGTACTTCCAATCGCTGAGGCGCTAAAGATTCGTGACTCAGATTTACATCGCGCAGATGTTAGATATCACGAACATCTTGAAAGTAAGAATTCGGATGACACTGCTTTAATTGCTGGTGCCACAGCGGTAACTACTGGTTCAGTTATTGATAATCCACAAAACTTGAATGACACGATGGTTGTGCCGTTAGATTCACCAACACCAAATGCAAGCGGTATATCTGATTCAGGTGGTTCAGCAGACGGTGGTTCGAGTTAAAACTCGTTAGCAATTCTTCTAGCTAAGTATGGAGAAAATTCACCAACATACTTCGCGTGAAGTTCAGGAAGTTGCCAATCTTTTCCAGTGACAGTTCCACGACATTCAGGCGCTCCACACCCACACTTGAATTCGTCATAATCTGAGTCATCACAAGTGGCGTAGTCAAATGTAAGTTCTTCGCCGACTGCAATGTCGCGGCGGGCTTTTAAAACTGTGGCACCCATTAAGCCACAACTTGGTTCGCATGAGTGATTGAAGCAATCACCTGGTTCACGGACTTCTTGGGAAACCAAGTATTGGTCATCATCAATTTGAATCGCACGATGCTGACGCTCTACGGCCATAGTTGCCAAAACTTCACGAGGTACGGACCATCCGCCGAAACTGCCAACAGTTTCGCCTTTACTGATCGGCTCGATTGCAAAACTTCCCCAACCTTTATCTCCAGCTGAGCGAGCTTGCGCTTTGGGAGTCAACCAGTTCATGTCCAATGAATTACCTCATGTCTGTCGATGCATTAGCGATTAAATGCAGAACTGATGCTATCTGGAATTAACCACTAGATACCAAATCCCAGATGAATTTTTGGTGCCCTTATTCCTCTAGGCTTAACCCATGATCGATTTAGCCGCTCTGCGCCAAGACCCTGAAGCTGTCAAGCAATCCCAGGCTGCTCGCGGTGAATCCGTTGAATTAGTTGATCAAGTTATTGCTGCTGATGCTGCTCGTCGCACCGCTTTAGGTGAATTTGAAAGTCTGCGAGCCAACCAAAAGGCAATTGGCACACAGGTTGCTAAAGCCCAAGGTGACGAAAAGCAAGCACTGTTGGCTCAGACCAAGACGCTTTCGGATCAAGTCAAGGCTGCCGAGAATGCGCTACGTGAGATGGATGCAAGCCTTGATGCTCTGGTCCTAGGTCTATCTAATGTGGTTGACCCAGCCGCACCGGTAGGTGGCGAAGATGATTTCGTTGTTATCAAAGAAGTTGGTACCAAGCGCGATTTTGCCGCTGAAGGTTTTGTTGTACGTGACCATGTTGAAATTGGCGAACTACTCGGCGCAATTGATATTGAACGTGGCGCAAAAGTCAGTGGCAGTCGCTTCTATTACTTAACTGGGCCTGGTGCGATGTTGGAACTGGCACTCGTCCAGTTAGCAATGAATACTGCGCAAAAAAATGGTTTCACTCCAATGATTCCGCCTGCACTTGTTAAGCCTGCTGCGATGGAAGGAACTGGATTCTTAGGACAAGCTGCAGAAAATGTTTATCGCCTTGAAGCAGATGATATGTATTTAGTTGGAACTGCCGAAGTTCCACTTGCTGCGTATCACATGGACGAAATCCTTGAAGGTGATCTGCCTCGTCGTTACGCTGCATTCTCACCATGCTTCCGACGTGAAGCCGGCAGTCATGGTAAAGATACTCGTGGAATTTTCCGAGTGCACTGGTTCGACAAAGTGGAAATGTTTTCCTTCTGTCCAGTCGACGAAGCTGTTGCTGAACACGAACGCTTATTAGGTTTCGAAGAAGAGTTTTTACAAGCTCTGGAAATTCCGTATCGCGTCATTGATGTCGCAACTGGCGATCTCGGATCAAGTGCGGCACGCAAGTTTGACTGTGAAGCTTGGGTGCCATCACAAGAGCGTTATCGCGAAGTTACTTCAACTTCGAATTGCACAACTTTCCAATCTCGTAGACTAAAGATTCGTTCCCGTGGCGCTGATGGTGTTGAACCGATTGCAACTTTGAATGGAACACTGTGCGCGATCACAAGAACTATCGTGGCAATTTTTGAAAACCATCAAGAAGCTGATGGTTCAGTGCGAATTCCAAAAGCCCTACAGCCATATCTAGGTGGAGCATCTCACTTCAAATTGAAGTAATAAGACTAATAAATTTAAAAGAACCGAGCTTAGAAAAAGAAATGGCCTACGAGAATTCGTAGGCCATTTCTTATGTAGTTTTATACACCAGCAACCTGTGGCAAGTTGGCTAGACCTGCAGCCAGACGCTCTTCGGAGAAGTCTTCGTCAACCATGCGACCGCCAAGGTAAGCATCGTAAGCAGCAAGGTCGAAGTGACCATGTCCACAAAGCGCAGTCAAGATAACGGTTTCTTCGCCGGTTTCCTTAGCCTTTAGCGCTTCCTGAATTGCAATTGCAATTGCGTGAGTTGGCTCTGGTGCCGGGACGATGCCTTCGGTGCGAGCGAACTGAACTGCTGCAGTAAAGCATTCAGTTTGCGCAACAGCTTGGGCATCCATCAAACCAAGTTCGTAGATGTGCGAAATCAACGGCGCCATACCGTGGTAGCGCAAACCACCAGCGTGAATTGGATCTGGAATGAAATCTTTTCCAAGTGTGTGCATCTTCATAAGTGGCGTCATACCTGCAGTGTCACCAAAGTCGTAAGCGTAAGTGCCACGAGTAAGTGATGGACATGATGCCGGTTCGGCAGCCAAAATACGTGGACTGATTTTGCCAGCCATTTTTTCGCGTAGGAATGGGAAGGCAAGTCCACCGAAGTTCGAACCGCCACCGGTGCAACCGACAATCAGTGTTGGTGTGTCGCCAGCCTTCGCCATTTGTAATAATGCTTCTTCACCAATGATGGTCTGGTGCATTAGTACGTGATTCAAAACGGAACCTAGCGCGTAACGAGTTTGCGGATCCTGAACTGCAACTTCAACCGCTTCAGAAATTGCAATGCCAAGTGATCCGTTTAGATTCTTTGGATCTGAGGCAAGCATCTTTCCAACCTCAGTTAGTTGTGACGGTGAACGATGAACCGTGCCACCAAAAGCTTCAATCATTAACTTACGGAATGGCTTGGCATCAAAGGACGCACCAACTTGGAATACTTCACATTCCATGTCGTAAAGTGCACAAGCAAATGCAAGAGCGGTTCCCCACTGACCAGCGCCAGTTTCTGTCACAAGTTTCTTAATGCCTTCTTGAGCGTTGTAGTAGGCCTGCGGAACTGCAGTGTTTGGTTTGTGTGAACCAGCTGGTGAAACACCTTCGTACTTGTAATAGATACGTGCAGGTGTGCCAAGTGCTTTTTCCAAACGATGTGCGCGGAACAGCGGGCTTGGACGCCATTGGCGATAGACATCTAGAACGCCGCCGGGGATATCGATGTATCGCTCCTGGCTGACTTCTTGCATGATCAATTCCATTGGGAATAGCGGCGCGAAATCTTCTGGCCCAGCTGGTTGGTGAGTTCCTGGATGTAGTGCTGGCGGCGGTGGCGCTGGCAGATCCGGAACGATGTTGTACCACTGGGTAGGCATCTCGTCTTCGGTCAAGGTGTATTTGTGGGTGCGAACCTCGTCGCTGATCTTGGCCATGATGCTCCTTTATGAAAAGCCCGTAGGGTTGGGGTACGGGTAGTTGAAAACTCTAGCGAGTTTTGGGCCCATCTGACTAGGTCAAATATCAGGGAAGTTGGTAACGATTGTGACGCGGTTGATTGCCAGCGATCTAGACGGCACCTTCCTGCAAACTGGGGGCACAGTTTCCCCAGAAAACGTTGCTGCTATTGCTCGGGCCCATGCCAATGGACTGGAAACTATGTTCGTAACGGGCCGGCCATCTCGCTGGATGCGCCAGATTCCGGACATGACGGGCCATGAAGGATTAGCCCTGGTCTGCAATGGCGCATTGCTTATGGACCTAAAGACTCAGGAAACTATCTATGCCGACTTAATGGCAAGCGATTCAGGTCTAAAGGCAGCTCGAATCCTGCAAGAACTGGATCCAGACATTTCGTTTGCAGTTGAACTAGACCGCCACGACGTTTCTTTTTTAGTTGATGACAAGTACCGACCACGTTGGGAAGTTAAGACAACGCCACCAGCAACGGATGTTGAAACTATGTTTGGCACCGACATCGTAATCAAGCTACTTGCCCGCCCAAGTGAACGAATTCAACAGAACGCGGATCAATTCCTAATTGAAGCCCAAGAAGCACTTGATGGAATCGTTGATGTTACTCACTCCAATTTCCTAGACCTGATGATTGAAATGAGCGCGCTAGGCGTTAACAAGGGATCTGGTTTAGAGAAGTACGCATCTAGTAAAAACATGACAGCCGCTGACATCGCAGCTGTGGGAGATATGCCTAACGATGTGCCAATGATTGCCTGGGCTGGACGTGGCGCAGCTGTCGATAACGCACACGAATGGGTTAAAGAAGCTGCAACTGAATTCTTACCGTCAAATGATGATCATGGTGTTGCAGTATTCATCGATCGAATTATCGCAGGCTAATTCTTTCGCTGACGTAAGTTTTCTAACCAGGTTTGTGGATCAACATTTGATTTCACAACATCAATAACTTCGCCGTGAGTACTTGCGTTGTCATGTCTTGGGTATGAACCCAAGAACTTAACATCAGCACATATTCTTCTTAGTTCGATTAGGGCATCACCAAGGTTCTCATCATCAATGTGTCCAACACAATCAATCGAGAAAAAGTAATCACCCAGCTGTTGTTTTGTTGGTCGAGACTCCAAGCGCGATAAGTCAACGCCACGAACTGCAAACTCAGTCAAAATGTTTAAAAGCGCACCAGGTTGGTTGCGATGCATGAACAATGACAAAGTTGTTTTGTCGTTACCTGTAGAAGGTTGGGCATGGCCTGGCTTGCTAACTAAAACAAATCGCGTCCAAGCCAAATCACTATCGCCAATTCCTTGCGCGAGAATTTCTAGACCATAATGCTTTGCCGCGGCAACTGAACAAATCGCTGCGTCGTAGTTTGCGCCTGCTGAAAGTTCTTCGGCTGCAGCTGCAGTTGACATCGCCGGAAGCACGTGAACGCCTGGAGTGTTTTTGTGCAGCCAATCAACACATTGCGCATGGGCATGCGGGTGAGTAGCAATTCTTTTAATCTCAGATATGGACGTGCCTGGTTTAGCCAACAATGCGAATTCCACTGGGATCGCAATCTCGTCAATGATTTCTAGAGAGTCGCCATGACCGAGCTCATCCAAAGTTGTCGCAACCGAACCCTCCACAGAGTTTTCAATTGGAACCAATGCCCCAAAGACTTTTCCAGTTCGCACCAGGGTTAGTGCCTCGCGAACTGATTCAGCAGGAATCAGATCTGCCCCTTGAGCAATGGGCATCTGTAAAAACGCAGCCTCAGTAAAGGTGCCCTTGGGACCTAGATATGCGAATGAATTTTTCATAGAAACTCAAGATTACGCGGTTTTCTATTGTCTAAATTTCAAAAGTTAAAGGTTCAGTCAAGATTTCCTTTAAACGAGGGTTTTACCGCGCGAGAAATTCGTTTTTTTCATAGTTTTAAGGCAGTTCAGGCGTTACTGCATCCCCCGTCGGTGACGCCTGGACTTTCTTTTTGCCGCTTTCTGCCTTCAACGAACAAGTCGATTTGGCGCGCCAGATCTCATCGTTCCTTCTCAACTAAGTGAGAATTACAAGGTGGAATCAACGGTTTATCGCAGGGGTTCCGATGGCAAAGTCATCGGCACTCCTGAGATAAATCCAGTTGTTGAACAACCAATGTTCACTGTCACCACTTACCGCGCTGGAGAAATTGGTAATACCCATTCACAACCAAAGGTTGTTGCTGAAAAGCCACAACCGGTAGCACCTGTGGCAAAACCAGAATCACTTCCCTCGAAAGGTCCATCACTAACTTTGCCAAAGCTTTCACTTAGAAAAAGCAAGTCACGTTATCCACGTCCAGTGCGCTACATCAGAAACATCGTGTTGGCATATCTTGGTTTCTATTTAGTACTTGGTTACCATGCAGCAAGTTCGTTAGACAAGATGCCAGCCGCATCAAATGTTGCACTAGCTGACACCGCTGGTACTAACTGGCTATTAGTTGGCTCCGACAGTCGCGAAGGCTTGACGAAAGCTGAGCGTAAAGAATTGCGCACTGGCAAAGATGAAGGCTCCCAACGCACTGACACCTTAATGATCATCAATATTGATGAGAGCGGAAAGCCAACGCTGGTGAGTTTGCCTCGCGATTCTTATGTGACAATCCCTGCACACATTGCACTTGATGGTTCAGCTATCGAAGATCGCAAGAACAAAATCAATACCGCGTATGGCAAGGGTGGCGCACCGTTACTTGTAGAAACTGTGGAACGTAATACCGGATTACACATTGATCACTACATGGAAGTTGGCTTCAAAGGAATTCGTGATATTACTGACGCTGTTGGCGGAGTGAACATGTGTGTACCAGCTGATGTAACAGATGAAAACTCTGGACTTAATTTGTTAGCTGGCTGTCAAGAACTCGACGGCAAGAATGCTTTGGCTTATGTGCGAATGCGCTACGCAGATCCAATGGGCGACTTGGGTCGTATCGAAAGACAACAACAATTCTTAAGTTCAGTAATGAAAAAAGTTGCAACGCCTGCTGTGCTACTTAATCCGATCAGCATGTGGAAGCTGGTAGATGCTGGAACTGCATCTGTAAAAGTTGGTGAAGGCGATTCAGTAATCGATGTCGGCACCCTCGCCAGAGCAATGCGGGGGCTGTCCAATGGAAATGGAACGCTGACCACCGTGCCGGTTTCCCAGACTGATGCCAATACTGCAGCCGGATCCTCAGTGATCTGGGATGAAGCGGCAGCCCGAGAACTCTTTGTTTCATTGGGCGCAAATTGACCCCAATAACGAGGCAATAAGTTTTTTCCTTATTTAGCCGACCTAGTACCAGCCAATTCCCCTTGATCTCATAAGATTTTTCAAGAGAACCCCCAACAAGGAGAACCATGTCTGCATTTGCACATGTCGCCAGCCAGGAAGTAGCCCTGACTGGATCCAATTACACAACCGTGGTCATCGTCGCCCTGATTGCGTTAGCTGCACTTGGTGTAGCCGCAGTTTTGGTACGCCAAGTTTTGGCAGCCGGCGAAGGCACCGACAGTATGAAGAAGATTGCATTAGCAATCCAGGAAGGCGCCTCGGCATATCTAAATCGCCAGTTCCGCACTCTTGCGATTTTTGCCGTTTTGGTTTTCTTCTTGTTATTCCTACTTCCAGCTGAAACACAGAATGAGCGCATCGGTCGTTCCCTGTTCTTCCTAGTTGGCGCAGTATTTTCCGGTATCACCGGCTACATGGGTATGTGGCTTGCAGTTCGTGGCAACGTTCGCGTAGCAAATGCCGCAAACACCAGTGGCGAACAAGAAGCAATGAAGATCGCTTTCCGCACTGGTGGTGTGGCTGGCATGTTCACTGTTGGTCTTGGTTTGTTCGGTGCCGCAATCGTAGTTTTGGTTTACCAGGGTGAAGCGCCCAAGGTTCTTGAAGGCTTTGGCTTTGGTGCGGCACTTCTTGCAATGTTCATGCGCGTTGGTGGCGGTATCTTCACTAAGGCTGCTGACGTCGGTGCTGACTTGGTTGGAAAAGTTGAACAGGGTATTCCAGAAGATGACCCACGCAACGCTGCAACAATCGCAGATAACGTTGGTGACAACGTAGGTGACTGTGCAGGTATGGCTGCAGATCTCTTCGAGTCATATGCAGTAACACTTGTTGCCGCTTTAATTCTTGGTAAAGCCGCCTTCGGTGAAATCGGTTTGGTTTTCCCATTAGTAGTTCCTGCAATCGGTGTTATCACCGCAGTCGTAGGTATCTTCGCAGTTACACCACGCGCTGGCGATCGTTCCGGAATGAGCGCGATCAATCGTGGCTTCTTCTTATCGGCGATAATTAGCGCAGTGTTAGTGGCACTTGCTGCCTACCAATTCTTGCCAGCAACGCTTGGCGAACTTCAAGCAGTTTCAGATCCAACCTTTGGTTTGGCTGAAGGTGTAGCAGTCAATCCTCGTCACATGGCGATTGGTGCAGTACTTATAGGTATCGTTTTGGCTGCTGCAATCCAGCAATTAACTGGGTATTTCACAGAAACTAACCGCAAGCCAGTTGATGACGTATCAAAGTCATCCCTAACTGGACCAGCAACTGTAATTCTTGCTGGCATCTCACTTGGTTTGGAATCCGCGGTTTACTCTGCGCTATTGATTGGTGCTGCACTTTACGGTGCGTACTTGCTCGGTGGTGCATCAGTAATTCTTGGCTTGTTCGCAATTGCACTTGCCGGAACTGGTTTGCTAACCACTGTTGGTGTCATCGTTTCGATGGATACCTTCGGTCCAGTTTCTGACAACGCACAAGGCATTGCTGAAATGTCCGGCGACGTTCATGGTGAAGGCGCACAGGTACTAACAAATCTTGACGCAGTTGGTAATACAACTAAGGCCATTACCAAGGGCATTGCAATTGCAACCGCAGTCTTTGCTGCAACTGCATTGTTCGGCGCATTCCGCGACACAGTTACAAATGCTGCAAAGAGCTTCACAACAAGTGACTTGCAGTACACCGGAACTCTAGACATCTCAAACCCAGCGAACCTATTTGGTTTGTTGATCGGTGCAGCTGTTGTATTCATGTTTAGTGGACTTGCAATCAACGCAGTATCCCGCGCAGCTGGATCGGTGATCTTCGAAGTTCGCCGTCAGTTCCGCGAGAAGCCAGGCATCATGGCTGGAACGGAACTTCCAGATTACAGCCGCGTTGTTGACATCGTGACCAAGGATTCCTTGCGCGAACTAACAACACCAGGTCTACTTGCAATCTTGACTCCTATTGCAGTTGGTTTCGGATTAGGAATTGGCGCCCTTGGTTCCTTCCTAGCCGGCACAATTGCAACTGGAACTTTGATGGCAGTATTCCTTTCCAACTCTGGTGGAGCTTGGGATAACGCGAAGAAGTTCGTCGAAGACGGACACTTCGGCGGCAAGGGCTCAGAAGCTCATGCTGCAACCGTTATCGGTGACACTGTTGGTGACCCATTCAAGGACACTGCAGGACCTGCAATCAACCCATTGCTTAAGGTTATGAACCTTGTTGCATTGCTGATCGCACCTGCTGTCGTAGTCATGACTCTTGAAAACAATGATGCGTTGCGAATCGGATTGGCAGCAGCAGCTACCGCCGTAATCATCGTTTCAATCATCATTTCCAAGCGTCGACCAATAGCGGTTGGCGAAGAGGCAATGGCCAGCTAACGACAAAATCACTAAAAGAACCCCAGCCTCGCGGTTGGGGTTCTTTTTTTGCCCGAAACACCTTGCAACTAAAGGGAATAAACCCCAATCCCCAGTGGGTTGCGACTCGCGGAACAGACTCGCCAGTTTGACAATGCCCCTAGGCGATAAGGCACACTCTCGGGGATAGCGCTTTTGACTCTATATATAGAGTCTTTTGCATTTGCCGAAGGGAATCCTTTTGTCGACAACACGCCGTCTGGTTATCGTCGAATCTCCAGCCAAGGCTAAAACCATTCAAAAATACCTTGGCCCAGGATACGAAGTGACCGCGTCTGTGGGTCACGTTCGCGACCTGCCTGAGCGCGCTGTCGATGTGCCGGCTGAAATCAAGAAGCAGCCTTGGGGCCGAATGGCTATTGATGTTGAGGATGATTTCACTCCTTATTACGTAGTTAGCTCCAAAAAGAAGGACAAAGTCACCGAGCTAAAGCGAATGCTTGCCGACGCTGACGAACTATTACTCGCAACTGACGAGGACCGCGAAGGTGAAGCAATTGCTTGGCACCTCATGGAAATCCTTCGACCAAAAGTTCCAGTGCGCCGAATGGTGTTCCACGAAATTACTCCAGAGGCAATCAGGCACGCTGCCGAGTCAACTCGCGATCTTGATATGCAACTGGTTGATGCCCAGGAAACTCGCCGCCTTATCGACCGCTTGTATGGTTTCGAAGTTTCACCTGTTCTTTGGCGCAAGGTTCAAGCTGGTCTTTCTGCAGGGCGCGTGCAATCTGTTGCGACTCGACTCATTGTCGAAAAAGAACGCGAGCGCATTGCTTACAAGCGCGCTTCGTATTGGGACATCGAAGGAACTTTCGATCCACAATCATTCAGTGCAAATTTAGTTGCAGTTGATGGCAAGAAGATTGCCCAAGGTAAAGATTTTGATTCACTTGCTCAACTTAAAGATGCCAGCATCGTTCATCTCGATGAAGATGTCGCAAAGAGTTTGTGTACGTCACTAAGTGGTGCAAAGTTTGAAGTTCGTTCAGTTGATGATCGTCCATACTCAAGTAAGCCAAAAGCACCATTCATGACTTCAACAATGCAACAAGCTGCATCAGGTCGTCTGAAGTGGGGAGCGCAGCGCACTATGCGTGTAGCGCAAGCTTTGTATGAACGCGGTTACATCACTTACATGCGTACTGACTCAACAACACTGTCTGACACTGCGTTAAATGCAGCGCGCAAACAAGCTGCCGAACTTTATGGAAGCGATCATGTTTCCGAAGCACCACGTCGTTACGATCGCAAAGTTAAGAATGCTCAGGAAGCACACGAAGCAATTCGTCCAGCTGGTGACGTATTCCGCACCCCGGCTGAAGTTGCTGGCGAATTAGTTGGCGATGAATTCGCGCTGTACGACTTGATTTGGAAGCGCACCGTTGCCAGCCAGATGGCTGATGCCAAGGGAACTACTGCAACGATTCGTATTGGTGCAACCAGTGGCGATGGCCGTGATGCTGAATTCTCAGCAAGTGGAACTGTCATTACTTTCCGTGGACACATGGCTGCATACGATGATGCTGACGAAGACCAAGACGAAAAGAACGAAGCTCGTCGCTTGCCAGCCGTGAAGGTAGGGGATTCAGTGACTGCAGTTTCTTTGGAACCAAGCGGTCACTCGACAAATCCACCAGCTCGTTACACCGAAGCCACTTTGGTTCAAAAGCTTGAAGAACTTGGTATCGGCCGCCCTTCAACTTATGCCGCAATCGTTAGCCGCATTATTGACCAGGGTTATGTGTGGAAGCGCGGTAGCGCATTAGTTCCGCACTTCCTAGCATTCACAGTTACTCGTTTGATGGAAGAAAACTTCACCCAACTTGTTGACTATGACTTCACCGCATCACTTGAAGAGGTACTGGATGAAGTTGCTAATGGTGAACAAGGCCGGTTAGAAGTTCTCAAGCGCTTTTACTTCGGCGAAAAAACTGAAGGCTCAATTTTCCCTGGCTTAGCTCCATTGGTTTCGGTCTATGGTGACATTGATGCTCGAGCAATGGCATCACTTCCAATTGAAGGTCACGAAGGAATTATTCGTGTTGGTAAGTATGGTCCTTACCTGGAACGCGGTGAAGGCGAAACTTTGCAGCGCGCGAATATTCCACAAGATCTTGCACCAGATGAAATGACTGCCGAAAAAGCTGAAGAACTTTTCAATGCACCTTCAGGTGAACGTGAACTTGGTGTGGATCCAGAAACTGAACGTGTGATCATGGCGAAGACTGGACGTTATGGTCCTTACTTCACTGAAGTATTGCCAGAAGGTTCACCCAAGAAAGAAAAGCCTCGCACCGCATCGTTGTTTTCAACTATGGATGTTGAACAAGTTTCTCTTGACGATGCACTTCGGATGTTTACCTTGCCACGTGAAATTGGCTTAGATCCAACTGAAGGTGAGCCAATCACTTCTCAGAACGGTCGTTATGGTCCTTACTTGTTAAAGGGTAAAGATTCCCGCACACTGCCAGATGAAGAATCAATCTTCAGTTGCACGCTTGAAGAAGCGCTCGCTCTATTTGCGCAGCCAAAACTTCGACGCGGTCGGGGACAGGCAGCCGGTCCACTAAAGATTGTTGGCGTTGATCCTTCAACTCAAAAAGAAGTTGTGGTTCGTGAAGGTCGCTTTGGTATCTACATCACTGATGGTGAAACTAACGCATCACTTCGTGGTGGCGATTCCGTCGAGACGATTTCGATTGAGCGCGCATCTGACTTGTTAGCTGAGCGTCGCGCAGCTGGTCCATCTGTAAAGAAGCCAGCAGCACGTAAGGCTGCAGCAAAGAAGGCGCCAGCGAAGAAGAAAGCTACTGCCAAAAAGAAGGCTGCCAAGAAAACCGTTGGAACTACCAAAGTAATTAGCGGTGCGGCAGCAAAAAAGGCAGCAGCAAAAACTAAGACCGGTGTTGGTTCAGCGCCTGTCGAATCTGACGTCACACCAGTTGGCTAGAGTTTGAGTCGTGACTACCGGATTTTTTATTGCGATTGAAGGCGGTGAAGGCGCTGGGAAATCTACGCACTCAAAGCGCCTTGCTGAATACTTGCAATCACTGGGCCATGAAGTAGTTCTAACTCGCGAACCTGGTGGCACACCAACTGCCGAAAAGATTCGCAACATTTTGTTGGATCCAGAAATCACCGACATGCCTGATCACACCGAAGCATTGCTATTCGCAGCCTCACGCGCTGATCATGCGGCTAACTTGATTCGTCCAGCGTTGGAACGTGGTGCAACAGTTATCTGCGATCGCTACTTTGATTCCTCCATTGCTTACCAAGGTTTTTCACGTGGACTTGGAGCGGACAAGATCCGTGACTTGAGCCTTTGGGCAACTGGAAACTTGATTCCAGACTTCACTATTTACTTAGACGTCCCGCATGAAGCAGGCGAACAGCGCATGGATGGCACAGATCGCATGGAGATCCAGTCCCGCGATTTCCACGAAGCCGTGCACCAAGCCTTCCGTGATATCGCGGCGGCCTCGCCTTATCCAAACGTAGTCATTGATGCGACTGCACCAAAAGATGATGTTGCAGCTGCAGTTCGTACCGCAATCGATGGAGTGCTCGCATCGCGATGAATGTTTTTGATTCCTTGATTGGTCAAGAGCATGCCGTTGAAGAAATGAAGCACGCGGCAACTGATGCTGCGAAAGTTGCAGTCGGTGAACGTGGCGATGCTATGACACATGCTTGGTTAATCACTGGCCCTCCAGGAAGTGGAAGAAGCACACTTGCTCTTGCCTTTGCTGCATCACTCATCTGTCCGAATGGTGGTTGTGGTGAATGCATTGATTGTCGAAATGTTGCGGCAGGTGTTCATCCTGATGTGGAACACATCGTGCCTGAAGGTATCAACTACAAAGTCGAAGCAACGCGAAACTTGATTGAGCGCGCATCACTGCTTCCAACGCGATCACCATGGCACGTAATTGTGGTTGAAGATGTTGATCGTTTCCGCATCGATGCAGCTTCCACCTTGCTTAAGTCACTTGAAGAACCACCACCAGCAACAGTTTGGCTCCTTTGCGCTCCAACGGTTGATGATGTGTTCCCGACGATTCGTAGCCGTTGTCGCCATGTTGCACTCACTTCACCAACGTTTGCTGCGATCTCGCAGCAATTAACGGCGCGCTTTGGAATTGATCCAGCAATGGCGGCCTGGGCAACCCGCGCTGCGCAAGGCCACATTGGTCGAGCTCGAGCACTGGCAACCGATGAGAGTGTGCGACTACGCCGCAAACAAATCTTGGACATCCCGACAAATCTTCGAGTTGTCAGCTCATGCTTTGATCAAGCCAACAAAATTGTTGCTAGCGCTAACGCAGATGCCGATGCCATCGCGACACCACTGGATCAAGAAGATGATCAAGATATTCGCACGGCATTTGGTGATGGTGCCGAAGGTAAGGGACTCAAGACGGTTGAGCGACAAATGAAGAGTGCGCTTAAGGATCTAGATGATCGCGCAAAGTCTCGCCGCCGCCGAGTCCTAAGTGATCAATACGATCGAGTTTTGTTGGACTTAACGGGTTATTACCGAGATGTCTTAGTTATTCAATCTGGCGCAGATGTTGAGCTAGTAAATGAAGAACTACGTGAGTCAATTGAGCGAGTGGCAAGTGTTGATGATGAATCAGCAACATTGCGAAGAATTGCTGCAATTACCGAAGCGCGCGATCAAATTGTTGCAAACGTTAATCCACTGAATGCTTTTGAGTCACTATTGGTAAGTCTTCGCGATCCGCGGCTTACCGCAATAGTTGGATAGTTTCGCGATCGTCTGACTCTGGTTTAAGGTCAAGATAGATACTTTTTGGGAGCGTTCTTGCGGAAATTTCTAGCCATAGTCCTTGTGATCTTTGTGGCCATCGCCATCACTCTGGGCTATCGGATCATTCAAGTAGACACCACTGATGGCAATTCAGCAACGCCAAGTGAAAGCGCTTTAGTTCCAGAAGGTGATGGACTTGAGGGTTACTACGCACAACAACTCGAATGGTCAGATTGCAATGACGGTTTTGAGTGCGCAACATTCAATGTGCCAATTGATTATGCGAATCCAGCCAATGGAGCTATGAAAATCGCTGCCATTAGAAAGCTAGCAACTGGTTCGGCGCAAGGGTCTTTAGTTCTGAATCCTGGTGGACCCGGCGGCTCAGGTATTGAATACACGACCTATGCCGAGTATGTAGTGAGCAATACCCTGCGGGAAAACTTTGACATTGTTGGTTTTGATCCACGTGGCGTTGGTGAGAGCACACCAGTTGAATGTTTGAGCGATGAACAGACTGAAGAATATATCGCACTTGATGGTTCTCCAGATGATCAAACTGAAATCGATCAAGCTCAACAAATGGCTGAACTGTTTGGTCAGACATGTGCAACTAATTCCCCAGATACCTTCAAGTTTCTTGACACGGTAAGTGCAACTAGAGACATCGACATTTTGCGGGCGCTATTGGGTGACGAAAAGTTGAATTGGCTCGGAAAGAGTTACGGAACTTTTTTGGGAGCGACTTACGCCGACTTATTCCCAGACCGAGTCGGCCGCATGTTGCTTGATGGTGCGATTGATCCAACGCTTACTAACGAACAGCTCTCTTACGGACAAGCACTAGGTTTCGAATTAGCACTGACGCGTTTTGTTGATCACTGTGCGACCCAATCAGATTGCCCACTTGATGCAAGTGGTGCAGCTGGAGTTTCTGAAGTCGGAGATTTACTCATTGCACTTGATGCAAATCCAATAACTCTGGATGACGGTCGGTTGTTTACCCAAGCGATGGGAACTTTAGGTGTTGTTGGATCGCTCTATGACAAGCAATACGGTTGGCCAGAATTGCGTACCAACTTGGGTTTTGCTTTTGATGGTGATTACTCAGGCCTTGCTTCCAGCGTTGACTTTTATACAGGTCGACAATCTGATGGCAGCTTTAAAGACAACTCAAATGACGCTATTGCTGCAGTAAATTGTTTAGATCGTCCAGACCGCGCCACAACGGAACAAACTGTTGCCCTTGCTAGTGAGTGGAAAAAGGTGGCAGCTAACTTTGGTGAGTACTTAGCCTGGAGCAACATCAGTTGTAGCTATTGGCAGGCCGAAGCCACTGGTGTACCTAAAGAAATCACAGCACCTGGAACTCCGACAATTTTGGTCGTTGGAACGGTTAATGACCCGGCAACACCATACGAGTGGAGTCAGGCTTTGGCTTCGCAGTTGTCTAAAGGCGTCTTGCTTACGTTGGATGGAGATGGGCACACGGCTTACTACCAAGGCTCAGATTGCATTGATGAAATAGTCGATAACTTCTACTTAACTGGGGAAGCAGAAGCAGACGTTGTTTGCACGGATGGTCCCTAACCTTCGTGCATTAGAGTTGAAGTAAGTCACCGGAGAGATGGAAATTAGTTAATGGAAAACCAAAAAGCCAGTTATCGACAAACTGCTTGGGTCCTTGTCGTTGGTGGAATCATCGGAATTTTTGCCTCCATTGAATTGATAATTCAAAAGATTGCAGTACTTAGTAATCCAGATTTTGTGCCTAACTGTGACATTAATCCTGTGCTTTCCTGTGGTTCCGTTATCAATACCGAACAAGCATCTCTTTTTGGTTTTCCTAATCCAGTTCTAGGTGTCATCGGTTTCACCGTTGTGGTCATGTTTGGAGCTTTGCTCTTTGCAGGCGTTGAACTGCCACGGTCAATGTGGCTTGGACTAAATCTTGGCGCGGTTGCAGGAATGGTTTTCGTCATCTGGTTAGTCAGCCAAAGCCTTTATGTAATTGGTGCGCTTTGCCCATGGTGCATGGTGGTTTGGGCGGTAACAATCCCAATCTTCTGGCAAGTAACAACAGACAACCTTGCAAGCGAACGCTTAAGTCTTGGAAAATCACTTTCTGAAATTATTGTCGCCTTGAAGTGGATACTTGTTGCAGCGTCTTACTTAATCATCATGGCTTTGATATTTATTCGCTGGCAAGACTTTTGGCTTAAGTAACTTTTAGCTTTTTCACATCCGTATGACGAATCAGGTAAAGCAGCTACGAAGTAAATTCGAAAAAGTAGCGGATCACGAAGTTGCAGAAGGCGCCGCCGCATACATGCGGAACCAATTTGAATTCCTTGGGATCAAAACTCCGTTACGACGGGAACTTGGTAAAGATTTAGTCGCTGCTTCAAAGCACTTATCGGAAAAAGAATTAATCGCTTTATGCAAAGAACTCTGGGCCCAGCCAGAGCGCGAATTTCAATATGTTGCATGCGACATTTTGGCTAAGAACGCCAAGCGATTTTCGCCTAGTTATGTAAAGCGTGATGCCAAATGGTTCATTACAAATAAGTCTTGGTGGGACACGGTTGATTCAATTCGTACTTCAGTAGAGATAGTTGTGGCCGCAAATCCTGAACTTGAAGCGACCATGTTTGAGTGGATAAAGAGCAAGAACATCTGGCTAGTGCGATCAGCCCTAATCCATCAACTAACCCTAAGAACCAAAACAAATAGCACTCGACTTTTTGCCCTATGTGAACTGAAAACCGAAGAGACGGAATTTTTCATTGCCAAGGGACTTGGCTGGGCACTACGAAGCTATTCCTACATCGATCCAAATGCTGTGAAGAAATTTGTTAAGGATCATCCAGAGTTAACGCCACTTGCAAAGCGTGAAGGCATGAAGGCGATTAACCGAAAATCGGCTTAGTAAGTTTCGATTAGAATGACAAAGTTGCTCATGCAACAAGCCACCTTAGCTCAGGGGTAGAGCAACGCACTCGTAATGCGTAGGTCGTGAGTCCGATTCTCACAGGTGGCTCATCGGCTGATGCGCAGGCTTCAACTCGATGAGCAGAGTAAGTTCAGCCTTACAAATTCTGTTTAAAAAACTCCACGCTTCGCTGCATGGATAACTCCCACTGTGGGCCAAAGGCATGCTGCTCTCCTTCATAAACATGAAGAGTTACATCCTTGTCGAGTGCTTGCATCTGATCTGCTGCTCGCTCCGACCAAGCTAATTGGCAGGTGTCATCCGCAGATCCGTGGTGAATCATTATTGGATCATCGATCTTGTCGAAGTAGTTTTCTGCTGAGATCCCGGCCCAAAATTCTGGGGTATCTTCTGGGCTTCCAAACCTCTCAATAATTGGGTTTCCAACTGCCGGCATGTTTCGTCCCCACTTATTGAAGTTATCAACGTAGTTGGCACTGACTGGTGCATACAAAATGATCGCGTCATATTCATTAGGCGCAACGGTGGCAACGTTGTAACCAATTCCACCACCCATTGATCGACCAAGATAACCGATCTTTTCAGTATCAACTTGTGGCAATCCTGCAGCCCGAAGGGCGCGAGCAGCAGCAATGACATCAATTGTGTAGCCCAAACGTAAAGTCGAGTCGATGTTTGGATCATCATCACTGCCAGCATGATTTCGATAATCAGTGTGTAGAACTATGTAACCCTGGTTGGCTAAGTAATCTTGCTCGCGCTTTAGACCGCGCCCTGATGTGTAGATGTCAGTATCTATGTAGCCGTGTCCTAGAACCAAAGTTGGAAATGGGCCTTCACCTTTAGGGATGTTCATGATTCCCGAGATAGTGAATTCATTTGCTTTGTAAGTTACTGGATGTCTTGTGTACTTAGCAGTACTGCCAATAGCATCGCCAACTACCAAGTCGGTTCCAGTGATTTCGGTTTGCATAAGCGCAGGTAATGAAACTGGATCAAAGACCTCTTCAGGTGAGGCCGATGCTGTTGGAAGACTTGTTTCGTTACTTGGTGCTGGTGAGCTTGCCGATTCTGTTTGCCCGGAGCAACCTGCAACCAATAGGGCGGCTACGAGAACCAGTGGGAATCTTTTGAGCAACATAGTTAAAAGGTAGGTTACTTCTTGGGCAATCGCATTCTCTTGGATTATTCCCACAGATATCCCAAAAAACTCACTGTTTAATGGGATATCGTCAAGTGCCATTTATAGAAATGTCGTTGACACCGACCTATAGGTACCATACGCTTCAAAAAAGCACGGTCTCTCAGTGTGCTTAAGTTGTGATTTGGGTCTGAAAGAAAAAGGATTCGAGTCCATGAGTCAAAGGATCGCTAATGACACAAAATGATCAAGGTTCTACAAAAGTAGGACACAAAGAGGGGCAACTGAAACCGAACGCACTCGGTCTAGTTGGAGTGCTATTTTTCGTAGTGGCATTCTCTGCTCCTATCACCGCTATGACAGCTAATTCACCGATTGCAGTTGGATACGGAAACGGCATTTACGCGCCAGCTGGCTTTATCTTTGCGACCATAATCCTAACCCTATTTAGTGTGGGATTTGTCGCTATGGCAAAGCACATTACTTCGGCAGGAGCCTTCTACACCTTCGTTTCGCGTGGACTCAACAAACCAGTTGGATTTGGTACAGGCTGGCTTAGTACAGCTGCCTATATCAGCATTGAAGCTGCTCTAATTGGTGTCTTGACTGTTTTTGTTGACACGCTAATGGTCGATACATTCAATGTCACACTTCCTTGGATTGTTTACGCACTCATTACCATTTTCTTGATTGGCTTTCTCTCGTACAGGGACATCAGTGTTGCAATGAAGGTACTTGGCGTAGTACTGGTCCTCGAGGTATTCCTTCTGGCCACAATGGCATTTGGTGTTCTGTTTAAGGGCGGCGGTCCTGATGGACTAATGTTTGAGACTTTGAATCCTGCGAAGGCTTTCACAAGTTTGCCTGAAAATTTTGCAGGTACTGGTGTTGCCGCTGGTGCAGCCGGAATCGGACTTCTCTTTGCTTTCTGGTCATGGGTTGGCTTTGAGACGACAGCTATTTTTGGTGAGGAATCGAAAAATCCAAAGAAGATCGTTCCACAAGCGACTTTGATTGCGGTCGTAGGAATTGGTGTGTTTTACACATTCATCACCTGGATGGCAGTTGCAGGCAATGGTGCAGCAAAAGCGGTTGAACTATCGTCAAGCGCAACTCCGTTTGAACTTTTGTACACTCCAATGGCAACGTATGTTGGCGATTGGGGCGTAGTTGGTTTCCAGTGGGTAGTAGTTGGTGGATCTTTTGCTTGCGCACTAGCTATCCATAACTCTGCTACTAGATACCTTTTCGCTTTCGGTCGTGATGGATTATTGCCAAAGGCACTAGGCCGCACACATCCTGAGTACCAGTCACCATACTTTGCATCTAATACTCAGACAGTCGTAACTCTTGTAGTTGTTGTTGGCGCTTACGTTTTGGGTATTGATCCATATCTTGGCTTGTATACAGTTTTGGCAATTTTCGCAACCGTATGTTTGCTAAGTGCCCAGGGATTAACCGCACTTTCCGTTATCTGGTACTTCCATGTAAAGAAAATGCACCCTGAAACTGCAAACGTCTTCAAGACAATGCTTGCTCCGGTAATCGGTGGTCTTGGTTGTGCGTACGTGGTCTACCTTGTACTAAGCAACATTGACTTCGCTACGGGCGGTCAGGGAGAAACAGCTGCAATTAAAATTCTCCCTTGGGCGGTACTTGCCTTCGCAGTAGTTCCGACCCTGCTTGCAATCTGGTGGAAGTCTGCAAAGCCGAATTTGTACGAAAAAATCGGTAGCACAGTCTTCACACAAGCTGGAGAGTAAAAACTAAAGCCATTTCTTAATCGAAATGCAACGCTAGTAAGTCAATAAAGACTAGAGCTCGGCGCATGTATACCGAGCTCTAGTCTTTTTTATGTTTATAAAAACGTTCGAAACTTTGAATGAGTAATTCCAAATTGTTTGGATGTTAAGGGCATTCTAAACACCATAGATATTTAGTAGAAACGCTTGACTGCCACTTAAGTGGCGAGGATACTGAAAATGTGGTTGACAATACAGAAAACAAAGTAAATCTTGGCCGAGTTTTGGTAACAGGTGGTGCCGGAAGCATAGGCATGGCAATCTGCCGAAAACTTCGAGACGTAGGTTGGACACCAGTTTCGGGAGACTTACCAAAAGCTATCGAATTGGTAGACATGAAGGCCAAGGAAAACATCGGAATTTCACATATTGAACTTGATGTTACAAGCCGTGAATCTGTCGATGCAGCAGTGAAAAATACTGGGGGCGAGTGGGCAGGCGTCGTTAACTGTGCAGGAGTTCTCCGAGACACACTGCTGGGCCGCACGCTCGAAGAATCAATGAACTTTATGTTCCAAGTTAATCTCGCGGGTACAGCTAGAGTCACTGATGCCTTCGCACCATTTATCCGAGATGGTGGGGCAATAGTAAACATTGGAAGCGTCACCGGATACATAGGCAGATTTGTTGGTGCCTCTGTATATGGTGCAACAAAGGCTGGCGTTGGCGCATACACAACATACTTAGCAGTGGAACTAGCCTCACGCAGAATCCGAGTTAACAACGTTGCCCCAGGTGTAATTCGCGCGCCGATGAGCCCGTCCATGGCATTAGTTTCAGGTGGTGAAGAATCCTCTGCGGCGCAAGCAATTCTTAATCGAATCGGCGAGCCTGAGGAAGTAGCTGAAGTTGTTGAATTCTTGCTTTCTGAGCGAGCATCATTTATCACTGCTCAGACAATTCTTGTTGATGGAGGATTTGTCGCTCGATGAAAAGCAATGACAGTGGTTTACTCAACAAGCCATTTAGAAGTGACCTAATTGATGCTGCAAATTCTGAAGCATTGTCTCGGCTTTTTGCAGCCGACCCAGTAGTTGTTGATGTACGCCCTGCTATTGAAGTGATTCCCGGCTACTTGCCCAACCTAATACTTACCAGTGGCGCTCCGATGCCGTGGTCTGAATACGTCGGTGGCCAGCGAGATGCATTAATAGGTGGCGCTTTGTTTGAAGGTCTGGCTGCGACGAGAGAAGAAGCAATCGAAGGATTCGAACGCGGCAATATTATTGTGGGTTCCTGCCACGATTATGGAGCCGTTGGTTCTCTCGCGGGAATCTACACCGCTTCCATGCCAGTTTTTGTTGTTGAAAATCGAACACATGGAAACATTGGATTCTGTAACTTCTACGAAGGTAAGGATCCTCGAAGACTTAACTACGGATGTTATGACGAAGGTGTCCATTCGCGCCTAATGTATGTCAACGATGTATTGGCTCCTGTAGTTGGTGAAGCAATCAGGCGTGTCAAAGGAGTTCCGCTAAAGCCACTCATGGCCAAGGCATTGCGCATGGGAGACGAACTTCATAGTCGTAATGCAGCAGCGTCATTGTTGTTTACTCGTGAGATTTTGCCAGCGTTTTTGTCAATGGCAGAAGAAGGACGAAAAGATGTCGCTGAGACTGCAATACACATAGCGGAGAATGATTACTTTTTCTTACGGCTATCAATGGCGGCCGCAAAGGCTTCAGCTGATTCGATGGTAGGTGTTGAGGGATCGACGATCGTAACTGCAATGGCGTTTAGCTGTCGCGGATTCTCAATTCGAATTGCCGGTCTCGGTGATGAATGGTTCAACGGCCCAGCGCCGATAACAGAGGGCCAGCTTTTTGAGGGTCACACTGAGGATGAAATCACCTGGATGGGTGGCGAGAGTCCGATCACAGAAACCATTGGGCTTGGTGGTTTTGCCCAAGCTTGCGCATTTAGTTTGCAAAATTACCAAGGTGGCTCATCCGAAGTAATGATGGAACGAAATCTATCGATGTATGAAATTACAGCAAGTGAGAACCCTGACTACTTGATACCAGTGTTTAACTTCCGAGGAACTCCTACCGGAATTGATATCCGTCGCGTGCTACAAACAGAAATATTACCAGTGATGGATGTAGGACTGGCTGGACGTGATGGCGGCCAGATTGGTGCTGGAATAATCCGTGCGCCACTAGAGTGCTTTAACTCTGCGTGGGATGCACACTTAACACAGTTTGGAGCAGGTAAATGAGTATTGAACATGGCCTCAGAACAGTTTTAATCACTGGTGGAACACGTGGTATCGGTAAAGGCATAGTTAGATGGCTAGCATCACGCAACTATGCCGTTGCCTTTAGTGGCAGAGACCAGGTAGCTGGTGAAGCACTCGAGAATGAGATTAATTCTGAGGGTGGAGTAGCTCGGTTCTTTCAATCAGATTTAAATCAGAGCGGTTCAGTCTCTGAGTTGATCAATGCAACCGTGACGACACTTGGTTCACTAGATGTTCTTGTGCACAACGCCGGCATTTACCCCGAGCAGGCCTTTGCAGACTTATCGTTAGTTGACTGGCATTCAGTAATGGACACGAATTTGACGAGTGGATTTCTATTAACGCAAGCAGCTGCTCCACACCTAGCAGATTCTGATTCAGGGCGCATCGTATTTATCAGTTCAATTACTGGACCTCGAACTGGAATCAGCGGACTCACTCATTACTCTGCATCCAAGGGTGGGACCGACGGATTAATGAGAGCACTTGCAGTAGAACTTGCACCACTTGGAATTACTGTCAATGGTGTGGCGCCTGGAACAATTCTCACGGAATCATTAGAAGAGCTATATGCCGAACCAGGACTCATGGATTCCGTCACACGAATTATTCCAGTGGGCCGAATGGGTTCGCCAGATGACATTGCAGCAACAGTTGAATTTCTTGCCAGCACATCTGCGGGCTTCATTACTGGACAAAGCATAATCGTTGACGGGGGACAAACAATTCCTGAAGTACAAGGAAACTCCTAATGGCAGAAATGCTCAAACTTTCCTTTTCAGGTAATACCGCATTAGTGACCGGAGCCAGATCAGGAATCGGCGCTGCAACAGTTGATGTGTTAGTTGAGTGTGGAATTAGCGTCATTGCTCTTGATAGAGCTGCGCCAAATGAGTCAGTCACCAATCCTTTGATCAGACAAGCAGTCGTTGATGTAACCGATGAAGCATTACTGTCAAAGGTGCTCGCGGATTTTTTGGGTGAAGGCGCACTTGACTATGTTGTCAATTGTGCAGGCATCCATCAACAGGCTGGGCTGGAATCTCTTTCGTCGCAAGACTGGCATCGGATGCTCGATGTTAATTTAGTTGGAGCAGCCCTAACCACAAAGGCAGCGCTCCCATGGCTTCGTAAATCGACTCACGGCGCGGTTGTAAATGTTACATCGCTTGAGTCCGAACGCGTAGTAGCTCTAATAAATCCAGAACCAGTAGCGCACTATGCCGCATCGAAAGCGGGACTTGCAATGCTCACTGTTTCAATGGCGCGCGACCTTTCTCGTTATGGAATTCGTACCAATGCAGTAGCACCGGGTTTTATCCAGACACCAATGGCTTTTGCAAATCATGCTGGCGTAGCAGAATTGCCAGCCCAAGCTGCCAGCCGAGTGCCACTGGGACGGTACGGGCAAGCCAGAGAAGTTGCGTCAGCAATTGCTTTTTTGCTCAGTGAAGGGGCCTCCTATATCACTGGAAGCTCATTACTAATTGACGGTGGTTTCAGTACAACATGAGCTCCTCTGAAGAAAGCACTCGCGGAATTGTTTATGAAGAGTTCTTGGGGCGCAATGTGCGCTCCGGAAGCCTTTCAGATTTAGCGCTTGGCACTTATAGAACTGTGTTCGATGAAATTGAAAAAGGCAATACAGAGTTAGCCATTCAGTTGCTTGATATGACGCTTCTAGAAGCAGATGAGCTGCATGATATCTATGGACATTGGACAGATGATGTACTCGATTGGCTAAGAGCCCGAAACGTAACTGGACTTGATGAAGAGGTTGCTCGACTTCGAAACTTATTGGGCGACGAAGCCTTTGATGAATTTGAATCCGGTTGGCAGACATACTGCACCTTGACGAATGAAGGTGCAGTGGCAATTCAAGCGGGCGCTTCAGATGCTGCTGAAAAAGTAGAAGCTGCGCGTGCAAGTTGGCAGCGAACTCACGATGATGCGGTGGATGTACTTTATGGAGTCCTAGATATCGCAGTCAGGTTACAAGGCGAGGAATGCTTGCGTGAGATTTGGGACATGCTGATGGGCGATTGGTATGACGCTCATGAAAAACGTTTAGATTTAAAAGTGCAGGACTGGTCAGAGTCCTCTCGACAACTTCAGGTTGCGATCTTAGATGGTTTCCACGGACATTTAACTGGTCCGGACCGACTAGGGGATATAGAAATCATCGAAGAAGAAGATCGACTTGGATTTCGATTTGCTCCATGTGGATCTGGCGGCAGGGCCATGTCTGATAAAGCAGCTGTAGGTGGAGCGCGTCCTGGTCCACCATTCGACATGGCTGTCACTACGCAACCTCATGATTGGGCATGGAACAAAGTCGGAGTCTGTTCTTATTGTGTTCATTGTTGTCTCTTAAATGAACTAACTCCGATAGATCGCATTGGGTATCCGACTCGCGTTATTGACGCACCAGTTTGGCCACAAGATCGAGAGGACCCATCTTGCACTTGGTGGGTTTACAAAGACCCATCTCTAGTTCCTGATTCTGTTTACGAACGTGTAGGTCGCAAGCGCCCTGATCATCTTGGATCAAACCCATCGCCCGAAAAGGAGAAGTGATCTCGATGTCTATTCCGAGAGTCCCAACTGCAAGACTTGAAATTCCGGATTACGATCTTGGCTTACGAGGTAAATCTGTTCGCGCCGACAGTCTTGGTTCTGGAAAACGCGCTGCAATGAGCATGATTGTTTATGGGTTGTCCGTAGCCGATGATGTAACGGATACCCCGATTGCTAATGCAAATAACGGATATCCAGATGCTTTCGCGATTCTGGATGAGAGCACTCGAGTGCAATTACCCTGGTACCCAGCAACCGAAGCCGTCATTGCAGACATGATCCATCAAGATGATCGCCCCGTTCTGGAATCACCACGTACTGTGCTCAAAAATCTTGATAAAGGTTTTAAGGATCGTGGGCTCACACCAATTCTTGGTTACGAATATGAAGTTTATGTGAGCCATGCTGGCGAGATAACCGATGGAATAGTTCCATTAGGCAGAACAATCTCTGCGTACAGTCTCCTGCGCCTTGCTGAAACAAGCGATTTGGCTGAGGAATTTATGGCCCGCATGGAGGCAATAAACATCCCACTTGGAGCTTTCCATTCTGAACTAGGCCCAGGCTTCTTGGAATTTACACTTTCGCCCGCACCTGCGCTTGAGGCAGCAGACAGAGCAGCTCGAGCAAAGCAATATTTCCGTGAGCTATGTGCAGAGCGAGGCTTACGCGCCACGTTTATGGCAAAACTACATATGGATCAGTCTGGCTCGGGCGGTCATGTGCACCAAAGTATTTTGCATGAAGGCTCGAACGTGTTTTCTAATGGCAATGGCGAACTATCTGAACTAGCCAGTCAATATCTCGCTGGCTTAGTTGCCAGCATGGGCGATATGACTGTCTTGTTCAATCCATTCCTAAACTCCTACAAAAGGCTTGATGCAGCGTTCTTCGTTGCGAACAGAGCAACCTGGGGGTACGACAATCGAAATGCCGCTTGCCGAACAATCCTGAATGTTCCGGCTGAGGCCGCTCGAGTTGAGCACCGACGTCCAGGAGCTGATGCCAGTCCTTACTTGGTTGCGATTGGAATCCTAGCTGGAGGACTGTATGGAATTAGTGAGAAGTTGAAGTTAGGTCCAGCATTGATGCCTGATGATGACATAGCAACATCCGGACAATACCTTGCAGCGACACTCCAAGAAGCTGTTGATGCCTTTGAAGCTTCACCAATTGCGCGCGATTATTTGGGCGCAGAATTTGTTGCATCATTTGCAGCAACGCGACGAGGCGAACTAGCAGTCTTTGATAAATGGTGGCGAGGAAACATTACCGATTGGGAACTTAAGAGATACATGGAGCACATATGAGTTCTGATTCAAACTTAATGGGAAAAATATCACTTGAACAACTGCAGGAACTTTTGCAAGATGGCGCAGTCGATACTGTCATGTGTGCCACCCCGGATCCATATGGCAGATTGATAGGCAAGCGCCTAACAGCCCATGCTTTCAAGACGCTATGTATTGAAGGCGACGGAGTTAATGCCAGCTGTTTCGTTTTTGCAGTAGATATTGACATGAATCCAATCGAACTTCCGGTGGCAAATGCCGACAATGGCTACATGGATTTTCGCTTGGTACCTGACATGACAACCCTACGAAGAGTGCCTTGGGAACCGAAAACGGTTATTGCGCTTTGTGACGCCTACGAGTTGGACTCAGATGAACTATTGTCAATCGCACCACGATCAATTCTGCGAGCCCAGATAGCAAGAATTAAAGAACAAGGTATCGAACTTAAGGTTGCCTCTGAACTTGAATTCTTCCTCTCAAGAACACCACCAAATGAAGCGTGGCAACGTGGTTATCAAGACCTAGAAATGCTTTCAAATTACCGTTCTGATTACCAAATGATTCAAGCTGGACGTGATGAGTGGTTAATTTCTCAAATTAGAAATGGACTTAACGACTTCGGTATCCCAATCGAATCATCAAAGCCGGAGTGGGGACTGGGGCAACAGGAAGTTACGTTGGACTACACCACCGTTTTGGAGATGGCCGATAGGCATGTGCTATTCAAGCACGCTGTCAAAGAAATCGCTGCTCGCGCAGGAATGACAACGACATTTATGGCGAAGCCTCAAATTGATGAGGTTGGTTCATCGTGTCATCTTCATATGAGTCTTTGGTCCATTGAAGGTGACCGCCCGCTCTGCTGGGATGAAACCACAGAAGGTATGTCACCTTTGTTTGGAAGTTTTGTTGCTGGGATGATCGATCATGTACTTGAGCTGGGCGTTCTTTTGGCGCCAACGATCAATTCGTACAAGAGATTTTTGCCTGAGCAGTTTGCCGGAACGGCGATAGCAGTAGGACATGACAATAGATCATGTGCGTTTCGCCTAGTTGGTAGTGGCCCTTCATTCCGAGTTGAAAATCGAATTCCAGGCGCGGACGTAAACCCCTACTATGCATACAGTGGCATGATTATTGCTGGACTGTCAGGCATCGGCCAAAAATTGCCAATTCCAAACATTCAAACAGGTAATGCATGGAGCGATCCTTCGGTAAAGAGTATGTGGTCAGCGATGCATCAAGCTGTTGCCGCATTCAGTTCATCAAAAGTGGCATCGCAGGGATTTGGGCCCGATGTTTATGAACACTTGTCTCTTACAGTTCAAAAAGAGTTGAGGGCTTTTGATTCGGGCTGTGTTACTGATTGGGAAAGAATTCGCTACTACGAACGTATTTAGAAATCTAAATTACCGTTTACGTCACCAAACAAAGGAAACAAAGTTATGCCACTACATCCCGTAGCCGCAAAAATGCTCGCCGACTCTGCTTTATCGGGAAGACCTAACGCACACTTGCTAACAGTCCAAGAGGCTCGAGCGAATTTTGAATCTGATTTTGGTGCCTTAACTAAGCCTGACATTGAAGTTGCGCGTGATGTGACTATCGACGTAAGAGATACAAAAATTCGTGGCCGCTTGTATCGAGCAAGCAATGAGGGAGTAGTTCCACTCGTTGTTTATTACCATGGTGGCGGATGGCTGCTTGGAAGCATTGATTCGCATGACGTGACTACGCGGAGGCTTGCGCTTGCAACCGGATTTGCAGTACTTAGTGTCGATTACCGGCGTGGGCCAGATAGCTTGTTTCCAGTAGCCGTAAATGATGCCGTAGATGCTGTCACGTGGGCGGTGGAAAATGCGCAAACTTTAGGTATTGATCCAAAACGCATTGCTGTTGCTGGTGATAGTGCGGGTGGAAATTTGGCTACTGTTGCAGCTGCAGTTTTGCGAGATGAGGGTGGCCCACATATTGCAATGCAAATTCTGGTCTATCCCGTGACTACTTGTGACCTCGATCGTGGGTTCGATATGAAATATGAAGGACACATTCTTTATCGTGATGAAATGCTGTGGCATCAGGAAAACTATCTGAGCAGTCCTGATCAAGCTAACGACCCTCTAGTTGCTCCATTGCTAGCAGATCTTCATGGTCTCCCACCTGCCGTCGTAGTAATGGCAGAGTGTGATCCAATTCGACCACAAAGCGAACTCTATATTGAAGCCTTAAAGTCAGCAGGTGTGCAGGTTTCAGTTTATGACGCTCCAACTCTGGTGCACGGGTTCTTTGGTCTAGATGAGCTGTTTCCTGAGGCAGCAGGTGCGATGGATTTTGTTGCTAAAGAGCTCAAAGGATTAATGAAGTGACTACTGAAAACTTAGTCGGAATCGAGCCAGGTCAGACTGCAGTAGTTACGGGCGCTGGCGGAGGAATTGGTGAGGCGACCGCGCGACTTTTGGCTGGTGCCGGAGTTCGAGTTGTTGCAGTCGATGTCAAGGAACCCGCATCTGACTTACTAGATTCTGGAGACATTAAATTTCTTAAAGAGGACCTAACCGATCCCGCAGCTATCGCCAGAATTATCAGCGCAATTCCCGGTGACGGTTCTTTAGATTACTTAGTGAATGCAGCTGGCGTCGCTTGGTTTGAACGTGATGGTTCCGCACTTGATATCAGTGATGATATTTGGAAATCAGTCATGTCAATAAATTTTGACGCAATGCGGAGATTAAGCGTAGCTGCAGTCGAGCCAATGCGTCGTGGCAATGGTCGTAGCATGGTGCACATTGCGAGCATTGCAGGCTTGCGCTCGATGGACTCTCCGTTGGATGCGTATCAAGTCAGCAAAGCAGCAGTTGTTTCTTTGTCACGAGCGTTGAGTTTGGACCTGGCGAATGATCGAATTCGATCTAATACGGTTTGTCCAGGTGCGATTTTGAGTCCAATGATTGAAGATCTTTACATTGAAGATCCAAGTAGAAAAACCCGAATGGAAGATAAGACTCCACTAGGCAGACTTGGCACACCAGAAGATATTGCGCAAGCTGTTACCTTCCTGCTTTCTTCACACGCATCTTTCATAACCGGCATCGACCTAGTTGTCGATGGTGGCTGGATTGCACAAATCAAATGAAATTGAAATCAGGCCATCGCCCGCTCATTGGAATTACTTGTCACTTTAATGAAGCGTCATGGGGTGGGTGGACCGCTGAAGCTGTAATAACTCACGCGCAATATGCTCACGTGGTTCGGCGAGCTGGTGGCAGAGTTGTGTTTATTCCACCTGATGTTGATGCCAATGACATCGCAGACCGACTCGATGCGCTCATCATTTCTGGTGGATTGGATGTTGGCCCTAAGAATTATGGGCAGGAAGCTCACGCCAAGGTATCCACCCCAGACATCGAAAGAGATGAATCGGAATTGTCACTAATTCGTCATGCCTGGGAATTGGACTTACCAGTACTTGGAATTTGCAGGGGACTTCAAGTTATGGCAGTGGGTAGCGGTGGAACACTTGTGCAGCACTTACCTGACATTACTGATCTCACGCACATGAAAAAAGAAGGTTACTTTGTTCGCCATCAAGCCGCCATCACAGGCGACTCACTAGCAGGGCAAATCTTGGGCGTTGGCGAAATCGAAGTGAATTCGTCCCATCATCAAGCAGTATTGGATCCTGGCTCTTTGGTTATAACTGGTCATGCTGAAGATGGAACTATTGAAGTGTGCGAGGATCCATCGCGAACATTTTGGATTGGCGTTCAATGGCATCCTGAATTTGAGGACTCAACCACAGGTGCTCCACTGTTTAGTGCGCTGATAAATGCGGCAAGCGTATATGCAGATAAGCGAAACTAAATCTGAATTACTTTCTTGCTAACACTGGATGCCTAGGATAGGCATCCAGTGTTTTTATAGCGCTTCGAGGTATCGCTGCACATCCCAATTAGTAACTGCTGACGCTTGTGCCGCTAACTCAGCACGTTTCATTAGGACGTAATGGTTTACAAATTCGCTGCCAAGCCACTCGCGCGCAAGTTCACTGGCGTCTAGGAGTTCCACAGCTTGCTCAAGTGATCGCGGCAACTGCGGCACCTCATTTTCATCCATTGCATAGATATCGCCGTCGATCATTTTCGGTGGATCAAGTTTGGCAGCTATGCCGGAAAAACCAGCAGCAAGCACTGCGGCTGAGGCAATGTATGGATTTACATCACCACCGGCTTGGCGGTGTTCAACTCTGGTTCCAGAAGACCCTTCACAAATAACGCGAAGCCCAGCTGAGCGGTTATCAATTCCCCAAGTCGCAGTTGTTCCAGCCCATGAATACTTGCGATAACGTCGGTATGAATTTGGATTTGGCGCTAATAATGCAGTGAATTCTGGCATTGCCTGCAAACTTCCAGCAATGAACTGATTCATTGTCTTAGACATCCCATGAGGCTTTGTGTCGTCGTAAAACACTGGAGTTCCGTCAAGATCCTTCAAACTCAGATGGATGTGGCACGAGTTGCCTGCCCACTCAGCATTTGGCTTTGCCATAAATGTGGCAAGCAAATCATTCTTGGAAGCCACTTCCTTTACTCCACTTTTGAACAAAAAGGCTTGATCTGCTGCTGCGAGAGAGTCTCCGTATCTAAGGTTGATTTCGAATTGACCCGGTCCAGTTTCTGGATTGCAGGCTTCGATTGGCAGACCATATTCCAGCATCAGCTGACGAATCTGCAGCGCAATTGGTTCTTGACTGGAACCAAGTACGACCCCGTAGGTACTTGGTCGTGTTTGCAATGGGATTAACTCCCAAGGATGTCGATCAATTATTGAGTCGGGAGTTTCCTTTAGAAGGTAAAACTCAAGCTCTAGTGCGCTAAATGCTTCAAATCCCATTTCTCGACCGCGATTAAGTACTTGCTTTAGAACATTGCGGGGATCTATCGGAAGCGGGCCAGCGTGATGCGGCAAACTCCAGTCACAAAGTATGAATACAGTGTCGTCGTGCCACGGAACTATTCGCGCCGTGGAAAGATCTGGAATTCCCAAGATGTCTGGGTAGCCAGTTGCTTCCGTTGGGAAATATCCCTGGTATCCATCTGGGCGTTGTACAAGTGATGACTCATCAACGTGCATAACCCAAAAGACTTCGCAAAGGGCCATGCCATCTTCGAGAATCCGTTCCATCTGGTCAACGGGAATTCGCTTTCCACGCATCACGCCATGGGTATCGGTTCCACCAAGTATCACAGTGGTCACATTTGAATTATGCAGATACTTGAGTAGGGCTTCACTTTCGTTTGGGATTGATTCCAGTTTCATCTCAAGAGTCCTTTCCTGATTGGACAACACTTCCGGCCGTTAGTTGGAATCCTCGGTAGCCGTCGCGAACAACGGCCTCACATTCACTTCGATAATTTCCACACCCGTTTACATACGGCATAAACACCCGCGCTTTGCCCGTTATGTTTGAACCTAGGTACCAAGAAGAAGCTTGAGGGTAAAGGGTTTCCTCTGCAAGCTCATTCACGTGAGCTACCCATGCATCTTGGGCATCCGTGGTTGCTTCAATGTTTGTGAGATTTCTTGAATTCAGATGATCGATCGCATCAGCAATCCAGTCAATGTGTTGCTCAATGGACACAACCATGTTGCTAAGTACACCCGGACTTCCAGGACCAGTAACAAGGAACATGTTTGGGAAACCAGAAACTGCCAGACCTAGATAAGTGGCAGGGCCATCACTCCAAGCATCGCGAAGTGTTTGACCACTACGCCCGACAATATTGATTGCATTAAGCGCCCCGGTGACCGCATCAAAGCCAACTGCATAAACGAGAGTATCAAGCTTAATTTTGCGGTTCTTAGTCGTCACACCATGCGCTGTTATCTCCTGAATAGGATCAGAACGAAGATCAACAAGCGTTACATTTTCTCTGTTGTAGGTCTCGAAGTAATTGGTATCAACACATGTGCGCTTAGTGCCGATGTGATGCATAGGACTCAGAGAATTTGCCGTAATCGGATCGTGCACGATCTCCTGAATCTTTTTCCGTGCAAAATTTTGTGCCTCTAGATTAGCTTGCTCGTCAGTAAAGAAGTCATTGAAGGCGTACGACAGCGAATTAATGCCGCCGCGCTGCCATCCCGCTTCAAACATGGCATTACGTTCTTCGTCAGAAACTTCAAAAGTCGCTTTGGTTGATGGTGGGAATGGGGTACCCGCATCAGAGCGCCTGCTGGTTTCCCGACGTTTTTCGAAATCTGCCAGAACTTCTTCCACGTACTTTGGCTCTAGTGGTGCGTTACGCGCTGGCATGCTGTAGTTGGGTGTCCGCTGAAAGACGTAAAGATGCTTAGCTTGATTTGCAATTATTGGAATTGCCTGAATTCCAGAGGACCCAGTTCCGATAATGCCGACTTCGCAATCAGTGAAATCCACTCCATCTTTAGGCCACTTTGAAGTGTGCAATTCATTGCCCATGAATTGATCGGCACCTTGAATGTCTGGACGCTTTGGCTCAGAGAGATTCCCAACTGCCATAACTACATACTTAGCTTTGATCCGCTCACCATTTGAGGTGTGAACTAGCCAAGTGTCAGATTGCTCATCGAACTCAGCAGATAAAACGGTATTTGAAAAACGAATATCTTTCTTTAGATCAAATGTCTCGGCGACGAATTCTAGATAACGCAGAATTTCGGGTTGGGTAGCAAACCGCTCGGACCATCGCCACTCTTTTAAAAGTTTAGGCGAGAACGAGTAGCAGTAATCGACGCTATCTATGTCACATCGAGCTCCTGGATAGCGATTCCAATACCACGTTCCACCGACGTCATCACCTTTTTCGATGACAGTGCATTTGAGACCCAATTCACGAAGACGAATCAGCATGTACAAGCCGGAGAAACCTGCTCCAACTACTACAGCATCAAGTACCTCACTTATATCATTTCTTTCGTTACTCATCGCTTAGTAACTTCGAGTGCTGTAGTAAATGCGTCACGGACCTCAACATCAGTCCAAGGGTGTGGCGACTCAGTAATGAAGTAGTCATCCAAAGCCAGGGCAGTAAGTTCGTCAATCTGTTCAGTAGTTACGCCAAGACTTGCAAAAACTGGGAAATCAAGATCTACCAGCAATTTCCTAACAGCTTCGACAGCTCGTTTACCATCTGGTGCTCCACCTGGAGCAACTCCCATGGCATCTGCAACTCGCTCTAATTGCTCTGGCACATGGTGTCTTTCGCGCTCGAGAGTCTCTACAAGGACCAGACCTATGGTGAGTCCGTGTGGGACATGAAACATGCCGCCTATTGCCTGGCCAAGTGAATGTTCTGCCGTGCAGTCAGAAATGTTCATAGTCAATCCAGCCATCATGCTGCCGCAGGCCATATCCGATCGCGCTGCAGCATTTGACCCATCGCGATGCGCAGTGACAAGTGATCGACTTATGAGACGGATTGCTTCTAGTGCAATTGCATCACCGATAGGAGTGCGCGATCGCGCAATCATTCCAGCAATTGCTTGAGCTAAAGCGTCCACACCAGCATAAGAAGTAGTGGCTGGCGGTGCACTATAAGTTAGAACGGGATCGATCAGTGCATATTGGGCGCGTAGTAATGGATTAGCTATTCCTGATTTGGTACCAAATTGGGGATCAGAAACTACAGCTCCACCGGAAACTTCAGAACCAGTTCCAGCAGTAGTGGGTAAGGCAAAGAGCGGTACATCTGGTTGTGAATACTGTCGTTCGGAACTTAAGAACCCTCTAAAGTCGGTGTTAAGTTGTGCACACAACCGCGCCGCCTTGGCCGTATCAATTACTGAACCTCCGCCCAGGGCTATAACTGCCTGGGCGTTAGAACTTTTCAGTACCGCAGCTGCCGCATCAATCATGTCGACGGTTGGTTCACCAGCGGGCTTGTCGTAGCGAGTTATCGTGATTCCACTAGCCTCTATGTCAGCCAACACTTTGGCCGCAGGTGGATTGAAATTTAACAGGCCATCATCGATGATTAGCGCAGCCCGTGAAACTCCCTCTGCTGCAAGCAAACTAGGCAATATTTCACTGATACCTTCGCCGAAATGGATTCGAACAGGCAAGTGGTTTCGAAAGGAAGGAATTGCAAAAGACTCCGACATTCGGTCTCCTAGGTCAGTATGCTTTTGAATATCAGTCTAGTTGTTTTGAAGATTTACACAAGGAATTTTGGTTGCTCTACTAATCAAGATGACTTAGCAATAATGATTTTTCAGAGACAGGATGACCAGTAAAAGTGTCGAATACAAATCCACCTCAAACTCGAGTAGCAATTATTGGCGCAGGCTTCAGTGGCATTGCAGCTGCAGTCGCGCTAACTCGACAAGGGATTACTGACTTTGTAATGTTCGAAGAATCCGAAGGCATTGGTGGCACGTGGTGGAAAAACCGTTACCCCGGCGCCGAGGTCGATTTAGAGTCGCACATCTATTCATTCTCATATGAACGAAATGACTGGACTCGGGTTTATGCGCATTGGTTTCAACTGCAAGAATATTTGGAAAGAGTTGCACGCAAGTGGGGACTCCTTGAAAAAGTTAGGTTTAGCACGAAGGTTGTATCAGCCGAGTGGTCGAGTGTTGATCGAACATATAAGGTTGTCACTTCGACAAACACAGAGCCAGAGATTTTTACTGCAGTAATAAGTGCAGTTGGGTTCCTAAACATTCCTTTGATCCCGCCTTTTGCCCGTGGTGACGTTTCATACGAGGGCGACCTTTGCCACACTTCAAACTGGCCTAACGGGTTAAGCATGGTTGGCAAATCAGTGGCCGTTGTCGGTACCGGATCATCTGCGGTACAGGTAGTTGAAGTAGCAGAGAGAGAAGCCTCAAAGCTGACAATTTTTCAAATGGAACCCAATTGGATTTTGCCTAAAGAAAGTCGAGAATTTACTGAGTTAGAACGACGAATGAATCGATTCGCTCCGGTCTATTTCTGGAAGCGCCTAAATCTTTACCTTGGCTATGATTTACGTCAACGCAATTCTCAACATGCCCGTCTTGATGGTCGGATAAATCAAAAGCGTCGAACAGCCGCTCTTGAAAACTTAAACTCAAGTCTTTCTGATCGACCTGACTTGATTCCCTTGCTAAAACCAGAATTTCCGTTCGAGGGCCGACGCACTGTCATCAGTGACACATATTATGAGTGCCTAAAAAGCCCCAAGGTGACATTAATTCCAAGTGCAGTCAAAGAACTTACCCAAAAGGGAGTTATCGACGCTAATGGAGACAACTACGATTTTGACATGGTTGTATTAGCAACTGGATTCGATGCTGCAAACTACCTGAGCACGTTTACCGTTAAAGGTGAAAATGGAAAAGAATTGCATGAGTTTTGGGAAGGTGAACCAGAGGCCTTTCTTGGTCTAATGGTTCCTGGTTTTCCAAATTTCTTTATGATGTACGGTCCTAATACGAATGCCGTTCCACTGGTTTCTTTCTATGAAGCTCAGGGCGCCTTCATTGCAAAGGTTTTGAAGCGAGCGCGCTCAAAGAAACTTTCGACAGTAAATGTGAAGGTCGACGCACACAATAAGTTCAATGCCGGACTACAACAGCAATTATCTCTGACAGTCTGGGCACAAACAAAGAGTTATTTTAAATCAGGAACTGGAAAAGTTGTAACTCAATGGCCCTTCAGTGCCTCTCGATACATTCTTTCAACTAAAGTTGCGCCTTATAAATCTGTAGATTATTCCTGATTGGAATCCATTTCTAAGTTTTGCTTAGTCAAACTCGTTAAGTTTTTTGATTTATGGACGGCAATGAATTAAGGATCCTGCCGACATCACTCATTACTGAATCGGCTAAGGGACATCAATGAGAACCTTGCCGACAACGCCGGATTCGACAGCTACGTGTGCATCAGCGGTCTGTTCAAGTGAAAAACGGTGAAGTGGTAATCCGTGTTCTTCCCCAACGTTAAATGCACGATCAGCTACTGCTGAACTGATGTCAGCGACAGCAGCGTCCTTGACCTCCTTGTTTACGGTGTAGACGAGCACGAATTGAAATCGCGTGTTGGTGTCAAAATGGGACTGAACAGGCAGGTTGAAGTACTCACCGCCACCGAAGGCGTAAATGGAAACGGTTGCGTCAGGCGCGAGAATTGCTGGGTACATCTGGCAATTTTGTGCGGGAGCTACCTCAACGAGAAGATCAATTCCATGATCATCGAAGCGGCGAATCGCCGCAGGAACGTCCTCAGTTTGATAATTGATTACACAGTCTGCGCCGGCTTTGCGTGCCAACTCCGCCTTGAGGGAGCTGCTTACTGTGGTCACAACTCTAGCCCCGCTCCACTTGGCTAATTGGATAGCCGCATTGCCAACCGCTCCAGCCCCGCCGACAACCAGAACGTTCACTCCATCAAGCGCTCCCGGTTTCAGGCGCCCTGATTGACCCTGCGCCACCGTTAGGCAGCGATGTGCTGTCAAGGCAGGAATACCCAGGCTGGCGCCGAGGTCAAATGACGCGTTGTCGGGAAGTGGAACTGCTTGACGTTCTGGCAGTACTACAAACTCTTGGGCGCTACCCTCCGCGCGCTGGTAAGCCGCTTCCCAGATCCAGACTCGTTGACCAATCCGAAGTCCTTGGACTCCCATGCCCACTGCATCGATGGTGCCACTGCCATCTTGATTTGGGACCATGATCGAAAATGTCGTCGGCTCGCCTGGAGCGGAACCTTTTCGGGATTTCCAGTCCGTAGGATTTACGCCGGAGACCTGCATCCGCACGCGAACTTCGCCAACGCCGCATTCGGGTACTGGTCTTTCTGCCAGCGACAGAACCTCAGGACCACCAGTCTTCGAATAGATGACACTTTTCATATTTGCTTCCTAAGGTTTGGTATTTCTAACATACAACCCCAGCGCATCAAGAGCTCTGCAATGTTGATTACAGAATAGATTTTCATTTTTTCGAAAAGCAAATGACTATCTATGCAGATTTTGAAAAACGTAGCAGACATTTGAAATGCGAGTTGCGAATTACTAAGTTTGGGTTGTAGTCCCTAGATTCCCCGGCTAATTCGCGCAGCATCAAGGATCGCGGAGTGAATTCCACGGCTAGAGATCGCATCTCCAATTCGAAAAACTTGGAACTTCCCCTCAGGATTTCGAATCGAAGTCTGTGGCCCACCGTGGATTAGAGCTTCAATCTCGACTTCACCACCATTTGAAGAAAGTGAAACAAGTTCGTCATAGACATCACTTATTGCAGTAGTTCCAGTTTCTGCAACGATGCCATTAACAATTCGGGATTCTTCCCAGGCTTCGTCCTCAATTCCTAGGTACGCAGTGAATGTGCCGTCTGCATTCTTTTCAATTCGTTTTAGCTCTCGCAAGATTGTGAACTTAACGCCAAGGGCGGCCAGGGATTTGAAGTAAGCCGAAGCAACCATGCCACCAACATCAACTGACATATTTCGTTCAGGTGTAACTAATTCCACGTTTGCACCTGACTGAGCTAGGTTCTCAGCCAAATCCAAAGCCTGGGTGCCACCGTGATCGTCATAGATAAGGACATCGCCAGTGATTCGCTTTGCGCCGCTAAGGACGTCCCAACTTTCGAGTACGAGATTGCCACCAGGAATCTCAAGTGCTTTTGGCATGCCACCAGTTGCAACCACAATTGCATCAAAACCCGCCTCAGAAAGATCGGAGGCCTCAACGTAGGAATTTAATTTCACGATTACCCCAAGACGCTTTAACTCTTGAGTTCGCCAATCCGTAATTCCTTGCAAGTCTCTGCGGCGAGGGGAGCGAATCGCAATGTTGATCTGGCCACCTAACGAATCATTAGCCTCAAACAAAACTACGGTGTGGCCTTTTTCTGCCAAAGTCCGCGCAGCTTCCAGTCCAGCCGGACCGCCACCAACAACAGCTACGTTTCGCTTCGCCTTTGCTACATCAATGGTTTGTGGCAGTTCTAGTTCTCTGCCTGTTGATGGATTATGAATACAAAATGCAGCGCCAGCGGTGTAAATGCCATCGATACACATGCTCGCTCCGACACACGGACGAATTTGATCTTCGGTCTTATTTGCAATCTTGGTTGGCAGGTACGGATCAGCAATAAGCGCCCTAGTCATACCAACTAAATCCAGCACGCCGGCTTCAATTGCATAACGTGCAGTAGCAACATCAGCTATCTTGCCAGCGTGCATGACTGGAACATTCAATTTCTGTTTCATCTCACCGATAAGTTCCAAGTGCGGGGCTGATGCCATGCCCATAATTGGAATCATTCGAGTTAAGCGTGAGTCAGAATCAATCGCACCACCAAGAGCGCTAATTACATCGACTCCTTCGTCGATGATGTCTTGGGCAACCGTTAGCAATTCCCCAGGACCAAGACCATTTTCGCGAAGTTCATCAAAACTCATTCGCGCACTAATTATGAAGTCTTCCGGAACTGCTGCACGGATTGCCTTGATCACTTCAAGTGGGTAGCGCATCCGGTTTTCATGTGACCCGCCAAACTCATCGGTGCGTTGATTCCAAAACGGTGTCATAAACGAATCTAGATAGTGGCCATGGATCATCAAATCGATACCGTCCATGCCGGCTTCAACACAACGTTGGGCCGCTGTCACATAGTCAGCCTTAATGCGATCCATATCCCAATCTTCAGCCTCTTTCGTGAAAGACCTGTGGGCACGTTCCCGCACTGCGCTTACCGAAATTGTTGGCAACCAATCGCCTGAATAGCTACTACTACGGTGACCTAAGTGAGTGAGCTGAATCATTACGGCAGCACCGTTGTCGTGCACTTCGTCAGTTAGTAGGCGAAGCCAGTGAACCGTTTCATCTTTCCAAAGCTGTAAGTTGCCAAAAGCTGGTGCGCTTTCGCGACTAACGATTGAGCTACCACCAATCATGGTGAGACCAACGCCACCTTGTGCTTTAGCAACGTGATATGCGCGATAACGATCCTTAGGCAAGCCATCTTCACTATATGAAGGTTCATGTGAAGTACTGACAATGCGATTGCGCAGGGTCAGATTCTTTATGGTGAATGGCGTTAAAAGCGGATCAGTGCTCAAGGTTCCTCAATCTCTTGAGAAAAGACTACAAGTCTGGTGAGAGCCTGACGCAGTATCTCGTCAGGCTCTCACACAATTGGGAGCGCCTGACGGGATTCGAACCCGCATCCTCACCATAGTCGGTGGTGCGCTCATCCTTTGAGCTACAGGCGCACCCAAAAGTAGAATGACATTCAACTAAGTACGCAGTTAGATTTGCATCAGATTGTTGAAAACTACGGCCTGTTGAATGTGTCTTGATGCCATTGACAAAACCAACAAGTTGGCCGAAGATATTGGAATAGTCGGTGGTGCAAACAATTCGATTGTTAGCTCATACCTTTGAAAGACCCTCGCAGTATCGCGGGGGTCTTTCGCTTTTGCTTTACAAATAGTTGTTAGGCCTTTGCTTTTGGTGATGAGCGGGCGTAGCCTAAAATTATGAGTGAAAAACGCGCTAATAGAGTTCTCGGGATCGTAATAGCGGCGATCGCATTAGTTGCATTAATAGTGGTGTTTGCAGTCAAAGAGCCAACAGCCGAACTTGATAAGAGTTCACCCGAAGGTGTTGTCCAGCAGTATCTAAATGCCGCTATCGACAAAGACTTTGATCAGGCTAAGTCGTTCTTGGCATCTGACACAAAGTGCACCGCGGAAGATTTTGATCGCGCCTACATTCAAGACTCAATTCGAATCGGACTTTCCGATACGACATCTACTGAAGCATCCGCCAAAGTCACAGTCACGATTGAAACATCTAATGGCGATCCATTTGGTGGTTCATATTCCGAAACTCAAACTTTCCGATTAGTTAAAGAAGATTCTGGTTGGAAAATTACCGGCATACCTTGGCCAACTTACGAATGTGGCGGTGAGTACAAGTAATGAGTATCTTGCTTTCCTTTATACCGCTTTTGATCATGATTGCAGTCGTGGTGTTAGTTATTCGCAAAGTATCAAAGCGAGCGACATCATCAAGTAATACTGCGCAGCCAGTAAAGCTGTTTTTCCAATATGCATTGGCATTTGGTTTATTCATGATCGTGACCGTTGGACTAGCTGGATTGTTAAGCCGAGCTCTTGATGTATCAAATATTGTTGACGCGGATCAAAGTTCATTAGCAAGTAACTTGGCATTTGTTGTAGTTGGTGGCCCATTGCTTGCTGGAATAACGATCTGGCTTAGAAACTCACTACGCGTAAATCCAAGTGAAGGTCATGGCTTAATCCCGACATTCTTTGCAACCTTGGCAGCAATCGTTTCATTACTTGTATTTCTGTCATCAGCGATCGCTGCGCTTCACAATGTGATTAGCGGCGATGAAGTTTTAGGCTCGACTCTTGGTCGCACGATTGTTTGGGGCACTGCTCTGATAATCGTGCTAAAGATATCCAATTCTGTGATTCCTATGAATGATTTTCGAATTCAATATTTTGTGGGCTCATTTATCACAGCACTTGCCGCCCTAATTGGGTTAGTTCAAGTTCTGGCCGGTGTGCTAACACTTCTACTTAGCCAACAAATATTCTTTGACACCCAAAAGCTGGCCTTGGTTTCACCAGACAATCCAATTGGAATTGGACTGGGAACACTAGCTATATCTAGCACTCTTTGGATGTACTACTGGATCAAGAATGCCAATACAAATAAGTCCGATACCTTGTGGCTTGCATATGTACTGATTGCAGGTGTTGGCGGCACATTAGTAATTGCCATAACTTCATTGAGCATTTCGCTTTATCAAGTTCTGGTGTGGTTCATTGGTGAACCTTCATCACAGAAAATTGGCGAACACTTTGCTAGCACCCCGCAATCGGTAGCAGCCGCATTCGCAGGTTTCTTATTCTGGTGGTACCACAAATCCTTGTTGCCAAATGAATCAGAACGCACAGATGTGCAGCGAACTTACGAATACTTAGTATCGGCAATCAGCTTGATCGCAAGTGCAGTTGGAATCTCGATTGTGCTTGTCGCCTTAATCGAATCTCTGACTGCAAAAGTTCAACTTGCTGGTGCCGGAGCAGTAAACACCCTGATTGGCGCTGGAACTGTAATTGTCGTTGCTGGTCCAGTGTGGTGGCATTTCTGGAGTCGAATTCAGCAGATTGCAAAGGCTGAACCTAACGCTGAACACAGTTCCCCAGTCAGACGGATCTACTTATTCTTGCTGTTTGGCGTAGGTGGAATTGTAGCCATCGTCTCCTTGATCACAATTGTTGTCCAACTTTTTGACGGAATTCTAAATTCAAATCTTGGCGCCAACACATTTAGTGAGATACGTTTTGCAATCGGAATTCTACTTAGTACTGGAATCGTTGCTGGTTACCACTGGGAAATTTACCGCCATGAAAAGTCGGTAGATGTTTCGTTTGCCACGGCAACTACTAATGTCTTGTTAGTTGGTCCAACAAGTCCAAAACTTATTCAAGAGCTCAAGGCCGCAACTGGCGCCAAAGTTTCTTTCTTGGAACGAGCTGATGCAAGTGAATTGGTTTGGCCAACCGAACGTGTCATTGAATTGGTATCTCAGAGCAATGAGCAAGATCTTTTGATCTTGCTGGAAGCAACTGGCGTGAAGGTTGTTCCAGTAGTTAGGTAAGGCTAGCCAACTTTGTAGACGTGACCATTTTTCTTGCCATTAACTGACTTGGCGTAAGCCTTGCCGCATGCCTTGAGTGTCACCTGTTCGAAGCCAACGAAGTATGGGTGGTATCCAGTAGCTTCAACCAAAACACTTGGGCTAACAACATTGATTCGCATACCGCGAGGCATTTCAATTGCCGCCGCCATAACGAAAGATTCCAAAGCGCCATTTGATAGCGATGCAACAACACCAGTTGGGATTGCTTCGCGTTCCAGGATCCCAGTAGTCAGAGTGAATGATCCACCATCATTGACGTATTCCAGACCTTGTCGAACAAGTTCAACTTGTCCCAAAATTTTGTCATTGATACCTGACTGGTAATCAGCCAAAGTTAACTCAGAGAGTGTCTTGAATGGCACTTTGCCAGTAGCTGAAATTACCGCATCAACTTTGCCAACCTTTTCATACATCGCAGCAATTGATGCCGGATCAGTTAGGTCAACCGAAACCTCTCCACTGCGAGAAGCCTGAATGATTTCATTGTCTTTGGACAGGGCAGCAACTGCGCCAGATCCAAGTAGTCCGTTAGCGCCAACAATAAGAATCTTCACAAAAATCTCCTCTGAGTAGTACAGGTGTTCCGAGTCTAGGGCAGGCCTGTGGATAGATTTTCGAGAGCCTTACGTCAAAGAATTAACTTTGAATAATGATCAGTTTCCTGCCCATGATTACGCTGGCCTATTTCGGAACTCGGCTATCGACCGTCGACTTCAAAAGCCATCGACTGCCGAACCAATTGGTTGGCTGGTTCACTACAACCCAAATCCTCATCATGGGCATAACCGGATGGATGGCATCTGATTTTGCCCGATTACTTCCGGCACTGGGTGTAGCTGCGGCCACGATGATTTCCTATGTGCTGCTTTATCTAGTTAGCAGGGGATCACTAGGCATGGGAGATGTTAAGTTCGCTTTCCCTCTTGGGCTTTGTATTGGTTGGTATTCGCCTGATTATTGGCTGGTTGCTATCTTCGTTCCATTTCTCATTGCCGGGCTGGTGGCAATAATCGGATTAGTGACCAAACGAATGACCCGAAAATCAAGACTCGCTTTTGGTCCCTACATGTTTCTTGGCACTTTCCTAGTTTGTGTATTTGAAGTTTTGTAACACTGAAGTTGGTTTCCTGAAACAATGTATTTAGAGATTCAGGAGATTTTGAAATGACAAGCAAGTGTGATGCCGTAGTTATTGGCGCCGGAGTGATTGGCTCCTCGGTTGCTTATGAGTTGGCACGAAAAGGCTTGTCGGTAATCGTCGTAGACAAAGCAGCTGCACCCGGGCTTGGTTCAACAAGTTCATCTAGTGCTGTGATTCGATTCAACTACTCGACATACGATGCTGTGGCACTTTCTTGGGAAGCGTTTCAATGTTGGAAGAATTGGCGAACTCACTTGAGCGCTCCTGCTGATGAAGTGCTTGCTGAAGTTCGCAACATCGGCGTCATGATGGTTAAAGTTCCAGTGGTATCGATTCCACTAACTCAGAAGTTATTCACTGAAGTCGGCATCGAACATGAAGTCGTTGATGCAAAACGAATGCAAGAAATTGTGCCTGGAATTGATACTGGAATGTATTGGCCACCTAAGAAAATTGATGATGACGAATTCTGGGAAGATGCTAACGAAACCATTGAAGCTATGTACACACCAGAAGGTGGATACATAAATGATCCGTTGTTAGCCACAGTCAATTTAGCTAACGCCGCAATGCGCTTAGGTGTTGAATTCAAATTCAAAAAAGAAGTTACCGAAATCCTGACGGCAGACGGTCGAGTTTGTGGTGTTGAGTTAAGCGACGGAGAACAGATTGAAAGTCCAGTAGTAGTGAACGTTGCTGGACCGTGGGCTAGTCGAATCAATAACCTGGCGGGAGTTGGTTCAGACTTCACAGTTTCAGTTCGCCCAATGCGACAAGAAGTTCATCACGTTTCGGCTCCTGTGCAATTCGATAACAACCCAATCATTGGAGACCTGGATCTTGGCGTCTATATCCGACCAGAATCAGGCCATGCTTTCTTGGTTGGTGGAACCGAGCCTGAATGCGATGAATTTCAATGGGTAGAAGATCCAGATGATGTGAATATGGTTCGCACCCAAGAATTGTTTGTTGCTCAAGTAACTCGCGCGGCCCGTCGACTGCCAGATCTAAAGGTGCCATCAAGTGCCAGTGGAGTCGTTGGTGTTTATGACGTCTCGTCAGACTGGACGCCGATTTACGACAAGAGTGAACTACCTGGCTATTACATGGCAATCGGAAGCAGTGGCAATCAATTCAAGAATGCCCCAACCGCTGGTCGGCTAATGGCCGAATTGATTGCTGCCGTTGAAGCCGGACATGATCATGATGCGGATCCACTTATCTATAGAACTGAACACACACAACAAGAGATCAACCTGGGAACCTTCTCACGAAAGCGTGCGCTGAATGAAAATTCATCCGGCACCGTGATGGGCTAGTTGTTTAAAGCTGCAATTGCTCCGCTATTAGTTACTGCCAATCCAAGTTCAGTTAAGGCCACAGTTGCTTCGCCCATAGTGCTTTGGGCTCCAGCAGCAGAGCCCAATTGTTGGCCACTTAAGTTTCGGTGATGGATCGATTCCATGATTACTGCCAACTTAAAGCAGGCCAGGGCAACACATTCATCTAAGTGAGAAACATCAAGGCCAGTTTGCTCGACATAGCGATCTAGGACTTGTTGTCGAGTCCAAAATCCCTGACCGCTTGTGACATCTTCAGCAACCGGAATCTTTCTACGTAACGTGTCTGTTGCCTGACTCCAATAAACCAGTGAAATTGCCAGGTCGGAGATTGGATCTCCAAGTGTCGACATTTCCCAATCGAGCACTGCAACGATTTCGCTCTGTGCACTATCCAAAATCACATTGTCGATTCGGTAATCGCCATGCACGATTGAAGTTGGAAGTGAGTCCGGAACTTTCGCGATTGCAGTTTCTAACCAAGCATGAAGTGCTTCAATCTCTGGAAGCTCACGAGTCTTAGTGATCTGCCACTGTTCACTCCAGCGCTTAACCTGTCGTTGCAAGTAGCCAGTTGGTTTACCAAGTTGATCTAATCCAGCAGCAGCTGGATCGACGGCATGTAATCGCCCCAATGTATCGACTAACTCTTGTGAGATCTCGCTGGCTTGCTGTGCTGAAAGTAACTGTGCGGTTTTCGCTGACTCAATTACTCGACCATCGACAAAATCCATCATCATAAATTTGGCACCGATGACAGATTCATCTTCGCAATAACCGCGGGTTGTTGGAGTTGGAAATGAAACTTTATTCAAACCAGAAAGAACCCTGAATTCTCGACCCATGTCATGAGCCGAAGGCATGATGTGACCTAGCGGTGGACGACGAAGTACCCAGCTCGAATTACTCGCATCAGTGATTTGATACGAAACGTTGGAGCGACCACCAGCAAGTAACGTGGCTTGAATTGAACCACTGGCATCAAAGTCAGCAACGTTTTCTTGCATCCACGAACTAAGTGGAGCTAATCGCAATCCTGGCGGATCGGATATTTGGTTTGTCACGCCCAGTCTCCAGGCAACTTGCCTGCCTGTGAATGACGAACGGATCTACGCGAAATTGACCAACGGTGAACTTCAGATGGTCCGTCATAAATCCGGAACGGACGAATGTCTCGGAAGATGTGTGCGATTGGCAGTTCGCTAGAAGTTCCCTTTGCACCACACAGCTGCATCGAACGATCCACGATTCTAAAGGTGGCTTCGGCAACAAAGGTTTTGGCAATTGAAGTTTCCGCACGGGCCGGTAGTCCTTGATCCAAAACCCAGGCAGCCCTATGGATTAGTGCACGACAGGCAGCGATGTCGATTTCATTCTCCGCAATCATTTGTTGTGCCATACCTAAGGAAGCCAATTCAGTGCCAAACATTGGGCGAGCAGCCGCGTAAGCCACTGCAGATTCATGTGCTCGACGCGCAGCACCTAACCAACGCATGCAGTGAGTTAGACGAGCCGGACCTAGTCGAACTTGGGCATTTACGAAACCTTCATCGACCTGACCAAGTACGGCATCATCAGAAACTTCGCAGTTAGTAAAGTCCACGACACCATGACCGCCAGTGAAAGCACTATCCAGTGTGTCTAGGCTATGCACAACTTTCATACCTGGATTGTCAGCATCAACCAAGAACATGGTTGCGCCGCCAGAAGTCTTTGCCATGACGATCGAGAAACCAGCACCATCAGCACCTGTGATTAGCCACTTATTGCCATTGATAACCCAACCGCTAGCCGTCTTTTCAGCAGTTGTTGAAAGCAAGTTTGGATCTGCGCCAGCACCCGGACTTGGCTCAGTCATTGAAAATGAAGATCTGATTTCACCGCGGGAAAGTGGCGCTAAGTATTTTGCACGTTGCTCTGGTGTTGCAATTTTGTGTAACAACAAAATGTTGCCTTCATCCGGAGCAGCACAATTCATCGCAGTTGGTCCCAAAAGGCTGCGGCCAGACTCTTCAAGAATTACGGCTTGGGCAACGTGATTGAATCCATGTCCACCAAATTCTTTTGGAGCGGTTGGTGCAAATACATTTGCAGCTCGCGCTTTTTCTTGCAACACAATACGTAAATCTGGATTGATGCCATGTGAATCCGGATTTAGTTCCGGCTCGTGCGGAATAATTTCAGAATTAATAAAGTTGCGAACTCGCAGTGCGAATTCTTTAACAGCTGGGTCTTGATCAAACTCATAGCTCATGTGAGGAATCCATAACAATAGTTTTCGTAGTCATAATTCTATCTTCCGTTATGCTTTGAGTTATAACTTCTCAAACATTAGGGCTACTTCGAAATGACTGATTTGTCACCTAAAGGTTCACTAACCTTTGAAGCCCTGACGCTACTTCGGGATGAAATCATTCAAGGCAAGATTCGTCCTAACGAAAGATTGATTGCGGTCGATCTGGCCGAGCGCCTAAAGACTTCGCGCACTCCAATCCGGGAAGCCTTACAACTCCTCGAAGCCGAAGGCCTAGTAGTTGCTGCTAAACGAGGTTATGTAGTTCGGGAACACACTCGCGATGAGATCGTTGAGATCTATGAAGTTCGCGCATCCCTTGAAGGCATGGCTGCTCGCTTAGCTGCCCAAAAAGCTGGCACTGCTGCGTTTAAAGAAATTGAAAAGATCGGCGCTCACAAAGATTCCTTAATTGCTTCAAATGATCGTGATTTGATTGTGGATCTAAACGATCAATTCCACGCCGCGATTTTTACTGCCTGTGGTAACACTCGGTTAGAGCGAATTAACCGAAGCAATAGCAAACACTTCTTCAACCATCGCATAGCTGAGATGTACACCAAAGAAGAGACCAAACTTTCAATTAGGGGTCACGCTGCGATTCTTAAAGCAATCAAGAATCATGATGCTGATGAAGCAGAATCAACAGCTCAGCAACATGTATTTGATGCGCTAGAAGTTACGCTCTTAAAACTTCGTTGATTTAGGTGTTGCCGTTGATGGTGATACCACCGTCGACAGTGATCGTTTGACCAGTTATGTAACTTGAGTCAGCAGACATTAAAAACTTAACTACGGTCGCAATTTCATGCGGCTCAGCCAAACGCTTCTGTGGAATTCGTGAAGTTAGCGCAGCTTCGGAAAGTCTGCCGTCTTTGATTCCACCAGCCACCATTTCAGTGCGGGTCCAACCAGGTGCGACAGCATTTACTCGAATGTCTCGGTCGGCCCATTCCAAACCAAGGGTTCGAGTTAAACCTTCAAGTCCAGCCTTTGCTGCGGTGTAGCCGGCGCGACCTGCGATGCCAACACTTCCAGCAATCGATCCAACGTTAACTATCGTTGCACCTTTGGCTTTTTCTAGATCTGCAAAGGCCGCTTGGCTGCATCTAAACACACCACTGAGATCAGTGTCGATAACTGTTTCCCAGTCAGCTTCGCTCAAGTCTTCAGACTCATCGCGAATGATTACGCCCGCGCAGTTAATTAAGGAATCAAGCGAATCAAATTCATTGCGAACTTCTGCCAGCACTGCATCAATGGAAGCGCGATCTCGAACATCCATAACTTTTCCGACGGCTTTCCCTGGACCAGTTGTTAAGCCGGCGACCGCTGCGTCAATTGCCTGGGCATCTCGGCCAGTTATCACTACATTCCAGCCATCGCGCATTAGTTCCTGGCTGATTGCTAAGCCAATACCTTTAGCGCCACCGGTAATCAGTGCAGTTTTCATGCCGAACTACTTGCGGTAAGTACGAACAACGAATGGATCCATGGCAATTTCTGGTGTGCGACCAGCAATAATGTCAACGATTGCAGCACTGGAACCACTTGCCATTGTCCAACCCATGTGACCGTGACCGGTGTTGTAGTACAAGTTCTTGTGCTTCTTGCCCTTACCAATAATTGGTGGACCATCTGGAGTCATCGGACGCAATCCAGCAGTCATCGAACCGCCATCCCAATCCGCAGCATCTGGCCACAACTCTTTTGCAGTGCTGCGAATTGCTGCGAAGTCTTCAGGTTTGTGTGATCGATCAAAACCAGAGAATTGCGCAGTCGAGGACATGCGAAGTTGATCTCCCATCGGTGACCAGGCAACCAAAGTCTTTTCATCTACGCCACCAAGTTCAGGCGCCTTTGACTTGTCCTTGAGATCGAAAGTCATTGAGAAACCCTTGGCTGGGTAAACCGGCAAGTCTTGTCCAACTGTGCGAGATAGCTTTGGACTCCAAACACCCATTGCTAGCACGTAGTTGTCAGCAGTTAGCAAACCTTGATCGGTTTGTAATCCAGTGATGCGATCACCATCAGCAACAAATGATTTCGCAGTAACGCCGAGTTTGAACTCAACACCCTTGCTGATCAACAGTTCGGTTAGTTTGCGAGTGAAAAGTTCAGAGTTGCCGCTGCCATCATTAGGAGCGTGAATTGCGCCAGCTAGTTGAACTGTGGCATTGCCGAAAGCTGGATCAACCGCAGCCAATCCCTTCATGTCTAACTGCTCAAGCTTTTGACCGTTGTCGGTAAGCAGTTTCATCTTGCCCATACCAAGTTCAAGTTCTGCTGCGTCTCGATACAAATACAACAAACCTTTATCTACACCCTGGTAATCAATGCCTTCAGCTAGTGCAATTTCATCAAGTTTGGTTTGGCTGTAGTCACACAAATGCATTTTCGCCAATGTGTTGATCGCAGCGCGCTCAGTTGTGCACTCGCGCATGAACTGCAGACCCCACCAAAGGAAACGCGGGTTCAAAGTTGGCTTAACTCGAATCGAAGTCTTTTCTCCGAATAAGGATTTAACTAGCATCTTTGGTGCTGCAGGTGATGCCCAAGCAAAGCAATGTCCAGGAGCAATCAATCCGGCATTTACTGCAGTAGCCTCGGCGCCAACTTTGGATGCCTTGTCGACGACTACAACTTCGTGACCTTCTTTAACTAAGTAGTAAGCAGTCGTAACTCCGACTACGCCACCGCCAACAACAATTGTGCGCACGAGATTCTCCTAGTGATTTAACTAACGACAGTCTTTCAGCAAATGCCTTGATAGTCATGAGGAACGGTTGCGTTATATACATAAGTTATGAAATTGGCCCAATCAAAGACCGGTAGGCCAGTAGCTTCTTCAATTGCCTTGCTGTACGGAGGCAAGTCGCTGCACTCCAACATAAATGCCCGAATTGCTGGATCTCGCTTGATTGCATCCTTGGCTGCTTGCACCGCTTCGGCTCTCATATTGTCTTCATCAAGAGTTCCAAGTTCCTTCAAAATCACATCATTGAAGTGTGGGTAAGTTTCCATACCTTGCACAGTTAATCGCGAAGAATCGGTAACGCCAGCATGCGCAAGCAACTCATCAGTCATTGATGCTGAGTTCGCAGTAAGAATTGCAATGTGATGTTGCTGGCCAAACATGTTTAGCAACATCGGAATCTGTACCAAGCTAGTCAAGAACACTGGAATCTTTACTTGACTCGCTACGGCTTCTTGATAAGCCGCCATGAATCCACAGTTACCGGTAATTGCGCGAACACCTTCGGCTTCTAACTTCTTTGCGGCATCAATCATGATCTGGGCGTAGCTATCGCCGTTGCCGCGAAGTACGTCTGCGCCAGACACACCTTTTACGGATTCATAACGCACAGGAAAAGGGAAGGTTCCTGCGTTGTTCAAATCACCTGGAATAAATGGGATGTGCCATTCCGCGCAAAGCATTCCAATTGCATACCCATAGGCAACTTGTCCGGCTCTGGCTTGATATATCATTTAAGTCCCCACGTAGTTAGTGATTCCCGCGAATCTGTATGCATTACTGCATGCACTAATCATTCTTTGCCCAGAAAGTCCCTAAGTCAAGCCTGTTTTGCCACTTGCCAACGCTGGGCGCAGCGTGGAAGAGTGCAATCATGAGCGAATCGCGGTTTTTGCCGAACTTTGAGTCAATCGCTCCATTTAGTCGACTAAGCGACTCCGGAATCTTGGATTCTGGCGAATCACCAATGTCAGATGAGTCCGTCCTAGAGGCGCTTCGCTACATGATGCTCACTCGAGTTTTCGATGACAAAGCAACCAGCATGCAACGCCAAGGTCGCTTTGGAACTTTTTCTTCGGTTCGTGGCCAAGAAGCATCAGTCGTTGGCGCCGCCTCCGCTCTAGATCCAGCTAAAGATTGGATCGTTCCGCAGTACCGAGAATTCCCGGCGCTGATTCGTCACGGTTACCCAATTGAAAGCTTTGCCCTTTACTTCATGGGCAATCCAAAAGGTGGCACTATTCCGACAAACGTGAATATGTTGCCAATGCAAATTTCGTTAGCCGCGCAAATCCCGCAGGCAACTGGTTTGGCTTGGGGATTAAAGATGCAGGGTGGCGATGGTGTCGCAATAACTTTCTTCGGTGATGGCGCTTCATCCGAAGGTGACTTCCACGAAAGTTTAAATCTTGCCGGAATTGTGAAAGCGCCAGTAATTTTCTTTTTGCAAAATAATGGTTGGGCAATTTCAACACCGCGCGAAAATCAAACTGCAGCGCGATCATTTGCTGAGCGCGCAATTGGTTACGGCGTTGAAGGCGTGATAGTTGACGGCAACGATTTGCTTGCTGTGCACGAAGTAACAGCGCGCGCTGTTGCAAAAGCTCGCGCTGGCGACGGCCCAACTTTGATTGAATCCGTTACATATCGAACTGGTGCACATAACACTGCAGATGATCCAACTAGGTATGTCGATCAACGAGAACTTGAAAAATGGCAACAGAAAGATCCCGTAGAGCGAATTAAGAATTACTTACGCAGTCGTGGGATCTGGAATGAAAACTTAGAGCAAGAAATGTTAGACAGTTGCGCTGCACAAATTGATACTGCAATGGAAATTGCGCGCAACACAACACTTGCAACTAGTGATGCATTGTTTGATCACGTTTATGCCGAACCACCACAGCGAATGCTGGAACAGAAATCTGATTGGGCAAATCGAAACGGTGGTGCCTGATGAGTGAAAAGACAATGATCGAAGCAATTCGGGAATGCCTTGGCCAGGAAATGGAAGCCGATAATCGGGTAGTTGTGATTGGTGAAGACGTCGGTGTACTTGGCGGAGTCTTCCGCGCAACTGATGGTTTGCAAGCCCGCTTTGGTAAAGAACGTGTTGTTGACATGCCACTTGCCGAAGGCGTGATTGTTGGTTCTGGAATCGGATTAGCAATCAGTGGCCTGCGTCCGGTAATTGAATTGCAGTTCTTAGGTTTTGGCCACCAGGCATTTCACCAAATCGGTCAGCAAGTAGCTCGGTTACGTTATCGATCGCAAGGCAGGCATTCGCTTCCACTTGTAATTCGTTCACCATTTGGTGGCGGAGTTCGAACCCCTGAACTTCACTCGGATGCCTTCGAAGCTTTTTACACTCACACTCCAGGCTTAAAAGTTGTCGCTCCGGCAACTGCATACGATGCAAAAGGTTTACTTGCGGCTGCAATGGAATCAGATGACCCGGTTCTGTATCTAGAGCCGCTTAAGGGTTACCGATTAACTAAAGATGAAGTGCCAGACGAGCGCTACACGGTTCCACTTGGCAAACTTCGAGTGGCTCGTGAAGGAACTGATGTAACTCTGATCGCTTGGTCAGCTGCAGTAAATGTAGCTGAGCGCGCGGCTGAAGAACTTTCTGAGCAAGGGATCAGCGTAGAAGTACTTGATCTGCGTTCGCTGAACCCACTTGATATAGATGGCATCGCAGAGTCCGTTGCAAAGACTGGCCGGGTAGCAATTCTGCACGAAGCTCCACTTACTGGTGGCTTTGGTGCAGAGCTGGTGGCAACGATTCAGCAAGAATGTTTCTACAGTTTGGAAGCGCCAATTATTCGAATCACTTCGCCTGATACTCCATATCCACTTGGTGGCGTGGAAGATCTTTACATTCCAGATGTTGATCGAGTAGTTGCTGAAGTTGCAGCCTTGGCAAAGGCCTCGGCATGAGCAACTTAATTGACTACAAACTTGCTGATGTTGGCGAAGGTATCGCCGAAGCTGAAGTTATCGAATGGTTAGTTGCAGTCGGGGACAGCGTTAAAGAAGATCAGCCAGTAGTCGTTGTTGAGACTGATAAATCCCAAATCGAAATCCCAGCTCCGGTAACCGGAATTGTGAAATCACTTGGCGCAAAAGTTGGCGATGTTCTAGCAGTTGGTTCTAACCTGATGCAGATTGAAGCAACTGGAAAAGTTTCAAATGACATTGCCTCACATGTTGCGGCGCCGATGACTGAGAGTAAGCAAACTTCTCCGCAGGCGGCAACGCCAGCACGCGCAACAAACATGCGACCACTAGCCAGTCCTAGTACGCGCAAACTTGCAGACTCCCTTGGTATTTCTTTAGAAGCTGTAACGGGTTCAGGTCCTAATGGCCGAATAACTGACGAAGACGTAACTAATGCCAAGTTAGGTTCCAATGCAGCAACCGTTTCGCAAGACGTAGGCTCATCAATTTCGCAAGCTGATGGCGACGGCATAACTCTGATTCAGTTGCGCGGGTTACGCCGACAAATTGCCAGCAGCATGTCTGAGGCACTTCGGATTCCACACATCACAGAATTTAAAGAAATTGATGCCACTGCACTTATGGCATTACGCAGTGAACTTGCGCCACAGTTTGAAAAAGAAGGAATTAAGTTATCCGTCACGCCATTTCTTATGCGGGCCTGTGTTCTTGCATTACAGGATCATCCAACCTTTAACGCGCGATTTGATGCCGAAATGGGCGAGGTCCGGCAATACGACGACATCAACCTTGGCTTTGCAACAGCAACTGATGATGGTTTGATCGTTCCGGTTATGCGCAAAGCAAACGACTTCACAGTTTCCATGCTGGCCAAGCAAACTGATCAACTTGCTGAACTAGCAAAGACCCGCAAGGCAACATCCGATCAACTTGGTGGTGGCACATTTACTGTTACTAACTTTGGATCGTTTGGAACTTGGCTGGGAACTCCAATTATTCGCCCGCCTGAGGTTGCAATCGCTGGCTTTGGCCGAATTGCTGAAAAGGTAATTCCAGTTGATGGTGTTCCAGCTGTTCGCATGGTTTTGCCAATTGTGGTTGCCGCAGATCATCGCATTAACGATGGTGCGCACCTCGGAGCGTTTGTTAGTGACATCGCAAGACTTTTGCTTAACCCAGAATCTTTAGTGAAGTAGGGCAGACGCAGTGGTTGTTGGAGAGATGCCGTCATCGGTTGACTTACTTGTAATAGGCGGTGGACCTGGTGGCTACGTAGCAGCAATTGCAGCCGCCCAACTTGGTCGTCAAGTTGTTTTGGTTGATGCTGATGGTGAGGCCGGACTCGGTGGAGTTTGTGTAAACGTTGGTTGCATTCCTTCCAAGGCACTTATTGGATTAGCTCACGCAACTCATGACATTTCGGGTTGGGGTAAGCGCGGACTCAAAGTAACAGGCGAACCATCGGTAGACATGAAGGAATTCCAAACTTGGAAAACCGAAGTGGTTAGCGGATTAAATGGTGGTGTTCGCCAACTTCTTAAAACTGCCGGCGTTGAAGTGCGCCAAGGCTTTTTCAGATTCACTCGCAAAGATCAAGGTGTACTCGAATACGGAGAGGCACCGCCAACTCACATTCAGTTTAAGAATTGCATCATTGCAACCGGGTCCAGGCCAACTGTAATTCCAGGATTGCCACGCGACGGAAAACGAATTCTTGATTCATCCGATGTACTTGCGCTAGATGTTTTACCTAAATCAATCGCTGTTGTTGGTGGCGGTTACATCGGTGTTGAACTAGGAACAGCATTAGCTCAACTTGGTTCAAAAGTAGTCATGATTGAGGCTGCCGAAAGATTATTGCCAGCACTTCCGTCAACATTGGTTGCACCCGTTGCTCGTCGCCTTGGCGAACTTGGCGTGGACATTCGAGTCAATACCAAAGTCGTTAGCGATAACGGTAAATCATTAACCGTCACATCCGATAGCACAGAATCAGAAATTGCAGTCGATTACGTTGTAGTTGCAATTGGTCGAACTCCAAACACTGATGATATTGGTTTAGAAGTTTTAGGTGTAAAGCCAAACGCGCGCGGAATTCTAGAAGTTGGTCCTGATCTATTGGTCACGCCAAAAATTGCAGCGATCGGTGACATCACACCTGGCCCAGCCCTTGCGCACAAAGCCAGCGCTGAAGCGCACGTCGCAGCTGAAGTCCTCAGTGGACATGATGCCAAGTTTGATCCAACCGCAATTCCAGCCGTGGTGTTTAGTGATCCCGAAATCGCAATGACTGGCTTCACAGTTGAAGAAGCAAAAGAAGCGGGCTACCAAGCCCAAGCTGCAATGTTTCCAATGGCTGCGTCAGGTCGGGCTTACACACTTGGTGAAAAGGCTGGCTTTGCTCAACTCGTTCACACCCCAGAAGGTGTTGTGCTGGGTGCCCAAATTGTCGGACCACATGCCTCCGAATACATCGCTGAAGTTACCTTGGCGATCGAAATGGGAGCAAACCTGCAAGACTTAGCCGACACAATTCATCCACATCCATCTATGAGCGAAACCTTGCCAGAGGCAGCTCGAGTTGGTTTGGGATTCCCAATACATGTTTCACCAAAACGCCAACGCAATACCTAAGAAGGGAAGTACGTTTTAACCATGCGTATTACAGAAGCCGACAAGAAGTTCCTCAAGGCTGACATTGAGGTTCTAAAGGCACCAGAGTTAGATTCCCCGCCAGCACAGCGATTGCCAGAAGTAATCGAGACCGTTTCGAAGATGCTTTCGGAAATTGAAAAGAATGGCATCGATGCCGTTAAGAAATATTCCCGCGATCTTGATAAGTGGGACAAAGATTTTGAACTTAGTGCAGCTGACTTGGCTAAGACTGGCGACAAGCTTTCGCCAGAACTTCGTAAGGCTCTTGAAATTGGTTCCGAACGCACCAAGATGTTTGCCGTTGAAACTCGCAAGCACTTAGTTGACTTCGAACTAGAAACTACTCCTGGTGTTGTGTTGGGCCAGAAGTACATTCCAATCGAGCGCGTTGGTGCTTACTTGCCTGCAGGTAACTTCCCAATTCTGTCTTCAGCATTCATGACTGTTGGAGTTTCCAAAGTCGCTGGCGTGCCAATGACTATGGCTTGCACACCTCCAATGTCTGAAACTGGTGGCAATGACGCAGTGCTTTACTCGGCATACCTATCTGGCGTAGATCGCACTTTCATCCTTGGTGGCGTTCAAGCACTTGCTGCTATGACCTTTGGTCTACTTGGTGAAAAGCCAGTCGACATTCTGGTTGGTGCAGGTAACGCATACGTTGCTGAAGCAAAGCGTCAGCTATTTGGTCGCGTTGGTATCGATCTTCTTGCTGGTCCATCCGAAGTCGCAGTGATTGCTGACGAAACTGCAGACGCCCGCATGGTTGCCTGCGACCTGTTAGGTCAAGCAGAACATGGCATGCAGTCACCTGCATCACTTGTAACAACTTCACGCGAACTTGGTATGGCAGTAATTGATGAAGTAAAGCGTCAGTTAGGTGAACTATCCACCGAATACATCGCCGGCCCAGCGTGGCGCGATTACGGAACTGTCTACCTAGTGAAGACGCCAGATGAAGCCATCGAAGTAATGGACACTCTGGCACCAGAGCACTTGGAAATCTTGACTGGTGACAATGACTACTACCTAAAGCATCTAAAGAACTACGGCTCACTATTCATCGGTGAATGGTCTACAGTTTCTTACGCCGATAAGGGAACTACTGGTACTAACCATGTGCTACCAACTGGTGGCGGAGCTAAGTACACCTCAGGCCTTTCTGTTGGTCGCTTCTTGAAGCCGGTTACTTACCAAACCTCAACTCGTGAATCCACAATGCAGGTAGCGCCTCATAACTCAGCAATTGCAGGGTTTGAAGGCATGTCAGCTCACAAGGCAACTGCTGACTTACGAATTGAAATGTTGAACGCCGGAAAGTAAAACTAAAAACTAAAGCCCGCTTTCACATTCGAAAGCGGGCTTTAGTTTTGAACTTTATAGATCGATTCGGGTTCCAATCGTGATTACTCGGCCATATGGCAATCCATAGAACTGAGTCGGTGAAACTGCATTTCGGTGCAGGATCTCGAATAGGTTTTCGGTTCGATTACCTAATGCTCCACCTTCAGAAGCGAGGAAGTGACGCTCTGATAGGTAGTAAGTTGCTGACTCTTCTTCAGCCTGACTCAATGCACCTCGCTGCAGAATGCTTGGAACATTTACGGTTTCCATGTATCCAGCAAAAATTGTTACTTGGCAGAGTCGATCAGTTATGTGATCGATCAGAACAGGTGTAGAACTAACAGGTTGCGTATCAGATTTAATCGTGACTACATACACCGATTCGGGCAGCGAATGCATGATCGTAACGTGTGAAATCAAAGCTGCTGGAACAACTTCGGCAGGGGATGCCATGAAGATACCGACACCTGGCACCATGGCGATTTCACCAGACTCACAGCCAGCATAGATTTCTTGCCAAGTCCGACTTGATTCGCGCATCTTTTTGTTAAGTGCACGATTGCCAGCTCGCCAAATCAACATAACGCTCAGAATGATGGCACCGAGCACTACTGGGACCCAACCACCATCGAGGAACCTGCTGGCAGTTCCAATCAAGAAGGCTAAATCAACTGCCAAGAAGATAGAGGCAAGTGGTATCACTTTCCATAGTGGCCACTTCCAAACCAAGCGCGCAACGATGGTAAACGCAATAGTTGTTACAGCCATGGTTCCTGCAATAGCGAGCACGTAAGCACTGGCTAATGCCGAGGAAGACTTGAATGCAACAACTAAGGAGATACTGCCGATTCCCACTAGCCAGTTAGCTACTGGAACATAAATCTGGCCTTCTTGATCGGCATTGGTATGACGAATTGTTAGTCGAGGGAAAAGTCCAAGTTGAACTGCCTGCCTCGAAAGTGAAAACACGCCAGTGATTAATGCTTGGGATGCTACGACTGTTGCAGCGGTGGCAACAATGACCAGTAGCAAAGTCATTGGCTTGTTTGGCGCCAAAGCAAAGAATGGGTTTGCAATCGCTGCTGGCTCATTCATCAATAGTGCTGCTTGTCCTAAGTAACACAAAACTAAAGCTGGGCCAACAATAAATGCCCACGCAATTCGGATGGGACGAGCACCGAAATGTCCCATGTCGGTATAGAGCGCCTCAGCACCAGTTACTACCAGGATGACTGCAGCCAAGACGAAGATCGAATGCAATCCGTGACTTGCAAAGTACTGAATTGCATATGTAGGGGATAGCGCAACTAAAACATCAGGGTGTTCAATAATTCGATACACACCCAGTCCACCGATGAGGGTGAACCAAACAAAAGTTACAGGACCAAAAACTTTTCCAATTGTGTTTGTGCCACGTGATTGGATTGAAAAAAGAATCGTCAGAATTACAACAGTTGCGGGAACTGCAACAACATCAAGATCAGGATTTAGTAATGCCAAGCCTTCAGTCGCTGAAAGCACACTAATTGCCGGTGTTAGTACACCGTCACCGAATAGCAAACTGGTGCCAATTAGAACCAGGATGAGAACAGCCAGATTCTTTCTGGATCGTGGGGATCGAATTGTGTCAGGCATCAAAGAAAGCAGCGCAAGCATTCCGCCTTCACCTTTGTTGTCTGCACGCATCACAAAAGTTAAATACTTTAGAGACACAACCAGCATCAAAGCCCAAAAAATCATGGACGCAATGCCATAGATCTGATCTGGTTCAGATCCAGAAATAATGAAGGTTTGTTTCATTGCATAGATCGGGCTGGTGCCGATGTCACCGAATACCACGCCGGTCGCGCCTAGGACCAGAGCTGAGGTACCGGCCTTATGTGGGTGCGAAGGATCTTTAACTGAACTGCCATTTGGCTTAGACATCTGCGTACTTTCGCTCAAGCGGTGCAATAGGCACGCTATTTATCTTAGACACATTGCTGAGGCGGAATTGCTCACGTAGGGACTTTCGCCACCTTTAATGTTTGAATTTTCGGTGGCACTGTTGGGCTCATCAATATCTCAATTTCAACCAGACCAGAATCACTTGAAATCTGCCATTTAGCGTGTGCTGGAGTGGTACTTGAAAGCGATCCCGGGATCCGAGTGATAGTTGAACCAGCACCAGTTACTGCAGCAATTGCTGCCGCGCGTTCATTTCGTGGCTGGTCCAAATCCATGTTTACCGCAAACCAAGCATCTGCCAATTGGTTGCCCCAATTTGTGAGTAGCTCCTCAACCGCATTCATTGCTGAAGCTGTTTCAAACCAGACATCTGATTCTGAATAAGTTTTTGCAGGTACGTGATCGCGGACGATTATGTTTAGTGCCTCACTTGCTATTGGCATCATCGGCGCGTATGTGCGATTTCCAAGTGCCACAATTCCCCAACCTGATTCTGGATGCCAGCGCATGTGAGATCCAAAACCTGGGTAACCACCACTGTGTGAAACAAATCGACCAAGTAACGAATCATCATCAACTAACAAGCCATAACCATATGAAGTTGTGATTGATTTGATTTGATCAGTATGTGGGTCAGTAAATGCAGCAGTGCGCGCATGGCGTTGTGGTTCTTGCATCTCTCGTCGACTCCACCTTTGCAATGGATGAGTCGAAGATTCATTCCAAGCTGATTGAAAACCAGCTACCCATTTCGCTAAGTCTTCGATGTTGCTAAGCAATCCACCCATTGCGCTAAATGCACCGGGGATTGCTAACGGCTCAGGAACAAACCCAGCCGCAAACTCGGCGTAGCCTTGCACGAATTGTTCTGTTGACACTTCAGACTGGTGGAAAGTTGTTGATGACATTTGCAATGGTTTATGAATTGCAGTCTTAACAAAATCCAAGTAATCCATTCCGCTAGCTACCGAAACGATTCTGCCCAGGAGCGCATAGCCTAAATTCGAATATTCAAACCCCATACGAGGTGCTCGCGTGAATGAAAGCCCTTGACTAACTAGATCGTCAAAGGATTCGATCTCCAAACTCTCTTGGCGATCTCCCCAAGGATCATCCGTTGGGAAACCCGCATTCATAGTTAACAAATCGCGAATCGTTATGGGATGACCAAAATCTGGGATACCAATGCTGTCAGTCCATGGCAAGTACAAAGTGATGTCATCATCAAGACGAAGTTTGCCAGCATCACGAAGTAACAGAATTGCGGTGGCAGTAAAACTCTTTGTCATAGAAGCAATGCGAAACACACTGGACTTATCAGGACAGCTATTTGAATCTAGGACAGTTTCACCAAATCCTTTGGAGTGGATTAACTTGCCATCTTTGATCAACCCATAGGCAACGCCGGGAATTTTCTTTTCTGTTGAATGACTAGCAAAGTGTTGATCCATCAATTCAATGATGTTTGTGTAATCCATACTGACCAGTTTGCCACTTTGTGAACCTGTTGAGTGTGAGCAATAATGAAGTTCTGCGACAGAAGCTTTCTTCTCGTAGATTTGTAGGGTCGGCAAGCAAACAAGGAGAAATCGCGTGGCAACAAATGCGTTACAAGAACGCTTTGGCACTCGATTCCGCCGAATCATTACAAACACCGAAGATGGTGTGCCGCCTTGGATGGAAGCTGTTGAGTCAGGGGAAACCCGAGGGCTTTACCTTCCGCATGACGCACCTTGGGTTGTGCATGGCGATGTCGCAACTTTAGTTGGCGGAATTCGCGCATTGTTAATGCAGGCATTACATCCCGGAACTCTAACTGGCGTAGAACAGCACTCGCGTTATGAACATGATCCACTAGGTCGACTAGCCGGAACTACTAAATGGTTGACCATCGCAACTTTTGGCTCTGCTGAAGCGTTGGCGAATGAGTCTGCTCGAGTTAATCGCATGCACGATCACGTCAAGGGTCAATACACAACAGGCCACGGTGAAACTAAGCCGTACAAAGCTGCTGATCCAGACCTCCTCGCTTGGGTCCACATCGCATTTACTGATTCATTCTTAACCACTCACGAACTTTATGGCGCCGAAGAAATTCCAGGTGGTCCAGATGAATATGTTTCACAATGGTCAAAGTCAGTGGCCCCGCTTGGGTTAACTAATGCACCCATGTCACGAGCTGAACTAAAGCGCGAGATAAAGCGCTACCGCGACGAGGGCATTTTGGCCACAAGTGAAACCACTAAACGAGTTGTTGAATTTATTCGTAAGCCACCGTTATCAAAGACCGCACTGCTTGCTTACGATCGAATGTTTGATGGCGCTGTTGCATCAATTCCGCCAGAGTTTCAAGAGATGCTCGGACTTAAGGGCAAGAGCCTAAAGATTGCAGGCCCAGTTACGCGTGGAATCTTAACTTCACTGCGGATGGGATTAGGTCCAGCATCACCAATGGAAGAAGCTGCAATCGCTCGCTTGATTCGTATTGGTGAATTACCAGAAAACTACGTTTCTAATTAAAGTCCACATACTTATCTGCAATTGCTAGTTGCAACCATTGGCGTGAATCGTCTGCACTGCTTTCGCTTAGTAAATATGCCGGAAGCAAAATGGTAGAACCATCGTTTAAATACCAAGATATCAAACTTTTTTCGGCTTTTGTGATTGTCACTCGATCCACATTTGCATCCAGTATTGGCTGTCCAGCAGAGTTCTTAGTCACTGCAGTTGGATTGGCATTCGTGCCCATCTCCATTGGATAGACCATGCCTTCTTTATAAACTTCCTGTGGTGGCAAGTTAGACCACAGTCCAGCCTGAGACCGCTCAATGGCTGTTTTCGCACCTACAGTTTCATACTCAGCCGTTGGAACAAAGTTTGCATAGAATCCGTTAGCACTAAGAATTGTGCCATCGGGTCCAACTGTCATTGTCCAAGATTGCTTGGAATCAAAACCGTCAACCATCACCTTTGCAGTTACTAGCTTGTATGCACCGGCAAGTTCACTGCTGTATCCCCACATTCCGCCGCCATCAGTCACAGACCAATTTACTGAAGCTGAATCAAAACCAATAGCTTGAAACTTTTCCTTAGCAAGGGAAAGCGCAGAATCATCTGTAGGCAAAACTCCCTCTGGTAGACCGCACTCACTTGGCGCAGGAGCTGGTTCAATTGTTGGCATTGGTTCTGGAACCACGGTTGGCATTGGTTCTGGCACAACGGTAGGCATTGGTTCTGGTGTTGCGCCATCAGTAGCGGTAGTTGTCGCAGGGAAATCACCAGCTGATGCCCCTGATCGTGTGTCATACATTGGCATGTCGCCACAGTAAGTTGGGTTAACCGACGAGTTACTGTAATTCCAAGAAATTAACTGGCTCAAATCCCAACTAGAACCACTGGTTGACGCGACCGCTTCTACATAGTTACTGTCGCCGACGAAAAATCCGTCCTTCTTACTGCCTGATATTTTTCCAGCAATTTGAAAAACATCAGCGATAAGTTGCAGCTGAATCTTTCGATCGATGTCACTGGCATCAAATGTGTAGCCAACTTGTTTTCCAGAGTCATTTGAAATACCAGTTCCCGCTTCAAGGTATGGCCGGCCACCCCACACTGCAGACATTTTTGCATCTTCAGCTGCAGCCCCACCCATTTCAAGGGCAGGAGCCGAAATAGAGCCAGAAGAGTCAGCTGCAGATTGCGCCGCAATTGTGTATCCAGCACCTCCACCTACAAATAGCGCAACGCTAGCGGCTACTGCAACAGGTGCTAGCCACGAGCGCTTGGAAATAGGAACAACCTTGGTTGCCTCGGAAAGCACAGAAGCTTTAATGGCATCCAGTGCGGGATCTGCGGCTAACTTAGCTGGGTCATTGGCTGTTAAAGCTGCCCAAGCCTGGTCATTTTCAGTGCCATCGAATTCGTTAGACATTATTGCTCCTTTGTTCCTACCCCTCTTATGTGTTTAGCAAGTGATTCCTTTCATCACATTTCAAAGCAAATTAGGCCAGGCAAAAATGAAAGAAATCAGGTGTTTGCGACATAGATTAAGTAGTGCCCTAGCCATTAGGAGAAACCATGTCTGATCTGGATTTTGACCAGCTCTATGATCAACATGCCCTTGAGGTCTATCGATACATATCTCGACGACATTTGGGAAATGATGCTCAAGATCTAACCGGCGACGTTTTCTTGATTGCATTTCAGAAAATGAACTCAATCCCCAGCGGCTCGGAATTACCCTGGCTTTATCGAACGGCTTGGAATGTCTTGGCTAATGCTCACCGCAAGAATGATCCAATTCCAGCAAACTTTGATTTAACAGAAATTGAGCCAGATTGCGCAGATGAAGTTATTACTAATGATCAACTAAGTCGTTCTTGGCAAAAACTTCCACAGAAAGATCGAGAAGTTTTGCGGTTAGCTGCTTGGGAAGGTTTAACAGGAAAAGAACTCGCATCAGCTTTAGGAATTTCCGAAGGCGGAGCAGGCGCTGCACTTTCCAGAGCGCGTGCGAACTTACGTAAAGCGTGGGAAGAAGAAAGTTAACTACATTCGCAAGTAAGAAGCGCCGTTGAAATCTAGAACTGCGCCACTAGCCCAAAGTGAATCTTTGGATGCCAAGAAATAAATGGCACGCGCTAACTCATCTGGTTCTGCAACGCGACCAAACGGACTTTGATTGCGAATGTCATCGCCAGTTGGACCGTCTAGAAGTTCAGCGGCCATTTCGGTATCAACAAAACCAGGAGCCAATGTTGTTACGCCAATTCCTTCTGGTGCAAGAGCCTTAGCAATTGACTGACCAAAGGCAACGATCGCTGCTTTGCTTGCGCCGTATGCCGGGCTTACTGGTTCGCCGCGGAATGCTCCGCGCGATCCGACGTTAACAATCCGGGAATCGCCATGACGCGGCATATGTTGCAGCGCGCACCATGTGACGTTCGCGGCGCCGGTTAAGTTAACGCCCAAAGTGTCAGCCCAAGCTTTTTGCCAAACTTCGTAACTTGAAGATTCGATTGGGTGATCAAAGAAAACGCCAGCATTATTGATCAAGATATCTATGTGACCAAATTCTTTTGCAACCGCATCGACCATAACTTTGATGCCATCGGCATCGCGCAAATCTGCTTGTGCTGTCATGTGGCCAGTACCAGGCAGCGATGCCATTACTTCGGCAGCAAGGTCGCCATTTGAACTGTAGTGAACCGCAATTCGATCGCCTTGTTCGGCAAAGTGCTGGGCAATGCTGGCACCAATTCCACGCGAACCACCGGTTACTAATACTGTGCGTTGCTTAGCCATGTCTCTACTTCCTAGATCGTTGCAGTATCAATTACGAAGCGGTAGCGAACATCACTGGCCAGAACTCGTTCGTATGCTTCATTGATTGCGCTGGCTGGAATGATTTCGATGTCACTAACGATGTTGTGCTTGCCACAGAAATCAAGCATTTCCTGAGTTTCTTTAATACTTCCGATGGCTGAACCGGAGAGGCTTAATTGCCTTCCCATCAGAGCGCTGCCATCAAGTGAATACGGCTTGCCTGGTGCGCCAACTACAACTAGTGAACCCCACTGGCGAAGCGTTCCGATGTAGCGATGAATTTCAATTTCAGCTGAGACAGTATTGATAATGATGTCGAAAGTGTTCGCAAGTTTCTTGAGCTCTGCTTTGTCAGAAGTAACCACAAAGTTTTTGGCTCCCATTGCCAGCGCATCTTCGCGCTTACCTTCGCTGTGACTCATGACCGTAACTTCAGCGCCCATTGCAACAGCAATTTTTACTGCCATGTGACCAAGTCCACCCAGTCCCATAACGGCAACTTTCTTGCCAGGTCCGGCATTCCAATGACGTAGCGGTGAGAAAGTTGTGATGCCGGCACACAGCAAAGGTGCAGCACCGGCACGATCCAGATTGGCTGGAACATGCAGTGCATAGTCAGCCTTAACAACGACGTTCTTTGAATAGCCACCGTAAGTTGGCGTCACGCCATCACGTTCCATACCGTTATATGTGTATGCCGAATTATCAAGGCACCAGTGGTCGTTTCCATCGAGACAGTATTCGCAAGTGCCACATGAATCCACGAAGCAACCAACGCCAGCGACATCACCAACTTTGAATTTCTTGACTTCAGATCCAACAGCTACGACGGTGCCAACAATTTCATGGCCTGGAACCATTGGAAAAATTGCTTCGCCCCACTCTTCTTTAACTTGGTGAATGTCAGAGTGACAGATGCCCGCAAACTCAATGTCGATCGAAATGTCATTAGCGCCAACTTCCCGACGCTCAAATTCCCAAGGTTCAATCTTTCCATTTGCAACTTGGGCTGCGTAACCCTTTGTTAATGACATTAAAACTCCTTGTTATGACTGAAAGCCTACTGAGTAATCAAAGGAGCGCAGGTTAGAGGTCGACACCTTCGTGTGCCAACAGCTTGATCTTTAAATCAATGCCAAAGCCATAGTTGCCAACAGCGCCACCAGTTTTAACTACGCGGTGGCAAGGAACAATTGGTGCAATCAAATTAGTTGCCATTGCAGTGCCAGCTGCTCGTACCGCCAATGGACGACCCGCTTTCGCAGCCAAGTCTGCGTAACTGATTACTTTTCCGCCTTTAACAGTGCGAAGCGCTTTCCAAACATCTTGGGTGAAGTCACCACCAGGCTGACGAACTTTAAGCGATTTGAAAGCATCAAGGTCACCATCAACCCAGGACTTAACAACTGAAGTTACGCCGGCAAGTTTTGGATCAGATTTGAATTCAACAATGTTTAACTTGTGTCCAGACTTTTTTAAGAATTTTGGGATGTCACTAAAAGCTGCACCGATTACGACTGGCTCTTTAGTTACATCAACAAAAGTAGCTATCGGTCCCCACGGAGTTTTTATTTCATACCCCAACACTGAGTTCATAACTACTGACCCTTTCGTTCGATGAAGTCCCACTTGTTGCCATACTTATCGGCGAACACCACAACCTTGCCAAATTCTTCATGACGAGGCTCTTCGGTAAATGCAACGTTATGTTCTTCCATTCGAGCATAGTCGCGATCAAAGTTATCGGTATACAAGAAAAACATCACGCGGCCACCGGATTGATTTCCGATGGCTGCGTTTTGTTCTGGTGATGCGGCTTTAGCGAGCAATAGAGATGCTCCCTGATTCGCATCAGGTGCGACAACAACCCAACGTTTAGTCTCAGACATCTTGGTATCTTCAACCAATGTGAAGCCAAGCACAGTTGTGTAGTAGTCGATTGCGTTGTCGTAGTCATCAACGACAACAGTAATCATGCCAAGGTGAGACATTTAATCCTCGAGCACACTCGCCATGCGCAAAACCGCATCTTTGATAATTTCTTTGCTGGTCGCAAGATTAAATCGCACGAAGTCTTTGCCAACCCCGCCAAAGTCGACTCCATTGCTCAATGCCACCCTGCCTTTATCCAATAACAGTGTGCCTACATCTTCCTGACCGTATGCACTCAAATCAATCCAAGCTAAATAAGTACTGTGTGGCATTGAGTACTTGGCCTTTGGTAGATGCTTCTTAAGCAACTTGGCCAAGTAATGCCGATTCTCGTCAATGTTCTTTAGTACCGCCTTTAGCCACGGTTCGCCCTGGTTATAAGCCGCAATGCTGGCCCAAACTCCAAAGAGTGAAGCTCGCCCGGGTAATGAAATGGGCAACAAGGCCAATCTGTCATTAATCTTCGAGTCATCAGCGACAATCTGCGCACACTTCAAGCCAGCTATGTTCCAAGACTTACTAGCTGACGTTATGCATATTCCTGTTTCGCGCGCAGTGTCACTGACATTCAAATAAGGGGTGAATTTGGCTTCTTTAAAAACTAATGGTGCATGTATCTCGTCACTAATAACTAGCACGTTGTATTTTTTAGCCAGCTCAGCAATTTTTTCGAGCTCATCCAGTGTGAATACATGCCCGACTGGATTATGCGGATGACAAAGGATGTAAGCCTTTGCACCTGTTGCGAATGCATCTTCTAGACCTGTTAGATCAAGCGCCCATTCATCACCAAAGTGCCTAAGTGGAACATCTATGGCTTCGCATTTAACTTCTTCAATCCAAGCGAAAAAGTTTAAGTAAACCGGACTATTGATAACTATCTTGTCGCCAGGCTGCGTCCATAGCCGTAGCACTTCAATTCCGGCAACACCCACATCAGTTGCTAGATAAAACTGATCCTTGTTTACAGTCCAGTCCCAATTACGTTTTGCATAGTTTGAAAACGCCTGTGAGAGTTCAGGCGTGGGAATGGAGTAGCCAATGTCGCTTCGCTTGACCATGTCGATTAATACGTCGCGGATCGGCTTTGCAATTGGAAAATCCATCTCGGCAACTGGCAGCGGCAAAACATCTTCTGGAAAAGTGCGCCACTTCTCGCTGCGACGCATGCGTAGTTCGCTTAAGGGATCTGCAGAAACTCTGACCATGTGCTCAGGCTAGCAATGCTTACGGCTTGATTATGGTGATACCCGGCAATGGATTAGAACCCAAGCCTGCAAGCGCATCAGGCACTTGTTCCAGAGTGATTGTGCGTTCCACCAAAGTGTCTGGGCGCAAAGTGCCATCAGCGATTTCACTAAGCATTTGGGGATAGTGCGCAGCCGACATCCCATGGCTGCCCATAATTGTTAACTCGCGGCTGATAATTGTGTGCATTGGAACTGTGGCATGATCCTTAACTTCAGCCGGTGGCAGTAATCCAACTTGAACGTGACGACCCAAGCGGCGTAATGATTCAACTGCAAGTTTGCTAGTTGCAATACTGCCAAGGGCATCAACAGTTAAGTCCGCGCCAGCAGGTGAATACTTCTTAATCTCTTTAACGACATCATCGTGAATTGAATCCAAAACATAATCAGCGCCGGCTAGGCGAGCACGATCCCGAGCAGGATTAGAAGTATCAATTCCAACAACCGTTGCGCCACGAGATTTCGCAATCATGATTGCGGCCAGGCCAACACCACCGCAGCCAAAGATCGCAACAGTTTCGCCAGCCTGAACTTTTCCAACGTGAACAACAGCGCGATACGAAGTCGCAAACCGGCAACCTAAGGCAGCCGCAGTTTCAAATGTCATTGAGTCAGGTAACGCAACGACATTAAAGTCGGCATGGGGGATGCGCACGTATTCCGCAAATGAACCCGGACCATTGAATCCTGGTTGCCATTGATATAGACAAACTTGCGCATTGCCAGCTTTGCAATCAATGCAAACGCCACAGCCACAAACAAACGGTACTGTTACCCGGTCGCCAACTTTCCAGTTCTTAACATCGGCGCCAACTTCAGAAATCACACCGGCAAACTCATGGCCGGGGACATGTGGCAGCTCGGTGATGTCAGAATCATGACCTTGCCAGCCATGCCAATCACTGCGGCAAAGCCCAGTGGCTTCAACCTTTATGACCACGCCATGTGGCCTGGCCACCGGCATATCCCGCTGCCCTACATATAAAGGTGAACCGAAGGCATCAAATTGGGCTACACGCATGAAGTAAGGGTATTCCAGGGCTTGTTATCCACAGAAACAGCCCCCGATTTGCAATAAATCTCTTTTTAAGTATGCTAAAAAGCCTTGAGTCAACCCGACTCAAAGTATCTGATGCTCGAGGTTTCAGGTGCCGTGAGTCGGGTATGACTATAAGCGAAAACCCTTTCTTGGAGGAAAAAATGGCTAAAGCCGTAGGTATCGATCTGGGAACCACTAACTCGGTGGTCTCAGTACTTGAAGGTGGAGAACCCACCGTCATTGCAAACGCAGAAGGCGCTCGCACCACACCAAGTGTTGTCGCTTTCGCAAAGAATGGTGAAGTCCTGGTTGGCGAAGTTGCCAAGCGTCAGGCTGTCACCAACGTAGACCGCACGATCCGTTCCGTTAAGCGTCACATGGGTGACACATCTTGGAATGTCGATATCGACGGCAAGAAGTACAACGCTCAGGAAATCTCTGCTCGTATTTTGCAGAAGCTAAAGCGTGATGCTGAGGCTTACCTAGGCGACACAGTTACAGATGCAGTAATTACTGTTCCGGCTTACTTCAATGACGCCCAGCGTCAAGCAACTAAGGATGCTGGTCAGATCGCGGGACTGAACGTATTGCGTATTGTCAACGAGCCAACTGCGGCAGCACTTGCCTACGGTTTGGACAAGGGCGACAAAGACCAAACAATTTTGGTATTCGACCTTGGTGGTGGAACATTCGACGTTTCACTTCTTGAAATTGGCGAAGGCATCGTAGAAGTTAAAGCCACTAGTGGCGATAACAACCTCGGTGGCGACGACTGGGATCAGCGCGTAGTTGATCACTTGGTCACTCAGTTCAAGAATTCCAACGGTGTTGATTTGTCAGCAGACAAGGTTGCTTTGCAGCGCCTTCGTGAAGCAGCTGAAAAAGCGAAGATTGAACTTTCTTCATCTCAGTCAGCAGCAATTAACTTGCCTTACATCACAGCATCTGATGCCGGTCCACTTCACCTTGACGAAACTCTGTCTCGCGCAGATTTCCAAAAGATGACAGCAGATCTAATTGATCGCACTAAGACACCTTTCAACCAGGTCATCAAAGATGCTGGCGTGAAAGTTGCTGACATCGATCACGTAGTTCTTGTTGGTGGCTCAACTCGTATGCCAGCCGTAACCGAATTGGTTAAGGAACTTACTGGCGGACGCGAACCTAATAAGGGCGTTAACCCTGACGAAGTAGTTGCCGTTGGCGCTGCGCTTCAGGCTGGCGTACTTAAGGGTGAAGTTAAAGACGTTCTGCTTCTTGATGTGACACCACTATCACTTGGTATCGAAACCAAGGGTGGTCTGATGACTAAGATGATCGAACGTAACACCACGATCCCAACAAAGCGTTCGGAAATCTTCACAACTGCTGAAGACAACCAGCCATCTGTTTTGATCCAGGTATTCCAGGGCGAGCGTGAAATGGCGGCTTACAACAAGAAGCTTGGAACTTTCGAGCTAACTGGTTTGCCACCAGCGCCACGTAACGTGCCACAGATTGAAGTTGCATTCGATATCGATGCCAACGGTATCGTTCACGTTTCAGCTAAGGATCTAGGAACTGGTAAAGAACAGTCCATGACTATCACTGGTGGTGGAGCTCTTTCTAAGGAAGAGATCGATCGCATGATGGCCGATGCTGAATCACATGCTGAAGAAGATCGTCAGCGTCGCGAAGAAGCCGAAGTTCGCAACCAAGCGGAATCATTGGTCTTCCAGACCGAGAAGTTCCTCGAGGAAAGTGGCGACAAAGTTCCAGCAGATGCCAAGGCAAATGTTGATGAACCGCTAGCTGAACTTAAGGCTGCAATTGCCGGAGAAAACATCGAAGCCATAAAGGCCGCGGTGGAAAAGGTTGCAACTGCATCTCAGGCTTTGGGCGCTGCGTTATACGCAAATACTCAAGCTGAAGGTGGCGAAGCGACTGCCGAAGGTGATGACGACGTAGTCGATGCCGAAATCGTAGATGAGAACGAAAAGGTATGAGTGACAACGACCTAGGCGCAGAACAAGCCGAGGGCGTAAAGATCACAGATAAGCGCAAGCTTGATCCAGAAACTGGAGCTCCTCGCATTTCAGATGAGCAGGAGACTCCAGTTTCGGAGCAAGAAGTTGCAAGTGATCCAGTCGCGGAACTTACCGCTGACCTGCAACGACTTCAGGCTGAGTTTGCTAACTACCGCAAGCGCGTAGAACGCGATCGCGAAACTACTCGTGACCTTGTTGTTTCAAACACTCTTGCCGAATTGCTGCCAGTAATCGATGACATCGGTCGCGCTCGCACTCATGGCGAACTTGAAGGTGCCTTCAAAAGTGTTGGCGAAGCTTTAGAGTCCACCGTTACTCGATTAGGTCTTAAGCCTTTCGGTGCACCGGGCGACGAGTTCGATCCAACTAAGCATGAAGCGATTTCCCATGAATACAGCGCTGATGTCACAACATCAACATGTATGAATGTGTTTCAACCAGGTTATGAATTCAACGGTCGCATCATTCGCGCCGCAATCGTAAGTGTTGCTGACCCAGAAACCGTAAACGCTGAGTAATTAGTTTCTAGTTCGCTGGGAACATCAAGCATCAGAAAGGAGACGCTGTGAGTACAAAAGATATGTATGAAAAGGATTACTACAAGATCCTTGGTGTCTCTAAAGATGCTGATGCTGCCACAATCAAAAAGGCTTATCGCAAACTAGCTAAAGATCTTCATCCAGATGCAAATGCTGGTGACAAAAAAATTGAAGAAAAGTTCAAAGCAGTTAGCGAAGCTTATGACGTGGTGTCTGATCCAAAGCGTCGAGCCGAGTATGACGAAGCTCAACGTTATGGCGGACCAATGGGTGGCGCAAGACGCGGACCAGGTGGACCTGGCGGACCTGGTGGATTCCCAGGTGGCAGAGGTCAGAACGTTGAAGATTTATTCGGCGGCGGCGATCTTTCAGATATCTTCGGTGGCCTGTTTGGCGGCGGCGGTCGGCGTGGACCTCGCAAAGGTGCTGACTTAGAAACCTCCGTCACGATTAGTTTCGAGGATTCAATTCATGGCGTGACCATGCCATTGCGATTGAATACTGGAAATGTTTCAGCGCGCATTCCAGCCGGCGTGAAAAACGATCAACGTATTCGCCTAAAGGGCAAAGGCCAACCTGGCGAACAAAATGCTCCAGCTGGTGACCTATTCATCAACGTTGCGGTTTCCCCACATCCAGTTTTTGGTCGCGACGGTGACAACTTAACAGTCGTTGTACCAATTCGTTTTGATGAAGCCGTAAATGGTGCTGACATTAAAGTTCCAGTCCTCGATGGCCCAGCAGTCACTATTCGAATTCCAGCGGGCACAAAAACTGGCGCCAAATTCCGCGCTCGCGGTAAAGGTGTGGTTCGCCCAGAGAAATCTGGCGACTTAATTGTTTCTGTAGACATTGCTGTGCCAAAGGACCTAACAACAACAGCCCAAAAGGCCTTGGATGATTTTACAGCAGCAACTCAAGACTTTGATCCCCGCGAAGAATTAATGCGCAAGAGTGGCAACTTAACCGATGCTCGAAAGGGATCTGATGATTGATTACGAGCACGATGATGAAGTTCCGGTTTATGTCATTTCCGTTGCTGCGCAGTTAGCTGGCCTGCACCCACAAACTCTGCGTCAGTATGACCGCCTTGGTTTAGTTTCACCGGGACGTTCAGTTGGTCGTAACCGCCTTTATTCGCTAAAGGACATTCAGCGTCTGCGCGAAGTCACCAAACTTTCCAATGAAGGTGTAACGCTCTCGGGAATTATGCGAATCCTGATTTTGGAAGAACAACTGGAAAAAGCTTTGAAAGAAAACATTCGACTTCGTGAAGCCATGGGACCATCGACTGCAGTTGTGGTCTGGCGACCAAACCGACGAGCTTAATCATGACCGCATTGATTACCGGAGCAAGTGTCGGCATTGGCGCATCGTATGCGAAACAACTTGCAGCAACCGGCAGCGATTTAGTTTTAGTCGCAAGAGATGTAACTCGCCTAGAAGCTTTGGCAACTGAATTGAAGTCCGCTCACGGCGTGCAAGTCGAAGTGCTGCAAGCAGATCTTTCAGATCGCGCACAGTTAGACAAAGTATGCGCCCGAGCTGCACGTGATGACATTGACTTAGTCGTAAATAACGCAGGCTTTGGTATCAAACAACCATTTGTGGGTGGAACTATCGAAGCCGAACAAAACTTGCTTGATGTTTTAGTAACTGCTGTTATGCGCATTACCCATGCAGCACTACCTGGCATGATCGCGCGCGATCGCGGCGGAGTTATCAATGTCAGTTCTGTAGCTGGCTGGATGTCGAGCGGAACATACAGTTCAGCCAAAGCCTGGGTTACAAGTTTCAGTGAAGCATTAGCAACTCTGCACAAAAAATCAAGCGTGCACGTCCTGGCTCTTTGCCCTGGCTACACCCGCACTGAATTTCATTCCCGCGCAGACATGGAAATTCAAACCATTCCTAATTGGATGTGGCTTGATGTTGATGTTGTGGTCGCAAAATCCTTAAAGGATTTCAAAAATGGAAAAGCAATTAGCGTGCCAGGTTTTCAATACAAATTCTTAAGTTTGATTGCGCAATACCTACCGCGACCAATTGTTCGCAAACTTTCAATTGCGTCACGTCGCTAAAGCGCTGACAAAACTTCCTGCGGCGAATCTGTCGTAACTTTCCAGCCCCGCAACCGCGATTGCAATGAAGCTTCTTTAGCTAAATCATTTGCTTCGTCAGTAATAACAACAGTCACCGGTGCATCTGGCCAATCGCCATAGTCACCACCGATAGTTGGCATGACTGGATCAATCAATACATAACCAACAGCTGGTCGACGAAGTGAACGTCGACTAAAACCAATCGCGGGCGCATGAACACTAGCCTCACCATGGAAAACCAAAACTAAAGGTTCAGCAGTGCTGGCAAGTTGTGAAGCCACGTGGGTAACCCAACGCACGGATTCAGATGGTGGCGTGATTACAAGCGGAGTAGCAGCAAGAGTTACCTGAGCTGCGACTGTATTAATAACGTCAGTTTCAGGCAGGAATGCAATGGTGGCCACTAGATAACTGTGCCATGACGAAAACGAAAAGCGTAATGCCAGGCGAGCCCGAGATTTGAACCATCGATTTGCTGTGATACTTAAGGCATGGCTTGGTTATATCTATTGCTCGCAATCATGTTCGAACTAATTGGCACAACTGCTTTGAAGTTCTCGGATGGTTTCACCAAGCTTTATTGGACCCTGGGTATGGCTGTTAGTTATGGCTTAGCTTTCTACCTTTTGGCAATTGTGGTTAAGACAATTCCACTTGGAATTGCATACGCAGTCTGGGCCGGCCTTGGAACTTTAGGCGCATTCTTTATCTCTATCTATATCTTTAAGACTGAGGCCAGCAACCTTGCTTGGTTTGGCGTGGTTTTGGTAGTTACTGGCGTAGTTCTGCTAAACGCTGGCAGCAATAGCCACTAAGGCTTAAAGCCTTCAAAAAGCCCTAGTTTTCGGGGTCTGGACCCTCTCGATTTGCACTCTAGGGGTGAGAGTGCCAACAATAGTATTAGCACTCGGAACCCCCGAGTGATAACCCAAAAACTCTGGGGCTTTGGCCCTAAACGTTTGGCACAAAAGGAAAATACACATGTCGAAGATGATCGCTTTCGATGAGGAAGCCCGTCGCGCACTTGAGCGCGGTATGAACACACTCGCAGACGCAGTCCGCGTAACGCTTGGCCCAAAGGGTCGCAACGTTGTTCTTGAAAAGAAGTGGGGCGCACCAACCATCACAAATGACGGTGTCTCCATCGCCAAGGAAATTGATCTTGAAGATCCATACGAAAAGATTGGTGCAGAACTAGTTAAGGAAGTTGCCAAGAAGACAGACGATGTCGCTGGTGACGGAACTACAACTGCAACAGTTCTTGCCCAGGCACTTGTTCGCGAAGGCCTACGTAACGTAGCTGCTGGCGCAAACCCAATGGTGCTTAAGCGTGGAATCGAAAAGGCTGTTGAAGCAATCAGCGCCGAACTTCTTGCTATGGCACAGAAGGTTGATTCCAAGGAACAGATCGCAGCAACTGCATCTATTTCTGCAGCTGACCCACAGATCGGCGAAATGATCGCTGAAGCTATGGACAAAGTTGGCAAGGAAGGTGTTATCACTGTTGAAGAGAGCAACACATTCGGTCTTGAACTAGAACTGACTGAAGGTATGCGCTTCGATAAGGGTTACATCTCGCCTTACTTCGTTACCGATGCTGAGCGCATGGAAGCTGTTCTTGAAGATCCATACATCTTGATCGTTAACTCAAAGATTTCTGCAATCAAAGATCTTCTTCCAATCTTGGAAAAGGTTATGCAGTCCGGTAAGCCTCTTGCCATCATCGCTGAGGATGTTGAAGGCGAAGCACTTTCCACACTTGTTGTTAACAAGATCCGTGGTAACTTCCGTTCAGTAGCTGTTAAGGCTCCTGGCTTTGGTGACCGTCGTAAGGCAATGTTGCAGGACATCGCAATCTTGACTGGCGCTCAGGTAATCAGCGAAGAAGTTGGCTTGAAGCTAGAAACAACTGACATCGAACTTCTTGGTAAGGCACGCAAGATTGTTGTTACTAAGGACGAGACCACAATCGTTGAAGGTTCCGGAGACGCAGACCAGATTGCTGGCCGCGTAAACCAGATCCGTGCTGAAATCGAAAAGTCTGACTCCGACTACGACCGCGAAAAGCTACAGGAACGTCTGGCCAAGCTTGCCGGTGGTGTTGCAGTTATCAAGGCTGGCGCTGCAACTGAAGTTGAGTTGAAGGAACGCAAGCACCGCATCGAAGATGCTGTTCGCAACGCAAAGGCTGCAGTTGAAGAAGGAATCGTTGCCGGTGGTGGCGTTGCTCTTCTACAGGCATCCGAAAAGGCATTTGCAAGCTTGAACCTTGAGGGCGAAGAAGCAGTCGGTGCAAACATTGTGAAGGTTGCTGTTGAAGCACCACTAAAGCAGATTGCAATGAACGCTGGTCTTGAAGGCGGAGTTGTAGCAGAAAAGGTTCGTAACCTTGAAGCTGGCTTTGGCTTGAACGCTGCAACTGGAGAATATGTAGATCTAATCAAGGCTGGCATCATCGATCCAGCTAAGGTAACTCGCTCTGCGCTTCAGAACGCTGCATCAATTGCTGCCCTATTCCTAACAACCGAAGCTGTTATTGCTGACAAGCCTGAGAAGGCTGCACCAATGGCCGGCGGCGGCGACATGGGTGGAATGGATTTCTAAATCCATCCGACAAGAACTAAAGAGAACGGCCCCGAGATTTTCTCGGGGTCGTTCTTTTTTGCCAAGAATTATGTGAAGTAGTTATTGCTGTGACGGGCGTTTGATTGCTTGTCGTCTGCCGCAAAATCTCTTTGAGTTGAGATAGCGCTGTCTAGTTCGGCCAAGACTTTTTCGTAGAGCGCAAGCATGTCATCCATGCTTGGGATGTTGGCTAAATTTGGGCGCGGGGAATCGTCGTCTGGCATTTCTAATTCGTTCATTGCCCACATCCCCGTGAGCGTTCATCGTATTAACTAGATGGAATTAAGGCGCTCTGGTTACAGGGAAATCCCTAGACGAAAACTACTCAGCCACTGGCTTTCCATATAAAAGGTCATCCGCGTCGATGATTCGGTAGGCATAACCCTGTTCGGCCAGGAACCTTTGGCGGTGGGCGGCAAAGTCAGCATCCACAGTGTCGCGAGTGACGATTGTATAAAAGTGCGCTGAGCGCTTGTCACCTTTTGGTCGCAGGATTCGACCGAGGCGTTGCGCCTCTTCTTGCCGGGATCCAAATGTGCCACTGATCTGAATTGCCACGCCGGCTTCGGGTAAGTCAACAGAGAAGTTCGCAACCTTAGAAACAACTAGTACTCGAGTTTCACCTTCGCGGAAGGATTGGAACAACCGTTCACGTTCTTTAACCGGAGTTGCTCCTGTAATTGTCGGCACACCTAAATGAGTACTGATCTCATCAAGTTGATCCAGATACTGACCAATAACCAAGATGTGATCAACCGGATGCAAGTTAACTAAATGCTCAACCACACGGTTCTTATAAGAAGTAGTGCTGGCTAGGCGATAGCGCTCTTCTGGTTCAGCCATTGCATACGCGAGACGTTCGGCATCTGGCAATGTCACACGAACTTCTGCGCAATCAGCCGGCGCGATGTAACCCTGGGCTTCTATGTCTTTCCAAGGTGCGTCGTATCGTTTTGGACCAATGAGTGAAAAGACTTCGCCTTCCATGCCATCTTCGCGAACTAGCGTTGCAGTTAGTCCAAGGCGACGACGAGCTTGAATGTCAGCAGTGAATCTAAACACTGGCGCTGGAAGTAAATGGACTTCGTCATAAATAATCAAACCCCAGTCGCGTGCATCGAATAACTCCAAGTGCGCATAAACACCTTGACGACGTGTGGTCATAACTTGGTAGGTCGCAATAGTTACTGGACGAATTTCTTTACGAGCGCCTGAGTATTCGCCGATTTCTTCTTCGGTAAGCGTGGTGCGCTTAAGTAACTCAGCTTTCCACTGCCGAGCCGAAACTGTATTGGTTACGAGAATCAAAGTAGTTGCGCCAGCAAGAGCCATCGCTGCTGCGCCAACAATGGTTTTTCCGGCGCCACAAGGCAGCACCACAACACCAGAGCCACCGTGCCAAAAACCTTCAGCTGCTTCGCGTTGGTAAGTGCGAAGTTCAAATGAATTTTCAGCAAGTGCGATTGGATGCGCTTCACCATCAACGTAACCAGCTAGATCTTCTGCTGGCCAACCAAGCTTTAGTAATGCTTGTTTAATATTTCCGCGTTCGCTGGCATGAACTGCAATGGTGTCTCCATCAATTCGTTTGCCGACTAGTGGCGTAATTTTCTTTGAATGCAAAATTTCTTCAAGTACGGTGCGATCGTTTGCTGTCAGGACTAGGCCGTGAACTGGATGCATATGTAATTGCAATCGACCATAACGCGCCATAGTTTCTGCAATATCAACCAGCAAGGCATGGGGTACTGGGTAACGCGAATACTTAAGCAAAGTATCAACTACTGATTCCGCGTCATGCAATGCAGCGCGAGCGTTCCACAAACCAAGTGGCGTAATGCGATAGGTGTGGATGTGTTCAGGGGCGCGCTCAAGTTCAGCAAACGGCGCGATGGCATGACGGCATTCACTACTCAACTCATGATCAATTTCTAGAAGTAAAGTTTTGTCGCTTTGAACGATCAGTGGGCCATCAGTCATTATGCGGTTCCTTCTTCATCAACGTTCTCAGCAAGTTCAGCACCAGTGATCCGAGCGATAGTGAAGGTTCGGACTTCATTGGTTCGCACATCAAATGCAGTTAGGAAGCCACCCGTAATTGTTAGTGGCTCAACAATTCGTTCGCTAGTCATGCCACCTTTATCGGCATAACCAATCCAAACTTCTTTACCTTGCGCCAATGCATCATTTAACAGCGTCAAAGTCTGTGAAGTTGTGCTGCGCGGACCATTTGTCGATACCGGCTTACTGGCATCAACTCGTTCGCCCGCACGTAAAGCCTTGACTGCAGCAGTAACCAATCGACTGGATGGCCCTGTCACGGTAACTGGCGACACAGCAGCGCGAACCGAAGTGCGCTTGGTGTCGGGACGATGAATAAGTACTGCGCCTTCTGCGCTTTCGGCCACGGGGGCATAACCACAAGCACGAAGTTTTTCCAGCACGATGTCGGCAGGCGATGAGCTAACCACAATTCCAGGAGCCAGCGCACGGAACTTAAGGGATGCCAATCGACGATCAGCTTGGACAGTTGCAACTAATTGCTCGTCATCACAACGCAGGTAAATCGAAGCAACACCAACCCGAAGTACTCCATGCTTACGGGCAACATCCTCTATTAGATATGTAAGGGGTTGTGGCAATGGCGTCTTGGAAAGGGCTGCCAGGAATTCAATAATGTCGTTGGCCGATTGGCCTTGATCCAAAGCACGCCGAATTGAATTCTCGGTAAACCGATAGGTAGTAGCAGCGCCGGTTGATTCAACATCAGCAATCACGGCCATAGTCCGACGTTGATTTGCAGCTAATCGGCCTGGAGCAAGCGCAGTTAAATCCGCCTGCACAATTACATGGTCAACCGGATCAGGTAACAGCGCACCCAAAACCTTAGTTGGGTCATCACCCTTGGCAACTGCGCGACCAAACGAAGTAAGTGACCCAAGAGCCGTGATGCCAAGAGTTGCTGCTTCATCGAGCACAGCAGAAACCGCAGCAGCGCGAACCATTGAGGAACGTCTTGGGCGATGCCAATCTAAATGGTCAATAATGATTGCGGCACTAGTAGTCGCACCATCGTCAAGGCCTAAGTAGATATCCAACAAAGAAATACGTAGTGGATTTATAAAGCCGCGCTCGACTGCTGAAGTTAAGGAATTGATTCGATCGCCACCGTCACCACCAACAACGTGAGGTGCGCGAGCCATGTCTCGCCAGGCTTGGGCAAGCAATGTCCAACGCGAAGCATCATCAATACTTAACCAACGGTCATACGCAGTAGTTGGTAACCAACCATCGGTTGCATCGGCGGCTAGCAAGCCGGATGCAAAAGCAACTTCAATCACAAGCGCAGTTAAGTGTTCTGACACTCGCAACAAATCTTTTGCTGCAGCTAAATCGCGAATCGCTAGGCCACCACCACGCAATTGTGCTGGTGGTTCGATTGACCAAGTTTCCAGCAGAGTTTCAACAAGTCGAACAAAATCCAATGCAGCATGTGCTCCGGTGTCATTAACGCGTTTGAAGTCAACGGAACTTAAAACTGGCTGACCGCTATCAGTTTTGATTTCCTTTAGAAGCAATCCATTGCGCAATGAAATTGAAACTTCACGTGGCACAACAACAGAGTTATCACTAACGGGAACGATCAACTCACGTGCGAGCAACCATTCCAAAGGTGATTTTGCATCTTCAATTCGCACAGAGCGATTAGCTTGGCGCATTGTTCCAGCTGGAGTTCCCCACAAAAGTTGGTTCATGATATCGCGAACTTCGTCAGGGCCACTGGCAAGTGTTTTCTCAGCCAAAGTCTTCTTATTTGCATACTCACGAACTTTGCGACGTGAATCTGCAAACGAAGCGGCCAGACCACATGGATAAGCACCGAAAGATTCCCGAGCAACTCGAACTAAGTGAAGTTCTTCGTCATCGCCCCAAACCAATGCACTGGAAAGCAAACGATCAATTGCTGCATCGATTGCTTTGGCGTTATAACCAATAGCGCCTTTAAGTCCGGTATGAACTTCAACGCGAGCAGCAGGATCCGGCAGCGCGGCCAAAACTTCACAAACACTAAGTTCAATGTGATTCAGAGCATCAAGCGCGGCACCAACACTTGGCGATGTGGTTGCCCGAACTGCGAGCTGTCCAAGATCAGTAGGAACCGGGTGAAGCAGGTCTGGGCGCGTTGCGAATAAGACTTCAAGGGATTCGTCACTTCGCTGGCGCAGATCATCTGCCAAAGACCGTGGGCGCATGACCGTTTCAGCCTTTTTGGAAGTGCTCATCTTGCTACGTTACGCGCTTTAGGTTGCCGAGCGCCACTTGAGAATTGTCGCTTTTCTGCGCTGATAGCGCATAGAAATCGCAGGTTTGGGTGGATTCGGACTTTTCATCTACCCTTGAGTAAGGCAATCGTTTAACGAATGTCACATAAAGTAACCAGCGCAAGGAGAACACCGTGCCTACAGGCAAAGTGAAGTTTTATGATTCCGAGAAGGGCTTCGGCTTCCTTCAAACGGATGAAGGCGAAGAGGTATTTTTGCATGCCTCCGCGCTCCCAGCTGGTACCTTAACTTTGAAGAACGGTACCCGCTGTGAATTTGGCGTGGCCGATGGCAAGAAGGGTATGCAGGCATTGTCATTACGAATCCTGGAAGCACCACCAAGTGTTTCCAAGGGTGGCCGCAGAGATGCTGAAGACATGGCCATTGTTTTGGAAGATGTCATCAAGCTTCTTGATGGTTACGCGGGAAATCTTCGTCGTGGGCGTTACCCAGATGATAAGCAGACCGAGAAGCTTGTTGCAGTGCTTCGCGGTGTAGCTGATCAAATCGACGCCTGATCGAGTCACCGCAATGAAGGTTGCGAAAGATTCAACCGGTGGCTTTGAGTCCCGAAAAGTTTAGAAAAGGAAGTGGCGCCTCGCGGGAAAGCAAGGCGCCACTTTTATTTACCCAACCGCAGCTGGAGTAATGATTTGGTTAACCTTCGTTAGGGTCACTGAAGGAAAACGAAGGAAAACTCCATCAATGTTTTCAAAATCTTGATCCGGAGAGTATCCACATAACAGATTTATCGTCGTTGTAGCTGTCAGTGTAAATGTTCCAGTTGATGCTAGATGGGCTACGTGGCCCGCAGTCGTGTCAGATTTTGCAAGAAAAACAGTTCTTAGAAATGAGAAATCTGCATCATTTGCTTTTGGATAAATCATTGTGTCTTCATTATGACCCGCCAAATTTTCTGCACTTGTCAGAGTGCAGTCTACAAAAGAGCTAGATGTGCTAGCTATTTCATCACCGGCATCGTTATTAGTATATTGATCTAGCTGAGAACTTATCGATACCAAATAACTCCCAGCGGGAATATCTGGCAGCGTGAGAACTACTCCTTCAGTCTCCTTAAAAGCACCGGTTGAGAATTCCACTCCAGATCCATTTCCAGTTTTGGAATAGACGGTAGATAAACCATTTGTTCCTGCGCTACCTCGCGCGCCCTTGGCGCCAGCAGCACCCTTGGTACCCCAAGTCAATGTGCGCTCACTCTTTTTACACTTCTTTTTCACATCAATCAATCGCATCGCACCGTTTGATTTCTTGGCGCAAGCCTTGATTGATGATCCTGCAGCATTACTTACCCCTACTGAAAGTAGGGATGCACCCAGCACAATACTTATGCCGATTATCAGGGAATTTTTGGTCGAGGACGTTCTCATTTAGGCTCCGAACTTCTAGTCGCGCCCCCGCTGGCACCACCTTGTCATTTAATGACCCCAAAACCAGCAGTTAATTAGTAAACAAATCGTAAATTTCAGGGATATGCCCCATATAAGGGACAATACATAGGTGAACACAGCAACTTCAGCGATCGACTCAGCTCGATCCGCGCTACTTGAATCCATCCCTGCCGACCATGTGGGCAAGGCATTGGATTCTGTAGTTGAGCCGTCTGAAGATCCTTCAGTAACAATCACTAGTTACACCTTTGAATCCACCTCACCTGGTTACCCAGGTTGGTATTGGGAAGTAAGCCTGGTTGAAATTAATGGTCAGGCTGAACTTTCCGTCAGCGAAGTAAACCTGCTGCCAGGTTCTGCCGCGCTTGTTCCAGAGCAATGGAAGCCGTGGGCAGATCGCGTTGAAGCTGGCGATTTAGGTGTTGGCGACTTGTTGCCAATTTCTGCAGACGATGAGCGCTTAACTGCAGGCTTCACAGCACTTGGAGATCTAGAAGAACTATCCGAAGCTCTCGCCCCACTTCATCCAGCGCAGTGGGAACTTGGTTTAGGTCGCGAAAAAGTCTTAAGCACGGTTGGCTTAGAGCGCGCTGTTGATCGCTGGTTTGAAAAACTAAACGGGCCACGTTCAGCTATGGCTAAGTCTGCGCCGGCTTCCTGCGGTTCCTGTGGTTTTTTAGTTGCAATCGGTGGATCAATTGGTCAAGTCTTTGGTGTTTGCGGAAATGAATTCGGCGCAGCCGATGGTCAAGTAGTTGCAACCACATTTGGTTGTGGTGCACACTCATCAGTTCGCGTAGAACAAGCAACTCCAATTCCAGTTGTTGATTTAGTTATCGATGATCAGGCTGACGAGCAGAGCGACTCAAGTGACCTACCGGATTATGTTGCTGATGTGATTGAACAAGACCTAGATGAATCCGAAGGTGGCAGTGAATCAATAGCTTCTGAATTTGCAATGAAGGAAGCGGTTGAGGCAATCGAAGCCGCATCCGAAATCGTTGAAATGGAAAACTTAGATTCAGACGAAGCTGCCGTAGAGATTGCTGATTTTTACGGTGATGAAGAAAGCGACGCTAGCGAAGATTCGCAATGATCGGTTTGATTTTGGCCGCCGGCGCTGGTCGTCGATTGCGTCCTTACACCGACACTTTGCCCAAGGCACTTGTCCCTCTTGATGACACCAGATCTGTAATGGATTTAACTCTCAAGAACTTTGCTGAAGCTGGTCTTAACGACGTCGCAATCATCATTGGGTACGCTGCTGATCAAGTCCGTATCCGCCAGCAAGCACTCGAAGAACGCTACGGCGTCAACATTGAACTGGTTTTTAATGACAAAGCTGAGGAATGGAACAACGCTTATTCCTTGTGGTGTGCTCGTGATGTTTTGAAGGCTGGCGCGATCATCGCAAACGGTGACACAATCCACCCAGTTTCTGTTGAAGAATTACTGAAGACTCAAAGCGATGACTTCGTCACATTGTCTATCGACAACGTAAAAAAACTGGCTGATGAAGAAATGAAGGTGCAGCTAAATGATCGCGGTGGCGTCACTTTGATCACCAAGTTGATGGAACCTGAGACAGCGGCCGGTGAATACATCGGTGTGGCAAGGATTCCTGGCGCATTAGCGGGGGATTTGGCAGATGCTCTCAAGGCAACATTTGAGCGCGATCCCAATCTTTATTACGAAGATGGTTTCCAGGAAATGGTTAATCGTGGAGCTCACATCGCAACTGCTGCGATCGGTGATGTGCCATGGATAGAAGTGGACACCCTGGAAGACCTCGAGCGCGCTCGGGAGATCGTATGTCATTACTAAACCGCACTTTCCCAGCGCCACTTTACGTTGACATTTCCACGGGCGCGTTGAATCGCTTGCATGATGTCATCAGTGATCCACGAATCGCACCCGATTCCCGAGTTGCAGTAATTATTTCGACTGGTTCTGGACTTGCATTTCGCGCTCAGATCGAAAAGCAAATTCCTCATGCTGATTTCTTTGAACTGTCAGATGGCAGTCTGCAGTCTGCTAAAGACATTGCTGCATCACTAACAAAATATTCAAGTGTCGTTGGAGTTGGTGGCGGTCGCGTATTGGATGCTGCGAAATTTGCAGCCAGCCAAGCCAACCTGCCAATGATCGCAGTTGCAACAAATCTTGCGCATGACGGCATTGCAAGTCCGGTCAGCATCCTGGAACACGACGGCACAAGAAGCAGTCACGGTGTGTCAGTTCCGGCAGGAGTGCTGATCGATCTTGATGTGGTTCGTAGTGGGCCAGTTCGGTTCTTGCGAGCTGGTATTGGCGATGTGCTGAGCAATCTAAATGCTGTTGCTGACTGGGAACTTGCTCGTGAAGTCAATGGCGAAGAGGTTGATGGTCTGGCAGCATCAATGTCTCGCACTGCTGCAAACAGTTTGCTGAATCATCCAGGGTCAATTGATGACCTGGACTTCTTAACTACCTTGGCGGAAGGTCTAGTGCTTTCCGGATTGGCGATGGCAGTTGCTGGAACTTCACGACCATGCAGTGGAGCATGCCACGAGATTTCCCATGCGATCGACATGGTTTTGCCAGAGAAATCCGCACCTCACGGTGAACAAGTTGCAGTAGGCGCCCTCTTTGCAACCTATCTTCGTGGCGCAACTTCAGAGTTCAATCAATTACACGACACTTTGTTTAGGCATGGCTTACCAACTTCACCAAAGGATCTTGGATTAACCACCGAGCAATTCGCACAAGCGGTTGCATTCGCACCACAAACTCGACCTGATCGATTCACAATTTTGGAGCACAGGAATCTAGATCAAGCTGAGCTGATGCGTGTTGTTTCCAACTTTGTTGCTGCGCTTTAGGCAGGGTTGAACTATGGCAGTAATTGGTTCACGTCGAATCGCAGACAAAGTTCTTGACGTAACTGCATTGGTTCTTGCAACCGCATCACTTGCTTATTACACCTCGCGATACTTCACAAATAGTGCGCTAGTTGTTGCAGCGATCTGGGTCGCCTTCACAGTTTTGTTGTTTGGGTTTGTTAAGCGTTACTCCGAGACTGGATTTTTTGGTGAACCCATTTCGGCGCCTTATATAACCAGTGATCCAAGTGCTCACACTGCTCACGCATTAGCCCGCAATGCGACTTGGGCTGGTTTGGTAGCCGCACTGTTTGCCTACCTATATGTTGATAAGAAATTGCCCTTTCTTAATTCATCCCAGTGGGCGCTATCCATACTCTTTCTCGTTGCTATTGGTGGCTTTGTTGCGTTTCGCCTCGCCAAAGCTCATGTTTCGCCGGCTGCTGACTACAAAAATTTTCATTGGTTTCCATGGGCGATTGGTACTGGTCTTGCGTTAATAGCATCGGTGACTTTACGTCCGCAAAGTGACGACACTAACTATGTAAATCTCTCAACTTGGATTGCTGAACGTGGCACGATGCCGGTTCGCGACACAGTTTTTAGTGATCAAGTTTTCGATACCAAACCACTAGGTTCGGCATGGGAATCAATGTGGGGAGTGGTTGCCCACGTAACAGGAATTTCAGCGCCAACTTTGCTTTATGTGATTGCCGTGCCAATTTTGACGTTGGTTAGCATTCTGGCTCTGGATCGCGGATTGCGAAGCATGCACGTACGACACACGAATTTTGCGCTGTTAGTCTTGGCTCTCTTTTTGCTACTTGATGGCAAAAACATTTTTTCATTTGGAGTTTTCCACGGACCAAGAATTTGGCAAGGTAAGTCATTCTTTGTATCAGCGATTATTCCGCTATTGATCGGTGCCGGAATCGTTTGGGCTCGATCTGGTCGACGAAATGACCTGATTCGATTTTTGTTGATTGCAGTCGGCGCAGCTGGACTGACAACAACAGCAACCATGCTGGTGCCAATGATCACAGTGGTGATAGCTGTCGTTGTTGGTTATCAGCGAGGAATTAAAGATGCGAGTTGGACCATACTTGCCATGCTCATGCCTCTTTACATCGGCTTAGCTTTTCGCGGATCACAAGAAGATGATCAAGCGCTAGGGGATTGGTCAGGAAATGTCTTAGCGCTTGCTCAACCTGGCACTATTGTTTCGAACTTGTCTCAGCTGCCAGATCCAAATGAATTTGTGCGTTGGATGTCACGCCCACCATTGCACGCCGCACTATTTGCCTTAGTAATGTGCTGGGGCTTTATTGGCGCCGAGTCACGAACAGCTCGTCGGGTGATTGCAGGATTAAGTGTGATGTGGGCAATTGTTTATCTGCCACCAGTACTTGCACTCATCGAACAATTCACTGGAGTGCAGGCAATTTCCTGGAGATTTTGGTGGTTGCTTCCGATACCTATGCTGGTTGGTGCCTCAGCATCAGCAATTGCTGCTGGCTTAATCCGATTCAAAGTCACCAACGGGCATCGCACAGTCACAATGGCGCTTGCACTTGTTACGTTTTTGGCGCTGATTGTGGTGCCAGGAAAACCTGTTTGGCTATCTAGCCTTGGTCAAGAAAACGACCAAAGCGCTCGCTTGATGTTCCCACCGGGTTGGAAAGTTTTTGGTGGCTATGGCGAAGCAAAAGAGATTCTTGATGAAATTGCATTAGACGGTGACATCGTTGCTGCACGATCCAATATAGAAAAATCACTTGCGGCAACTACTGTGAGAATTCATCCAGTTCTGCCGAAGATTAATTGGTATCGATCATCCGCAGGCCCGTTAGCAAATGAAACCTTTTCAGATCGACTTCAGATACGTGCTTTCACTTCGACTCAACCTGATCCACAGTTGCCTGAACTTAACTTGATTGATCTACCGAACGCACTTAATCGTGTTGGCGTGGATGTGATTTGTTTGGATGCTGATCGCACTGAAGAAATAGATCTTGCAAAGTCTTGGGGCTACACCGAAGGTGCTCAGATTGTTAAGTATGAAGCGGGCCGTGGCCAGTGGTGCGCCCGGAAATCTTAGATTTTCAGGGTTTTTGATACTTGTATTATATAAGCAACAGTTTCTGGAAGGCATTACCAATGAAGCGCTTATTCGCAGTGGTCACCACTTCTGTTCTCATTTTGGGTACTGCTCACGTTTCTGCAACTGAAACCGAGAAAGATCATCTATGGAGTCCTCCGAGTAGCCCCCCTGAAGCTGGTACACAAGTTGAGGGCTGGGGAGAAAATAGAGGTCAGACTCTTCCATTTTCTTTCTCACCATTCGATGAAGGTGTTACTGATTATGCTAATTCTGATTATGTCCGGGAGATAGCAAGCTATTCATTTGATACCGTTCTCGCAAACTGTAATCCTCCGGGCCTGGTAATTGGTTGTATTGAATCAATCAAGTTCAGCATCGACGGAGAGACTTGGAATGATGCCGTTCCAATAGGCACTCTCGAGCAAAGAGATTTTGCTTATGGAGTATATACAGAAGATGGTCCGGCCATGCAGTACACCTCAACTTGGGAAGCAGATCCAACACGTGGACTACTAAAAGCATCGTTACCAAATGAGTATGAGCTTGATGGGGCAATTCACGGGATGGGTGAGAATTACACAATCAATGTCACAGCGATTTCAGCTATAGACGACGGAGATATAGATACCGGAATTGCCAAGATTCAGGGACTTAAGTTTGAGGCCATTGCCGGTGGCGTCAATGAGCAAAATGGTGATGATTGTGAATACTGGGGCATAAGCAACGAAATCTTTGATCCCCCAGTTTCATACTGCTATGAAGCTGTAGACCTACCTGAGAATCTTCAACTTGAGGTTAATGTTCAACTAGGTGACAGGATCGATGAGTTGTCTGGTTGGTTTGATGGCAGGATTTACGATCCAACGATTATTTTTGGCACGGAAGAACCAGGGTTGATTACTGTCAGGGGATCCCCCATGAAGGTTAACTATTTTGAGACCTTACCAATTCCAGATAGTCACGAATTGTTCGATGCAGAATTAGGCGATGGAGGACGTGGAGTTTGGCGACCACGAACTGGATTAGATACATTTCTGAGACTTGAATCTTTTGTTCCAGATGCTTCTGCAGAAGTTGATTCTGTTTGGAAAATGGAATCATGGTCTAGAGATCTGATGATCGATCAGTGCTCATCAAACACTGGCGTTCAAGGAATCATCATCACTAATGCAACAACCTATAGCCCAGATCCACCGACCTTTAACCCAGAAAGTGCCAATCTAGAGTTTCAAGTTGCATCAACTCACTTTTTACCGGATGGCGAAACCTTAAACAACGGTTACTACAAGTTGATAATTCAGGATTCTCTCGCTGACTGTCTTTGGGGAGCAGGAAATGCCGCATCTGCAACAATCGCCGTAACAAATGATGATGGTGGTGAAAACGATTCAGTGAACGGAATTCAGTTGATCGATGGATGGGTGTCTTTTACCGCCTCAGATTTCCACTTCTCTGCACCGAGAATTTATGTAGGTCTTAATCGAATCATTGAAGACACAGAGTCATCAACAACTTCACAGAAGTCGACTACTGGTGATAAATCAAAATCTAGTGATGCCTTATCCGTGCTCCCGACTAGCACTCCATACCCAATTAGCACTCCATCGCCCTCACCAGAGCAGTCAGCAATTGCTATTCCCCAAGAAGAGGCTTCTGGCCGAATCCCAACCAACTTGCTTTTTGGTTTTGCGTTAGCGACTGTTTTGGCAATAGGTGCAGTAAGTATGTTCGTGCGCAATAGATTCTAGATAAATGGCTTCTTGTGTAAAAAAATCAAGCTTTGGACAAGTAAACGAAAGAGTTAACTAGCAGCATTCAAGGTGAAGAACTCGCGCGATTGCGTGAATCGATTCCGGAATAACTTTGTAGTAAACGTTCATGCCACGGCGTTCTTTATAAACAATTCCGGCAGCTTCAAGTTTCTTTAAGTGATGACTAACTGTAGGTTCTGACAACTTAAGCATCGGCGCCAGGTCGCAGGTGCAGGCTTCAAGGTCTGGCTGATCTAGCAGGAAGTTAACCAATCGCAGTCGCGCTGGGTCGGCAAGAGCCTTCAAGCGAATCGCTAAGTCGTTGGCGTCGGCCTCACTGATCTGGGCAGATTCCCCCAGCGGAGCACAACAAATCGGTTCAAGTGTCTCGAGAACTGGCATTGGTTTAGGCATAAATCCATTATGCCACATATTTGACATCCATCTAATAACTGGCATAGTTAGTTATTAGATACTCATCTAATAAGGAAAGGAGCCGAAAATGTCATTTTGCTGTGAAGCTGAAGCTGTAGAAGCGCTTGAAACTTGCTGCCCGACTGAAACTTCGTGCTGCTAAAGATTTAGCAACTAGATCACCTAAACGGATGAGTCCTTGGCTTGCTCGATTCGCGCTGCCCGACGCTTGGTATAACGCATTCCAAGTAAGCCAAGGATGATTCCGCAAACTCCAATTGCGATCCAATTGCCTCGGCCGGCGGCCTCAAGTTGGTCGCGCATCAAGACCATAATCAACGTTGCAATTGACCACAGGCCTGTGCCTAATGTGACTGCTGTGATTCCATTTACCTCAAGTGGCATAAGTTCAGTCTTAGAACCCTGACTTGTGGAACCTGACTCAAACTCGTTGAGAGAGTCTGCACTGTTACCCATAGGTAGGACACTAGCGTGTCGTTATGGAAACCACTACAAAAACCTCGAGCACACCGGCATGGGATCGCTATTTTCACATGACCGAGCGTGGCTCCAATCTAGGGACTGAAGTACGCGGTGGCATCGTCACATTCGTGACCATGGCATACATCGTTGTACTTAACCCACTCATCGTCGGTACCGCCAAGGACATCAATGGGAATTTCCCAGGTGGTGGCCAAGATATTGGTGAAGCAATTTCGTTAGTAGCTGCTGCTACTGCGCTTGTTGCAGGCATCATGACAATCTTTATGGGCGTACTCGGACGTTTCCCTATCGCTATCGCTGCCGGTCTTGGACTTAACGGATTCTTGGCCTTTGGCCTGGCTCCGTTTATGACTTGGCCGCAGGCATTTGGCCTTGTTGTAATCGAAGGCGTAATTGTTTTGCTATTGGTTCTGACCGGATTCCGCACTGCGGTATTCCACGCAGTGCCAGATGCGCTGAAGTATTCAATCGGTGCTGGCATCGGTTTGTTCATCGCACTCATCGGTTTGGTTGATGCTGGAATCACTCGTCCAGGTGTTCCATTAATCGGCTTTGCGGTATTTGGTGAACTTGCAGGTTGGCCAATCTTCACCTTCGTGTTTGGTCTGATGGTTACTGTGATTTTGGTTGCGCTTCGCAAGCGCGCTGCCATCTTGATCGGTTTGCTATCCACTACGGTGCTAGCAGTAGTTCTTGAGACCACGCAAAAGATTGGTAGTGCAAACACTGATCCAGCAGCTCCAGGTCTAGAGAACCCAACCGGTTGGAATCTAAACGTTCCGGCAATTCCAGAAACCTTGATTGGTTATGTCGATCCAACTCCGTTGTTTGATTTCGACATCTTTGGTGCCTTCAGTGCAATCGGCGTTCTAGCTGCCGGTCTTGCAGTGTTCTCACTATTGCTCAGCGACTTCTTCGACACCATCGGAACAGTCACAGGTCTTGCTAATGAAGCTGACTTGATGTCTAAAGATGGCGAAGTAGAACACCTTGGCGAAATCCTGGCTGTTGACTCGGTTGCTGCAATTGCAGGTGGTTTGGCTGGAACTTCATCCAACACCGCTTACATCGAATCAGCATCGGGCATCAGCGATGGCGCCCGCACTGGTATTGCAAGCCTGGTAACCGGAACTTTGTTCTTGCTAGCGATGTTCATTGCACCGCTAACCAAGATCGTTCCTTACGAAGCAGCTGCACCAGCATTGGTTATCGTGGGCTTCTTGATGATGACTCAAATTCGTCACATTCCATTTGACGATTATGCAATAGCGATTCCCTCGTTCTTGACAATCATCTTGATGCCATTCACATACTCGATCACAAACGGTATCGGCGCAGGTATGGTTACCTTCGTTGCTATCAAGATCGCACAGCGCAAGTCAAAGGAAGTTTCAGGATTGATGTGGATTATCGCCGCAGCATTCATGATCTACTTCGCAGTCAATCCGCTAAAGGGATTGTTCGGCTTGTAAAAACAAAGTCTTTGGGGCGTACTGTGAAAAACGGTGCGCCCCATTGCTATGTCTAAGTATCCGGATGCAATGTCCGAATTATCGAATTCATAAGTTATTGTTAAATCATGAATCCACGCACGCGTCGCATCGTCACAATCGTTGTTCTTGTTAGTTTCTTTGTTGCGGTTATGGCCGCAGCCGTAATGCCTTACCTATAGGTCTTAGTTAACCGCAGGCTCTAACTTAACTGGCTTTAACGTTGCGATTGTGATCGCAAATACCAAACAAATCGGCACAATTACATACGCGCCTTGAATCCCAATTTGATCAGCTAGTGCACCCAATGCAAACGGCGCAACACCACTAGCAAAGCCCGTACCAATCGAAAGCTTGCCACCACCACGGTCCGCTCGACCGCCACTGGCTCGAAGGGCTCGTTCGAATCCGAATGGGAAATGCAGTGACATTCCAAGACCAGTAATAGTTAGCGAAATCAGCATTACTAGGCCTGAACTTGAAAGCCAAAAACCTAGGAAACCAAAGAAGGAAAGAATCAAGGCACCGCGATACAAGGATTCTGAATCAAACTTTGCAGTTAACCGCGCGCCAATCAAACGCCCAACTGACATGCCGCCAACAATTGTGGCTAGGGCAGCTGCGCTTGCTCCCTTGGTTAGCCCACCCTGAGTCGACAAAACTTCTGGCGCCCAAAGCAACATCGAAAATTCCATACTTGCGGTGAAAACCAGGATCAACCATGACCACCAAAACAAACTTGGGAACGGTCCGGGCACATCATGATGATCCGAAACTTCATCTTCAACTGCGCGCGGACCATAAAGATCGGTGTTTCGACCACGAATGATTTCAATCAAGATCACACCAACAGCTGCAACTTGAATGCCTGGACGCCAACCCCAACCAACAGTCACGCCGATGCCGACCATGACAGGCGCAAGTAAACCGATGGATGAAGCAACTGCGTGCAGTTCACTAATTGCCGCAGGCGCCGCTTGCTTTTGTTGGTAAGCCAAATAAGAGGCGGTGCCTTGAATTATCAAGGATCCAGCGCAAGTTGTTAATGCAACACCAATCAAAGTGAACGGCAAGGATTGACCAAGTGTGAAAAACAAAATGCCAGTAGCCAAAAGAATCGAAGCGTAGCGAAGCATCAAGCCGCGACCAGTTCGCTTGATGATTGCACCGGTGGCAAGCCCTGCGGTTACTGAGCCAACCGACATCGCAAGGGAGTGGAATGAAACCACAGTGCGAGAAAGGTCTAAGTCCTCACGCAGGAATTGCAGGGTGCCACCGAATCCGAAAATAAACCAGCCAAAACAAGTTGCTTGAAGATATGAGATCCAGGTGGTTTTATCTCGAACTGGTCGGCGTAAGGTCACTGACTAACTGTACTCAAACGAATTAGTTAGCTAGCGCGGCGATGACGAAATCGATGCACTTAATTAATTGACGAACATCGTTTGGCTCAACCGCTGGAAAGACCGAAATGCGTAGTTGATTGCGACCAAGTTTGCGATATGGCTCGGTATCAACAACACCATTAGCGCGCAACACCTTTGCCACAACTTCAGCATCAATCGACTCATCGAAATCAATGGTTGCCACAACTTGACTGCGCTTTGTTGGGTCAGCCACAAACGGGGTTGCAAATAAACTTGCAGTGGCCCAGTCATAAATCGCATCCGATGATTCCTTGGTGCGTGAAACACACCAATCCAAACCACCGTTGGCATTGAACCATTTGATTTGTTCGTTCATCATCAAGATCGTTGCTACGGCTGGAGTGTTATAGGTCTGGTCTAAGCGTGAGTTTTCAATCGCAGTCATCAGATCCAAGAACGCAGGAATGTAACGACCTGACGCTTTTATTTCTTCAGCGCGAGCTATCGCAGCTGGAGACATGATTGCTACAAACAATCCACCATCTGATGCAAAACACTTTTGCGGACTGAAGTAGTAAACATCAACCTGGGATAAATCAACTGGCAATCCACCAGCACCAGAAGTTGCATCTATCAAAACCAGCGCATCTTTATCCGCGCCGGCTGGACGAATTGGCGGAATCGCAACACCAGTGGAAGTTTCGTTATGAGGCGAGCAGTAAGCATCAAGACCGGCAGCGGCAGCAAACTCAGGCGCATCGCCAGGCTCACTCTTGATTACGGACTGCTCACCAAGAAATGGCGCAGCTTTTGCACTACTGGCGAACTTGGCTCCAAATTCGCCGAAAGTTAGAAACTGTGCGCGATCCCGAATCAAACCAAACGTTGCAATCTCCCAGAATGCGGTCGTGCCACCGTTACCGATAACAACTTCATAGCCAGCAGGAATTGAAAACATTTCAGCAAGGCCTGCGCGCAAGGCCTCGACCTCATTCTTGACTGGCTTTTGACGATGGCTGGTTCCCATTACAGAAATAGATTTTTCAACCAAAGCTTGAATCTGTTCTGGGCGAACCTTCGAAGGCCCAGCGCCGAACCTGCCATCAACGGGCAAAAGGTCAGCAGGAATCTCGATTTCGGGGAAGTTGGCCATTAGCCAAGTTTAGATGAGATCGGCCAAACCGCGCTGCCAAGGATTTGCAGCAACAGTGTTAAACCTGGCGCTAGTTTCCCCCAGAACTCAAGGCGAAAGTCGAATTACCTTCCAAGCTGAAGCATCGGAAAGATCACCGGAATCGCCGGCCTTAACAAAACGCAATCGATCATGCAGACGCGAACGTCGGCCTTGCCAAAATTCAATTGCCGAAACTGTAATCAAGTAACCACCCCAAGCATCGGGCAGTGGAACATTTGTGCCTTCTGGATACTGCGCTTCCAGTTCTTTCATGCGAGTTTCTAAAACTTCGCGGGAATCAATCACGGTTGATTGCGCGCTGACAATTGCGCCTAACTTAGAACCATGTGGTCGGGTTTCAAAGTAAGCACCCGATTCTTCGCGGGAAACTTTTGTGGCAGTTCCAATCACATTTACTTGGCGATGCAATGGATACCAAGGAAACGTAATGCTGACTTGGGAGTTAGCAGCAATCGCATCAGCTTTAGTTGAGCCGTAGTTTGTGTAAAACGTAAGGCCGCGAGCATCAATACCCTTAAGCAAAACCGAGCGAGTTGAAATCACATCGTCAGAATTACGAACTGCAATCACCATGGCGTTTGGTTCGATTAAGGCATCTGGACCCACAGCAACAGCGTCGGCTAGCCACTTAGTGAATTGATCCAACGGATTGCTGGCTAAATCAGCTTCGGTCAGTTGATCTTTGTCATAAACAATTCGCATGTCTGATGGGTTAGGCGTATCAATGCTCATGCCCTAAGTCTGGCGCAGATTCATAGGTCTTGCGAGCCTTTATCCGCGACCGGCCTGTGAGTTCGGGCACGTGTTGTGCCAGAGTGTGTCTGTGCCCAAGCTGCTTCTTGACTTAACGCCACTGCGGGAAATTCCTGATTACCGACGAATCTTTGCAGCAGTATCGATAAGCAACATCGGCCAGCAAATGACTGCCGTTGCTGTCGCCATCCAGGTTTATGACATCACCAAGTCTTCATTTGCAGTTGGTCTGGTTGGCATGGCTCAGTTGTTGCCGCTGGTTGTGCTTGGGCTATTCGGTGGCGCGATGTCAGATTCTTACGATCGCCGAACTATTGGCTTTGTTTCCGCGGTCGGTATGGCTGGATCAAGTGTTTTGTTATTGATCCAAGCAGTTCAAGGTAATCAAGAAGTTTGGCCACTGTATTTATTCGTTGCCATGTCATCGGGGTTTTATGCAGTTGGCAATCCAGCGCGGCAAGCCATCATTCCGCGCATTGTTCCGCAGGAACAATTACAAGCGGCTAACTCACTATCTTTTTTAACTTGGAACATCGGTTTCACAATTGGACCCCTACTAGGCGGAGTTCTAATCGCAGCAACTGGCGATGTTGCAGTTGCTTACGCAATTGATGCGATTGCTTTCACTGTGATGATGTGGGCGATGTGGTCGCTTCCAAAACTTCCACCAATGGAAGGTGCGCCTTTAAAGCCAAATTTCTCCAGCGTTAAAGAAGGTTTAGTTTTTCTCAAAGGCAAACGCAATGTTCAAATGACTTTCTATTTAGATCTGTCAGCAATGATCTTTGGCATGCCACGTGCACTATTTCCAGCGATTGCTTTGCTTTGGTATGGCGGTTCGGGAGTTTCAACTGCAGCGATTGTCGGGTTGCTCACTGCAGCACCGGCATTAGGTGCAGCGCTATCGGCAATCTTTAGTGGACCACTGCAACGTGTTTATAAACAAGGAACTGCAATTGTTTGGGCAATTGTTGGTTGGGGCGCAGCCATCGCAGCATTTGGCATGACTCGCAATCTTTACCTGGCGTTATTCCTTTTGGCGATCGCTGGAGCTGCCGATAACATCAGCGCAATTTTTAGAACCACCATGATGCAGATTGTTGTACCCGATGAATATCGTGGACGCTTGCAAGGACTATTCACCGTTGTGGTTGCAGGCGGACCAAGACTTGGTGACTTTGAATCTGGAACTGTAGCTGCAATTGGTGGCGAACAAGTATCAGTTGTCAGTGGCGGACTTGCTTGTATCGCTTGCACTTACGCATTAGTGCGCTGGCATAAACCGTTTATGAAATATGACTCTCGAAACCCGGTTGCTTAAGCAATAAACACGGTTATTCGAAGTCGTTAATTAGCTTTGAATCTTCGGCTTTGGTTGATTTCTTCGGAGCGGCTTTCTTGGCAGCAGCCTTCTTAACTGGCCTGATCTTCAAATCATCATCGTGCGGATTCTGCGCCACTTGAACGCCCTTAGGCAACTTACTTAATCGATCCAGTGCTTCAAGTCGTTCGGCCGCGTGATCAACAATTGGTTCGGGGTAGCCATGATCAAATGCACCTGGAGCATTCCACGGTTCATGAACTGCGCCACCAGGGATGTGTGCAAGCTCTGGGATGTATTTGCGAACATACTCGCCATTTGGATCGAACTTGATGCCTTGCCCAATTGGATTAAAGACTCGGTAATACGGCGAGGCATCCGTGCCACAACCAGCAGTCCACTGCCAGCCATGGCTATTGCTAGCTAGGTCGCCATCGAGTAACCAATCAAAGAAATAGTTCGCGCCCCGTTGCCATTCGATATGAAGATCCTTGAGCAAGAACGATGCCACAACCATTCGCACCCGGTTATGCATCCAACCTTCGGCGCGCAATTGCCGCATGCCAGCATCAACAAACGGATAACCGGTTCGTCCTTCACACCAAGCTGCAAACTTTTCATCGGCTTCAGGTCCAGTGTCATATTGCATCTGGGCATAAAGCGGATTGAAGTAATCAGTAATTGTGTCAGGACGTTGGTAAGCAACTTCGGCATAGAACTCACGCCAAGCAATTTCTTTGCGGAAAACTTCATGGCCTTTGCTGTCACCAAGGCGGGCCAGCAAAGTTCGCGGATGAATCTCGCCCCACTTCAGCGCAGTACTTAATTTCGAAGTGCCAGCAAGGTCTGGTCGATTGCGGTCATCAGCGTAGTTTTCAATCGGCCCAGCCAAGAAGGTTTCAAAAAGTTCCAGCGCAGCGGCTTCACCCGCGCGAGGTATCTCAACCCCGCCAGTGTCAGGTCGGTCCGGATACCCATCACAAGTATCAACACCGATCCAATTCGGAGCCTTCGCCGGATCTGCAGCCGGTGCTCGCCAACCGTGAATCATCCAGCGCTTATAGAACGGGGTGTAGACCTTGTAATAGGTTCCGTCATCTTTAGCAACGCGTCCCGGAGCAACGGCGTAACCCGATCCGGTTTTAACAAACTCGATACCGCTAGTCGAAAGTGTTGACGCGATTTCGTTGTCGCGAGCTATCCCGTACCCTGAGTAATCGGCCGCGCAATGAACTGCACTGGCTCCGAACTCCTTGGCGATGGCTGGGATCACATCTTGCGCCTTGCCATGACGGATGACTAGGTTGCCGCCCAAAGATTCATCCAAGCTGCGAAGTGAATCGATTAGGTAAGCCTGCTTGGCAGGCCCCCATGTCGGCCAAAGCATCGGGTCAATCAAGACCACGGCCACAACATTGCCATCGCCATCGGCCCAGGCGCCTTCAACGGCATCAACTAGGGCGGGGTTGTCATGGATCCGCAGATCTCGCCTAAACCACAACACCCGGGACATGTCCCCAAGTTATCTCGAGGCCTTGACCCCTGCATCACCAGAGGTCAGCCCCCTGCCAAGGACCCAGTTTGGCTCCGCCCATGGGCTCAGATGTACGAAATATGCGTGTCGGTTTGCTGGGGCATATGTCACACGAATCGACCCACAATATGGAACAAATCGGACAAAACCCATTGTTTTGGGTGGGTTATCCACAGTCCCAATCGACACTTACAAGTTAACTACCCACCCAAAAACCCTTACAAAACGCCAAAAAGGTAGAATCAGAGGGTAGGTTCCACCCGGAGCCGACCGACGCAGGGCGCCAAGTCTCACCACCTGCGAAGGGACACAAAACTTTGGTGAGTGTGGGGGAACCACAGGTAAGCGGTCCATCGAGGACCTAGGGGTAAAGCCAGGAAACTGGCCGGCTGACTTCCCAGAGCCGCACCCGACAGCTCACCTCACCGGCGCTGGGAGCCAGATGTCCATAGCTCGTCCGACGGCTTTGATTCGCCGCGCCGTTGCGCTGCCGATCGGCCTTCTAGACCGCGTTGAGTCAAGCCTTGATGCGCTTCTAGATGCTGGATTCGTCCGCGTCGATGCCGCCGTGGACCGCCGAATCAGCGCAGTTGCTGATCGCACCTCTTCACTATCGCAAGGCCTAACTCGTTCGGCCGAGACATTCGATCGCGCATTGGAACAGCAGGTAGCCAAATCAGATTCCCGCTCGGCAGCCCGTGCTGCTAAGACGAAGGCAACAGCAAATCGCTTCGCCTCTGCTGCCCTCAACCTTGAAGCTCGCACTGACGCCAAACTAAATCGCAGCCTTCACACTTTTGATCGCGCTACCGACGCCAGCACTCGCGCCGCAATCGCAACTATGAATGCCAGCGTCGCGCTAACTCATCGCGCAGACAACAGAATTACTCGTGGATTTAATCGTGTTGACATTCGCGCAACCAACGTGGCCAATCGTGCTCATAGTCGTCGGATCAAAACTGCAAACATAGTTGTTCGTGCAGCAACCCGAATTGATCAAAGAATCGAAACAGATTTCTTGCGAGCTGATACTCGCGTTAATGCGGGCATCAACCACTCGGTCAATGCAATCGAAACCACGATCGCTCGTACCCTTGCAGTCACGAATGCAACTGACACTCGAATTTCAAATGCTGTAACGCGCGTTGATGCTCGTATCGATCGCCGGATCCAACAGAGCGTGAACGCAACGGCAACAACCCTGAACTTAGTCAACACCAAGGCCCTAGCCTTTGAGCGCGCTATGGACCTTGGAATTTCTCGTGCGGATTCCCGTATCGCTAATGGCCACGCTCGCGCATTAGCAACATCCCACGCGCTAACTAACGGAGTGAACTCTGCCGACCAAGCACTAACTAGCGCATATGCTCGCGTGGATGCCCGCGTTGATAATCGAATCGCCCAAACCAGTTACGCTTACGCCCAAGCTGCAACATTTGCAACCAACCGCGTTGCTGCAACAGATGCCAGACTTGAAACCTCAGTTGCAAACTTTGATACCCGAGTAAATACTGGCGTTGCAACCTTAGTTTCCGCAGCCACCGGCATCTCAAACTTCGTTGTTGATCATGTTGAAGATGCTGACTCCGCGTTAACTAACAGAATGTCGCGCATTGATGCGCGAGTAGACGCTTTTATTGACCTAACACATGGTGAGTCTGCCGGCGCCACAAACCGACCAACTAGCTCACTTCCTTGGGCAGCAACAAGTTTGACTCTTGTGCTTGGCACACTAGGCGCGGCAACTGGTGCATCCGTTGTTAGCGCCACGGTAACTGGAGAACTCGATACCACAGTCAGGATCGAAGCAACCGCAGCCAAAGACGCAGTCAACCAGTACTTAAGCGTTCGAGAATCATTCCAAGCCGCCCAAGCTTCGCGCTCCAGAACTATTCAAACTTTGGAACAAGAAATTGCAGCCGCCCAAGCTCGCATAACAGAAACGGGCCTTGACGGCGCCTCGGTTATTGAAGTGGCAGATAATTTTGGTGGTGTTCCATATGTTCGAGGTGGAACAACTCCGCGAGGCTTTGACTGCTCTGGTTACACGCAATACGTTTTTCGTCAGTTGGGCGTGAAGCTGCCACGCGTTTCATCAGCACAACATGCCTGGGCAGATAAAGTTCGTTTCGAAGACCGCCAAGTTGGTGACTTAATGTTTTGGGCAAATGGTGGCGGTGTTCATCACGTAGCGATCTATGCCGGCGATGGCAAGATGTGGGATTCACCAAGGCCTGGACGTCGAGTTGGCAAAACATCAATTTGGGGTAGCCCAACTTATGGTCGCGTACCGGTTGAAGTGGTCAACGCAACCGCGCTAGCGGAAGTCGCCGAAAAGACCGCGGCCTTGGAAGAAGCTAAAGCTGCAGTGCCGCAACTGGAGATCACCATCGATCCACAGAATCTATTGCCAAGTTCGGAATAGTCAGTTCTAAAAAGATAAAAGGTCCCGGTCGCAAAGACCAGGACCTTTTATCTTTTAGGTTACGGAGCGTAATTCAAAGTTACTGCGGTGTTTGGCTGGACCAGTGATCCAGCCGCTGGGGTAGTAGACACAACGACTTTGGCTTCAGATCCGACAGCTACAACGCACGTCAATCTGGCAGCAATCACGGCGCTACAAGCTGCGCTGGCAGCTTGATTTGCAACAGCTGGGACGGCAACCGAGCCATTGCCTGGGTGCAGATAAATGGTTGTCTTATCCCGACCGCTCAATCCAGCAATCCCAACACGAGTATTTGTAACTACCTTGCCATCAGAAGTGGTGATTTGAGCTGCATGATCTGATGCAACTGTTGATGCAATGGCCGCACCATTAGCCACCGCAAATCCCTTAGCAATTAGCAGCGCCTTATTTTGCGCAAACGTTTTAGTCGGATCAATCGACACAACTGGGTTGTAGAGATCCCGAGTACTGTTTGCAACTTTGTTTAAGGCAACTGGAATTGGAATAATCTGTCCTGCGCGAGAGATGATTTCGGTAACCCAGGTAGGCGTCGCGCACATTGCACTACTAGTGCATGGGTTAGTCATACTGTTGCGAATGTTGCCTTTAGGGTCCAGTAAGTAGATGCCATCGCCATTTGCATAATTTGGATTTGATGAGGTGCGAACTGAACCATTTGTTAGCTGGTGACCAGGTGTATTTCGCGACCAGTTGAAGTATTCATACTCGTTAGTGGAAAGCGGGTACTTATTTGGATTGTCCAGATAAATGATTTTATGCTCACCGGGAGCCAGGGTCATAGTGCCGAACTTGTTCAGGCTCTGCATCCATTTTCCATTTGAGGAATTCCAAAAAAAGTTAAGAGAATTGTCTCGCAAAGCCCAACCCTTTAGGTTAATCGGCGCAGTTGTCTGATTCTTTAGAATCACATACTCGCCAAATGCAGGCTCGTCGTCGTTGTCGATTTTCGGAGCATTATGACTAAACCACATCGATGGCACACCACCTGTTGCTTTGCCGCAAAGGCTTGGATTCCAAATTCCAACGCCTCGAGTTTTGGCATCATTCATCAAGTCCAGATATTCCTTGTTGTGAGCCCATTCTTCACCAAGTGGCCACCATAGTGACCAGCCGGCTTTAATCTGCTCAGCTTGAACGTCAATATCAAACTCGCCAGTTGTGTTGTTTAGTTTGTAAACACTGCGCAATGGTCGAGAGCCGCCGCCCCAACCGTTTGTACTATTTGAAATTGATCGCAATTGAACGATGGTGATTTCTTCCGGCATGAGTGCTTTAAAGTTCTCGTAAGCATCGTCAGCTCCACACTGAGCTGGATTAGAACCCTTTTTTCGTTCAGGAGTCTGTAGGCCGATATTTCGAACCTCAACAAGTTTGTTTGCTGTGGTCTTTACATGTGTGGTGTCGCCATCTTCGTGCTTGTAGACAATGCCACATTCACGGACAACTTCAATTGCGCCACTTGCAGTTGTAACTTTTGTCCCAACGCCACATTGCAATTTAGAAATGTCTTCAATCAACCACGCATACTTAGCGCTAAGTCGAATGACCTTAGCTTGTGCAATATCGCGTTGAATCGTTCTACGAGTAACAAGACTTGTGGCTTTCTTATGCTTTGCTTGAGCTGTCTTAAGTTTTTTGGCAAGCGTTTTTGCACTTGCCTTTGATTTCTTCGATGCACTTACGACATTGCGAACCTTGGCCACTTCAGCATCTTTCGTGGCCTTTGCCAAAGCTTTCGCTGTTTTGGCCTGAGCTTTAATGGCCGACTTTAAATTCTTTTCTTTAGACTTAAAATCTTTCTTTGCCTTATCCAATGCTTTCTTGGCATTTTTCTGCTCGGTAGTAAGAACCTTCTTTTTTGCACCGACTCCAGCAGCGGCAGAAACACTTACAGAATTAGTTGAGGCAGCAGAAACAGGAGTGGAAACAACTCCTGCAATCAATGACAGCGCAGTTGCAGAAGTAACTAGAAATCTAGTTAAGCGCGAACGCAAGTTCATTAAAACCTCAAGATCGGTAGGGGAAGTGGACGGCTAGCGTCCTCGATCTCTATAAACATAGCAATTTTCAGGCCAAGTCCCACCCGTCACACACCCAAGAAACGACCAAATTTAGGGGAATTTGGCCACATAATGTGCTTGCCTAAAGGGTTTCCTTAGTTCTAGATTGGTCGATATTGGGCCTAAGGGGATGCAGGCCTAGTTAACGGGGTAAAGACCATGCTCAAAGCGCTATTTGATTCTGCCTTAAAGAATCTGGCCAATTTTGCTTCGAGGCGCTGTGCGGCGATCCTGGCCGTGGCTTTACCTTTCACTTTGCTATCTGGCCCAGCATCTGCGGTGAACTTGCAACCCATGACAGTTGCTTATTCAGGAGTAGTTGCAGGAAACCTTTCAACAGCCGGAAACTCGGTCCTGACGTGTTCAACCACGTCTGGAACCTACGCGGCCAAGTGTGCCTCGGCTCGTTCCAGATCAGCAACGCGCCTTAATAACGATGATTACCAAATGATCAACATCAAGGCTCCATTTGCTGGCTTATCAAATTCCAGCTATTTCAACGCCACATCAGGCTCAATCGTCGTGCCTGCTGGCGCCAGCATTGTTCATGCCACATTGTTCTGGGGCGGTTCGATGCGTATCAACCCTGGAGACTCGACAGCAGTAAATCCAGCAGCCAAGGGCCAGGTTCTTTTTGCTCGCTCAGGAGATAACTGCGCAACGACAGACTGTGCAGTTGTGGCACCCAGTAGCGACCTGTATCAAATCAATCCAACATCAGGATTGGGCCCCTATCGAGCAAGTGCCGACATAACAAACAAACTAAACCAACCGAATTTAAATTGGGTTGTAAACGGACCGCACCAATCTCTCACTGTTTCAGTTGCAAACATCCAAACAACTTTAGGTCGAGATAAAGCCGCAGGCTGGGGAGTCATAGTTGTTTATCAAGATGCTAAAACTTCGCCCCATCACATTCGCATCCTCAAAGGCATGTCAATCGAATCCATTGTGGAAGATGATTTGTTTGAGTTCGATGACTTCAAGACTGCCGATAGCGGAAATGTTCTCTCGGAAGTCGCGTTGGTTTCCTTTGACGGCGATGCCGGCAACGCAACTGATTCCATTTCTGCCATAGACGCAGGCGGTAGTGCAATTATTTCTGATCGAGCTAATCCCGATAACAACATTGCCAATTCCACGATCTCATTAAGCGGAATCATCACGCCATTTTTAAACAATTCCAGTGTTGATCGAGCTTCAAACACTTTTGGGGTTGACGTAGATCGCATATCATTAGTTAATGGCTTAAGTCGTGATGTCACATCCGCGTATTTGCAACCATCAGTTAGCGGAGATGTGTTCTATGTGGCTGGCATCGCACTATCAAATGAAATTACCTCGCCAGATATCGAGCTAAGGAAATTTGTTTCAGCACTTTCTGGTGGTGATGCAAGCACAGTAGAAACTGGTGACACAGTCGAATACACAATCACCGCTACCAACAACGGGCAGTCCAATGCCAGCAACCTAATTATTCGCGATGATCTAGGTGCTGACTTAAGTTTGATCTCTAGCACCGCCAGCAACTGTTCAAGCGTTCCAGCAGGAGATATTTGCAAAAGTTTAGGCACCTTGAATGCCGGAGCTTCTACTTCATTCACATTCACTGCAACCGTTACAGGCGCATCACAATCAAGTCCAGGCTCATTTGATAATTACGCCACTGCAACATTTCGCGGCCCACTTGGATCTCAATCAGCACAGTCGCAAGTTGTTACGCTTTCGTATGGTGCAACTGGTATCGACTTAACTTCCCAGATTGCTTTCACCACTGACTTTGTCCAAGCCGGTAGTTCCACCACAGTCGCTGCAAGCGTTACCAATCTTGGTCCAAGTGTTGACACCAATCCAAGTGTGGAGCTCATTGCGCAAAGTGGCGCGAGCCTAACGGTCTCTAAGGTTCCAACCGGTTGCACCAAAACTTCCACGACAAAGATGCTCTGTAATGCAACTGCACTTGGCGTATCTGTGGCTAAACCGTTGTCACCAGGCAAAACCGCATCGCTTAGATTCACGGTAACTCCTAGCCAATCCGCTACTTCTTTCAAGGTTTGGGCCAAAGCCAAAACTGGCTATGCGACTGGTGATTCCAACATCAAAAATGACACATCGGAGTCCATGCTCTACGTGAATCACAATCCAAAAGCAAAGAAGGCAAAGGCCAAAGCCAAAGCTGGTGGTAAACCCGTAAAGATCAAAATGGCAACCAAGATTTCCGATGTAGATGGAGATACATTGCGAATAACTTTGGGCAAAGTGAAACATGGCAAAGCCAAAGTCAAAGGTGATGTCATCACATACATCCCACCAAAGAAATGGACCGGAACTTTCAAGATCCGCTACACCGTCAATGATGGTAAGGGTGGCAAAGCTAAATCTTGGATCACAATCAAAGTTTCCAAGCCTGGAAAATCTGGTGGATCAGGAAAAGTTAAGTACTGTTTCAAATCTGGGTGTTAACCGGCCACAGATAGTGCATCTAAATGGTGCTGAACCATTTCACTAACCCACTGGGAAGTCTGAGTTGAAGCCTTCCAACCAAGTTCAGTAAATGCCTTCGATGGATCTATTTGAATCAATTTGCTTTCGCCTGTCCTAACCAGAGTGGCATCGGATTTAACATAGTCTTGCCAATTTGAAATTCCGACGTAACTGAATGCTTCCTTGATGATGTCTTTTAATTGAGTTGAGACACCACTGGCCAGAATCACATCGCCGACATAATCCCGCTCGGCTATCAAAACCAGGCCTTCAACTACATCGGAGGCTGCACTCCAATCCTTTGAGACTTCAATGTTTCCCAGAACCAGATCAGATTGCATTCCTAGCGAAATACTGGCGACACCATGGGCAATCTTTCCAGTGACAAAATCAACCGGCCGAAGGAACGACTCATGGTTTGCCAAGATAGCGTTTGTAACTTTTAGCCCACTATTGCTAGCCTGACGGCAAGCTTCAAATGCTAGAGCTTTTGATTCACCGTATGGTGAGCGCGGGTCGATTTCTGATAGTTCAGAAATCACATCTTGTTGGTCACTGAATATCTCAGTGCTTGCCGCGTGCACAATTAAAGTGTTTGTTAATGCATACTTCCCGACAGATTCCAGAACATTCAAAGTTCCACCGACATTTACTGATTTAGTTAACTCAGGTTCTTTGATGGAAAATCCGACGGAAGTTATCCCAGCTAAGTGATAGATAACATCAGGCTGGCTGCTTCCTATCACTTCATCGACCGAGGAACCATTTGTCACATCCAGATCGACCACATGCGCCGAATCCAATACGTGCCCAGCCGCCAGAACTTCATGACTCAATTTGGATCCCGTGACATCCCATCCACGCTTAACCAATGCGGCAGCAAGCAGATAGCCATCTTGACCGGCAACACCCGTAATTAGCGCACGCATTACTTAATTTGTGCCCTGAGATTCAATTCTTAAATCGTTCTCAACCATCATGGTTACGAGTTGCTCGAAACTAGTTTCAGTTTGCCAACCAAGGTTAGTTTTAGCTTTTGTTGGGTCGCCTATTAAGAGATCAACCTCTGCTGGACGCATGAATTCTTCAGATTGTGAAACGTAATCCTGCCAGTTTGGAATCCCAGCAATCGCAAATGCAAGCTCAACCAGTTCACGAACTGAATGAGTTTCTCCAGTTGAAACCACATAGTCATCAGCAACTGCTTGTTGCAACATCAACCACATTGCCTTCACGTAGTCACCGGCAAATCCCCAGTCGCGTTGAGCATCAAGATTTCCCATAATGAGCTTTTCTTGCTTGCCACTGGCGATGCGAGCAACAGACTGGGTTACCTTGCGAGTCACAAATTCGGGACCTCGACGTGGTGATTCATGATTAAACAGAATTCCTGAACTTGCATGGAAGTTATAAGACTCGCGGTAGTTAATGGTCATGTAGTGACCAAATACTTTTGCCACACCATATGGGCTGCGTGGCCACAACAATGTGGATTCACGCTGGGGGACTTGTTGGACTTTGCCAAACATCTCAGAGCTGGAGGCCTGGTAGAACTTCGGTTTAGTTGATCCACCCACTGTATTAATGCGAATCGCTTCCAAGAGATTCAGAACTCCCATTGCGGTTACTTGCGAAGTCAACTGTGCCTGATCCCAGGAGTAAGCAACGTATGAAATAGCTCCAAGGTTATAGACCTCATCAGGAGCCGATGTATCTAGCGCACGGAACAAGCTTGCGGTATCGGTTAAGTCACCATTGATCAGGTTCACTCCTGGCAAGGCTTCACGAACCAAGTCCTCTTTAGGATTGTTCTGGCCACGAATCAGCCCGTGAACTTCGTAACCTTTTTCAAGCAAAAGCTCGCCCAGATAAAGTCCGTCTTGACCGGTGATACCGGTTATGAGTGCTGATGGCATTACTTGTTCTTTTCCTGATTAAGACGGAGCAGAGCAACTTCTTCAGAAAGTGTTTGAATTTGATCTTCAACTTTGCCTAACTCCAAACTCATCTGCATCACTGTAAAGAGCAGCACCCCTCCGATCGCAAGAAGTACGAAGTTAGAGGTAACTTGAAAGCCCAAAAATGAACTGACTGAACTAACAGCATTAGGAAAAATTGCTCCGATTACCGCCCCAGCACCCGTGAGCAACCAAATGGCAGCATATTTTTCCCTAAGGTTCCGCCGTCGTAGAAGTTCAAACACTCCGATAAGCACAATTGCGCCAAAGATAAACATCGTGAGTCTTAAGGACATGTAACCCTCTAGCTTCCAGACTTTGAGATCTTTGATAAAACGGTAGTGTCCTGGCGATGCGTTAAAGCCATAATCAAGACAAGCGTTGCCCTACCAACATACCAAAGTGACTTAAATGTTCCTTGGCTTGGTTTGCCATATTCTCTAGGTCGCATTTGTATTGGGACTTCTGCGATTTTCATTCCTGCACGATGTGCAATTACGAGTGATTCCACAGTGTCACCCAGATATTCGGGTGGGTATTCTTCTGCAAACAATGGAATCGCTGGGCCTTTGGATACTCGAAAACCAGATGTGACATCCGAGAGCGCAGTTTTAGTGATTTTAGAAAGCCCATATGCCAACCAACGCATAGCCAGTCGCCGCACTCCGCTAACTTCAAATTCAAACTCTTCGTTAGCAAATCTGGATCCGATAACAATCTCTGCTTCTTCTGCCTTAGCTAGTAACTTCTTCACTTCCTCTGGGTCATGCTGACCATCGGCATCAATTTGCACGACATGAGTGTGTCCATTTTCTGCTGCAAATCGAAAACCTGTTCTTAGGGCGGCACCAACTCCCAAATTAAATGGGTGCGTGGCCACCATGGCTCCAGCGGCACGAGCTACGGATCCAGTTTCATCGGTTGAGCCATCATCAATCACAAGCAATTCAGCATCAGGAAGAGATTTGCCGATCTCACTAATTACATTGGATATCGAGCGTTCCTCATTAAGTGCTGGAATAACTACTAGTAATTTCACAGATCCACATTTCAACTGGGTTCTTACATTATCTCTGATAATTTGTGGCCCCGGCATGATTCGAACATGCGACACATGGTTTAGGAAACCACTGCTCTATCCCCTGAGCTACGGGGCCAGAGTATTAAGTTTAGCCAGCTTTCAATGTCCAGTAGTTACAAGTGCGGTAGCGCAGACGAATAGGGTTAGAGTGTGAAGCCAAATGCCGAGGTAACTGTTCTTGTTTTAAATTTTCAACAAGTCAAATACATCAGTAAAGCTCTGGAAAGCATTTCCCTACAAAATGTCATGCCGAAACAAATTATTTTGATTGATGACGGATCTTCACAAGAAGAAGTTGACTCGGTTCAAACAGTTTGTTCAAGATATACACATTTACCATTAAAGATTGTTTGCGATGGCCGAAATCTAGGTCATACGGCAAGAATGAATCAAGCGCTGTCTCTTTCCACTGAAAAGTTTTTCCTTTTGCTCTCGGCGGATGATTGGCTTGAACCAAATGCGATTGAAATGCTAACTCGCGGAATTAATGAATCTGATGATGTCGTCTGGGGGAACCTTCGGGTTGTAAATGAAGATGGCTCCAGTCGAGGATATGTGCGACCTAGAGAAAATTGGCAAGGTAGCACTGCAAGAAAATATCTAAACGGCGGAAATGTATTTGATGACCTTTTTAGAGTGAACAGTTTTGTGACAGGTGGAATGTCTCTTCTTCGGGTAAGCACTATTCGAGATGCCGATGGATGGGATCCCGAAGTTACAACCGAAGATTTCGATCTTTGGCTAAGAATCGGAAGAACCGCGTCGTTTCGGTATGTTGATGAAGTAATTGGAAACTATCGCCAAGTGCCAAACTCAAAGTCAAGAAATGACACTAAAAAGTTGCTTGATCAATCACGCATATTTTCTAAACACGCAGGGCAGTCAAGGAGCTTAGACAGGAAACTTGCTTACTTAGCAGCAATGCGTTGGGCTTTGGCAGTGGCGAGAGCAAGAAGACTTCCAGAGGTATCTCTTCGAATCATGGCTACTCAAATGAACATTAAGACTTGGAAAATTTTCGTACAATTACCTAGAGCAATCTATAACCCACTTTTCCGTACGTTGCTTGCCGGCCTTCGCAAGTTATCTAAACTTTAATTTTTTCAAGTAGGCATGAATACAATGAGGCTACAAACAGAAAGGTTGAGCACTGATATGAAAAAAAAGTCACTGTTTCTCTCGTTGATACCAGGAACTGGAATCTTTTGCCTAATCTTCATAGCAGCAGTCCAATCAAATGCGCCACGGACCTCTGCAATTGCTCTGGCTGTGGCTCTGGCATCCTTAACGTCCCTTGTTGCTCTTGTCGGACTTGTGTCGGTTAGATCCCTAAAAGTTGCCGAAATGATTAATCGCAACATGGCGACCAAGAAGCTTGTAGAAAAATTGCATCGACAAGAGCTGCGTATAAACCGTCGCGACCTTGCACACGTATTTCACCAAATTGAGGCAACAATTCAATTAGAGAGTATTTTCGGGTTCGAAAACCCACTTCCTCCGAGTAGATCATGGGCAGCATCTCCAGATCTCATTTTAAACCTAGCCATAGAGGTAAAGAAATTTTCACCTAATTTGGTTGTTGAATTAGGCTCAGGGTTGTCGACGCTGTGGACGGCCAGGATGCTGCGTGAATCTAACAATGGCAAGATTGTAAGTATCGAGAGTGACCCTGTATTCGCGGAACTAACGAAGCAAAATATAGTCGACCATGGATTATCAGATTGGGCTGAAGTTCGACTTGCGCCCCTAACTGAAGAAATTGAGATCACAGGGGAAGTTGTTCCGTGGTACGAACTGAACATGATTAGCGACCTCAAAGAGATCGACGTCTTGATAGTTGATGGACCTCCAGGTTCCAATCATGAAAAATCGCGTTGGCCCGCGTACCAGGTATTTAGGGACCGAATGAGCGAGAGGGCCTCCATCTTTATAGATGACTGTATTCGAGAATCTGAACTTGAGTTGGCGCTAACTTGGGAAAACGAAAGCAACTTTGTTGCCAATCAGGTGATTGCTGAAAAAGGCCTAATGATTCTGAGGAGATAACAAAGTTAAGTTTTTAATCAACCAAAGATACGAACACATGCAAATTTGAATTCGTTTACAGATCTTCCAAAACAGCAGGTGAATTTTCAACTTTCATGTATTTTGTGTACTCACTAACCACTGACTTTGGATCCCCTTGCATCATAAGATTTCCGTGATCTAGCCATATGGCATCGTTGCAAAGATCCTGAATTGTGCTTAAAGCGTGTGATACAAGTACCATCGTGCTGGCTGATTCCATGAGTTCGCGCATTTTTGCTTGTGCCTTAACCTTAAATCGAGCATCTCCAGCAGATAAAGCTTCGTCGATTAATAGAATTTCCGGATCCATGTTTACGGCCACGCTAAATGCCAGCCGCTGAGACATACCTGACGAATAGGTTCTAACTGGCAAATCAATAAAATCACCAATCTCGGCGAATTCAATAATGGCTTCTCTTCTCTCTAAAACTTCTGACCTCGACATGCCAGATGCTAGACCCGCAAGCATGATGTTTTCAATACCAGACAATGCCGTGTTAAAGCCAACGCCAAGAGAAAGAAGCGTACTCACCTGTCCGTGCACCTCAATTTCGCCTGAAGATGGCGGGAGAATACCTGACAAAGTCCGGAGCAAAGTAGATTTTCCAGCTCCATTGTGTCCCACTACACCCAGAACGCTGCCATGCTTAATTTCAAAAGATACATCCTTTAATGCCTCAACGGTCTTAACGAGCTTCTCTCCGCGCCCGAGTCGCTTGACTGCAGACTTAAATGTAGGAGTTTTATCGAAAGACGTTCGGTAAGTTACATTCACGTCTCTAACAGAAATAGCCATCTCATTAGATAAGTTCTTTGAGAGTTTCCATGTGCCATTTTCAAACTCGTCTGATTCATCAAATTCTGACAGCGAACTCACGCTCCCTTGATAAGAAAATATAGACACCTAGAAATAGAGTTGAGAAAGCCCAAAAGGAAGCTGCAATCCATGTATTGAGCGGAGCAATCTCCGCTTTAACCAATGCATCACTCCAGCATGTGAGCAGACTGTATAAAGGATTAATCTGCATAACTTTAGCAAAGGTGCTTGGAATTGCTTCGGGATAATAAAGTACAGGAGATATGTACAGCCAAATTCGGGCGATATATGGAAGGAATGATTTCGTGTCGCGAAAATAAACTTGAACAGTTGCCAATAATGCGGACAGGCCTACACAAAAAATAATTAATAACGCAAATGCTGGAATGCTTGCCAGCTGCTTTAAGGAAATTGGTTGCTGTGTTCCTAAATGAAATATCACATAAACAATCAACGTAGGAAGAAACCTTCTAAAAGCAACAATCACAGCGGCAATCGGAAGCAACAAACGCGGGAAAGACCTATTTGTTATCAATCGCCCAACTCCCGTAACACTTTGAGATCCTCCGGTCATGCTCTGTTGCACAAAGTGATAGGCAAAAAGTCCAGCGAGTAGGTGGGCAAGAAAATCCGGCCCTTTGCTTTCACCGCCTGAAATGATTACCACTAGCGTGTAGTAGATCAGCGCAAGAAAAAGCGGATTGAGTACCAGCCAAAATTGGCCAAAGACAGTTGTCGATTGCTGCGCTCTCAGTTCAGATCTAGCAAGTTCAGCAGCGAGTTCACGTCGCTTCCACATAGTTTTGAAATACGAATTTAGATTTGGTAAACCGGCTTTGAAGGGTTTGTAGTTAAACACCTCATAGGTAGAGGTTTCATCGTTAGACGCACCCAAGTGGTTTTCCATAATTAGATAATAGTGCCTGATCTTGATGCAGTTTGCCGCAGTATTTCGTTACGCGCTATTCATTTTAAGGTAAATGTTGTGCAGTTTCTCTTGTTCTGTTTCCCAGCAAGCATCTTTCTTGGCAAGACGGCACGCCTCCACAATTGATTCCTTGATTTCAAAATTTTCAAAAAGCGAATTAACTGCATCTGATATAGATCTGGGATCGAGCGGGTTACAAACAAATCCAAGTCTGTTATGTAACACAAATTTACCCATTCCTGGATAGTCTGAAACTATAATTGGAATCTCTGCCATAAGGTATTCAAAAAGTTTATTTGGCATTGAGTGAAGGTAAGATTCGCAATTTCCTACTATGGTGCAAATACCTACGTCCGCTGAAGATGCTAGTGAAATTAGATCATCCGGAGGAACAGGTCCATGAAAGATAACTCGAGCAGAGACGCCCTCTTTTGTCGCCAATTCCTTGAGAACATTAACGTGGTGTCCATATCCAATCACAACAAGAACGCAATTTGGAAGATACTTAAGTGAAGTTATGGTTTGCTCAATTCCACGGTTTGGCAAAATAGACCCTTGGTGAACCATCAGCTTGTACTCTTCAGCTATTGAGTAAATTTTTCGTAGGTCCAACTCTGACCTAAACTCGGAAATAAACCTAGGTACGTTCCTGATTACAATTGCATCATTAACACCATAAAGATTGCTAATTTTTTCAGCATATCCTCCGGAGGCCATGATCACCGCGTTGGCTTCAGGGATTAAACGCCTTTCAAGATTTTCCGCCCTCCTATTCATTGAGTTAGATGCAAGATTCCTCCCAGTTGCCATTTCGTGTGAGTCATAAACTAATGGAATGTCAAGTTTATGCTTTATTCGACTAGCAACTGCTAATGTCTCCAGATCATGTGCATGAATAAAATCTGGCTCTAATGCAATTGCGGCGCTGTACATAGCTGAGTCGAGTCGATTATGTAAAAATGACAGAATCCTCCAAGTTGAAACCACTCGCAAAGTAGTTAACACAATTCGAATAGACTTAGAAAGATATTTTCGGTTATTTTCTTTATGGATTTTACTTGTTGGATCACCGAATGAGCGAATACGTGATCCAGGTCTTGGCACCCGAACGATGTTAATTCCTTTTACATTCTCCTTGATAGCAATGACTGGAGATTGAAGTGCCACTACGAATACATCAAAACCCTGTGCAATGAGAGTTAGCGCTTCTCTCTCAACGCGAATATCGTGAGTAAACGTGTTTTTAACCAGCATTACGATGCGCATAATTCATGGCTCCTACAACTTTAGCTGTTTTCATTTCTATTTGAGAGCAGCATGTTGTAAACATGCCTTACTTTGCGGCCGTTATGCTCCCATGTTCTGTTTTCCATAATCCAATTACGAGCATTTTTCCCTATTTGCTTTGAGTCCTCGGGATTATTGAGCAAGAATGACAACTTCTCTACTAGATCCGGTACAGAGTCTTTTTTAAAAACGTACCCTGTAACACCATCTTCAATTATCTCAGCCATGGCATCAACGCTTGATACTAAGCAAAGCTTCTGCATGCTCATCGCTTCAAATGGTTTAAGGGGGGAAACCATTTCACATACTGGAAGCCCTCTTCTTGGAAATGGCGCAATGTCAATCAATGAATAGTATTTTTCAACATCTTCGTGTGGAACGCGACCGGTGAAACAAACTATAGATTCAATTCCTAGTTCTTTTGCCTGTGAAACGAGAGCCTGATGCTCCGAGCCCGAGCCAACTATCAAAACCTTGAAGTCATCTCTAGTTTTGTTAAGCTCCCATACTGCAGTTAGAAGTAAGCCAAGCCCTTCATATTCCAGCAAAGACCCCACATATCCAATAATTGTCTTCCCGGAAAATTCAAGTTTCTTTTGTAGTTCTAGATCTCGATCTCGAGGGACGAATCTATCTGAGTCTACGCAGTTCGGTAGAAGAGAAATCTTTGCTTCGTCAACTCCTCGACTTATTAGTTCTTGCTTCAGGGCGCGCGTCAGTGCAAACACATGATCCGCACGTTTTGCAGCGAGAGTTTCAAGTGCTGCGGAAAGTCGAAATCTAGAAGTAAATTCGTATCCTGGCTCCCTCGACATTCCTGTGATCTCCCAAAGTCCACGAACTTCATAAATGAACGGGATACCAAACCTTTTTGCTACGGCTGAAGCTGCAATTCCATTCCATGAGTTTGACGCTGCATGAACTATTTGAGGTTTCTTTGCAGCAGCAAAAGCTTCCGCTTTTTGCGCATATTCTTCTAAGAAGGCTTTGAGGGTGTGGGGCCCTTCATCTCTATTGCCAAGTCTGTTATAGGTAACTGAATCAATTACAGCAATTTCGTTAGGGCTAAATCGCATGAAGTTAACGTGCCTGTCGAAAGGGTAACCAACACGTGTTACAGCTTCCACATTCCAGGATTCATCATTGATCGCTCTAATTAGACCGTGGGAACGAGTTGCGTAGCCCTGTGAATCCCAAGGTAATGAATTATGGAGAAAGTACAATCCGAAATTTGGTATTGGAGAGTATGCAACTGACTCTTTTGGCAAAGCTAGATCGTTTAGCTCATGAAACAGAGCCACATTTGATTGCGAGGAATTTGTTGACTCGAGTTTATATCTATTCCCTCTCCAGCCCCTAAGAACCATGAATCGTTTGATGTGACGGGAAACAGTAACATCATTGGAGATCTGTACCCAAGAAGCCCAAAGGCGAAACTCATTTTGCAGAAATTCTGGAATCACTTGGCTGTCTCCAATCATCCAAGCTTCAGGTAGTGCAAATCGGATCGTTCCTGAGGTCTGTTCAAAACTTGAAAGGTCAATTTTTGATTTCCCATCAGCAAATGATGCAATTGCCCGAGAAGAGTCTGAACACTCGATGCCAAAGTTGACAAAAGTATCGGATCCAAATGAAGCAATCACCATTGCAAGTGAGCCATCATGCGTTGTGACTCCAAGTTGAATGCGCTGCTTTATGTGATCCATAAATGCACTCTTCAGCACTTCTTCTGTATCGAAGGATTCAGATTTAACTCCAACCCAAAGTAAGCGTGCAGCAATATCAAAATCCCGCTCTGAGAGACTATTGTTCTTCAGAACATTTACGAGTAGGCGTTCTGAAACTCCATAATTTCCGCACCAAAGCTCATAAAACGCTTCGGCAATTGGCGAGCGCTTGGATGTGAAGTTATCACCGGAAAGCTTTCGATAATGATTTGAAAATCTTATTCGTATTGATTCAGGTATGAGTCTTGACGTACCGATACCGGTTCCTGAAAGCAAATTATAAAGACGTAAAAAACTATCATTAATGAATTTTTTCATGTCAACCTCCTAATTAAGCTAAGAAATACACAGTTAGGTTTTGTGAAGCCACTCTTGAATAATGCTTCCAATTCTTAAACCAGCATTTCCATCCCAAAATGGTGGTACAGAAAATTCCACAGAAGGGGTTTCCAGAATAGTTTCAACTACGCTGACGAGGTTATTTGTTCCCACCAATCGATTTGATCCACTTGTGATGGTTATTGGTCGTTCAGTGTTTTTCCGCAGCGTTAGACATGGAACTTTAAGAATTGTCGTTTCTTCTTGTACGCCTCCGGAGTCCGTAATCACCATCTTCGACTTACGTACCAAAGCTATGAAATCCAAGTATCCCAGGGGTTCAACAATTGTGATATTCGCATGTTTAGAAAAACTGAATTTCTCAAGTGCGGCTTTTCCACGTGGGTGAAGTGGGACAATAATAGGGAGTAAGTTAGCGACGTCGTGAAGCGCTTTTACGATAGCTTTTGTTTCATCTTCATTATCAACGTTGGACGGTCGATGCAAAGTAGCAACGGCAAAGTTTTCAGGAATTTCGAATTCAAAGCGCCTGAGATTTAAATCAGTTTTGTCAAGATTCGACAAAAGAGTGTCAATCATTGGGTTGCCAACAAAGTGAATCTTAGCTGGATCAACTCCTTCGCGTGCCAGATAGCCAATTGCCTCAGGACTTGTAGCAAACAGTAAATCTGCTAACTGGTCAGTAACTATTCGATTTATTTCTTCGGGCATATCACGGTCAAAACTTCTTAATCCTGCTTCCACATGTGCAATTGGAATTCCCATTTTTGCAGCGACGATTGAAGCGGCGACAGTTGAATTTATATCGCCATAGACAATGACAAGACTGGGTCTATGGTCCGTGAATTCCTCTTCTAACAAAATCATAGTTTTTGCAGTTTGCACCCCGTGCTTACCAGAACCAACGCCGAGGTTGACATCTGGTTTAGGCAGGTTGAGCTCTCGAAAAAAAATCTCAGACATCTTGTCGTCGTAGTGCTGACCAGTGTGTATGAGCCTCTGTTTTATTCCAAGTGCCCTCAATGCATTCATAACCGGTCCAGCTTTAGGAAAGTTTGGCCTCGCACCTGTTACGTGAGTAACGAACTGTTGCATCGATCTCCCCAATTTTGGCAATTCTTAATTAGTCTATCGCTCCTAAAACGCTAGACTTAGAGACATGAGTGAAACGCTAGTTGTTATTGGACTTGGCTATGTGGGGCTTCCGTTAGCGCAGGCTGCGTGTGGTACCGATCTAAAGGTCATCGGACTAGATCTAAACAAAAACATAGTGAGTGACCTAAATCAAGGCACGTCACATATTGATGATTTATCAAATGAAGACATTGGCATGATGAAGGACAAAGGCTTTATTGCGACGAGTGACCCTGAATGTCTTTCAACGGCCGACGTTGTTGTTATCTGCGTTCCTACGCCACTATCAGATTCGGGAGGACCAGATCTCGGTGCTGTTATTGCTGCAACTAGATCGGTATCAAAGCACATTCACCCCGGAATGATGGTGGTACTGGAGTCGACAACATACCCAGGAACAACTGAGGACGTTGTAAAACCTATCCTCGAGGAATCGGGTTTGAAAGATGGTAAAGATTTTGACCTAGTATTTAGCCCAGAAAGAATCGACCCTGGAAACCCAAATTATGGAATGAAAAACACGCCGAAAGTAGTAGGAGCTGATACGTTATCAGCTTCGAAGCGTGGCGTGGCTTTTTATGAAAAGTTTGTTGATCAAGTATTTGCAACTAAAGGTACAAGAGAAGCCGAAATGGCAAAGTTGCTTGAAAATACCTATCGTCATGTAAACATCGCATTAATGAATGAACTAGTTGAATTTTGCAACAAATTAAAGATTGATCTTTGGGACGCAATTGCTGCCGCGTCGAGCAAGCCGTTCGGTTACCAGGCTTTTTATCCAGGTCCGGGCGTAGGAGGTCACTGCATACCCATTGACCCTAATTATCTTTCCCACCATGTGAAAACAGTTTTGGGAAGACCGTTTAGGTTTGTTGAACTTGCCCAAGAAATTAATGCAGGTATGCCAAGTTACGTTCGACGTCGTGCGCAAGATATTCTAAATGAACAGGGGTTGGCGCTAAAGGGGGCTAAAATTCTGTTGCTTGGGGTCACGTACAAGCCAAACATTGCAGATCAAAGAGAGTCGCCAGTCAGACCACTTGCTCGAGAATTACTTGACTTAGGCGCGATCGTATCTTTTGCTGATCCCTATGTCGAATCATGGAATGTTGATTCAGAACATGAGGATCATCCAAGTGATCGAATCATTGAGGCAACCAGAACGGTTATTGAATCTTGCGCACATTCAGACTTAGTAATCATTCTCCAGCCACACAAAGAATTCGATATGACACAAATTGCGCTAAGGGCTAATGCTATTTTGGACACGCGAGGTGTTTTGGAAGGGGCAAACGTCCAAAGCATTTAAGAATTTATAATGACTAAATTGCAAGAGTGAAAATTGACCTACTCTGCTACACAAAATTCAACTTTATGCCGCCAAAGTGTGTACTTATTCGCCAAAGGCAAAAATTTTCGACCCGTTTTTGATTCAGAACCTATCGATTCCATTAGAGAGCATCTAGCTTGATTGGCGTAATTCGGATCGGTAGGTTGAATTAGCAAACTGTATAGAGAGTTTACGAACACTGTTCTATTTGAGTTTGATAACTCGTGAGATTGAAAATAATTAGCACTGAGCTGCAGGCAGGTTATCAGGAGTAGCAATGACAAGATTGCAAACTTAAACTGAAAGGAATTACGCCAGAAAAAGACTAAGATCAAGGCGATCAAAAGTGAATAAAAGATCCAAACTATTGGTGTTTGACGGTAAGGTCGACCGAACTCCACGATTTTAGCTGCATTCACACTCAGAGACATCATCAGCGCACTTGTTAGTGCAATAGATGCGGGAACGTAAAGTATTCCAAAAAACAGATCTTTACGGGGAGTATTTTCCTTAATGTAAAATCTTTTAACAACAAAATCTACATTCAATGCAATTGCAAGCACAACTAAAACACCGATAGCAAACGTCAAAGCAAGAATAAGCGGGTTAAACCATTTTGAGAATGCACTAGTTGTAAAGTCCTGAAATATTCCAATGAGTGGAAGTGGATTAACAATGTTCCAGAAAAAAGTATTTGGAATAGTGCTAGGACTTAAAATCAGACCTTCGTAGCATTCTTGGTTGGCACATTCCCTAGAAGTAATAAAACGTGTTGGAATAAGCACCAAGATGAACAGCATGCCATAAGTAGTGAAGTGTGTTGCTGCCAATAATCTCTCTCGGCTAGACTTAGCAATCAACATTTCGCGAAATATTGCAGAACATACTGCGACTATTGCTATCATCGATAGTTCATAAAACCAATTGGACCAAAGCGCAAGAAAAACTGCAGTGACAGCTAATAGCATCCAATTTCTTAAACTTCTGGAATCTTTGACATGCATACGCAAAAGACGCAATGACGCTCCCGCAAAAAACAATGCAAGAATCAAAGGTGGATATGTCAATGTTGGATAGCTAATGAGGCCACTGTGCGGATATCGCATGTTACCCAGTGCGCCAAAAATTAATGCAGTAAGGAGCGTAATTTTGTTTACAAAAGTTGGATTTAGTCTGGCGAATCCCGTGCCTGTTTTAAATTGTAAACTTTGCACAAAGAACCTGAGGGAGAGAAAAGTTAAAGAAAGAAGAATCAGAAAAACTATGGTTTTGTATTGCTGTAGTGAAATTGAAATTTCGGGTGCAAGTCTTATTCCGATCAAACTGTATGCATAGATGAAGTACCTTTTTATTGGAGAAAACCTTCCAGGTATGTCATCCCCCGCGCCATTGGCGTAGGCATTCAGTTCTCCAAATGAAAAATTCATTCCTGACGGATACTGCAGATACCAATACTGTTCATCCATAGTAAGTGGCAATGTCACATAGCAAAAAAATGCTGAAACTGTGGCAGTGATAGAAATTAGGTTTAGCCTGCTAATCTTCTCTTTTTCGCGAGGCTCATGAATGTCTTCAAGTATGCTCTTCACTTGTTCATCATACCTGTCTGAGTCTAAATGAATTAAGTTGAAGTAAATGTCCAGCGCTTGTGAATTACAAAACTGATCAAAACAATGCCTGCAGTTATTGCCAACTGACCTAGAATGGGACTCGCATCAAATATTTCTACTAGAATTTGTAGAAGAAGATAGTTAAGTGAACCAGAAATCAGATATACAAGAATGAATTTCGGCAACTCTACCCTCGTTGCCTCTTTAGATTTCCAGACAAATACTTTTTGCGTAACGTATGACTGCAAGACTGAGATAATCGCGCTTGCTATAAATACCTCACGGTAATGAGTATCCCCCAGTCCGTAAAGCAACCCTGCAAACATTACAAAACTAAAAAAAGTGTTCCACATGCCCACCATGACAAATCTAACCTTTAAATCCATGATGCTTCCCATCCCATTGCTCGAGATTGATTACAAGGAAGAATGATTTTGAGCTTGGTAAAACGTTTAACGTCGCTCGCATACCGCAAAAATAGAGGCACAAAGGTCGGGAAAACGTTGACCTATCTTGTCTGCAGCTTTTAGGTAATCCATCGTCAATATGCCTGCTTCCAAAGCACCATCAAATTGGAAGTTAGCCAAGGCCTTAAGAATCACACCTCCGGTTCGTGCTAGGACTAACTCGCTCTTGTTAATCTCGTTAGATAACGTATCGAGGCTGTATGTCCTTACATGCCCTTGCTTGGCCTCGGCGTCTGTAACAGCTGAGTTGAATTCAACAAGACCCATCTCCACTGCAATTTGACGAGAAAGTGCATTTGCATTTGGAACCATTATGAAAGCTTTTCCATCATCAGACAACAAATCTCGTATGGAGTCGAGAACTTGCTTTGGTTCATCGATGTGCTCAAGCGTATGAACTAGAAATATATTGTCAAATTTTTCATTGGTTACAAAATCTTCAATGAGGGTGTTGTGAACACTTACCTGATCCCCAAATCTTGACGATACAGTTTTTGCTAACTCTGAAGAGGCCTCTACTACGCTTACATGAGAGAAATAAGTTAACAATAAATCTGTCATGATTCCGTCGAAGGAACCAATTTCGAGAGTTTTAGCGTCAGGGCTCAGATTCAAGTCAGCACGAATAGATTTCATGAAATGCTGCCGAACAATTGAGTCAAATTCGTACTTGTATTTTCGGCCTGAATTGTCTGAAGCTTCCGCATCGTAGTCGCGGGTAAGTTTGTCCATGTTCGTTATGTTAGCAAAGATTATGTTTAAACAAAGAACTTATCAATTCCTGTTAGCACTCTGTTGAAAATGTAGATTTCGCCTAGACTATAGATATGACCGATGAAGTTGGTGAGAAACCAGTGTTTTTAAGACTACCAGAGCCAATTATGGTGGGTAAGCCAAACATTGCAATGAACGATTCATTAATGCAGCAATTTGAAGAAGTGCTGAAATCAAAAACACTTTCCAATAATGGACCCAAAGTGCGAGAACTCGAAAAGAAAATTGCCACTTATATTGGTGTAGAGCATTGCGTTTTGGTAAACAACGCGACCATTGGATTGGAAATTCTTTTAGACACATTGGACATATCTGGTGAAATCCTTATGCCTTCCTACACCTTTGTAGCAACAGCCCACGCTGCGTATCGAACAGGGCTAACCCCCGTTTTTGTAGACATTCTTAGCGAAACACATTGCATGGACATTGACAAAGTAAAAGAGGCGGTTAATTCGAATGTGTCCGCAATTTTAGCTGTCAATTTATGGGGGATTCCATGCGACATCTCTGCGCTTGAACAGTTAGCAAATGACCTTCAAATCCCACTCGTTTTTGATTCAGCACATGCATTTGGAGCCTCATTTGGAGAGCGCATGATTGGGACATTCGGGACAGCCGAGGTATTTAGTTTTCATGCAACAAAATTCTTTAACACATTTGAAGGTGGAGTCATTACTACCAATGACGGGGTTCTGGCGGAAAAATTGAGACTGTACCGCGGATTTGGCATTGCAAGTCCTGACAATGTGGTCCAAGTAGGCACAAATGCAAAACTTTCTGAGTTCCATGCCGTAATGGGATTAGCAAATTTTGAGCAACTTGATACATTCGTAAAAATAAACCATGACAATTATGTCTCTTACCGGGAATCATTTTCCAATTCTGGCATCGGAGAAATTCTGGAGTTAGATAAGTTTGGAATTTCTAATTATCAATATGTAGTACTTGAACTTGATGACCAATTTGTAATTCATAGAGACGAAATTATTGCGCACTTTGAATCTCTAAATGTTTACTTTCGTAAATATTTCTGGCCTTCATGTCACAATATGCAACCATACTCATCCAATCCCTCGGTGCACTCGCGAAATAGCCTGAGTGTTACTGAGAAAGTTGCGGATAGGGTGCTGATTTTACCGACAGGTAGTTCAGTCTCCGCAGATCAGTGTCAAGAAATTGCAAAAGAGCTAATTCGTTTTTGCAGCGCCATTATCAAAGGCGCCTAAGTCATTATGAAGATAGCCATTATGCAACCATATTTTTTGCCATATATTGGTTACTTTCAGCTCATAAGTAGTGTTGATTGCTTTGTAATCTATGATGACATTCAATTTTCAAAAAAATCATGGGTGAACAGAAATAGAATTTTGGTAAATGGACAAGAAACGCTTTTTTCAATTCCATTGAAAAAAGCTAGCGACTACTTAGATATTTGCGAGCGGAATGTAGCAGAAGTTTTTGACTGGAGAAAAATATATCGCCAGTTTGAAATGGGTTACAAGAAATCCCCAAATTGGGATAACTGGTATCCGATTGTTGAAAAGATATTGAGTTATCAAAGTGTCAATTTGTTTGACTACGTAAACAATTCAGTGACACACATGTGTGATGCTCTTGGAATTACTACTCGAATCATAAAATCATCAGACCTAAAGATTGATAGAGAGCTCAAAGGCAAAGATAGAGTAATCGAAACTTGCAAAGTATTGAAGGCTGACATCTACATAAACCCAATTGGAGGACAGGAATTGTATTCCAATCAGCAATTCCAAGAATCAGGAATTGAACTCAATTTCATCAAGAGCAGTCTTTCAGAGTATCCACAATTGAATGTAAGCGAGTTTTTCCCAGCACTTTCAATTGTGGATATGGCCATGAACTGTTCACCTGATCTAATAAAGCATTTTTTGAATAAGGACTTTGTGGTTATTAAATGAAGTTCACATGGGAAAAGATGGGCTTAGTTTTCGACATTGCTGATCATCAGAGAAAAGATTGGTCACATACTCACGCCCAAGCGCCAGCATCGTTAGACCTAGGTGATGTTCTGCGAATCTATTACGCAACCAGACCCCAAATTGAAAGTGGTGGACAATACACCAGCCGCTTAGGCTATGTAGATTTTAGTAAAGATGAATTCCCAAAGATAATCGACGTCGCAGAAAACCCAATATTAGAGCTTGGAGGCACTGGTTGCTTTGACGAGTTTGGAACCTACCCATTTTCGCCGATTGCTTCTGGGGATGAGATTTTGGGATATTTTGGAGGCTGGACACGTTGCGAATCCGTGCCATTCAATGTTGGCGTTGGAGTTTCTAAAAGTATTGACAACGGAAAAACTTTTCAAAGAATAGGGCCAGGGCCGGTGATCTCCTATTCACCAGACGAACCCTTTGTGCTAAGTGGACCCAAAATCCGCTTCTTCAACGAAAAGTACTATCTCTTCTACATAGCCGGTCGAGAATGGATTAATTCTGATGGACTGCCTGAACCTGTCTATCGCATACGTGCAGCAGAATCTTTAGATGGAATCAACTGGGTAAAATTTGGATTTGATTTGATTGATGCTGTCGATGATCTTGACGAAGCACAGGCTAGCCCAGATGTTTTCTTTCATGATGGAGTTTTTCATATGTTTTTTTGTTATCGAAGAACCCGGAATTATCGAGGAAAAGATGGAAGTTATCGCATTGGATATGCCTGGAGTAAAGATCTCAAGAATTGGATGCGTGATGATGCTAAATCTGGACTGGATGTTTCGGCTACGGGATGGGATTCAGAGATGGTTGCATACCCACATGTATTCGAAGTTAAATCGCAAATTTATGTAGCCTATTTAGGAAACTCCGTTGGACGTGCGGGGTTTGGTATGGCTCGCCTAGTTAACACTCAGGAATCCTAAATGTGGGTAAACAAAGGTGAGATATTTCAAGTTAGAAATTATCAGGAGCTATTTCCCGAATTAACATATGCTCAAAGCCCACAAGCGATTCAGCTTGATGGATTCGTGCGGATTTTCTTTACAACAAGGGTCAAGAGAGATTCGGAAGCAAAGTGGGTAAGTGTCCCGATGTTTGTAGATTTTGACGAAAGCTTTACTAGAGCATTAAGGCCTCCACGGTACGTGGATATAGAAGAGGCAAAACTGGGTGCATTTGACGAGCATGGGATTTTCCCATTTAGTCCAACGAAAGTTGGCGATGAAGTTTGGGCCTATACAACTGGCTGGTCCCGGAGAACTTCTGTTTCAGTTGAGACTGGCATCGGATTAATGAAGAGTAAGGATTCTGGACTTTCATTTCAGAGAGTGGGGATCGGCCCAGTTCTTTCATCAAGCTTGTTTGAACCGTTTTTGGTTTGCGATGGTTACGTCAGGCAACTCGGCGAAGAATGGTACATGTGGTACCTATATGGAACTGATTGGAAAACCGAATCTTCATCAAGTGATGTCGAACGTACCTATAAAATTGGACTTGCGACCTCTATCGATGGCGTTAATTGGAAACCCAGCAATGCAACCCAGTTGATTCCAGACGTCTTGGGCGATAACGAATCCCAAGCTTTACCGACTGTGATTAGCTCAAACGATGGATTTGAGATGTACTTCTGCTACAGAGAATCCTTCGACTTTCGCAGTAATCCCGCCCGTGGGTACCGCCTAGGGTACGCACACTCATCTAACCCAAACGAATGGTCTCGTCATGACGAAGAATTGAATTTTGAGCGACAAGATTGGGATTCAGATATGCGATGCTACCCATCTGCGATTGAGATTAATGGAGCAAAATTCTTGTTGTACAACGGCAATCGATTTGGTGAGTCAGGTTTCGGTGTTGCTCAATGGGTTCCATAATTTACTCAGTAAACGAATCTAGCGAATATGAAGTTCTAGAGCACCTTAGCTTGTGCGAAATGGATTTTGTACCTCCATTGAGTGAACGCGTGGATCTAAGCGAATACGCCAAGAAATTGATAGACAAATCCATTCGCTATGAGGCCTCGACTGACTCTCATCTTGTTGGGTTAGTCGCCGCCTATATAAATGAAGTTGAAGGATTCTCATACATCACGAATGTAAGCTTGCTAAGGGATTATCGTAATCGTGGAATTGGTAGGCGTTTAATGAAAGCGGCTGCACTAGATGCTGAAAACAAAGGGTTGAATACGTTAGTCCTAGAAACTTCGAGAGAAAATGAAAAGGCCCTCAGCCTTTACCTTCAACTTGGATTCATAATTGATGCTGACGAAAGCGACCAAATTACTTTAAAAAAGGTTATTACGAGTAAGGTTTAGATGTGGGTGAAGTGTTGGCACAGAGAATCTCAATAGTTATTCCGGTATTTCAAAATGAAGAATCTATTTCTCAATTGTTCAATGAACTTAAGAGTATCCATCAACTTTATTTCGCCGATTTAAGTCTAGAGGTTGTATTTGTCGAGGATGGATCCAGTGACAAGTCTTGGGACGTTATTGAGCAAATTAGGCTTTCCAACATAAACGAGGTGGCTTCTTATAAACTAACCCGAAATTTTGGACAATTGGGTGCCATGCTAACCGGATATGAGAAGGCAACAGGCGATGTTGTCGTGAGTATGTCAGCGGACCTGCAAGATCCAGCCAACCTAGTTGCGGAGATGGTGGCAATTTGGAAGACCGGCATTGAATTAGTTATTGCCCATAGAGCCGACAGAAAAGATGGTGCTATCCGTAGCCTCACTAGCCGGATTGCATACTTTTTTGCGAGAACGGCCACGCCTAATCTTCCAAAAGGTGGGTTTGATTATTTCCTCATGAGTCGTAGTGTCCTTGATTCTTTCCTTAGCATGAGAGGAAGACATAGGTTTGTGCAGGGAGATTTACTTTGGCTTGGATATCCAACCCAGTTAATCCCTTATACAAGGATTGAGAGACCATTTGGAAAATCCGGATACAACTGGCGCAAGCGTCTAAACAACTTCATAGATTTGATGATTGACTCTTCGTACGCACCAATTCGAATAATGTCTAGGTTGGGGATATCTGTTGCGTTAGCAGGATTTGTTTATTTCGTAACAATTCTTTTCGCATGGTTTAATGGGGATTCACCGTTCAGCGGGTGGGCTCCGATCATGGCCTTGATTCTGGTTTTAAATGGATTTGTCATGGTCATGCTAGGAATCATTGGCGAATACATCTGGCGAATCCACGATCATCTTCGGGGTAAGCCCAATTCGGTTATTGGAACTGGGAATCCACTTTCCTAATCAGGCAGGTTTTTTAGATACTCACCATAACTTGACCCATTTATTGAATTAGCACAAGAAACAAGTTGACTGTCAGTGATCCACCCATTCCGCCAAGCAAGTTCCTCGATACACCCAATTTTCATACCTTGACGCTGCTCAATAACCGCAACAAATTCGCTTGCCGCTTGCATTGATTCGGGGGTACCGGTATCTAACCAAGCTGTACCTCGCTGCAATTCTGTTACATGCAATTCACCTTTATCAAGATACATTTCTAAAACAGATGTTATCTCCAGCTCACCTCTGGCAGAAGGCATCACCTTTGCTGCGAAGTCAGATGCCTGATTATCGAAGAAATAGAAGCCAGGTATTGCGTAGTTACTTTTTGGATTTTCAGGCTTCTCCTCAATTGAAGAGGCAACCCCATTTTCATCAAATGACACAACTCCATATTCAGAGGGATTTGAAACTTGGTAGGCGAAGATCCCACAACCCTTAATTGAATCAAACTTTCGTAGGCTCATACCAAGTCCCGGTCCGTAAAAAAGGTTATCTCCAAGAATCAACGAAACACTTTCGCCGCCGATGAAATCTTTGCCAAGTGTCAAAGCTTGGGCTAAGCCTTTGGGTTCTTCTTGTGCTAGATAGGAAAACTCAAGCCCTAGTTTTTCACCCGTGCCAAGTAATTCGCGAAAAAGCGGGAGATGTTGAGGGGTACTAATGATTAGGATTTCACGAATCCCAGATGCCATTAACGTTGAAATTGGATAGTAAATCATTGGCTTATCAAAGACTGGAAGCAATTGCTTACTGATAACGCTTGTCATTGGCTTTAGGCGAGACCCTGAACCGCCAGCTAAAACAATTCCCTTCACTTTGTTACCGTCCTATATCTCTCTGCGAATGCCAATACTATTTTTGAGACTTTAAGGGTAGCCACCACAATGAATTCTCTTTGTACCAACGAACAGTTTCAAGCAAACCTATTTGGAAGTCCACGGAAGGTGAGTAACCTAATGACTTGTTTGCCTTATCCCAGCTAACTGAATACCTTGCGTCGTGACCCTTGCGGTCATCAACAAAAGTTATGTTTGAGTCCCAGTCTAAATCAAATGCATCGAGAATAATTTTTGTCATTTCTAGGTTGGTCAACTCTGACCCACCTCCGATATTGTAGATTTCACCGCCGATTCCTTTAGTTAGCGCAAGATGTATTCCATTGCAGTGGTCGTCTACATGCAGCCAATCTCTGATGTTTTTTCCGTCACCATATACAGGTAGTTTTTTTCCTTCGATTAAGTTGGTTACAAATAAAGGAATGATTTTTTCTGGGTATTGGTATGGCCCGTAATTATTTGAACATCTCGTGATGACGGTATCTAACCCGTGGGTTTTATTGTAGGAGCGAACTAGTAAATCCGAACTTGCCTTACTCGCTGCGTAAGGCGAATTCGGCAACAACGGATCAGTTTCTGGCCAAGACCCCTTATCAATTGACCCATAGACTTCGTCAGTTGAAACATGTAAAAAGCGATTAAGACTTGTCTTTCGAGCTGCCTCTAAAAGCGTGTGAGTTCCTACTACGTTAGTTTGGATGAATTCAGCACCACCATTGATTGAGCGATCGACATGACTTTCTGCTGCAAAATGCACGACTGCGTCAACTTCAGAAACTAATTCTTCAACCAGGCGTGCATTTGTGATGTCACCTTGCACAAACAAATAACGAGGGTCATTTGCCACAGGTTTCAAATTTTCAAGATTTCCTGCGTAAGTAAGAGAATCAAGGACGGTTATGGCTGAAATGCCACTGTTTTCCCTTGATGAAAGTAGGTTCCGGACATAATTTGAACCGATAAACCCTGCCCCACCTGTTACTAATAAACGCATTTCATAAGGCTACTAGCCGATCACATATGACTCAACCGCCAAGGCAACCATTTGTAAGTCGGTGTGACGAGAGGTGCCTGTTTATACAATATGACTTTAAAAGTAGAATTCAGGTACTGACAACAAAATAGGAGAATCAGTGGCAATAGTCGTCGTAGATGTAGCACTAAAGCCTGAAATCCTTGACCCTCAGGGCCGTGCGATAGTTGGCGCGCTTGGTCGAGTTGGCCTTTCAGGTGTTGCTGATGTGCGACAAGGCAAACAGTTTGTTTTAACCATTGATGGCGACATCGATGAAGCGAAACTAGCCCAGATTCACGAAATTGCTTCAACTCTATTGAGTAATCCAGTAATTGAAGATTTCACTGTTGAGGTTCAAGCATGAGCCCACGGGTTGGCGTGATCACCTTCCCTGGATCCCTTGATGATAAAGATGCTGCGCGCGCAGTTCGATTAGCTGGCGGCGAATCAGTCGCTTTGTGGCATGCCGATGCCGATCTGCATTCCGTTGATGCAGTTGTTTTGCCTGGCGGCTTTTCCTATGGTGATTATTTGCGATGTGGTGCGATTGCCAAGTTTGCTCCCGTGATGGGGAAACTGGTTGATGCCGCAAATGGTGGACTGCCAGTCCTTGGAATTTGTAATGGCTTTCAGGTCTTAACTGAATCCCATTTATTGCCTGGCGCATTAACTCGTAACGATCATTTGCATTTCATTTGCCGAGATCAAAAGCTTCGAATTGAAAACAATAGTTCGATGTGGACTTCTGAGTTTGAAATTGGTCAAGAGATTTTGATTCCACTTAAGAACGGCGAAGGCGGCTACGTCGCAGATGAAAAGACTTTGGATGAGCTAGAAGGTGAAGGTCGAGTAATTGCTCGCTACCTAGAACTAAATCCAAATGGTTCGCGACGTGACATTGCTGGCATTACAAATGCGCGAGGCAATGTTGTTGGAATAATGCCGCACCCTGAGCATGCAGTTGAAAAGTTAACTGGTCCAACAACTGACGGTCTTGGATTTTTCACATCGTTACTTAAGTCATTAGTCAACGATGGAAAAGCTTCAGCATGAGCGTAGATAAAGTGTCTGATGCCGTGGCGTCGCCGAAGACAGCCCAGCCGTTCGCCGAGTTAGGTCTGAAGAAAGATGAATACGAATCAATTCGAGAGATCCTGGGACGTCGTCCAACTTCTCCGGAATTAGCCATGTATTCAGTTATGTGGTCTGAGCACTGTAGCTATAAATCTTCCAAGGTTCATTTGCGTCAGTTTGGAACCAAGGTTCCAAAGAATGATTCAATGCTGGTTGGCATTGGCGAAAACGCTGGCGTTGTCGATATCGGTCAAGGCTGGGCTGTGACGTTCAAGGTTGAATCTCATAACCACCCTTCTTATGTTGAGCCATACCAAGGTGCTGCGACAGGTATTGGTGGTATTGTTCGCGATATTATTTCTATGGGTGCACGTCCTGTTGCCGTGATGGATCCACTTCGGTTTGGAGATCCAGAAAATCCAGATACTCGCCGAGTCTTAACTGGAATCGTTGCGGGAATAGGTGGATATGGAAACTGCTTAGGTTTGCCAAACATTGGTGGCGAGATTGTTTTTGATCCGAGTTACCAGGGCAATCCATTAGTGAACGCACTATGCCTTGGAACCATGAAGCACGAAGACATTCATTTAGCTAAAGCAACTGGATTGGGTAATGCAGTAATTCTTTACGGCGCTCGCACCGGTGGCGACGGAATCGGTGGTGTGAGTGTTCTGGCGTCAGAAACTTTTGATGCCGATGGCCCAGCCAAGCGACCGAGCGTTCAAGTTGGGGATCCATTTATGGAAAAGCTCTTGATCGAATGCACGCTTGAAGTTTTGCATGCTGGTTTGGTTGAAGGCATCCAGGATCTGGGTGGTGCGGGAATATCTTGTGCCACCAGCGAACTTGCCAGCAACGGGGAAGGTGGCATGCACGTTTGGCTTGATCGCGTATTGCTGCGCGATAGCACATTGTCCCCAGAAGAAATCTTGATGAGTGAGTCGCAAGAGCGCATGTGTGCGGTAGTTGAGCCAGCAAAGATCGACGCGTTCATGGCAGTTTGCAAAAAGTGGGATGTTGAAGCAGTCGTAATTGGCGAAGTTAATAACTCAGGCCGATTAACGGTGGAATGGCATGGCGAACAAATCGTTGATGTGCCACCACGTTCGGTGGCTCATGATGGTCCGGTTTATGAACGTCCATTTGCTCGTCCAAATTGGATGGATGTTCGTCAAGGCTCAGGTCCCGAAGATCTAGTTCGCCCATCCAGCGCTGCTGAAGTTAAGCAGACTTGGTTGACCATGACTGGAACCCCGAACCTAGCTTCAAAGTCTTGGGTGACTTCGCAATATGACCGTTATGTAATGGGCAATACGATCCTGGCTCAGCCAGAAGACTCGGGCATGATTCGAGTGGATGAAACGACTGGCCTCGGTGTTGCTGTTTCGACAGACTGTAATGCTCGGTTTGCTGCGCTTGATCCGTACAAGGGTGCACAGCTGGCACTTGCTGAGTCTTACCGCAACGTTGCAGTTACTGGCGCAAAGCCACTTGCAGTCACAAACTGCTTGAATTTTGGTTCGCCAGAAGACCCAGCAGTGATGTGGCAATTCGAGCAGGCTGTTACAGGTCTAGCCGATGCCTGTTTAGAAATGGGAACGCCAGTTACTGGTGGCAACGTATCGTTTTATAACCAAACGGGTGAAGTTGCGATTCACCCAACACCAGTAATTGGCGTGCTGGGAGTTATTCAAGATGTTGATCGTCGCACGCCAATGGCTTGGCAGCGCGACGGCGAGATTGTTTATGTGCTTGGAACAACTCGCGATGAATTAGCTGGCTCGGAATGGGCTCATGCAATTCACAATCACTTAGGTGGCCTGCCTCCCGTTTTGGATTTAAGTGCTGAAATGACTTTGGCTGAAATCTTGGTTGCTGGATCAAGCGATGGGTTGTTTGCTGCAGCTCATGATGTTTCTGAAGGTGGCATTGCTCAAACTGTTGCTGAAATGGCAATGCGATCTGGAGTTGGTGTTCGACTAGAGGTGCCAGCCGGGCTCGATGCCTTCACTTTCTTATGGAGTGAATCAGCAACTCGTGCCGTTGTTGTAGTGCCTCAAGATCGAAATGAAAAGTTCTTAGCGCTTTGCGAATCTAAGTCATTCCCAGTTACCAAGGTTGGCTCAGTTGATTCCTTGAGCAAGTCAATTGAATTGGCTGGAGTATTTGGTGAAACAATTTCGCTAGATATTGAAGAACTTCGCGCAATAAGCGAAGAAACTTTGCCTCGCCTATTTGGCTAGTCGTCGGAAAACTTTTCCCTGAGGATCTGTATAAATTGAAGATTCGCTGGTTGTTTTAAGTCAATTAAGGAATCTATAACTTTTGATGGCTTCCATTGAGCAGGTCGCTTTCGCAGGCTTGCCATTAATTCAACCGCATCACGAATCTCAACATCATTCGTTTGTGCCACCAGCAACAAAAATTCAAATGAAGAGAGAGCGCTAAATTCAAAATCCTCTCGATTGTTTACCTCACGAGTGAGTGCTAAGTCATTGGTCACTATCACGTGCGCTTTCGACATTTGGGCTGCTGCAACAATGTGTGAATCTTCAGGCGAACTCACTAAAGTGACTTGACCAATACTTTGCGAAGAAGGTGTCAACATATATTCTGCAAACGCAGTCTCCATTTTGGACATTCGATTCTTTGTCTCAGGAAAATTCCGAACCACTTCGTCGAGAGCTAATGTGGAAAGTACCGGAGTAAATGCTCCCGTATAGGCACAGGTTGCAAGAAATGATCCTAAAGTTTCAGGAATTAATACATTGGCATCCAGTACAGCGACTATCCGCGTCATGAATTAATTAGGGATTCGAGAGCGGTAAGTTGCCGTTTCCGAATTTGCGTGCGAAGTTCATGAACTTCCGCTGTTATCAATCTGCGATGCGTTCCGACTAGATGAGAACTCAACCGACCTTCATCGATCCAACTAATTATGGTTGGTCGAGTTACATTCAAAACATGTGCGGCTTCTGAAGTAGTTAGAAATTCTTTGTCCCCAGTTACAAGTGGAATACCACCACTTTCAACAATTCGCAGAACTTCTGCAATTGCGTTCTGAGCGACGATCGAAAGATCTTTAGTGTTAATTGTCATGGCAACAGCATCGGGGGAATTTGTCCGCACCCGTCTTGGTCTAACTGCTCCTGTTGATGCAGAAGCCTTGTTGACGCTCGCCTTTGCCATAAATGAAGGCTAACCTATAAACGCAATAAACGCAATAAACGCAAGTAGCGTGATTAAAGTATTTCGCTTAAATCACTTCGTTCGCCACTTGCGGTGATCTTTCCGTTGGCAACTGCGTCGGCCCAAGTTAGTTTCTGAGTGAATAGCTCGAGCCAGGTTTGTGGACTCATTTCAACCACTGCTGGCGGGGTGCCACGACGGTGGGTGGTGCCACCCAATATTTGGATTGCCAGATAAGGCGGGACTCGAACTTCAACTGCTCGGCCAGGGTGTTGTTCGGCAAACCATTGCAGGGAGGTGCGAACGCCATTGGCAAGTAATTCAGGGTTGGTTGGATTGGCCAGTGCAATCTGAGCATTATTCAGAGCCAACGCGTGATCCACCTTTGTCATACGCCCATCTTCTCGTAGGTGTTGGCAAGTAGGCTAGGGCTGTGGCAGGCGATGGTCGACTCAATCACGAGTTGCTCCCAGGGGAAAAAGGTCCGCAGGATGCCTGCGGAGTATTTGGCGTATGGGCTCCCGGGGAAGAAGTAGCCAAACTTACGTTTTATGGGTTGTATGCGCTGCAGCATCGTGGCCAAGAATCAGCTGGAATCGCAGTTAGCGATGGCCACAACATCACAGTTTTCAAAGACATGGGATTGGTCTCTCAGGTCTTTACCGAATCAGCGTTGGAATCACTTTCCGGTTACATCGCAATTGGCCACACTCGTTACAGCACAACCGGCTCAAGTTGCTGGGATAACGCGCAACCAACCTTCCGTGCAACTGCGACGGGTCACCTCGCCCTTTCACACAACGGCAACATAACCAACACCCACGATCTTTCGTCGCGGTTGCGTGAGACCCGGGAATCAGCGGGCGAGCTATATCCGGACTTTGGCAACCTTGCCACAACTGATACCGACATCTTGACTGCGTTACTTGCTGCGCACCCAGACATGACAATGGAAGCGGCGGCCATGCTCGAGCTGCCAAATGTTCGTGGTGCGTTCTCGCTGGTGTTTATGGATGATCAAACTTTGTATGGCGCTCGTGATCCGCAAGGAATTCGTCCGTTAGTTTTGGGTCGGCTAGAACGTGGTTGGGTTATTGCTTCGGAAACTGCTGCGTTAGATATCGTCGGCGCAACTTATGTTCGCGAAATTGAACCAGGTGAAATCGTTGCTATCGATGAACATGGACTTCGGTCAATGCGATTTGCCGAAGCCGATCCAAAAGGCTGCTTGTTTGAGTTTGTTTACTTAGCTCGCCCTGACACAACTATCAACGGCAATGCAGTGCACGGAGTCCGAGTTGAAGTTGGCCGCCGCCTAGCCAAAGAATTCCCTGTGGATGCCGATGTCGTCATTCCGGTTCCAGAGTCAGGAACTCCAGCCGCGGTTGGCTACGCCCAAGCCAGTGGCATTCCATTTGCGCAGGGTTTTGTTAAGAACGCTTATGTGGGTCGAACTTTCATTCAGCCGAGCCAAACCATTCGCCAACTAGGTATTCGGTTGAAGTTAAATCCACTTCGCGAAGTCATTGAAGGTAAGCGACTAGTTGTTGTTGATGATTCGATCGTTCGCGGAAATACTCAGCGCGCAATCGTGAAGATGCTGCGAGAATCTGGGGCAACTGAAGTTCACGTTCGAATTTCTAGCCCACCGGTGCAGTGGCCATGTTTTTACGGAATTGACTTTGCAACCCGCGCTGAGTTGATTGCCAACGGCTTGAGTATTGATGAGATTCGTCAATCGATCGGTGCCGATTCACTTTCATTCATTTCACTCGATGCGTTAGTTGAATCCACAAACGTTGCTAAAGATCGGTTATGCCGTGCTTGCTTCGACGGTGTTTATCCAGTTGAACTTCCGGAAGAAGCAAAACTTGGTAAGCACGTCCTTGAAGGTTTTGGAATAGCTCATGACGACATGACCGCAATCGATGAAGTGGTTCGCCGACCTTGAGCGAAAATCAAGAGAAGTCTTCTTACGCTGCCGCAGGTGTTAATACTGAAGCCGGAGAGCGCGCCGTTGATTTAATGCGAAGTGCAATTTTTAGTGCTAATCGTTCTGAAGTTGTTGGTGACTTTGGTGGGTTTGCGGGCCTATTTGATATCAGCGCTTTCAAAACAATGACTAAGCCGTTGTTAGCCACGTCAACTGACGGTGTTGGCACCAAAATTGATGTTGCTCGTCGCATGGATATTCACGACACTGTCGGTATTGATTTAGTAGCCATGGTGGTTGATGACTTAGTGGTTTGTGGTGCCGAGCCGTTATTCATGACTGACTACATCGCTGTTGGAAAAGTTCACCCAGAACGGGTGGCTGCAATTGTTACTGGCATTGCCAATGGTTGTATGCAGGCGGGTTGTGCATTGGTTGGCGGCGAAACTGCAGAACACCCAGGACTACTTGGCCCAGATGATTACGACATTGCAGGAGCTGGAACTGGCGTAGTTGATGCAACCAACTTGCTTGGCCCTGAGCGAGTTGTCGCCGGCGACATTGCAATTGCCATTGGATCAAGTGGTTTGCATTCAAATGGTTATTCGTTGGCAAGGCATGTGGCATTCAATGTTGCCGGCCTGGATGTTCATGACAATGTTGCTGAGTTCGGTCGAACCCTTGGTGAAGAACTTCTGGAACCGACTCGGATTTATGCCAAAGACATTTTGAATTTGATCAAGGCAGTAGAAGTTCATTCCATTTCTCACATCACTGGTGGGGGAATTGCAGCAAACGTTGCCCGCGTTATGCCAAGTGACTTAGCACTTGATTTGGATCGGTCTACTTGGACGCCGCAGTCAATCTTTGATTGGTTGCAAGCCCGCGGCAACATTGAGCAAATTGAAACTGAGAAAACTTTCAACATGGGAATTGGCATGTTGGCATTTGTGCCGGCAAGTGCTGCCCAGATCGCAATCACTGCATTGCAAGCAAGTGGTTTGAAGGCTTGGGTATGTGGTGAAGTCCGTACGCGCGGATCAAATGAAACCGGCGATGCGCAGGCTAAAGGCGGAAACGGTGGTGCGGTAACGCTCGTTGGGAATTATGCGACTTAGTCGTCTAGATACGTAGCGACTTAATCTTCGTCTTCTTCATCCTCGTAATACTTGGCGTACGGATCGTTTTCTAAATCCGGGGTTTCAATATCTTCATCACTTGGAACATATGAAGAGCCGCCAAGTTCAGCTTGCAGGGCGCTTAAGTCTGTGTTGGGGCTGTTGTATTTCAGATCGCGAGCAACTTTAGTTTGCTTGGCTTTTGCACGGCCACGTCCCATGACTGCGCCCCCTTAACTACCTGGAGTTTCTAATTTGGTTACTGATTTGCCAGATTTTGTTGCGATCTGCAGGTCGGTACCAGACTGTCAGTCTATCTGAGCCTGAAATTGGTGCATCTGACGGGTGGATCCCATGGTTTTTGACAGGCTCTAGGGCGCTCTGTGCCGTACCAATCAGTAACAGTAAGGATTAGGTCAAGATTGGCTTAAATAGGGCTTTTCGGCTCGCTGATGTCCGATTTGGGGGATTGAATCAAAGAGTTGATTTTTTCTTTGAAAAGTAGGTTTTCCCCTGTGTCTGATTCCCAAGTACTTATGACTCCCGCCGAAGTGGCAGCCCTTTTTCGGGTTGATCCCAAGACGGTGACTCGTTGGGCAGATGCTGGAAAACTCACGGCTGTTCGCACCCTTGGTGGCCATCGCCGCTATCGCCAAGATGAGGTCCAGAATCTTCTGGTCGCCAGCTCGATTTCCTTGCCAAATTCAGGCGAAGCTGCTTCGGTTTAGTTTGTAATCCAAACTGGTCTGCTCGCGATTAGGCCGGCCAAAATCGCTTTGCCTGATGCGGTTGTTTTCCCGTATGCTTCAATCTCATGCTTTTCGCAAGATAAGCATTTGCCCCCATCGTCTAGTGGCCTAGGACGCTGCCCTTTCACGGCGGTAACACGGGTTCGAATCCCGTTGGGGGTACGCAAGATTTCAAGACTTGACCGTCTTGGAATCGGCTGAAGTACCCAGCCTAAAGTTGGGTATCTAGGCCCCGTAGCGCAGTTGGTTAGCGCGCCGCCCTGTCACGGCGGAGGTCGCGGGTTCGAGTCCCGTCGGGGTCGCTGCAAGGTCGGTTTTCATCCTTGATGTTGATCGATTTTGCGTGGCCAGGTAGCTCAGTTGGTACGAGCGTTCGACTGAAACTCGAAAGGTCGCCGGTTCGACCCCGGCCCTGGCCACGTTGATGAATAATTTTTAACGGATCCTTTTTCTAAACTTCCAACGACTGATCGGGAAACCCGATTAGTCGGCCAGGGTTTTGGGGTCGAAATCAGTATTCATTTGATTCGGATGCAGGGGCATCCGAATTCTCCGGCCCTTCGACCAGCTTTATCGCGACAGCAATTTCCCGGTGTACCCGTTCGGTTCGTTGCTCGATGTGGGATAACCCTGTGATTGAAACCCGATCATAAAGAAATGTCCGAATTTCCATATTAGTTATGCCAATGTGGAATGACCGACGGGAGAAATAGATGTCTAATCAGAATGAATCACGCCACTGGGGAATTGGTTCCCTTGCAATGGCTGCCGCAGTTGTAGTTGCAATCAATGGTCTCTACATGCTGCTCGTATCAATCGGAAATATCTTTGACTACCAAACAAACTTTGATTTCGTAAATCACGTGCTTCGCATGGACACCACTAACTTTGGTGCGGGCGAAGGTGTAGGACTCGATCCTGATGTGATGTGGCGTGCGATCACAAACGAAACATTAATCACTATTGCCTACATTGGCGTGATCATTTGGGAAACCGTTGCAGCTGCTGTTTTACTGTACGCAACTTACCTTTGGATTAAGTCCAGCAAGACCAAGCTTTACTTTGCAGCTCGCAAGGTCAGCACAATTGGATTGCTAATGATCGTGATTTTGTTCATGGGTGGATTCATCACAATCGGTGGCGAATGGTTCCAGATGTGGCGCTCGGTTGAATGGAATGGACTTGAGCCGGCATTTAGAAACTCAGTTCTAGCCATCTTCGGTTTAGTTCTGGTTCACTTGCCATCACCACAATGGGTAACTGATGAACCAGTTGCCTAATCGCTCTTAACTCAATGGGTTAGCGGCGCGGCCTTCTGTGCTGAACAAAACGATTACTGAATCGTTTGTGATGCCTAGATCGTCGCGTCGCTGCTTTGTTGAAAGGGCCTTGCGAACTCCAGACAAAGTCGCTGCGCCGCATGGTCCGGCGTCAATGCCAAGGTCAGCAAGTACCTTGAGATCCAAGCGGGTCTCATCGTCAGTCAGAGCCACTGCTGCATCCACACCAGCTTGGTGAGTTGGCCAAGAATCAGATGACGGTGTGCCACAGTTCATGCCAGCCATGATTGTTGGCACAGTTTCAACGCTCGTAAGCTCGCCATTCTGTAGTGACTGCAACACACATGCAGCCCCGATTGCTTCAACGCTAAGAACAACTGGGTTGCGTCCAGACTGACTGCGATAGTGAGCCAGCACTGAGTGCAAGAAGGCACCGACACCTACTGGAGCTGCTACTAAATCAGCAGGACCAGATCCGAGTTCACGAAGTTGCTCGTCAGTCTCCACGCAAAGAGTTGTGTAACCCTCGATGATCCAATTTGGGATTTGTTCGTAACTGGGCCAAGACATGTCTTGAATGTGAATTGCATGATCAAGCGTTGACGTGATTTCTTTGGCTAATTCAACCGCTTCGTCGTAGTTGCCATCAATGATTGTAATCTCGGCACCTTCACCAGCAATGTTGTTTATGGCTTGATTGCTTACCCCATCTGGAATCACGATGGCGCATTCCAATCCAAGGCGCCTAGCCATGTGAGCAACGGCTCTGCCGTGATTTCCATCAGTTGCTGCAACCAAGGTTGGTTTGTTCTCAGTATCGATCGCTGCTTTAACATCATCGATGTCTGCCGGGTTTTCGCCATCAGTTAGCGCTTGGGCAACTGCCCAGGCCGCGCCAAGGATCTTGAAGGCGGAAAGATTCATACGGGCTGATTCGTCTTTGATGAAGACTCGACCAACCCCAAGTTCAGTTGCAATTGTTGGAAGTTCGATTAAAGGGGTTACCGAGTAATTAGGCAGGCTTTGATGAAAGCGTGCAACTTCTTTCGCAGTGGGAGGTGCTGACCAATTGCGCGCCGGTGGATTGGAGTACCAATCTAACGAACTGGAATCCACAAAATCTAAATCCATATCATTGAGTATTCCAGCAAGTTTAAAACATTTACTAGTTTTCGAGTACAGCAGTTACAACCAATCGGTCAGCATAAGTTTCAATCGGTGTGCACGTAATCAAAACTAAACGGGATTCACCTTTTGGGCCTTTGAGAACACTTATGTCATCAGGCTCAACGACTTCAATTGATGCCACACGGTACGTGAATTCTGCTCCGTTTTCATCTGTGACAGTTATTGAATCATCAACTTTCATTTTGTCTAGATTCAAAAATGGACCACCAGCTCCAACTCGATGAGCGGAGACTGAAAAAACGCCAGGCTTGCCAGGACCTGACCAAGGATAGGCACCAGCCAGACCAGTGTCGAGAATTTCATCAGATGTACCTGTCGTGACAGGCAGATTTGTGATTCCCGCCGATTCCGCAGATACAGTTGCGATTATTGAAAGACCTTGGTCGCTGAGAAGCGGAGCACCACCTTGTGGTTCTGTTTGTGGGGCCAGAACTGATTTCTGCATTCCTGAGTTATCGTCCGGGTTAAGGAATAACTTCCAGAGGACGAATAATGCCAGGAGACTAATTGCAAATGCAGCAGAAGCAACAACTAACTTTTTCTGGTGATTGAAAGTCAACTCAAGTCCAACTATTAGTTGAAGATTGAGGAAATGAATACATTAATTTTTTCAATCAATGTTCCTCCACCTGATTTAGGCAATTCACTTGGATAGACAGTTATTGAAACTAGAGCATCGACTGTTTTGCCACGGATGTCTTTAACTGAGAATTCAAATGTGGTGTCTCCAACAAAATTTTCTTCAGCACTAAATGTAAACGTAGTTGCGGACAACTCAACCTCGCCAGAATCATTGGTTGGCTGAGTGAAGTCGATAATTTCCATTTCGTCATATTCGCGATCCTCTAGAAATTCAGTCACATCAATTTCTGTGGATTCACCTGAAGTTGACTCTATTTCGATGGGCAGCACCGTTGGTGCTCTGTTACCACTTGGCCGGGTAAAAGTTTCTTGCTCAGCATCTGATGAGGTTGCAAACTGCTGGGAGTCAGCGTTGTTTGTAGTGCTTACATCACCATCGTTTCCAACACCATCGCTGGATACCTCGGCGGAAAACTCTGCAATGCTAAATCCAGCATCAGGTTCAACGGCAATTGGAATTCGGACGTATTCGCCTGCACCCAGCTCATTAGTTGTAGCCGGGTCTGATGAGGTTCCTGCACTTTCATCACAAGTAACAACTTGCCCAGTTTGCGTGCAGCCAGATGGAAGTGGCGTTATGACATTGACATCTTCTGGGACAACAACCTCAACTGAATAGCTACTGTCGGTAGCTGGACCTTCATTTCTTATGTCCACAAAAATGTCACTTTGTGTCTCATCACTTAGAAATTCCTCGTCGCTGTTAACCACGACAATCAAATCGCTTGTGTATTTTGTGTACTGCATTGTTGTGACGTTTGACGTTGCTTCCAGTTCGCCTAATGGTCCGGAATAGGAGGCAGTAGCAATGTTTGTTATGTTGCCAGTACCTGCGACCACTTCTGCGCGCAATTGAACGCATCCACAATTTCCCGAAGGTGGGTAGTTCGCTGGCAAGTCCCCAAGGTCACAAATAAAGTCCTGCCCCGAGCCACTGCAGCCAACTCCAGTCGAAGTAGAGTCGACAAATCTCAGCCCGGCAGGCAGGCGATCGTTTATAACAACATTCTGCGCACTACCTGAACTCGAAATATTAGAGACATAAATGAAGAACTCAACGAAATCGCCCGGGCTTACCCCATCCTGAATGTCAACAGAATCTTTGATTACTTTTGTCAGTTGAAGCTCAGGTGAATAGAGTTCGGTCGCCATGGTGAATGCAATCGGATACCAGGTCTCGAGGTTAGTTCCCATTTGCACTGTTGCTGATGTGGCGTTATTCGGCAAGGCATTGCGAAGAGTAAATTGATCCGCATCTGTTCCAAATGTATTTGTGTATTTACCTGCTGAATTATTGAAATAGCTCTGAATTGCGCCATTTTGAGAGATAGTGCTGTTGGCTGGGTTATTCGTTGGATTTACAGAATCACCAATAGTGGTTGAGGAGCCAGCGGAAATCAGTTTCATGAAGTCGCCACCTTCAGAGGCATCGCCTTCGGCAGCCACTATTCCAAATGCAGTAGAAACGACTCCAGTTGGAGGAGTCTGAAATCCCGATAATTCAATTTCTACCGGATCTCGCTGAGCGACCTTAGCTAGGCCACCATAAATAACCACATTTCTCAATGCTTCATCGGGGTGAGCGTAGGCAACGATGATCGACCAACCGGCTTGAGTGTCTCTTCCCTGAGCGCTTTCAATATCCCCAACACGAATGGTTACAAATTTTTTGCCACCTGCTCGCGACCATTTATTATCAGCGATTTGGGTCAAGTTATCTGTTACATCTGCATGTGCTCGGTAAATACCACTTGTAGGGTTTTCACTCGATATCTCATCCGCGTTAACTAAGTGAGCAGCTGTTGATTGTGGAGTTACGAGCCAAACTTTATCTCTACAAAAAATTGCATCGGAGGTACAGCCCGTAGCGACCCCAGCACTGTATGCCTTGCCACCATCAGAAACCGATGGCTTACTCATATCTCCATGCCAAAACAAAAATGCAGATTTAATTGTTGAGCCTTCAGGAATAGAAACCTGCGCAGTAGAACTGTTAATCATTGGTTTGTTGCCAAAATTTCCAGCACCGCTGTAAACCATTCGGTAAGCGTTGTTGTTTAAGTTGAGCCCAGATCTAATTGTTCGCACTCTGGCATCTTGGCAAGCAGCAATCTCTGAGTCGGCGATTTTCGCGCCTAATGCATCAATTGAAGTTGGGCAAGTCATGTTGGTGTTACCGGTAACAACCACTTGTCCGTTAATGTTTTTGTTGTAAAGAGCAGTGAAGGGTGTGACTGTCGCTGCATGACTGGTGCCAGCTGACACAACGCCCGATGTGATCAGTGCAATTGAAATCGCAGATGCGCGAAACCTAAAGTTTCGTGAAAAATTCATTTGCGCCCCCGCACTACTTTACTTTTTTTATTGACAAGCGATTTTTTTACTCGCTAAATTGTAATCGCAAACTTCTCGGGACAATTTTTATTGGGAGTTGTTGCAAATGAGTGAATTCCAATTAACCGAATAACGACGAAACGCCGATATTCACGGTTTTTATTTTTCGTTAAAAACCCATTGAAATAGGCAGTTTTAGTCAACATTCGGTAAAAACCCTTATTTTTAAACGAATATGACTTGTCAAACGAATCACACCTGTGTAATTTAATAGGAAGTTCGGTTCGCCGACCACGTAACAAAAGGGTTAGTCGCTTGCATCCGGGCAGCAATTAACTTGTTACGACTAACCAGGAGGTCTCAAGTGAGCGAATTCGCTCTGCTTCCCTTCACTGAAACTGACGATCTGGGTTGGCACGAACGTGCGCTGTGTGCCCAGACTGATCCCGAAGCTTTCTTCCCTGAAAAGGGCGGTTCAACTCGCGAAGCAAAGCGAGTTTGCAGCTCATGCGAAGTCAAGGTTGAGTGCCTTGAATACGCGCTAGAAAATGATGAACGTTTTGGTATCTGGGGCGGCTTGTCAGAACGCGAGCGTCGCCGTCTTAAGCGTGCACAGGCGGGATAGTTTTCAAAGCTTTTTAATTGGCCCTGATCCTGATGGATTGGGGCCAATTGCTTTTGAGGAGTTTGCTAACTTCGGATCTCTGGACCTTCGTAGTTTGGATCCACATCATCAGGGCGAAGGCCAGTAACCAGGCTGACTAGTTCAGCTAAAACATCTCGGACTACGCGCTGCAAAAGTTCTTTCGAATCAGCCCGCATTTCGATTGGGCGCTGATACAAAACAATCGTTGTTGGATTACCTTGATCAATCCGTCCTAGAGGCACATGACCACTAGCAAAAGTTAGATCGCGTTTATTTGGAATTTCTTCGAGCGCAAACTTGATCGATGAAAGCATGGTGCCCAAGCGCGCATCCAGGTCTTCGACGGCTTCGCGCATCTCGCGAACAAAGAATTGGTCGGTAGATTCATGACACGGGGCGGAATGGGGCACGACCGGTCCTCGTAAACCTCGATCATGACGGTCGCGCTTCATAGCTTTAGGTGTTCCCATTCCTGCAACCTCAGACCTTCAGGTGTTTCGATACCCACGCCACCAGACTATGTCGACTAGTTTGGCGAATGTGGGATCGCGTCGTTGTTCAAAGCCTTCGTGCAGCAAACGAGCTGTTGCGACGCTGACCTATGTCTATGCAGACTCCACGGCAGTTCTGGGTCCGTTGGCAACTTTTGCCGAACCACATTGCTATGACTTGTGTGAAGATCACGCAGCTCGCATGACTGCGCCCCGCGGCTGGGATGTTGTGCGTTTGGCCCCAGATCCAGAGGCGTTAAAGCCCAGTGTTGACGACATTGAGGCTTTGGCGAATGCCGTGCGTGAAGTTGGTCGTGTCGAGCCTGCTGACGAAATGGTGGAAGTAAATCGCCGCGGGCATTTGCGAGTGCTACGGGATTCGGGCCAAAACCCAACTGCATAAGCCCTCCAGACTCAACTACTTGCTACTCCTAGACTTAACAAATGCGCGACCTATCAGCCCTGATCAAGGCCTATGACATTCGTGGCGTAGTGCCAGAGCAATGGGGACCAGACCTAGCCCGTGAAGTTGGCACTGCATTTGTAGAAGTACTTGGAATTCGCAGCAGTGATGGTGGCGCAGGGCGCATTGTGGTTGGCCATGACATGCGGCCTACTGGTCCAGAGTTAGTAGCCGCATTCATCGATGGTGTGACAGCCGCTGGTGTTGATGTTGTGAATATCGGTTTGTGTTCAACTGATGGTTTGTATTTTGCTTCTGGCAAATTGGACATCCCTGGTGCAATGTTTACTGCAAGTCACAATCCAGCCGAATACAACGGCATCAAACTTTGTCGCGCTGGCGCAGCTCCAGTTGGTCAAGACTCAGGTTTGTCACAAATTCGAGATCTTTTGGAAAGTGAAAACCTTCCAACTTACGATGGTCCATTTGGATCAGCTTCATCACAAGATATGTTGGCCGCCTATTCGCAGTATTTACGCGAACTAGTTCCACTAGATAAATCTCGCAAACTTAAGGTTGTAATCGATACTGGCAATGGGATGGGCGGCTTCACAGTTCCGGCAGTTTTGGGTGATGACATATTGCCAGCGCTACCACTTGAAATAGATGCCTTGTATTTCGAACTTGATGGCTCGTTTCCAAATCATGAAGCCAATCCAATTGATCCAGAAAACTTGCGAGACTTGCAAAAGCGAGTGCTCGAAGTTGGTGCAGATATCGGCTTAGCTTTCGACGGCGACGCGGACCGCTGCTTCGTAGTTGACGAAAAAGGTGGAATCGTCGATCCATCCACTTTGACTGCGCTAATTGCAACTCGAGAATTAGCAAAAATTCCAGGCTCCACAATCATTCATAACTTAATTACTTCACGCGCAGTTCCCGAGATCGTGATTGAAAATGGAGGCACTGCAGTTCGCACCCGAGTTGGACATTCGTTTATCAAAGCAACCATGGCCGAGACTGGAGCAATTTTCGGTGGTGAACATTCGGGGCATTTCTATTTTCGAGATTTTTGGAAAGCAGATTCCGGAATGTTGGCTGCGATGCATGCGCTAGCTGCATTGGGCGAAACAGCAGAGTCAACAACACTTAGTGAATTGCTGAAGCCATACTTGCGATATGTAATGAGTGGCGAAATTAATACCAAGGTTTCTGATGCTAAAGCCGTGATCGCACGAATCAAAGAAACTGCGATCAATCAAGGTTCCGAGTTCGATGAGCTTGATGGTTTAACAGTTTCTGGTGATGACTGGTGGTTTAATGTTCGCTCCAGTAACACTGAGCCATTGCTTCGATTGAATGTGGAAGCCAAGGATATTCAAAATATGGAGATCGTTCGGGACTCAGTTTTGTCAATGATGATCGGGTAGTCTGTATTTCATGATCGATGACGTGTTACTAGATGACATCGAGGGTATGTCCGCTCTAGATGCCAGCGACATGTTGCCAGCGGTTGCCAGCTCTGGCGCTCAAATGCGTGAAGCTGTCTCAACAATTGATCGCTCTGATTTAGCCCAAATTGCCAAAGGTGACCAACCCCGAAACATTGTCTTTGCCGGACTTGGTGGTTCCGGTGTTGGTGGACAAGTTATGCGAGCCGTTCTCGGTCAGTCGACTCCGGTTCCAATCGTGCTTGAACAGTCACACAGTCTGCCTGGCTGGGTTGGACCAATGGACGTTGTCATTGGAGTTTCCTGCTCTGGCATGACTGAGGAAACTCTGAGCACTACTGCTGAAGCCGGCCGTCGCGGTGCTCGGGTGATCACAATTGGCGCAGGCGGCAGTGACTTAGAAAATGTTTCTAGATCAATTTCTGGCGCAGTTCACTTTGCAATCGATGCAAAGGGACGCAGCCCGCGCGCATCGCTATGGACCCACGCCACGCCACTGCTAATGGTTGCGAACGCACTTGGCATTGCGCACATCGATGAAAAAGAATTTGAAATTGCTGCTGACTTAATGGATGAGTTGAGCGTTGCGAATGGCCCATCAGTGCCACTGGGTGAAAATCCTGCCAAGGCACTTGCACTTTCTTGCGCTAGCTCGTTGCCCATGGTTTGGGGGACCGGAATGATTGGCGCAACGGCCGCAGCTCGATTCATGGCTCAGCTTGCCGAGAATGCCAAGATTCCAGCGGTACATGGAGAGCTTCCTGAAGTGGGCCACAATCAGATTGTCGCGTTAGATGGAGTACTTGCTGGAGCTGCTCCGGCTCGTGACATCTTCAGCGACGATGAAGAATATTTAGACCGCCGCACACATCTGTATATCTTGCGCGACACCAACGAACACCCAGCCGTTGAAAAACGAATCGGAATTGTTAGCCAAATTGCAAGTGATCGAAATGTTCCAGTCACTTTGATTCAGGCAAAGGACGGTCATCCAATTAGTCGCCTTGCATCGTTGATAGTTCCAACGGACTGGGCGAGTGTTTATGCGGGATTAGCCCAAGGCATTGATCCATCTCAAATCAGTACGATCAACCAACTAAAGGCTGGCTTGCTAAGTTAGGTATCTAACTTAGGGAAATACATCATGAGCACTGAAGGTGGCACTAAAGCTGTCATTGCCGCATTACTGGCAAATACCGGAATCGCAATCAGTAAGTTTTTTGCTTTCGCGATCACGGGCTCAACCTCAATGCTCTCCGAAGCTATCCACTCTGTTGCAGACGCGTTTAATCAAGTTTTGCTTTTGATCGGTAGCAAGCGCTCTAGGCGAGTAGCCGATGATAAGTATCAGTTTGGTTATGGCCGAGTTCGTTATGTTTACGGCTTCATGGTTGCCATCGTGCTGTTTATGGTTGGTGGCATCTATTCGTTTTATGAAGGCCTGCACAAATGGAATCATCCAGAGCCAGTTAAAGACTTCTGGATCGCCATTGTTGTGTTGTTAGTGGCCATTGTTTTGGAATCACTTTCGTTTCGTACCGCAATCATCGAAACCAACAAAGTTCGTGGCAGCAGATCTTTTGCCAAGTTTGTTAAGGATGCTCGCCAACCAGAACTGCCAGTCATTCTGCTCGAAGACTTCGGCGCACTCGTTGGTTTGAACTTTGCCTTGATTGGCGTCAGTGCTGCAGTAATTACCGGAGATGGACGTTGGGATGGCTTAGGGGCGATGGCAATTGGCTCGCTGTTGATTGTGATTGCAATCATCCTCGTGCGCGAGATGGCTGGGATGCTAGTCGGCGAAAGTGCACTGCCGGAAGAATATGATGCGGTTTATGCAGCCTTAACCTCTGCGCCGTTAGTGGATCGGGTAATTCACTTGCGTACACTTCATGTTGGTCCAGATGCGTTGTTGGTTGGCGCAAAGATTGCAATAACCCAAACCGATTCCGCAGAAGAGATTGCCAAGGGCATAGATGAAGCTGAGCGCTTGTTGCGAATTGCAGTACCTAGCGCACAGTATGTGTTCCTAGAGCCAGACCTGGACCGTAGCAAGTAGCCGCGAAGCGACAATGTTCGTTTAACCGCGAAGCGTCATTGCCCTTATGCCCTTAAAGCCAATAGCCCAAGCCAGTTCGGCCAAAACCAGTGGCCTGTGACACAATAGAACTACCGCTAGCCATCGAAGCCTCGTGACGTTGCGGACACACTGTCCCAGATTCCAAAACTTTTTTCACGAGGAGTACCACTATGGCCTTAGGCCCCAATGACTATAAAGTTGCCGACATTTCGCTTGCCGAATACGGTCGCAACGAAATCCGCTTAGCCGAAAACGAAATGCCTGGCCTAATGGCTATGCGCTCCGAGTTCGGGGCTACCAAACCACTTAAGGGTGCCCGCATCATGGGTTCCCTTCACATGACAATCCAGACCGCGGTATTGATTGAAACTTTGGTTGAACTTGGCGCTGACGTGCGCTGGGTATCTTGCAACATCTTTTCAACTCAAGATCACGCAGCAGCAGCTGTTGTAGTGGGTCCAAACGGAACCGAAGATGCACCAACTGGTGTTCCGGTTTACGCGTGGAAAGAAGAAACTCTAGAAGAGTACTGGTGGTGCACTGAGCAGGCACTTCGTTGGCCAGGACAAACCGGACCAAACATGATCCTGGATGACGGTGGCGACGCCACAATGTTGATCCACAAGGGAACCGAATTTGAAAAGGCAGGCTTCGTCCCAGATCCTGCAGGAGCTGACTCCGAAGAGTACGGCGTTGTGCTTTCACTATTGCAGCGCTCACTTGGCGAAGATCCAAAGCGTTGGACCACAGTTGGTTCCGAGATCATGGGTGTCACCGAAGAAACCACAACTGGTGTACTTCGTCTATACGACATGTTCCGCGAAGGAACACTTATGTTCCCAGCGATCAACGTTAATGACTCAGTAACCAAGTCCAAGTTCGATAACAAGTACGGCACCCGCCACAGCTTGATCGATGGCATCAACCGCGCAACTGACACTCTTATGGGTGGCAAAGTTGCTGTTGTTGCAGGCTATGGTGATGTCGGCAAGGGTTCCGCTGAATCACTTCGTGGCCAAGGCGCTCGCGTGATTGTGACTGAAATCGATCCGATCTGTGCACTTCAGGCAGCCATGGACGGTTACCAAGTTCTGCCAATCGAAGACGTAATCGACACCGCAGACATCTTCATTACCGCAACTGGTAACAAAGATGTCATCAGCGTTGAGCACATGTCCCAGATGAAGCACCAAGCAATCGTTGGCAACATCGGTCACTTCGACAATGAAATCGACATTGCTGGTTTGCAGCAGTACCCAGGTATCAAGCGTCGCAACATCAAGCCACAGGTTGACGAATGGATCTTCCCAGACGGTCACAGCATCATCATGTTGTCTGAAGGTCGTTTGCTAAACCTTGGCAACGCAACTGGTCACCCATCATTTGTAATGAGTAACTCATTCACAAACCAGGTATTGGCTCAGATTGAACTGTTCACCAAGATCGATGAATATGAATTGGGCGTTCACGTTCTGCCTAAGCACCTAGACGAAAAGGTGGCACGTTTGCATCTTGACGCACTTGGTGTGAAGCTGACCGAACTATCCAAGACCCAGGCTGATTACCTCGGCGTGGATATCAACGGTCCTTACAAGTCAGACCTATATCGTTACTAGGAATGAATCCTTTAACCCCATCCGACGGCGCTTCCGGTTTTCCGGGGGCGCCGTGGGCTTTTAGGCGGGCGATCGCGCGCGGTGAAGAGTTAAAGATACCGACTTGGGGAATGGGCGATGCGCTCACCTCGCTAGTTGGCGCAATTGGATTAAGTCTGGTTGTCAGCCTTGGTTTGATGTCGCAAAATATTGATCCGGAAAATGGTTGGGGATTGATAATTGCGTTTAGCGCGCCATGGCTTGCGATGGCTGGCTGGCCAATCATTGCAACCACAATCAAGGGCAATGGACCAAAGATTGATTTAGGTTTGATAGCTCCTCGAACTCATTTGCGACTTGGGTTTGTAGCTGGGCTGATTTCGCTAGTGGTAGCCAGTGTGGTGGCCTGGGTAGTTACCCAATTCACGGGTCCGCTTAGTTCAACTGCTGGTGATGTTGGCTTAAACCAAACTGGAATTGTTCTAGTCATTTTTGTTTTGATGGCTATGTTTGGTGCACCAATCGTCGAAGAACTTGCGTTTCGCGGATTACTTTATGGAGCGTTAGCGAAAGCGCACGTGAACGAACACCTCGTTGTTGCGATTACTGCATTGGTATTTGCATTGTTTCATTTCGAACCTAAGCGCTTCATCATCCTGTTTGCGATCGGCTTAATCCTGGGCGAAGTCCGCCGACGGACTGGCAGCACCTCGGCAGCCATCGTGGCTCACATAGTGAATAACACCCCTGCTGCGCTTTATATCTTGGTTACTGCACTTCAGAAATAGGGATGCAAAAAGCCAACTAGGCTTATGACAGTGAGCACCCCTCGAGTCGGCGTTATTGGCGGTGGCCAACTTGCCCGCATGATGCAGCCAGCCGCGATCAATTTAGGAATTCACCTACGCGTTCTCTCTGCCACCGCAACAGACTCTGCCGCTCAAGTAATCCCAGACACGGTTGTTGGTTCCCACGAAGATTGGGAAGCGCTTAAGGCTTTTGCACTGGAATGTGACGTAATCACGTTTGATCACGAACATGTGCCAATTGAATTCTTAGAAGAACTTCAAAACCTCGGAGTAGCCGTTCGACCTGGGCCACATTCTTTGCGGTTTGCTCAAGACAAAATTGAAATGCGCACCGCACTAAGTGCAGCTGGGATTGCCTGCCCGAAATGGAAAGAGATCACAATTGAATCAGACCTCATCGAATTTGGTGATACTGCGGGCTGGCCATTGATCATCAAAACTGCCCGGGGTGGTTATGACGGCAAAGGTGTTTGGGTCGTTAAGTCATTAGCTGAAGCCTTGCAAATCATCGGTGAAATTCATGCCGCAGGTAATCGCGTGCTTGCAGAAGAACTTGTGCCATTTACTCGCGAACTTGCTGCTCAAGTTGCCCGCAGCCCACATGGACAATGTGTTGCTTACCCAGTTGTTAAATCAACTCAGACTGATGGCATCTGTCATGAAGTAATTGCCCCATGTCCAGATCTAGATCCAGAGCGAGCCGCAAAGGCCCAAGCCATGGCGATCACGATTGCAAATCTGTTGGATGTGCATGGCATGTTGGCCGTTGAACTTTTTGATACCGGTACCGAAATTTTGGTTAACGAACTTGCCATGCGTCCGCATAACTCAGGTCACTGGTCAATGGATGGGGCAGTGACCAGCCAATTCGAAAATCATCTACGCGCTGTTTTAGATTGGCCACTTGGTTCTCCAGCGCCAACCGGACCACAGACCGTAATGGTGAATTTGTTGGGTAAAGATCTTGGAGACCTACACAGCGCATTTCGTCACATCATGGCCCGCGATCCTGGCATCAAGGTGCATTTATATGGCAAAGAAGTGCGTCCGGGCCGCAAGATTGGCCATGTGAATGCCACAGGTGGCAACATTGAAGACTTACTGCAACGCGCTTGGCATGCAGCCGACTATCTCACAGGAGTAATCGATGAGTAATGCATTAGTTGGCATCATCATGGGTAGTGATTCGGATTGGGAAACTATGGCACCAGCTGCCGCAATCTTGGATGAGCTTGGTATCAGCCACAAAGCCGAAGTAGTTTCAGCGCATCGCATGCCCGAAGACATGGTTTCTTACGCCAAACAGGCAGCCAGCAGTGGAGTGCGAGTAATCATTGCTGGAGCTGGCGGCGCAGCTCACTTGCCAGGCATGGTGGCCTCGATCACGACATTGCCAGTTATTGGTGTTCCAGTTCCACTAACTCAGCTCGAAGGCTTAGATTCGCTGTTGTCTATCGTTCAGATGCCAGCCGGAGTTCCAGTAGCAACTGTTGGCATCGGTAACGCAAAGAATGCTGGCTTACTTGCCGCGCGAATCATTGCTAGTGCTAATGATGAATTTGGAAACCAGTTAACTGCTCGGCTAGATAAGTTCCAAGTTGATATGCGTCAGACCGCAATTGATAAGGGCGATGCGTTAAAAGCTCAGCTTAAAAATCTTGCTACTTGATTTGAGTTGCCATCCAGTCTGCAGTTAATTGCAAACCTTCAGCTAATTCAATCTTTGGTTCCCAGTTCAAAGCTGACTTCGCGTAAGAGATATCCGGTTGACGTTGCTTTGGATCATCAATCGGAAGTTCTTTAAATTCCAGCACTGGATCGATGTCTAGGACTTTGCCAACCTGAGTTGCAAGTTCAAGCAAAGTGAATTCATTAGGATTACCTAGGTTTACTGGGCCAGCAATCCCACTGTCCATAGCCTTACGTAAACCAGAAACTAAATCTGAAACAAAGCAGAAGCTTCGAGTTTGTTTGCCATCACCAAAGACTTGGAATGATTTTCCCTTTATGCCATCCCGAATAAAGCTGGAAACCACGCGACCATCATCAGGATCCATGCGTGGGCCATAAGTGTTGAAGATTCGAACTATTACAGTGTCAGTGTTTTCGCTGCGGTGGAAGTGGGAAAGCAAAGTTTCACCAAAACGCTTTGCTTCGTCATAAACACTTCGTGGCCCAATTGGATTTACATTTCCCCAGTAACTCTCGCGCTGTGGGTGTTCATGTGGGTCGCCGTAAATTTCAGACGTGGAAGCAAATAACAAACGGGAGCCATGCTTAGTTGCATTCTGTAATAGAAGCTCAGTGGCTGTTGTGTTCACGTGCATAGTTTCAATCGCAAGGCGCATGTAGTGCGGTGGGGAAGCCGGGCTGGCTAGATGGAAAATCTGATCGAATTCAACTTTTTCTATGTCGCCCAAGCCAGTAACGATGTCACGTTCTACGAACCTGAAACTTTTGTTGTCCGCTAGATGCGCAATGTTTGTTTGGTTTCCAGTGCTGAAGTTATCGATGCCCACTACATCATTACCGTCACTGAGCAACGAATCAACAAGATGAGAGCCAACAAACCCAGCAGCACCAGTCACTAATACTTTTGCCATGATTTAAACAGCTCTCGTAGTTGAGTTGTTTGGAATGATCGCGCCTGCGGCTTCCCAAGTCTTGTTGTCTAGGACATTACGGGTATCAATTACAACTTTGCCTACCATTGCGGCAAGAATCTGCTTGGCATCGATTGACTTAAACTCAGGCCATTCAGTCAAAACAACTAAGGCATCAGCACCGGCTGCAGCTGTAGTCGCAGAGTCAGCCAAATTCATTCCAGTTAAATCGAATTTGGTCACCATCGGATCGTAAGCGACAACTTTGGCACCGCGAGTAACTAGTTGTTCAATCACTGCGATTGATGGTGATTCACGAGTGTCATCGGTATTGGCTTTGAAAGTTAGACCAAGGACTGCAATTGCCTTTCCAGTTAACGAGCCACCTAAGGCATTAGCAACTCGATCGACTACTCGCTTATGCGCGGCTTCATTACTAGCAATTGCTGTGGTGATCAATGGAAGTTCTACACCAAATGAATTCGCAATTGATTCAAGAGCTTTAGTGTCCTTTGGAAAGCACGAACCACCCCAGCCTGGACCAGGCTCCAAGAAACGATTTCCAATTCGGGTATCAAGTCCCATGCCATGTAGTACTTCATGTGAGTTCGCACCGACTGCCTCACACAATGCTGCTATGTCATTCACATATGACAATTTGATTGCAAGAAATGAATTTGAAGCGTACTTAATCAATTCGGCTGTTGCTTGCGATGTTAAAACCTTTGGGCAATCGATTTTGGAGTAAAGATCCATCACACTCTGGGCAACTTCATTTGAACGTGCGCCAACGACTATACGATCAGGATTTTGGAAGTCAAAAACTGCAGCACCTTCCCGCAAGAATTCTGGATTAGAGGCAACTTCAACGTCACTTCGACTGATCGCAGCCTCAACGACCTGGGCTGATCCAACGGGCACCGTGGATTTGGTTATAACGACAGCCCCAGCTGCTAGAAAATCTCTCATGGCAGCACTTGCGGAAATTACATAACTTAAGTCAGCTGAGCCATCTTCATCTTGCGGTGTTGGTACGCAAGTGAAAATGAATTCAGCGTCCGTCACGGCTTCTGATAAAACTGAAGTTGCTCTAAGGTTTCCAGAAGCTAAAACAACTTCAAGAATCTCACCGAGCCCAGGTTCATGGATCGGCAGCTTTCCAGTCTGAAGCAACTCAACTTTTGCCGGATTTACGTCGTAACCAATGACTTGGTGTCCAAGGCTGGCAAGGCCAATTGAAGTCGTCAAACCTACGTAGCCAGTTCCGATCACGGCGATTTTGGACAACTTCGCTCCTTGGGGAGTGTTCGAGGTTCAAGTTTACCGAACCGATAGCGTTGGTATGTGACGCAAATGCCCGCAGTAGCCGTAGTTATGCCAGTTCTCAATGAAGAAAACTACTTAGAGGCAGCGGTATTGGCGATTTTGTCTCAGGATTATGAAGGTTCAATCCAGGTAGTTTTGGCACTTGGCCCATCAACCGATCGCACAGATGAAGTTGCAGCTCGAATTTGTGCGGGAGATTTGCGAGTAAGTTCGGTGCCAAATCCAACTGGACGCACTCCAGAAGGTTTGAATGCAGCGCTGGCCGCAACCACACAAGAGATCGTGGTTCGCGTTGATGCACACAGCGAACTTTCCGATGGATACATTCGCCTCGCAGTGGAAACCTTGCAGCGAACGGGCGCTGACAATGTTGGTGGCATTATGGGCGCGCGTGGTGTTACTAAGTTTGAAAAGGCCGTTGCAGCTGCCATGAGATCACCACTTGGTGTTGGCTCAGCTTCGTTTCATACCGGTGGAACTGAAGGTCCAGCCGAGACTGTTTACCTCGGCGTCTTTAAGCGCAGTGCACTAGAACGAGTCGGTGGTTATGATCCAGCGTTCACTCGGGCCCAAGACTGGGAAATGAATTATCGAATTCGCACTACCGGTGGCAAAGTTTGGTTCAATCCGGATTTGTTTGTGACCTATCGACCCCGCCCTAATGTTTCCAAACTTGCAAAGCAATATTTTGAATACGGATCTTGGCGTCATGAAGTTATGCGTCGCCACCCAGATACTCGTCGCACTAAATCAGCACTCCGTTACTTTGCGCCACCGCTTGCAGTCGCATTAATTGTGTCTGGCAAGATCCTTGGCTCAATCGGCCTTTTTATGAGCAACGCTTTGATCTGGGGTTACATCTTCCCGCTTGGTTACTTGGCTTTAACTTTGGTTTCGTCTTTGACTTTGGTGAAGCGGGCTAGAGCGGGGGCACTTTGGTTGCCGGTAGTTTTGATGACAATGCAAATGTCATGGGGAATTGGTTTCTTAACTAGCCGAAAGAAATAACTTACTTATCTTTGTCCTCAGCTTCTTTAGCCGCTTTCTTTTCCGCAACGTCTGCTTCGTAGGCATCAAGCACAGCATTGGTTTCGCCATCAAGCTTGATAACGCCTTTGTCCATCCAAATAGCACGATTACAAACTTCGCGAATCATGGCGTGACCATGAGCCACTACAAATACAGTTCCAGCTGCGCCACTTAATTCGCGGATCTTGGCTTGACTGCGAGCGCGAAATTCTGTGTCACCGGTGCTTAGAGTTTCATCAACTAACAAGATTTCGTGTTGGCGAGCGGCTGCGATTGAAAAGCGAAGCCGAGCTTGCATGCCAGAACTGTAAGTTCCCATTGGCATGTCAATGAATTCTTCAATGTCAGCAAACTCAATAACTTGTTGGCGAATTGCCTCAACTTCCTGGCGACTCATACCCATGGCCAGGCCACCAAGAGTGATGTTGCGATTACCTGAGATGGATTTATTCAGCGCGCCACTAACGCCCAGCAAAGTTGCTTGGCTTGCAGTGTAGACATCGCCAGAACTTGGCTGCAATAAGCCAGCAACAGCCTTTAACAAGCTGGACTTTCCAGAACCATTGCGACCCACAAGGCCAATGGTGTCTCCTTCATAAGCGGTCAGGGATACTCCCTTAACTGCGTGCACTGACTTAACAATTTGGCTTGGCGCCTTGCCGCTGACCAAGCTACGAAGGGCTCCCGCAGCTGATCCAGTGTTCGCGCCGAGAATTACGCGGTACTTAATGTTTAAATCATCAACTACCACCGTTGGGATTTTTTCAATCGATAAATCATTAGTTGACATACTTTTTCTCCCCTCGGTAGAAGTACACCAAGCCAACGACAAAGAAAACAATTGCCCAGACAGCACCCATGACCCAGATCAATGGATCACTCGATTCAGTCACCATTAATGAGTCTCGAACTAAGTCAATGTAAACCGCACCTGGGTTAAGCAGCAGCGCAGTACCAACGGCATCAGGCATAGTTGCGGTGAAGATTGTGATGCTAAAGAAAACACCAGAAACATAGCGCCAGGTTCGAGTAAAGAAAGGCAACAGTTGATTGATGTCACGCGAGCGAGCGCCCCAGCGAGCCAAAATCAAGGCGAATCCAGTTGTGAACAAAACTTGCATAGCAAGAACGATTGGCAAAGTTAGCCACATCAAAGTCAACGGTTCGCCTGTTGCCAAAACAATTACGAGCAGAACAACCAGTGATACAGCGTATTGCTGAATCTGCTGGACAACAGTTGCCAGCGGCAAAACTAGCTTTGGAAAATGGATGGCTTTTATCAAGCGACTGTTTTTTGGAATGCTTCCCGAAGCTGCGGTCACAGTTACCTGCATGAAGTTAAACACAAAAACTCCAGCAACTAAGAATGCAGTGAAGTTTTCAATACCTTTACTAGTGCCCAGTAAGATGCCAAAAATAAAGTAATAGATCGCTGCGTTTAGAAGTGGCGTGATTAACTGCCAAATTCGTCCCAGCAAGCTGTCTGAGTATTGCTGTGTGCTGCGAGCATCAGCAAGCTCAGCAATGAAATCTTTACGCCGCCATGTGGATTTTAAGTAGTCACGTAATCCTGGAATTTTGCTTGCACTGGTCAGTTCGAACTTTGCGGCTAATTGCTTGGCTGCGTTATCACCGAACGCGTTTGCATCCATTGGGCTAGAAGATTTCATTAGTCAGTGCGCTGATTCGCGCGCTCCAAATCGGCTTCAAAATCAACTTCAACCGCAAACAGATCACTGATGTCTATCGGTAGAACTTTCAGGCCATCTTTTTCGATCGCAAGTTCAATACCGCGTTCGAAATAATCCTGGTCATCACACTCTTCAAGTCGCTTAATTAACGCAGCCTTATCCTTGGCGGCCACTACATTGATTCCAACGGATTCACCGAGACCACCTACTACGGTCTTACTCAACTCGCTCACATGACCATTGGCATCAACGGTGTACTTAACCTCTTCATCCGACACAGCTGCAGTATTCACAGCAATTGCAGTTTGTCCGGCATCGACGTTGATCTGGAGGCGCTCGAGGATTGCTGGCTCAAAAACCACATCACCATTCATCCAAACCACTGGACCCTCGGAACTTGCGCGTAATGCCTTGAGCAAACTCTTGCAGGTGTTTGTCTGGTCGTAGCGCTCGTTATAGACAAAGACCGCTTCTGGAGCAGCTTCTAGGATAAGATCAAGTTTGAAGCCAACGACGATTTGAACATGAGTATTCGCACCGAATGCATCGCTGATGTTATCCAATTGCTGCTGCATGATGGTGCGGCCATCGTTTAGCGGAGTCAGAGGTTTTGGAAATGGGCGCCCCAAGCGGGTTCCCATGCCAGCGGCCAAAATCGTTACTTGTGGTTGCGTCATAGTGCTCTAAGTCTTTCGGGTTTAGGCGCGATGTTCAAAACGAGGCCCAGTGCCTGATTCTGCAAGTGATTTTGCGCGAGCGGCGTCAGCAGAGTGGGCTTTAATTGCTTCGCGCATGGCTGCAAAGAACCTAGGTGCAGATTCACCGGCTTTGACGTTATCAAAGTAAAACTCGCGCAGAACTTTGCGATCCGCAACGAATTTGTCAGAAGTCAGAATTTCACTAATCATTTGATTGGCATTTTTGACATTATCTTTTGTCAGCACTGGGGTAGCGGCGCTTAGTGGTGAGTCAATTTGAAGTTGGGAAATATTGTTGCGGCGATCAGTGAGAATAATTGGGGCTTCGGTTCGTAGGTATAAAAAGTCCAGGGCAATTGAGGAAACGTCCGAGATTAACAAATCAATGCGTGGGAAAATTGCCAGAATGTCTCCCGACTCGCGAACTTCATGTCCAGCAGCAGAATCTTTTGCATTCGCTTGCTTGATTGCGCGTAAAACGTGTGCGTGATTCTTTCGAATTCGTTGATCGTCAGAGTCGGCAATTCGTGGATGGGGCTTATAAATCACCCGTACGTTGTCCTGGGCCAAGGTGGCATCAATAATGTGTGATCCCATGAATTCCATAGATGTGTAGTTATTGGCTTCATCTTCTCCGGCCCATGTGGGTGCGTATAAAACTGTGCGTCGTGATGATTCGGGAATTGAAGGTGCAGGATTTTCATCCAGCTGTGGCCGACCGACACGAACCAAAACTTCTTCATTGAATTCCGAAAGTGCGGCGCGATGACGAAGTACTGCTGCTTGACCTGCAACAAATACCCGGTCATACGCCTTCACTTGATTGCTGACCATGCAAATCTTGTCGCTCTCACCATGATTGACATGGATGTGAGCAAGTTCAGCAACAGTTAATGATTGAAAGTTTCCAACACCGTTATTGACATACATAACAGCCTTGAATGGACTAACCCGATAAAGTTCCATAACGTCAGCGAAAGTTGGAACATAAGCAATAGGCAAGCTGGTGAGTTCCTTTAATTCCAAATAGATCGGAATCTTTCGAACCACTAGGCCAAAAGTTAAGTCGCTGGGGTGATCTTCCAGAACCGGTAGCCACTGAGTGAGTTGGTATGACTTAGACATGTTGTCTGGAAAATAGACAGCAACATCAACTTTTAAACCAGCATCAGGGTCAAAACCCATTGGACCATCGACAAATCGTTTTCGAATGTGCAGGGCATCGAGGACTATCGCAACGCCATCACGAACGGGTGCTGGTATTGCAGCCTTTAGTGATTGTGTAGCCACGGCTCATAACTCCAAGGATTAACGGCAGATGTGTATTCGGTGGGATAATTCTATCGAAGCAGCGATTTTTGCCTACATTTATTAGGTTTAGGACAGGAGGCAAGATTTTGGAACACTTGCCTCTTCGGGTTTTGTTAAACCTGACTGACCCGAGCTTTGGATCTCAAGTTCAGACACTACGCAAGCAAGTGGAAAATGCTGGCGGTGTTTTTATTGAGCACAAGGATTTGAGTGCTAGTAGTTTTCTATCTCGAGTCGCTGATTTCTTATCTGATGGCCCAGTTGCCGTTGTTGACCAAGGTTTTGTAACTGGCCAAGCCATGATGGACGCTTTGGTAAAGGGTCACTGGAGTGTGAGTGCAGCAGTTGTTAAACCAAGCACAAAATCAATGCATCCAGCTCGCGTTACACACAAACAAATCGTTAGTGCCGGGTCTAGTGAACATAAGGTGAGCGCAGCGACACATGAAATGTTGGGTTTCATTCGAATTGGAGACAATGCAAAAACGAGTGCAGCAATCCAACAAGCAAGTGAATACTTTGAAGCTGCATCGCAGAAACCTAACCTTGTTGATTTGATAACCGTTGCTCTGGTGCGCGCGGCATGCCCTGTAGTTTCCATTGTCACAACTGGCATATGTGAGCGAGCTGACACTGACATCGAGTTAATTGATTTGCAAACACAAGTTTCAAATCAAGACGAACAAGTAGTACGAACTAAACGTGCGCTTCGCGCGGATGATGGTTTCTATTCCACATTTGTGTTGCGGAAACTATCTCGCAAAGTTTCAATGTTTTCAGTAAAGCGAGGCTGGACCCCAAATCAAATAACACTTGCATCCTTGATCTTGGCGTTATTCGTTTCCGGCTTCTTTGCAACCGGCTGGTGGCCCTTAATGATTATTGGTGCAGTTGGCGTGCAGGTTTCCATAATCATTGACTGCGCAGATGGTGAAGTTGCTCGATACACCGGAGTCTCTTCACAATTTGGTGCTTGGCTTGATGCCGCAACTGATCGCATCAAAGAGTATGCACTTTATGCTGGCCTGGCTTTCGGAGCTTCTCATCATGGCTTGAATCTATGGCCGCTAGCTATGGGCTTAATGATTTTGCAGACAGTTCGACACATGAGTGATTACAACTTCCATGCAGTTCAAGTTATTCGCGAGACAGCCGTTATTCCACTATCTCTAAGCGAGCCAAATGATATCCCGGCAGCCAGCAACGGGTCGTTACTAGATACTTCAGCAGCGCTTAATTCCAACTCCATGATTCGCTGGATCAAGAAGATAATTCACATGCCAATCGGGGAACGCTGGTTAGTGATTTCACTTGGCGCAGCATTCAACTCACCAGCTTTTGCACTATGGGGTTTGCTAATTCTCGGACTAATCGCACTTGCTTACACAACCACTGGTCGGATTTTGCGCAGCAAGTCTTGGCGGCACCCAAAGACGGTTTCGGGATGCGATGTACTGGAGCGGCAAATCAATCCAGGCCTTGGGGCTGAGTGGTTCTGGGCCGATGGATCACATCCGTTAGCGGGCAAGTTCGCCTGGATGGCTCCTGCAGTTTTGAGACTCCTTGAACTTGGACTAGTTTTTGCAATCGCACGGAGCAACCCAGTCGCATATTTGTGGATTTTTGCAGTCGCATTTCATCACTACGATGCGTTGTATCGATCTCTGGCTGGATTTGAAATACCAAAGGACATTAAGACTTATGGCCTTGGATTCCTGGGGAGAAGTTTGATCATCATCATGACTGCGCTAGGAATTTTGATCCCGCTCAATGTTGCGTTATTGATCGGTGGCATTGGATTTACCTTGCTATTCGTAGGCTATGCATCCTTAAAGTGGATGCAACAGATTCGTTAGTTAGCGCGCAAATTCGGGCTCTGTTGCAGTTGTAGGCCACAATAAGAGGGTGAGTACCCCGCGACCAACCAATCCAACGATTGCTGAACTTAAAGCAGTCACACAACCAGAAGAGATCAGCGGCCGGCAGAACTCAGAGCACTGGCTGGGAAACCCATTTTTTCGAAAAATTTCTCCGTACCAAACTCGGGTTTTGTTAAAGGCTGGATTTAGCGCAAACGGCGTCACTTACTTAATGATCGCCTCAGGATTTATGGCTGGATTTGTTTTGCTTATTCCTGGTCTACCAGGTGGGTTACTTGCCGCCTTTTTCGGGCAACTACAAATGATTTTGGATTGCAGTGACGGCGAAGTTGCCAGATGGCGACAAACTTCATCACCAGCAGGAGTATTCCTAGACAAGCTAGGCCATTACATTGCTGAAGGCTTCATTCCAATAGCGCTAGGTGTCCGCGCTGCCGGAGGAATAGCCGAAGTCAATTCCCAAAATTTAAGTTTTGTCGCACTTGGTCTTTTGTTATCCGTTTTAGTTTTGTTTAACAAGGCCCTTAACGACATGGTTCATGTGGCAAGAGCATTCAATGGTCTGCCTAAACTTTCCGAGAGCCCAGCTGTTGCAGCACCAAAATCTTCAGCGCTGGCAAAACTGCGTTCGGTGGTTCGACTGTTTCCATTCAATCGAATTTTCCATTCCATCGAAATGACTTTGCTAATTGCTATTGCTGCCATTGCTGATCTATTCGTTGGTGACTTGGTTGCGACACAATTCTTGCTGAAGTTTATGGTGGTAGCGGCGGCTGTCACTGTTGTTGGTCACGCAGTAGCGATCTTGAATTCGAGTCGATTGCGTTGAGTCCTAAAGTTGGATGCGTAGTTCTGACAATGGGAACACGCCCTGCAGAACTTGATCGCAGCGTGAAGTCTTTATTGACACAAACTGGAGTCGATGTCGACATAGTTGTTGTTGGTAATGGTTGGGATCCAGTAAACATTCCGGCAGGTGCCAACACCCATTTCTTACCCGAAAACATCGGAGCAACAGCTGGAAGAAATGCAGGTGCCGCTGTTGTTACAGGTGACTACTTGTTTTTCTTAGACGATGATGCGCAATTGCCAACTTCAACAACTTTGGCTGAGTTAATTGAAACTATTGGACCAGATACCAACGCAGCCTTAGTTCAACCGCGTGTAATTGATTACAACGGTGTGAGCGAACCAAAGCGACGGGTCCCAAGACTTCGTGCGGGGGATGTGCACCAAAGCGGGTTAGCAACTTCGCTTTGGGAAGGTGGCGTGGCAATTCGCCGCGATGTATTTGATTCCTTTGGTGGTTGGGGAGAAGAGTTTTACTACCTGCACGAAGGCATCGAACTTTGCTGGCGGACCTGGAATACCGGCCACACAGTTTGGTATGCCGGCAACATTCCAGTTGCGCATCCACCAACCACTCCAGCTCGCTTTGCTGAGTTTGCATTTATGAATGCACGTAATCGGGTTTGGCTCGCCAAGCGTAATCTTCCGTGGATATTGGTTCCTGTTTATCCACTCACATGGTTGGTGATTACTTTGCTCCGAGTACGTTCTTGGTCAGCGCTAAAGAATTACCTGCATGGGTTTGGTTCTGGTTGGATTCGAAATGCGGGAGAACGCGAATCCATTAAGTGGTCAACAGTTTGGGCTATGACGAAAGCCGGTCGACCGCCCGTAATTTGATCTGAAATTACGTTGAATTTTTACAGGTCTATTTCTTTACGCGGTTATTACCTTCAGTGCAATCGGTTGCGGCAGCGGTTCCCTCAGAACTTGCTGATGGTGATGCACTAGGTGTGAGCGTTGGCGTTGGAGATTTCGAAGCTGTGGAAGCTGCAGATGAAACAACCTTGCCATTCTTCCAATCGGTAGCCACAAGCAACACAATTGGGGAAACCAGTGAATCATCCTTGGTTAAATTGGTGACGCCATATGTTGCAGCTAGTGCTTTTGCCTCTTCGAATTCAGATGACTTGTAAAGGATTTCGGTAGCAGTGAGGCGCTTAGTTGAATTACCAACCTTGATGACGTTGTAGCCATCAGACTCGATGGCATCAGCCGCCGTTTTAGCAAGTCCAACTGTGTTGGTGGCATTAAGAACTGAGAGGCTGATTTCTGAAGGCTTAGGAGCTGCTACATTTTCAGTTGGCGAACCAGCTGCGCTTGGCGCAACAACAGCTTCTTCATCGGAAATCAATTGATCCATTCGAATTGCTTCCCAAAGATCATCGGTCTCTGCGGTCCAATAAACATTTCCAGTACCGCGATATTCAAAGGGAACAGTAACGAACGTGATTCGTGAAGGACTCAACCCACCTAGTGACAATGCAAAGTCTTGCAGGGTTTTGACATCAGCAAACTCTGGATTAGTTTGAATTGAGGATGTGATAGCGCCCAAAACTCGGTAAATCATTTGTGGATTTGTAAGTAGACCTTTTTCCGTCATGCCGCGAATCATCGAACCAATGAATTGTTGTTGACGTTCAATTCGACTGATATCACTACCATCGCCTAGAGACTCACGGGCTCGCACAAAAGCTAGAGCTTGTTCCCCGCTGATGTTGCTGTATCCGGCTGGCAAGTTAAGTCCTGAACCACCGCGACCAGGAACCACAGGATCGTAGGCAGGGGATGTCAAACAAACCTCCACACCCCCGATTGCATCAACAACAGTTTTGAAAGCTTTAAAGTCGACCACAACAAAGTTATCGATTCGAACATTGGTTAGTTTCTCAACTGTTTTGATGGTGCACACTGGACCACCGAATGCGAAAGCTGCGTTGAACTTTGTTTCGTAAGGCCGAGTAGTGCTGCCATCAGGTCGGGTGCAACCAGCGATCTCGACCCAAGAGTCTCGTGGAATTGAAACCACGACAGCATCTTTACGTCCGTTGTAAAGATGTACCAACAATGTGGTGTCCGATCGTGCACCGCCGGCGTCACCGTATGAGTCGTTGCCGTCACCTTCGCGGGAATCTGATCCCATAATCAATAGGTTGGTCGGGCTAGTGTCGGTTTGGATGAAGCTCTCGGGCCGATCAATCGTGTTGAGATCACTTGTATCGATTGCCCCAATGTTTGCACCCAGGCCATTGATCGCATAAACAGCACCACCACCAAGGGCAGTTAGCGTCATGATGAAAATCGAAAGGCCAGCGGTAGCTTTACGTAACCAAGGATGCGCAGCAGATTCAGTGCCAGGAGCTCTATGCTTTCCCATGCCCTAACCCTTCTGCTCATTGCTAATAGATCCTCAGTTATTGGACCTCAGTGTCAGTTTTGGACACCATACGATCGTACGACATCTGACATAAGCGTAAATTTGCCGATTTTTAAGCAGTTTTGGCCAAAAATGTGGCAGACACAACCCAAATCTTGTGTGACAGATGGGGCTGATGGTATCGATAGTCAGACAGACTATAGGTATGCTTCCCCGCAAAAAATACCTCCGTGCTTTGTGCCTTTCTATGGCAGCCACGGTCGCGGCGAGCACTCTAATTTCGGCGCCAGCCAACGCTCTTGATTTGGCAGCCCTTCAAGCTGGATCAGTTAAGGGTGCCAGTTCAGTGAAGGCAGTATCTGGCTACACGCCACCGGTAACGGTTAATGAATTGAGCGTCACACCACGTTATGGGATGAGTGCGCTGTCCACGGGAAAACGAACCACCACACTTTTACCGGCTCAAACCGTTAGTTCATTTACTTTGGTAGGACTAACTTGGGTTGGCACAGTTGCCGCAGGAACTGAATTCAAGGTTCGAGTTCGTGAATCTGGTGTCTGGTCGGATTGGTTCAAACTCGAATACACCGAGTACCAAGGTGTCGGAACTGATGGCACAGAGAGCATTGATGCACGCGTTGGCAGCGATCCACTTCTGACAGGTTTAGCTAACGGCGTTGAAGTCATCATGCAAAATGATTCTGGTTCCATACCTTCCGAAATGAAAGTAACGCTGATTAATTCAGAAGTAACGGTCCAAGATCAAAACATCGGACAACAAACAATTCGCATGGCTACGTCGAGTGGCACAATGCAGACCCAAGCCACCTCTGCTTTAGTGGGTGCTTCAGTTTCTCCACAAGGTGCATTAGTTCCCCGGCCGCGCATTGTTTCGCGAGCTGAATGGGGCGCAAATGAATCCTGGCGGGACCCGGTGCCAAAAGTTGGAACCAAGATTCTCGCAGGAATTGTGCACCACACTGCTTCAACTAATAACTACACGGCCGCTCAAGCACCTGCGCAAATGCGAAACCTATATGCATACTTCACAAAAAGCCTGAAGTATGCCGACATGGGTTACAACTTCTTAGTTGATAAGTACGGAACAATTTATGAAGGACGCAGTGGTTGTGCAGTTAAAGCCGTTGGTTGCGATAGTCCAACAATTCCAGCTCAAGGTGCTCACACTGCAGGTTTGAACATCAATACCTTTGGGGTTTCTGCGATTGGAAACTATGACGTACTAGCTCCAAAAAATCCCGCTGCAATGGTTGAATCAATCGCATCACTTATGGCATGGAAACTTGCGCCGTATGGATTAGATCCAAACGCCAAGGCCTATATTCTTTCAACAGATAAATCAGGTTCTTCAAAATATCGTGCCGGCCAAACCGCAGTTACTCAAGTTATATCCGCACATAGAGATGTTGGCAAGACTGCGTGCCCAGGACGCTATCTGTATCCATACATGAACGACATCAGAGCCCGCGCAACAACTTTGTTAGCTCCAGTTATTCAAGGAGTTAGTGTTTCGCCAAATGTGGTTGACGAATCAACCTCAGGATCAGTCACTGTTTCCGCGATTATTCCGGCGAATTCAACTTGGTCCGTCGACGTAACGAATGCGGACAGCGGGATACCTATTCAAGCAACTTCTGGAACGCAAGCAACTTCTGGACCAGTCTCTTTTGTATGGGATCGAACCGACAGTGCAGGTGCGACAGTTCCAAAGGGTAGATATGCAGTAACAGTCAACGCAACTGTAAGTGGCGTAAAAGTACCTTCAGCAAGGAATGTGGTTGCAATTGGTTCGTTGCCTCAGGCAGTAACAAAAGTTGGGTTTATTCGCACATCCAGCACTGACACAAAAGTCTCTTGGGTTGCTGACACTGCAAATCCAGCACCAGTGACTGCAAATTTCTTCCGAGTCTCAGAAGATGGTGGAAAATCTTGGGGTGCATGGAAAGCGGCAAATAAGTCCTCATTCTCTGCCAAGTGGAAACTAGGGAAGTCATATCAAGTAGAAGTTAAGTCAAAGAACGCCCTTGGTGAATCAACAGTTACCGGCGCCAACTATAAAGTTAAGAAGTTTGCACCGCCTAAACCTTCCGCAGTTACGACGGTGAACTTTAAGCGACTTTCCAAGAACCGAGTAACGGTTTCTTGGAAGCCAGCACCTACTGAATATGCATCAACTGGTTACTACTACCGAGTCGCCAAAAATGGTGGCAAGTACGGCAAGTGGACGAAATCATCTGGCATGAAGACCAAAGTGACCCTAAAAAAGTGGAAAAAGAATTCGACTTACAAGATTCAGGTCAGGACTCGAAACATCACTGGCTACTCGCCCAGTGTGACTTCATCGTTCACTGCTAGATAGTGTGCTGTGTTTACCGAACTTCAAAAGTCTGTTCGCGGCCGTGGGCCGTCGCCAATCGTTACCTGGATTAGTGATCTTGGTCGAATCGAGCTTTCCGCAATTACTTTCAACAATGCGATAAGCAAAGCCAGTAATTTCCTTGTCGATGGTTTGGAGCTGGGTGAAGATGCCACAGTAAGTATTGAGCTTGGTAAACATTGGCAGTCACCAGTGTGGTTGGGAACTGCACTAACCACAGGCTTAACAATTGTTGAAAGCCAGCCAACTATTACTTTTGGCACTAAAGCCGCTGCCCAAACTTGGCAAGGCTTGCCTGAAGAGTTTGTTGTGGTTAGCAAAGATCCATTTGGAATGCCGGAAAAAGATGTTCCTGCAGGCTTTGTCAACGGTTCAGCTGAAGTTAGAAACTTCGGTGACTTCTTTTCGCCCACCTGGCCAGTGTCGTCAGATCACAGTGCGGTTACTAATGAATCTGTTGAATTTACTTGGGCACAGTTAATGAAGCGAACTAAAGAGCTAGCGGATGATTACGGTTTATCATCAGGTCAAAGTTATGGATTACATGGCACATCTGACCTAGTCACCACAACTGCATTCCAAGTTGTCTTGCCGGTTGCGTTCGGTCATTCAGTCGTTCTGATTGACCAAGCAAATCCAGACCTTGAAGTTATTAAGAAACAAGAAAAACTTGAACAGATTGTGCAGCTCGGCTGAATCAATTCCATAGATAGTTAGGCTGGGAAAGTGTTAGAAGCAATTTTGTTAGTTGGTGGCCAGGGAACACGTCTGCGCCCACTTACGATCTCTACGCCTAAGCCGATGCTGCCAGTTGCCGGGTACGCCTGCACTGAACACCAAATAGCACTTGCTCGTCAGGCTGGAGTTAGCCGAATCGTAATGGGCACTTCGTATCGGGCTGAAGTTTTTGAAGAACATTTTGGTCATGGTGAGAAGGTCGGCGTCGAATTGGTTTATGCCGTTGAGGATGAACCGCTGGGCACCGGGGGTGCGATTCGAAATGCTGCGGCACATTTAACTTGTGGGCCTAATGACCCAGTCGTTGTGTTTAACGGTGATGTTTTAACTGGCTTAGACATTGCAGGCCTGGTTCAAAAATGGCGCGATGCTGATGCTGATGTGGCTTTGTATCTAACACGTGTGGAAGATCCTCGGGCGTATGGCTTGGTGCCAACAGATGCAAACGGCAGAGTTTTAGAGTTCTTGGAAAAACCAACTACGCCAGAAGAAATTGTTACCGATCAAATCAATGCTGGTTGCTATATCTTCAAGCGTTCCGTAATCGACTCGATTCCAAGTGATCGTCCAGTTTCCGTTGAGCGTGAAACTTTTCCTGCGCTACTGGCAGCCGATCGTATGGTGATAGGTGTCGTTGATGATGGTTATTGGCTCGACCTGGGAACCCCGTTGGCTTTTGCTAAGGGTTCAGCGGATCTAGTTCGAGGTATCGCACGTTCACCATTGTTAACTGGTCGCACAGGTGAAGCATTAATCGAACCAACTGCAAAAGTTGATAGCAGTGCCTCGATTACTGGTGGAACTTATGTAGGCCACAACGCGGTCATTGGTGCCGGCGCGGTGATTTCTGGCAGTGTGATCTTTGCTGGCGTTGAAGTTGGCAGCGGAACTCAAATAACAAATTCAATTGTCAGCACAGCGGTAAAGATTTCAAGTGATTGCCAAATAGTTGACACGGTAATTGCAGAACGTGCTCAGATTGGCGTAGGCGTAACACTTGATCCTGGAACTTTAGTATTTCCTGACACAGTTTTTGCTTAGCAATTACTGCCAGATCGACTAACTTTCGGTTTCGCCTTTTCCGTCCATCTCGGCAAGGTATTGCTCAAAGCTTGCGGCAAGTTCATCGCCACTGACCATGCTGCCATCAGATCCAGCAGTTAGTTCGCGACGAGTTTCCATCATCGAGTCATGCTGTTGTTCAAGGGATGCAACAACTTCGCGGTTCTCGTCGATCGACAGAATCTGCTTGTCGATGTCAGCATCCATATCGGCAGCAGCAGTGCGCAGTGTGTCGCGTGGCAAAACTAACCCAGTGCTTAGGGCCAACTGATCAAGTAGCGCAAGAGCCGCCTTCGGATAGTCACCGCCAGCTAAGTAATGCGGCACGTGAGCTGCGTATCCCATTGCAGGCAACTTCGCTTTTGTTGCTTCAAGTTCAATCAAAGCTGGCAAGCTGCCTGGAATTTCAACTTGGCCAACCCATGGCTGATGAATTCCAATTAGTTCTGGATCAGAAGAGTGAGCTGTAATTTCAACTGGACGGGTGTGCGGAGCTGGCCATGGAATTGCATGCATGCCCACAGTGATGCGAACGCCGTATTCGCGGATCAATTCGATCACACTGCGAACCACACTCTGCCAACCAAGATCTGGCTCAACACCGTGTAGCAATAAGAAGGTCTGACCTTCACCATCAGTTACTTCGGAAAGTGTGATGTGAGGAAGTTCCATCGATTCGTAGTGATCAGAATCAAAAATTGTTTTTGGGCGACGACCGCGGTAATCGTAAAGCGAATCGATGTGGAAGTAGGCAACCGGGCGATTCTTCATAGTGTCCAAGATGTGTGCCACAGCCAGGCGGCCACCGCCACCGGCATCCATGAATCCAGTTAGGCCATGAATTAGGACAATTCCAGATTCCACGCCACCCTCAATTTGGTCAGCAGGCGGCACGACAACTGTATAGAGGTCGCGAGCTGGATACATTGTTTCTCCTAATGGTTCTTACCATTTCTATTGTCGCTCATTTGGGGGACTATTTCATTCCAAGATCACCAAGGGCGTAATGGTTGATAAGGAACCTCGAATTCTAGAAAGGCCTCAAAATCCGCTAGGATCGGGGAATTGCCGAAAGGCAAGGTAGGGCCTTTAGCTCAGTTGGTAGAGCAACGGACTTTTAATCCGTGGGTCGACGGTTCGAGCCCGTCAGGGCCCACTTTTATATCGGAATTTTTCCTCGAGTTACCCACGATTGAAATGCCTTGTTAGGCTTTTGGCTCGGCCCTATCAACGGAGGATTTATGGGATTCGGACCAGTGGACATTGTCATTATTGACTTTCCAGGAAACAAGTTCAATGGCAAGGTTGCACCTGCAATTCTTGACCTTGTTGAAAGCGGAACTATCCGCCTTATCGATTTACTTTTCATCAGCAAGGATGCAGACGGCGTAGTTTCTGTTCTTGCAATCGAAGATCTAGATCCAAATGAAGGACCAGCATTCATGGCTCTTGGTGTTGCCTACCCAGGCACACTTGATAGCGAAGATGCTGAAGAACTTTCAGACGATCTGGCACCAAACAGTTCAGCACTAATGGTTGCCTTTGAAAACACTTGGGCAGCTAAGTTCACGGATGCAATTTCCGCATCAAATGCACGTGTGCTTGATCAGATTCGTATTCCAGCAGAAGTTGTTACCAACTTCTTAGAAGCTCGCTAAAGAATTATTAGAAAAGGAAAATCAAAATGGGACTTATGAGAGTTGCGGCTCGTACCGCAGTTATTTCCGGAACAGCAACTGCTGTGTCAGGTCGTGTGGCACAGCGCCAGATGGCAGCAGCACAAGCATCCGCTCCAGCAGCGGCTGCACCTGCCGGTGACGATTCAATCGCAAAGGTGCAGGAACTTGCTGCACTTCACGCGCAGGGCGTTCTTTCTGACGAAGAATTCGCTGCAGCAAAAGCCAAGGCACTTGGCATCTAAGTAGTCAACGAAAACAACCCCTGGCGATTTAGTCAGGGGTTGTTTTTGTTGCGATTTGTTGTTAGCGAGATGGCTTGATCTATTTATCAAACTACTGATTAATTATCCGTAGTAATCATAGAATTTGGTCATGCCACAGAACTCTTGGACCATAAGCATTGACACGGGCGGAACATTCACAGATTCGGTAGCACGGGCTCAAGATGGAAATTTTATGGTGGCAAAAGTTCCATCAACACCGGATGATCCAGGACGTGCTTTAGTAAATTCAATTCAAGCTTTAGTTCAGCAGGGACTTGACCCTAACAAAATCAACTTGATTTGCCACGGAACCACGATTGCAACAAATGCAATCCTGACAAATCATTTTTCAAAAGTTGCCTTAGTTGTCACTGCTGGCTTTAAAGACGTATTGGCCATTCGAAATGGAATCCGTCCAGATATTTACAATCTGCATGTGCCACGGCCAGCACAATTGGTTGCACGAGAACATTGCGTTGAAGTTGATGAACGCGTAACCACCGGTGGCAAAGTTCTAAAGCCTTTGATGGAAGATGAAATTGATCGAGTAATCGAACAGCTAACTAGTATCGAGGCTGAATCTATTGCAATTTGTTTATTGTTTAGCTACAGCAATGATGAACATGAATCAAGACTTGCGCACAAAATTCGACAAGCGTTTCCACACATTCCCGTCACAGTTTCAAGTGAGATTGTTCGAGAGTTCCGAGAGTATCCACGAACTTCGACGACTGTTATCAATGCCGGGCTTCGTCCAATTGTTGGAAGTTATCTGGAAAGCGTGCAAGACAAAATTGAAGCAAGCCGTGTGCACGCCCCATTTCTAGTCATGCAATCAAATGGTGGGTGCGCACTTGCTACCAGGTCAGCGCAAGAGTCTCATCGGTTGATTTTATCTGGCCCTGCAGGTGGCGCAGCTGGACTAGTCACCCTTGGCCGCCAGCACAACTTAGATAAGTTGATTGGCCTTGACATGGGTGGCACATCGACAGATATCTGTCTGATTAAAGATGGCATGCTGCCTTTGAAATCAATGCAAACCATAAATGACCACACGTTACTGGCGCCAACAGTAGATATTCACACGATTGGTTCAGGTGGCGGAAGTATTGCTTACGTTGATAACACAGGAAGATTAAAAGTTGGCCCGATGTCAGCAAAAGCAGTTCCCGGTCCAGCTGCCTACATGCAGGGTGGAACTCTTGCTACTTTGACAGATGCCCACGTGGTTCTCGGAACGATAGGGCAACAGAGTCTTGCAAGTGGTTTAACACTCAGTAAAGAAGCAGCCGTAAAGGCGGTTTCCGAAGTTGCAGAAAGATTAGGACAAGGCGTTGTTCAAACCGCGATAGCAATTGTTTCCATGTCGGTTGCGCACATGATTCGGGCGCTGCGCCAAGTAAGTATTGAACGCGGCTTAGATCCAAGAGATTTCACCCTCGTTCCCTTCGGTGGCGCCGGCCCGTTACATGCGGGGCTATTGCTGCGAAACCTAAATCTGGAATCCGCCTTAATCCCAAATCGCCCAGGCCTGTTTTCGGCAGATGGACTGCTTTCTGCTGGAGTGAGAATTGATGCTGCGCAGACCTTGTTGTCACCATTTTCAACAGATGAGACTTCAAGTTATGTTGCTTGGTTTGAAGGAAGGCAAAAAGAGCTGATCGCGAGGCTGATTGCTGATGGAATCTCTTCCGATGAGATTGAGTTTGATGCCGTAATTGATGCACGGTATTTAGGCCAGGGATATGAGTTGCCAATCAAGGTATCTTCAACACTGACCGATGTTGATTCACTCCCAGAACTTTTCCATGAAGCGCACAGAACTCTTTACGGACATGCAAGTTTGGATCAACCAATAGAAGTTGTGACACTTCGAATAAGCGCAAGGGGTTATTTCCCAAAAACTGAATCAGCAAAGATTAAGGCAGGAGATGCGACGGTTGTCGATGATGCTGTAATTGGCGTCCAGACTGTAATCTTCCCAGGATTTTCGGAGGGTATTGAAACAAAGATTTACCAGCGCGAGAAATTGCTGGCAGGAAATGTGTTTCATGGTCCTTGCATCGTTCATCAAATGGATTCCACGACAGTAGCTCTTCCTGGACAAGTGGTGACAGTAACTGCCCTAGGGGACTTGTTGATCAGAGAGGACCAATCATGACGAAAATTGAGATTGACCTCATTACACAAGAAATCTTAGAAGCAGCTCTGATTTCAGCTGCGCAAGAAATGGGTGGCGCTCTGAAGTTTTCAAGTTACAGCCCGATCATTCGTGACATGGAAGATTTCTCGTGTGCCATCTTTACAAGTGATGGTGACTTAGTTGCGCAGGCCGATTACATACCAGCCCAACTGGGTGCCATGTCTTTGGTTGTTAAGTCAGTGATTTCAACCTGGAATCAAAACATTTATGATGGCGATGTCTTTATTTGCAATCACCCATATCAGGGCGCAATGCATCTTCCTGACGTTAACGTCGTAGCACCCGTGTTTCATGACGGCCAAGTGATTGCTTGGGTTGGAACGGCGGCTCATCACATTGACGTAGGTGGAGTTCATCCAGGAAGTGAGGGCCCAGAACTACAGGAACTTTTTGCTGAAGGTCTGGTGATTCCTCCCACTCGTCTATACCTAAAGGGTGAAGAGAATTTGGATCTGATTGCAACAATCACTGCAAACATCCGCGATCCCTTAAGCACAGTAAGTGACTTAAGAGCGCAACGAGCTGCGTGCAATCTAGGGATGCGAAGAGTCCTGGAATTAGTAGATTCCTATGGCAATCCAGTTGTGCAACAAGTTTTTCAGAACAGTCTTGAGTCAGTCGAGAAAGCAATTAAGTATCGATTGAATGAACTGCCAGACGGGTCTGGCGATGCAGTTGGCTTCTTGGATGATGATGGTCGGTCTGGTCCACCAACAAGAGTGCAAGTTAAGATCACTAAATCTGGCGACTCGCTGACTATTGATCTCTCAGGATGTGATCCCCAAGTTGCAGGCGCCATGAATGTGCCCTGGGCAAGTACCAGGGCTGGCATTGTCTACGCAGTTAGAGCAGTGCTAGCACCGCAGCTTGCAGCTAATGATGGAATTTTGCGCGCTGTAGAAATCATTTGCCCACAAGGCAATGTACTTAACCCGTTCCCACCAGCAGCCGTTTCGGTGCGCCACAATACGTGTCAACGTTTTGCTGATACTGCCATTCGCGCACTTGTCGATCTTTGGCCACACCTTCAAGTTGCTGGCAGCAGCGTTACTTTTTTTGGAGTAAATATTGGAACAACTTCACCTAGCACTGGACAGCCAACAGTTCTTTCAGATGTTGTAGGCGGCGGCACAGGCGCATCGTTCGAGCACGATGGTCTGGACGGTGTAGATACCTACATGTCAAATGTTGGGTTGATGCCGATTGAAGTTCTTGAAACTAATTACCAAGTTAGAGTTTTGAAAACTGAATTGATTGATGGATCAGGTGGCCGAGGTTTGCGAAATGGTGGCATGGGAATCCGACGTGAATACCAAATTTTGGACCACACGCAACATGCAACTTTTTACGCGGAGCAGACCAACCCTGAATTTGTGGCACAAGGTCGAAACGGTGGTGAGAATGGACAGCCATCAAAGTTGACCTTGATGGATCCAAATGGACAGATCATTCCGATACCAAGCAAGGTTTCAATGGACCTTGACCCAGGAAGCATTATTCGCATCGAAACTAGTGGCGGCGGCGGCTTTGGTGAAGCTTTGTGAAATTCACAAGTGGGTCAAAAGCAAAACCACTTAACGATTTGTGCGCTGTTCGCTAATCGAATTACCACCATCAATCACGATTACTTGGCCTGTGATGTAGCTGGCTTCGCGACTGGCCAAGAAGCCAACGACTGCTGCCACTTCTTCTGGTGTGGCGGAGCGTCCCATCGGAGTGCTGCCACCTTCATGACCTTCGCTAATGCTTTGTGAGGCGGTTTGAATCCAGCCTGGGGCAACTGCGTTTGCAGTTACGCCATGCTTTGCTTCATCTACTGCGAGTGATTTGGTTAAACCAACCATGCCAGCTTTAGTTGCGCCGTAAGCCACGTCATTGCGAATCGCCATAACGGGCCCGGTCAAACTCGACATCATGATTACCCGACCTGCGGATGATTCACGCAGGTGGGGAAGTGAAAGCTTGGTTATGTAGAACGCGGAGTTTAGGTTTCGCGCGATTGAGTTATGCCAGCCGTCAACGCTCATCGACGCGCCATCGCCAGCTTCACCAACTTCTTGCATTGGCGCATTGACACTTGTCATGCCAGCGTTGTTTACCACGATGTCTAATCCACCAAGGAATGCCAAAGCATTTGAAACTACGGTTTCAGCTGCGGAGAATTCCGTTAAGTCTGCAACGCATCCTGCAACGCTGAAACCTTGCTCTTGCAATTCGGATACTCGATCGTTCAAGCGATCACTTGCACCCGTGATGTAAACGCTGGCACCCATTTGGCAAAGCAACTTCGCGCTGGCAAGTCCAATGCCAGTCGGCGAACCAGCGCCAGTGATTAATGCTTTGGATCCAGAAAGGTTAAATGGAGGTGTCATGGCACCATCGTGCCAGTGAATTGAACGCTGTGAACCTGAATCCGCGCTAAATGTGATCAAGCACCCAGGCACCTGGTGTTACTAGGTAGTCGAAAATGGGACAATAGAGGTTCACCAAGGAGAGACGTTTAATGGCCAACAACAGTCCGGGTTATGCAATTACATTGCGCGTTGAGTTATCGCCCGAATCATCGTCCACTGCAAGCTTGGCGCAAGCAGTTATTGATACTGGTGCCGCGCTAACCGCACTCGACGTAGTTGAATCCAGTCACGAACGCATGGTCGTTGACGTTACTTGTGATACTTCCGATCCCGATCACGCTGAACGCGTGACTGCTGCGATTGCTGGAATCGTTGGCGCCAATGTGCGCAAAGTCAGTGATCGCACATTCTTACTTCACCTTGGTGGCAAGTTAGAAGTTAAGCCAAAAGTCCCACTACGTACTCGCGATGATCTTTCTCGTGCTTACACACCAGGTGTGGCACGAATTTGTATGGCAATTCATGATGAGCCAAGCGATGCGCGTCGACTAACTATTAAGCGCAATACTGTCGCCGTTGTAACGGACGGTTCTGCAGTTCTTGGTCTTGGCAACATTGGTCCAGCCGCGGCGCTTCCAGTTATGGAAGGTAAAGCTGCGCTCTTCAAGCAATTCGCAGATGTTGATGCTTGGCCAGTTTGCCTAGATACCCAAGATGTAGATGAAATCGTTCGCACGGTTCAGATTTTGGCTCCGGTTTATGGAGGCATCAACCTGGAGGACATATCGGCACCGCGTTGCTTCGAAATCGAAGCCCGACTGCGCGAACTGCTAGACATACCAGTTTTCCATGATGATCAACATGGCACTGCAATTGTTGTGTTGGCAGCGCTAACTAACGCGTTAAAGATCGTAAAGAAGAAGCCAGAAGATTTGAAGATTGTTATGAGTGGCGCTGGCGCTGCAGGAACTGCAGTTGCCCAGTTGCTTTACGAAGCCGGCATGAAGAACATTACGGCTTATGACACCGAGGGCGCGATCTATAAGAATCGTCCAAACAGTGAATCCACCAGCGCTTGGATGATGGCAAACACCAATAAAGCAGGCGTCACCGGCAAGTTAGGCGAAGGCCTGGCTGGTGCTGACGTATTCATTGGTGTTAGTGCGCCAAACATTTTGACTGAAACCGACGTGGCTTCGATGGCTAAAGACTCAATTGTGTTTGCCATGGCCAATCCAGATCCAGAAATTGATCCAGTGGTTGCCGCCAAGCACGCAAAGATTGTGGCAACTGGACGAAGTGATTATCCAAACCAGATCAACAACGTTTTGGCATTCCCAGGAATCTTCCGTGGCTTGTTGGATGCCGCGTCATCCAAGATCACGACCGAGACTTTGTTAGCAGCAGCGCACGCCATTGCAGGCTGTGTTTCCCCAGAGCAACTAAACGCCAGCTACATCGTGCCAAGCGTCTTTGATCCGAATGTGGCTAAGTCTGTGGCTAAAGCCGTGGAGGACGTGGCTCGCAAGGCATAACTTGACTTTTGGCATAGTTGAAAGTTAAACTAAATTAGTTCAATTTTCAACTATTAAGGAGTCGCTATGACTGATCTTTCTTCAATCGCGGGAACCTGGGTTATTGACCCATCACATTCCCGCTTGGGTTTTGAAACCCGTCACGCAGTAATCACCAAGGTCCGCGGACACTTCGCAGATTTTGAAGGCACCATCGTTGTTGGCGCAGATGCTGCATCTTCTTCTGCCAAAGTCACAGCGAAGCTTGACTCAATCGATACCGGCTCAGCCGATCGTGACGGTCACCTAAAGAGTGCTGACTTCTTCGACACTGAAAACACAAACGAACTGATTTTTGAATCAACCGCGATCAAGGCAACTGGCGACACCTTCGTAGTCACTGGAAACCTAACGATCAAGGGTGTAACAAACAGCATCGAAATCGCTGTTGAGCCAACCGGAACTGCAACTGATCCCTACGGCAACGCACGCGCAGGATTCGAAGGCACCAGCGAACTAAGTCGTAAAGATTACGGTTTAGTTTGGAACGTAGCCCTAGAAACTGGTGGCTTCCTAGTCAGCGACAACATCAAGTTGCAGCTAGACATCTCTGCAATTAAGCAGTAATCACTTACTTCCCCAAAAACTAAAGAGGATCGATGCCTAGGCATCGGTCCTCTTTTGGTTTGCTATTTGAATTTAAGCAGTGGATTAGAACGCGTCGCGCAGGCGTTCGATAACGCTCTTACGTGTGATGTTGTTCTTTTCCATGTTGTACGAGCGGACGATGTAGTTAACATCAGCATTGCGGTGCTCGCCAATAGCATTATTGATTAGGACTGCATAGTTTGATTCCAATGCAGGGAATCCAACAACGGATTCGGTTTCATTCATTTGAACACTCATGGTGTTTTTCTCCTTCAGATGTGGGGGTCTCCCACATCTCAATTGTCCCAGACGTTTATGAATGCCTCTTAACGAAAAGGTGTCTAAAGCCTTAAATCCCGTGTGAACCTTGCCACATTTCGTTGAATTCTCAACTAAATCGTGACCCAGGCCACACTGCGCGTACGATTACCAGTTATGAGCAACTCTGATTTAACGCACCTTGATGCATCTGGCAATGCCCACATGGTTGATGTTGCCGATCGCGAAGTTACTACCCGCACGGCAACAACGGTTGGTCGTGTACTGCTTTCCAAGCAGGTCGTCACACTCCTTCGTGATGGCGCAGTGCCAAAAGGTGACGTGCTAGCTACCGCTCGAATTGCTGGCATCATGGCAACTAAACGCACTCCAGATTTGATCCCGCTATGTCACCCAATTGCAGTTCACGGAGTTTCAGTTGAACTAGTTGTGGTCGATGAAGGCGTTGACATCACTGCCACAGTAAAGACTGCCGATCGCACCGGCGTTGAGATGGAAGCCCTAACTGCAGTTGCTGTTGCTGGCTTAACAGTTATTGACATGGTCAAAGCAATTGATCCAGGTGCCACAATTACTGATGTGAAAATGACTCACAAAGACGGTGGTCGTAATGGGGAATGGAACCGAAGCTAAATGGCTGTTCGCACTGCAGTAGTTATCACCGCGAGCAATCGCGCCAGTGCTGGCGTGTATGCCGACACCAGTGGTGAAATCCTGGCTGCAGGTTTAACCAAACTTGGATACGAACTTAAAGATCCGATTGTGATTCCAGATAACATTTCACAGATTCAAGCTGCGATCGAACTTTCCCTTGCTGGCAATGTTGATCTAATCGTCACAACAGGTGGTACTGGAGTTTCGCCGCATGACGTGACACCAGAAGCAACTGCGCCGCTAATCAAAAAACTACTTCCCGGAATCCCAGAAGCATTTCGCGCTTACTCCAGAGATCGCGTGCCAACAACTGATCTATCTCGTGGCCTAGCTGGCGTTACTGGATCATCATTAATCATTAACCTGCCAGGCTCACCAGGCGGCGTGAAGGACGGACTTGTCATCATCGAGCGTCTGGCCGGACATATTCATGACCAGATTGCTGGCGTAGACCATACGCCTACGATTAAGGCATGAGTCAACCACTTCGCATCACCACGCGCGCAAGTGATCGGATAAAGCGCAAGCAATTGCGCCGCATGAAATCTTTTGCAACTGGACTCTTACTTGCCTCTGCTGTCATTTATGTTTTTGCAAAACGAGCTGAAGCCGCAGGTGCAGCCGAATGGGTCAGTTACGTGCGAGCCGCTGCTGAAGCTGGAATGATCGGTGGCTTAGCCGACTGGTTTGCAGTCACGGCACTGTTTCGCAGACCACTTGGCCTACCGATTCCGCACACTGCGATCATTCCAACTCGCAAAGATGCAATCGGTGCCAGCCTGGGCGAATTCGTTGGCGATAATTTCTTATCTGAAGAAGTGGTCCGTAGCAAACTGCAATCTGCAGACATCGCAAACCGATTAGGTGGCTGGCTGAGTAATCCGCAAAATGCCAAGCAAGTTACCGATGAACTCTCTGGCGTAGTTGCCTGGGCAACATCCCTTGGGGATGATGAAGACATTGCCGAAGTCATCGAAGAATCATTTCGTAGGACGGCCGAAAACTTTGACATTGCAAAGCCACTGGGAATCTTCTTAGTTAAGGCCGTGGAAAATGATGCCCACACTCCAATCGTGGACATGTTGGCTAAGGCCATCCAAGACTGGCTAGAAAATGATCCAGCTCGCGCAAAGGGTTGGATCGATAAGCAATTACCGAAATGGTTACCAGGACTCGGTAAAGATAAAGCTGGTGAATGGCTTTACGAGCGCTTGATTGAACTAAGTAAAGAAGTTCAAGAAGATTACGATCACCCGATTCGACATTCGATTGAGCGACTATTGCATCGATTTGCAGATCAATTGCAATCTGACCCGGTAATTATTGAGCGCGTCAATGCGGCCAAGATGCGACTTGTTGATCGGCCAGAAGTTCGTCACACAATTTCTGACATTTGGATCTCGACCAAAAAGACTTTGCGCCAAGAGGCCGCAAATCCAGATAGTGAATTGCGCACTCGAGTTACGACTTTGATTGCAAATTTTGGAACAAAGGTTTCGCTCGATCAGCAATTGCAAGAAACTATTGATACCGCGCTAGAAAATGCCACCACTCATTTAGTTGATAGGTACCGGGACGAAATCGCTGCTGTAATTAGTGACACTGTGGCCCGCTGGGATGCCGGAGACACTGCCAAGAAGATCGAACTTCAAGTTGGTCGCGATCTACAGTTCATCCGCGTTAACGGCACAATTGTTGGGGCATTGGCCGGAATTGTGATTCACGCAATTGGTGAACTGGTAGTTCGCTAACTAGAAACTGTTGGCTAAAAAGCTGCGCGTTGCAATCGATCATTGATTGCTTGCGCTATCCCGTCACCAGTCGGTGGCACAACATAAATGGTTTTGAGATCTAAGTCATCGCCAGCTCGCAGGGAACTATAAAGCTCATGAGCAAAGTCTTCAACGGTTTTAGGTGACGCTAGCCGAACTAAACCAGTAGGTGTTGGATTTTGTGCCAGTGCCAAGAATCCAGAATTACTATCAAATTCAGTTTCAGAACCATTAGTAATCAAAACTACCTGAGCAGTCGGGGAGTAGTGGGAATCTAAAGCACCACTTACTCGAGGTGCATTTGTAGTTTCTTCAGAAACTTCAACGCCCGTGATTCGCTTAATGTCAGCAGCAGTTACTGCACCTGGGCGCAAGATAACGGGCTGGGACCCAGTTGCTAACACGATGGTGGATTCCACTCCGACTTGGCAATTGCCACCGTCCAATATCAAATCTCCGTGGGCACTTAGATATTCACCTAAGTCAGCGGACACATGCGCTGCGCTAGTTGGTGAGACGTGACCGAATCGGTTGGCACTGGGTGCAACTAAGCCTTTAACACCTTGAGCCTTTAGTTGATTGAGCAGTTCTTGTGCGATTGGGTGACTTGGCACCCGAACTGCAACGGTGTCTTGGTTACCAGTTACCGAGTTACTAGCAAGTGCAGTGCGAGGACCGACGATCGTTAACGGTCCAGGCCAAACGGAATTTGTTAAATCAGTTGCCCACTTCGGCAACTCAGTTATCCATTCCGTTGCGTCCGAAGCAGTTGCAACGTGAACAATCAGTGGATGATCCGCAGGACGTTCTTTGGCTGCAAACACTCGGGCAACCGCTGTTTCATTCAATGCGTTTGCAGCCAAGCCATAAACCGTCTCAGTTGGAATTGCACATAACTTTCCAGCAGTAAGTGCAGTGACAGCTTGATCGATGTCATTGGTAATCATGAGTGCCACCGAATGGACTGCATGGATTTAACCCCACCAGAAAGCAGTGGCAATACCTAGATACAAAGTGATCAAGGCAGCGCCTTCAAACCAAGTTGATTGACCATCGGAAACAACAACGATTGCGATAAAGACAGCCATGAACATGACAGCGAGCAATAGCGGTGACAAAACCAAAGTAAATGTGGCTGCACCTACAAGTGGTGCTGCAAGTGCAATCAGTGGCGCGACGATCATGGCAACTTGCACGGGTGATTGCAGAATGATTTGTAAGGCGTAACTTTGTTGATCGCGAGCTGCCAATTGAATTCCGGAGAACGCTTCGACCACATTACTTGCTAGCGCAACAATTATTAAGCCGGCAAAAGCTTCTGAGATCCCCAGCGTTGACATTGCTGTTGGCAGAACATCGACGAACCAGCTGGAAACTACAATCGAGCCAACGAGGGCAACCAAAACCATAAAGATTGAAATGTTAATCGTCCATTGTCCGTGCTCATCAACTTCTCGGGCAGCAACGAGCGCCTCATTGGTTCCAGTTACGGGCGATTCGTGATTGGCGTGACGTATTGTGTCTGGAATTGAAGCTAAAAACAAAACAATTAACAGCAATGATATTACGACAGTGATTTCGCGCTCATACATAACTGCTGGGGTATCAAAGGATGCTACAAGTGATGGAATTGCAAGTGCAAAGACTGATAGCGCCAGCAACATACTTAACTGGCGAGCAGAAACTACGTTGAAGGACTGACGACCATACTTGCGTCCACCAACTACAAAAGCGATACCCATAACTAGCAAAATGTTGGCAATTACAGATCCAACAATGGTGGCCTTAACAATTTCGTAAAGACCAGCTTTAAGCGCGAACAGAATTACAAAAATCTCAGGAAGGTTACCCAGCAATGATTGCAACAGACCGTTTAAGCCACGACCAATTCGATCGCTTATCGCCTCAACACTTCGCACTACCAATCGAGCTATCGCACCCAAGGCAATTGCTGAAGCCAAGAAAGATAAAACCGGATTTCCATTTGTGTTGTTTAGAATTCCAGCGGCGATTGAAACGCCTACAACGATTGCCAAGAGTCTGCGGTCTGAGTTGCTTAAAACTGCCAAGCCATGTGGCCGATCGACCGTGATAGTTGCTACTGCGGCTGATTTGGCTGCTCTGCGGCCACGATGTCTACTATTTCCAGATTTAGATACCTTTTCAGTTGGTGGCTGGGGATCAACTCTGCGACGTGACATAACTTGAATCTTACCGTGATTGAAATATGTGAATTTATCCCTTGATTTCTGCGGATACACACGCAGTTTTCAAGGCTGTGATCAATTCAGTTCGCAAGTTTTGTGCACGCTGCGCAAATCCCAGTTGCAGTTCGGCAAACTTATCCCGGCCAGCTTGAGTTTCAACTGGAATTGGAACCACACCAAGGTCAGCTAAATCATATGGAGCAGTTTGCATGTCTACGGTTCTGATGTCTTTAGCTAACGTAAAAGCACTCCGAACAATCCCTGAGCCAACGATTGGGGCAAACCGTTGCGCATACTTGTACAAATCCATATTGGCGTGCAGGCAGCCAGGTTGCTCGACTTCATTTCGATCAACGGGAGTTAATTGCAAGGGATTTAGCGGCGCAGCAATTGGAGTGAAAAAGCGGAATGCATCAAAATGAGTGCAGCGTAGTCCAACTTCATCGATAGTTGCACGAATCTTTTCTTGGCTCAGTCGCAGTGGCCATTTCTCGTGTCTGACATCTTCAGTGCCAAGAACCATGGCCCATTCATGCAAACCAAAACAACCTGAACGAATTGAACGTTCTTGAGTTTTTGTCAGGAAGTCAATCAAGCTAATTGCGGCTTCTTGATGCTTGATTAACCACTCACTGCGAATTTGGATTTTGTTATCGATGAATTCATAGCTTCCAGATGGAAAGTCTTCGGATTCAATTTCAGTTGCTTCTAGAGAAGTTCCAAATCCAGGATGCCAATTCAATAACTTGTTTGTGCTGATTGGGTAGTACTCAAATAAGAAGTCATCGACTGGATGGCTTTCATGTCGAGAGCGTCGTTCCAAACGGGGCGTAATCCAAGGCACCACTTTTGCCTGATGATCTTCACGTAATTCGTGCCAAACTTCGGCTGGCAATAGTTCAGTAGTCATGTGGCTAACTCGCAAAGTCCGTAATCACTTGGCTGTGTCCATCAATGCAATGATCAACTGCGCTGCGAGCCAAGAGTGCGCCAACCACATTTCCAGTTCCGCAATAAGCGCCAACTGCCCAAACGCCAGGCTGCACTTCTTTCACAATTGGCAATCCAGAATCGGTGTAGCTGACGATTGCAGCCCAGTGATGTTCAACGGGTGCGGTCACACCAATGTCCTGAAGTTTGCGCTCCAGATAATCTCGCATAATCTGAGTCGGTTCAACCACATCAGTTGCTTCTTGCTCCAAAGCCAAGTCACGACCGCCGCCAATGGCAATCCGGCCATCTGGAAGCTGTTGCCAGTAGTCCCAACCTTGCCGGACATAAACTGCGTATTTCATTTTCAGTTTGGTTTCTGGCGCTGTCGAAATCATTTGTAAGCGAGTTGGCTGTACTAGTTCAGATACTTCCGGCAGCGCTTTACCTAAGTTGCCATCAACTGCAACGATGATGTGCTTTGCCTTAATGCTGCCTTGGGCAGTTGTTACTAGTCCGGATTCAATCTTGATTGCAGGTGAATGTGTGAAGATTTGAGCGCCAGCCGATTGAGCAAGTTTTGCTAATAACACAGCGCGCTTAGCAGGCTGAAAAGTTCCATCTGTTGGGATCAAGATCCCAACACCTTGTTCACCTTCGTAATCCTCAACTGGAAAGCCATCCGCAATTAAGGCATCGCGATGTTCATAGGTATCACCAAGTTCGGCTGGATCATCGCCGCGATGCAACTCGCCAATTCGCAGGGCACCAATTCGAGATACAGCTTCAGGAGTAGTTGCCTCGATGCGATCCATTTCATTCAAAGTGTGTTGGTAGAGCGCGATTGCCCGCTCAATGCCAAAATCTCTTCGAATGTTGTGGTGAAAATCTGCAATGCCAGCTAATAACAAGCCACCATTACGACCAGCAGCACCAGCAGCAATGCGATCCGAATCAATCCCGATGACCGTTAAGCCACGCTGGGCTGCATGTAATAGTGCAGTCAATCCAGAGCCACCCAGTCCAACTACAACTAGGTCAGCTTCAAGGTTGGTTTTGAGTGGCGGAAATTCTGGGCGTTCAACGTTGATATCCCAGACGATGCCCATTGAGTTTCCATTTCATTCGCAGTTTGAATTAGGTTTTTCAATCCTTAGGTATCAGCATAGGAGTATGAGTTCCTCGCCCAATAATCCTGACGATACTGTGGACGCAAAGTCCCAGAGTTCGGCAAGGTTACGGGCATTGCTTGATGGCGTTGAGTTAACTCCGGAACAAACCAGCGATGATGTTGCGCCACCGACTAATCGCGACCGCGAACTTCTGGAAGATGTGCCACCACATCACGGATAGCGCAAGACGCTATGGAAGCAGCGCAATCGTAAATTCTTGATTGGAAGCATTCCCGGCAATACTTATTGCCGCTACCGAATCCACACCAACAATGATCGAATTAGTCGTCGATCCTCCAGAAAACATCGAACTCTTGCCGCTTGATGGAATTGCAAGGATTCTGGCGCGGGAAGCAATCAGGACTCCAGTGTTAAAGCCATCATTACTTGAGCCGTAAACATCAATTACATTTCCAACGCTTAGAAGCGAGGCACTAGTACTGGCGCTAACCGGAATTGAAACTGCAACATAGTTCTCAGGAAATCCGGTAAGTAGTCCTTGCCCGATCAGATCGCTGCTGCTGATTGGTTGATTCGCTGCAATTGAATGCGCTAATACTCGGCCAACTAAATCACTTGGCTGAGCTTGCAAGGTTGACCAAGCAAAATCATCGGGCAAAGTTTTTTGGATAAAGTCTGATGCAGTCAATGTTGTGCCAGCCGACAGGGGACTAGTAGCAACTAAAACTTTGGTTTGCGAACCAGGACCAGGAATCACCAAACTAAGTGCGATTAACGTGCCAAATCCAGCAAGTGAGGCAGCGATCGATCGGCGATACCTCACTATCAAGGGATAGTACTTATGCAGAAATTCAAGGTTTTTCATAGTGGTGCCACGATAAGTCGAATTCAAATTTCGCGACTTAATTTGTCCACAGGTACGATTGCCAGAGTCGAAAGGAAATCATGCCTACTTATCAATACGTGTGCGGCGCGTGCGATGCACCACTTGAAGTAGTCCAGTCCTTTTCAGACGACGCATTAACAAGTTGCCCTGAATGCAAAGCTGAAGCCTTGAAAAAGGTTTATGGTTCGGTTGGGGTAGTTTTCAAGGGCTCCGGTTTCTATCGCAACGATTCTCGTGGCACGACATCGTCGGCGACTCCAAGTTCATCAGACTCAGGTTCAACGGACTCAAGTTCAGCATCAAAACCTGCGTCGACTCCAGCACCAGTGGCGGCACCTGCTCCAGCAAGCACCCCAAGCCCAAGTGCTTAAGTTTGGTTTAGTTGCAGCCTTTGGGGCGACACTTGGATCACTTGCTCGATTACAAATTTCTTACTGGACTCAGGTGCCCAGCGAAACTTCGTTTCCGTGGTCGACTTTCATAGTTAATGTCATTGGAGCGTTGTTAATTGGTTTGATTGCTAGTTCACCAAGCATTGTGAATAACGAAACGCGTCGTCACTTTGTTGTCACCGGTGTACTTGGAGGTTTCACCACTTTCTCGGCAATAGCGGTAGAAACTTTGCAACTAGCAAGTACACCATTGATTTCGATCACCTATGTTGTGGGCACGTTTGCAGTTGGTGTTGCGGCAACTCACATTGGCAGTTTGCTAGGTGATCGCAAATGAATTTGATGCTATTTGTTTTCGCAGCTGCACTAGGTGGCTTCATCAGGTTTGCAGTCGAGTACTACTTGCCACCAGTTGGAAGTTCTGCGTTCCCACGCGCGACTTGGCTAGTGAATGTTGTTGGCGCATTCTTGCTTGGAATTGTTTTAGCTTTACCGGGGGAATGGCAAGTGATTCTGGGAATCGGATTTTGTGGAGCGCTGACAACTTTCAGTGGTGTTAGTTTGCAAATACAGCGCAGATTATTGGCCCAAGCATTCAGGCCAGCAATGATTTACGCAGTTACTTTGTTAACAGGTGGAATTGTTGCCGCTGGCGTTGGTCTGATCCTGGGACGCTACTTATTTAGTTAACTTGAATAACTTCACTTGGCGTAACGATTAAATCAATGAGCGCATCGTGCGGTTCACTTGGGACTGAGTCATCAACTTCGTCGTCAAACACTAGACAAATTCGGATAGGTCCACCGCTTGAATGCGCTGGGACATTAGCTAACGCGCGATCGTAATAACCAGCGCCGCGACCTAAGCGAGAACCATCGCGCCCAACTCGAAGGGCTGGAATCAGAATTGCACTTGCCTTAGCGATATCAATTTCAGTAGGCGCTGGTTCATAGATCCCGTAACTGTTCTTGACTAAGTCAGTGCCATCAAAGCCCCAAGCCAGGGAATGTCCTGACTGCATGATTGGTAGTGCCACATCTTTATCGAGAGCTTGTAACTTTGTTCGCACCTCGCCAGTCGGTGGCTCGGTAGCCATCGAAACAAAACAAGTGACTAACTGCCCCGGGCACAATACAGCCCAATCATGATTTGCAATTGCGATTCCAGCTGCAGAAATTTCTGCACTACTGCGCGCAGATCTAGCCGCGATTGATTGCTCTCGCACTGTGTCTTTGGAACGACTTACCATTCCTTAACCGTATTGCCAGTAAAGTCTAGGTATGAGCAACAGGGGCACGATCAATAAAGCCGTAATACCAGTAGCGGGATTGGGCACTCGGTTTTTGCCAGCAACTAAGGCAACTCCAAAGGAAATGCTTCCAGTTGTTGATAAGCCGGCTATTCAATATGTAGTTGAAGAAGCTGTCGCTGCAGGTATCAACGACGTACTGTTTGTAACTGGCCGAAATAAAGATTCGCTAGAAAACCACTTTGATCGCTCACCGAGCCTGGAACGAACTTTGGCGGAACGTGGCGCATTTGAAATGCAAAGTGAAATTACAGAACTCGCAGACTTAGCTGCGATGCATTACGTGCGCCAAGGTGTGCCCATGGGACTAGGTCATGCCGTGAGCATGGCTAAAGAACATGTTGGCGATCAGGCGTTTGCAGTTTTACTTGGTGACGATTTAGTTGATGTCCGCACTCCAGTTTTGCCAGACATGTTCGCTGCGCAAACAAAATTTGGTGGCAGCATTCTTGCCCTGATGGAAGTACCAGAAGATCAAATTCATTTGTATGGTTGTGCTGCAGTAGCGCCAACCGATAACCCAGACATCGTTCGCGTTACTGAATTGGTGGAAAAACCGGCATCCGGAACTGCGCCAAGCAACTTGGCGGTAATTGGTCGCTATGTAATTGATCCAGCGATTTTTGGGTTGTTAGAAAATCTTGCTCCTGGCCGTGGTGGCGAAATTCAATTAACTGATGCACTGGCCTCATTAATTGATATGCCAACTAAATCTGGCGGTGGCGTGCATGCTGTGGTGTTCCGTGGCAAACGCTATGACACCGGCGACAAACTTTCGTACTTGAAGAGTGTGGTTTCAATCGCTCTTGACCGCGATGACCTTGGACCAGACCTGCGTGCCTGGCTAACCTCGTACTTGGCGGGCAAGATTTAATGCGCTCAGTCGAGCAACACCTAGAAGCGGTTTTGACTGATGTGTCACCGCTGGAATCTTTAGAAGTTGGACTGCTTGGCGCAGTTGGTTGCGTGCTTGCAGAGCAAGTCACAACTGAAGATGATGACAAAGAACACATGCTGTTGCCGCAAGGTACTGCTATCGGCGCTCGACACGTTGCACTATTGGCAGCAGCAAACTTAGGACGCATTTGGGTTCATCCAAAACCTCGCGTTGTGATCCTGACGGTTGGTAGTGATCTAGCAGACCCAGGAACTTTGGAAGATCTTCGCCCTGATATCAATGGCATCGCATTGACGACAGCATCAACTGCAGCAGGCGCAATGACATTTCGTGTTGGCCCATTACAAAGTGATTCAGATCTGATCAGATCAGCAATCGAAGATCAATTGGTTCGCGCAGATGTAATCATTACGGCTTGTGGCATGAACGCCGGTGACTATGACTTACTGACTAACGTGCTTCGAGAGCTTGGCCAAGTGGAAATTTCCCGGGTGAATATGACTCCTGGCGGAGCTCAAGGTTTTGGGGTGATTGGCCCGGACTCAACGCCAATTTTCGTTTTGCCGGGTAACCCAGTTGGCGCGCTGCTTTCCTTTGACATATTCGTACGACCTTTGATCCGTCGGTTAATGGGTCATAGCAAATTGCATCACCGAGTCATTGAAGCTCGGCTCGAGACCACAGTTGATGGCGCCGGTGATGATGCGCGTTATGTGCGGGCGCATGTTTCTAAGTCTGGCAATGTTCCAGTGGTTCGTTCCGTTGAAAACAACAACGATCATCCATTGGCTGGTTTAGGAACTGCAGATGCCTTAATTGTCGTACCGGTTGGAACTACGCGCTTGAATGCTGGTGACACCGTAAAAGTAATTCAACTTGATGCTTTGGGTGACGAATAACTAAGGTGAGCAAGTGACGAAAGCTTGGCCGGCCACTTTGACCCACGGTGATGTAAGAGTGCGTCCGTTACGGGTTCGTGATGCCCGAAGATGGCAACAATTACGTCAATCAAATAACGATTGGTTGCAAGAGTGGGAAGCCACATCACCAATGCCAAGTGTTGAACCACCACCGACATTTAGACAAAGTGCCAAGCGCATGTTGGTTGAGGCTAAAGATGGTCGAACTATGCCGTTTGTTGTCGAGTACCAGGGAGCCTTCGTTGGCCAAATCAATGTTTCGGACATAACGTACGGATCACTGCGGGGCTGTCACTTCGGCTACTGGATCGACGAGTCCGCCTCGGACAAGCGAGTTATGACGACGGCTGCAGCCCTGGTCACCGATCACTTGCTGCAAACTCTAAAACTTCATCGGATCGAAATTGCAGTAAGGCCTGAGAATATTCCAAGTAACCGCTTGGCAATTCGCCTTGGTTACAGCTTTGAGGGTCTGCGCCCAGCGTTCTTGCACATCAATGGCCAATGGCGAGATCACAATGTTTACGTCATGATGCCTAATACGATTTCGGGTACTGTGATCGATCACATCTTTAGTAAGCGCGACACGAGCACTTAGTAACCCTTTAGTTCCGCAAGATATTGGGGAAAACGCCGTACCGTAAATAACCATGACCGGCTTGTTATATCTCATCGTTGTTGTGATGTGGGCCGTTGTCTTAGTTCCGATCTGGTTAAAGAGCCACGACCGCGCTCAAGTAGAAAAAGGTTTGCGCGCACCAGACGAAGTAGCGATAAAGTGGCGCTGGCAACAACGCGAACCAATGTCATCACGACAACTTGCCTTCGTTCGTCGGCGACGAGTTGCAATGATATTGTTCACAGCTTTGGTAGCAACAATTGTTTTAGGTACCGCTGGCAGAATTTCAGTTTTCTGGATTGCCGCGCCAACATTTCTCATCGTTGGTTTTGCATTAGTTGCTGCGCTAAATGCTAAGCGAGCAACTCGTCCGGTACGTAACCAGCAAACTCAAGATGAGACTGCACCAAGAACTCAGGCCGCAGCTCCAGATCATCGCACTGAAATTATTTCGTTAACTCAAACAGTTACCGAAACTCGTCGCACCTGGCAGCCAATTGAAACTCCACTTCCGTCTTATGTAAAAGCTGACAAAGCAACTACGTATTCCCGAGTCATTGATTCAGAAAAACCATGGACTGGCCAAGACATGGTGGAACAAGCTGAAATACTAAAGGCCCAGCGTGCTGCTCGAATTCAAGAATCGCAAAAGCGCCTGGAAGAAGCGCGTGCGATTGCGATGGAGAAGGCACGCAAGGCTGCGTTAGCTGCAGCGCAGACTTATCCAGAAGTTGCAGAAAAGCGCGCGGTAAACGAATAATCCCTTCGCAGTACAATTAAGTGAGCGAAGGAGAGTGAAATGCAAACCACAATTAATGTGTCAGGAATGACTTGTGGACACTGTGTTTCTGCTGTAACTATGGAACTCTCACTGCTTGCTTCAGTTACTGAAGTTGAAGTTGATTTGGAATCTGGTCAGGTCACGATTACTTCGGATGCTGCGCTAGAACAAGCGCAACTGGCTACTGCTATCGATGACGCCGGATACGAGCTCGTTCCCAACTAATGTCAGCCAGAAGCGTTGAACTCAGCGTAGGTGGAATGACCTGTGCTTCATGTTCGCGTCGCGTTGAAAAATCCTTAGAAAAACTCGATGGCGTTCGAGCGTCAGTTAACTACGCAACAGGCGTGGCATTTGCAGATGTTGATCCAGAGGTAACGAACGAACAGCTAATTACTGCCATTGAAAAGACGGGTTACACCGCATCGATTTCTGGTAAAGCCATTGAACTGTACGGAGTGCGTGAGTTTCGCATCAGATTGATGGTTTCTGCGGCGTTGACTATTCCACTTATGACGCTTTCGATGATGCCATCAATGCAGTTTTCATATTGGCAATGGGTTTGTGCCGCGCTAGCAACTCCAGTTGCAATTTGGGGCGCCTGGCCATTTCATCGTGCAGCTTTTCTGAATGCCCGCCATCGCGCAGTCACCATGGATTCGCTGGTAAGTCTTGGTGTTTTAGTTTCTTACCTCTGGTCAATGTGGGCAGTTTTGTTCACTGCTGCTGGGGCCGTTGGCATGAAAATGAGTGCAGAGTTTTTCCCATCGCAAAGCACTTCTGCACATCCCGAACTATATTTTGAAGTTGCGGCTGGCGTCACAACACTTGTTCTACTTGGAAAGTTTCTAGAACACCGAGCTCGTGAACAATCACAAAAAGCCATTGAGAATTTGGCTAGCTTAAATCCAAAGTTTGCTCTGGTGATCAAAAATGGTGGTCAAGTTAATACTGCGATCGAAGACGTAAAAGTCGGTGACACGATTTATGTTCCCGCCGGAAGCCAGATCCCTGTTGATGCAATTGTGATTTCGGGCTCTGGCCACGTTGACAACTCGTTAGTTACCGGCGAATCACTCCCAGTTGCAGTATCTGCTGGCGACGAAGTTATTGGTGCCACAGTTCTGATTGACACTGCGCTCACCATTCAAGCCAAGGCAGTTGGCAAAGATACTGTGCTTTCGGGAATCTCGAGACTGGTTCATCAAGCGCAAACTGGCAAAGCCGAAGTCACCCGATTAGTCGATCGGATTTCTGAAATCTTCGTACCAATTGTTGTGGTCCTCGCGCTACTTACTGCTGTCACTTGGTATGCGATCTTGGGCGATGCCGGTTTTGCCATCACAACTGGAATTGCAGTCTTAGTAATTGCTTGCCCATGTGCACTAGGTCTTGCTACACCAACTGCGTTGTTAGTTGGAACTGGTCGGGGAGCCCAACTTGGAATCTTGATTCGCGGACCACATGCCATCGAGTCCAGCCAAAAAATCGATGTCATGATTATGGACAAAACTGGAACTTTGACTGACGGCCGCATGAGTGTGGTGGAAGTTTTCACCAAGATTATGCCCGCTGGACTCTGGCAAATTGTGGATTCGCTTGAAGCCAGCTCAACTCATCCAATTGCTACCAGTCTGCGAACTCATGCCCGCAAGTTTGATTTCACTAAAGAAACGGCAACTAAAGTTCACACAGTTGGCGGCTCAGGTGTTCAAGGCTTAGTTGCTGGCCATCCTTGCGCTTTGGGATCTCCGAAATGGTTGGGTGCTCCAGAAGGTGAGTTCGCCCAAGCTGCCGAAAGATTCCAAGCTCGCGGTGACAGTGTGGTTGTTGTCTACCGAGATGCCTACGCTGTTGCAGTAATCGCGCTAGCTGACGCATTGGATCCAAGTGCCATTCCAGCGCTGGCACATCTGCAAAAGTTGAAGATCACTCCGATTGTTGCTTCGGGTGATAATCAAGTTGCTGTTGAAAAAGTTAGTCAGCAGCTAGGCATATCTCAGTACTTCGCAAGTAGCTCACCGGCGCAAAAACTTGAATTAGTAGCTGCCAATCAAAACGATGGACACTATGTCGCAATGATAGGTGATGGCATCAATGACGCTGCTGCGCTAGCCAAAGCGCACTTAAGTTTGGCAATGGGTACTGGCGCTGATGTGGCAGCTAGTGCGGCTGACATTATTTTGTTACGTTCGACCATGGCTGCAGCCGTTGATGCGATTGAGTTATCGCGCGCAACAATGCGCACTATCAAGATCAATTTGTTTTGGGCCTTTGCCTACAACGTTGCTGCAATTCCACTTGCCATGCTCGGATTGCTCGGGCCAGTGATCGCCGCAGCCGCAATGGCTTTCTCAAGTGTCTTTGTAGTTACAAACAGCTTGCGGCTTCGATCCTTCAAAGCAATATCTGGCTAAACCCAGCAGTGCTTATTTGAGCTGGTTAAACCCAGCTTGGAAGCCACATCCGCAACTGCCACATCTCATAAGAAATTGAGTGCCCAGTCAAGATCGGATAGAAGAACACAGTTAGCACTGCGGCCACAATTAAGAAACTCAAAGTAGGCCAGCGCCAGGCAAATGGTTTATCGCTTCTCACTCTTTCATTTGCCAGGTAAAGCACCAGAGCTAACGCCATAATTGTGTACGGAATGAAGGCGACTGAATAGAAACTAAATGTGGTTCGTTCTGGGAAAAACAACCAAGGTACCCAACCGGCAGCAAATGCCACAGCAATTGGAAGCGCAGCACTATGTCGACGGGCAACTGCAAAGTAAATGATGATTACCAGTGCGATAACACCAGCCCACCAGATCAAAGGATTACCAAGAGGAATTACTTCTTGGGAACATTTCTCAGCGCCACAAGTTGGATCAGTTTCGTAAAAGAAACTTGTTGGGCGAATCATTAATGGCCAGGACCAGGGATTTGCTGAGTAACTATGTGGAGTTACCAAGTTTGTATGAAAGCTCAACATGTCTTTGTGATAGTGAAACAGGCTTACTAGCGCGTCTGGCATCCATGAAGTCACATCGTTTTCCTGCGCCCAGTTTCGATTCCAGCCACCCGAACTTCTAAACCAGCCAATCCAACTTGAAATGTAAATCGCAACGATTACAAATGGCATCAATAGTGCCGGCAAGAAATCCTTAGTTAGCCAAACCGCAAAACCTTCTAAGCGCTTACTTCTTCGTTCGTAATCCCAAACCAGCATCAGAATTCCAAAGGCAGCTGCGAAGTAAACTCCACTCCATTTAGTTGCGCAAGCTAACCCAAGAGCGGCAACCATGGCCCAGCGCCAAGATTTTGAACCGCCAGAATTTGCTGAATCTCTATCCATAATCAAGAAGCCAAATGCACAAAGCACAAAGAACGATAGGGAAGTATCAAGCAATGCAGTTCTGCTCATTGCGATGTGCAGTCCATCGAGTGCGAGCAATAACCCAGCTACCGTTCCGATGAAGTTCGAGTTAGTTAGTCGACGAGCAATTCGCGCCGTAAGTAAAACGCTAAGGATGCCCAGAATTGCAATCGCGATACGCCACCCGAATGGCGTTGCGCCAAAGAGTGCTTCACCGCTGGCGATAACCCACTTTCCTACTGGAGGGTGGACTATGTATGAAGCAGCATCGGTAAAGATGCTGGCGAAGTTTTCGCCACCACTAGCCAACAAAACTGAGTCAGCATCTTCAATAACTTTGCGCTCGTGACCAAAAGTTAAAAGCGCCAAAGAATCTTTGACGTAATAAGTTTCATCGAAAATGATTGCGTGTGGCTGACCTAAATACGGCAGGCGCAAAAGTGCAGCTAAACCAGTGGCAGCCAATGGCCCACGCCAGCCAGCCCAACCACCCGCTGGTTTGGACTTTAGGTCCAGGTCAAACGGAGCTCGTCTTGATTTAACCGGTTCGGCTACCTCAGTTGTCTCCACTGCTTAAAAGTACAGGAGTTGTTCTGATTTAGTGAATGATTCGGACCTGGTCTGATTTACGGAATGATAGAGGAATGTCAGGTCAGCTATTTCTTGCAGGGACACCAATTGGAAACGTTGGTGATGCCTCGGCAAGACTGCGAGAAATTCTGGAAACCGCAAATGTAATTGCGGCCGAAGATTCCAGACGAGCCCATCGCTTGCTATCTGATTTGGGAATCACAACCCAGGCACAGATCTGGTCGTTTTACGATGCTGTTGAAGAAGCCAAGAGTCCTGAACTAATTGGACGCGTGCTTTCCGGCGAAACCGTTGTAATGATTTCGGATGCTGGCATGCCAAGTGTGAGTGATCCTGGCTATCGGTTAGTACAAGAAGCTATTGCACAGGACGTAAGGGTCTCGGTGATTCCTGGACCATCAGCAGTCCTGGCAGCGCTTGCCGTTAGTGGACTTCCTGTTGATCGATTTTCCTTTGAAGGTTTCTTGCCGCGGAAATCTGGTGAGCGCCGAACTCTGTGTGAATCGTTACTGCACGAACAGCGAACTATGGTTTTCTTTGAGGCCCCGCATCGGTTAGTTGATTCACTGGTAGATCTAGAAGTGGTCTTTGGTTCAAATCGACAAGGTGTGATTTGTCGTGAACTAACTAAGACTTATGAAGAAGTAGTGCGCGGCACTTTGGCTGAGTTAGTTGCGTGGAGTCATCGCGAGATCCTGGGCGAAATCACTTTGGTGATTTCTGGTGCCCAGCCACTTCCAGAAACTACAGCGCAAGATTGGGTTGGTCTGGTTGCAACTCGGGTTGAAGTAGGCGAGACCCAGCGAGATGCCATTGCATCGGTGGCTCGAGAGCTTGGCGTTCCGAAGCGCGATGTCTACGACGCAGTACTTGCCGATCAGCGCCAGCGAAAAAGTTAATCCAGTTTCGCTCTAGACTTAACGCATGACCAGCAATAAAGCGTTCTATCTGACAACGCCCATTTACTACGTAAATGATGCGCCACATATCGGTCACGCATACACAACTGTTGCTGGCGATGTTATGACTCGCTGGCACCGCATGGCTGGTGAAGATGTTTGGTTCTTAACTGGAACTGATGAACACGGTCAAAAAGTTTTACGTACAGCTGAATCCAATAACGTTGCGCCACAGGCCTGGGCTGACAAGCTGGTCACTGATGCGTGGTTGCCAGTGCTCGATGTGATTGATGCAGCTAATGATGATTTCATCAGAACGACACAAGAGCGTCACACTAAGCGGGTTCAAAGATTTCTATCGCAACTAAAAGAAGCTGGTCACATTTATGAAGGTGCGTATGAAGGTCCGTACTGCGTGGGCTGCGAAGAGTTCAAGCTTCCAGGTGACTTAATTGACGGCGAAGCAAATGAAAAGCTTTGCCCAATTCATTCCAAGCCAGTTGAACAAATCAGTGAAACCAATTATTTCTTCAAGCTCTCGGCCTACACCGATGCTTTGATTAAGCACTATGAAGCAAATCCACAAGCAATCCGACCGGAATCTGCTTACAACGAAGTTATGTCGTTTTTGCGATCAGGACTTCAAGATCTATCAATCTCCCGCTCCACATTTGACTGGGGTATTGAAGTTCCTTGGGATCCATCACAAGTTGTTTACGTATGGTTCGATGCGCTGCTTAACTATGCAACTGCAGTCGGCCTAGGCGACGAACCAGGCAGTGAAGGCGCAAAGAAGTTCGCGCAAACTTGGCCAGCTGATGTGCACTTAGTTGGTAAAGACATTCTTCGTTTCCACGCTGTGATATGGCCCGCAATGTTAATGGCTGCTGATCTGCCACTTCCGAAATGTGTCTTTGCACATGGTTGGCTGCTAGTTGGTGGCGAAAAAATGAGCAAGAGCAAGCTCACTGGTATTTCACCACAAAGCATTGTCGACTTAATTGGTTCGGATGCCTTCCGCTACTACTTCATGCGGGCAATCATCTTTGGCCAAGACGGATCGTTCTCGTGGGAAGACTTGGTTGCGCGCTACACCGCAGAACTTGCAAACGGTCTTGGCAACTTAGCTAGCCGAGTTCAAGCCATGGTTGTTAAGAACTTCGATGGCCTTTTGCCAGCACCAGGTGAACTGACTGCAGATGAAAAAGTCTTGACTGATTTGTTGGTTAAAACTTCAACACAGGCAGATGTATCAATCCGAGCCTTTGATTTCCAGACCGGAATTGTTGCCGTTAAGGAATTCATTGACGCCGTAAACCTTTATGTCACTGAGCAAGAGCCTTGGACATTGGCTAAGAAAGACGATGCCGAGAGCCGGCTGCGACTAGCCACAATTCTCTATACAGTCTGCGAATCACTACGAGCAATTTCGATTTTGTATTCACCGATCATGCCAAAGAGCATGAGCGCACTGTGGAGTGACATTGGTGCTGCTGAATCAGGTATCGGACAGTTATTTAATGATGTAGCTACTTGGGGTCAGTTAAAGCCTGGTGTGAAAATTACCAAGAGCGAATCCATGTTCCCAAGAATTGAAGAGCCAGAAACAATTTAAGTGCTTGCCGCTTAGGGGCTGCGAAGTGTGTCGTTTACTAGATTGCCAAAAACTTCGGCACCGGTCTTGGTTAAATGCACACCGTCTGGTGCAAAGTAACCTTTCTTGCCTTTAGAAACTGCATTCCAATCAGCTAATCGAACATTTGGATATTGCCCAACTAGCGAGACAATTACTTCGTTAGTTGGGTTCATCCAAACGCGTGGTACTCGAACGTTTACAACAACAACTCGATTGCGATCGCGGAGTTCTTCGAGAATTGGTTTCAAGTCTTCTTCTTGCACAATTCCATTGGTACCCATATGGATCACGACATCAGGACCTAACCGTCGCTCATCACGCCGCGCTCTAATGCGTTCTGCAATCGTTTCAGGTTGGCGACTTACTGCAGCATCGATGGAAATCTCACCCATCACTGCTTTCAGGCTTTCTCGAGCGCCAAGTACAACTGAGTCACCAAAGACCACAGGTGGAATCTTGGCCTGAATTTCTTCTTGCACAGTCGCTGCTTGCTGAGAATTGATCACCGGATCGCCATCTGGTTCTTGTGTTGGTTCAACTACGGCAACGGGATCTTCATCAATTGCAGTGATGCCGCCAATTCCAGTTAAGTTTCCAGCATCCGGAGTTGGCACTCGATACATGCCAACCAAGCTGGCGGACAACACTACAACTGTGACTGCTGTAGTCATAAGGGTTCGGGCCTTTGGGCGTGGCACACCCGCTGCGCGCCAAACTGCCAATCGGGAAGCGATCGCGCCTTGCCGAATTGGTAATTCAACATAGCGGTACGACAAATCGGCTATCGCTAGAACTATCGCAACCTTCACCAAGAATGCGATTGGCTCTGCCCATTGAATGTCGATACCTGAGCGCATCAATACAAAGATCGGCCAATGCCACAAATAGATTCCGTAAGATCGATCGCCAAACCACTTGAGCACAGGATTGCCCAGGCGCTGACCAAACTTCAAAGCTGGGTGAGCAGCAACTACGACCAGGATTGCAGTCAAGATCGAAAGCACCAGGAATCCACCGCGATATAAAAATTCGTTCAACTCACTGACAAATAAAAAGAAGTATGCCAATCCAGCGAGACTTAAAAGCCCAAGTCCATTCATTGCCGCTACTCGATCGGGAGTCAAGCGTTCGCTGAGTCGTTCCGATCGCCAAAGTGCAGCTGCGGCACAACCGACAAGTAATCCCATGGCATGGGTGTCAGTTCCAAAATAGACCCGGCTTGGATCATTTGGAATCGGAAAACCATTGGCAACTGAAAGGTGAACCATCCAAGCTGTTGATGCAATTGCGAGAACTGAGGATGCAATAAATATCTTTACTCGTGGAGTTAGGTTTCCGATCTTAACTTTGTAAAGTCCAATCAACATGATCGGCCAAATTACATAGAACTGTTCTTCTACCGAAAGCGACCAGAGATGTTGCAGCAACGGCGGGCGAGAAATGTTTACGAAGTAGGACTGTTCGAAAAAAAGATAAGACCAATTCAATACAAAAGTGATTGCCCAAGGCAAGTCACGGCGAACGTGATAAGCCGCATCTAATACGAACAATCCAGATACCAAAACACTGAAAAAGAGAACCAGAAATAGTGCAGGCATTAAGCGACGGATGCGGCGGATGTAGAAGCGCGCGCGATCAACGGTATTGGTCTCGGTTAACTCATTAATCAATAATGTCGTGATCAAGAATCCAGATAACACGAAGAAAACGTCTACGCCAAGAAAGCCGCCTACAAGGAATGAAATGTCACCGTGATAAATGATTACAGCCAAAACTGCGATGCCACGTAAGCCATCAAGCCCTGGAAGTCGACGAATCACTTATTTGCCCTTGCAGTAGAACTGGGCAACCCCGTTTCTGCCCTCTAACCAGCCTAGGTTACCAACTCGTCGCTAACGTATAGGAGTGAGTGCAGTGAAGTTCGCGTTGCCATTGGCCAGCCCAGTAGTGGATACGCATTGTCATATGGACGTCAGCTTTGATGACGAATATGTATTGCCAGATGTTAATGAAGCAATGGCAGCCGCCAAGTCGGTAAATGTCACAAAAGTTATTCAAGTTGGATGCGATGTTGTCAGCTCTAAATGGGCTGCCAAGACTGCACTTGAGCATCCTGATGTTTGGGCAACTGTGGCACTGCATCCAAACGCTGCTGCACATGACACAGATTTAGACAGTTCTCTTGCAGCAATTGCTGAACTGGCAAAGTTGCCACAAGTTCGGGGAATTGGTGAGACTGGGTTGGATTATTACCGCACCGAGGAATCGCAAGCAGCGGCGCAGCACGTTTCATTTCGCGCACATATCGATATCGCTAGGGAAGTGGGCAAACCGGTCATAATCCACGATCGAGATGCACATCAAGACGTCATTGGAACTTTAGAAGATCATGGCGCACCAGAGACCGTAGTTTTTCATTGCTTCTCAGGTGATGAGCAAATGGCAAAGATTTGTGCCGAGGCAGGCTGGTACATGTCTATACCTGGTGTGGTGACTTTTAAGAATGCGCAACAACTGCGTGATGCAATATTAGAAATCCCAGATCACCTGCTGCTAGTGGAAACAGATTCGCCGTTTTTAACGCCAGCACCTAACCGCGGCCAGGCAAATGCCTCAACAAACATCCCGTGGACAGTTCGGGCAATTTGCCAAGTTCGAGGCCAATCTGAGCAAGAAATATGTGAACTACTTTTTTCAAATGCTGCAAGGGTTTTTGGACCTTTTTGACAAATATGAACTTGCCTTAATGGGGGAGGTTCGGGATAACGTGGAGTTTCTGTTCAATTCATAGGAATTGAATCATAGGAATTGAAACTGAAATTAAGCGGGGAAGTTATGACAGAACGTGGTCGCCATCGTGCGCCTGGTCGTCATGCACGCCCAAAAAATCATAATGTTCCACTTAGGTCAGTAATTGTGGCCAGTGCTGCGGTATTACTAACAGGTGGAATTACTGCTGCAAATAGCTCCGAGCAGGAACCTCCTTACATTGACTCAACCGCATTGGTAATTGACTCAACCGTTTCCTATAACGTCAAACAGCACACCATCAGTAACGAGTTGGTTACTGAAGAAGCCGAAATAGAGTTCGTTACCTCTGCCACCGACGATCCAACTATCGCTGCTGGAACTGACATCGTTAAGCAAGCAGGTGAAAATGGCTTAGCTGAAATCACTTACGAAGTTAAGTTAGTAGATGGCAACGAAGTTTCCCGAACTGAAATCGGTCGAGCAGTAACAGCCGAACCAGTTGAAGCCGTTGTGATTCGCGGTACCGGAGATCCATCAGACATTGCGGTGGCTATAGCTACTGCTGAAGGCAAAACTGGAACAAAGTCCGGAAACAAAGATTATGCAAAGCTCTACATCAATCAAGAGTTTGGCTGGGGAGAAAAGCAGTTCGGTTGCCTAGAAACTCTATGGTTCCGAGAAAGCAACTGGAATCACAAAGCGACAAACCCAACTTCTGGCGCGTATGGAATTCCACAAAGTTTGCCAGGACGCAAGATGGCCACATTTGGTGATGATTGGAAAACTAATCCAGTTACGCAGATCAAATGGGGTGCTAACTACATCGAGAAGCGTTACGACACTCCATGCGATGCTCTAGATTTCTTTTATGATCGCAACTGGTACTAAACCTTTCTAGATGCCTGATTCAACAGATCCAACATTGCTCGGTGCTACCGAGATCCGGGCACTCGCAGCATCGCTAAATGCCACCCCAACAAAAAAGTTGGGCCAGAACTTTGTAATTGATCCAAATACGGTCCGACGAATTGTTACTCAAGCACACGTAAGCAAAACAGATGTTGTCGTAGAAATTGGTCCCGGACTTGGCTCCCTAACTTTGGCGCTACTTCCGAACGTGGCAAAAGTTCTAGCGGTTGAAATTGATCCAGTTTTAGCTGGCGCATTGCCATCGACCATTACGTTGCATGCACCAAATTTAATTAAAAACCTCACTGTAATTAATGCAGACGCAATGCGAATAAGTGAGTTACCAATAGAGCCAACGCATTTGGTCGCAAACTTGCCTTACAACGTGTCGGTTCCAGTTGTTTTGCATTTCCTGGAAACATTTCCGTCCTTGCGAGAAATTCTGGTTATGGTTCAGGCAGAAGTTGCAGATCGCATGGCAGCTGGACCCGGTAGCAAAATTTATGGCGTACCTAGCGTCAAGATGGCTTGGTATGGCGAAGTCACGAAAGCTGGCTCGGTAGGACGAAATGTATTTTGGCCAGCTCCGAATGTTGATTCAGGTTTAGTTCGACTGGTACGCAAAGAACGAGAATTTGATCCAGAATTGCGCGAACTAACTTTCACTATTGTGGACGCTGCCTTTGGACAACGTCGTAAAACCCTTCGCACTGCGCTAGGTAGCGCGTTAGGAACACCTCAGAAAGTGGAAAGCATCCTTAGAGATGCTGGTGTGGATCCTGGGTTACGTGGCGAACAGTTGAGTTTGCAAGATTTTGTGGCTATCGCACAGCTTGCTAAGAAAGTAACCTGAGGTCGTGACTAAATCAGTAACCGTTCGAGTGCCTGGCAAGGTAAATGTTTACCTTGGGGTAGGGCCACGAGAGTTTTCGGGTTACCACGAACTTGCCACAATATTTCAAGCCGTTGGAATCTATGACGAAGTCACCGTTTCAGCTGCCGATTCGTTAACTATAAGTGGCCTTGGCGCTTTCGCGGATCAAATTCCAACCGATGAAACTAATTTGGCGTGGAAAGCCGCCGAGTTGGTAGCTCGGGCATGTGGCGAAGATCCAAACATTCATATTCAAATTGATAAATCAATTCCGATTGCCGCTGGCATGGCTGGTGGTAGCGCAGATGCAGCAGCCACACTCGTGGCATGTGACACGTATTGGAATGCTGGAATTCCGCGCGATCAACTTGATGCCATGGCTACAACTCTCGGGTCCGATGTGCCATTCATGCTGCATGGCGGTTGCGCACTCGGAGTTGGCCGCGGTGAAGTGCTTTCCCCAGTAATGATTCGTGGCAGTTTCCATTGGGTCTTTGCAACTTTTGATGAAGGTTTGTCGACGGCACAGATTTATGAAAAAACTGATGAGATGCGTGGGCTGGAATTCGAAGAAGCACCAGAAGTCCCAACTGAATTACTAAGTGCGTTAGCTCGCGGTGATGCACCTGCTCTTGGTCGATTACTGCATAACGACTTGCAATTGGCTGCCACAACTTCGCGACCGCAACTAGGTCGAGTACTAGAACAGGGAATCGATTCTGGTGCATTGGGAGCAGTTATTTCTGGCAGCGGGCCAACCTGCGCATTCCTAGTTCGTGATGAATCCAGCGCAATTGATTTAGTTGTTGCACTTAAGGCCTCCGGCTTAGTTGATGATGTTTTGCGCACACACGGGCCAGTTCATGGTGCGCGAGTTATCTCGACATCAAGATAATCTCCTAGACTCTCTTAGATGAGCACACCAGATGAAGTCGACCGCATTGTCGATGCTTGGCAGCAAGAACGCCCTGATCTCGATGTTGCTCCACTACAAGTTCTGAGTCGAGTTTCCAGACTTGCTCGTCACCTCGATATCGCAAGACGTGAAGCTTTCGCGGCTAACGATTTAGAGCCAGGTGAATTTGATGTACTGGCTGCGTTACGCAGAACCGGAAAACCATACGCACTAACTCCATCTGCTTTGATTTCTCAGAATCTAGTTACCAGCGGAACTATGACTAACCGAATCGATCGACTTGAATCAAAGAACTTGGTTGCTCGCATGCCAGATCCAACTGATGGCCGTGGTGTGTTAGTACAACTAACCCAAGCCGGCAAGACCGCAGTAGATCGTGCACTTGAGGAGTTGTTGACTCGAGAAAAATCGCTACTAGCTACCATCTCAAAAGCAGATCGGGAAAAGTTAGCAAATGTTTTACGGGATATTGTCTTGCCATTTGATGAAGAATCACTAGGCCTAGAAAACTAGTAACAGTTAGAAAACTTAACTTTCACTTCTTTGGCTAATCAAACGTGGATTGATTTCTAGTCCCACTGCACCATTCCAAACCAAGTTAACGAGGTGTGCAATAACTTCGTCTTTTGGAGTATCGCGTTCATCTAGCCACCATTGACCAGTTAATGCAACCATTCCTACGAACATGTGCGCGTACATCGGTGCCATCTGGAATGGAAAGCCACGTAACTTGAATTCTTTTGAAAGCAATTCTTCTACACGCTGTGCTACATCAGACAACAACGAAGCAAAGCTACCGGTCGGCGTAGTTGAAGATGAGGCAGCAGGAGAGTCGCGTAACAAGATCCGGAATCCATCGGTATTGGATTCGATGTAATCAAATAGCGCGCAAGCGGTTTGTTCCAACAGCAATCGTGGGTGGACCGCAGTCAAAGCCTTGGTGATTGAGTTAAGTAAGTAAGTCATTTCACGATCGACGACTACTGCGTACAGACCATCTTTAGATCCGAAGTGTTCGTAAACAACCGGCTTTGAAACATTTGCAGTATGAGCAATTTCTTCAACGGTTACAGATTCAAAACCCTTTTCCGCAAAAAGCATGCGGCCAACTTCAACAAGCTGGGCCCGGCGTTCATGGCCTGTCATGCGAACTCGGTCAGCATCAGACACGCGGGAACGTCCGGATAAATCCAGGTCGTTTTCGTGATCGTGTGTGATTGCCACAGAAATTCCTTTGTCTGATGTACTCGCATTTAGGATACCGCTTGCACAATTGGTCGCTTGCGCTTGCGTAAATGGGCACTGAAGTGTGCCAAACCCTATTCGTTTTGGGAATCTTGCCCATTGGAGAATAAGATTTGCAAGCAGGCCAAGGGATACCGAGGTCAGTATTCCCGGATCGTCTAATGGCAGGACAGCACTCTTTGGAGGTGCTTATCGTGGTTCGAATCCACGTCCGGGAGCAAGTTCGAAACAGTAAACTAAGTATGTGAAATCAACGGGCGCGCAAACTTCTCAGCCCACCGCAGTTATTGTCCTGGCTGCTGGCTCTGGCACCCGAATGAAATCCACAAAACCAAAAGTTCTCCATGAAGTGTTGGGCTTGACGCTGTTAGATCACGTGCTTGCTGCCGCCTCAGATTTAAACAGTAAAAAAACTTTGGTAATCGTTGGCCACGGCCGAGATCAAGTTCAAGATCATTTAGCTAATGCACATCCAGCAATAGTTACTGCTGTGCAAGATGAGCAAAATGGCACTGGCCATGCAGTCAAGATTGCGCTGGAGGCAATAGGCGAACTAACTGGACCTGTTTTAGTTCTTGCGGGTGACACCCCACTTCTGACCACTTCGGACATGCAACTAACGCTTGATGCGCTTGCGGGCAAAGCAGCTTCAGTTTTGACAGCGCATCTGACCGATGCAACTGGTTATGGTCGTATCGTTCGCAACTCTAGTAACGGTTTTGAAAAAATCGTAGAACACCGAGATGCAACTGATTCAGAAATACTCATCACTGAAGTTAATTCCGGAGTCTATGCATTTGATGCCAAATTGCTGAGCGAGAGCCTCACAAAGATAACGACAGATAATTCGCAAGGCGAGCAGTACTTAACTGATGTTCTAGGTCTCTTGCGAAGCGAAGGCCATGAAGTTTCGGCAGTTGCAACTTCAGAAGAAAACATCCTTGGAGTGAACGACCGTCGCCAACTTGCTGATGCTGGCGCAATACTGCGAAACCGCATCAACAATGAATGGATGCTGGCAGGTGTAACCATGGTGGATCCAAATTCAGTTTGGATTGATCGCACTGCAGTACTTGAATCTGATGTAACACTTTTGTCTAATGTCTCAATCACTGGCGCAAGCACAATTCGGGGTGGCGCAACTATTGGCCCTGACTGTTCATTGCACGACACCATTGCAAATCATTGCGCAACTGTGATTCGAACAACTTCAAATGGCGCAGTGATTGGTGAAGGCGCAAATGTTGGCCCGTACACCTACCTTCGCCCGGGAACAGTGCTTGGTGCTGGTGCTAAAGCCGGTGGCTTCGTAGAGATGAAGAATGCAAACCTTGGCGTGAATGCCAAAGTGCCACACCTTTCTTATGTTGGCGATGCCACGATTGGTGAAGGTACCAACATTGGGGCGGCCACAGTCTTTGTGAACTACGACGGCCAAGAAAAGCACCACACTCAAGTTGGTGACCACGTTCGAATTGGCAGCGACACTATGTTGGTTGCCCCATTGGTAATTGGTGACGGTGCCTACACAGCTGCTGGTTCGGTTATTACTGAAGATGTTCCTGCTGGATCAATGGCTGTTGGGCGGGCTCGCCAGCGCAACATTGTCGATTGGGTGCTTAGACGCAGACCCGGTAGCGACTCGGCCAAGGCCGCACTGGCAGACTCATCCCATAAGAACTCCAAGTAAAGGAAACTAGATGACTGGCATCACGCAGAACAATGCAAAGCGGATGGTACTTATCGCAGGCCGGTCACATCCTGAACTCGCACAAGCCGTCGCTGACAACCTTGGTGTTGAACTAGTTCCTACTCGTGCTTACAACTTTGCAAATGGCGAGATCTTTGTTCGCTTCGAAGAATCCATTCGTGGTTGCGACGTCTTCGTACTTCAAACGCACACTGCTCCTGTTAACGAATGGATCATGGAGCACTTGCTTATGGTTGATGCGCTAAAGCGCGCTTCAGCTAAGCGAATCACAGTTGTGGCTCCGTTTTATGGTTACGCTCGCCAAGACAAGAAGCATGCAGGTCGCGAACCGATCTCAGCGCGTTTGATGGCAGATCTATTCGCAACTGCCGGAGCGGATCGTTTGATGAGTGTGGATCTTCATACTGCTCAGATTCAAGGTTTCTTTGACGGACCAGTTGATCACTTGTTTGCACTTCCGATTCTTGCCGCACACGTAGGTCGCACGGTTGATCGCGACAAGATCACCGTCGTATCTCCAGATGCTGGTCGTGTGCGTGTGGCTGAACGTTGGACTGACATCTTGAGCGCACCACTTGCGATCATGCACAAGCGTCGCGATCCAGATGTGCCAAACGAAGCCAAGGTCCTTGAAGTAGTTGGTGACGTCAAGGGTCGCATCTGCGTTGTAGTTGACGACATGATCGATACTGGTGGCACCATCGTTAAGGCTTCTGAAGCATTGTTTGAAAATGGTGCATCCGATGTAATCGTGACGGCGACTCACGGTATTTTCTCCTCACCTGCTGCCCAGCGTTTGCAGGATTCAGGTATTCGCGAAGTGATCGTGACTGACACACTTCCGATTCCACCGGAAAATCAATTCCAGAATCTGACAATCCTGCCGATTGCGCCATTGCTGGCTCGAGCCATCAAAGAAGTATTTGACGAAGGTTCGGTTGCCAGTTTGTTCGACCACGTCGGAGTCTAAGAACTACGGCTAATTCAAGGTCTTTTTAGGTAAGTAATCTGGCTAGTTTTGGCCTTGGGTACGGTCCTGGGCTAACCTAGGGATGCTCCTCGGCGAGGGCCCTAAAAAGCCGTAATCGACGAAGGTCCGTTGTGGAGCTATCCATAAATGACCTAATTCGAGGAGAAACAAATGAGTGACGCATTAGTCGCAGAAGCCCGTTCAGATTTTGGTAAAGGCGCAGCACGTCGCCTTCGCCGTGACGGCAAAGTTCCAGCAGTGGTTTACGGGCACGGAATTGCTCCAATCCACGTTGCATTTGATGCACATACCTTGAGACTTACACTTCGTAAGAAAGTAACTTCTCTAGAAATCGTTCTTAACGGAAAAACTGAAACCGTTGCACCACGCGACCTTCAGATTGATCCAGTAACCCGTGGTATCGAACATGTTGACTTGGTTTATGTAACAGCTGCTGAAGCTGCAGCATTGGCTCGTGAAGCCGCTGAAACACATGCTCGTCAAGAAGCAGATGCAGCTGCAGCAATCGCACATGCAGAGACAAAGGCGGCCGCTCGCGCTGAAGCTGATGCTGCTAGCGATGCAGCTGGAGCAGGAGCAGAATCTGGCAGCAGCGATAGCGCCAGCAGCAATGCACCTGCAGAGGAATCTGCAGAGTAAGACCGTGTCAGATAACGGTGCGTGGCTTGTAGTGGGACTCGGTAACCCGGGTCCCACTTACGCATCTACGCGCCACAACATCGGTGCCATGGTTATCGATGAAATGGTTTCTCAGAATTCGGAGAAATTAACCAGACACAAAAGAGCGCTGGCTGATGTTTGCGAAACTCGCATTGGTGGCGCACAAGTAGTTTTAGTTAAACCGCTTTCGTATATGAATGAATCTGGTGGACCAGTAAAAGCGCTGGCAAAGTTTTACAAAGTAGATCCCGAGCAAATCATTGTTCTGCACGATGAACTAGATATCCCACTTGCAGCAATTCGGGTAAAACTTGGTGGCGGAGATAACGGACACAATGGGTTGAAATCAATCCGTTCCGCAATGGGAAGCGGAGATTGGTTCCGGGTTCGCCTAGGTATTGGCCGACCACCAGGTCTACAAGATCCAGCAGATTTTGTGTTGCGAAACTTTGGCAGTGCTGAAAGTGCTGAAGTTGAAATCTTAAGGACCCAAGGGTGTGAAGCAGTTTCGGCCCTTATTACAAAGGGATTGATCGAAACGCAGAATCTATACAACTCATGAATGATCATGAGTTAGCTCGCAAACTCGCCCGCGAAACTGGAACCTTACTTTTGGGCTTGCGCAACCATGCGGCAAGTTTGTCAGCTGGCGAAGATGAGACGCACTCAGTTTTAGCTGAAGAGGTGCTCGGCAGTGAAGGAGACCGGGTTGCCCATGACTACTTAATGGAACAGTTTTCCACTCATCGCCCAAACGATGTTGTACTAAGCGAAGAAGGTGACTTAGAAGTTGCTCGGCTTAATGCTGAGCGGGTCTGGATTATTGACCCACTAGATGGCACTGCGCAATACTCAAGTGGCGGTGAAGATTTCGCAGTACACATTGCACTTTGGGAAGCCGGCTCTCAGAATGAGGGCCAGATATCTGTTGCCAGCGTTGCTGTTCCAGCGCGAAATGAACTTTGGTCAATGGACGAACTGGCCCAGACTTGTAAATCAACGGGCGCACCAATTCGAATCCTGGTATCCCGAAGTCGTCCACCTCGCGAAATTCCGGCAGTAATCAAAAAACTCGAAGCAATGTTTCCAGAACGAGGCCGCGTCGAAGTAATCCCAATGGGATCAGTTGGTGCAAAAGTGAGCGCAATCTTGGCTGATATCGCAGACGTCTACTTCAACTCTGGTGGATTTTATGAATGGGACTTAGCCGCGCCGCTAGGAATCGCAGTTCACAACGGACTTTCAGTTTCCGATTGCAGCGGTAAGCCAATTGAATTAAACAAAGTTGACTTGAAGGTAAAAGACATTTTGATTTGTCGCCCAGATTTAACGGCAACCATTGTTGACGCACTGGAAACCAGATGACTCTTCAGTTGATTAGTGATGCCATCGCTAAAGACCAGATCGTTCAAGGTGCACTATCAGATTTAGATTCTGGACTTAAAGTTCGGTTAGCAGTACCCAAAAGCGCAATCCCATACGTGAGTGCAACCGTAGCCAAAATCCGTCCAGTGGTTTTGATTGCGGCCACGGAAAGAGCTGCTCAAGATTTAGCTAACTCACTCACTGATTTTGTGCCGGAAGAAAACATCGCGGTGTTTCCAGCCTGGGAAACTCTGCCGCATGAGCGACTAAGTCCAAGCAGTGACACTGTTGGTAGGCGCATGGCAGTCCTGCGAAGACTGGCACATCCCAATGAAGTAGCACCCATCTCTGTATTGGTAACAAGCGCCCGAGCATTCATACAACCCATAGTTGCCGGCCTCGGTAATGTCCCGGCGCTAAAAATCTCAACTGGAGATGAATTCCCACTTGAAAAACTAGTTTCAGAACTGTCTCGATTGGGATTTGATCGCGTTGATTTAGTTGATCGACGTGGACAGTTTGCCGTGCGTGGTGGAATTGTTGATCTCTTTCCACCAGCCTTGGAACACCCGTTGCGCGTTGAGTTCTGGGGCGACACGGTAGAAGAGATACGCTCATTCTCGATTGCAGATCAACGCTCCTTGGGAATTGCAATAGATGAGATTTTTGCGACAGCTTGTCGAGAGCTTTTGATTACTGAAGATGTGGCTGCAAAAGCGGCAAGCATGATTGGTGCACATCCAGAGCTATCAGAGATGTTAGAAAAGATTGGCGCCGGAATTGCAGCCGAAGGCATGGAAAGTTTGATCCCAGTATTGGTTCCAAAACTGGAAATGCTTATCGATGTAATCGATTCCAAGGCAGTAATCATTGAGGCAGAACCAGAACGTCTAGAAACTAGAGCTCATGAATTGGTATCAACTAGTGCGGAGTTTTTGGAAGCATCATGGAGCAATGCCACCGTAGGCAATGTCTCACCAATCGATCTTGAAGCCAGCGCCTTTCGGGATTATCGAGAACTTCGATATGACAGTAATTCGCACGCTTGGCTGGGCCTAACAACCTTGGCTGGACCGCTAGACGAATCACCAGATGTTGAAGCAACCCCGAGTTACCGATCCAAAATTGAAGAGTTCGTTACCGACATTCGAACTTGGTGGAAAGCCGGTTCTCGAGTCGCAGTTTCTATGGCAGGCCATGGTTCAACAGAGCGCTTGGTTGCGACTTTGATGGAGTTAGGAATTCCAGCCCGACAAACTGACGAACTCACGGCGGATCTAAAAGATGAAGTCATTGAAGTAACCGTTGGTCATCAAGAATTTGGCATTCAAGTTAAATCTGCCGGATTAGTTCTGGTGACTGAAGTTGATTTGTTTGGCAGCCGTGATGCTTCCAAAGAAAATAGGTCGTTACCAAGTAAGCGACGAGTCGTTATTGATCCATTGACCCTCAAGAGTGGCGACTTCGTAGTCCACGAACAACATGGCGTTGGTAAGTACATCGAGATGTCACAGCGCACAGTTGCAAATGCAACTCGGGAGTATTTAGTTATCGAATACGCAGCAAGTAAACGAGGTCAACGCGGGGATCGACTTTATGTGCCAAGTGACCAGCTAGATCAAGTCACTAGATACGTTGGTGGCGAAGCACCTTCGCTCAATCGACTCGGTGGCGGAGATTGGGCAGCAACTAAATCGCGAGCTCGTCGAGCGGTTCGGCAGATTGCTGGCGAACTTATCCGACTGTATGCCGCTCGGATGGCTAGTAAGGGCTTTGCTTTCTCACCGGATAGCCCTTGGCAACGCGAACTCGAAGATGCATTTGAATACGTTGAAACTCCAGATCAACTTGTAACTATCGATGAAGTTAAGCGCGATATGGAAAATGACATTCCCATGGATCGATTGGTCTGTGGCGATGTGGGATATGGAAAAACTGAAATTGCAGTTCGTGCGGCTTTTAAAGCAGTTCAAGATGGCAAGCAAGTTGCGATTTTGGTTCCAACGACTTTGTTAGTGCAACAGCACTTTGAGACTTTTTCTCGCAGGTACGCACAATTTCCCGTTAAGTTGGCCGCGCTTTCCCGGTTTCAAACCGATGCCCAAGTCCGTGAAGTTATTAGCGGAGTCACAGACGGCACCATCGACATGGTTATCGGCACGCATCGCCTTTTTAATCCAGAGGTTCGATTCAAGGATCTTGGCTTAGTGATTGTTGACGAAGAGCAGCGATTTGGTGTTGAACACAAAGAACACCTGAAAGCACTACGAACAAATGTTGACATGCTTACCATGTCTGCAACACCAATTCCACGAACCCTTGAAATGGCTGTCACGGGATTGCGAGAAATGTCGACGATTCAAACACCACCTGAAGAACGTCATCCAGTTTTAACTACTGTCGGACCTTACGACGAGAAGTTCATTACTGCAGCAATTCACCGCGAACTAATTCGTGATGGGCAAATCTTTTATGTTCACAATCGCGTGGAAAGCATTAATCGAGTTGCAGCAAAGTTGTCGGAGTTGATTCCAGAAGCTCGAATCGCAGTGGCACATGGACAGATGAATGAGCATACTTTGGAACAGATCATTATTGATTTCTGGGAACATAAGTATGACGTACTAGTTTCAACCACAATCATTGAAAGTGGCTTAGACATTCCAAATGCAAACACTTTGATCGTGGATCGCGCAGACACATTTGGATTGTCCCAACTACATCAGTTGCGTGGTCGTGTTGGTCGAAGTCGAGAGCGCGGATACGCCTATTTCTTGTACTCACCAGATAAACGGTTGAGCGAAAATGCTCACGATCGACTTTCTACGATCGCAGCCCATACAGATTTAGGGTCGGGTATGGCAGTAGCGATGAAGGATCTGGAAATACGTGGCGCGGGCAACTTACTTGGCGGCGAGCAAAGTGGCCACATTGCAGATGTTGGTTTCGATCTTTATGTTCGGTTAGTCAGCGAAGCCGTAGAAGAAGTTAAATCTGGCGGAATAGCAACAATTGAAGATGTTGTAAAAGTTGAATTGCCAGTCGATGCGCATTTGCCACACAGTTACGTCCCAGAAGAGCGACTTCGACTCGAGGCTTATCGTCGATTAGCTGATGCCAGAACTAATGAAGATGTAACTGGAGTAGTCGAGGAACTAGCTGACCGATATGGATCGATGCCAGCACCGGTTGAAACCCTGGTTTCAATCGCCAGATTGCGAGTTGTATTACAGGCAGTTGGGATTACTGAAGTAATTGCTACCTCTAGCCATGTGAAGTTTTCCCCAGTTGAGCTTCCAGAATCTAAGGTGCTGAGGTTAAACCGGTTGTATCCAGGATCCGTAATAAAGCCTGCAACACGTACGATTGTTGTCCCTAGACCCAAGGGCGCACTGATTGGATCAGCTAGCCAAGCAGCCGATATTGACCTAGTTGAGTGGGTAAATACCTGGGTGTCATCAGTGATTGCATCTTCATAATAAAATTAGAAGGTTGGTTCTTGAAAGGAACATCTGTGAAACTTCGTTTAGTTGCAACTTTAGCTCTTGGCGTTGCAGTTTTAACCGGATGCTCTGATTCACCAAAACTTGCGGGTAGCGCTGTTGTCATCGATGGAAAAGTTATCCCAGCTTCCGCAGTAGCAGAACGCGTTGATAAAGTGCGCGCTCAGATCCAATTAACTGACCCAGCATTGGTAAGTGAAGTTCCAAGTTTGGTTCAGATTAATCAGCGAGTAGTTGATTACTTTGTCCGCAACTCATTGCTAGCTGAGGTTGTGGCTCGCGAAGGAATTAATGTAACGGATCGGGATGTTGCGGCCTACCGCGATGAAGTATTTGCCCAATACTCAAAAGAGTCAATCGAAGCCCAGCTTGTGGCTCAAAACGCTGTTCCGGCCGATGATATCGAAGGATTTATGTACGAGATCATGGTGCAACGCATCCTGATGGAAAAACTTGCCCCAGGTGCAGACAGCCAATCGCAATTCTTGGCCATGACTGATTACTTAATGGATTTGAGTGAAGAACTTGGTGTGGAATTGAATCCTAGGTTTGGTAAATGGGATCCAAGCAATCTCATAAGCACACCTGGTGATGAAACTTTGGCAGTGCCACTACCTATCTCAGTAGGTTAATTTCAACATGACTTCACCTGTAGAACAACTCGTCCAGGTGATGGACCAACTTCGAAGTCCAGGCGGTTGTCCTTGGGATGCCGAACAAACTCACGAGAGTCTGGCGCGTTATTTACTCGAAGAAACTTATGAAGCTTTAGAGGCAATGGATCAAGGCGACCTAGGTTCACTGCGCGAAGAACTGGGCGACTTGCTTTTGCAGGTTGTGTTTCATGCCCGAATTGCTCAGGAATCTGATTCGACATTTACATTAAATGCAGTCGCGCAAGGTGTTGTAGATAAATTAGTGCGACGCCATCCACACGTATTCACTGACTTAGTCGTTACGTCAAATGAAGAGCTTGAAGCTAACTGGGCAAAGATTAAAGAGGAAGAGAAACAGCGCGAATCAGTAACGGACGGAGTGCCACAAGCAATGCCAGCGCTTCAACTTGCCACGCAGTTGATGTATCGAGCGCGAAAAAGTGGAGTGGGCGCAGGTAATTCACAAGTTAAAGAATCTTTACGCGAAGTTATTGGGGAAGTAGGCCAAGAACAAATCACAGCACTATTAGTTGCAACGGTTGAACTTGCCCGAGAAGCAGATATTGATGCCGAATCAGTGTTGCGCGCTGAAATGATGCGCTATCGCACCAAAGTGCGGGAATCAGAAGGCCTGTAACCATTGGCTTTTCAAAAGTCATCTGCCAAATCAGTAGACTTTATTTAATTGCGGGCAAGCCTCGCAGTCCCACCTTGAAATTATTGGAGTCATCCTGTGTCAAGTATTTCTGATGTTAGAGCCCGTGAGATTTTAGATTCGCGTGGCAATCCAACGGTTGAAGTTGAAGTCACTCTTGACGATGACAGTGTTGGTCGCGCAGCAGTTCCATCAGGTGCATCAACTGGAGCATTCGAAGCAGTCGAATTGCGCGATGGTGACGAACGTTATCTCGGTAAAGGCGTAATTCAGGCAGTCATTGCAGTTGAAGACGAAATCATGCCAGCAGTCATCGGATTTGACGCAACAGATCAAAGATTTATTGATGACACCATGATTGCCTTAGATGGCACACCAAATAAGGCTCGTCTAGGTGCGAATGCGATTCTTGGTGTTTCTATGGCGGTTTCAAAAGCTGCAGCACAATCTGCTGGACTGCCTTTGTATCGCTACATCGGTGGACCAAACGCCCACGTACTTCCAGTTCCAATGATGAACATCATTAATGGCGGCGCACATGCTGATAGTGACGTTGACTTCCAAGAGTTCATGATTGCGCCGATTGGTGCAGATTCATTTCATGACGCGTTACGAATGGGCGCCGAGGTTTATCACTCACTAAAGAGCGTTCTTAAATCAAATGGACTTTCAACCGGCTTAGGTGACGAAGGTGGCTTTGCGCCAAACTTGCCAAGTAATCGTGCAGCCCTTGAACTGATTTCGGAAGCAATCACAAAAGCTGGATTTAAGTTAGGCTCTGACGTTGCCCTTGCAATGGATGTGGCAGCTACTGAATTCTTCAAGGAGGGTAGCTACCACGTTGAAGGCACTGCTAGATCAACTGAACAAATGATTGAACTTTATGCTCAGTTAGCAAAAGATTTCCCAATCGTTTCAATCGAAGATCCACTAGCTGAAGATGACTGGGATTCCTGGGTGCACTTCACTTCTGCCATGGGTGATCAAATTCAGATTGTTGGCGACGATCATTACGTGACAAATACTGAGCGCATTGCAAAGGGTATTGAACTTAAGTCTGCGAATGCACTTTTGGTTAAGGTAAACCAAATCGGAACACTTACTGAAACTGCAGAGTCTGTAGACATGGCACATCGCGCTGGCTTTGCCACCATGATGAGTCACCGTTCAGGTGAAACTGAGGACACCACAATTGCAGACCTAGCAGTGGCATTTAACTGTGGTCAAATCAAGAGTGGTGCGCCAGCCCGGTCTGATCGCGTAGCTAAGTACAACCAGTTACTGCGTATTGAAGAAGATCTTGACGAAACGGCACGATACGCCGGACGCAGCGCATTCCCTCGTTTCAAGGGTTAAGCACGGCACAATTAAGACGTGGCATCTTCTCCAAGGATTTCCCCGAGAATAAACGGGCGCGCAATCGCAATGATTCTTGCTGGCGTTTTTGTCATGCTAACTCTGGCTGTTCCGTTACGAGCATTGATTCAAGAGCGACGTGAGATTAAAGACTTAGAACAACAAGTTGTTTCGCAGCAGGCCAAGATCGATGAACTAAACAATCGCCAGAAAAGACTTTCAGATCCGGCTTATCTTCAAGCCATTGCTAGAGAGCGTTTGAATTACGTTTTCCCAGGCGAAGTTGGCTTTGTAGTACTTGATGAAGAAACAACTACCGCGATCACCGGTGTCCCAGGAGCGTTAGTGCCTAACGATGACTCAGCGTGGTACACCAAGCTTTGGAGCAGCACCAAGCTCGCTGACAATCCACCACCAGCTGATGATCCATTGGTTGTGCAATCCGACGATCTCCCGCAATAGCAAAATGCTGACCCCAGAAGATTTCGCAGCAGTGCGTGCCCAACTTGGGCGCGACCCTAGAAGTGTGATTGAAGTTGCGCATCGCTGTTCCTGCGGACAGCCTGACGTATTGAAGACTTCACCGCGTCTCGATGATGGCACACCATTCCCAACGCTGTATTACATGACTTGCCCTAAAGCCACAGGCGCAATTGGCACGCTGGAAGCAAACGGTGTGATGAAAGAGCTTGCGGATGCAATCGCGACTGATCCAGAGCTCGCTGCGAAGTATGAAGTAGCACATGAAAGCTATTTGGCAGAACGCGAAGCTATCGAGCACGTGGAAGAGATTGCTGGAATCAGTGCTGGCGGAATGCCAACTCGCGTGAAGTGCTTGCACGTACTTATTGGACACTCCTTAGCGGCTGGGCCAGGTGTTAATCCACTTGGTGACATGGCACTGGCTATGTTAAAAGACTGGGGACAGACTGGACCATGCGGAGGTGATGACATTGAGAGTGGCAGCAATTGATTGCGGTACAAATTCGATTCGACTTTTGATTGCTGATATCGAAGGTGAAAACCTCACTGATGTCGTTCGAACTATGGTTATCGTTCGCTTAGGCGAAGGCGTAGACAAAACAGGAGAATTTTCGCAAGCTGCATTAGCTAGAACTTTTGCCGCAATCGACACCTATGCAGACTTAATTGCCGAACACAAACCTGAACTAGTTAGATTTGTGGCAACAAGTGCGAGCCGAGATGTTTCAAATCGTGGAGAGTTTGTTGATGGCATTCTGACTCGATTAGGAATCGAACCAGACATCATCAGCGGTGACGAAGAAGCAGAGCTTTCCTTCTTGGGAGCAACTGCAGATTTATTGAATTTAGATTCCGCACCGAGTGCGCCTTACTTAGTCGTTGACATTGGCGGCGGTTCAACTGAATTTGTACTGGGGACAACCAAACCAACTTCTGCGATCAGCACAAATGTTGGCTGTGTGCGCATGACTGAACGCCACTTGGTTAGCGACCCAGCAAATCCAGATCAAATCGCTGCAGCCACCGCAGACATCGATGCTGCAATTGACCAGGCTTACCAAGCCGTGCCAATTGCGGAAGCGAAAAGTTTGATTGGTCTGGCAGGTTCGGTAACAACAGTTGCAGCGCTGGCACTAGGGCTCACCGAGTATGACTCAGAAGCAATTCATGGCAGTCGAATTTCTGCTAGCGAAGTGCATCGCGTGACGCAAGAGTTGTTGACTATGACTCGGGCACAGCGGGCAACGTTAGGACCTATGCATGAAGGTCGAATTGATGTAATTGGCTCGGGCGCATTGGTACTTGATCGAATAATGGCTCGAACTGGCCTTTCTGAAGTTGTCGTATCGGAACGCGACATCCTTGATGGAATTGCCCGAGCCTTAGTTTCTAACCCCAGTTAGGAAGTTCTGGCAATACCTGTCAGGATTAAGCGGTGGAAAACACCACGCCCCTGTAGCCCAATCGGTTAGAGGCACACGACTTAAAATCGTGCCAGTGTCGGTTCAAGTCCGACCAGGGGTACCAAATCCGCCGGAACTTAGCCAATTTCTGGTTGGCAGGTATAGGCCAATCTTGGTTTAACAGGTTATATTCAGGGTAGAAATACAGCAGATGGTGACGATACTCGTCCCACGGGAGGAAAATCATGGCAAGTCGTAATCCAGTACTGATTCGCGCAACCGGCGAAAGCTTTGGCGGCGAAACAATTGAGCAAGGTTCACTAACCCAACCAGTTATCTCTGGCGCTCGATTGACCATGGATGATGTCATCGTAAAAACCGGAATGTTGTTTGCGTTGCTATTGGCTGGCGCATTCGTGGGCTGGTCAACCCCTGGACTTACATTTGTCGCATTCTTCCTTGGGCTAGGTCTTGCGTTTGCAAACATTTTTAAGAAGCAAGTTAGCCCAGGTTTAGTTTTGGCTTATGGCGCCGCTGAAGGTGTATTCCTTGGTGGCCTGAGCAAGATGTATGCAACTGCATATGCAGAGACTGCACCGAACCTAGTTTCACAGGCTGTCATGGGAACGCTAATTGCTTTTGGCACCATGTTGTTCCTTTACAAGTCAAACATCATCAAAGTTAATGGCAAGTTCAAGAAGGTATTCATGGTTGCCATGGTTTCCTACTTGGTTATCGCTGTTGCTTCTTTGATCTCTAGTTTCTTTGGCGTAGGTGAAGGCTGGGGCTTCTACGGAGTTGGTGGCCTTGGAATGCTGCTTTGCATTGCTGGTGTTGCACTTGCTTCCTTCTCGCTAGTCATGGACTTTGAAATGATCACTCAGTCAATCGCTCAAGGCGCTCCGGAAAAGGAAGCCTGGAGAATGGCGTTTGGCTTGGCAATCACTTTGGTTTGGTTGTACACCGAACTACTTCGCCTGATTGCAATTTTCTCGGGCGACGAATAAAGATTTCGAGCAAACAAAAGGGGTTGGCATTGCCAGCCCCTTTTTGCATGTGCAAAAACTTCCAAACCTTGGCAAAGTAGAGCCATGAGCGAAACACACTTGGTTTTAGGAACTGACATTCGTGGCCCATGGCCGCAAGGTACTGAAGTGATCTACTTCGGAATGGGTTGCTTCTGGGGAGCTGAAAAAAAGCTTTGGAATCTTCCGGGTGTAGTTAGCACCGCAGTTGGATACATGGGTGGCACTGCAAATGATCCCACCTACCCATTGGTTTGCACTGGATCCACGGGTCATTCCGAAATCGTTTTAGTTGCCTACGATCCGTCAGCGACTTCCATTTATGACTTGTTGAAATGTTTTTGGGAAAATCATGATCCAACTCAGGGCAATCGCCAGGGTAATGACATCGGCACGCAGTACCGCAGCGCGGTTTACTGGACAACGTCAGATCAAGAAAAATGGGTAACTGAATCTCGTAATGCTTACAACGATGTATTGGTTGGCAAAGGCTTTGATCCTATTACTTCCGAGTTAGCTCCAGCTAGCAATTTCAAGTTCTGGTACGCCGAGGAATATCACCAGCAGTACTTGATCAAGAATCCAAATGGCTATGACTGCCACGCACACACGGGAATCTTGTTGCCGGAGATTGCAACACTAAGTAGCTAGAGTTTTTACTGCGGTTGGCTTTCTAGTTTCTGGCATGAACATAACTAGAACGCTGGTAGCACTTGCAACTATCAGGCTTGCAATAAATGGCCAAGCAAAACTTCCAGTTGAGTCAGCTAAGTAACCGAACAAGAGCGGCCCAATAATTATTCCCAGGTCACTCATCATTTGATATGTGGCAACGACTGGACCACCCTTACGGCCATCAACAATATCTCCAACAACTGCAGATGGCGCGCCACCTAAGAATGCAGCGCTCACTCCCATGGCAACCATGGCTGCGTAGAACCCCAGCAAGGTTTCGCTGGCAACTAAGCACAACATAGACACAACAAGGAATATCGTTCCAATAATCATTGACGGCTTGCGCCCTCTGGTGTCTGTCATTCGACCAGCCGGCAGCAACAGTGAAGCTTGTACAACGCTGGTGGCTAGGAATCCATAACTTGAAGTTGCTGGACCTTTTTGTAGAACCGAAACCACAAACAACGGAATCAACGCAGATCGCAAACCAAACGAGGTCATGCCATTTGAGAGATTAACGACCAGCGCAGTCCAATATGCACGGAACTTTAGGGCCGCTTTAAGTGCCATAGGTGGCTCTTGCAGTTCTGCAGGTTCGGAAGTGTCCTTGGTTGGGTGTCCTAGGCCCTTTGGCAGTGCGAAGTAGGCAGTTAATGCAGCCAAACTAAGTGTTGCTGCGTAAACAAAGAATGGCGCTCGGATACTCAGGCCTACAACCAATCCGCCAACGGCTGGCCCAGCTAGACCTCCGAATAGGAAGCCACCTTGATAAGTGCTGGCTGCGCGGCCGCGATGAGCGCCATCGACCGTGCGCAAAAGCAAAGACATGGATGACACGGTAAACATTGCCGAGCCAGTGCCGCCAATGCCACGAAGAATAATCAGTTGCTCAAATGTCTGAGAAAAGCCAGCTAAAGCGCTGGATACTGAAACGATACTGAGTCCAATCCAAAGGACACTTCGCTCGCCAAATCGATTCACCAACCAACCACTTGGTGCTGCACTTATGAATCGCATCAAAGCAAAAACACTGATTACCGAACTGGCAGCAAACGCTGAGACTTCAAAAGTTTGAGCAAACACTGGAATGATTGGCGCAACAATTCCAAACCCGAGAGCAACACAAAATGCAACAGCGGTCAGTACAGCAACTTCGCCAGGGAGATCTTTAAAGTATCGATCGAGTAGTTTTCGCATTTTTAGTAGTAAGTCACAATTTCAAAACCTTGGGCAACGATCGCAGCCAGGATTTGCTCACGATGTTCAAAGCCACGAGTTTCAAGTTCTAGCTCAACATCAACTTCACTAATTGCTAGTGCTGGATTCATGCGCGTATGTGACGTTTGAATGATGTTGGTTCCAAGTTCCGCCACACAAGCCAAAAGTTTTGCAAGTGATCCTGGCTGGTCAGTCAATCTAACTTGCACCATCAAGAATCTCCCAGAAGTGGCAAGGCCAGTTCGCAATACTCGGCTAAGAAGAAGGGGATCGATGTTGCCACCCGAAAGAGATGCAACCACTGGTCCATCAAATGAATCTGGATCATCCAGGATGGCAGCAACGGCTGCGATACCACCGGCTTCAACCTGTAGCTTGCTCCGTTCCAGTGTCAGCAGAAGTGCGCGTGCAAGCGAAGCCTCACTCACAGTGCGAATTTCATCAACGTGCTGCTGAATGATTTTGAATGGAACTTCGCCAGGTTTTCCAACTGCGATACCGTCAGCCATAGTTGACATTTTTGGCAGCATTTGCGGAGAGCCAGCAGCCAGAGATGGGGGATAAGCAGCAGCCATTTCAGCTTGGACGCCGATGACTTTGATGTCTGGTCGCAAACTCTTTATTGCAAGCGCAGTGCCAGCAAGTAATCCGCCACCACCGGTACAAACCACAACAGTCTTTACATCAGGATTTTGTTCCAAGATTTCAAGGCCCATAGTGCCTTGCCCAGCAACAATGTGTTCGTGGTCAAACGGATGAATAAAGACTGCACCGGTTTCATTCGAGAACGCGCTGGCAGCCATTAGAGCTTCGTCAATTGTTTTGCCAGAAAAAATAACGTCGGCACCATAGCCAAGTGTTGCTTGATACTTAGGAAGTGTCGCACCTTCTGGCATGAAGATAGTTGATTTGATTCCAAGAATCTGGGCGGCCAGCGCAACACCTTGGGCATGATTTCCGGCACTTGCGGCAACAACACCTCTACTTCGTTGCTCTGTTGTTAATAGAGCAATTCGGTTATAGGCACCACGAATTTTAAAGGAACCAGCGCGCTGAAGATTTTCACACTTGAATGTGACATCAACTCCGTATTTCTTTTCTATCCAGCCAGCACTTATTGAGGGAGTCTTCTTGATTACGCCATCAAGCAACTTGGCTGCATCATTGATGTCTTCGAGATTCACGGACTGCACTGGTCAATATTGGCACGCTTAGGCTCAACAATCTAATTTCCTCGAAACTGGAGTGACCTTACGCACATCCAGACGACCATAGACCTACAACTGTGGGATTTGTGGATTACTCCCACTGGTAAGTTGAAGGTATTGAGTAACACCTTTAAGGATTTAGGCGAACATGACACTGGCAATAAAGGCATCCGGATTAGCTAAGGCTTATGGAGATGTAGTTGCACTTAATGGAATCGACATTGAAGTAGAGCAGGGAACTGTCCTTGGCCTTCTGGGACCTAACGGTTCAGGTAAAACCACTACGGTAAGAATTTTGGCCACCTTGCTTCAGGCAGATAGTGGCACAGCCAGTGTTGGTGGTTTTGACGTAGTAACCCAGCCAGATGAAGTTCGTAGCGTGATTGGCCTGACCGGACAGTACGCAGCGGTAGATGAATACCTCACAGGCCGGGAAAACCTAGAACTTTTCGGTCGCCTATTTCACCTGAGCAAGTTTGATGCTGCCAAGCGCGCCGCTGAACTGCTTGATCGCTTTGATTTGTCTGATGCTGCTGATCGTGGCATTAAAGGGTATTCAGGCGGCATGCGTCGACGTCTTGACTTAGCGGCATCTCTAATTGGTCGCCCAAATGTTTTGTTCCTTGATGAGCCAACAACTGGTCTTGATCCACGAAGCCGTCAAGGCATGTGGGAAGTTATTGAAGATCTGATTGCAGAAGGAACCACAGTATTGCTGACAACTCAGTACTTGGAGGAAGCAGATCAATTAGCAAATCGCATCGTAGTTCTCGATCATGGCAATGTAATCGCAAAAGGAACTTCCAATGAACTTAAGTCACAAGTTGGCGGCGATCGCATCGAGATCGTTGTTGAATCCGCTTCCGATGTCTCAAAGGCAGCTATTGCGATTGCAGAGTTTGGTTCTGCTCCCGCGATCACAGAGGACTTAACAAAAACAATCCTGCTTCCAGTAGCTGGTGGTTCAACTGCGATCGTAAACATAGTTCGCAAACTGGATGAAAACAACATCTCGATTGCTGACATCGCGCTACGTCGACCAACACTTGATGATGTATTCCTGAGCTTGACTGGACATGTAACAGAAAACACCGAAGAAGCTGCAGGGCCTGCAAAGGGACGCCGTGGACGAAGGGGCAGAAGATAAACATGAGTACTTTGACAACAGATTCAATTAAGGAAGTTACTGCACCGCGTCCTCGCTTTGGTTGGTTGATCACGGACAGTATTGCTGTTTCGCGCAGACATCTTTTGAAGATCACTCGCGTGCCAGAATCACTCTTCTTTGCATTGATTCAGCCCGTTATGTTTGTTTTGCTTTTCGCATTCGTATTTGGTGGCGCAATTGATGTTGGCCCAGGTGGAGCTCAGGCTTACCGCGAATACTTGATTCCGGGAATCTTGGCTCAGACCGTTATGTTTGCGGTCGCTGGAATCACAGTTGGTATTACTGAAGACGCCAGCAAGGGAATTATGGATCGATTCCGTTCCTTGCCAATGCGACCAGGTGCGGTTTTAACTGGTCACACTTTGGCCTCTTTACTTCAGAACATTCTGGTAATCGCGATTCTTTCCATCACTGGTCTAGCTGTTGGCTGGAGAATCCATAACGGTTTCTCAGATGCAGCTTTGGCTTACCTAATGTTTGCTTCGTTTGCCTATGCGATCACATGGGTTGGTGCTTGGATTGGGCTGCATATGCCTAACTCTGAAGTTGCTGGCACTGCAGGCTTGGCATGGATTTTCCCATTCACATTTGCTTCAAATATTTTCACGCCAGTAGCAACCATGCCTGAATGGCTACAACCGTTTGTGTTGTGGAATCCAGTTTCTTGTTTAGCCCTTGCAGCTCGTCAGTTATTTGGAAATCCAACGCCATTGCTTGGAGATTCATTCCCGGAGCGATATCCAGTTGAGCTGTCATTTGCTTATTGCTTCTTGCTGCTGGCAGTTTTTGCGCCACTAGCAGTGCGCGCCTTTAAAACTCGTAACAAGTAAAACTAAGGAACGTAGAGTTCCGCAGCAACGATAGTGATGCGAAGCGTTTTGCCTGAAGGTGTCTCGTAAGAGATTTCAGCGCCAACTTCTTGGTTGAGTACTGCTGCGCCCATTGGACTAGTTGGTGAATAAACATCGATTGAAGTATGCGCAGCTTCTTCGCGCGAGCCAAGCAGAAATGTTTCAGTGTCATCCAAGTCTGGGAAGTTAACGGTTACAACCATGCCTTGAGAAACTATGCCTTCTTCAATTTCAGGCGTGCCAATTTGAGCGGCTTCAAGCATCTTTGTTAGCTGACGGACTCGGCCTTCATTCTTGCCTTGCTCTTCGCGAGCTGCGTGATAGCCACCGTTTTCTTTTAAGTCGCCTTCTTCGCGAGCGGCAGTGATACGTGCCTTAATTTCTTCGCGAAATTCGCCACTGCGATGTTCAAGCTCAGCCTTGAGCCGATCGTATGCCTCTTGCGTCAACCAAACTTCGTTCATTCGATAGAGATTACGCGTATTTAGCTAGTTGGTGCGACTCCCGGTGCTACCTGCTCCGGAATCTTCACTCCTGGTGGGAAATTTGCCGGGGGAACCCGCATGTTTTTGGAGTTTGAACAGCCCAGAACTTCAGCTAGTACGGCCTGGCCATTGGTAGTCAATGGGTAGGTAACTTGTTCATATTCACTGCCGCCAGCAATCATTACGGTCGCGTATCCCACGTCTGTGCGTGAAATATCTTGGGCTCGAACTACACAGTAAGTTGCAAGCTCGGGACCACGAGCCAATTCCCAGGTCACATTAACCTGAGTCGGCGAAACTACTTCGAAAGTCAGGAGCTGCTCACTGACGCTTGGATTCTGTTGGCGAAACGCAGCGTAAGCCAGGCTTCCCGAAACGACGCCAGCAATCAGGACGCCAACCAATACTGGAATTACACGCCTGCGCTTCACACCATATCGAAGTTGGATGTGCTCTGGAAGGTTTGAATTGTTTGGCATACTCCCTCCAGAATACGTCCTTGATCTAGATAGTGGAGAATAGAGGCATGGCACATACGAACCTCACTGAATCTGGTGTGGAAATGTATTTGCCCGCTAAAGGTGAACCACTTCGATTGCTTGCAGTCCATGCCCATCCAGATGATGAATCCAGCAAAGGTGCAGCGTCCACGGCAAAGTACATCAGCGAAGGTGTGCAAATTATGGTCGTGAGTTGCACCGGCGGGGAACGTGGCGACATTCTCAATCCTGGCTTTGAACTAGGAGATAGATCTATCTTTGAAGTTCGCAAAGCTGAAATGAGACGTGCCGCTGAGATTCTTGGTGTCTCACATCGCTGGCTGGGATTTGAAGACTCCGGTTGGCCAGATGGTGACCCAAAGCCACCACTACCCAAAGGTTGCTTTGCTGACTTGCCACTGGAAACCGTCAGCGCACCATTAGTGGAAATAGTTCGAGAGTTTAAGCCGCACGTAATCACTACATATGACGAAAATGGTGGCTACCCGCATCCCGATCACATTAGAACCCATGAAGTTTCGATGTTTGCGTGGGAGCAAGCTGCTAACCCAGATTACAAAACAGATCAAGAACCATGGGCTGCTGCAAAACTTTATTACCACCATGGATTCTCAAAACTGCGCGTGCAAACTATGCATGATGTTTGTCTTGAACTAGGAATTGATTCGCCGTACCAGGAGTGGCTAGACGAATGGGAAGAAGAGGATTTAGTGACCAATCGCGTTACGGCGCGTATTGATTGCGCGAATTGGTTCCCAATCCGAGAAGCAGCACTTAAAGCACATCAAACTCAAATTGACCCAAATGGTAGCTGGTTTGTAATTCCCAATGAAAAACTTGTCGAAATTTGGCCGACTGAAGATTATGAACTTGCTATTTCACGAATTGGTGAAATTGTGGAAGAGACAGACTTGTTTGAAGGACTTAGGGGAGCGTAGATGTTTAGGTTTATAACTTCAATTGCTGGTACTTCACCAGAGCCGTTTCCATCATCGACAATGCTCGATCCAGCAACAGTTAACCCTGGCCCTATTGGCGGG
>DAIRCR010000002.1:0-244931 GCA_036796575.1 Candidatus Nanopelagicales bacterium | reverse complement strand
GTTCTCTTGGTTTTAACGATTGCTGTTGTTCTCTTAATGTTCAGCTTTAATCGTCATGTAAAGAAAGTTAACTTCGAGCAGGACACTGACGAACAATAAGTAGTTATGAAGCGCCACCTTTCAATTCGCTTAGTTGCGATCCACGCCCTCGGCGCATTTTCATTCCTTGCCTGCCTTGGCCTGGCGTATTGGCAATGGGATCGGGCTCAGGCTTACGTCCCACCAGAAACAGCAATTGCACTTTCATTTGAAGAATTGAGTCCGCTGCGAGACTATTTGCCTGCTTCCTCAGTTGCGGTTCCAACATCTGTAACTGGTACGTGGCAACCAGAAGAGAGAATTCTTATGTCAGATCGAATCATTGATGGTAAGTCGATGGTCAATCCCGATCCAGAACTTGAAGTAATAGCTGAGTTTGTTGGCCCAATTGGCTATTGGGTTGTAGACATCATGGAGCTTGCAGATGAATCTAGCTTGGCAGTGGTGCGAGGGTTTACTGAAACTCCAGATCAAATTGCGTTAGCAACCGGCGAAGCTACAGTAGCTGGCGTAATGCAGCCCAGTGAAGATGTTCCAGGCCTGAAGTTGGTTAATGGCATTGAGCCATTGACAACAGATTTGATTGTGGAGAATTCCCGAACTATTGCCCACGATGGATATCTGGTTGCGACTTCAACATCTGAATCACTCGTCCCCGTTAGTCCGATATTCACGGAACCAGTAGTAAAGGGACTGAATTGGCAAAATGTTGCCTATACATTTAACTGGCTGTTCTTTGCTGGAATTGTGGCGATGATGTGGGTGCGAGTGGCGCGTGATGAGTTGGAATTCGCAGAAATCGCAAAAAGTAATGCAGACTTAGGACATGACAATGAATCGTGAAGATATTGCAAAGCAGTGGCTCTTCTACCGAATCATGGCGGTGGTGGTTGGAACAGTCCTTTTGATTTTGACTGCATTCTTAATCTCAGTACGAGTACTTGAGAATCCAGAACCAGCTTTTTATGCCGCGGCTTGGACTGCGCATGGCTATTTGTTCCCGGTATATGTAGTGGCGACTTTCATGCTGTCTACAAAGTTAAAGTGGTCATTTGGAAAAACGATTCTGATCATGCTTGCTGGCACTATCCCGCTGATGTCATTTATAACTGAGCGTCGGGTTGCTAAGGAAGTTTCCTAAAGCTAACGCCAGCGATATTGACCTTCGGTTTGATCAGCCCAAGATCGTTCGTCTTCAAGTGGCTCAACATGAGTTGTGATGATTGTGTCGGGAAGTTCAGCAATGATGTCTGCTTCTAAGTTTTCAGATAAATCATGACCCTTTTGAATTGTCCAAGCCCCTGGAACTAGTACGTGCATTGACACAAAGCGCTGGCGTCCTGCTTCTCGAGTTTGCAGTTCGTGGAACTTAACTTCGTCACTTTCGTACTTATTTAGGACTTTCACAATCTTTAGATGATCCTCATCTGACAGTGCTTTATCCATCAAGCCAGCAGTACTGGAACGTAGCAAGTTAACGCCAGTCACGATGATGTTCAGGCCTACAGCCAAAGCAACAATTCCATCAAGACGATTCCAACCAGTAACTACTACCAAGCCAACACCAATAATTACACCCACGGATGTCCAGACATCGGTCATTAAGTGCTTGCCGTCAGCGACCAAAACTGGCGATCGGTGAAGTTTTCCAGCGCGTAACAAAATCAAGGCAGCACCGCCATTAATCACAGCAGCAACGGTAGAGATTGTTAAGCCCCAGCCAATTTGCTCAAGTTCACGCGGCGTAATAATTCTTTCGATTGCGGTGTAAACAATGATTAGCGCAGCTATCAGAATCATGAAGCCTTCAATAGAGGCGGAGAAGTACTCGGCCTTGCCGCGACCAAAGTGATGCAGTTCGTCCGCTGGTTTCATGGCTGTTCGAAGCGCAAATAAGGCAACCACTGCGGCAACGATATTCACAGTTGATTCAAGTGCATCTGAAAGAAGTCCAACTGAACCGGTTGCCCACCAAGCGGCCATTTTCATTCCAAATACAACAACGCTGACAACTATCGACATCCAAGCAAACTTCGCAAGGTTGACTTGAGTGTTGTTGATTTGGTTTGTAGTCATATGCTCATTGTGCCAGAAAGGTAAGAGCTGTTGGGTTTGCTACGACGTTATGGCTGGTGAATTGGAACTTGCTTTGGCCGGCCAAGTCTTTGCTTGGGTGGTTGGCGAAGTCCAGCGGCATAAAGTGCTCTCAATATTTCTCGGGTACTGACTTCGATGGCACCAGCGGCGATTGCAATTTCGCGCATATGTTCAGGGACGTCGAAATGATCACCTTGAAATCCGCGCTCCGGAAGTCCAAGTTCTGCACCAAATTCCTTGAGCTCAGATACCGAAGTGTCACTAATCATGTGACACCATAACCAATCACGCCATGGCCACTGAGCTTGATCAATAAGAATTGCCATGTGCTAATTCCAAATTCTTATTCAGTAATGCCGAATCGAGCATGCAACTTTCGTAGTGGCTTAGGTGCCCACCAGTTCCAGTCACCAGCAACGCGCATTAGTGCCGGAACGAGAAGTCCTCTTACAACTGTGGCATCAAGCAAGATGGCAAACGATACTCCTAGACCCAACATCTTGATGCTTGTCACACCACTGGTCATAAAACAAGCAAACACAATTGCAATCAACACAGCTGCAGCAGTAATGATTCGTCCGGATTTTTGAAGTCCCGAACTCACTGATGTTGTTGTGTCCGCGCCGTTGTCATGCTCTTCTTTAATTCGGGATAGCAAAAACAACTCGTAATCCATCGATAGTCCAAAGGCCACAATGGCAACCAGAACTAACGTTGAGGTATCGAGTGCACCGGTGACAGTGAAGTCACCAACTAGCCACATCATGTTTCCATCTTGGAATACCCAAACCAAAACACCGAGAGTTGCAGCAAGGCTGAGTAAATTTAAAATCACAGCCTTGATCGGAAGAACTGCACTGCCGGTAAACAAGAACAAGATAATCAAAGTTGCAATTGTGAGCCAACCTAAAACTGCCGGCAAGTTGTCGGATATTCCAGCTTGGGAATCTGTGAAGATTGCAGCTTGTCCACCGACCAATGTGTTTTCGGCAGGGGGCTCAATTGCGCGTAACCGAAGGATCAGATCCTGGGCATCTATGTTGCGGGATTCAACATCGGTGTACAGCGTAATTCTGTGATGGGCACTAGATGCAGCCACTGCTTGCTCGGGTGGCAACGGTGCAACCACTTCACCCTCAATGATCGTTTCGCCAGTTAATGCACTGATCACATTTGGGTCAGCCACTAAAGCTTTGGCGTATTCAGTTACTTCTTCAGTACTTGCTGAGATTGGGACGAGAACCTCAACCGGGATTTGGCTTTCAAATCGTTCACGAATTTGATCTGAAGCAATAGCAGCGGGATTGCTCGCTGGCAAAACACGGTCATCGACCTGACTGAATTTCGCATCCAACGCTGGGGATGCCAAAGCAACCAACAAAGTTACGGTGGCAACGATTACCAAGACTGGACGCTTCATGACCGCAGTAGCAAGCGTTGACCAGGCCCCAGATTCTTTAGGAGATAGATCGCCACGGCGAATCTTCCACTTATCCACTCGGTGTCCAAGTAGGGCAAGAGCTGCGGGCAGCGCAAATAGAGATGCAAGGACTGCGAATAAAACAACACTGACGCCAGCATAGGCAAATGACTTCAAGAAATACTGCGGAAACAGAATCATAGAAGCTAGAACTAGTGCAACTGTTAAACCTGAGAAAAACACGGTGCGACCAGCAGTATTGATCGTTTTGATTACTGAGGCATTCACATCATTGGTTTTGGCTAACTCTTCTCGGAATCGATTTACAATTAAGAGTGCGTAATCGATGCCCAATCCAAGTCCCAATCCAGTGATTAGGTTCAAAGCAAATACTGAAACATCGGTGAATTGCGTGATTAAGTAAAGCGCGAAGAAACTACCGGCAATAGATCCAAGTGCCACAACCATTGGTAAACCTGCTGCAACTGCGGCTCCGAAAACAAATAACAGCATCAGAACGTTAAGTGGAATTGCAATAGCTTCCGCAATCAGCAAATCGCTTTTGATCTGACCATTAATCGCTTCGTAAAGCACTTCGATGCCACCAACGTAGGCTCGAGTGCCGGCAGATTCTTTGTCATAAGTGTCCTGAATTACCTTTGCCGTTGCCGCGGCTTCTTCAGTATCAAGTCCTGGTTCGAAGTAAACCAAAGCCAGGCCGGCGTTGCCATCAAAGCTCTTTAGGCTTTCCTGTTCGGTGTTCCAATACGAAACAATCGATTGGATGTTTTCTTCTTCAGCAACTTGCGCAAGTAACTCGTTTGCAGCTGTCACAGACTGTGGATCGTCGATACTTGCAAAGGTGTCGATTACCAAAATTGCAGAGGCATCTCGAGTATCAAAATCTGATTTCAATAGCTGGTCGACTGCTGCTGAGTCACTACTTAGGTCGTCGTAACCCTGACTCTTGAGTGAGCCAAACATGCCAGAACCGATGACACCAGCGACAAGTATTGAGATCAAATAACCAATAAAAACACCTTTACGGTGCTTGACCACGAACTGACCAATGTTTTCAAACATGGGAACGCCTTAGATACTAAATATGAAGTGGACCTTTAGTTTACGCGGTTACTTGATTGCGGTCTTCTGGACTTTTGATGTCAATTTTCCAACCCGAGAATCATCGATCTTGACTCGGTACGAAACTGTTGATTTCTTTGAGCCGGCATAGCGTTTGCTTGACCATTTACCATTTGCGTCAGTTTTCAATTGTGCAATAGATTTCCAAGAGCCATTGCCAACTTTGCGTTGCAAAACGACAGTCATACTCTCATAGCCAGGTTTAACACTTCCAGAAACAACAAAAGAAGCATTTCGCTTAGCGGATTTGGGCGCACTAATTCCAATTGACCCAGCTATGTTGACGCGCTTGGTTGTGGTCTTTACAGTTCCTTTGGAATTTGTGGCAGTGATTCTTAAGTCATGCTTTCCAGCATTCGGGCCAGTCCAAGGAATCGACCAGGCACCTTTGCTGTTTGTGGTAGCAGTAGAAACGGTTTTCCATTTGCTGCCTGATTTTCGCTGCAGCTTTACGGTTGCACCAACTTGGGCTGGTGAAACCGTGCCCTTGAAGTTGTAGTTGGATGGCTTAATCGATTTCTTTGGCCAATTTACTTTGGTTACGGACTTTAGCTTTTTCGCAGTCGCGCTGGTTGAGCCAGGTACCGTTTCAATCCCCGGCTTGATTGCTGAAATGTAAGTGGATTTAGTCCCAAGTAACCCTCTCAATTCATCTGGCGTAACAGGCTGACGGGGCGCAATTGTGAGAGTGGTTATATTTCCAGCCGAATCAGAGATATTTAGTTCACTGATTCCACCACTTCGATATTTTCCAGTAACAGAGATAGACCAAACATCGGGAACCATAACGCCCTGTGCTCGAAGTCGTGCCACTAAGGTCGCCTGATCAACAGTGGAAGTCCATGATGTGTTTCGGTTATTAACTCTTGGGTCGAGCGACCAAGGATCATCGACACTAACTGCATATGGAAGTGATGCACCCCAAACCTCAGTGGTCGGTTGTGACTTGCCACCAGTTGACGAGGAATAATAGGTAGAAATTACAGAGCCATTATGTCGAACTACATAGGCCTTGGAACCCTTGATGGTTGCGTTTACAGCAGCCACCCACCCATCTTTACCAACGTTGTTCGAGCCTACTTTTTCAATTTCTTTGCTGTAGCCAACAAATGCCTGATCCAAAGTGGACGAATAAATCTGACAACTGCAAGCTAAGCGATTAGTTTTCTTCATAATCGCGTAAGAGCGTCCGGCAATTGCTTGTGCTTGCATTGCAGCAGGCGTCCAAGAAGATGGAACTTCGCCAAGGCCATATAGGTATTCGTCAGACAGGCGCAACGTGTTTACCACAACCAGGTCCATTATCGAATCGCCAAAAAAGCCCGAGGTGATTTCAAGAGTTCCATATCGGTATCGATGCGGACAAGCGTTAGGAGTACAAGTAGCTGTCCCCAAGTCGCTGGTGATTTTTGGATCAGGATTATTGACTGCAGCAGAAGCACTAGTTCCTGATCCGACGTTAATTACAGTGTCAGCTTTATTCCAGTTCAATACAATTTTTGAGCCAGAACCTCGGACAACCCCATCGACCGTAACTTGAGTAGTTTCATCTACGGTTGTAAAAGTTGCAACGATCCCTGATGCAACTGCGATTGGCGCACTTGTATCAATGACAACATTGAAGGCACCCCCCGAGGAAAGATCTGGAATTCGCTCACCACGAACTGCAACGAAAGCGCGGTCTTGTAAAAGTCCAACTCGAATTTTGGCATCAGCCATTTCGACAGCATCAACTGTGGTGCCCTTGTAGTAGTGAGTAAGAATTTGCGAAGCAGTTTTACCTGCAAGCCCCATGCCCTGGGCTCCGTATTGGCTCATGCCAACGCCGTGTCCAAAACCTGAACCAGTAATTGTGAATCCCGCTGGAACTTGAACAACTTCAGCAGCTCGAGCTGCACCCAACGAGCCGCCCAATAGGCAGGCGGAAAACACTGCCGAAAGAATGGATTTTGAGGATTTATTCATGGTCTCACGTTCACTTGGGGAAGCTTCAATTCAAAACTAACACAAGAAAAGCCTGCAAATAGGGAAGCGCTATCCAAGAAATGGACATAAATATGCTTAATTCAGCAGCCCCTCCTTGATTTCAAGCGAATGCAGGTCGTCACTTACGATTAGAACAGCGCAATCGCGCAAGTGTGATTAATAGCAAGGAAATATCTGTGAGCGTTCTGGACAAAATTCTTCGTGCCGGCGAAGGAAAGATTCTGCGAACCCTGGAGTCCATTGCCACTCAAGTTAACGCGCTAGAAGAGCACTACGTTTCTATGTCGGACGAAGAACTACGCGGACTTACCGCTGACTTTAAACTTCGGATCTCAAATGGTGAAAGTCTTGATGACTTGTTGCCAGAAGCATTCGCTGCAGTTCGGGAAGCTAGCAAGCGCACCTTAGGTCAACGTCACTATGACGTCCAGCTGATGGGTGGCGCAGCACTTCACTTAGGAAATATTGCAGAAATGCGAACTGGTGAAGGTAAAACACTTGTTTCAACTCTTCCCGCGTACTTGAATGCACTTTCTGGTCGCGGAGTCCACGTAGTAACAGTTAACGATTACTTGGCTGCTCGCGATGCGCAATGGATGGGTCGCGTTCATCGCTTTCTAGGTTTAGAAGTTGGCACAATTCTTTCAGATATGGATCCAGAACAGCGCAGAGGTTCATATAACGCTGACATCACATATGGCACAAACAATGAATTTGGTTTTGATTATCTTCGCGACAACATGACACTCAATCCATCTGATCGTGTTCAGCGAGATTACAACTATGCAATCGTCGATGAAGTTGACTCGATCTTGATCGATGAAGCCCGTACGCCACTTTTGATTAGTGGACCAGCAGATGTTGCGACCAAGTGGTACGCCGAGTTTGCTCGCTTAGTGCCACGCCTAAGTGCTGAAACCGATTACGAAGTAAATGAAAAGAAGCGCACAATTGGAATTTTGGAACCAGGTGTCGAGAAAGTTGAAAACTGGTTAGGTATTGAAAATCTCTATGAATCAGAAAACACCCAACTAGTTGGTTACTTGAACAACGCAATCAAGGCACTTGCATTGTTCAAGAAGGATAAAGATTACGTCGTAATGGATGGCGAAGTTTTGATCGTTGACGAACACACTGGCCGTATTTTGGCTGGCCGTCGTTACAACGATGGTATGCACCAAGCGATCGAAGCTAAAGAAGGCGTAGAGATTCAAAATGAGAATCAGACGCTAGCCACCATCACTATCCAGAACTACTTCCGCATGTACGACAAGCTCTCGGGCATGACCGGTACTGCGATGACGGAAGCATCAGAATTCCAACAGATCTACAAACTTGGCGTAGTGCCAATTCCAGCTAATCGTCCTGTGCAACGTGTTGATCAATCAGATTTGGTTTACCGAACTGAAGATGCAAAGTTAAAGGCAGTAATTACTGACATCGAAGAAAAGCACCGCGCGGGCCAACCAGTTTTGGTTGGAACCACCAGCGTCGAGAAGAGTGAACTAGTTTCTAAGTACTTAACTCGTACTGGAATCCCACACGAAGTTTTGAATGCAAAGCAACACGATCGTGAAGCTACCATCGTTGCTGAAGCAGGTCGCAAAGGTGCGGTAACAGTTGCAACCAACATGGCTGGCCGTGGTACTGACATCATGCTTGGTGGCAATCCAGAATTTCGTGCTGCTCAGGAACTTGAGCGTCGTGGCCTTGATCCAGTAGAAAACCCTGCCGAGTATGAAACGGCATGGGGACCAGCACTTGAGGCTGCCAAAGCAGCAGTGGAATCGGAACACAACGAAGTTGTGAATGTTGGTGGCCTTTATGTTCTAGGAACTGAACGTCACGAATCTCGTCGTATTGATAATCAGCTGCGTGGTCGTTCCGGTCGTCAGGGTGACCCAGGTGAAACTCGTTTCTACCTATCTCTTGAAGATGATTTAATGCGCTTATTCAAGGGCGACATGGTTAATTCGTTCTTACAACGCTTTAATGTTCCTGACGATGTCCCAATCGAAGCCAAGATGGTGACTAACTCAATTCGTTCTGCCCAGACTCAAGTAGAAGCGCAAAACTTTGAGATTCGTAAAAATGTTTTGAAGTATGACGAAGTGATGAACCGTCAACGCCAGGTTGTTTATGCCGAGCGTTCCCGAGTGCTTGATGGCGAAGATATTCAAGAACAAATCAAAACCTTCATGTATGACACAATTGCGGCCTATGTTGCAGCTGAAACTGCAGAGGGATTCCCAGAAGATTGGGACTTGCAGGCACTATGGAAGGCCTTATCAGCGCTTTACCCAATCGAGGTTTCGATTGATGACATGGTTAAAGCAGCAGGTGGAGATCCGGCGGATCTGTCTGCAGAGTTTATGACGATTACTTTGCAAGAAGACATCAATCGCGCTTACTTGGCCCGCGAGGCCGAGTTGCAACCACCAGTGATGCGCGAACTTGAACGCCGAGTAATTCTTTCGGTTCTGGATCGCAAGTGGCGTGAACATCTTTACGAGATGGATTACCTACAAGAAGGAATCGGTCTACGTGCGATGGCACAGCGCGATCCACTTGTTGAATACCAGCGCGAAGGCTTTGACTTATTCGTAGCAATGATGGAAGCCATCAAGGAAGAATCCGTTGGCTACATGTTCAACGCAGAAGTTACAGTTACACCACATGTACACGGCGAAGGTTCGAATGAAGGCGTTGAGCTAGAAACTAAAGGCTTGATAACACCGAAATCAGTTGCAGCTCTTCAGTACTCGGGACCAAGCGAATCTGGCGAAGTAAAAACTACTTCAGTTTCAAATGATGCTTATGCAAACGTGGGACGTAACGAACCATGCCCGTGCGGATCAGGTACCAAGTACAAGAAGTGCCACGGCGTAGCTAGCTAGTTATTACCGCAGCCCTTATCTTGCCGATATCACTCCGGCAGTATCTATCCTGCGGATAATTACTCCGGAAGTATCTATCCTGCCGATAATCACTCCGGCAGTATCTATCCTGCCGATAATCACTCCGGCAGTGCCCACATCAAACTTGTTGCCCGCCATCTTCCATCCAGGCCTTCTAGTCGCAGCGCCAGCGCAAATGATCGATTAGGTGTGCCAAATACGGAACTAACTTCAGCAACACCGTCATCGGTTTCATGAACATGAATGCTGCGAACACCTAGTCGCGGCATTTTGTTGCGAGCAATTTGGCTCTGTAGTTGACTCATAACTTCTGGCGTAATCCAACGGTTTAGTTGTGCAGCTGGCCGTGAGCCGTTGACTACTTCAACTAAGGCATGCACTAGGCGCATTGACCATTGCCGGGCAGACGGTAAGTCAACTCTGGCGGTTGCTTGTGGATCAAAACTGTCTGGTCGATTTTCTGCCATTCGAGGTGGCACATACTTGATCGCATTTGCACCATCAGTTGGCCATTCAAATGGCAAAGTTTCTTGCAGACCATGTTTGGTTCGTACTGGCAAATTAATGATGTTGCCTGGTTTGTATTGACGCGCACCGGGTGCTGGCAGCGCATAAATGATTGCATTCATTGTTTCCCCCCGAAACGTTTAGCAATTGCAGCACTTGCAAACCTTGCATGTGCTTGCAAGTGCTGCTTGGAGTTCTTATTCCCCCAAAAACACCAATACAAACTTTCTATTTTCTCTTTGATTGCCTGTCAATACCTGCAGCTGAACTCAAGTAAATCTGTGGATATCTGAGCTTGGTTATCCACAGCCCACCGAATTTCCTATTCGCGGCAGTGGGATTGAGATGAAATATTGGAATGGAATCTGCGGAATTCGAACCCACGCTATTTGCTGAACTTAATCGAGTCCTGCTCCAGGCTGCCGAGGAGGTGGAGTCTGAAGCACGCCTCGATCTCGCTTACGAAGTTCTGGAAACTATTCGGTACGAACAAGCGCATGTCTCATGGCTAGATCGACTCCGAAATACTTCTAGCTCGATTGAACTGAGACTTACTCATGGGCAACTTCCATTTGTGGTTGGTGAAGTCAAACATCTCGCCGACCCATTCTTGATTCTTGAGAATGCGACAACACAGTTCTTGGTGAACTTTGATTTTGTAGCAGCAATTTCTGGGCTGAGCGAACTATCCCAAAAAGCTGGAGCACCAGATGTCATTAACTGGCTAGACAATGTTTGGTTTCACGATCTGGCAGATCAGCAACTGTCGAGCACTTGGTATCTAGCCGGCGACCAAGTTGTTGAAGGCATATGCCGAAGAACTGGATTTGATTCTTTAGACATTGAAGGAAGCTCAAAAGTCTTCACAATTCCTAAACGTTCAATTGTCGCTAGTAGAACTGTTAAGTCTGGGACGTTAACTTAGCGAGGATTTTGCGCAACAAACTCCGCGGTCGATGAATAGAGCTTTGCGATGTAACTCTCGAGGGCTTGATCTTCTACTCGCCATTGACCACGAGCCCCGATCTTGATTGCTGGTAATTCGCCAGTTCGCACGAGTGTGTACACCTGGGCAGGTGCAATGTTCAATAGTTCAGCAACATCGCTAAGGGTTAGAAATCTTGCAGCCATTTCTACATCATGACTGGTTTTGGAAGTTGCCAAAGAAAGTTTTCCACAACCGCAAAAACTAGATGGGAAAGCAACTGCACTTTATGTGACGATAAGAAAAAGTTTGGGGGAACTTAATGGCGATTCCAATTCGTGTTGGCCAGATTGGGCCGAGTAAGTCAGTTGCAAAAACAAACCGTAAATCGCAAGACCCAAGGTTATGGCTAGGCATCTTGTTCATAGTTGCGGCAATGATCATTGGTCAATTAGTTGTTACCAGCGCATCAGTTCGCGTTCCGGCGGTGGCCTTGAATTCCAACATTGCGCAAGGCGCCCTGATTCAAGAAAGCGATGTGGCCTTAGTTCAGGTCTCAGTACCCAATGTCAAAAACTTGATTTCCGTGCCAAGTGATGTGGTTGGAAAAGTTGCTACAACAGATCTGTTTGCCGGTGATCTGGTCAGCGTTCATTCGATCTCAAATGGTTTTGCCAGCGATGCTCGCAATGTCAGTGTTCCAATTCGCGCTGGTCATTTACCTCAAGTTAGCCCAGGCGAGAAAGTCGATATCTGGATGACGCCGAGTCTTGATGGGGTAGCACTACCAGGCCCAGCAAGCTTGATAATTTCAAATGCAGTTATTGCTGCAGCACCAGAATTCATAGATGCCGGCATGGATACCTCAGTCACAGTTTTGATTTCACAAGATCAAGTACAAGTTTTGGTTCAAGCTATGCGTGATGGTGTGATCGATCTGGTTGCAATCCCAGTAACTGGAAGTGAATTATGAAGAACTTGATCGCAGCTCTTGGGTTAGTGGATTGGGAAGCGCAATTCGTTAGTGGTCTAGGTCATCCAATGTTTGGACTTCAAGTACAACGACGTTGTGTTGATGGCGTTGATATTCGGGCTGCAATTCAAGTCGCTGACTGCCAGGCAGTTCTGGTTTCAGATTCAACACCTCGTATCAATCAAGACCTAATTGCAGAACTGGCAGATAAAGGTATCGAGCTAATTGCAATCACAGTCGATGTAGATAGCTGGCAGGAACTAGGAGCAAGTCACTGCATCAAACTTGATACCAGCAACCCACTTTCTGCGATCAAACAAGTTTCAGAATTACTGCGAGGCCAAACTCAAGTGGTTGAGCCAGAAGCCGATCCCAAAGGTTTGCTTATTGCAGTTGCCGGATTTGGTGGCGCCTGTGGCCGAACTACCGCAGTGAAAGAACTTGGTTGGCAGTTATCAAAATTTGGTGCAAAGACTTGCATGATTGATTCCGATACTTACGGGCCATCACTTGATCAAGAACTTGGATTTGAACCAACTCAAAACGGGTTGCTTGAACTCTGTCGATCAATTGAGCGAAAGAACTCATCAATTCAAACCCACTTTGATTTACTGCCAGCAGTTTCTGAGAATCTCTCATTAGTTGCGGGCTTACCCAGGATTTCTCGCTGGACAGATTTACGAGTGGGCACTCTCCGAGAGTTGTGGCGAAAATCGAAAGATGTATTCGATGTGGTTGTCACTGATATCGGCGCAGTTTTGGAAACCGATCACAGTCTTATGCATGAGACTTCACTGCCGCGTCGTCATGCTGCTTCGTTAACTGCGCTTGAGTCAGCGCAAGTTACTTTGATATGTGCTCGAGCGGACAGCGTGGGAATCGCCCGCTTGGTGCGCGGCTACTTGGAGTTTCACGAATTGTTTGCAAACTCTGAAGTTCACGTCTTGTTGTGGGGAGTAGTAACCGAATCTGAAAGTAAGGACGTTAGGGCTGCTGTCAGTCGTCACACTGGAATCGAATCGATATTTGAAACTGCATACGATTTTGAAGTTACTCGAAATGCTTTGCAGCATGGCAGCTTTATTAGCAAATTGGATTCGAAGCATTCAATTGCTAAAGAATTTGAAGCAATTGCAACTGTGATTCATCAAAACCTAGGAGTGCAAAACAAAACTCCGCTTCGATCAAAACCAAAGCGGAGTTTGTTAAGACGAGCTGCGTAAGTGTTTTTACTTCAGCAAGTCCTGAACTCTTGAGATGCCCTCAATTAAATCGTCATCACCCAGTGCGTACGAAAGTCGAATGTAGCCCGGAGTACCAAAGGCTTCACCGGGTACAACTGCAACTTCGACTTCATCCAGAATCAATGCCGAAAGTTCAGCAGAGGTTGTTGGAACCTTGCCACGAATCTCTCGACCCAAAATGTTTTTCACGGAAGGATAAACGTAGAACGCACCTTCAGGTTCTGGGCAGTTAACGCCTTCGATCTCATTAAGCATTTTGGTAATCAACTGCCTGCGACGATCAAATGCAATTTTCATTTCATCAACTGCAGAAAGATCACCGGATACTGCAGCTAGCGCAGCAATCTGTGAAACGTTAGCAACGTTTGATGTGGCATGTGATTGCAAGTTAGTTGCAGCTTTAACAATATCGTTAGGGCCGATCATCCAACCCACACGCCAGCCAGTCATTGCATATGTTTTCGCAACACCATTAACGATGATGCACTTGTCGGCTAATTCAGGAACCAAAACTGGCATTGATGAAAATTCTGCGTCACCGTAAACCAAGTGTTCGTAGATTTCATCTGTTACTACCCAGATACCTTTTTCAACTGCCCACTGACCAATAGCTTCAACTTCAGCAGGAGAGTAGACGGCGCCTGTTGGATTACTTGGTGAAACAAAAACTAGTGCTTTGGTTTTTGGGGTGATTGCTTTCTCAAGCTGAGCAATTGAAGTTCGGTAACCAGTTGATTCATCAGTCATGATTTCAACCGGGATACCACCAGCTAAGCGTATTGATTCTGGATATGTCGTCCAGTACGGTGCCGGAAGCAATACTTCGTCACCTGGATCTAGCAATGCAGCGAATGCGTTATACAAAGCTTGCTTGCCACCATTAGTGATGAGAACTTGACTCGGATCAACTACAAATCCAGAATCGCGAAGAGTCTTTGTCGCAATTGCTGACTTTAGCTCTGGTAAACCGCCGGCGGGGGTGTAGCGATGCCACTTTGGATCACGGCATGCAGCAACAGCAGCTTCGACTATGTAGTCCGGTGTTGGGAAATCTGGTTCACCAGCTCCGAAGCCAATTACTGGCCGACCGGCAGCCTTTAATGCCTTAGCTTTGGCGTCAACAGCTAAGGTCGCGGACTCTGCAATGGCCCCAATTCGGGCAGAAACTCTAGGTTTGTTCACGCGCATAAGTATTGCCTATTAAATTGGAATTAGCATTACCGGGGCGGAAATATGTGGTTTTTGCTCCGCCAAAAATGGGTCTAGACTTGACTCACCGACACAATTCTTAGTCTGCGCAAGCGTGCCTAGAAACAGGTAGGCGAGTGCGGATCGAAATTGTGCCAGAGGGTCGTGGCTCAATTGGTAGAGCACCGGTCTCCAAAACCGGTGGTTGGGGGTTCAAGTCCCTCCGGCCCTGCTGCAAGAAGTAACTCTGCAATAAGTAAGACAGAAGATTTTTTAGGTGAAGAAAGTTCCGGCGAAGAAAGGAAAGACAGTGAGCGTTAACAGTACTGAGCGTCTTGGGTTGTTTAGCCGTATGTCACTTTTCTTGCGCCAAGTGATGTTCGAATTAAAGAAAGTTGTCTGGCCAACCAAAGAACAAATGGTTACCTACACAGCTGTCGTAGTGGTTTTCGTAATCATTATGGGATTGATCATCGCTGCTCTTGATTTTGCATTCGTCAAACTAGTTCTACTTATTTTCGGTTAGTCGTTAGGTAAGGAAATAATCGTGTCTGAATCACCGTTCTTAGAAGCAGTAGCCACACAGGCAGATGACGCTTTGTCATCAGTTGCCATTGATGTGCCAACTTCTAACGAAGAAGCAATTGAAGCAACAGATGTTGCCTACGATGGCGCAACTGATGTTGACCTAGACGGCGAAGTTTCAACAACTTCAGCTGACGAAAACTTTGATCTATCTGCTGCAGTTGAAGCGGAACTTGCAGTTGAAGAAGCACCAGCTGAACCTGCTACATCCGAAGAAGCACCAGCTGAACCTGCTACATCCGAAGAAGCACCAGCTGAAGACGAAGATCCACTAGTCGCCTTCCGCGCTCGTCTTGAATCACAAATTGGTGAATGGTTTGTAATTCATTCCTACGCAGGTTTTGAAAACCGCGTAAAGCAAAACTTAGAAACCCGCTCAGTCTCTCTAAACATGGAGGACTACATTTACGAAGTAAATGTTCCTTCTGAAGAAGTAACTGAAATCAAGAACGGGGTTCGCAAGCAAGTAAAGCGCAATAAGTTCCCGGGATACGTTTTAGTTCGCATGGATCTAACTGATGAATCATGGGGCGTTGTTCGCCACACACCTGGTGTAACCGGATTCGTTGGACAGGGTCACAACCCTGCACCTCTTTCAATGGATGAAGCTTTCGACATGCTTCGCCCAAGTCAGCAAAAGGCAATCGCATCAGTGGCAACTGCCGCCGCTGCATCAGCTGGCGAAAAGGGCGGCAGCGCAAGCGGTGCCAAGATCGACATCGATCTAAACATTGGCGATTCCGTAACTGTGGTTGATGGACCATTCGCCACATTGCACGCAACGATTTCCGAGATCAACTTGGATGCACAAAAGGTCGTAGGTCTTGTGGAGATCTTCGGTCGTGAAACTCCTGTGGAACTGGGCTTCAACCAGATTCACAAGAACTAAAGAAACAACGAAAAGAAAAAGGACGCGATAGACATGGCCCCAAAGAAAAAGGTCACTGGACTTATCAAGTTGCAGATCAAGGCCGGAGAAGCAAACCCTGCTCCACCGGTTGGTCCAGCGCTTGGTCAGCACGGTGTAAACATCATGGACTTCTGCAAGGCGTACAACGCTGCAACAGAGTCACAGCGTGGAAATGTAATTCCAGTTGAAATCACGGTTTACGAAGACCGTTCATTCGACTTCATTACAAAGACACCACCAGCAGCACGAATGATCCTCAAGGCCGCAGGCGTTGAAAAAGGTTCAGGCGTTCCGCACACCACAAAAGTTGCAAACATCAGCCAGGATCAGGTGCGCGAAATCGCACAGACCAAGATGGTTGACCTCAATGCCAATGACATTGATGCAGCAATGAAGATCATCGAAGGTACTGCCCGCTCAATGGGCATCACAGTCGGTAAATAATCCATCCCAGTGGGAGAGCACTTCATGCTCACACCACGAACTCCAATGAAAGAGGAGAAAACATGAAGCACGGTAAGGCGTACAACAAGTCCGCAGCAACAATTGATAAAGATCATCTATACAGCCCACTAGCCGCAGCCCGTTTGGCAAAGGCTGGAGCAACAAGCTCCAAGTTTGACCAGACCGTTGAAGTAGCAATGCTGCTTGGCGTGGATCCTCGTAAAGCTGATCAGATGGTGCGAAGCACCGTTAACCTGCCACACGGAACCGGCAAGACCGCACGCGTCTTGGTTATTGCCGCCGGTGAAAAGGCTGACGAAGCTCGCGCTGCTGGCGCTGACTATGTCGGTGTCGATGACCTAATCACAAAGATCGAAGGCGGCTGGACTGATTTTGATGCAGTCGTAGCAACTCCAGATTTGATGGGTAAGGTCGGGCGTCTAGGTAAGGTACTTGGTCCACGTAACCTAATGCCAAACCCAAAGACTGGAACCGTAACTCTTAACGTTGGTAAGGCAGTCGAGGACATCAAGGGCGGAAAGATCGAGTTCCGCGTTGATAAGCACTCGAACCTACATTTCATCATCGGTAAGGCATCCTTCACCGAGCAGCAGCTAGTCGAGAACTACGCAGCAGCCCTGGATGAAGTACTTCGCGTGAAGCCATCCTCTTCAAAGGGTCGCTACATCAAGAAGGCTGTAATTTCCACAACTATGGGCGTTGGAATTCAAGTTGATCCAAACAAAACCCGTAACTTGATGGTCGAAGACGAAGACTAATTTTTAGGCTGGGGACCTGCCATTTTGACTTGGCAGGTCCCCAGCACCTAAAGTTCAAGAGAACAAACCGAAGACCGCCGGTCCTTTCTGGGAAACCAAAAGGGCTAAGGCTCCTGAAGTCGGAGCGCCAGCGTAGGTGAAGTAAGAGATTCAACTCACTGAGTTGTTTTCATGCCTCGCTTACGTGGGGCTTTTTTCATGGGCCATTACATAAGGAGCACCATGGCACGCGCTGACAAGGCCGCTGCAGTAGCAGAGATCACGGAAGAATTCCGTGCCTCCAACGCGACTGTCTTGACCGAGTACCGCGGTTTGACCGTGGGTCAACTCAAGCAACTACGTCGTTCGCTTGGAGAAGACACCACTTACGCAGTAGTCAAGAACACGCTGACAAAGATCGCAGCAAAAGATGCTGGTGTTGTAGGTTTCGACGACTTGCTCGTTGGCCCAACTGCAATCGCATTCATTAAGGGTGACGCTGTCGCTGCCGCAAAGGGCATCGATACCTTCGCTAAAGAAAATCCAATGCTTGTAATCAAGGGCGGAATGATGGATGGAAAAATCCTCTCCGCTGATGACATCAAGAAGTTGGCAAAGCTAGAGTCCCGCGAAGTACTTCTGTCTAAGATTGCTGGCGCTGCAAATGCAACGCTTGCCAAGGCAGCAGCACTATTCCAGGCTCCGCTATCACAGGCCGCTCGCACTATCGCTGCGCTTGAAGTAAAGGTCGCTGCGGAAACGCCAGCTGCCGCTGCTCCAGCTCCAGCTGTAGTCGAGGAAGTTGTGACTGAAGCTCCTGCTGAAGAAGCAGTTGCAGAAGCACCGCAAGAAGAAGCAGTAGAAGCATCCGCTGAAGCTGTCGAAGCTGAAGCTGCACCAGCAGCCGAGGAATCAACTGAGGGCTAGGCCCCTCTCAGCAAGACAAAACCGGGCCTAACGCCCCAAACCGGAAGGAAGCCATAATGGCAAAGCTAAGCACCGATCAGTTGATCGACGCATTCAAGGAACTAACACTGATCGAACTTTCAGAGTTCGTTAAGGAATTCGAAGAAGTATTCAACGTAACCGCAGCAGCACCAGTTGCAGTTGCCGCAGCTCCAGCAGCTGGCGGCGGCGACGGTGGCGGCGCAGCATCAGATCAGGATGAATTCGATGTCATCCTTGAAGATGGCGGCGCACAGAAGATTGCAGTTATCAAGGAAGTACGCGCACTAACAAACCTAGGTCTAAAGGAAGCTAAGGACCTTGTAGAAGCAGCTCCAAAACCTGTACTTGAAAAGGTTAAGAAGGATGCAGCTGATGCAGCTAAGGCAGCTCTAGAAGGTGCCGGCGCAAAGGTAACAGTCAAATAATTTATTATTTGACTGCAATAAGCACTGCTAAGTAGTTCTTATTCACTCTCAGTAAAACCTAAAAAGGTGGTTCCCTCGGGGGAGCCACCTTTTTGTTTGTACTTTTGTTTTCAAATTGCACTAATTGATGCATGTTCCTTTGTGAACATAACGCCTTTGTTACAGAGTGTCTCGGGTGCTTGACATGTGTCCGATTCTGGGCAACTATTGGCGAGCAAGTTAAGAAATACGTAATTGAAGAAATGCAGTCTTCCCCCTGTAAACCGATGATTTCGCATCTGGCGCACTTGGCCCTAGCTGTCCAAGTCAGTGCAGAAGACGCGAAAATCGAGGGTTTTCAGGAAAATTTGAGCTGCATTGGACAGTGGCTGCCGCCTCTAGGTATGCTACAAATTCGCCGTGCCCTAAAACCACCTGTCATTTGTGTACCTCAATTTGACTAGGTTCCTTTAGCGCGCTCGGATTACAGCTAGCTCGGAAGGACGACTGTTGGCCGCCTCACGCACTCACTCCCGCAGTTCCACAGGCCCAAAGCGGGTCTCATTCGCAAAGATTCGTGAGCCTCTAGAGGTTCCTAATCTTCTTGATCTACAAGTTGAGTCTTTTGACTGGTTACTTGGAAATCAAGTTTGGAAGGACCGCGTTGCAGCGGCCCTGGAATCGGGTAACAACGAAATCCCACAGACACATGGTCTACAAGACGTGTTTGAAGAGATCAGCCCAATCGAGGATTACAACGGCACTATGTCGTTGACGTTCACCGAACCAAGTTTGGAAGATTCCAAGTACACCGAAGACGAATGCCGCGAAAAGGATCTAACTTTCTCTCAGCCGCTTTACGTCAACGCTGAATTTATGAACAACGAAACTGGCGAAATCAAGAGCCAGACCGTATTCATGGGTGACTTCCCAATCATGACCAGCAAGGGAACTTTCATCATCAACGGCACCGAGCGCGTTGTTGTTTCTCAGCTTGTTCGTTCCCCAGGTGTTTACTTTGAGCGTTCCCTTGATAAGGCAACTGACAAAGATGTTTACACAACAAAGATCATTCCTAGCCGCGGCGCTTGGATGGAATTTGAAGTTGATAAGAAGGACATGGTTGGTGTTCGCATCGACCGTAAGCGTAAGCAGCCAGTAACGATTTTCTTGAAGGCTCTTGGTCTAACTAATGAGCAGATTCGCGAACAGTTCGGCGCTTACGAATCAATGATGGCAACTCTTGAAAAAGATACGACGACTACACAGGATGAGGCCCTGTTAGACATCTATCGCAAACTTCGTCCAGGTGAACCACCGACCGTCGAAGCATCACGTAGCTTGCTACAAAACTTCTTCTTCAACGAGAAGCGTTACGACCTTGCAAAGGTTGGCCGTTACAAGGTCAACAAGAAGCTTGGTCTTGATACCGAACCAACCAAGACCGTTCTTGACATCAATGACGTTCTTGCAACGATCGAATACTTGGTTCGTCTGCATGCAGGTGAAACCGAATTCAACTCAGCTCGTGGCGTGACTCGCGTTGAGGTTGATGACATCGATCACTTCGGTAACCGTCGCCTTCGTACTGTTGGTGAATTGATTCAGAATCAGATCCGTACCGGTCTATCTCGTATGGAGCGCGTAGTTCGCGAACGTATGACTACCCAGGATCCAGAAGCAATCACACCGCTTACTTTGATCAACACTCGTCCAGTAATTGCGTCAATCAAGGAATTCTTTGGAACTTCTCAGTTGTCACAGTTCATGGATCAGACCAACCCACTGTCAGGCCTAACGCACAAGCGTCGCCTTTCAGCACTTGGTCCCGGTGGTCTTTCACGTGAGCGCGCAGGCTTCGAAGTTCGCGACGTTCACCCGTCTCACTACGGTCGCATGTGTCCAATCGAAACTCCAGAAGGCCCAAACATTGGTCTGATTGGTTCGCTGGCTTCATACGCACGCATCAATGCATTTGGATTCGTCGAGACTCCATACCGCAAGGTTGTTAAGGGCAAGGTAACTGACAAGATTCAGTACCTAACCGCTGACGAAGAAGATGTACACGTTATTGCGCAGGCAAACTCGCTGCTTAATGACGACAACACTTTCCAGGATTCCAAAGTATTAGTTCGCACCAAGGGTGGCGAAGTTGATTACATTCCTGGAACTGAAGTTGACTTCATGGACGTTTCACCGCGTCAGATGGTTTCTGTTGCAACTGCAATGATTCCGTTCTTGGAGCACGACGATGCAAACCGCGCACTTATGGGCGCGAACATGCAACGTCAGGCTGTTCCATTACTTCGCAGTGAATCACCATATGTTGGAACCGGTATGGAATACCGCGCAGCTAAGGATGCTGGCGATGTAATCGTCGCAACTGGCGCTGGCGTTGTTTCTGAAGTATCAGCAGATTCCATCACAGTTCAAGAAGATGGCGGAAAGCACCTTACTTATGCAGTGCGAAAGTTTGATCGTTCAAACCAGGGCACTTGCTACAACCAGCGTCCGATTGTCAGTGAAGGTGATCGCATCGAAGCTGGTCAGGTAATTGCTGACGGTCCATGTACTGAAAACGGTGAAATGGCTCTTGGTCGTAACCTGCTTGTGGCATTCATGCCATGGGAAGGTCACAACTACGAAGATGCGATCATCCTTAACCAGCGTCTTGTGCAAGATGACGTGCTTTCTTCAATCCACATTGAAGAACACGAAATTGATGCGCGCGACACCAAGCTTGGTCCAGAGGAAATCACTCGCGACCTACCTAACCTTTCAGACGAAGTTCTAGCTGACCTTGATGAGCGCGGCATCATTCGCATTGGTGCGGATGTTGTTCCTGGCGACTTGTTGGTTGGCAAGGTAACACCTAAGGGTGAAACTGAACTAACACCTGAAGAGCGTTTGCTTCGCGCAATCTTTGGTGAGAAGGCTCGCGAAGTTCGCGATACTTCTTTGAAGGTGCCACACGGTGAATCTGGCAAGGTAATCGGCGTTCGAGTATTTGATTCATCTGAAGGAGACGATCTACCTCCAGGCGTTAACCAAATCGTTCGCGTTTACATCGCCCAGAAGCGCAAGATCACTGAAGGTGACAAACTTGCTGGCCGTCACGGTAACAAGGGTGTTATCTCCAAGATTCTTCCACCAGAAGACATGCCGTTCCTTGAAGATGGAACTCCAGTCGATGTTGTGCTGAACCCACTTGGTGTTCCAGGACGTATGAACATCGGTCAGATTCTGGAAGTTCACCTTGGTTGGATCGCATCACGCGGTTGGGATATCGAAGGTGACCCAGAATGGGCAAAGCACCTTGTTAAGGAAGCACGTTCGGTTGCTCCAGGAACCAAGTTGGCCACACCGGTCTTCGATGGTGCCAAGGAAGATGAAATCGGCGGCCTACTTACTTCAACTCGTAAGACTGCAGACGGACTAAGCCTGGTTGGCGAAAACGGAAAGGCCAAGTTATTCGACGGCCGTTCTGGAGAACCATTCCCTGGCGAAATCTCAGTTGGCTACATGTACATCTTGAAGCTTCACCACTTGGTGGACGACAAGATCCACGCTCGTTCAACTGGTCCTTACTCAATGATTACCCAGCAGCCGTTGGGTGGTAAGGCACAGTTCGGTGGCCAGCGCTTTGGTGAAATGGAAGTGTGGGCTCTCGAGGCTTACGGTGCTTCCTATGCACTTCAAGAATTGCTGACTATCAAGTCCGACGATGTTCTTGGTCGCGTACGCGTCTACGAAGCCATCGTTAAGGGCGAGAACATTCCGGAACCAGGTATCCCTGAATCCTTCAAGGTACTTATCAAGGAAATGCAGTCACTATGTCTGAACGTGGAAGTTCTCTCAAGCGATGGTTCTGCCATCGAATTGCGAGACACCGCTGAAGAAGTCTTCCGCACCGCTGAAGAACTTGGAATCGACCTGTCGCGCCGTGAGTCGCTCAGCGTCGAAGAACTCTGATCCCGGTCAGAACAGACAACCCGAAACTTAACTAGAAATAGAGGAACTCAAAGTGTTGGACGTCAACTTCTTCGACGAACTGCGGATCGGCCTAGCTAGCGCCGAGAACATCCGTTTGTGGTCGCATGGTGAAGTCAAGAAACCAGAAACAATTAACTACCGCACACTCAAGCCAGAGCGCGATGGTCTTTTCTGCGAAAAGATCTTCGGACCGACTCGTGACTGGGAATGTTACTGCGGTAAGTACAAGCGCGTGCGCTTCAAGGGAATCGTTTGTGAGCGTTGTGGCGTTGAAGTCACACGTTCCAAGGTTCGCCGCGAGCGCATGGGCCACATCGAACTTGCTGCACCAGTAACACACATCTGGTACTTCAAGGGCGTACCTAGCCGTCTTGGTTACTTACTTGATCTAGCTCCAAAGGATCTAGAAAAGGTAATTTACTTCGCTGCTTACATGATCACTTCGGTTGACGATGCTGCTCGTCGTGAAGACCTTCCAAGTTTGGAAGCTCGTCTAAACGAAGACCGCAACAACCTGATCAAGAAGCGCGATGCTGATGTAGACGCACGCCTAAAGAAGATGGAAGCCGACTTAGCTGAACTTGAAGCTGAAGGCGCCAAGGCAGACATCAAGCGCAAGGTTCGCGAATCCGGAGAACGTGAAGTTACCCAGATCCGCAAGCGCGAAGATGCAAAGATCGATCGTCTGGTCAAGGTATTTGATCGCTTCCGCACTCTTAAGGTCCAGGACCTTGAAGGTGACGAAATGCTTTACCGCGAAATGCGTGACCGTTTCGGTCGCTACTTCAAGGGTGGCATGGGCGCTGCAGCAATCAAGGCTCGTTTGGAAACATTCGATCTTGAAGCTGAAGCAGTCAAGCTAAAAGACATCATCATCAATGGCAAGGGTCAAAAGAAGACTCGTGCCCTAAAGCGTCTCAAGGTTGTTAACGCATTCTTGAACACCACAAACCACCCAGCCGCAATGGTCTTGGATGCAGTTCCGGTTATTCCACCAGATCTTCGTCCAATGGTTCAGTTAGATGGTGGCCGCTTTGCGACTTCCGATCTAAACGATCTTTACCGCCGCGTTATCAACCGCAACAACCGCCTAAAGCGCCTTCTTGATCTTGGTGCTCCTGAGATCATCGTTAACAACGAAAAGCGCATGCTTCAGGAATCTGTTGATGCGTTGTTCGATAACGGTCGCCGTGGTCGTCCAGTAACTGGTCCGGGTAACCGTCCACTTAAGTCACTGTCCGACATGCTTAAGGGTAAGCAAGGTCGCTTCCGCCAGAACCTTCTTGGCAAGCGCGTTGACTACTCAGGTCGTTCGGTAATTGTTGTTGGTCCACAGCTAAAGCTGCACCAGTGTGGTCTGCCTAAGCAGATGGCGTTAGAACTCTTCAAGCCTTTCGTAATGAAGCGCTTGGTTGATCTAAACCACGCACAAAACATCAAGAGCGCAAAGCGCATGGTTGAACGTCAGCGTTCAGTTGTTTGGGATGTACTTGAAGAAGTAATTACCGAGCATCCAGTTCTGCTTAACCGCGCACCGACTTTGCACCGTTTGGGTATCCAAGCCTTCGAGCCACAGCTCATTGAAGGTAAGGCAATCCAGATTCACCCGCTTGTATGTACAGCATTCAACGCTGACTTCGACGGTGACCAGATGGCGGTACACGTACCACTATCTGCGGAAGCTCAGGCTGAAGCCCGCGTACTTATGCTTTCGACAAACAACATTTTGTCGCCAGCAAACGGTCGTCCAATCACATCACCAACCCAGGACATGGTTCTTGGTCTGTACTCGCTAACTCGCGATGATTCAGCCGGTGTTGGCGCAGGACGTGCATTTGGTTCGCTAGCTGAAGCCATCATGGCTTTCGATCGCAACGAACTTGCATTGCAGGCGAACGTAAAGATTCGTTTGGAAAATGTAGTTACTGAAATGGGTGGCGAATCGTCTTCAAAGACAATCGAAACCACACTTGGTCGCGCATTGTTCAACGAAACACTTCCAGCAAACTACCCGTTTGTTAACGAAGAAGTTAAGAAGTCAAAGCTTGGTGAAGTTATCAATGACTTAGCTGAGCGTTACTCAAAGGTCCAGGTCGCTGCGACTCTGGATGCTTTGAAGGAAGCTGGCTTCCGCTGGGCAACTCGCTCTGGCGTTACTATCTCGTTCGCAGATGTTGTAGCACCTTCCGCAAAGGCAGGCTTACTTGCTGAAGCAGAAGAGAAGGCTGACAAGATCCAAAAGCAGTACGACCGTGGTTTGATTGCAGACTCCGAGCGCCGCCAGGAACTAATCGAAGTATGGACTGACACAACCAACAAGGTTGCCGAAGCTATGCAGGAAAACTTCCCGACCACTAACCCGGTCTGGATGATGGTTAACTCCGGTGCGCGAGGCAACATGCTTCAGATTCGTCAGATTGCAGGTATGCGTGGTCTGGTAGCAAACCCTAAGGGTGAAATTATTCCTCGCCCGATCAAGAGCAACTTCCGTGAAGGTTTGTCAGTACTTGAGTACTTCATCTCTACACACGGTGCTCGTAAGGGTCTTGCTGATACCGCGCTTCGTACAGCTGACTCCGGTTACCTAACTCGTCGTCTAGTTGACGTTTCACAGGATGTAATCATCCGTGAAGAAGACTGTGGCACCGATCGTGGAATCACCAAGGTTATTCGCAAGGCCGATGGCTCTGCTGAAGATTTCTTGGACACCACAATCGCATCCCGTTGCTTAGCAGAAGATGTTTCTGTTGGTGGAAAGACGCTGTTTGAAGCAGGTCAGGACATCGGCATTCTCGACATCGATGCCATGGTTGCTGCTGGCGTTGACGAAATCAAGGTTCGCTCGGTTCTCACATGTGACAGCCGCTTTGGAACTTGTGCTCGTTGCTACGGTCGTTCCCTTGCAACATCCAAGTTGGTTGACATTGGTGAAGCCGTTGGCATTATCGCTGCTCAGTCAATTGGTGAGCCAGGAACTCAGCTAACTATGCGCACCTTCCACACTGGTGGTGCTGCATCTGACGGTGGAGACATCACACACGGTCTGCCTCGCGTTGTCGAACTTTTCGAAGCTCGTACTCCAAAGGGTGTTTCACCAATCTCCGCAGCTACTGGCCGCGTACGCATTGATGAATCAGATAAGGCCAAGAAGGTCATCGTTATTCCTGATGATGGTTCCGAAGAACTGGAATACCCAGTTTCTAAGCGTGCCAAGTTAGTAGTTGAAGATGGTCAGACTGTCACAGCTGGTGATTTGATCCTTGTTGGTAAGCCTGATCCGAAGGAAGTTCTTCGTATCCGTGGTCCACGTCAGGTTCAGATTCACTTAACTGATGAAGTTCAAGAGGTCTACCGCTCACAGGGTGTATCGATTCACGATAAGCACATCGAAGTAATCGTGCGCCAGATGTTGAAGCGAGTAATCATCGTTGAACAGGCTGAGTCCACATTCCTAACGGGTGAACTTGTTGAGCGCACAGCATACGAAAACGACAACCGTCGTCTAGTTGCTGAAGGTGGCAAGCCAGCATCAGCTCGTCCAGAGCTAATGGGTATCACCAAGGCATCACTTGCAACTGAATCTTGGTTGTCGGCTGCATCGTTCCAGGAGACAACTCGTGTCCTGACCGATGCTGCAATCAACGGCAAGCGCGATCCATTGCTTGGTCTAAAGGAAAACGTAATCATCGGAAAGTTGATCCCAGCAGGTACCGGTCTTCCGCGTTACCGCAATGTCAAGGTCGAACCAACCGAAGAGGCCAAGGCAGCCGTCTACGCCGCAATGAGCGTCTACGACGACTACGACTACGGCGACTTCGGTCAGGCTTCCGGCGAAGCAGTTCGCTTGGAAGATTACGACATGGGTCAGTATCGTTCATAACTAGCAATACTCAAACAGGGCCAGGCAGAAATGCTTGGTCCTGTTTGTTTTGGGCTACCTGCCGAAAAGCTGAATTTCTGCCCAGAGATAAGGGGCTTAGCGCACTAACTCGGCTTGAGCCCGAAGAAAAGGCCCGAGCGAAAAATTTGCGAAGCAACTCTTTTGAGCAAGGGAGCTTTTCGAAGGGGAAAGCCGCTACCCGAAAGCCTGGTTTTTGACCAAAATGTCCGATTTTGGGGTGCGACACGCCGTCCGCGTGGGTGGGGGGCGATCTCGTTTTGACCTTTAACCACAAGTGTGGGTAATGTTTCACCTTGTGCCTAACGAAAGTTAGGTTTCGCATCTATGCCTAGGGCTTCCCCGTCGGCGCAGGGTTCGCAAGACAGGCTCCTTATCTAAAGGAAATGTCTTGTAACTCGCGCTAAATCGGGCAACACACCCGACCGCGTGGGTCGGAGCTAGTGGCGGTGCCGCCATCACAATAAACGTTTGAAAGTTTCGCGAGAAGTCGCGCGACTTGGATGAAGGAGTACGAGTGCCAACGATCCAGCAGTTGGTCCGCAAGGGCCGACAGGACAAGGTCACGAAGAACACCACGCCTGCTCTTAAGGGCAGCCCGCAGCGCCGTGGCGTCTGCACGCGTGTGTACACAACAACACCTAAGAAGCCGAACTCTGCGCTTCGCAAGGTAGCTCGTGTACGTCTGACTAGTGGTGCTGAAGTAACTGCCTACATCCCAGGTGAAGGTCACAACCTCCAGGAGCACTCAATCGTGCTGGTTCGTGGTGGTCGTGTTAAGGATCTTCCCGGCGTTCGTTACAAAATCATCCGTGGCGCTCTTGATACTCAGGGCGTAAAGAACCGTAAGCAGGCGCGTAGCCGCTACGGCGCAAAGAAGGAGAAGAGCTGATATGCCACGTAAGGGTCCAGCTCCGAAGCGACCAATTATTGTCGATCCGGTTTACCAGTCACCAGTAGTTACTCAGCTTGTTAACAAGATTTTGTTGCACGGCAAAAAGTCCACTGCAGAATCAATCGTTTACGGCGCGCTTTCAGGCTGCGCCGAAAAGACTGGAACAGATCCAGTGCAGACACTTCGTCGCGCACTAGACAACGTTCGCCCAACTTTAGAAGTCCGTAGCCGTCGCGTTGGTGGCGCAACTTACCAGGTTCCAATCGAAGTTAAGCCAGGACGTGCAAACACACTTGCACTTCGTTGGTTAGTTGGTTACTCCCGCGCTCGTCGCGAGAAGACAATGACCGAACGCTTAATGAACGAAATCCTTGACGCATCAAATGGTCTAGGTGCTGCAGTTAAGAAGCGTGAAGACACACACAAGATGGCTGAAAGCAACAAGGCCTTCGCACATTACCGCTGGTAATCCAAGAATTTTCCGAACCGACAGAACAAGACAAAGAGACGAGAGAGTAAGTGGCTACCGAAACATCGCTTGACCTCGCCAAGACCCGCAACATCGGGATCATGGCGCACATCGACGCGGGCAAAACCACGACGACCGAGCGCATCTTGTTCTACACCGGAATCAACTACAAGATCGGTGAAGTGCACGAAGGTGCAGCAACCATGGACTGGATGGAACAAGAGCAAGAGCGTGGCATCACAATCACCTCAGCTGCCACCACATGTACTTGGAAAGATCACACGATCAACATCATTGACACACCAGGTCACGTTGACTTCACTGTTGAAGTAGAGCGCTCACTTCGCGTTCTTGACGGCGCAGTTGCAGTATTCGATGGCGTTGCTGGTGTTGAACCACAATCCGAAACCGTTTGGCGTCAGGCAAACAAGTACAGCGTTCCGCGTATTTGTTTCGTAAACAAGCTTGACCGCACAGGTGCAGACTTCTTCATGTGCGTAGGCATGATCAAGGATCGTCTAGGTGCTAACCCACTTATCCTTCAGCTTCCAATCGGTGCTGAAGGTGACTTCATTGGTCTAGTTGATTTGATTCGCATGCAGGCCATGGTTTGGCGCGGCGAAACTGCAATCGGCGAAGATTATGTTCTTGAACCAATTCCTGCTGACCTACAAGCCCAGGCTGATGAATTCCGTCAGACCATGCTTGAAACCATTGCAGAGAATGACGAAGTTTTCATGGAGAAGTTCTTCGAAGACGCAGACTCTCTTACCGAGGATGACATCCATGATGCAATCCGTCGCGTAACACTTTCAGGTGGCGCAGTTCCAATCGTTACCGGAACTGCTTTCAAGAACAAGGGCGTTCAGCCAATGCTTGATGCGGTCATCCGTTACCTGCCATCACCACTAGACGTTGAAGGTGTAACTGGCCACAAGCCAAACAAGCCAGAAGAAGAAATGCTTCGCACTCCAAGTGACAGCGAACCACTTGCTGCACTTGCATTCAAGATTGCAACTGATCCACACCTTGGCAAGCTAACTTACGTTCGCGTTTACTCCGGACGTCTAGAAGCTGGCTCCCAGGTTCTTAACTCAGTTAAGGAACGCAAGGAGCGCATCGGAAAGATTTACCGAATGCATGCGAACAAGCGTGAAGAAATTTCAGCTGTAGGCGCAGGCGACATCGTTGCAGTAATGGGTCTTAAGGACACCACAACTGGCGAAACACTTTGCGATCCAGCGAATCCAATCATTCTTGAGTCAATGACTTTCCCAGCTCCGGTTATCGAAGTTGCGATTGAACCAAAGACAAAGAGCGACCAAGACAAACTTGGTGTTGCTATTCAGCGTCTGTCGGATGAAGATCCAACATTCCGCGTGCACACCGACGAAGAAACCGGCCAGACCATCATTGCTGGAATGGGCGAACTTCACTTGGAAATTTTGGTTGACCGCATGAAGCGTGAATTCAACGTGGAAGCAAACGTTGGTAAGCCACAGGTTGCTTACCGCGAAACCATCACTAAGAACGTTGATCGCATCGATTACACCCACAAGAAGCAAACAGGTGGATCCGGACAGTTCGCAAAGGTTCAAATTGCGATTGCTCCAAACAAGCCAATCGATGGCGACGAAACCGCAAAGGGCGGATACGAATTCATCAACAAGATCACTGGTGGACGCATTCCTCGCGAATACATTCCATCAGTTGATGCTGGTTGCCAAGATGCAATGGAAAACGGCGTTCTAGCTGGTTACCCAATGGTTGATGTTCAGGTAACACTTCTTGACGGTGCTTACCACGACGTTGACTCTTCTGAACTTGCATTCAAACTTGCTGGTACTCAAGCATTCAAGGAAGGCGTTCGCAGCGCTGGTCCAGTAATTCTTGAACCACTTATGAGCGTCGAAGTAACCACCCCTGAAGACTTCATGGGTGATGTCATCGGCGACCTTAACTCTCGACGCGGACAGATTCAGGCTATGGACGAGCGCTTCGGCTCTCGCGTAGTCAAGGCTCTAGTTCCGTTGTCAGAAATGTTCGGCTATGTGGGAGATCTTCGTAGTCGTACTCAGGGACGTGCTAGCTACTCCATGGAGTTCGCGCAGTACGCCCAAGTTCCCGCCAGCGTTCAGACAGAAATTGTCTCGAAGGCCCGGGGCGAGTAACGGCCCACAGGCCAAAAGAAATAAAAAACCTGCCGGAGTGAAGGTCACTCTGACAGACAGCACAAGGATCCAGGAGGACCCACCGTGGCAAAGGCGAAGTTTGAGCGGACAAAACCGCACGTAAACATCGGCACCATCGGTCACATCGACCACGGCAAGACAACGCTGACTGCTGCCATCACTAAGGTGCTGCACGATGCATACCCAGATGTAAACCCATTCACACCTTTCGACATGATCGATAAGGCACCTGAAGAGCGTCAGCGCGGTATCACGATTTCGATCGCCCACGTTGAGTACCAGACAGAAGTGCGTCACTATGCGCACGTTGACTGCCCAGGTCACGCGGACTACATCAAGAACATGATCACCGGCGCGGCACAGATGGACGGTGCAATTCTTGTAGTTGCAGCGACTGACGGCCCAATGCCTCAGACCAAGGAACACGTTCTACTTGCTCGTCAGGTTGGCGTTCCTGCAATCGTTGTTGCGCTAAACAAGTGCGACATGGTTGACGACGAAGAACTGATTGAACTTGTAGAAATGGAAGTTCGTGAACTTCTAAGTGCCTACGAATTCCCAGGCGACGACATTCCTGTTGTTCGCGTAGCTGCATTCCCAGCACTTCAGGGTGATGCAAAGTGGGGTCAGTCAATTCTTGATCTAATGACTGCTGTTGACACTTACATCCCAACTCCAGCTCGTGAAGTTGATAAGCCATTCCTTATGCCAGTTGAAGACGTTTTCACCATCACAGGTCGTGGAACCGTTGTTACTGGTCGTATCGAACAGGGCATCGTCAAGGTCAACGAAGAAGTTGAAATCGTAGGTATTCGTCCAGACATTCAGAAGACAACCGTTACCGGTGTCGAAATGTTCCGCAAACTTCTTGATGAAGGTCGCGCTGGCGAAAACGTAGGTCTACTTCTTCGTGGAACCAAGCGTGAAGACATTGAGCGTGGCCAGGTTGTTTGCCACCCAGGCTCAGTTAATCCTCACACTGACTTCGAAGCGAACGTTTACATCCTTTCCAAGGATGAAGGCGGCCGTCACACACCATTCTTCGACAACTACCGTCCACAGTTCTACTTCCGTACCACGGACGTAACTGGTGTAGTAACGCTTCCAAGCGGAACCGAAATGGTTATGCCTGGCGACAACACTGAAATGACCGTTGCGTTGATTCAGTCAATCGCTATGGACGAAGGTCTGCGTTTCGCAATCCGCGAAGGTGGCCGCACTGTTGGCGCCGGTCGCGTAACCAAGATCATCAAGTAATTACTTACTGATCTAAGCAAGACAACCGTTTGAGTTGGTTGGTGGCCCGAAAGGGCCACCAACTACCAAGCAAAACTGAAAGTGTTTGAAAGTTTGGCATCCCTAGCGGGTAACCAAATTCCAAACAATGCAAGACCCCTTATTGGCAGAAGAAACTAGAAGTAAAGGATGGTCAAGCCACATGGCTGGACAAAAGATCCGCATCAGGCTCAAGGCCTACGATCACGAGGTCATTGACTCTTCAGCGCGCAAAATCGTTGAGGTCGTCACTCCTACTGGCGCGAAAGTCGCCGGTCCCGTGCCGCTGCCAACTGAGAAGAACATTTACTGTGTCATCCGTTCTCCGCACAAGTACAAAGACTCACGCGAGCACTTCGAGATGCGCACACACAAGAGACTTATCGACATCATCGATCCAACACCTAAGACAGTGGATTCGCTTATGCGTCTTGACTTGCCTGCCGGTGTTGATATTGAGATCAAGCTGTAGGGACATAGAACATTATGGCTATCAATAAGAAGGGCATCCTGGGCGAAAAGCTTGGCATGACCCAGGTATGGGACGAGAACAACCGCGTTGTTCCCGTAACCGTAGTTAAGGCAGGACCTTGTGTTGTCACACAAGTTCGCACGCCAGAAAACGACGGTTACTCAGGCGTCCAAATTGCTTTCGGTCAGATTGACCCACGTAAGGTAACTCAGCCAATGCTTGGACACTTTGCCAAGGCTGGCGTTACTCCACGTCGTCACCTACTTGAACTTCGTTTCGACGATGCATCAGATTACGCACTTGGCCAGGAACTTGGCGCTGACACTTTTGAAGCTGGCAGCAACATCGACGTAACTGGCGTCACCAAGGGTAAAGGTTTCGCAGGAACTATGAAGCGTCACGGCTTCTCTGGCGTAAGCGCATCCCACGGTGCTCACAAAAACCACCGCAAGCCAGGCTCCATTGGAGCTTGTGCAACACCGGGACGTGTTTTCAAGGGCGTTCGAATGTCAGGTCGTATGGGTGGCATCACTCAGACAACACAGAACCTAAAGGTTCACGCAGTAGATACCGAAAAGGGTCTGATCTTGGTTAAGGGTGCAATTCCTGGACCTGCAGGCTCAGTAGTTCTACTTCGTTCCGCAGCGAAGGGAGCATAACGTCATGGCATCAGTAGACGTTAAGACACCAGCTGGCAAAGCCGCCGGAACAGTGGAACTACCTGCAGACATCTTTGATGTGCAGACAAACATTCCATTGCTTCACCAAGTTGTCGTTGCACAGCTTGCAGCTGCTCGCCAGGGAACTCACGACACAAAGCGTCGTGGCGAAGTTTCCGGTTCAGGTAAGAAGCCTTTCAAGCAAAAGGGAACCGGTCGCGCCCGTCAGGGTTCGATTCGTGCACCTCAGTACCGCGGTGGTGGTATCACGCACGGACCACACCCACGCGATTACGATCAGCGCACTCCTAAGAAAATGAAGGCTGCAGCACTTCGTGGCGCACTTTCAGATCGCGCACGCAATGGCAACATTCATGTGCTTTCTTCAGTCGTCGAAGGTGACGCTCCATCAACTAAGCAGGCACTTGCTGCAATCAATGCAGTATCAACTGCAAAGAACATCTTGGTAGTTGTGGATCGCACAGACTTCGTAAGTTGGAAGAGCCTACGCAACGTAGATGCAATCCACTTGCTTGCTGTTGATCAACTAAATACTTACGACGTACTTAAGTCCGATGATGTTGTCTTCACAAAGGCAGCACTTGAAGCCCTGGTTGCAGGTCCAGCTCGCGGTAAGTCCGCAAAGGCTGTTGCTGGATCCAACGAAGTAGAGGCGTAAGTCATGACAACTATCTACGATCCACGCGACATTCTTATCTCGCCAGTTATCTCTGAAAAGAGCTACGCACTACTGGATGAGAACAAGTACACATTCATCGTTCGTCCGGATGCTAACAAGACCCAAATCAAGATTGCGGTTGCAGAAGTATTCAACGTAAAGGTGACTGGCGTAAACATAATCAATCGCCGCGGCAAGACAATGCGTACACGTACAGGTTTTGGCAAGCGTGCCGACACCAAGCGTGCAATCGTAACTGTTGCAGCTGGCGACCGTATCGACATCTTTGGTGGTCCGGTTTCGTAACCGGACGAGAATAGGACAGGGAAACTCAAATGGGAATCCGTAAGTACAAGCCGACTACTCCGGGCCGTCGTGGCTCAAGTGTTGCCGACTTCGTCGAAATCACGCGTTCAACGCCAGAAAAGTCATTGGTACGCCCGCTTCACAGCAAGGGTGGCCGTAACAACGCCGGTCGTGTAACAGCTCGTCACCAAGGTGGCGGTCACAAGCGCGCTTATCGTCTAATCGACTTCCGTCGCAATGACAAAGATGGTGTACCAGCAAAGGTTGCACACATCGAATACGATCCAAACCGTACTGCTCGTATTGCACTCTTGCATTACGCAGATGGCGAGAAGCGTTACATCATTGCGCCTAACAAGCTAAAGCAAGGCGACCGCATCGAAACCGGTCCAGCTGCTGACATCAAGCCTGGCAACAACTTGCCACTTCGCAACATCCCAGTAGGTACTGTGATTCACGCGATCGAACTTCGTCCAGGTGGCGGAGCAAAGATTGCTCGTAGCGCAGGAACTTCTGTTCAGCTAGTTGCAAAAGATGGACCTTACGCACAACTGCGTATGCCATCTGGCGAAATCCGCAACGTAGATGCTCGCTGCCGCGCAACCATCGGTGAAGTTGGTAACGCAGAACAGTCAAACATCAACTGGGGTAAAGCTGGCCGTATGCGTTGGAAGGGCAAGCGCCCAACCGTCCGCGGTGTTGCAATGAACCCTGTCGATCACCCACATGGTGGTGGTGAAGGTAAGACTTCCGGTGGACGTCACCCAGTGAATCCAAACGGTAAAGCAGAAGGTCGTACTCGTGCAGCCAATAAGGCCAGCGACAAGATGATCGTCCGTCGCCGCAAGACCGGCAAGAAGCGCTAGGAGTTATTGAGATGCCACGTAGCCTGAAAAAAGGTCCATTCATTGACGGACACCTTCTAAAGAAGGTCGACGATCAAAATGAAAAGGGAACCAAGAACGTGATCAAGACCTGGTCACGCCGCTCAGTAATTTCTCCTGCCATGCTCGGCCACACTCTGGCTGTTCATGACGGACGCAAGCATGTTCCAGTTTTCGTAACTGAAGACATGGTTGGCCACAAGCTCGGTGAATTCGCACCAACACGTACCTTCAAGGGTCACGTGAAGGACGATCGCAAAGCAAAGCGTAAGTAGGGACAGTGATGGAAGCTTTAACAACAAACTCGGCTCGTGCGCAGGCACGTTTCGTTCGCGTCACACCACAAAAGGCACGTCGAGTAATCGACATGATCCGTGGAATGAACGCGCAAGAAGCACAGACACTTCTTCGCTTTGCGCCACAAGCTGCAAGTGAGCCAATTGGCAAGGTTGTCGGTAGCGCAATTGCTAACGCAACTAACAACTACAACTTGGATGCACGCACACTTGTTATCACTCAGGCATTTGTCGATGAGGGTCCAACAATGAAGCGTTTCCGTCCACGTGCCCAGGGTCGCGCAAGCCAGATCTTGAAGCGCACTAGCCACATCACAATCGTCGTCGAGTCCGTTGACTCCCAGAAGAAGGGATAGTCACCATGGGTCAGAAAATTAATCCGTATGGCTTCCGCCTCGGCATCACAACTGATTACCGCTCAAAGTGGTTTGCAGATTCATCAAAGGTTGGCGAGCGCTACCGCGACTACGTTGCTGAAGATGTAAAGATCCGCAAACTTATGACTGAAGGCATGGAACGTGCCGGTATTGCTCGTGTGGAAATCGAACGTACTCGTGACCGAGTTCGCGTTGACATTCACACCGCACGTCCAGGCATCGTTATCGGTCGCCGTGGTCAAGAAGCAGACATCATTCGCGGAAAGCTAGAAAAGCTAACTGGCAAGCAAGTACAGCTAAACGTTCTGGAAGTTAAGAACCCAGAAATCGAAGCACAACTTGTTGCGCAGGGTGTTGCAGAACAGCTTTCCAGCCGCGTTTCATTCCGTCGCGCGATGAAGAAGGCAATGCAGTCCGCACTTAAGGGTGGAGCAAAGGGTATTCGTATCCAGGTTTCCGGCCGTCTTGGTGGTGCTGAAATGTCACGTCGTGAGTTCTACCGTGAAGGTCGCGTGCCATTGCACACACTTCGCGCAGACATCGATTACGGCTTCTATGAAGCACGTACAACTTTTGGTCGCATCGGCGTAAAGGTATGGATCTACAAGGGCGATGCTCTTGGAACCCGCACCGAACGTGAGCAGGCAGCAGCAGCTGCACGTGCGCGGCCAGCAACTCGAGCACCTCGTGCTCCACGTAGCGCTTCAACAGGTGCAAGTTCAGCTGCCGCAACACCAGCAGTTGACGCCGCACCAAGCGGTGCGGCTGCTCCAGTTGTCGAAGCTGCTCCAGTAACGGAAGGTGCATAAGCATGTTAATTCCACGTCGCGTTAAGCACCGTAAGCAGCATCACCCAGATCGCCACGGCGCATCAAAGGGTGGCAACGCTGTAACTTTCGGTCAGTGGGGTCTGCAGGCAATGGAGCCGGCATACGTTACTAACCGTCAAATCGAGTCCGCTCGTATCGCAATGACCCGTCACATTCGTCGTGGTGGAAAAGTTTGGATCAACATTTATCCAGACCGCCCACTTACAAAGAAGCCTGCTGAAACTCGAATGGGTTCCGGTAAGGGTTCTCCTGAATGGTGGGTAGCAAACGTTAAGCCAGGTCGCGTGATGTTTGAGATTGCTTTCCCTAACGAGAAAGTCGCGCACGAAGCCCTTACTCGCGCAATGCACAAATTGCCGATGAAGTGCCGCATCGTTGCACGTGAGGAGATCTAATGCCTACAACAAGCACAGTTGACTTACGCGGTCTAGCTAACGATGAACTAGTTTCAAAGTTGCGCGAAGCCAAAGAAGAACTATTTAACCTACGATTCCAGGCTGCCACCGGTCAGCTTGAAAGCCATGGCCGTCTACGTGCAGTCCGCAAGGAAATTGCCCGTCTGTACACCGTGATGCGCGAACGCGAATTGGGTATCACGCCGGTTGAAAGCAATGAGGGTGCAGCATGAGCGTAGACGAGCGCGGCGACCGCAAGGTTCGCGAAGGTTTAGTTGTTAGCGACAAGATGGATAAGACCATCGTCGTTGCAGTTGAAGACCGATTTAAGCATCCGCTTTATGGCAAGGTTGTGCGTCGCACAAACAAGCTAAAAGCACATGACGAAGCTAATGCCGCTGGCATTGGCGATCGTGTTCTGTTGATGGAAACTCGACCACTCAGTGCTACCAAGCGCTGGCGCATGGTTGAGATCCTCGAGAAGGCTAAGTAAGGGTAGGGATCAAAAGTGATTCAGCAAGAGTCGCGACTAAGAGTCGCTGACAACACAGGTGCCAAGGAAATCTTGGTTATCCGTGTTCTCGGTGGTTCCGGCCGTCGCTATGCAGGTATCGGCGATGTTGTCGTCGGTACAGTCAAGGACGCGATCCCTGGTGGCAACGTCAAAAAGGGCGATGTCATCAAGGCCGTTATCGTGCGTACCAAGAAGGAACGCCGACGTCCAGATGGTTCCTACATCCGCTTCGACGAAAACGCAGCAGTCATTCTTAAGGCTGACGGCGAGCCTCGTGGCACCCGTATCTTTGGCCCAGTTGGTCGTGAACTTCGCGATAAGAAGTTCATGAAGATCATCTCGCTAGCACCGGAGGTTTTGTAATGAAAATCAAAACTGGTGATGAAGTATTGGTAATCGCTGGCAAGGACAAGGGCTCTAAGGGCACCGTACTTGCAGTATTCGAAGACCGTAACAAGGTAATCGTTGAAGGCGTAAACCGTATGAAGCGTCACGTTCGTAAAGAACAGACAACTAAAGGTGTTGTAGTCGGTGGCATCGAAACAATCGAAGCACCAATTCACGTTTCAAACGTTCAGCTACTTGTTGATGGCAAGCCAACTAAGGTTGGCGCTCGTCGCGACACAGTAACTAAGAATCGTACTGACGGCACAACTTACGAAGGCTCCCGTGGCGTTCGTGTTGCTCGTAGCACCGGAAAGGACATCTAATGTCTACTGATGTCAAAGTAACTCCACGCCTAAAGGCTCAGTACCGCGAGGAAATCGTTCCTGCGCTTACAACTGAGTTCCAATTTGCAAACGCAATGCAGGTTCCAGGTCTTACCAAGATCGTTGTGAACATGGGTGTTGGCGAAGCTGCTCGTGACTCAAAGTTGATCGAAGGCGCAATCCGCGATCTAACTTCAATCACCGGACAAAAGCCTCAGGTAACTAAGGCACGTCTTTCAATTGCACAGTTCAAGCTTCGTGAAGGTATGCCAATTGGTGCACACGTAACGCTTCGCGGTGACCGTATGTGGGAATTCCTAGATCGTCTACTGACACTGGCTCTGCCACGTATCCGTGACTTCCGTGGTCTATCTCCAAAGCAATTTGATGGCAATGGCAACTACACCTTCGGGCTAACCGAGCAGGTTATGTTTCACGAAATCAATCCAGACTCAGTAGATCGCCAGCGTGGTATGGACATCACCTTGGTTACAACTGCTGCAAACGATGCTGAAGGTCGGGCGCTACTTAAGCACCTGGGCTTCCCATTCAAGGAGGCTTAAGTCATGGCGAAAACCGGTCTTAGGAACAAATCCAACGAAACCCCGAAGTTCAAAGTTCGTGGTTACACCCGCTGCCAGCGCTGCGGTCGTCCTCATTCGGTTTACCGCAAGTTCGGCCTATGCCGTATTTGCTTCCGTGAGATGGCACATGCTGGCGAACTTCCAGGTATCACTAAGAGCTCCTGGTAACAACAACAACGACGTAGGTCCTTAGGGATACCGCGACGAGAAGGGCGATAAGCCAATGACTATGACCGACCCAATTGCAGACATGCTAACGCGTGTTCGCAATGCAAACTCGGCTCACCACGAGTCCGTGTCAATGCCGCATTCCAAAATGAAAGAGCACATCGCTGAAATCCTTAAGCGTGAGGGTTACATCGGAAGCTTTGACATTGCAGATGCGCCAGTTGGCAAGACTCTTAACATCAGCTTGAAGTACGGACCAAACCGCGAGCGTTCAATCGCCGGTGTCCGTCGTGTTTCCAAGCCAGGTCTTCGCGTGTACGCAAAGAGCACCGCTCTTCCTCGCGTACTTGGCGGACTTGGTGTGGCAATCATTTCAACATCAACAGGTCTTTTAACTGACAAGCAGTGTGCACAGAAGGGCGTAGGTGGAGAAGTTCTCGCCTACGTCTGGTAAGGGAGCCTGCCATGTCACGTATCGGTCGTATGCCAATCACTATCCCAAGTGGGGTAGACGTAACTATTGATGGTTCAAACATCACAGTAAAGGGACCTAAGGGTCAGCTTTCACATGTTGTTGTTGAGCCAATCTCAGTTTCTCGCGAAGAAGATGGTCAGCTTTCAGTTGTCCGTCCAAACGATGAGCGCGAAAGTCGTGCTCGTCACGGTCTAACTCGCACATTGGTTGCAAACATGATCACTGGAGTTACCGAAGGTTATTCAAAGACTTTGGAGATTTCCGGAACTGGTTACCGTGTTGCAGCTCAGGGAAACACTCTTGAATTTGCACTTGGTTTCTCACACCCAGTGAAAGTGACTGCCCCAGAAGGCATCACATTCACAGTTGAGACTCCAACAAAATTGCATGTATCAGGTATCGACAAGCAGCAGGTTGGCGAAGTATCCGCAAACCTTCGCAAACTTCGTAAGCCAGATCCATACAAGGCAAAAGGTATCCGTTATTCAGACGAAGTTATTCGTCGCAAGGCTGGAAAGGCTGGCAAGAAGTAATCATGTCTGTCGTAGCCAAATTAGGTTCAGGTAACAAGAAGGCGGTAGCGCGTAAGCGTCGCCACACTCGAGTTCGTAAAAAGCTTTCGGGAACAACTGCGCGTCCACGCATGGTTGTTAACCGTTCTGCTCGTCACATCTCGGTCCAGGTCGTTGACGATGTTGCAGGTCACACACTTGCTTACGCATCAACAATGGAAAAGACCTTGAAGAGCAAGTCAGATGACAAGAGCGCTAAGGCCCGCGAGGTCGGCAAACTTGTTGCAGAACGTGCAAAGCAAGCCGGTATTTCAACAGTCGTATTCGACCGCGGTGGTAACAAGTACCACGGTCGTATTGCGGCCCTAGCTGATGGCGCCCGCGAGGGCGGCCTCGATTTCTAAGTCACGAAGGAAGTAGGAAAAGTTATTATGGCTGCTAACCAACGTGGTGGTGAAACTCGCGAAGGCGGTACCGATCGTCGCGAACGTCGTGATCGTAATGATCGCTCTTCGGCACCTGCCGAGAAGAGCGCATTCGTAGAACGCGTAGTTGCTATCAACCGTGTATCCAAAGTTGTAAAGGGTGGTCGTCGCTTTAGCTTCACCGCTCTAGTTGTTGTCGGTGACGGCGACGGTCGTGTAGGCGTGGGCTACGGCAAGGCTAAAGAAGTTCCTGCCGCAATCGCTAAGGGCGTTGAAGAAGCAAAGAAGAATTTCTTCTCTGTTCCTCGCATCCAAGCAACAATCCCGCATCCAGTTAAGGGTGAGGCTGCAGCTGGAGTTGTAATGCTTCGTCCAGCAGCTCCAGGTACTGGTGTTATTGCTGGTGGACCAGTTCGCGCAGTACTTGAGTGCGCTGGCATCCATGACGTTCTTTCTAAGTCACTTGGATCTGACAACGCAATCAACATTGTTCATGCAACAGTTGCTGCACTGAAAATGCTAGAACGCCCAGAGCAGGTTGCTGCTCGCCGTGGTCTGCCGCTTGATCAGGTTGCTCCGGCTGCCTTACTTCGTGCGAATGCAGAAAAGGTCGGTGCGTAATGGCACAACTTAAAGTAACTCAGTTGAAGTCTGAAATTGGCGGCAAGCAGAATCAGCGCGACACCTTGCGCTCACTTGGCTTGAAGCGAATTGGCGACACCGTTGTTAAAGAAGATCGTCCAGAAATTCGTGGCATGGTTAACACCGTTCGTCACTTGGTCAGTGTTGAGGAGGTTAAGTAACCATGACACTTAAGGTTCATCATCTTCGCCCGGCTCCGGGTAGCAAGACTGCCAAGACACGCGTAGGCCGTGGTGAAGGTAGCAAGGGTAAGACAGCTGGTCGCGGTACCAAGGGTACAAAGGCTCGCTATCAAGTTCCAGCTCGCTTCGAGGGTGGCCAAATGCCACTTCACATGCGTACTCCAAAGTTGAAGGGTTTCAAGAATCCATTTGGCACTGAGTACCAGGTCGTTAACGTTGCTCAAATCAACGCACTATTTCCAAAGGGCGGCGACGTAACAATTGCTGACCTTGTTAAGGCTGGAGCTGTCCGCAAGGGCGAACTAGTTAAGGTGCTTGGCCAGGGTGACATCACAGTTTCTGTAAAGGTAACTGCTAATGCTTTCTCAGAATCAGCTAAGGCAAAAATTGCTGCCGCTGGTGGTTCCGTAACCCAGATCTGATGCATTTGACTTCGACAGCAAGTATGAGGCTGTCGAAGTCAAATGTTTTTCTTATCAGTTAATTAAAAGGAGGCAACAGTGCTTAGTGCATTCGCAGCCGCATTCCGAACTCCGGATTTGCGTCGCAAACTGTTGTTTACTTTGGGCATCATTGGTGTCTTCCGCCTTGGTTCAGTAGTTCCAGCTCCTGGTGTTAGTTACACCGCAGTTCAAACTTGTGTTGATTCAGTTCAAGATAATTCGATCTACGGCCTGATTAACCTATTCAGCGGTGGCGCACTGTTGCAGCTATCTGTGTTTGCACTCGGCATCATGCCTTACATCACAGCAAGCATTATCATTCAGTTGCTTACGGTTGTTATTCCTCGCCTAGAAACTTTGAAAAAAGAAGGCTCATCCGGACAAGCCAAGATTACGCAATACACCCGTTACTTAACGATTGGTCTTGCGATACTTCAGTCCACAACCATCATCACTTTGGCTCGTACCCCAGGACGTTTGTTCCAGGGATGTAACGAACAACTTTTGCCTAACCAGTCGATTCAAATGTTGCTAACCCTTGTTGTAGTTATGACTGCAGGAACTGCTCTGATCATGTGGTTCGGCGAATTGATTACTGACCGTGGCGTTGGTAACGGTATGTCGATTTTGATTTTCGCATCCATTATTTCTTCCTTCCCAGGTCAACTGGTTTCTATCTTTACAATCGATGGTTCGCTAAAGTTCCTATCCGTAATGCTGGTAATTGGTTTAACAATCGTCGCCATTGTTTTCGTTGAGCAAGCTCAGCGACGAATTCCAGTGCAGTATGCAAAGCGTCAAGTTGGTCGCAAGTCTTACGGCGGCACTTCTACTTACTTGCCAATCAAGGTCAACCAGGCTGGCATCATCCCGGTTATCTTCGCTTCCTCCTTGCTTTATATTCCATCGTTGATTGTTCAGCTGACTGGTTCGGAAGCAGATTGGGCGCAATGGGTTGCTACCAACATGGATCCAGGCCGAGCCGGATACCTAACACTTAACTTCCTATTGATTCTTTTCTTTGCATACTTCTATGTTTCGATCACTTTCAACCCAGAAGAAACTGCTGACAACATGAAGCAGTACGGCGGATTCATTCCTGGCATCCGTGCTGGAAAGCCAACCGCTGACTACCTTGCCTATGTTTTGAACCGCATCACTCTGCCAGGTGCTTTGTACCTTGCAACAATCGCAACCCTGCCTTATTTAGCGTTTGAGGCGCTTGGAGTTGGCTCACGTTTTGCTTTCGGTGGCACAAGTATCTTGATCATCGTCGGTGTAGCTCTAGATACCGTGAAGCAAATTGAAAGCCAGTTGCAACAGCGCAATTACGAAGGCTTTCTGAAGTAATGCGCCTGCTCATCATGGGGCCACCAGGAGCTGGCAAAGGTACTCAAGCAGCCATGATCTGCGAAGAGTTTGGAATTCCACACGTATCAACTGGTGATCTATTTCGTTTGAACCTGACTCAGGGAACTGCACTAGGTCAAGAAGCTAAGAAGTACATGGATGCTGGCGAGTACGTTCCCGACTCAGTTACTAACGGCATGGTTCGCGAACGCCTTAAGGATGCTGACACTCAAGTTGGATTCCTCCTTGATGGCTACCCACGCACTGTTGCCCAAGTTGCAGAGCTTGATGGCATGCTCAGTGCCAAGCCACTAGACCGAGTCATTGAACTAACAGCAGATACTGACGTAGTTGTTAAGCGTCTACTTGGTCGAGCAATCGAGCAAGGTCGCGCAGACGACACTGAAGAAGTGATTCGTCGCCGACTTGAAGTTTATGAAGAGCAAACAGCACCACTAACTGCTCTTTACAAATCGCGCGGACTGCTGGTGCAAGTTGATGGACTTGGATCTGTAGAAGACGTAACTGCGCGAATTTCTGCTGCGTTAAATAGTTAGTAGGACCAAATGTTTGGTCGTAAAAGTAAATTTGAAATCAAAACACCCGATCAATTTCTTTTGATGCGCAAAGCTGGACTTGTTGTTGCCGATGTACTTGCTCGCATGCAAGTTGAAGCAGTTCCTGGCGTGACAACTGAACAGCTTGATCGCATCGCACGCGAAATGTTAAAGGCTGCTGGAGCTGAATCATCTTTCCTTGGTTACTTCGGCTATCCATCTGTTATTTGTGCATCGGTTAATGAAGAAGTCGTTCATGCAATTCCAAATCCACGAACTTTGCAAGATGGCGATATTCTTTCGGTTGACTTTGGTGCGATCATCGAGGGCTGGAACGGCGATGCTGCGGTAACAATAGAAATTGGAACTGCAATTGAAAAACAAACTGCACTGAGTAAAGCAACAGAACTTTCGATGTGGGCTGGACTATCTAAAGCGGTTTCAGGCAATCGACTTTCTGATATCAGCCATGCAGTTGAAAAATCAATTCGGGCTGCAGGTCCGTACGGAATTTTAGAAGAGTACGGCGGTCATGGAATTGGAACCAAAATGCACATGGATCCACTTGTACCTAACTACGGTGAACCGGGACATGGACCAGAGTTAGTCGTAGGTATGGCACTTGCCATTGAACCGATGGCAACTTTAGGCAGTCGTCACGTGCTAACTCTGGAAGATGATTGGACTGTCGTAACTACTGATGGTTCCCGCGCTGCGCACTGGGAGCACACCGTTGCAATCACCGAAGAGGGCCCGTGGGTGCTAACCGCCCGCGACGGGGGAGCCGCTTACTTCCAGGCCCATGGAATCCCTAGTCCAGCTGCAAAATACGCAGTTTGAGTGAGTAATTGACCCAAGAATCTCGCCAATTGGGTCAGACTAGAAATTGAAAAACCCTTATTTCAATGGGGGGTCAATCCCAGGATTTCATGTTTTGCAGGGTATTGCCGTAACATCGGACGTCGGTCCTCTTGCAATTCCGTAAGAGAGCCGCTTCTGAGGGAGTACAAGACCTTTATGGCCAAAAAAGACGGCGCCATCGAAATCGAGGGCACTATCACCGAGGCTCTGCCGAACGCTATGTTCCGGGTAGAACTCGAAAACGGTCACAAAGTACTTGCACACATTTCCGGCAAGATGCGTATGCACTACATCCGTATCCTGCCTGATGACAAGGTTGTTGTGGAGCTATCTCCATACGATCTAACCCGCGGAAGAATTGTCTACCGCTACAAGTGATCAGGATCTAAAAAGTGAAGGTTAATCCCTCAGTTAAGCCAATGTGCGACAAGTGCAAAGTCATTCGTCGTCATGGTGTAGTCATGGTTATTTGCGAAAACCCGCGCCACAAACAGCGTCAGGGATAAGACAACAATAAAAGACGATCACCCGATCCCGAATGAACGCGTGCGTGAATTCGGAACGACACTCTCAGGTGTGTAAAGGCTGAGAACCTTGTCAGGCGGCAAGGAATGGTGAACGTGCGAGACCTTTACCACGAAAAGAAATGAGATACGCCTGATGGCACGCCTTGTTGGTGTCGACCTCCCGCGCGAAAAGCGTCTAGAGATCGCCCTCACATATATCTTCGGCATTGGCCGTACCCGCGCGGATGAAATCCTCGCGGCTACCGGCATTAGCCCAGATCTTCGCGTTAAGGATTTAACGGATGAGCAATTGATTCCGTTACGCGAATACATCGAAGCCAACTTCAAAATTGAAGGTGACCTTCGTCGCGAGGTACAAGCAGATATTCGTCGCAAGATTGAAATCGGTTCGTACCAAGGAATCCGTCATCGTCGTGGAATGCCTGTCCGTGGACAGCGCACCCACACCAACGCCCGTACCCGTAAAGGTCCGAAGAAGACCGTGGCTGGAAAGAAGAAAGTAGCTAAGTAGCTACTGCCTCTTCCCAATCGAGAAAAAGGAATCCAATGCCTCCAAAGAAAGCTACTGCGGCCGGTGCTAAGAAGATCCGTCGCAAAGAAAAGAAGAATGTTGCTGTAGGTCAGGCCTACATCAAGTCAACATTCAACAACACAATCGTTTCAATCACCGATCCATCTGGTGCTGTTATCTCTTGGTCATCTGCTGGCCAGGTTGGTTTCAAGGGAAGTCGTAAGAGCACGCCGTTCGCTGCTCAGATGGCTGCCGAAGCTGCTGCAAAGCGTGCGATGGAACACGGCATGAAGAAAGTTGATGTCTTTGTAAAGGGCCCAGGCTCAGGTCGCGAAACTGCGATCCGTTCCCTGCAGGCCTCTGGTCTTGAGGTCGGAACGATCCAAGACATGACCCCTGTCCCTCATAACGGATGCCGCCCGCCCAAGCGTCGCCGCGTCTGATACGAAGAATTTAGGAGACAAAACTAATGGCTCGTTATACCGGTCCCGATTGCAAGCGCTGCCGTCGCGAAAAAACAAAGTTATTCCTCAAGGGCTCTAAGTGTGATTCACCAAAGTGCCCAATGGAATCCCGTCCTTACCCTCCAGGCCAGCATGGTCGTGGACGCGCTAAGGAATCCGAGTACTTATTACAGATGCGTGAAAAGCAGAAGACTGCACGTATTTACGGTGTGCTTGAAAAGCAGTTCCGCGGATACTACGAAGAAGCTAGCCGTAAGCACGGCAAGACTGGTGAAAACCTACTTCGCATTCTTGAATCACGTCTGGACAATGTCATTTTCCGCGCTGGCTTTGCAAAGAGCCGCGACATGGCACGTCAGATTGTTCGTCACGGACATATCGTTGTTAATGGCAAAAAGGTAGACATCCCGTCTTTCCGCGTTAGCCCTAACGACGTTATTGAAGTTCGTAAGTCATCACTTGAAATGACACCATTCCAAGTTGCTTACGCAGAAATTGGCGAACGCACCGTTCCTGCTTGGTTGGAAGTTATTCCAGCTGGCATGCGCATCCTGGTCCACTCCCTTCCTGCACGTGAGGTCATTGACACTCAGGTTCAGGAACAGTTGATCGTTGAACTTTACTCCAAGTAATTAACATCCCCATCAAACAGCGACTTCAAATAGTGGTCGTCGCCGGAAGGAAATAACTGTGCTGATCTCAGTCCGCCCAGAACTAAAAGAAGAAGTACTATCCGAAACTCGTTCCCGCTTTGTGCTTGCACCGCTAGAACCAGGTTTTGGTTACACACTTGGTAACTCACTACGCCGTACTTTGCTCTCATCTATTCCAGGTGCAGCAATCACAAGCATCAAGCTTGACGGCGTTCTACATGAATTCACCACCATCGAAGGTGTTAAGGAAGACATCACTGAAGTCATCCTGAACCTAAAGAACTTGGTTGTGTCTTCACAGTTCGACGAGCCAGTAACTATGTACTTAAAGAAGCAGGGCCCAGGCCCAGTTACAGCTGCTGACATTGCGCCACCAGCTGGAGTTGAAATCTTTAACCCAGAATTGTTCCTAGCTACCCTGAATGACAAGGGCAAGCTAGACATGGAAATCGTTGTTGAACAGGGTCGCGGTTACATCTCGGCAGCTAACAACAAGGCATCCGGTGGCGAAATTGGGCGAATTCCAATCGACTCAATTTACTCACCAGTTCTTAAGGTCACTTACAAGGTTGAAGCAACACGTGTTGAACAGCGCACTGACTTCGACTCACTAGTAATCGATGTTGAGACCAAGGGATCAATTGCACCTCGCGATGCAATTGCATCTGCTGGAGCAACACTTGTTGAACTATTCGGCCTAGCTCGTGAACTTAACGTTGACGCTGAAGGTATCGAAATTGGTCCATCAGTAACTGATCAGTTTGCAGCCGAACAGCTAAGCATGCCGGTTGAAGCACTTGACCTAACCGTTCGTTCATACAACTGCCTAAAGCGTGAAGGTATCCACACTGTTGGAGAACTAATCACACGTTCCGAAGCAGACTTGATGGACATTCGTAACTTTGGCGCTAAGTCAATTGACGAAGTCAAGGACAAGTTAGCTTCCATGGGAATTGCACTGAAGGATTCACCTCCAGGATTTGACCCAAGCCAGTACGCATCGGCATTCGACGATGATTACAACGAAGACGAAGAAGAAGCATTTGCACCAGCTGGTTCATATGCAACTTTCCAGTCGGAAGCAGCACCAGTTGAAGTATCAGCTGATGATGCAACAGCCGATGACGACCAAAGTTTCGCTGAGGACGAGCAGCTCTAACGAGTTCTCGTTTCCAGTAACGAATTGACAGGAGAGAAACATGCCACAGCCATCCAAGGGCAAGCGAATGGGCGGAAGCCCATCACACGAGCGCCTAATCTTGGCTAACCTCGCAACTGCGTTGTTCGAGCATGGTCGCATCACAACGACTGAAGCACGCGCACGTCGTCTGCGTCCGGTTGCAGAGCGATTGATCACAATCTCAAAGAAGGGCGATCTACATGCCCGTCGTCGAGTTTTGACAGTCATCCGTAACAAGGATGTAGTGCACACACTTTTCGCTGAGATTGGTCCACGCTACGAAAATCGCGAAGGTGGCTACACCCGCATCGTCAAGATTGGTCCACGTAAGGGCGATAACGCTCCTATGGCAGTGATCGAACTTGTTGAAGCTCTTGATGCAGCTCGCGCTGCTGAAGGTGTTGCACGCCGGGCAGCTAAGGAAGCCGAAATGGCTAAGGCAGCAAAAGACGCTGCAGCAGCCAAGGAAGCAGCCGCAGCGGCGGAAGCGGCGCCAGCCGTCGAAGCCGATGCTGACATCGCAGTCGATGTCATTGCATCGGAAGGCGAAATTGATGTTCCATCTGAAACCGTAGTCGACGAGGTAGTGGACTCAGTCGAAGAAGTTGCGGCAGCTGAAGAAGTAGCAGTTATTGAAGAAGAAGTTTCTGCTTCATCTGAAGAAAGCGCTGAAGCTGATTCTGAAGAAAAAACTGACGAAGCGTAAATAAATGGTTCTATCGAATGAGCCCCTCGTTGCTAACGCAGCGCAGGGGCTCATTCGCATTCGCGGCAAAATTTCCTACGACGGTAAAGATTTCTCAGGCTGGGGAATGCAACCAGACCGACGAACAGTGCAGGGCGAACTTGAAAATGCCATTTCAACGTTTCTTCGAGTCGATCGAGTTATTGTGCAGTGCGCAGGACGAACCGATGCCGGAGTTCATGCAACTGCCCAGGTAATTCATTTCGACATTTCCGAAACAGATGCCATGGATATGAAGGATCTGACATACAGAATCAATGCGATTCTTCCGGAAGACATTTCAATCCAGGAACTCGAAGTCACAACCCCAGACTTTGATGCTCGGTTTGCAGCCTTATCGCGTCGGTATGAGTATTTGATTTACCAGGGACAGCGCAATCCATTGCTTCGCGATCGAGCACACCGCAGTTACCTGCCACTAGATGTTCCTGCAATGAATGAAGCCAGCCAAGCTTTAATTGGGCTGCATGACTTTTCGGCATTCTGCAAAAAGCGTGAAGGTGCCACAACCATTCGAACTTTGATGAAGTTTGACTGGACAGAAACCGCCGATGGATTAATCAAAGTTGAATTAGAAGCAGATGCATTTTGCTATTCAATGGTGCGCGGATTAATTGGCGCAGTTCTAGCTATTGGCGAAGGCAAGTTCGATAAGGCCTGGCTGGAAAACTACTTGGCAGGCCGAGAACGTGAAGCTCATGTATTTGCAGCTCCAGCATTAGGTCTTACTTTGGTCGACGTTAAGTATCCCGATGCCAGTGAGTATGCCAAGCGGATCGCGGAGACATTGCAAGTAAGGGATTCTGATGGGGCATCTTGATGTCCAGCATGTAACTTATTCACTTCCTGATGGTCGAATTCTGTTACTTGATGTTTCCTTCCGCGTAGGCGAAGGTGCAATTACCGCACTGATTGGCGCAAACGGTGCTGGCAAATCAACGCTGATGCGAATGATTGCCGGCGATGAACAACCGCATGAAGGAAGCATTGCTCGCACCGGTGGACTGGGCGTGATGCGTCAGTTCGTCGGACACATGACCGATGGCACAGTTCGAGACTTATTGCTGACGGTTGCGCCACCAGCTATTGCCCAAATGGCCGCACGAATAGATGCCACCGAACTAGCCATGATGGAAGATGACAGCGAAAAGAATCAGATGGCTTACGCCCAAGCAATTGCTGACTGGGCTGATGTTGGCGGATATGACATCGAAGTCCTTTGGGACGTCTGCACTATGGCTGCAATCCAATTGCCATTTGATCAAGCGCAATATCGATCGGCTGGCAGTCTTTCCGGTGGTGAGCAAAAGCGATTAGTTTTAGAAGCTTTGTTACGTGGCCCAGAAGAAGTTCTGTTACTTGATGAACCAGATAACTACCTTGATGTTCCTGGCAAGAAGTGGCTAGAAGATCAGTTGAATGAAACCAAGAAAACAGTTCTATATGTGAGTCACGATCGTGAGTTGTTAGCCAACACTGCAAAGCAAATTGTGACTCTTGAGTTAGGGCATGCCGGAAACTCGGTCTGGATTCATGGTGGGGGATTTGCCTCTCATGGCCAAGCTCGTAAAGATCGCTTTGCCCGCCTGGAGGAACTAAGACGTCGTTGGGATGAAGAGCACCAAAAGATTAAAGATCTAGTTCAGATGCTTAAAGTCAAAGCCAAATTCAATGACGGACTGGCTTCGCGATATCAGGCCGCGCAAACTCGATTAAAGAAGTTTGAAGAAATTGGGCCACCGCAAGAAATCCCAATTGAGCAAAATGTAAAGATGCGCCTCAAAGGTGGCCGTACTGGTAAACGAGCTGTTGTCTGCGAAGAACTTTCCTTAACTGGATTAGTTGAACCATTTGATCTAGAAATTTGGTTCGGCGAACGAGTTGGAATCCTTGGCGCCAACGGATCTGGCAAGAGTCACTTCCTACGTTTACTTGCAGCCGGTGGATCGGATCCAGAGTTAGAGCATTTACCGATTAGTGATGTCACGATTGATCCAGTTGCCCACACTGGCAGTGCAAAACTTGGGGCTCGAATTAGACCAGGTTGGTTCGCCCAGACACATCATCATCCAGAACTAATTGGTAAATCATTGATTGAGATTTTGCACCGTGGCGATGAACACCGAAGCGGCATGCAACAAGAACAATCGGCTCGAGCTTTGGATCGCTATGGCTTAGCTGGAGCAAGTGAGCAGAAGTTTGAATCGCTGTCTGGCGGACAGCAGGCAAGATTCCAAATTCTCTTGCTTGAATTGTCTGGCGCAACTTTGCTGTTGCTTGATGAGCCGACCGACAACCTTGACTTGGAATCGGCAGAAGCGTTAGAACGAGCACTGGATGCCTTCGAAGGAACTGTGCTTGCAGTTACTCATGATCGCTGGTTCTCACGGACTATGGATCGGTTCGTAGTTTTTGGCGGAGATTCGACAGTTCGAGAATCTGACGAGCCTGTGTGGGATGAGAAGCGAGCCAAAAGGTAATCTGGCAACCATGATTATGGAAACTGCATTCATGGAGATCGTGCCAGGTAAAGAACTTGAATTTGAAGCGGCAATGGAACAAGCCAAAGCAGTTGTTTCACAAGCCAAGGGGTTTCAAGTTATTCATGTGCACCGCGGCGTTGAAAAGTCGTCAACTTATTTGATCGCAATTGGCTGGGACACTGTCGAGGACCACATGGTTGGATTCCGAGAATCAGAATTGTTTACCCAATGGCGTGGATTAATCGGACCATTTTTTGCAAACCCGCCAGAGGTTACCCACTGGGAATTACACGCGTAATTACCTGCAGTAGGCACTGGGAATTACACGCGTAATTACCTGCAGTAGGCACTGGGAATTACAGGCGTAATTACCTGAAGCTAGCCAAGAGCGTGGGCGATTGCCCGGCAGGCGTGAAATGCATCGAGGTGCATTTCTTCTGAGTCTGGGTTTGGCCAAGACGACTGCTTGGCAACAACAACTCCGCGCGGGCGATCAACATAAAGCATCTGACCGTGAATTCCGATACCCATGATCACATCTGGATCTACCCCTGGTTTGTAACAGAAGGATCGGTAGCGCCCACCAACAAAGAAATCCTTGAAGTCGCCAGTTGCCCATTGCTCGTCGCTGCCACCCTGGAAGGCATCTTCGAGGAAGGTTGGATCAACAGTTCCCATGCCACCATCGCGCATCATCATGCCAAAGCGAACTAAGTCTCGGGGGATTACCGACAGTCCGCCAGCAGCTCGGGGAGAGCCTTGGCGATCGACAGTGATGTGACCTGGAGCCTCTGACCCAATCTTGCTCCAAATAAATTTAGATAGCGCTTCGGCATATGGCATGCCACTGGCTGCTTCAATTACCCAACCAACCAAATCAGTTGTTGGTGACATGTAACGGAACTTCTGCCCGTGTTCGCCTTCTTTCTTTCGGGAAGCGATGAAGTCATGCAAGTTTGGTGAACCTAGTGGCGCTGGATACCAACCAACAGAATGGCGATAAGCAATGATGTCTGGACCGGGGGTGTAGTCCTCTTCGAATTGATAGCTGGCAGCCATGTCTAGCAAGTTACGAACTGTTGCATCGCCAAAGCCGCTGTCAGAAATCTCCGGGACATATTTGGTAACTAAGGCATCAACATCGATTAAGCCTTCTTGCACCAAAGAACCCACGAGCATTCCAGTGAATGATTTGGTAACGCTAAAAATCAAATGTGGTTCAACATCGCTAACTCCTGGAGCTAGCCATTCGAAAACCAAATCTTCACCTTTAGCCACAGTGAACGAGTCAGTGCTGGAACTTGGCAGGTACTCGGAAATTGTCTTTGTGCCAATGTGAGTTTCTACTGAAACATCACCAAGTGCGGAATTGATTTTCTTGTTGAGCTCTCGAGGTGAGTTGGCGCAATCAACCTGCGCAGTAGGAATCAATTCCCGAACATGTCGAAATGACCAAAAAGTATTGCCGGGCAGCATCCAGTTATCGAGAGTAGGTCGACTCATGTATTTAGTATTGCGCTTCACGATCTAAATCGCGGAGATCTGGTAACAACATTATGAATAGCTGGAAGACAATCAGGATTGAAACTGCTGCAATATAGACCGGACGTACACCAAATGCATCAACACTCACACCAGTTACAAACATTCCGATCGGTCCGCTGGCATAGAACAGGGAAGTTTGCACGCCAAATACTCGGCCTTGAATGTGCGGCGCAACTCGTTGTTGAACCACGGAATTCATGAGCGGATTCATTGGACCCCAACCAAGCCCAAGTAAGAATCCAGCGAGTACGAACAATCCAATTGGCGGAAAGAAAGTCATCGGAATCATGGCAACCGAAGTTGCAGCTAGCGCTCCGATGACGATAGTTCGTTTCTTAAAATGCTTCACTAACTTTGGATAAGCGAGGGTCGTTACGATGCCTCCGGCTGCCATTGATGACAACACGTAACCATAGCCTCGCGGATCATCAATATCTGAAAAGTACTTGGGTAAAACAACTGACTCGGTAGGCAGGTAAACCATGGCCAAGAAAACAATTGACAGAGTTAAGTAGTACATTGCCTTATCAGATTTCAAAACCTGTAAGCCTCGTAACGTACTCGTCCAAAACTTTTCTTGGTCGCCAATCTCCTCGCGATGTTCCAGGCCAAGATCACCTACATGCAACATTGAGATCAAAATTATGGCCAGAATAAATGCAACAAAAACAATCCACATTGAGTTCGCGGCACCAAAAAGTGAGATAGCTATCGCACCTATTGCAGGTCCCAACACCCAGCCACCAGAAAACACTGCTTCATGCCAAGAGTTAAGTTTGTCCATGGAAGTGTTGCTGGCTTTTGCTACATCGGGAATCAAAGACTTACGGGCGGTGTAACCAGCTGGATCAAATGCTGCGCCAAGCACTGCAAATGTTGCGATCGATGCGAACGTTAAACCAAAAAGTGAATCCCAAATTGGAAACAGCATTACTGACAGTGCTGACAGCAAGTCGGAACCAATAGAAACTCGCTTGCGACCGTAGTGATCGATTAATGCGCCAACAAACGGCGAAATGATGATTCCTGGAATCGCAGATGCCGCGACCACAATGCCCGCTTGGGTAGCTGATCCGGTGCGCTCAAAGATGAGCCACGGAACCGTGATGATGGCAATCGCGTTACTGAGCCCGGACAGGGCGTTTGCTCCCTCGAGCAGGTAAAGGGGGCGCCGGCTGACTTTCATGCGGCTTTAGCACATCCCTTTTTGGTCGCCGCCAGGCAGATTTGGGCAAAATGCCTTGTTTTGGCGGATTTCTTAACTCCCAGCCTACCCCAGAGGTTCAACCTCGTTTTGACCCACGCCCAGAAATACAGGTAATCTAAGGATTCGTTGTGCCTTTAGGCATAAGGAAAACTAGCAATTTAAACCCCATTTATTTAGACAAAGAAGGCTCACTGTGCGCACGTACTCACCAAAGCCAGGCGATGTGAATCGCGAATGGCATGTAATCGATGCAACTGACGTTGTTTTAGGACGTCTAGCGTCACAAGTTGCTGTGCTGTTGCGCGGCAAGCACAAGCCAATCTTTGCACCACACGTTGACACTGGCGACTTCGTCATTGTTATCAATGCAGAAAAAATCGCACTAACTGGCCAGAAGCTTGAGCAGAAGATGGATTACCGTCACTCTGGTTTCCCAGGTGGTTTGCGTGCGACTAACTATGTTGAATTGCTAGCAACAAACCCACGTCGTGCAATTGAAAAAGCCGTTAAGGGAATGCTTCCGCATAACAAGCTCAGCGATGCTCAAATCACAAAACTAAAGGTTTACGCAGGCGATGTTCATCCACACGCAGCCCAAAACCCAAAGCCATACGAGATCTCTCAGGTAGCGCAGTAAGCGCTCGCGGATTCATAGATTTTTACGAAGGGAAATAACATGTCAGAGAACGAAGTAGACGTAACAGACGCCATCCTTGGCGAAGAGGTTGAAGTTGAGTTGTCGGAATACACTTCCGAAACTCCAGCTGCTGCTGTTCGCGAACCACGTAAGGCACCAGACACACCTGGCGCTGCAACCGGTCGTCGCAAGGAAGCTATTGCTCGCGTTCGCATCGTTCCAGGCACCGGTCGTTGGGTAATCAACGGTCGCACCCTTGAGGACTACTTCCCAAACAAGGTGCACCAGCAACTTGTTAACGATCCATTCAAGACTCTTAACTTCGAAGGCGCTTACGACGTAATCGCCCGCATCGATGGTGGCGGAATCTCCGGTCAGGCTGGCGCATTGCGTCTTGGCGTGGCTCGTTGCTTGAACGCAATCGATGTTGAAGGTAACCGCGGTGACCTTAAGAAGGCCGGCTTCCTAACTCGTGATGCACGAATCAAGGAACGTAAGAAGTACGGTCTGAAGAAGGCTCGTAAGGCTCCGCAATACTCCAAGCGTTAAAACATGTCGGGCCGACTATTTGGCACCGATGGCGTTCGTGGTTTAGCGAACGGTCTGTTAACTGCTGAACTAGCTACCAATCTTGGTGTTGCTGCTGCGCAGGTTTTAGGCGAGCGTGGCGAATTCTCTTCTCACAAATCAGATCGACCATTTGCAATTGTTGGCCGCGATCCACGTGCCAGTGGTGATTTCCTGCAATCTGCAATCAGTGCTGGATTGGCTAGTGCTGGCGTTGATGTAATCGACGTAGGAATCCTGCCAACTCCAGCCGTTGCATACTTAACGGACTTAACTGGGGCTGACCTTGGCGTGATGCTTTCGGCTTCACATAATGCAATGCCAGATAACGGCATTAAATTCTTTGCTCGCGGTGGCGTCAAGTTAGACGACGCCATCGAGGATGCCATCGAAGCGCACCTTGATGTTGTTAGCGAACTTCCAACCGGCGCAGGTGTTGGCAGAATCCGCAGTGAACACTACCTAGTTGAAAAATACCTGCACCACTTGAACTCCAGCATTTCTAATTCTTTGGAAGGCCTAACCGTAGTTGTTGATGGCGCGAATGGATCAGCATCGCTAGTTGGGCCAGAGGCCTTACGTCGTGCGGGTGCCCAAGTAATCTCAATTCACTGTGAACCTAATGGCTTGAACATTAATGAAAACTGCGGCTCAACTCACATGGATGATTTGTTTGCAGCAGTTGTAAAGCATGGAGCAGACCTTGGTATTGCTCATGACGGTGATGCAGATCGCTGCTTGGCTGTAGATGCTGACGGCAACTTTGTTGATGGTGACCAAATCTTGGCAATCTTGGCAGCTGGCCGTAAGACTCGTGGCGCTCTAGTTGGAAACACTGTTGTAGCAACTGTGATGTCTAACTTGGGTTTCAACATTGCGATGAATGAGCTTGAGATCGAAGTAATTACAGCAGCAGTTGGCGATCGTTATGTACTTGAAGAAATGCGCACTGGTGGATTCACTATCGGTGGCGAACAAAGTGGCCACGTAGTACTCAGCGAATTTGCGACCACCGGTGATGGCGTGCTTACCGCGCTTCATTTGATGTCGGAAATGAAAGCAACTGGAAAATCAATGGCAGAATTGGCCGCAATTGTGAATCGCTTGCCACAGGTATTGATCAATGTTCCAAATGTTGATAAGAATTCGGTTTCAAAATCAGCAGTTTCTGAGGTTGTTGCAAAATGGGAGCAAGAACTTGGTAGCACTGGACGCATTCTGTTGCGCCCAAGTGGAACTGAGCCTTTGATTCGCGTAATGGTCGAAGCAGCCACAGCCGATCAAGCGCAGAAAGTTGCTAAAGAACTTGCTGAAGTAGTCGCTACCCACTGCGCCCTTAGCTAATCGGTAGACTCAAAGCATGTGCGGAATCGTTGGATATGTCGGCCCGCAACAAGCCCAAAATGTAGTCATTGAAGGCCTGCGCCGATTGGAATACCGGGGCTATGACTCCGCAGGTATCGCAATAGTTTCCGAACAGGCAATCCAAACTCGCAAGAAGGCTGGCAAGCTAGCCAACCTAGAAGCTGAGTTAGTAGACAGCCCAATCTCACCATCACACACTGGAATTGGTCACACTCGTTGGGCAACGCATGGCGCTCCAAACGATGTCAATGCTCATCCGCACGTAAGTGAAGATGGTTCAATTGCTGTTATCCATAACGGCATTATCGAAAACTTTGCAATGCTTCGCGACAAGTTAATTGCCGATGGCGTCACACTTCGCAGCCAAACTGATACTGAAGTTGTGGCTCACTTACTTTCGAAGCAAATGAAAACCACACCTGGACTTGCTGATGCACTTCGGGAAGTTTGCCAAGTTCTTACCGGTGCTTTCACATTGGTCGTTGTTCATGCTGATACACCTGATGTTGTCGTTGCAGCGCGCCGAAATTCACCTCTTGTTGTTGGACGTGGAGATGGTGAAAACTTCCTAGCTTCCGATGTGGCGGCATTTATTGCCCACACTCGAAATGCAATTGAACTTGGCCAGGATCAAATCGTTGAGATCACACCTAACTCAATTGACGTAACTGACTTTTATGGCAAGCCAGCTGAATACACCGAATACGAAGTCACTTGGGATGCAGCTGCTGCCGAAAAGGGTGGCTTTGATTTATTCATGCTTAAGGAAATTGCAGAGCAGCCAAAGGCAGTTGCTGACACTTTGCTTGGTCGCATTGATAAGTCTGGAAAAGTAACGCTTGCAGATTTAGGTCTTGACGATGCCTTCCTTAAGACCATCGACAAAATCATCATCACTGCGTGTGGCACGGCGTATCACTCCGGTTTGATTGCCAAGTATGCAATCGAACACTGGACTCGGATTCCTTGTGAAGTTGAGTTGGCCAGCGAATTTAGATACCGCGATCCGATTTTGACGCCAACAACTTTGGTCGTTGCGATAAGCCAATCCGGTGAAACCATGGACACTTTGATGGCAATGCGTTACGCCCGCGAACAAGGCGCCAAAGTTTTGGCTATCTGTAACAGCAACGGTTCAACAATTCCACGCGAAAGCGATGCCGTTATTTACACGCACGCTGGACCTGAAATTGCTGTGGCTTCGACCAAGGCGTTCTTAACTCAGATTGTTGCGTGCTACTTATTCGCAATGTACTTAGCCCAAACTCGAGGAACGGGTTACGGCAAAGATGCAGCCACAGTCGCACTTGAGCTCAGTGACATGCCAAGCATGATCGACTTAGTTCTGGATACAACTGAAGGCGTTAAGGCAATTGCCAAAGAATTGATTAACAAGCAATCCGTGCTTTTCTTGGGGCGAAGTGTTGGGTTCCCAGTTGCACTTGAAGGTGCATTGAAGCTCAAGGAATTGGCTTACATGCACGCGGAAGGCTTTGCTGCCGGGGAACTAAAGCACGGTCCGATTGCATTGATTGAAGATGGCATCCCAGTGTTTGTGGTTGTGCCACCTCAGGATGATGAGTTGCACGACAAGATCGTTTCGAATATTCAGGAAGTCCGAGCTCGCGGCGCACTGACTATCGTGCTTGCTGAAGAGGGCGATGAATCAATTAATGAATTCTCCGACCACATAATTCGTCTACCAAAGGTCCCAGCTTTAATGCAGCCATTAGTTGCCACAGTTCCATTGCAGATTTTCTCGTGTGAGATGGCAACGGTTAAGGGTTACGACGTTGATCAGCCAAGAAACTTGGCCAAGAGCGTCACAGTTGAATAACTTCTGAAAGAAGTTATTCAACCAAGTCAGCAGTGTTTATTTGCGTAGGATTTTTCAAGAAAATCCTACGTTTATTGCCAGAGGCAATTACTCGACCAAGTCGGCAGTGTTTATTTGCGCAGGATTTTTCAAGAAAATCCTGCGCTTACTTCTGAAAGAAGTTATTCGACCAATAGAAACTGGTAGTTCGTTACTCGGCTTGGTGCCTTGTCGTAAAGCAAATCCGATTTCCTTCTGAATCTTTGACTTCGGCAACGAAACAGTCGCCCGCATCAGTTTTCTCGAAAAGAATTTCTGAGCCAAGCGCAACAGCTTTACTCAATATTCCGTCAATGTCGCTAGTGAATAGATAGATAAAGCAGCCTTCGATAGAAGGCTTGTAAACATCACCTTTACAAAGGGCGCCGCTAATGCCGGCACCATTATCTTCAAATGGGAAAAACGCCATCTCGTAGCCGTGAATTGAGCCGCGCTCTAGTTCAATACCTAGGAGCGATTGATAGAAATTGATTGCTCGATCGAGGTCAGTAACCGGGATTTCAAAGTATGCGCCGATATTTGTAGCCATAGATAAAAAGTACCTGATGGCTTATTCGAACTTGTACTCGTTGCTGTTGCTTCCGCTCAACAGCACCGATACCTCCACTGTAGCCAGAGTTACCTGTGTTACAAAAATGACATAACTACCTGCCTTGGTATTGCTGGGATCTATTGGGCCAAGTTTGAAAAATCCAGTATTCACGGCAAAGTTAAGACATGGCCATAGTTGGAATCGGTGTTGATGTCGTGGACTTGGCACGCTTTTCAGGCGTCGTAGAGCGAACCCCTGGAATTATCGATCGGCTATTCACAAAAGCGGAGCAAACTAGCGCCGAAGGTCATCAATTGCCATTGATTTCATTAGCTGGCCGCTTTGCCGTTAAAGAAGCAGTGGCTAAAGCATTAGGTGCTCCAGTTGGTATGGAATGGCATGACTGCGAGGTCAGCAATGGCGGCGCACCACAAATTTCAGTTCGTGGCTCAGTAGCTAAAGTTGCTGACGACCAAGGCGTAACTAATTGGCATGTCTCGCTCAGTCATGATGGTCCGGTTGCAATCGCTTATGTAATTGCAGAGAAGGTTTAGGTATTTAAATGTCTGCACACGTAACTGCTCGCATTGATCTTGGTGCATTGGCACACAATGTTCGAGTTCTAAAGGCGCGCACTGATGGCCGCAAGTTGATGGTTGTTGTAAAGGCAGACGCATATGGACATGGCTTAGTTAAGTGCGGACAGGCTGCAGTAAATGCTGGCGCCGATTATCTAGGTGTTGCGCTACTTGAGGAAGCAGTTGCACTGCGCGAAGGAAACGTTCCCGGTCCAATTCTTGCTTGGTTGAATACTCCAAATGATCGATTCGCGGAATGTATTGCTCGCGACATTGACTTGGGCGTTAACTCGGTTGCGACTCTTAAGGCAATAAGTAATGCAGCGTATTCAGTTGATCGAATTGCTCGACTACACGTCAAAGTTGATACCGGGCTAAATCGAAACGGTGTCACGCTTGCCGATTTACCAGAGTTGATTTCTGCACTTCGCAAAGCTGAAGCTGAAGGCACCGTAAAGGTAGTTGGCGTAATGTCTCACTTTGCTTACGCTGATGAGCCAAGCAATTCAACAATTGCTGATCAAATTGCAGAGTTCAAAACAGCTGTTGATTTGTTAGAAGCGGCAAACTTTGAACTTGAAGTTAAGCATCTAGCTAACTCGGCAGCCACACTTGCTTTGCCAGAAACTTACTTCAACATGGTTCGACCTGGTGTAGCTGCCTATGGAGTTTCGCCCGGTGAAGAAGTTGGCGCTGCTACTGATTTTGATTTAAAGCCAGTGATGACCCTTTGCGCTCCGATTGCGTTGCTCAAGAAAGTTCCAGCAGGGTCTGGCGTCTCTTATGCACATCAGTACCACACCAAAGCTGAAACAACCTTGGCTTTGATCCCAGCAGGCTATGCAGATGGTGTGCCAAGAAGCGCCTCGAACAATGGACCAGTTTTAGTTGGCGGCGAGATTCGCAAGGTTGCAGGTCGCGTCTGTATGGATCAGTTCGTATTGGACGTTGGAGACTTGGATGTTCAGCTCGGCGATGAAGTCGTACTGTTCGGCGATCCAGAACGAGGCGAACCAAGTGTTGAGGAATGGGCCATTGCTGCTGGCACAATCTCTTACGAAATCATTACTCGCATTGGTCCTCGCGTACATCGCGAATTCATAAACAACTCTTGGTAAGTGCTGTGTCTTTTTCTGTTTCAACATCTGAACAAATGCAGGCATTTGGAAAACAAATCGGTGCACTATTAACTGCTGGTGATGTTGTTGTGTTGAGCGGACCTTTGGGTGCAGGAAAAACCACCTTTGTTCAGGGTTTGGCTGAGGAGCTTGATGTGCAAGGCGCTGTTACAAGCCCAACGTTTGTAGTTTCTCGAGTACATAAAACTAAAAGAACTGGAATGGCGTTAGTTCATGTTGATGCTTACCGACTTTCAAGCCAGAGTGACTTAGTTGATCTTGATCTGGATGCCACAAGAAACGCAGTCTTTGTAATCGAGTGGGGTAAAGAGTTCGTTTCTGGATTTACCGAAAACTGGCTTGAGATAGATATAGACAGAGCTCAAGAACTTAGCGATGACTCTGATCCGGCAAGCGGGATTCGAACGGTTTCGGTTACTGCTGTTGGCGATCGTTGGAAAGACTTAGATCTAGTAAGGCCCAACGTATGAATGTTTTAGCAATTGATACATCAGCAGGCGTTAGTGTCGCAATCTTGCGCAGCAATGGTGAGCTAACTCAGAGCCCGGCAGTTGATCATGGCATGCAAGGCGAATTAACTGCAGAGTTGATTTCGCAAGTAGTCGCTGAATCAGGGTTAGAGATAAGTGACATAACTGATGTAGTTGTTGGTGTTGGGCCAGGGCCATTTACGGGATTGCGAGTTGGGCTCGTTACGGCCCGGGTTTTTGCACATGCCCGAAACATTCCAATTCATGGGATTTGCTCACTAGATGCAATTGCTCTTGATTACGCAAAACCTTGTGTAGTGGTTACAGATGCACGGCGTAAAGAGTTGTACTGGGCACGTTACGAAGATAAGCGCATAGGTGAGCCACAAGTTTCAATACCAGAAGATTTGTTAGCTCAGTTTCCAAACACTGAGTTCGTAGGTCCTGGCGCTCACCTTTACCCTGACTCGATCAATGGAGAGCTGCTAGATCTGAAAGCTGGATCTTTAGCCAAGCTTTTTGTTTCCGGTAACGCCCAGCTAGTAGATGTCTCACCAATGTATTTACGGAAACCAGATGCAGTAGAACCGACAACTAGAAAGTCGGTTCTCTAATGTTGGAAATTCGCCCCATGACTCATGCTGACTTGGATCAAGTGCTTGCTATCGAAATCGACTTGTTTCCGATTGATACCTGGAGTGAAGAACTATTCCTTGGCGAACTTGCTGAAGTTTCAATCTCCCGTGATGTTTCAGTGGCAGTTCTGGATTCACAAATTGTTGGTTATGCCTCATTTAGATATGTAGGTAAACAAGGTGACGTAAACACGGTTGCAGTTTCTAGAGATCAGCAGGGAAAAGGAATCGGAACTTCATTGATGGATTGGCTTGAATCTCAAGCAGCCCTGCGAAATGTTCGAGAAATCTTTCTTGAAGTTCGCAGTGACAATGAGACGGCTATGAAGATGTATGCATCTCGAGGCTATGAACGAATCGACATCCGGCGCAATTATTACGGAAACACAATTGACGCAAACATTATGCGAAAGCGAGTCGCTAATGTCTGAGCCATTGATTTTAGGAATTGAAACTTCTTGTGATGAAACTGGTATTGGAATTGTCCGCGGCACGACTTTATTAGCCGATGAAGTTGCATCGAGCGTTGATGAACATGCTCGATTCGGTGGGGTAGTGCCGGAAATTGCAAGTCGCGCGCACCTAGAAGCAATGGTGCCGACGATTGAACGCGCCTGTAAAACGGCAAACATCAAACTTGCAGACGTTGATGCAATTGCAGTTACATCCGGTCCAGGCTTAGCCGGAGCTCTACTTGTTGGCGTTGCTGCCGCAAAGTCTTTGGCAGTTGCTTTGGGCAAGCCAATTTATGGCGTTAATCATTTAGCTGCCCACGTGTGCGTTGACCAACTTGAACATGGACCATTGGATGAACCAAGTATTGCAATGCTGGTTTCGGGCGGTCATTCGTCATTGTTGTTGGTGCCTGACATTACTCAAGACGTAATTCAACTCGGTCAAACAATTGATGATGCTGCAGGTGAAGCATTCGACAAGATTGCTCGAGTTTTAGGTTTTCCATTCCCAGGCGGACCATACATCGATCAAGCGGCCCAGACTGGAAATCCAAATGCCATTGAGTTTCCGCGTGGACTAACGACACCTAAAGATATGGCTAAGCATAGGTTTGATGTTTCGTTCTCTGGACTTAAGACTGCCGTAGCTCGTTGGATTGAAACTGAGCAACGGGCTGGCAACGCAATCATGGTTAATGATGTTGCCGCTTCATTTCAAGAAGCAATAGTTGATGTGTTACTTCGTAAGGCAATTGATGCCTGCCTAAGTAATGATGTTGGAACTTTGGTGATTGGCGGTGGCGTGGCTGCAAATAGCAGGTTGCGCACGGAAGCAGCACAGCGATGCCACGAACACAACATCGCTCTGCGAATTCCTCGACCAGGACTTTGTACTGACAACGGGGCAATGGTTGCAGCCCTCGGCTCGGAATTAGTCAAACGAGGCCGCGATGCTTCACAATTGAGTTTCGCAACAGATTCTTCGATGAACATAACAAACGTGGTGGCATAGTGACTAGTTTTGCAAGTTGGTTAGCGAAGGGTCCGTGGCCAATTGATGGCGGGCTATCTGGCGAACTTGAAAAGCGTGGACATAACTTAGCTGACAAGCTTTGGTCAGCCCGATTACTGCGAGATGCCCCAGAAGCCATCGCGCAAGTTCACCAAGATTATGTTGATGCTGGTGGGCGAGTAATTATTACTGCTTCCTATCAAGCAAGCCGAACTGGTTTTGTTGCAACCGGCATGACTGAAGCTCAAGCCGATGACTTAATGCGGCTTTCCATAACACTCGCTAAAGAAGTTGCGGCAACGGCGCCAGAAAAAGTATGGGTAGCTGCCAGTGTTGGACCATATGGAGCAGTGCTAGGTGGTGGCCAAGAATACGTGGGCAACTACGGCGTTGCTCACGAAGACTTAGTTAAGTTTCATCGGGAACGGATCGAAGTGCTAGCCAGTGCAAATCCAGATGTTTTTGCATGTGAAACCGTTCCAGATTTAGATGAAGTTCGGGCCTTAGTTGAAGTCCTAGCCGACTACCCACACATTCCAGCTTGGATCACAATGAGCGCTCAAGATGGTGCCTCAACTTGTGCTGGTCAAGGGATTGGTCATCTTGCTGAAATTGTTAAGGACTGTCAATCAATCGTTGCTATTGGCGTTAACTGCACCATGCCCGAGCATATAACTTCACTGCTTTACAAACTTTCTGCGAAAACCTCACTGCCATTAGTTGTGTATCCCAATGCCGGTCGGGTTTGGGATGGCGAAAATATGTGCTGGATTGGCGAAGGACACACCACGCTGCCATCAAAGATTGTTACTGAATGGGTTTCTGCAGGAGCAACTTTAATCGGTGGGTGCTGCGGACTTGGTCCAGATGCAATTACTCAGTTGGATAACGACTTAGCTCAACTTAGATAGCGCCGACAGACAAACGCTTGTGGCCCTGCGTCATCTCGATAGATCGCAATAATCAATTCTTGGCCACCAGTTGTAGTTGCTTTCACTGCCAGTTTTCTAATCGCTTCTACATCTAGTTGCATACCTCGGGTCATTACAGTGACACCAGAGGCTGAAACATCTTTGAGATTTACAACTAGTTGCTTTTCAGAAAACTTGAAATGTGATTCGATTTTCAAAACACTAGCAAGACTCGGTGACTGGTTAGCCAGATTGGAAACTGCACTGGAGTCATCTGAGGTTAACCAAGCTATGTGTTCATTTACTAAGCCACCGTTACATAGCAAGGCGACTGCATCTAGTGCACTGGCACGAATCAATGCTGGATCTGGAACGACCAAGAAGCTACCCAGTGCCTGGGTCTTAGTTGTCTCGTCTCCCAAAATTTCGACATTTGAATCACTTACAGAATCAATCAAAACTGCAGCCCGAATGCCAGACCCGGCGCTACTTAGAAAACATTCAACCAAGTCACCATCAGAACTGATCCAACGCGCATCCCAATTAGAGAGCTCAGCTTTGTCTATTCCAGGCGCGACTTTGGCGATCACTGGGTGAGCAGTTGCAATCTCATTAATCTTTTCCCAGCTGGGAGACCATTGTGAGGGATCAAAAATTCGCTTGGTGTTTCCCATTGCATCTTTTGCAGCACTTAGATCACGACGAGCGGGATCAACGAAGACAACATCCACGTCACTTGGAATTACAAACGCGTTTGCATCAGCGCAATGAACGGTAACGCCAAACTCCTTGAGATTATGCCGGGCATACTCTGCTATTTCTGAATCAATCTCAACACCAGTAACTTGCAATCCGGCACGAGCAAACTCTCGAGCATCAAAACCCAAGCCACAAGACAGATCCAAGACGTGGGCATTAGCACCAAATTTATTTGCGATGAATTCGGCGCGGTACTGAGCAACTACAGGTCTAGTAGCTTGACTGATTCCATCCTCGGTCAGCAATAACTCGGCAGCAGATTGCCCCCAGCGCGCTTCTAACCGATGCTGCATCTGGGCTTGGCTGAAGGCTAAGGAAATCAGTTCTGGTGCAAAATCAGGAAACTGCTTTCGCAGGGCTGGAATTGCAAGCAGGGGATCGGAGTAGCCCTTGGCAGAGCGCATTACTGCCTGTCCATCGGGGCTTTGAAGCCAAGAAATGCTCACACCCCAATCTAGAGCAGCCCTTGAATTGGTAGGGTTATGAGGTGTTCACGCGCCGAGTGTGACCCCAGGAGGCTTTTTAAAGTGTCGGTAACCTCGCGTGGTTCGCGCCGTTTAGAAGAGGCGCGTGACGAGTTAATCTCACGGGTAGAAAAGTCCATTTCCAAAGATTTAACTTCTGTAGTCTCTCGCTATTTTGATTTGGTAGCTCCTGAAGACCTTGTAGGTATTGAAGTTCGAGATCTTGAAGGTCTAATAAAGTCCCATGTTGCCTTAGGAAAAAGTAGAACCCCAGGTATCTCAAAAGTTCAGGCCGTTTCGCCAAGTTTGGATGCGCAAGGCTGGCAGTCACTCCACAGTGTTGTTCAGGTTGTAACTGATGACATGCCGTTCTTGGTTGATTCTGTTTCTGCTGAAATTTCTCAGCAAGGACGTTCAATTCGAGTTGTAATCCATCCACGTTTTTGGGTTAAGCGCGATGCGCAAGGTGAACTAATTGAAATTCTAGATCGCGATGTTTTGCCAGGCGAAGTTGCACCAGATGGAGCAATACAAGAATCTTGGATCAGCGTAGAAATTGATCGCGAATCTGATTCGGCAGACTTAGCAACAATTGAATCCAGAATTCATCAAGTTCTTTCTGATGTGCGAGCAACAGTTGAAGACTGGCCAGCAATGCAAGCCAAGCTAGATGAAGTAATCTCCGAAATTGAAGCTACAGCTGGAGTTAGTGAACGTGAACGTCGAGAAGCAATTGAATTCCTGAGTTGGCTAACTGATAATCACTTCACATTTGTTGGCTATTCCAAGTACGCACTTACTAAAAACGCTTTGGCAAGTGTGAGTGGGGCAGGTCTTGGCACGCTGCGGGATGCAACAAGTGGCAGCTACCTAAGTGAAGACGATCAAGATCACTCCTCGATGTCATCGCTGATGATTGTTACAAAAGCCAAGATGCGCTCAACTGTTCATCGTCCGGTTTATTTGGATTACGTAGGCATTCGTCAGGTTGATGCCTCGGGCAAACAAATCGGGGAGCACAGATTCCTTGGCTTGTTCTCATCAGCTGCTTACAACCAGTCAGTGAATAACATCCCAGTTCTTTCCAGCAAGGTTGCAGATGTGACTGCATCGATGGCTTTAGGCCGCGATTCCCACAGCGGTAAAGACTTAATGCAGTTCTTAGAGACCTACCCTCGTGACGAAATGTTCCAAATCTCACCAGAAGAATTGGAAGATGTAGCCCGTCGAGTTCTGCAACTTCAAGAGCGTCGCCAAGTGCGAGTGTTTACTCGGACCGAAGTTTTTGGCCGCTACGTTTCTGCCTTGGTTTACTTCCCGCGTGATCGCTACACCACCGAAGTTCGGCTTCGCATGGAAGCAATTTTGCTGGCTGCTTACGGTGCATCATCAATCGATCACACCGCCCGAGTTTCGGAATCCGTCTTGGCTCGCCTCCATTTTGTGATTCGAAAGCCACTTGGCAAAGACATTCCTGAAATTGACTTAGAGCAACTCGAAGTTGATCTTGCTGATGCCACCCGATTCTGGGAAGACGATTTCGCCGAAACTTTAGTCGAGCAAGTTGGGGAAGAAGATTCTGCAAGACTGCTTCGTACCTGGATTGATTCGTTTCCAGAGTCCTTCAAAGAAGACGTACCAGCAGATAATGCAGTTTCACACTTAAAGATCATTGAATCCCTTGAGTCCCAAGAACCTGGAGCAATCAAGGTTTCGATGTATACGCCGGAATCCCCAGACGATGGCACCAGGCGCTTCACAATTTATCGAGTAGATAGTGCGATAACGCTTTCGGCAGTACTTCCGATGCTGCACGATCTTGGTGTTGAGGTAATTGATGAACGTGCTTACGACCTTCGCCGAAAAGGCCAGCCAGTTGCTTGGGTTTACGACTTTGGTCTGCGCTTTGATGACTCGAAGGCCCCTGAACTAGATTCTTTATCGGAAAGATTCTGCAATACGTTCATGGCTACTTGGCATGGTGAAGTTGATAGCGATCCGTTTAATGCCTTAGTGATTCAAGCCGGTCTTTCAGCGCGCAACGTTGGAATCATTCGCGCTTACGCGGCTTACCTGCGCCAAGCTGGCACGCCATTTAGCCAAGGCTATTTGCAGCAAGTTTTGCTATCGAACATAAACATTGTTCAGTTACTCGTTCAATTGTTTGCCGTGCGATTTGATCCTGAACTTGATCAAGATCGGGACGCCAAGCAAAAGCAATTAGTGAGCAAGATCGATGATGCGCTTGACGCAGTTGCCAGTTTGGATCATGACCGAATTATGCGAGCGAGTATCTCATTAGTTTCAGCGACTTTGCGCACAAATGTTTACCAGTTGGATGCAGCTGGTGAGTATCCGCAGGTTATGGCATTCAAGTTAGATCCAAGTATGGTTCCCGACTTGCCATTACCACTTCCTAAATTTGAAATCTGGGTGTTCTCACCTCGGGTTGAAGGCGTGCACTTGCGATTTGCCTCTGTTGCTCGTGGTGGACTTCGCTGGTCGGATCGTCAGGAAGATTTCCGCACTGAAATCCTTGGCTTAGTAAAAGCTCAAATGGTAAAGAACACGGTGATTGTGCCAAGTGGAGCTAAGGGTGGATTCGTTCTAAAGCGTGGGCCTGAACCAAGTGATCGCGATGCTTGGTTAGCCGAAGGTATTGCTTGCTATCAAATGTTTATTGGCGCATTGCTCGATGTCACAGACAACTTAGTTAATTCAAAGGTCGTGCCGCCACAGCGCGTGGTTCGCCATGACGTTGATGACCCTTACTTAGTAGTTGCTGCCGACAAAGGCACTGCGACTTTTTCTGACATCGCAAATCAGATCTCAGTGGATCGCGGTTTCTGGATGGGCGATGCGTTTGCTTCCGGTGGATCAGTTGGATACGACCATAAAGCTATGGGCATCACCGCCAAGGGTGCTTGGGAATCTGTTAAGCGTCACTTCCTTGAGCTTGGCGTCAATACCCAGACTCAGGACTTCACCGCAGTTGGTGTTGGTGACATGAGTGGTGACGTGTTTGGAAACGGCATGCTGCTATCCGAGCACATTAGGTTGATTGCAGCTTTCGATCATCGCCATATCTTTATTGATCCCAATCCAGAAGCAGCAAAGTCTTTTGTCGAGCGCCAGCGAATGTTTAACCTACCGAGATCATCTTGGGAGGATTACAACGTAAAGCTAATCAGCAAGGGTGGTGGCATATACCCTCGCAGCGTCAAGTCAATTGATTTAACTGCTGAGGCGAAGTCCGCTCTTGGCATCGATCCTGAAGTTACCAGCGTTACACCTAATGAACTTCTTACGATGATTCTTTTGGCTCCGGTAGACCTGCTGTGGAACGGTGGAATTGGTACCTACATCAAGGCTTCGTCTGAAACCCACGCTCAAGTTGGCGACAAGGCAAATGATGCAATCCGAATTAACGGAAGCGACATCAGAGCTCGAGTAGTTGGTGAAGGCGGCAACTTAGGTGCTACTCAACTTGGTCGAATTGAAGCTGCTCTTGCCGGCGTAAAGCTAAACACTGATGCGATTGATAACTCTGCTGGTGTTGATACTTCTGACCATGAAGTAAACATCAAGATTTTGCTCGACCAGGCTGTTTCTGCTGGAAGTTTAAGCGTTGAAGATCGCAATAAGCAACTAGCAGTGATGACTGACGAGGTTGGCGATTTAGTTCTGCGTGACAATTACGAACAGAATCTAATTTTGGAACAAGCCAGGTTCCAGGCACCTGTGATGCTTCGAGTTCACAAGCGATTGATGCAGTCCCTGGAATCAAATGGTCATTTAAACCGAGCAATCGAATACTTGCCCACAGATTCTCACTTAGACGCATTGCATGCACAAGGCCAAGGATTAACTTCACCTGAGCTTTCAGTACTTATGGCTTATGTAAAGATTGATCTCACTCGTGATCGCGCCAGTGATGAAATTGTCAACGAGCCTTGGTGCCAAGAAATTCTAAACAAGTACTTCCCGTCCGACTTGCGCATTAAGTACGCAGACCTGATGGCCTCACATCCATTGCGCAAGGAAATCATTTCAACCGTGATGATTAATGACATGGTCAATCGTGGTGGAATTACATATGCTTGGCGCGCAGCCGAAGAAAGTGGCGCGGGAACTTCTGAAATCTTGCGAGCATTTGTAGTTTCTCGAGACGTTTTTGGGCTAAATGAACTTTGGACTGCGCTAGAAAACCTAGATGGAAAAGTTTCAACGGATTGCCAAACTGAGTTATTCCTAGAGTCCCGACGGTTACTAGATCGCGCAACCCGCTGGTTCTTGCAATCACGTGGTGGTCGCCTAAATGTGGAAGAAGAAATTGCCAAGTTTGCACCAATCGTTTCGAAGTTAACAAATTCAATTCCTGGCCTCTTACGTGGCATTGAGCGCGAACGAGCAGAGGGCATTGCGAAGAAGTATCAGGCACAGGGCGTTCCAACAGACTTGGCAATTCGCACTGGAAGTTTCCTGGACGAGTTCTCACTCCTTGATGTAATTGAAATTGCGAATCGGGAAAAGTCCAGTCCAGAAGTTGTGGCCGAACTTTACTTTGCATTAAGCGAGCGATACGACATAGATCGGATGTTGTTCCACATCTCAGCTTTGGCGCGTGATGATCGCTGGACTGCTTATGCTCGCTCCGCCCTTCGCAGCGATCTTTACGTAGCATTGGCGGCTTTAACATCTCGAGTGGTGCAGGCAACTAAAGAATCAGATTCAATAGATTCCCGAATCAGTCAGTGGGAAGCCAAGTTTGCCGAAGGTGTTGCTCGCACCAGGGCAACGCTTAATGAGATTGCTCACAGTGAGCAAAATGACTTAGCAACGCTTTCAGTAGCATTGCGGGCAATTCGCACTCTCGCTGGACAAGGTGCGAGTTAAATCACTCTTCCTGCGTTCGTGCGCAATAAATAGCCAAAGTAAGGTTTAAGCATGGAAACCGTTCTTCTGTCTGCCGCTTTGACGTCGCAGGTGACAGAATGGCTTGATAGTTATGGTGCGATCCTGTTCTACTTAATTGTCTGGGGACTGGTATTTGCTGGCACCGGACTATTGATCGGTGCATTCATACCGTTTATTACTGGTGACTCATTGATATTTGCATCTGGAGTACTTGCTGCAACGAGTGACTCCATAAACATCTGGGTCTTAACAATTGGAATTGGTCTGGCAGCTTTTGTTGGTGACCAAACTGGGTTTGTTCTAGGTCGTCACTTTGGGCGCCCATATTTGGATAAACATCAGGGACCAAAACTTAGAGCAGCGATCATTAAGTCTGAAAAGTTTTATGAACAACTTGGCTGGTGGGCAGTTGTCGTAGCCCGATTCATGCCTTGGGCTCGGGTACTAATCCCAGCAATTGCTGGTATCTCGCGCATGAATTACTACAAATTCCTCAGCGCTAATTTTGTGGGTGCTATTGCTTGGGGTATCGGTCTTACGCTCGCTGGTTACTACGCAGCAACTATCCCTGCCGTTAAAACCGGTTCGTATGCAATCGCTGCATTCTTCATTATTGGGTCCATTGTTGCTGGTATTCGCAACTGGATGCATAACCGCAAGGTTGTATAGCTAGCTATTTGATAGATCGCAATACCAAAAAAACATTTGTGGATAATCTCCTTCGGTTTTGTCGCAGTTTTCGTTTAAAGTCATGCGCATTCTTGCGTTATCCACAGAATCCAATTTTGTATTTCAGCTTCATCTGAATCGGCATACTCTTCAATGACTCGGCTTGGCCCGAGTAAAGGCAACGACTTGATTTACACCAAGTCATAGCAATGGGGGAGCTCATGTCAGGTGCAGTAGGTGAAGTGATTCAAGAAGTTCGGACGCGGGTTCGGACTGGGGGGATCAGCCCGCATGAAGAAGTTATCGAGTTACGTCACATGGTTGAGGACATTTTGGCTCAATCAACAAGTGCTGCATCTGATAATGAGTCCCCACAAATAATTATTGAACAGATTGCAAACCAGATTTCTGGATTTGGCCTACTTCAACCACTTCTAGATGATCCAAGTGTCGAAGAAATTTGGATAAACGAGCCCGGACGAATTTTTGTTGCCCGAAATGGCAAAAGCGAACTTACTAGTGTGATTCTTAGTGATGTTGAAGTTCGTGGCTTAGTAGAACGAATGCTGGCTTCTTCGGGTCGCCGGGTAGATCTTTCCAATCCATTTGTGGATGCCACTTTGCCGGATGGTTCAAGGCTGCATGTAGCAATTCCTGATATCACCCGCAGGCATTGGTCAGTTAACATTCGAAAATTCATCATGGGTTCTAAGTCCCTAGAAGGCTTGGTATCGGTTGGAACGATAACTGATCAAGCTGCAGCATTTTTACAGGCATGTGTTGTTTCAGGCCTGAATGTTGTGGTTGCTGGAGCTACCCAAGCTGGCAAGACCACTTTGATGAATGCTCTTTTAAACAGTGCACCGTCTAGTGAGCGAGTAATTACCTGTGAAGAAGTTTTCGAATTGCAGTTAACAAGTCCGGATTGGGTGGCATTGCAAACCCGCCAAGCAAGCCTTGAAGGAACCGGCGAGATTCCCTTACGCCGGTTAATTAAAGAAGCGCTGCGGATGCGTCCATCTCGATTGGTTGTAGGAGAGGTTCGACAAGAGGAAGCACTAGATCTTTTGGTGGCAATGAATGCCGGAATGCCAAGTATGTGCTCACTTCATGCCAATGGCTCACGTGAAGCAATCTCAAAACTGTGCTTACTGCCTATGTTGGCAGGCAGCAATGTCTCTGCAGAGTTTGTGGTTCCAACTGTTGCCTCAGTTGTAGACATAGTGGTCCACACGGCTTTGCGATCTGACGGTACTCGCAGAGTTCAACAGATCACTTCCGTGACCGGGCGCGTGGAAGGCAACAGCATCGAAACCGGAGATGTATTTCGTTTTCAAAATGAACGTTTGGAGCCACAAGGAATATTTCCAGGAAGACTAGAACGTTTTCAAGCTAATAACATCGACTTAACTAGCTTGGTTGGTGCATCACAATGGGTTTAATCGTTGGCCTCCTCGGTGCAATTGGAATCATTCTGGCTTGGAGCGCTATTCAAGAGCCAATGAGGTTTCGGAAATTCAAGATGAATAGAAACCTGAAGCTTCTGAATAATCGCAAGAAAGTACCGGCTGATCTCTGGCCGGATGTTGTAGATGATCTAGCATCGGCAATACGGGCTGGTCTTTCGCTACCACAAGCAGTTATCGAGCTTTGCAATTCAGGTCCCGAGCAACTTCGGCCGGTATTTCAACTTTGCCGTGATCAGTATCAAGCAACGGGAGATTTCAACGCAGGCCTGAATCTAGTTGCCCAAAATCTAGAAGCTCCACAGGCTGACAAATTTGTTGCGTCTTTACAGATTGCCCATGAGGTTGGAGGTGCCGACCTTGGTGTACTACTACGTACATTGTCAGAAGTAATGCGAGAAGAACTAGTTCTACGTGGCGAAATAGTTGCTAGGCAAAGTTGGACAGTGAACGGAGCCAAACTTGCAGTCGCTGCGCCATGGGTTACTGCACTAGTTTTGTCAACGCGTGATACCGCAGCAAATGTCTACATGTCAGCAAGTGGAATTCGCATGCTAGGGATCTGCGCCATGATTTCTGTGCTGGCGTATGTAGCAATGATGAAGATTGCTGAACTTCCTGCCGAAAAGCGACTATTGGCATGAGCGGAATTCTAATAGGTCTACTTTTTGCAACCGGAGTAGTTTTGTGTGCAAATGTAGTTAGACGACCAAGACTGACCATGAGCGATCAGATATCACCTTTTATTGGAATGGGATCAACTAAGTCACAGAACTTCACACAGCAGGCCGCATCGGCATTAAATGAATTACTAACATCGCGTAGTTGGTCACCTTGGAGCAGTAATGATGAAATATCAAAATGGCTAGGGCAATCCGCGAGCGAATATACGTTAACTGGCTTTCGCCGAAAGCAGATCACTTTTGCGGGATATTCAATTCTGTTGGCAGTCACATGGGCTTTGCTTCGACTTAGTTCTGGAAAAGGTTTATCTCCAATGTTTGTCCTTGCTTTAGTCTTTTGTGCATTCATTGCTGGTGGTTGGTATGCCAAGTGGAGTTTGGCAAACCAAGCAAACAAACGTCGCCTAAGCATCGAAGAACAGCTGCCAGCAGTCCTTGATTTGTTGGCATTTGCTGTTTCGGCAGGAGAGCCTGTACTTCTAGCCCTCCAAAGAATCTCAAAATCCTGCACTGGTCCACTTGTTAGTGAATTAGGAAAAGTTGTTAACTCCGTCAATTCAGGTGATGCCTTGGTGCTGGCACTTAACCAAGTGAGTAGCCAGATCGAATCGCAACCACTAACAAGAGCTATGCATTCCTTGGAGTTAGCTCTTGAGCGGGGAACGCCTTTAGTCCAGGTGCTTCGAGCTCAGGCTGCTGATGCACGAGCACATCAAGTTCGAATGCTCTTGGTGTTGGCTGGACATAAAGAAACATCAATGATGCTTCCAGTTGTGTTCCTGATTTTGCCAATGATCGTGGCCGTTGCTCTTTATCCAGGAATGATCGCACTTCAAGTTCTCTAACTCCCCAGAGCAAAAGCTCACAATCAGAAAAGGAAATACACATGAAGATATCGAATGATATAGGTCCAAAAATTTCAGCCGCCCTGCAAGTTGCTGCTGAAAGAGCAGTTGAAAAGTCTCGTGATGAGCGTGGCGATGTTCCAGGATGGGTGCTTGTCACAGTCATGACGGCCGGACTGGTTGTCGCAGTTTGGTCTGTAGCCGATGGGCAACTCAAGGCAGTTCTAACAAGTGCACTTCGAAGTGTTTCGCGACCATAACGCATTAGCCTCCGATACTGGATCTGGCATTGTTGGATTTGTTTTGGTTGCGCCACTAGTAGTGACAATCTTCATCGCAATCGGACAGATAGCTATGTTGGTCGCAGACAAAAGCGTCTTAAACTCGGCTGCCGTTATCGGTGCACGGGCGGCAAGTGCGGCAGATGCGACAAATTCAGATGGAAGGATTGCAGCATTAGAAGTACTAGCCAGCCGTGGTGTCGGGTTTAAGCCGGAAGCAATTGTCGTAGCTCAGGTTCGAAATCAAGGTCTAACTTATATTTCAGTATCAGTTACTCGAAAAATTGAAATCCCTTTTCTAGGGAGCAAAATCATGATGACTAGTACGGCACGTTCCATCGACGAGGCTTCCCTATGACGCAAATCAAAAGTGACACTGGAAATGTGATTGTGGAGTTTATTGGGATAACTGTGGCGCTATTAGTACCACTCTCAATAATTGCAAACTCGAGTATTCAGGTAGCTAATGCTTTTCTCTCAACGGAAATATCAGCACGAACTGCTGCACGAGCATTCGTAGTCTCGAGTAGCGAGGCAGGTGGGAATCGAGCGGCAAACACATCTGCTGGTCTAGCTGCGCAAGACCTTGATGCACTTAATGGTCCGATAAAAACAAAGATTCTATGCAGTAAAAAGCCATGCTTATCACCCGGTGGGTATGTGACCGTAAGGGTAAGTAAAGAAGTAACGCTTAACTTACCTAGGGCTCTAGGATCACGAAGCGTAATAGTTACGTCACAACACACTTCGGTTGTTGATGAATTGCGATCACCGTGAATCTACGAAAATTAATGGTGCGAGAAGAAGGTTCAATTCTTTTGTTCGGAATTGGACTATCAATAGCAGGCTTAATGATTGCGACAGTTTCTATCAATGTGGCTTCGCTATGGGTAACCAAGAACGTGCTAGACGGCATTGCAGATGGCGCAGCACTTTCAGCGGCTCAGGCTGTAAACACTGACGCAATTTATCGTGATGGATTAGGAGCAAATCTGCGCCTTAATGAGAATCTCGCACGAACCAAAGTGAGCCAATACGTAGATGCTGCAAATGTGCGCTCACAGGTAAAACAGCTTTCCGTAAGATCGGTAGTTGTTTCAGGTACCGCCGTAACGGTGACCGTTCAGGCTAGCCCAAACACTGCATTCGGCTACTTAATGCCAATCTCTACTCCAGTAGTAGTCAGTGCAGCCAAGGCAATCAATAAAGTTAGGTAACTTCAAGGTAACCTTATGAACTATGGCTACCGGAGACTTTGCTGTTGATTTAGCAACTATCAACTCCACGCTTTCCAGCATCGAAAAAGTCCTCCGAATTGATGAAATGCAAGCTCAAGTAGCAGAGCTTGAGATCCTTGCCTCTGCGCCAGATCTCTGGGATGACCAAGCAAATGCCCAACGAGTAACTGGCAAGCTTTCGGTACTTCAAGCCGACATTGGCCGAATTAAGAATCTGCGTTCCCGTGTTGATGATGTTCAAGTTCTGTGGGAAATGGGCGAGGCCGAAGGTGAGCAAGGAATTCTGGATGAAGCAGGTGCGGAACTAACTGCACTTGAGAAATCAATTGGTGAACTTGAAGTTCGGACCCTACTTTCGGGTGAGTACGATCACCGCGAAGCGCTGGTTTCGATTCGTTCTGGCGCTGGTGGAGTTGATGCTGCTGACTGGGCAGAAATGTTACAGCGCATGTATTTGCGATACTGCGAACGTCATGGCTGGGCTACTGATGTATACGAAACTTCTTATGCTGAAGAAGCAGGAATCAAATCAACAACCTTCGCAGTGAAAGCTCCCTTTGCATATGGAACCTTGTCGGTTGAACAAGGTACTCACCGACTAGTGCGGATCTCGCCGTTTGATAATCAAAGCCGACGCCAAACTTCATTTGCGGAAGTAGAAGTTATTCCGGTGGTGGAACAAACTGATTCAGTAGAAATCCCCGATGATGATTTGAGAATCGATGTTTATCGCTCCTCTGGTCCTGGTGGTCAAGGAGTAAACACAACTGACTCGGCCGTTCGCCTCACTCACATCCCAACTGGAATTGTTGTGTCCTGTCAAAACGAACGCTCGCAATTACAAAACAAGGCAACCGCAATGGCGGTTCTGCAAGCAAAAATTTTGGAACGCACTCGCCAAGAAGAGCAAGCCAAAATAAATGCGCTCAAGGGTGACACTAGTGGCTCGTGGGGAAATCAAATGCGTTCCTACGTTTTACATCCTTACCAAATGGTTAAGGACATTAGAACTGAAGTCGAAACCGGCAACACTTCAGCAGTACTCGATGGGGATATCGACCAGTTTGTAGAAGCTGGTATTCGTTGGCGTCGCGAACAATCCAATTAGTGATCCGTCCCTCATAATTCAAGACTCGGCGCGCCCTGCACCTGCATAGCCTGCGCACAATTTAGGCTGAAGACATACAATTTTTCGAAATTCTTTGCGTGCCCATTTAAGGAGAATTCACTGTGATCAACTTTGATAACGTCTCCAAACAATACAGAAATTCAAATACACCAGCTCTCGATGACATAAATCTAAACATAGAACAGGGAGATTTTGTTTTCCTGGTTGGTCAATCTGGTTCTGGCAAGTCATCCCTATTGCGATTGCTATTGAAGGAAGAAAAGCCAACTTCAGGAACCGTAACCGTCGACGGAATCAATGTTGCTAAATTGCCTAACCGTAAGGTCCCTGCTTTTCGCCGAACTATGGGAATTGTGTTTCAAGACTTCCGTTTACTTCCGGGAAAAACTGTGTTCGACAATGTTGCATTCGGCATGGAAGTAATTGGCAAATCAAAAAAAGAGATTCAACAGAGAATTCCTGCATTACTTGATTTGGTCGGTCTTGAAGAAAAAGCTCATCGCTTACCTTCTGAATTATCCGGCGGTGAACAGCAACGTGTTGCGCTAGCCAGAGCATTCGTTAATCAACCAAAACTTCTTTTGGCTGATGAGCCAACTGGAAACCTAGATCCATCAACCAGTGTTGGCATCATGAAGTTACTCGATCGAATCAATCGCACGGGTACCACCGTTGTTATGGCAACTCATGATGTTGCCATTGTTGATCAGATGCGCAAACGTATTGTGCAAATGGAAAATGGCAAGATAGTTCGCGATCAAGAACGCGGCATGTATGGGCATACAGGGCAGTAGGCATGAGATTTTCATTCGTAAGCAAAGAAGTTGGCAATGGTTTACGCCGCAACTTCACAATGACTGTTGCATTGATTGTTTCGGTTGCTGTGTCACTTTCTTTGGTCGGTGCAGCTTTGTTAATGAGCGCACAAGTAGATCGAATGAAAGGTTATTGGTACGACAAAATTGAAGTTTCCATTTTCTTGTGTGGAAAAACTTCAGTCGCCTTTACCTGTACCGGTGCAGTTACTGATGAGCAGCGCACAAACATTAAAACTGTTCTTGGCACGTTGGAATCGGTTCAAGAAGTTTTTTATGAATCATCAGAAGATGCCTATGCTCAATTTAAGGAACAGTTTGCTGGCTCAGCGATTTTGGCAAACATAAGCCCTGATGCGTTGCCGGAATCTTTCCGAGTCAAGCTCGATAACCCGGAGAATTTTCAGAAGGTTGCGGGAGCATTGCAATCAGTTCAAGGTGTTGAGTCAATTCAAGATCAGCGGCAGTTACTAGATCGCTTCTTCCAAATTCTTAAGGGCTTGCAGTCCTTTGCATTAGCAATCGCACTAGCGATGCTTTTTGTAACGGTATTACTAGTTATGAATACAGTCCGCGTAGCCGCTTTCGCCAGACGTCGGGAAACTTCGATTATGCGATCAGTTGGTGCCAGCAACATGTCTATCCGATTGCCGTTTATTTTGGAAGCGGCAATAGCTGCAATTATTGGATCTACGTTGGCAACGGCTGGATTATTGGCCTCAAAATACTGGCTAATTGATGCCAAGCTCGCACCAAACCTTACGTTTATTCCGTTTGTGACTTGGAATGAGGTCTTAGTTATAGTTCCAATGCTTTACCTGGTGGGTGTGGGAACTACAGTTTTGGCTGCCTCAATCACTTTGCGGCGCTATCTAAGGGGTTAATTCCCTGTAATTTGGGCAAATATTGCCCCGACACGGCCTTAGTCACATCAGTAACTCTAGGCACTTCCGTTACGCTTAAAGAACTTCCCCTTGAACGGAGCAATATGCGCGCCTTCCTCACGCGTCTGAACTCCTCGCGGTTTACCCGAGGATTACTTGCTGTTCCCTTATTGCTCTCGCTGCTGATGACTCCGGCGATTGCAAACAATACTGATATTGATAAACAAGTTGCGGAAGCATCTGAGGCACTAACTGAAGCATCGGTTGCATTGATCGAAGCCCTTGAATCGCTCAAGGATGCTCAGGCAAAAATTCCGGCTGCGCGTGAAGCGATGGAACAAGCTAGCGCAGTTGAAGCGCAAGCAAGGAGTGTCTATAACGCAGCTGCAACAGATCTCGCCGTATCGAAAGCCGCATACGCAGCCGCAGCCTCAAAGGTAACGAGTAAAGAAGCAGAGATTAGCCAGCTTCAAAAAAAGGTAGATCAGTTTGCGCGTTCGGTTTACCAGCAGGGTCCAACTTCGCAATGGGAAATCGTTCTTGAATCAACATCTCCATCCGACCTAACTGTCAGACTGCAAAACATAAAAGCAGTTTCGTTATCGACAGCAAAAAGTCTCGACGAATTACTAGCAGCTAAAGAGCAACTTGCGTTAGACGCAGCAGCAGCTGAAGCGGTTCGTCTTGATATGCAGCGAATCGCAGACATTGCTTCTCAAGCTCTCATAGATGCACAAAATGCTGCTGACAAGGCCGAAGTTCAAAAAGCTGCACTAGATAAGTTGGTAAAACAAGAAGCCAAAGCATTGAAGGCTGCAGAAGACGACAAAGCAGACGTCCAACGCCAATATGATGAACTCCGAGCTGAACAGATTCGAATTTCAGGAATTTCAAAAGGTGCTGGAACCCAAGGTCCAGTTGATCCGCAGGCAACTGGTCCACTTTCTTGGCCACTTCCAGGTCGGGCAGCTGGTGGCGGAGTAGGTGCTCGAGTGCACCCAGTTCATAAACGGTCTTCCTGTCACACCGGAGTTGATGTATCGGCAAAAGGTGGTACTCCAATTCGATCCGCAGCTGCAGGTGTAGTTCTTGCAACTAGATGGGGTGGCGCCTACGGAAAAATGACTTTGATTAACCATGGCGAAGGTGTTGTAACCATGTATGCACACCAATCTGCCTATGGAGTTGTACCTGGGCAAGTAGTTTCGAATCAAGAAGTTATTGGTTATGTGGGAACTACTGGTTGGTCAACTGGAAACCATTTGCACTTTGAAGTTCACTTAAATGGTGTGCCATACAATCCAATGGGTTGGTTTGGCGCGGCGAAAACTGTCGTTCCTTGTTGGAAGTAGTTGAGTTAAGTGGCAAAAGAGCGCGGTCGTAAGGTCATCGCCCAGAACCGTAAGGCTCGCCACGACTTCACTATCGAGGACGTTTATGAAGCGGGCATGGTTCTAGTAGGAACTGAAGTTAAATCCCTTCGGGCGGGACGAGCCAGCTTGGTTGACGGCTACGCCTTATTCGAAAATGGCGAGATTTGGCTTCGTGGCGTCAACATTCCGGTATACAACGAAGGCTCTTGGACTAATCATGCTCCAACTCGAGCTCGAAAACTGCTGCTTAATCGACAAGAGATTAGCAAAATCGAAAACAAGCTTAAGGAAAGTGGACTGACGCTGATCCCACTGAGTCTGTATTTCAACGACGGCAAAGCCAAGGTTGAAATAGCCATTGCTCGCGGCCGCAAGAACTATGACAAGCGTCAAGCCATTGCCGAGAAAGATGCCAAACGAGAGACCCAGCGGGCAACTGGTCGTCGTGATAAAGGCATGGAATAAGCCCAATAACTGGGTTTTATTCAACGAGTAACGGGCATACTGAAACTCATGAGCGCCTTCAATGAATCCGGTTCCTCGGATTTGGCCATCTATTTTGGAGACTTTCTCTCCACTATTGCTGCCTTCACCATGCCAGCTATGGCTGACTCAGTTCTGGTTGCCCGGCAACAAGTTACTACATTCTTGAGTAATGAAGGCTCAATCGATCTCGAGCATGCAATAGCCGTGACGAGTGAGTTGGTGGCTAATTCTGTAGTCCATGCCGCGACAGAACTTCAAGTTGTATTGGAACGGTGGCAATACATGGTCAAGGTCGTTGTTGAAGATTTTGACGAACATCTGCCTGTGATGCGCTCACTTGATGTTGCAGTGGACTCGGGTCGAGGAATGCACATCGTTGATGAGTTTGCAGACCTGTGGGGTTACGAGCTAACCGAAAACGGCAAACGCATCTGGGCCGGATTTAACGTCGCTTAGTTTATTTCGAATCGATTTAGTAGCGCTCAAATCCACGGATAAGTTCAAAGTCAGTAACTGCTTTATTGAACTGTGCCAAGTCAGTGTCAACCATGTGTGTGTAATGCTTATGAACCCGCTCGCCAAAAGCTTCCTTGGCCCAAGCGCTGTTTACCCATAAGTCTCGGGCCATTTGCAAGGTGTTAGGAACCCGATCAGTTTCTAGGGCGTAGGCGTTTCCATCGAAGCGCGGCTCCAAAGTCATTTTCTTTTCGATGCCATCGATTCCAGCAGCAATCATTCCTGCAACTGCAAGGTAAGGATTTACGTCGCCACCAGGTACGCGGTTCTCAACACGCAAACTTTGACCATGTCCAACTAGGCGATAAGAGCAAGTTCGGTTATCTCGACCCCACTTGATCGCAGTCGGGGCGAAACTTCCTGGCGCAAATCTCTTGTAGCTGTTAACGGTAGGAGCATACATAATGCTTAGCTCACGCATGTGCGCTAGCTGACCAGCAATGTATTGCTTACCAATGTCGCTTAGCCCATCTGGGTCATTGTGATCGGCAAGCACCATGGAGCCGTCTATGCCACGGAAAGATAAGTGGATGTGGCAAGAGTTACCTTCGCGTTCATTGAACTTAGCCATAAAAGTTAAGGCATAGCCATCTTGGGCTGCAATCTCTTTGGCTCCAGTTTTGTAGACCACGTGGTGATCGCAGGTAGCAAGCGCATCGGTGTACTTGAATGCAATTTCATGCTGCCCTAAGTTGCATTCGCCCTTTACGGATTCAACAGTCATTCCTGCATTAACCATAGATAGACGAATCCGACGAAGAATTGGTTCTACGCGGGAAGTTCCGATGATGCTGTAGTCGACGTTGTATTGATTCACTGGAATCAAATCGTGATAGCGCTTGTTCCGGGCTTCTTCATAAGTATCTTCAAACATAATGAATTCAAGTTCGGTGCCGACCATGGCAACCATTCCCATTTCTTCAAGTCGCTTAAGTTGCTTTTGAAGAATCTGGCGCGGAGATTCTGGAATTGGATTGTCATGGTGGTCAACTAAATCAGCAAGTACTAGAGCAGTACCTTCGTGCCAATCAACGTAACGCATAGTTTTTGGATCAATCTTCATCACCATGTCGCCGTATCCGGTATCCCATGATGAAATGTCGTATCCCTGAACAGTGTTCATGTCGATATCGACTGCAACTAGATAGTTGCAACCTTCAGTTCCGTGGTTCAGTACATCACTGAGGAAGTAGTCGCCGTGTAAACGCTTACCTTGCAGGCGACCCTGCATGTCCGTTATGGCCACAATGACGGTATCGATTCGGCCTTCCTTGATGTCCTTGGTTAAGGCATCGATTGAAAGTGGAAAACTTACCGAGGTCATTTCTGGGCTCCTTTATAAGACAAATATCGCCGATTTGTCAGGCTAGTTATGCCTACGAACTTACTCGTAAACCGCCCCTGAATCTTGCGATTTGGTCAATTGTTTACCCTCGCTCAGGCGGTCGCTGGTGACAATGTCCAAATTTTTTAACATCTAGGTCTGATTGCTATTTCTATGTCCACTACGCTCATTTCATAGACCCTAATCACTTATTTTTGAGGAACCATGAGCGATACATTTGATGTTTTAAATCCTGCAACAGAGGACATTATTAGAAAAGTTCACATGGCATCGGCTGATGAAATTGACGCAGTCGTATCGAAAGCACAGATCGCGTGGCCAGCTTGGCGAGATCTTGCTCCGGGTTCTCGAGCAGATGTGTTACGAAAGTTTGCACAGCTGGTTTTGGAGAACAATGAAGAGTTAGCCCGACTTGAAGTGCTTGAAGCAGGGCACACAATCGGCAACTCACGCTGGGAAGCTCAAAATGTCGCGAATGTATTGAATTACATGGCAGGCGGTGTGGAACGCCTTCTTGGGCATCAGATACCAGTTGCGGGCGGCGTTGACATTACTTTTCACGAAGCTATCGGCGTCGTTGGAATTATCGTTCCTTGGAATTTCCCAATGCCAACTGCGGCATGGGGATTTGCCCCTGCCTTAGCAGCTGGCAACACAGTTGTTCTGAAGCCAGCCGAAACTACGCCACTGACCGCATTGCGCTTGGCAGAGTTAGCGCTTGAAGCTGGAATTCCAGAAAACGTTTTCAATGTCGTACCTGGTTATGGAAAAGTTGCTGGTCAGCGAATCGTTGATCATCCAGCAATCCACAAGATTTGTTTCACAGGTTCAACGGCTGTAGGTACCAGCATCATGCAAGCAAGTGCTACGAACTTAAAGCGAGTGACTCTTGAACTAGGCGGTAAGAGCCCAACCATTATTTTCGCAGACGCTGATATCGAGAAAGCTGCAAAGTCTGCTCCAGGAGCTGTGTTTGATAACTCCGGTCAGGACTGCTGTGCCCGCTCCAGAATTTTGGTGCAGCGAAGCGTGTATGACGAAGTGCTTGCATACATGGAACCAGTTGTTAAGGGTATGTACACAGGCGATCCAGCAGATGAGTCAGTAGACATGGGCCCGCTGATTAGTGCGCTACAACGAGATCGTGTTAAGTCATTCGTGCCAGAGGGTGCTCCGATTCTGTTTCAAGGAGATGCTCCAACTGGAAAGGGTTTTTGGTTCCCACCAACAATCCTTGCCCCGATTGCTGAATCAGACATTCAGTACACTCAGGAGATTTTTGGCCCAGTTGCAGTTGTAATCCCGTTCGATGATGAGGCGGATGCAATTCGAATGGCTAATAGCACCGAATATGGTTTAGCTGCCTCAATTTGGACAAGTGATGTTGGCCGAGCACTGAGAATGGCTCGCGGCGTTGAATCTGGTGCCATCTCTATCAACTCACATTCTGCAGTTCGTTATTGGACACCGTTTGGTGGATTCAAGAAGTCAGGTATTGGCAGAGAGCTTGGACCTCACGCTCTAGAGTCATTTACCGAAACTAAGAACGTATTCATTAGCACTGAAGACTAAAATCAAATTGCCTGATAAAGCCAGGCAGCAACCGAAAGCAGGAAGAAAGTGAAGCGTTTACAGGACCGTGTAGCAGTAATCACTGGCGGCTCAAGTGGCATTGGTAAAGCAACAGCAATTCGACTAGCCGAAGAAGGCGCCAAGGTCGTTATCGCTGACCTTGATCCAGTTTCAGGCGAAAAGGTAGCCGCCCAAGTTGGTGGCATCTTCGTGAAGGCCGATGTCACAAATGCAGATGATGTTGCGAACATGTACAAAGTTGCATTCGACACTTACGGCTCAGTAGACATTGCTTTCAACAACGCAGGTATTTCACCACCGGATGACGATTCAATTTTGACTACCGGAATTGATGCTTGGCGTCGAGTTCAAGAAGTGAACCTAACTTCGGTTTACCTGTGCTGCAAAGAGGTTATTCCTTACATGCAACGTCAGGGTAAGGGCGCAATCGTGAACACTGCTTCGTTCGTAGCAACTATGGCTGCAGCAACTTCACAGATTTCATACACAGCTTCCAAGGGTGGCGTTCTTGCTATGACCCGCGAACTTGGTGTGCAGTTTGCGCGCGAGGGTATTCGGGTTAATGCGTTATCGCCTGGCCCTGTTAACACTCCACTATTGCAGGAACTGTTTGCCAAGGACGTAGAACGTGCAGCTCGCCGACTTGTTCACATTCCAATGGGCCGCTTTGGTGAACCAGAGGAAATGGCAGCTGCAGTTGCATTCCTAGTTAGCGATGATTCTTCGTTTATGACAGCATCAAACTTCTTAGTTGATGGTGGCATTAGCGGCGCTTACGTAACACCGCTATAAATCATTAGACTTAGAGACAGTTCAAGTTAAGGATTTATATGAGTGACGGTATCTGGCGCGGTTTTGCAAGTGACAACTATGCCGGAATTCACCCTGAAATCCTTAAAGCGATGTCTGATGCAAATGCAGGTCATCAAGTTGCATATGGTGACGACATCTATACCGAGCAACTTTCTGCAGTATTAAAGAAGCAGTTCGGCGATAGTGCTGAAGCCTTTCCAGTCTTCAATGGCACTGGAGCAAATGTCATAACTTTGCAGGCAATGTGCAAACCTTGGGAAGCAGTAGTTTGCGCAACGAGCGCTCACATCAATGTTGACGAAGGTGGAGCTCCGGAAAAAGTTGCTGGCCTAAAGCTTTTGCAGGTTGAAACTCCGGACGGCAAACTGACTCCTGAGTTAGTGGACAAGCAAGCTTGGGGATTTGGAAACGAACACCGCGCCCAGCCAAAGGTTGTTTCGATAACGAATTCAACTGAGTATGGAACTGTTTACTCAGTTGCCGAGGTCAAGGCTTTGGCAGATCATGCTCATTCACTTGGAATGTACATTCATCTTGACGGCGCCCGAATTTCTAATGCTGCGGCTTCATTGGGAACTTCGATGCGTGCGTTCACAACCGATGTAGGCGTAGATGCAGTCTCACTTGGTGGCACCAAGAATGGTGCCATGGGTGCCGAGGCGGCTGTGATCCTAAACCCGGAATTGATTCCAGCAATGAAGTACGTCCGCAAATCTGCGATGCAATTAGCCAGCAAGATGCGCTTCATCTCAATTCAGCTGGTTGCAATGTTTGAAGGTGACTTGTGGTTAAAGAATGCCCAGCATTCAAATGCCATGGCTCAAGAACTGCATAAGGGAATCAAGGACATTGCGGGCGTGACGGTTCAATCACCGCAAGCAAATGCACTGTTCCCAATCTTGCCAGCGGCGAGTATTGAGCCATTACAAAGCGTTGCAAAGTTTTACGTGTGGGATCACATGATCAATCAAGTTCGTTGGATGTGTTCCTGGGACACAACGCAAGCTGACGTAAATAATTTCGTTGCAGCAGTGAAAAGCGAACTTGCTAACTAACGATTAGCGCAGGCCTTAACAAAGGCTGTAAGCAAATTCTCAGAGATTCGTTCATCGCTGCTGGCTTCCGGATGCCACTGCACACCAAGAACAAATTCAGCAGAAGGATCTTCACAGACCTCGACCGTTCCGTCTTCGGCGTAACCAGTGACAGTTAAATCACCAGGGGAGTTAACTGCTTGGTGATGACTTGAATTAACTGTCACTTCAGTTGAGCCGACTAGATCAGCAATCAAGCTGCCAGGGGTAAATGTGGCCCCGTGGTTGTTAAAGGTTCCTGGCGCACTACGGTGCATTGTGTTTCCCACTAAGTCAGGCAAGTGTTGGTGAAGCGAGCCGCCGTGAGCAACCGCCATGATCTGCAAGCCTCGACAAATTCCTAACACTGGAAGATTGGCTTCACGGGCCGCTCGATACAACCCAAGTTCGCTGGCATCTCTTTCAACGCGTGGCTTGTCAGTACCTTCTTGATGATCTGCCCCGTAACGAGCTGGCTCGATGTCGGCGCCACCTGCCATAACTAGCCCGTCTAAGCGAGCAATAGCGTCGTGGTTATCGGCATCTGGCGGCAGAAGTACAACAGAAGCACCGGCCGCCTGTAACTTGTTCACGTAATTCCACGGAATTAGCGCGGCAGGTTGATCCCAAGCACCCCATTTTGCGGGTTCAAGGTATGAAGTAAGTCCGATTACTGGCTGATTCATGATTTAAGTTTAAGCCTAACTCTGTCGCGCAACTAGTCCAAGGACGTTGCAGATGATTCGCGCATTGTTAAGAGCGCCAATATCATCCACGTCGCTATCGGGCATGAACTCAACCAAGTTGAAGCCAGATAATTTTGCCTTGCCGGCAATGCCATGCAACAGCTCAACGACATTCCAGTAAGTCAGACCACCAGGGGAGCGACCTATTACACCAGGAACAATCGAAGGATCTAAGGCATCACAGTCCAAATCAACAATTACTTTTGCACCAACTGGAATCAATTCAATGACTTGTTGAATGCCACTGGAAGCTATTTCACGTGCAGACACGAACTTAACACCGTGGGACTTAGCATCCTCAAAGTCTTGAGGTCTGGCCGATCCAATACCGCGCTGTCCAACTTGAACCAGTCCAGTAACGTGATCCATTTCAAAAGCACGACGCATCGTGGATGAAAGGCCAAGCTTCTCGCCGCCAACTTCGTCACGGTAATCGATGTGGGCATCAATTTGGACGACAAAGTAATCACCGTGTTCGGCAAAGCCTTCGATCATCGGAATTGGAATTGAATCGTCACCGCCGATAACAACGGGTACACCACCCTTAGCCACGATTTGTGAAACTGTCGAGCGAATACGTTCCCGGTTTCCAGCTGCATCGGATTCATCGAAATCCAAGTCGCCTAGGTCAATTGCGTTTACTCCGTTAGGAAATATAGGTCCGCCCAAATCAAAATCCATGTGATGAATGTTGGCTTGGTAACTGCTGATCGCGTCACGGATGGCTGCTGGAGCGTCCTTGCAGTAAGCGCCAACTGAAGGGTATGGCGTGGCACATGGAGCTCCAAAGACTACGGATCCACCAGATACGTCATTTAGCGTTCCTTCCGGGATTCCGATAAAGGTGGAAGTTATCTGGGAACCCATCATGGTTCCAATACTCTTGCGGGCCATGGCCACTCCTTGCATCAGTTGGTTTTGTCAGTTTATTGGGCAGGAGTGCGTGACGTATCGGACTTGATACGAGAGAATTCGACTATGAGTGATCGTGGATATGCAGTAGTAACCGGAGCCAGCAGCGGAATTGGCGCAGCAAGTGCCAGGGCATTGGCCAAAGAAGGTTTTCAGGTGATTGCCGCCGCTAGGCGAGTTGACATGCTGGCTGATTTGGCAACAGAGAATGACTTGATTACCGCTTGGGAACTCGACGTTACTGATCAAGTAAGTGTTGATGCCTTGGCCGCACACCTTGCCGACAAAACCGTAAACGTATTGGTTGCAAATGCTGGTGGAGCTTTTGATGGCACTACGGTTGCAGACGCTGATGTTGAAAGCTGGATCAAGGCTTATGACGTGAATGTGATTGGCGCATTACGTTCTATTAAGGCGATGATTCCAGCCTTGATTAAGTCGGGCGAAGGAACCATTGTTTTGATGGGATCAACCGCTGGCCGCATCGTTTATGAAAATGGTGGTAGTTACACCGCAGCCAAACATGCTGTTGCTGCGCTGGCTGAAACTTTGCGATTAGAGCTTGCTGGTGAGCCAGTGCGCGTTGTTGAGTTAGCTCCAGGCATGGTTAAAACAGATGAGTTTGCGATTAAGCGATTCGGGGGAGACAAGGATCGGGCTGCCAAGATTTATGAAGGCGTTGCTGAGCCATTGACTGCGGAAGATGTTGCAGAGGCTGTGCGGTGGAGCGTTATGTTGCCCCATCACTTCAACATTGACTTGATGGTGATTCGTCCGTTAGCGCAAGCGGCGCAGCACAAGGTTGTGCGAAAGGTCTAGCCTCGGTGCCGGGAGGTGTTCGCGAACTGCGTTCGCTTCACTACCGATACCTTTTCGAAAACTGTGCAGTAACTTTCGCCACGGTGCCGGGAGGTGTTCGCGAACTGCGTTCGCTTCACTACCGATACCTTTTCGAAAACTGTGCAGTAACTTTCGCCACGGTGCCGGGAGCCGTCGCAGCGATGCTGCTCCTCCCGATTCCCGTTGCACTTCCCCCGAACAAAAAAAGATCCGGCGCACCGGCCGGATCATTTTTTGTGGTGGAGGTGCCGGGAATCGAACCCGGGTCCTTAGGTGAAGATTTGGTTATTCTCCGAGCGCAGTTTGCATTAGCTTTTCTCTGCCCCGACGTTCACGCAAACAAGATGTCGACAGGCACAGTCACTGTTAGATTTTCCGTCAGAACCCGCGACCGGTTCCGTTGGTAAGTTCCCTAAATGACACGAGGATCCAGAGCGGGAACGCCCCTGGTCTCGCGGATTTCGAGGCTAGCTTATGCAGCTAGGGCGAAATCAGTGCGGTTTGATTTGGCACTTATTGTTTTTGCTGGACGTTTACGAGATGACCAACATTCTCGGCTCGCTTCTCCCATTTCGACTACCAAAGTCGAAACCGTTCACCCCCAAGATTTTCATCAGGGGATTACTGGATAGGTAACCACCACTATTTAGTTATGTTCCCATTGTACCCGAGGGACTGACAGGCGAACTTCCATACTTAATGGCACTATTTAGGTATGGCAAAACTATTCGCACGTAGACAAGTTCTCACGGCTGGGGCTGCGGGAGTCGCAATTGCAGGCTTGTCCGCCTGCTCAAATTCCACTAGCGCATCTGGCCCAACTGAAGAAGAGCTGGCAAGCTCAACTCCATCAAGCGGTCCAGCTACCAAGGTAATTGCGACTACAACGGATGTACCAGTTGGTGGTGTCTTTAATTTCACTGATCCAAACTCAGGAATGCCTGCCTACTTGTTGCAACCAGCTGCTGGAACCTTTATTGCCTACAGCTCAAAGTGCACCCACCAAGGTTGCGTTGTAGACGCCTTCCCTGATGCAAATGCATTTAAGTGTGCCTGTCATGGAGCCAAATATGACCTTGCAACGGGTGCGCCAGATGAAGCAACTTCAAAGAGCCTGACAGCTACTCCGCTTGCAAAGATTGCTTTAACCGTTGAAGGCGACCAAATTTCCGTAGCTTAATTACTACTTCAGTTTAATGCTGGCTTCTGCCAAACCTTCAAGTAGGCGATCGATTTCTTCCACTGTGTTGTAAGGCGCCAGACCCGCGCGAATTGCCCCATCATCACCTAAACCGAGATGGCGTGAGCACTCAATCGCGTAAAAGTTTCCAGATGGGGCGTTTACTTTTCGCTCCGCTAGGAATTCATAGATGCGTTCGGAATTGATTCCAGCCAAGCTAAACAATTCCGTTGGAGTCTTTAAGCGAGCATTGCTATAGAGAGTCACGTTCTGCATTGCTTGCAAACCTTCACGCAGACGATGGTTTAGCGCGTGCTCATGATCGTCGGCTGCAGACTGCGAAACCACGATTCGCTCCCGGCGAGATCCAGACCCTGGAACCATGTCTGCGATGAAATCAACGGCTGCGGTTACACCAGCCAACATTTCGTATGGCAAAGTTCCAAGTTCAAATCTTTCTGGAATCTGTTCAGTTGAAGGTAACAATTTATCTGGGTGCAAAGTTTCTAAAAGTGCAGGTGAGGCAGTCATAACACCTAGATGAGGTCCAAAGAATTTGTAAGGTGAGCAACCGTAGAAATCAGCTCCCATAGCCTTGAAGTCGACAACTGCGTGCGGCGTATTGTGAACGCCATCAACGTAAAGCAGTCCACCAACTGCATGAACAGCCTTAGCGATCGCTGGAATGTCAGGACGCGCGCCAATTAGATTCGACGCAGCAGTGATTGCAACTAATTTGGTGCGATCAGTAAGTACGGCTTCAACATCGGAAACATCTAAGTAGCCAGTTGTCGGATCAAAATCTATCCAGCGCAGGGTTGCGCCGGATTGTTGTGCATAGCGAACCCAAGGACGAACGTTTGCATCGTGATCTAAACGGGATGCAACGATTTCATCGCCAGGACCCCAATTCTGAGCCAAGGTGCGAGCAATATCGAAAGTTATTTGAGTCATGCTGCGGCCAAAGAAAATGCCTTCCGGAGTTGACCCTAACAAGTCAGCCATCGCACTGCGTGCGTTATCAACGGCTGCTTCGGCATTGCGCTCAGCCTCAGTAATCCTGTATTGGTTGGCTAATGGTCCAGTCATGGTCTTACAAATTGCTTGGCCTACGGATAGAGGTGTTTGGGTTCCGCCTGGACCATCGAAGTGGGCCACACCAGATTCAAGTGAAGGAAAAGCCGAACGAACGCGCGCAACATCAAAAGTCATGCGCTTATCTTACGGCAACGAGGCGTAAGACCTTTAGGGTTTTGGTAACTCGTCAGGATCGACGCGACCGATGTCGCCCTTACTCTCGAGAAGAGCGATATGACGAGAGAGCAATGTAATCCGACGATCCATGTCACCAAACTTTAAATAAGTGCTGACGGAAAAGAACAGCAGCCCAATTGCAACGAGGTAGATTACTAAGTCAGCGCCGCGACCAATTCCAACCGTGTTTGCAATTGAAGTTAATGTTCCAGGAAAAATCACCGCCAGGATGATCAATACCGTCAAGCCCAAGAATGCAATTCTGCGGAAAGCCTTGGCTTCAGTTGAAGAGCGATGGTGCAGCGCAAACCACAACAAAACAAAAATCACGGCCATCAGGAAAAGCTGAGCAATACGCATGGTTACCTCAATATCAAGTCAAAAAGAATGTTAACGGAATTCCAAAGACTTTGTCCCTTTGCTTTGGAGTAATCGGTGTAAACAATGTGAACCGGGCGCTCACAGTAGCGAAAGTTACCTTTACTAATTTGATTCACAATTTCGGTAGCATGTGCCATACCGTTTTGCGAGAGGTTAATCCAACTTGCAACATTGCGATTAAAGGCGCGCAATCCGTTATGTGCATCGGTTAACTTCAAGCCAGTAAGTGCATTCGTGTAAGTCACTGCCAGCTTTAGAACTACGCGCTTAGCTGCAGTTAATTCAGTTCTTTCGTCAAGAAATCTAGATCCAAAGACAACATCAAATTCCTGGGCGCGAAGAGTTCGCACCATCTCCAGAGCATCTAGTGGAGAGTGCTGGCCATCACCATCAAAAGTTACAAAGTATTTGATATCGGGATTATCTAACCCAGCTTCAATTCCGGTCTGAAGTGCTGCACCCTGTCCGAAATTCATTGGGTGCCAAACTACGTGCGCCCCTGATTTTGCTGCGATTTCGCCAGAGCCATCCGAGCTCCCGTCATCGACGCAGTAGATGTTGGGAAAATACTGGGAAAGTTCATTAATTACAGAGCCGATTACCTGTGCCTCAGAGAACACTGGAACCACAACGACGGTGTCGTTGTTTTCTAGCAATATCTCGGGATTTCCAGGATTGGGCACTACCCCAGTCTAGGAACACCCGTCACTCTATTCACAAGAGCACGCGCCAGCCGTGTGTGTTTGCTCACAGCGCCTAGTTTTAAGGGAAATTTGGGGTTTTTAAGTTAGTTTTTTGTTCATTTCGGGTGCATTCTAAGTTAATCCCGTAAAGCCTTAGATGAGGTTTTCAGTCAAGGAGTTCTCGTGAGCAGTTCTACTATTCCAGGTTTTGCAGATGCGCCTACAAAGAATAAGCGCCTACTTGCTTGGGTTGCCGAGGTTGCAGAGTTAACTACGCCTGATCGCATCGAATGGTGTGACGGCTCTGATGCGGAATGGAATCGACTAACTCAAGAACTAGTAGCAAGTGGAACGCTCACCCCACTTAACTCCGAGAAGCGACCAAACTCTTTCCTTGCTCGTTCACATCCAAGTGACGTAGCTCGCGTTGAAGACCGTACTTACATCTGCTCCGTAAAGGAGGAAGATGCTGGTCCAACCAATAACTGGATGGAACCAAGCGAAATGAAGACAATCCTTCGCTCCACTTTCAAGAGTTGCATGCGTGGACGCACTATGTATATCGTTCCGTTCTCTATGGGTCCACTTGGTTCTGACATCAGTGCCCTCGGAGTTGAAATCACAGATTCCCCATACGTTGTGATCAGCATGAAGATGATGACTCGCATGGGCAAAGCTGCACTAGATCTAATTGGCGAGCATGGCGACTTTGTTCCAGCGCTTCACTCAGTTGGCGCACCACTTGAGCCAGGACAAAAAGATGTTGCTTGGCCATGCAGTGATACCAAGTACATCGTGCAGTTCCCTGAAGAGCGCGAAATTTGGTCATACGGATCCGGTTACGGTGGAAATGCATTACTAGGCAAGAAGTGCTTTGCACTTCGTATCGCATCCGTAATGGCGCGCGATGAAATGTGGCTTGCTGAGCACATGTTGATTTTGAAATTAACTTCACCTAAGCAAAAGACTCACTACATTGCAGCAGCGTTCCCATCCGGTTGTGGCAAGACAAACCTAGCAATGCTAGAGCCAACAATTCCAGGTTGGAAAGTTGAAACCATCGGTGATGACATTTGCTGGATGCGTCCAGGCCCAGATGGTCGCTTGTACGCAATCAACCCAGAAGCTGGCTTCTTTGGTGTAGCTCCAGGTACCGGCATGAAGACCAACGCCAATGCGATTCGCTCGCTATATGCAAATTCTTTGTTCACCAACGTTGCTTTAACCGACGATGGTGACATCTGGTGGGAAGGCCTAACTGAAGAACCACCAGCGCACCTAATTGACTGGAAGGGCAATGACTGGACACCAGAGTCTGAAGAAGTTTCAAGTCACGCCAACTCACGCTTCACTGCCCCTGCCGAACAGTGCCCATCGATTTCAGATGAATGGGATAACCCAGCAGGCGTTCCAATTTCTGCAATTCTTTTCGGTGGCCGTCGCGCGACCAACGTTCCACTAGTTGCTCAGGCACGCAGTTGGAATCATGGTGTGTTCATGGGAGCCACAATTTCATCTGAGATGACTGCAGCAGCCGTAGGTGGCCTTGGGCAGCTTCGCCGTGATCCATTCGCAATGCTTCCGTTCTGTGGCTACAACATGGCAGACTACTGGGGTCATTGGGTCAACATGGGTCGCACTTTTGCTAACGTTCCAAAGTTGTTCCAGGTCAACTGGTTCCGTAAGAACGAAGCCGGTGACTTCATCTGGCCAGGCTTTGGCGAGAACTCACGAGTCTTGGCATGGGTTGTAGATCGCCTAGAGAATGAAGCTGAAGGTATCGATTCCCCAGTTGGCGTATTGCCAAACCGGGAAGACCTGCCACTTGATGGACTTGATATTTCAGAACACGACCTTGAAGCTTTGTTCGATGTCGATAAGGGCAGCTGGCTTGCTGAATGCGATCTGACCGAAGAGTACTTCAGTCAGTTTGACGGACGAGTTCCGCCAGAACTTCAGGCCGAGTTAGCAGATCTTAAGCAGCGCTTAAACTCTTTGCCGGCTTAAGTTCACAGCCTTAGCTTGCTAGCAGTTTGAATTTGTTAAGGTAGGGCTCATGGCTGATGAAATTCGCACTGAGGGTGGCTTAATCGTCGACGAACGCGTCGAAGAGCAGGTAGAGCCTGGAGATCATGAGCGCTTCGCGCATTATGTAAAGAAAGAAAAAATCGTTGAGAGCGCGGTTATGGGCGCACCTGTTGTGGCATTGTGTGGAAAAGTTTGGATTCCTAATCGCGATCCGGGTAAGTTTCCAGTCTGCCCACAGTGCAAGGCAATTTTTAAAGGCTTGCCAACTGGTGGAGATAACAGCGACAATTCCGAATGACGCTTTCGCCATGGGCTCCTGAATACCGGCGACTTAGCATTGGCATCGTTGCCTTAGTCAGTGTTTTTGGATTTGAAGGAATTGCAATCGGTGCTGTTATGCCGGTTGCCGCCGCTGACTTAGACGCCATTAGTAACTACGCCGTTGCATTTACAAGTTTCACAATGGCATCCCTACTTGGAATGACATTTGCTGGCTTGTGGGCAAACAAAATTGGCTTAGCCCGAGTCGTAATCTTTGCAGTTGCTGCTTTGGCATTTGGATCTATGGTTGCTGGCTTTGCCCCAAACCTTGCAGTCCTAACTGTTGGCAGATCAATTCAAGGCTTTGCCATGGGAATTGATTTAGTCACAATGTATGTGGTCATCGGGCGGATGTATCCAGAGGCGCTTCGTGCCAAAGCCCTTGGAATGCTAGCTGCAGCTTGGGTAGTCCCGGGACTAATCGGACCGGGCATCGCTGGCTTGTTGGTAGAAATCTCTTCTTGGCGAATGACTTTCTGGATAGTGCCACTGCTGTTAATAGGTCCAATCATGTTGCTAGTGCCTGAGTTGAAGAAATTACCTTTTGTTCCGTCGCCAGTCAGAACCGATGCAAAGATCCAGATCACCTCGGTAGTTATTGCAATTGGCGCACTGTCTGTTTTCCAGGCTGGGGCATCGCATGTTGGTCGATGGAATACCGCGCTGGTTGCTGGATTATTCATCGCTTCACTTGGTGTAACTGCTTGGTCAACTAAGGCATTGATGCCACATGGTTTCTTGCGAATGGCACCTGGCATTCCTGCAATCGTTGGCATGCGAGGTGTGGTTGCTGGAGCATTCTTCGCTGCAGAAATCTATGTGCCTTTGGCATTGCAAGAAATCAGAGGAACCTCTGTTGCCCTTTCCGGTGGCGTGTTAACTGCTGCGACAATTACATGGTTTGCTGGTTCCTGGTTGCAGGGTAGTCACAAACTCAGTTACTCAAGAGAGCAAATATTGTTTGCTGGAGTTCTCCTAGTTTCTCTGGGAATCGCATTAACTCCACTAGCTGTTTTTGGACCAACCAGCATTGTCATTTCTGCATTGGCTGCAAGTGTCGTTTGGGGAATTGCAGCATTTGGGATGGGAATGGTATTTCCAACCTTGGGAGTGCTCATGCTGGATAAGTCTCCAGACGAAGAGCACGCCAGGCACAGCGCCTCGCTACAAATGTCAGATTCCTTTGGAGTGATCGTCGCAACTGCAATAGCTGGATCGGTTTTGGCACTTGCCAGCGTTCAACAGGGGATTGAAAGCAGCACTTTTGTCACTATTTGGATTTTCTGTGTATTTGTGGGCTTAAGTTCCCTTTTGTTCATCCCCCAAATCCAACGGAAAGCGACAATTCGCCCCTAAAATCTTGAGAAAGACCTAATTTACGGGAGAACAAATGACAGTAAATACCTCGTCCCCACAAGATGCCTTGATGGCATTTGGCAAGAAGTGGTGGCTTCTACTAATTCTCGGTGTCCTATCCATGGTCGTTGGCGTTATGGCGCTGAACAACCCAGTTTCAGCAACTGCAACCCTGGTTCTGCTATTTGGTATCTGGCTTCTTTTCAGCGGTATCGGAACAATCATCCGTGCTCTAGCAGACGACACCGAAGGCTCAGGCAAGGTCCTGATGCTGATCAGCGGCTCACTATCCATCATTTTGGCAGTGATTTTCTTTAACGGTGGAATTGTTAAAGACGCACAGCTTGCTGCAATCTTTATGGGTATCACCTTTATCTTCCGCGGTATGGCTGAACTTGTTGCAGGTCTAGCATCCAAGGGAGTACCTGGCCGTGGTTGGGCAATCTTCATGGGCATCATTACTTTGATTGCCGGTGTAATCACAATCAACAACCCAATTGCATCACTAATCACAATCACCCAGGTCATGTCATTCTTCTTGATCATCTTGGGCGTAATGGAAATTGTTGCATCATTCCAGCTTCGCGGACTTTCCAAGAAGTAACTAAAAGCAATTCAAATCAAGGGCTAGTCCACTTGGACTAGCCCTTGATTTATGTTCAGGATCAGCAATCCTGCGTGAGAGACTAAAAGTATGAGTGCAATGCCGATTGAAGACTTGGCAGTGGATCTATTGACGGACCGACCATGGATTACTTTGGTCTGGAATGACCCAATTAACCTAATGACTTATGTAACTTATGTTTTTCAAACCTACTTCGGCTATGACAAACCAAAAGCTGAACTTTTAATGCTTGATGTGCACGAAAAAGGCCGAGCTGTAGTGAGTTCTGGCACCAGGGAAGAAATGGAACGCGACGTGGCGGCCATGCATTCATACGGGCTCTGGGCTACTTTGCAAAAGGACGATTAGGTGTTCAAGTCTGGACTCGGTGGAAAACTCACCTTAAAACTTGATGCTGCAGAGTTTGGGGTTTTATCGCAACTATTTGATCAGATGGCAGAACTATTGGAACATCCAGAAAGTGAAGCTGGCGCAGATCCATTGGCCAAGATGCTGAACATGAGTGGCTCAACTCAGATCTCCGAAGACCCAGCGTTAGCCAGACTTTTCCCAGATGGTTATTCAGATGATGAGCATGCCAGTGCAGACTTTCGTAGGTTTACTGAGCAGGATTTGCGGGGACAGAAACTGTCAGCGCTTGCAACCGTCCGTGGAACCTTAAGCGGATGGACCGGCAAGTCCAGCATCACTGCGCAGCAAGCCCAGGACTGGCTTAAGGCAATAAACGATCTACGGCTCGTGCTGGGAACCCGGCTGGAAATTAATGATGAAGCCGAGACCGACTTTGAGGCCGATGAACCGGGTATCCACCTTTATAACTACCTCACTTACCTCCAAGGGACATTGATTGACGCCTTAACTTAAGGCAGATAAAAACCCCCTAGCTTTTCAGCTAGGGGGTTTTTGTTAGTTAGTACTAGTGAGTACCTTCAGATGCTGCGTATGCAGGATCATCTACAGCACTCTTTAGGCGAGCAATCTTGTAGATTGTCAGACCGAAGAGACACTTAGCAAGAATGTCAGCAACGGTGTAACCGACCTGACGTCCTACGAAGGCATTTGCGCCATCTACACCAATCATCGGTAGCAAGTACGAGATTGGGTAAACACCCCAAGTTGCAATAAGAAGCAAGCGAAGACGCTTTACTGTTGCTGCAACTTCTGCTGGCTGAGTTTCAAGAGTCTTGGTTAGCTCAACGAACAAGATGTAAAGGATGTAGAAGAACGGAATGGACGATAGTGCACCCCAGATACCCTTTGTCATCATGTCTGCAGAAACTTCACCTGGATAGCCAAGGACGATCATTGCTGCTGAAGCCGGTACCAGGCGCATAGTAAGGAACTTGCGTCGAACGGCTGGTAGAGCAAGAACTGCAATGGTTTCCATAAGCAGAAGTGGAACAGTTAGCAACCAGTCAACGTAGCGGTATGCCTCGTTGAATACTTCGCCGCCAGCATGTGCTGACTTGAATGAATCGTAGATTCTCCAGTAGTGGTAAAGCGCAATCAGGGTTACTGTTCCTGAGATTACGATTGCCTGGCGGTACTTTGGAAGTACGCGTGCCTGGCTTAGATAGAGGTAAATTGTCGTGGCTAGCATTGCTGCAAAACCAAGCGATAAGAACCCTAGGACAATGTCATACTGTGTTGCTGACAGGGTCGATACATCATAGATACCATCCATGAAGTGTTGCTCCTTTATTTGGGAACTGCCGAATCAGTTCGGGATTTAATGCTGCGCGCGCAGCATTTTGTTGCTGTACCTAGCCTGCTCTTGCGCAACCTCACTTGCAACCCAAACACGCAAGAAAAACGCGCTATTATTGAAAAAAGTCACTAATTTAGGAGAAATATCCGAAAATGTTGAGTATTTCTCAAAACCTCATTGATCAAATGGTGGCCCACTCTCGACAGGATCACCCAGATGAGGCATGCGGCGTAATTGCTGGCCCTGCAGGTTCAGACACCCCAACTCGATTCATCCCAATGGTTAACGCTGCCAGGTCACCAACTTTTTATGAGTTTGATTCAGCTGACTTGCTTAAGCTTTATCGCGAACTTGATTCCCACGGCGAAGATCCAGTTGTTATCTACCATTCCCACACTGCGACCGAGGCTTATCCGTCACGTACTGATGTTGCTTATGCCTCAGAGCCGTTTGCGCACTATGTTTTGGTTTCTACCAGAGAAACTGGCAACGAAGATGGTCCCTACGAGATTCGTTCGTATCGAATTGTTGATGGTGTGATTACTGAAGAAGAGATCGTCGTTACTTAAAGGCTTATGCCCAGAGCTGTCCATCAAGGGCTTCAGAGGCTTGCTCAACAGTTCCTTCGTATGCTCCGGTTGAAAGATACTTCCAGCCGCCATCGCAAACAATAAAAACTATGTCAGCTTTTTGCCCGGCCTTAACTGCTTTGTTGGCCATGCCCAGAGCAGCGTGCAAAATTGCTCCGGTTGAAATTCCTGCAAAGATGCCTTCGCGGTCGAGCAGTTCTCGGGTTCGCGCAACAGCTTCAAGAGGGCCAACTGAAAATCGAGTAGTTAGGACTGACTCGTCATAAAGCTCTGGAATGAATCCTTCGTCAATGTTTCGTAAACCATAAACAAGTTCGCCGTAGCGAGGCTCGGCTGCAACGATTGCAATGTCTGGTTTGTGTTCTCGAAGGTAGCGGCCCGTTCCCATCAAGGTTCCAGTTGTGCCAAGCCCAGCTACAAAGTGTGTGATAGTCGGACAGTCGGCCAAAATCTCAGGTCCTGTCGTGCGGTAATGCGCATCAGCATTTGCAGCGTTTCCATATTGGTAAAGCATCACCCAACTTGGATTCTCGGCTGCTAAATTCTTAGCCACTCGCACTGCTTCGTTTGAACCACCAGCAGCAGGTGAATAGCGAACTTCGGCGCCCCACATGTTTAAAAGTTGAGTTCTCTCAGGCGAAGTGTTCTCTGGCATGACACAAATCAATTTGTAGCCCTTTAGGCGTGAAGCCATAGCTAACGAGATGCCAGTGTTGCCACTTGTTGGTTCAAGGATTGTGCAACCTGGAGTGAGAGTTCCATCAGCTTCAGCAGCTTCAATCATCGCGAGTGCTGCTCGGTCCTTGATTGACCCGGTTGGATTTCGATCTTCTAGTTTTGCCCAAAGTCGAACATCAGCAGATGGCGAAAGATTTGGCAAGCCAACTAGGGGAGTATTTCCAACTGATTCGAGCAACGAGTCATAACGCATAGTTAACTTTAGCCACCAGCAACGGCAGGCAAGACAGTTACTGAATCGCCTTCAGATACTGGGGCAGCAAGACTTCCAGTGAATCTGACGTCTTCGTCATTGATGTAAATGTTTACAAAGCGACGTAGTTTGCCGTCTTCGATAAGGCGTCCTGAAATACCTGGAAACTGCGTTTCAAGATCAGCAATAACTTGCTCGAGCGTCTCACCAGTAGCTGAGACCGAACGTGCATTATTTGTGTAACTACGCAGGATGGTCGGGATACTTACGGCAATAGACATTTTTAACGCTTTCAAAAGAATGGATACTTAAGTGTAAATCAATTATGAAAACACTTCTTGCTAAGTCCATTGTGGAGGATTGCAGCAGTATTTGCTGGCTTGGTATTCACTGTTGCGAATACTTTGCAACAGTTAGTTCGATCTGAGCCATTGTTTTGCGCTATCAGATCTAATCGAGAGAATTACTAGCAGATTTAGGGCAATTGTTACCAGACCAAGTGGCATTCGAAACAATCCAAACAGCATGTTGATAATCGAAAGCGTATAAATCATCACTATCGCAAACTGAGACTTATTGAAAAGTTCCTTAAGTATCCAAACGAAGACAAAACCAAAAGCAATGCACGCGATTCCTGCCACTAGAAGCAACTGTGAAGGTGCGCCACTTGGAGCTGCCGGTATGTCAATTCCTTCGAGCAACTGTGGGGCAAGAGAAAACAGCAGTCCAATCACAAAATTAAAGACAGCGCCAATAGCAATAAGACTGGCGGCAATCAATATCGATGTGGGCGCATTGCGCAATTTCATCACTCTGTCAGATTACTCTTAAGTGGTGAACGATCGTCCAATAGGTGTAATGGATTCAGGCGTCGGTGGCCTGACTGTGGTTCGAGCCATATTGGATCAGTTGCCAAATGAACCCGTCGTTTATGTAGGCGATACCGCACATGGCCCCTACGGTCCCAGGCCCATCGCCCAAGTCCGAGAACTTGCTTTGGACGTATTGGATGCATTAGTTGAGCGCGATGTAAAGATGTTGGTAATTGCCTGCAACTCGGCAAGTGCTGCAATGCTGCGAGATGCCCGCGAGCGCTATTCAATTCCCGTTGTGGAAGTTATTCAACCAGCGGTACGTCGGGCAGTTGGCGCGACGCGATCAGGTCGAATTGGTGTGATTGGAACTCAGGCGACAATTACAAGTGATGCCTATGTTGATGCATTCACTGCCGCTCCTCATGTTGAGGTAACTTCGCAGGCTTGCCCAAGATTTGTAGAGTTTGTTGAGGCCGGAATTACAAACGGCAAAGAGTTAACTGACATTGCACGTGAGTATCTGCAACCGGTACTGAGCCAGGACATTGACACGTTAGTACTTGGTTGTACCCACTATCCATTGCTCACTGGCGTGATTTCAATGATTGCTGGCGACAAAGTGACACTGGTATCGAGCGCCGAAGAAACCGCTAAAGATGTGTATCGAATTTTGGTCGAGCAAGATTTAATCAGAAACCCAAATCTGCCACCACCAACTCATGAGTTCCTGGCAACGGGTGATTCGTTCACGCATCTTGCGAGAAGATTCCTAGGCCCTGAAGTTCTGGAAGTAACTTCGCTTAAGAATTAAGCCATGCAATAGAGTCAGAGACGTGACTAATCGCTCAGATGGCCGAATGGCCGACCAACTTCGTAATGTAACTTTCAATCGCCAATGGCTTGACCATGCTGAAGGCAGCGTGCTCGTTGAGTTTGGTGCCACCAAAGTCCTATGCGCCGTTTCATTCAGCGAAGGGGTGCCGCGCTGGAAAAAGGGAAGTGGCGAAGGTTGGCTAACAGCTGAGTATTCAATGTTGCCCCGTGCAACTCACACGCGTAATGACCGGGAGAGCGTTAAAGGCAAACTCGGTGGTCGCACTCATGAAATCTCACGTCTGATTGGCCGCAGCTTGCGTTCAGTTCTAGACATGTCTTCACTAGGTGAAAACACAATCATGATCGACTGTGATGTTTTGCAGGCGGATGGTGGAACCAGAACCGCGGCCATTACTGGCGCTTATGTTGCGGTTGCTGACGCCATTGAGTGGGCACGTAATTCTGGATTAGTCGCCAAGGATGCCGTTGTATTGAGCGATTCCGTTGCTGCAGTTTCCGTGGGCATTGTTGAAGGTAAACCATGTCTGGATCTTCACTATGACGACGATGTTCGTGCGGACACTGACATGAACATTGTTATGACTGGCTCTGGCGCATTCATCGAAGTTCAGGGAACCGCAGAGCGGGAGCCATTTGATCGCCAGTTGCTACATGAACTTTTGGACCTAGCAACAATTGGTTGCGTTGAACTTACTTCGAAGCAAAAAGCCGCCTTAGCTATTCCGCTTCCAAAAAAGTAGTTTTATGAAGTTTGTCCTAGCCACTAGAAATTCACACAAAGCCACTGAGCTCAAGCGAATTTTGGAAGATCTAGACCTTGACTGTGAGCTTTTGACCGTTGCAGATTTTCCAGATGCGCCTGAAGTAGAGGAAACCGAATCTACATTTGAAGGCAATGCGCTATTAAAGGCACGCGCGCTAGCTAAGTTCACCGGCCTAGCAGCAATCGCAGATGATTCGGGACTTTGCGTTGACGCACTTGATGGTAATCCTGGTGTGCTTTCAGCTAGGTGGTCTGGTGCATCGGAAAACGTCGACCAGGCAAATTTTGACTTAGTCCTAGAGCAAGTTAAAGATGTTCCTGCGAAAAATCGGGGAGCAAAGTTTGTTTGCGCTGCAGTTGCTGTTTTTCCAGATGGACAGGAATTGGTTGCCATTGGTGAAATGTTCGGACACCTGCTCAACGCACCAACTGGTGAAAACGGGTTTGGTTATGACCCAATCTTTGTGCCACAAGGATTTAAGGTTTCAACTGCACAGATGAGTTCGGCAGAAAAGGATGCAATTAGCCATAGAGGTAAAGCGCTAAATGATTTAGCTGTTCAGATAAGTGAAGTTATTTCAAAGTATTGATCTTTAAGACTTGATAATGGTGCGGGAGGGGGGACTTGAACCCCCACACCCGAAGGCGCCAGATCCTAAATCTGGTGCGTCTGCCAATTCCGCCACTCCCGCACGTGGGCTCTATTCTGTCAGGAATTGGCGCAAACTTCATAATCGGGATTTGGCCCCGATAACCACAAGTGCTAATTGACGAGGGTGCTCTTTGGATCAAATCCAAAGGGTAATTCAAGGCGATTTTCCGCCATCAAGGATTCGTTACACAAAATATCTATGGTTTTGCCATCCGCGACAATGGTGCCCTGCGAGAGAATCACAGACCTGGCACAAAGTTCAAGGGCGTATGGCAGATCGTGAGTAACCATGAGCAGTGTGATGTCCAGGCTTCTCAAAATGTCCGCAAGTTCCCGACGACTGGCTGGATCTAGATTCGAACTGGGTTCATCAAGTACCAAAATCTCAGGCTTCATTGCCAATACGGTTGCAACCGCAACTCGACGACGTTGACCAAAGGACAAATGATGTGGGGGGCGATCGGCATAATCTGCCATACCTACTAGCTGAAGGGCTTGCATAACTTGAGCATCAAGTTCAGTGCCCGTCACACCCATATTGATGGGCCCAAAGGCTACGTCTTCTCGAACGGTTGGCATGAATAGTTGGTCATCTGGATCCTGAAAAACTATGCCAACACGTCTGCGAATTTCACGTAGGGCATCCTTATCCTCGGTGTCCACTGCAAGTCCACCAACATGAACTGTGCCAAGGCCAGCAGCAAGGATGCCATTTAAGTGCATTACAAGCGTGGTTTTACCGGCGCCATTTGGACCTAGAAGTGCAACGCGTTCGCCTTGTTGGATCTGCAGGTTTACGCCATAGAGAGCTTGATTGCCATCAGGATAGGCATATGCCAAGCCTGCTACATCCAGGCTGGGAGAAGTTTTCAAAGCGCTATCCACGCTACAACCATAATTGATGCAGCAACTATCGGCAGAGCCATGGCTGTCCACCAATCTCTGGTTGTAACAGTTGGTTGATAAAGATCAATGATTGTTCCGTTGTAACCACGAGAAAGCATTGCTAGGTGAACGCGTTCGCCACGTTCATACGAACGAATAAAGAGTGCGCCAGCAGAGTTCGCTAAAACCTTCCAATGCTTTATTCCAGAAGCGGAAAATCCACGTGACTCTCGGGCGACTTTCATTCTGGAGAGATCGTCTGTAACAACTGCTGAATAGCGAAGCATGAAGGACGCAATTTGAACTAATAGATCTGGAACACCGATCTTTTCCAAGCCTTGGAGCAAATCTCGCGCCCTGGTTGTTGCTGCCAAAGTTATCGAGGTTGCAACGCCAATCGTTCCCTTAGCCAAGATTCCAAATGCGGCCCAGAGACCCTCTTGCGAGAGCGACAATCCGAGAAACTCAACTCGTGGCTCTGGACCAAAAAATGGCATCAAAACTGCAAAGAGTACAAACGGAATCTCAATGAGCATTCTTTTGAGCACTAGCGGAAAAGGAATATCGGCGATCTTTACAACTACAAACACCAAGCCAAGGTAGATAGCAAAAGCACCTACTGCGCGAATTGGAGTAAGCACCACCATAAAGATAAAGACAATTGCCGCAACCGTCTTTACTTGTGCAGGTAAATCGTGCACAAAGGAATGTCGATGCACGTAGAGGTGGTCACCAACTCCATGCCCGTGTTCATGTGCATGGTTGGTGTCGAGAATTACTCGCTCAGGAGAAAGCTTCACTTGGTTTCTACAGTATTTGGATCTCTAAGCCAAAAGTAGAGTCCAGCTCCAGCAAGACCAGTAATTGCTACGCCAATCAAGCCACCAAGAAATGCTGAAGTTCTCTCGTTCTCAACGCCAGCTACACCGTAGTCAGCCAAAGCAGAGCCCGAGTTCGCTGAGTCAACAGCATTTACATCAAGACCTTGATCAGCAGTCACCTTTTCCAAGCCATCAGGCTGACTGGAAGCATAGAAACTCAAGAAGCCTGCGATGACGATGGAAACAAGGAGTCCAACCACCAAAAGTTTTTTGCTTGACATGTTAACTCACCACTGAATCTTTGATAACTAGTTTTTGTTTAGGTAAAAACTTGCGTGCGCCTTCTACCAAGTCAGCGCGAGTTGCCAGAATTGCTGCGATAGTTAGTGCGGTAATGATTGCTTCCCCGATACCAATCAAGAGGTGCACACCAACTACTGAGATGAAAACTGTTTGAAGTTCATACGTGGCTGTTCCCCCTAGTGCGTATTCAAATACCCACGCAGCTGCTGATGCCGGTACCGACAAAAATGCGGCAATTGCCGAGGCAGCAACTATGGAAGTTTTGGTCTTTGGCAACAACTTCATTAATCCTGCAAAAACCAGGGTGCCAACAATTACCGTGATGACACCCATGTTCAAGATGTTGATGCCAAGTGCTGACAGTCCGCCATCTGCAAAAACTAAAGCCTGAATGCCAACAACAACTGTCATTACAAGCACGGCAACCCAAGGGCCAACCAAGATTGCAGCCAAAGCGCCACCCATCAAGTGACCGCTAGTTCCAGCGGCAACTGGGAAGTTAATCATCTGTGCAGCAAAGATGAATACCGCCACTAGGCCTGCCATTGGGGCAGTCTGACTATCCAGCGAACCCTTGGTCTTCTTGAGACTGACAGCCACTGCGCCGGCCACCAGAACACCTGCACCGATTGAAACTGGGGCATTTATCAGCCCATCAGGCATATGCATGAAAACTCCTTATTGCGAACTCTTTGCAATAAGGATAACCTGAAAATAAGAAATATGCACTTTAGGTCACCTAGGTCCCACTCTGGGAAATTCTGTGATTCTGCAGTTCACTCATAGGCTATGGACATGGCTGGCACACATCGCACAGATAAAAAGCGCACTGGCAAAAAGCGCTCTGCTGATGCGATTGCTGCTGAAATTGAGGCCACATGTCTGAATATCACTTCAAATGTGGCCTCGCTTGAAAAGTACGTGAAGCCAGCTAATTTAGCCGCCAAGAGCCTGGGTTCGGTTGGCGCGTTTTTCCTCGACAAGGATGGCCAACTCCGAATTGACCGAGTTGTCACCGTCGCATCAGCTGGAATGGGTTTAGTCGGGCTACTTTCTCGTTCCCGAAAAGACTAATCTGCCAAATGATTAATTGGCATGGCTGCCATGTGATGGCGCCGGCATAAAACTTCGTAACTTACAACACCTGAATCGCCACCAGTATCACCTACGGCAACTTGCTCGCCCTCAGTCACCATTACGCCATCGATTGTTCGCGCATTGTGAGTTCCACGTCGACCACACCAGCAAAGAGCCTCAACTTGTAAGACTTGAATTCGATCCGCTAATTCAAACAGTCGAGCCGATCCCGGGAATAATTCAGTTCGGAAGTCACTTGCAATACCAAATGCAAAAACATCAATTTCTAAATCGTCTACTACGTGAGCAAGTTGATCGATTTGAATTCGAGTGTAAAACTGAGCTTCATCGCAGATAAAGAAATCCATTGGGTTTTCTTTTGAATTTTCAGCTAGGGCTAAGGCAAAGAAATCTGTTTCATCTGTTACTTCAATTGCCGCTACCTCAAGTCCTAAGCGACTAGATAGTACTCCTGATCCAGCGCGATCATTTCGCGTGAAAACCAAACCACGTCGACCTCTACTGGCATGGGTGTAATTCACTTGGGCTGCGAGTGTGGATTTACCGCAGTCCATGGTGCCAGTGAAAAAAACTAATTCAGACATTGTTTTCCGAGTCTTGGTTGGCGCGGGTTCGCCTACCCTGAAGTGTATTTCAGAGCAGTTCTAGCGCCAATTTGGTGCAAGTTAGGCTTAGATCATCATGGATTCGCGTAAATCAAAGCAAATGGGTTACTACCCAGTTGTGAGAACAGCAGCTTTCGCAGTTTTTGCAAGTCTGGTCCTAGCTGGGTGCGGTTCCAGCCCGCAAGATTCGGCTCCTTCGAATCCACCGGCATCAAGTGCTGCAAGTGAATCTGCGACACCGGCGACTGAAGAACTTCAGGATTATTCCTTCTACTTCGTGAGTGAAACTTCCCAAGGTTTTCGATTAGTCCGCGAAGTGCATCAAGTTAGCAAAGTCGAAAATGACTTGGGCGACGAAAAAGGCTTGAACTCGCTGCTGATGTTGGTTGATGGACAGCTGCCACCATTTGACGGCGATCATCGCACGCTTTGGAATAACGGAACCAAGGTCAACAGCGTTACAACGGTTGATGGAGTTGCAACCGTTGATCTAACTCTTGGTCGAATCTCTCTTGGTTCTGAAACTGAACAGCGTGCTATTGATCAAATAGTTTGGACGCTAATTGAAAATGATCCAGCAATTTCTTCTGTTAAGTTCATGGTAGATGGCGTTCCTAGCGAGTCACTGGCTGGCCATGTTGATTTCGCCCAAGCGTTTGCCCAAGCACCAGGGTTCGATGTGTTAGCCAGCGTTTGGATTGACTTGCTAGATCGAAGTGATGTTTCAAATCCAGTTTCTATAACTGGTTCTGCCTGCACATTTGAAGCAAATGTTGCCTGGGAGTTAACGCAAGGGGGCAATGAGGTTAGTTCTGGTGCCACCACAGCAGAGTTAGCTTGCCCTGATAGATCTAATTGGAGAATCGAATTGGGTGACCTTGAGTCTGGAAACTACGTGCTCACAGTTTCAGATTTTTCAGCTGAAGATGGCAGCTTAATTTTCGAAGACACCAAAGCCTTCACTGTTATCAACTAAATAGATCTTGCTTAGCGCATTATGAATGGATCGCTGATTGGCGCTTCGCTGGTGTTGATCCAAACTGACTTAGTTCGGGTGTAATCCAAAATTGATTCGGCGCCCGCTTCCCGTCCAGTTCCACTTTGTCCGTAGCCACCAAAAGGCACCATAGGTGAGATCATTCGATAGGTATTTACCCAAACAATTCCAGCTCGCAGTGAGCGAATAAACCTATGGGCACGTCCGATGTCTTTGGTGAACACTCCTGATGCCAATCCATACTCACTGTCATTTGCAATAGCTAAAGCTTGCCCGTCAGTTTCAAACTGCAAAACACTTAGTACTGGTCCAAAGATTTCTTCTTGAACGCAGGCAACAACTGATTCAGCACAGTCCAAGATGGTTGGCTCGTAGTAGTAGCCGGCTTCAAATCCGGCTGGAATCTTGCCACCGGCTAGCAGCTTCGCGCCCGCAGCAACACTGCGATCCACTACGTCTTGAACATGAACTAGTTGGCGTTTTGTTGCAAGTGGACCCATTTCGGTTTCAAGATTCTGTGGGTCACCAATCCTGATTCGCTTTGCCTTAGCCACCAAGATGTCCATAAGTTCAGCGTGAACACTGGAGTGAACTAAGAGTCGAGAACCTGCGACACAACTTTGCCCAGTTGCGGCAAAGATTCCAGAAACAATTGCATTCGCTGCGCTTTCCAAATCTGCATCTTCGAATACCAGCACAGGGGACTTGCCACCGAGCTCCAATGAAACCGCAGCCAAGTTGTTTGCCGAGTTATTAACAATCTGCTTGGCAGTAGTTGGGCCACCGGTAAATGCAATGCGATCTACAAGTGGATGACTTGTTAACGCTTTGCCGCAGGAATCGCCCATGCCAGTAATGATGTTCACAACTCCTGGTGGGAAATCGGCTTGGTCAATTAGTCTTGCAAATCTAAGCAGGGGAGCTGGACCATCTTCGGAAGCCTTCAGCACAACTGTGCAACCAGCCGCCAACGCTGGCGCCAACTTAACTGCGGACAAAAACATTTGGGAATTCCACGGAACTATTGCGGCAACAACACCGATTGGCTCGCGTCTGGTGTAAGCCTCCATGTCAGGCTTATCAATGTCGAAATGTGCACCTTGGAGCTTGTCGGCTAAACCGGCGAAGTACCGGTAGTACTCGGAAATGTACAAAATCACAGCTCTGGTTTCGCGGCGAATCTTTCCAGTGTCTTTAGTTTCAAGTTCGGCTAACACATCAGCATCGGCAGCCATCAGGTCAGCAAGTTTATAAAGCAGTTTTCCTCTAGCACTGGCATTAAGTGTTGGCCAAACTCCAGAAGTGAATGCAGTGTGCGCAGCTTGGACTGCTCGATCCACATCTGTTTCAGTTGCCTTCGGCATAGTTGCCCAGGAGACACCAGTAGCTGGATCAATACTTTCAAAAGTTTCGTTGGCTGTTTCGAACTTGCCGTTAATGAATTGCTGGAAACTTTCCAATGCCATGAAAACTCCTGGTGAGTGAGCCTGAATTCTCTTACGAGAAGGCAGGCATAACTTCGTCGATAAACAACTTTAGGCTGTCGCGCTTTTCTTCGTAGGACATTGCGCTATCTAGCCAAATGCTGAACTGGGTGTAACCCATCTCTTCATAGGACTTAAGGCGAGCAATCACTTCAGCAGGTGTGCCAACTAAGCAATTCTTGCGCATAACTTCTGGAGCTAAATTAGGTTGGGCATCAATTTCAGCCTGGGTAATCGGCTCGATGAAACCATTCTTAATTGGCGCTTCAGCTTTAAACCACTTACCAAAGTAAAGAAAAAACTTTTGTAAAGCAGCAGAGCCCTTCATAAGCTCGGCTTCGGTCTTTGCAACATAGGTATGCATCAAGAGCATAAGTTTTGGTCGCGGCACTTCCGGATGCGCAGCGCAGGCTGTGTTGAACTTTTCCATCAAGTTAGCAACTTCTTCATCGCCATTGGCTAGTGGAGTTACTTGAACATTGCACCCAGTTCCAACAGCAAAATCATGGGTGTGTGGATCGCGCGCAGCAATCCAAATTGGAATTGGTTTTTGAATTGCAGTTGGCACCGCAGTTGTCTCTGGGAATTTCCAGTACTCGCCATCATGGGTGTAGTTACCAATTAGCAATTGCTGAACTGCAGGAACGAGCTCGCGCATTCGCAGGCCAGCCTCCATGGCATCAAGGCCAGGCATAAGGCGTTCGTACTCGAACATGTAAGCACCACGAGCAATACCGAGGTCGAGGCGACCGTTACTTGTAAGATCGCAAAGCGCTGCTTCACCAGCTAGGCGAATCGGATGCCAAAACGGGGCAATGACGTTGCCGGTTCCCAGACGAATCTTTGTGGTCTTTGCAGCCAAGTAGGCCAAGTTAATGAACGGGTTAGGCGCAACTGTGTATTCCATCGCATGATGCTCGCCAATCCAGATTGTTTCCATGCCACCGGCTTCGGCCATTAGCGTGAACTCAGTTAGCTCATCTAGTAGTTGCTTATGTGAAACTGAATCGTCGTAGCGCTCGATGTGTGCAAACAGTGAAAACTTCATAGCCATATCTTCTTACCTTCCAGCCTTACTTGGTTACGGATTGCGTAAATGTGGCTAAGGTCGCAGAAACTTCCTCAGGTGCGGTCATAGTCATCATGTGTCGGTGGCCCATTAAGACCTTTGACGAACCATTCGGTGCCAAAGCTGCCATGGCCAAACTCATTTCTGGTGTTGAGTTTGGGTCGCCATCGGCAGTGAAAAACAGGGCAGGGGCTGTAAGGGTTGTCAGTGTCTGAGCATGTGCTTTATCTGACACTGCAAAAACTGAATAGGCCGCTTCGTAGCCCATTGGATTTACATCCAAAAGTAACTCTCGAGCAAGTGCTTCGGCTTCTGGGTATTCATGCGTCCCTGGTTTACCAAACCAACGTTCTAAGGTTTCGGATAAGTTCATGCTAACCCCGCCTGCGGCTAAATCGGCTGCGCGCTTCTTGACTGCAGCGCTTTGTTCAGCGCTGCGGTTGAACACTGCATTTAAGGCACAAACCGCAAGGCAAGCATCTGGAAAATTGATTGCGAAATCCAAAGCAATGAGTGCGCCCATCGAATGCCCAGCAACGACTGCCGTATCAATTTCAAGTTCTTTCAACAAATCGACCAGTTGCTTCGTGTAATCAACGAGATTCAATTCGTGATTTGGCATGTCGCTTTTGCCATGGCCCCACATGTCGTAAATCAAAACGTCAAAACTTTCACACAACAGATTTACTTCAGGTGCCCAGACTGATTTGTTCATACCAACACCGTGGAGCAGAACTATTGTCGGGCCGTTACCGCAACGACTCCATGCGGTGCCATTGGAAGTCTTGCCAGAAACTATTGATTCAGGAAGTGCAAAACTAGTTGGCATTACTTCCAAGATCCTTAAGATCCTGGTATCGATCACCGATTCGGTGATGCGGACGTCCGCCAATTGATGCGCCAAGTGCCACCACAATTTCATCTGGTGCTGGAGCGTCATTGACTGAGAACTGGATTGTTAAGTAATGTGAGCGCATTCCTTCATCTGCTTTATGCATAAGCGGAATTGAAATTGGACAATTTGGGCCACCACGAACATTTGTAAACGAGAGATAACTGGTTGCGCCAACCGCAGTGCGGTAATGATTACCAAAGCGAAGTGTGTGAATCAAAGCAGATGCATGTTCGACTTCGCCAGAAGTTCCAACAACTGCAGCCTTGCCATAACCTTCAACAGCTTCACCTGATCCAGTCATCTCAAGGATTGATGCAGTCAAGATTTCGCCAAGCTGTGGTGCCAGGTCGTGAATCTCTGGCTTTAAGTCTTCAACGAATCCGCGACCGGCCCATGGGTTAGTCAGCACAGCGGCAGCAGCAAACATGCGAAGTGGAGTTGCAGCAGCCTTGCCGCCTTCAATCCGAGTTTCTTCGGTATAAGTAACTAGTTTGCGAATCTGAACAGGTGCCATCTTCTGGTTCCTCCCGTGGGGTCCGAATTATGGCTCTAATCCTATTGCCAGATGGTTTCGATCAAACCATCGATAGCCGATTCAAGTAGTTCTTTAACGTGCTCGTAGGCAGCGTCGTCCTGTGAATAGGGATCAGGGACAGAAGCTCCAGGATCAATCGAGAAATCAAAGTCACGCATCATGAATACTTTTCTTGAATGTTCCTCATGTGGACTTAGCCCAATGACGTTGGAATAGTTCTCGGTATCCATAGTCAGGATTAAATCGATGCGCTCTAAGTCTTGCGCAGTGAATTGACTTGCCTTGTGCGTATAGTCATATCCAGCCCGTTCCCAGGTTCGCTTTGATTGTGGATGCGGACCCTGACCAATGTGCCAAGCCGATGTTCCACCGCTTTCGATTGTTGCCACTGGGGAACTCAAATCTTTAGTTCGGTTACTAAAGATTGCGGCAGCCATAGGGGAGCGACAGATATTTCCAAGGCACACAAAAGAAACTGAAATCTCATCACGATTTCGTAGTTCGGCTAAGTATTCACGATTCACTTAAGGACTACTTCTTAGTTGCTTTGATTGAAGCTGTTGCCATGTCAACAAGAAGTTTGGTATCAACTTTCCAGTCAACCGGAACTTTAATAGTTTTCTTGTTTACTTCGTAGTCTTTAAGTTTCGGCAAGAATTTTTCAATCACACCTTCACCCCACGGTGCAATTGTGATGTGATTTTTTGAAACTGATAGCCCAAAGACATATTCACCATCAACTTTTAGCATTGGTTGATTCCAGGCAATAACGATTTCACCCTTAGGGAATTTAGTTTTCAAAGCCTTAAAGATCGCTTTTATAGTTTTCTGTTTAGTTGCATCATGTGGCGTTAAGAAATCTTCCAAGGTATTGAATCGCTTAGAAGTTGTGTTTCCCTTTGAATAGAGAACTAGTGCATTGGCATGAGCCTGACTTAACCCGTGATTCTCGCGCAAGTAGGCAATCTGCTCTGGATACTTCAAATCTTTAATCAATTTCATTTGGTCATGCCAATAAGACATCGGCAATCCATGCTTCTTCTCAATTGCTGGAAAGTAGGAAGCGCGGTCTGGATTCGTAGCCATACAAAGACAATAACATTTGGAGACGCTCACCTATTTTTAAGATCCAAGCATTAGAGACAAAACAAAGGCAGTTCGCATTAACGAACTGCCTTTGTTTTTTTATTCGCCTAGTTTTCTCGTGTATCACACGCCATTACATAAACGTCATTAACGGTTAATTGAATCCAATCCAAGACTCCGGTAAGTGCACCCACACCTTCACCAACCGTGCAAGGCTCACCGACTGAGGAGTTATCGATTCCAAAGCCGTCAGCACCATCTGCGCCGTTAGCACCGTCTTGTCCGTCGACACCGTCTTGTCCGTCGACACCGTCTTGTCCGTCGACACCGTCAAGTCCAGCTGCACCTGGGAATCCACGTGGTCCAGCAATGTTTGAGACACCGTCAGCACCGTCAGCACCGTCAGCACCGTCAGCACCGTCAGCACCTGGAAGACCTTGAAGGCCACGTTCACCTTGTGGGCCTGCAACATTTGAGACACCGTCGTTACCGTCGTTACCAGGTACACCCTGAACGCCCTGTTCTCCCTGTTCTCCCTGTTCTCCCGGATTTCCCTGATTTCCTTGAAGACCACGCTCACCCTGTGGGCCTGCAACGTTGGAAGCAGCTCCAGGAGCTCCAGATGGGCCAACGTTACCAGCTGGTCCTTGTGCACCAGCGGCCCCAGTTGATCCCTTTGCACCCTTTGCACCGACAAGCTCTGATAACTTTGAAACCTTTGTCTCAGTACTAGTGCATGAAGATCTAACAGACAATGCACCATTCGATTTTGCCTTGCAAATAATTAACTTTGAGTGCGCTTGTGCACCAGTGGCCGTTACCCCTGACATCAAGAGCAAAACGGCGGCGCCGGCACCTATAAATCTCTTTGTTTTATTCATTGTTTTCCAATCAAGTAACTTGTAGAAGTAGGCGACGCGTTTCGCCTTTTCAAAGGGAATCATCAAAATCAAAGATGGAAATAGACAAAAAGGACATCAAGAAGACAATAAAAGTATAAAAAGGACAATGTTGTAAGTTGACAACGAGATTGTCGTACTTACTTGTTCTAATGTCTATGTGAACAAATCTGAATCTTTGGCAATTGCTGACCACTTCGATTCCTGTGTGTTCAATAATTCCGAAAAAATGTTACGACTAGTAGCGAGAACAAAAACGATGGAAGAACTTTGCAGCGGTGTCGACGAGCTTTTCTGGGGTATCGAGGTCGAAACAAAATGTTCGTTCCACAAATTATCCGATCAAGCTATAAATGAAAATCGAATACAAATTTTTTCTAAAAGGGATTTGAATGGGGGGGGGGGGGGTAGATCTGAAAATGAGATTTTAGGTGACCTTCAGTTGTTTAGGTCAGTACTCGTTTCAAATGTAACACTTCTAGAAGTGAAGAATCAAAAATGTAACTGCATGCAAATTGTAGGTGATTCACTTCTACTGATACCCGCACTCAGTTCCCCGAATGGTCTATCTTGGATTAAAATCCGAATGCTGTCTATGCCAAACGTGTTGCATATTTCAGAAGCAGTTATTGAAGGTCTTCAATGGGCATTCTTTATTCAAGTTGAGCGAGACTTATTGCAGGTAGCTCGCGACCTGAACCTAGTAATCAACAGTTCGCACTTGTCCACATTTCAATTCAATGTGAATTTAACCAAGCGACAAAATCGGATCGTGCAACTAGTGCTTGAACATATGTCAAATCATGAGATCGGAATCCAACTCCACATCAGTACGTCACTGGTCAAATTGGAGCTAGGAAAAATCTTCAAGCTCCTTGAGATTACAAATCGAAAAGACCTTTTTAACATGTAGCGCGGTTAGATTTGCGTGATTAGATTTGTTTAATCTTGAAAAGGTTAGGGAACTGAAAGTTTCTTCTAAAGCTGCTAATCCTTGATGGCATTCAAGCGCAAGTTCAAGTTAAGTGATCTTTGGTCGAGACACAGAAAAGGTCCCTACAGGGACCTTTTCAAGTACACCGCGAGGGACTTGAACCCCAAGTCGGTGACTAGGACTTAGAGCGCTTAGTTAACTCAACAGTTACGCCGATAGCAATGAGTATCAACCCAGTTGGCACAGTGAGAAATAACCCCCATATAAAGGCACCACCACCCGTGCTCTCATTAAACATTGATCCTCCCGCTAGGAGTGAGTACAAGAAAGCACCAATGATTGGACTTACGATAACAAATTGCCCAGCACGGACTAGAAATGATCTCTTAAGGACTGTTGCTGCGACTGTAGTCGGAGATGCCAGGAGCACAATGTTATAAATCGGTATCAAAATGAACCAACCACTCTTACCGACGTCATGCATTCTGCGAATGGAAACTGCAATGGTAGGAAGTAACATGATGAGGGTTAGAGCATTTTGTCCATTCTCACCAAACGCTATGCCAACAACTGCAGAGGCAATCGCTGTAGTCAAAATGTAATACCAAAACTGCGGTCTGGTTGAAACGCCAGTAAAGTCAATAAATCTTGAAAACGCATCTTTCACTGCGTAAATTAAGTCAGCAGAATTTGGATTTTTATTACTCATATTTTGACCATAGACCTACTTGGAGATCAATCCAGTATTAGGCAGATAATGCCTACTGACCGATTTCGTGAAACCGAGTAATAAGTGCTCAAGTTACTCGAACGTAGTAATTGAAATGAGTAACTTGCGCTTTGCGCAAGACGCAGAATAAGTCCCAATAAAACAGTTGAGTTACTTGAGCGAAGCATAAAAAGGGAGTAACTCGAGCTTTGCTCGAGACGAGCATAAAAAGCCCTCAGTGAGGGTTTTTTATGCGAGTACACCGCGAGGGACTTGAACCCCCAACCCGCTGATTAAGAGTCAGCTGCTCTGCCAGTTGAGCTAGCGGTGCTTGGTCGTGATTGTTCTTCGTATTGATTTAGTACAAGTGAACATTAGCAGTAGGTCAGGACTTGGGAAAAGCTGGGGAGGTCAAGGCCGAATCGGTCTCTTTGTCGTGTCCAGATTCGAGTGCGAGCAAGCTTATTAGAACTAAACCTATTCCTATGTACTGTGCGCCCACGGGTAAACCTCTACCCACTAAGGCACCAGACAGAATTGCAACTACCGGAATTATGTTTAGTGCCAGAGCAGTCTGCTTAGTCGTTAAATTAGGCGCAGCAAAGTTGAACAACAAGAATGGCAATGTGGTGCCGATGATGCCACCTAGTACAGCCATGTAAAAGTATGGGCCAACAGATTGTGGAGTTGGAATATCGGTTTTGGTAGCCAGAAGCACCACCACAGATAGAAAACTTGCCGAAGTCATTTGGCCAAGAGTTAAAGCGATTGTGTTCACATCAGACTTCAATTTGCGCATCAATAATCCATATACTGCCCCACACACACCCACACCTAGGAATGCCACGGCACCAACAGTTCCCGCCGAGAAAGTTACTCCCAAAATTTCAACAGTCTGACCTGCAGTTTCTGGGTTACTCGACTGACCAGCTACGCCAACAACGATTGCTCCAGTCACCCCTATGAATAGAGCAATCGAAGACCAGAGATTGAGTTTTTCACGCAGAAACAATGCGCCACCAATTGCCAAAAAGATGACTTCACTAGACATCAAGATTGCACCGGTTGTAACGGTTCCATACTGCCAACCGATATTGCCGAGAAGGTAGGCAAGCCCAGGCTGGATCAAGCCAAAGGGAAGCGCAATTCTCCAAGGCACTTGACGAATTGCTTTGCGAAGTGATGGAACTACTAACGCAACAATAAAGAACAAGAATAGCCCGCTTACAATTTCAATAACAAAGAATGAAATTGGGTCAATGAAATCAATTGCTATGTCACCAATTGGATTAGCAACACCCCAGCCAACCATGGCCAACACCATGGCAACAAGATATTTATTGGCAGTCAGCATGGATCAAGTATCTCGGAAAATCAACTAGTTATTGCAACGTTATTTAGTCAGCAAAAATTTGCTTGGCAATAACCATTCGCATGATGTCGTTGGTGCCTTCGCCAATACTCATTAATGGCGCATCACGATACAGACGCTCAATTTCATACTCAGTTGAATAGCCATAGCCACCATGTACCTGCATGGCGCGAAGTGAATTCTGGATTGCTACTTCTGAAGCAAATACCTTGGCTTGCGCTGTCTGTAGGTCAACGCGCTTACCCTGATCAGCTTCTGAGGCTGCCCAATAAGTAAGTAGGCGAGCAGCCTGCAAGTCAGTTGCCATGTCAGCAATCTTTAGTTGAATCGCTTGGAATTCAGAAATGCTCTTACCAAAAGCCATCCGTGACTTGGCGTAGTTAACAGCCTCTTCGTAAGCACGAGCTGCAATGCCAACCGAGCGCGCTGCAATGTTAAGGCGTCCAGTTTCAAGGGCAGAAAGCACTTGTTGCATACCACGACCTTCAACACCACCCAGAAGATTTTCAACAGGAACTCGAACTTCATCAAGGATGACTTCGCAAGACTCGGGACCCTTGTAACCCATTTTTGGAATGTCTTTACCAATGGTGAAACCAGGAGTTCCAGCATCAATAAGCAGCACTGACATTCCTTTATGACGAGGATCTGCCTTTGGGTCGGTCTTAACCAATACCGGAAGTGGATCTGCGTGACGAGCATTTGTGATCCAAGTCTTGGATCCACGCACTATGTAATGGTCGCCATCGAGAGTGGCTGTTGTTGAGATGCCCTGAAGGTCTGTGCCCGCACCTGGTTCCGTTAGACCAAGTCCACTTCGACGAGCGCCAGTTGCTAGTTCTGGCAAGTACTTCGCTTTTTGTTCTGGTGTTCCGTGCTTGGAAATAATGAAGCAGGCCATTGAGTGTGAGCCAAGAATTCCAGCCACACCCATCCAGCCGCGTGACAATTCTTCAAAGACAATTGAGAAGGTTGTCATGTCAACGCCAAGGCCACCGAACTCTTCTGGAATTGTCATTCCAAAAAGTCCCATTTCTTTCATGTGCTCGACAATGGCGCTTGGGTATTCGCCCGAGTGCTCCATGTCGCGAGCAACCGGAATGATTTCCTTGTCAACAAATGCGCGAATGGCTTCTTGGAAATCTTTCTGGTCTTGTGTCAACTGAATTGTCATTAATTAGCCTCAAGGAATTCTTTTAGCAGTGCGTCGAAGCGGATCCGCTGATCTTTGCCAGCGATTACATGTGATGCATCTGGCCAAGTAATACCGATGCAATTTGGAATCAAGTCTTCAATTACCTGAGTGTGGCGTGCAGTGGTGATTGAATCCTGCAGCGCATGCAAAACAAGCGATGGAGTCTTGATCTTTGGCAAACGTTCGCGGGCATCATGGTTGTTGCAAGCATGAACATAACGCTCATGGGCTGCAAAGTTGCCGTTCAGATCGGCCCAAGTTCCGTTGTCACCTAGCAAGCGATCACGGTTCTCGTTGTAGAAATCTCCTGGGAAGGAAAATGATGCAACGAATTTCTGGAAAGCATAGAAACCAGATTCCTTATGCATAGTTGTCATGCTGTCTAGTTGGTCAACCATGATTGGATCTGCGTAAGCCCAAGTTCCAGTCATTACTAATGAGCGCGCTAAATCTGGACGAGCATATGCAAGTTCTTGACCAATGCAGGCACCCATGCCGACCATGCCAACAATGTGAACATTGGTCCAACCAAGATGATCAAGCAGCTGAGCTAAATCGTCAGCAAACAATTGCATCGTTGCTTCGCGAGAGTAATCATCAGTGCTATCGCGCATGCCGCGGTAGTCAAACGTCAGAACTTCATACGTTTCAAATAAGTAACGCGGCGCATCTTTTTGTTTTCCGTGACAAAAAGTTCCCCATCCGCCCATTACAACTGCTTTATCAGCTCCCGGAATACCAGAAACTTCGTAATACATTGAATGGCCATTTACATCTAACGTCGGCATGAGAGCTCCAGGATCGAGGGGTCAATTACTCCAAATGTATACAAAGTTGGGATTTTTGGCTGAAAAACCCAATAACTGCGTTACCAAATGTTCTCTTTGGACACAAAATGCACATTCTTTAGGACAAAGCGAGGTTTTCGGACTAAGTTTCAGAGAAACGCTTTGTGTGGATCTGTGTCCATACTGTCTAGATAGCGATTTGAAACCGGAAGGAGTTCCCCTGTGGATCTCGGAGTATTTATTCCTATTGGCAACAACGGTTGGTTGATTTCAACTACGTCGCCTCAGTACAAACCATCATATGAGTTGAATCTTGAGTGCGTCCAGCGCGCAGAAAAGTATGGTTTTGAGTTTGCTCTTTCAATGATCAAGCTCCGTGGCTTCGGCGGCCAAAGTGAATTCTGGGATTACAACCTAGAGTCATTCACTTTGATGGCAGCCCTTGCTGCAAGGACCGAAAAGATAAAGCTTTTCGCATCAACTGCAATTCTTACTTTGCCACCAGCGATTGTTGCTCGTATGGCGACAACCATTGATTCCATCGCGCCAGGTCGATTTGGTGTAAACATCGTGTCCGGTTGGGCAAAGGGTGAATACGATCAAATGGGTCTATGGCCAGGAGACGAATACTTCGGCTACCGCTACGAATACTCCGAAGAGTACGTGCGCGTTATGCAGGAACTTTGGAGCAAGGGATCATCTGATTTCAAGGGTCAATTCTTCAAGATGGATGACTGTGTAATGTTGCCAAAGCCTTCCTCAAAGATTCCATTAGTTTGTGCTGGTCAGTCCGAGCGCGGCATGCGTTTCTGTGCTGAATACGGTGACTACCAGTTCATTTTGGGTACTGGCGTAAACACTCCAACTGCATTCAAGCCATCCGCAGATCAGCTACTTCGCGCTGCGAAGGAAACTGGTCGCGACATTGGTGCCTACGTGCTGTTCATGGTTATCACTGATGAAACAGACGAAAAGGCCATGGCTAAGTGGAAGCATTACAACGCTGGCGCAGATGCTGGTGCGTTGTCATGGATGGCTGGTCAGGCTGCCGCAGACACAACCAATGCTGACGGAACAAGCACCGCAGCTACCATCGCACTTCCAGAAGGTGCAATCAACTTCAACATGGGAACACTTGTTGGCTCGTACGCCTCAGTTGCTCGCATGTTGGACGAAATTGACACAGTTAATGGCGTTAAGGGTGTCATGTTGACATTCGATGACTTCGTAACTGGCATGGACATCTTCGGTACAAAGGTTCAGCCTTTGATGAAGACCCGCGTAGGCAAGTAATACCTCTCGTTAAAAAACGAGCACCTGCATTTGCAGGTGCTCGTTTTTTTATTTCTCAATTCTTATTCAGGATCTGGTTGGCCAAGGATTTCCTCGCGAGCCGCTAAAACGTGGGCACGCATAACACTTGAGGCCCAGACTTCATCGCCTGCTTTCATGGCATTAACAATCTCACGGTGATGGTGCAGGCTGCGCTGTAGCGCTTCAGGGGAGTAAACCTTGTAGGTCTGCATCACGATTGGTACGTGGATCAAAGTTTCGATCAATAGTCCAAGTCGAGTTGAATTCGACATCTCAATTATCTTGCCGTGAAAGATTCGGTTTCGAGCAGCTAGCGCCGGCAATCTAGTTTCCGAAGAAAGCTCCGTCGCGGCTAACTCTTCCATTTCGGTGCAAATGTTTTCTAGGAATTCAATTTCCGCAGCCGAAGCTCGGGGCGTTGCTAGTTCGCAAGCATGCGATTCAAGGATGGAACGAAGATCGAAAATTTCGCGCAGATCATGAACGTCCCACTCAGCAACTCGCGCACCTCGGTTTGGCGAAACATCTACTAAACCTTCAGCTGCTAATCGACGAAGGGCTTCCCGCACAGGTGTGCGTGAGATTCCCATGCTGACAGCCAGATCTTCTTCAACCAATCGTTCTGAGTTGGAGAGCTCACCATTGAGAATGGCAGTTCGAATCTGTTCGTAAACCGTAGTTGCGATCTTTGCCATTCTGTTTGCTCCCGAAAGCTAGTGGCTATCTACGTGACCAAGTTGCGAATTGTTCAACCTGACGCCCGACAGTCTCAAGGTTACTTCGTGCACCCTCATCATCTGTGGTTCCATCGGCAGAAAACTTTGTAACAGAGGCATTGATAGTTGCGCCAAGCGGAGTTGGCCAGGCCCGAAGAGCGTGAGCCACTACTCGAATTTGCAGCAGTGTCGTTGCAGTTGCTTGCCAGCCGTAGGCAACTGAGATGCAGCCAACTGCCATGCCATCAAGATAAACTCGTGGTCCTTCGCGTAGATCTTCGATGTAATCCAAAGCGTTCTTGATCATTCCGGACATGCCACCGTGGTAACCGGGAGTGCTGATGATCAAACCATCTGCAGCAGCAACGGCTTCTAAAAACTTCTTGGCATTGTCGCTGCGATCTGGAGTTTCCGTGTCATAGATCGGGAACATAAGATCGCGGCCAGTTATGTAAGTAACTTTCGCGCCCGCACCTTCGGCTCCGCGACCAGCAACCCGAAGTGCTTGTTCACTTGAAGAACCTGGGCGAGTGCTGCCACCAATAGCAAGAATGTTGATTGTCATAACTAGGCTCCTGATTTTCCAGCTGCAACCCAGCCAGCAACTTGCGCTAACTGACGGCCCTGTACGAAGCAGGCTTTAAGTGAATCTTCATCTGGGATTGAACCCTTGCGTGAAACATGTGAGGCGCCGTATGGATTTCCAGAAACTTTGCTTACGTGTTCATCCCCATAACCAAGTGGCATGATCAATGAACCCCAGTGGTAAAAGTGATTGTTGATTGCCAAGGTTGTTGACTCAAGGCCACCATGTGCTGTCGAAGCAGTTGTGAATGCTGTACCAACTGTGTTCACAAGTGCACCCTTGAACCAAAGTCCACCAGTGGTATCTAGGAATGACTTCAGTTGTGAGGCTGGTCCACCAAAGCGAGTTGGACTACCTAATGCAATACCGTCGGCCCATTCCAAATCCTCAAGAGTTGCAATTGGCTCGTTAGCCATTTCATCAAAGTGAGCTTGCCACTTTGGGTTGCTGGCAATTGCCTCCGCTGGAGCAGTTTCAGCAACTCGGCGTACTCGAACTTCGGCTCCGATGCTTGCGGCACCTTCGCCAATTGCATTAGCCATTGCCGCAATGTTTCCAGTTGCTGAGTAATAGACGATTGCGATGTTGGTCATTTTGCTTCCTTTGCTGGGAATTGGCCAGCGCGGCCAAGTAATCCTGGGGCATCTTTTTCAAGTGCTTTAGATAACCATGATGCCGTACTTACCAGTGCGTCATGGTTCAGGCCAGTAGTTACACCGGAGCGCTCAAGCATGTAGTTCAAATCTTCGGTAGCAATGTTGCCAGTTGCGTTAGGTGCGAACGGGCAACCACCAAAACCACCAACGCTGCTATCAAAGCCAACAAACCCAGCTTCTAGCCCAGCAAGAGCGTTGGCATAACCGTTATTACGAGTGTTGTGAAGATGAAGGCGCATTGGCTCAGTTGCAAAGCGCTCGCGTACCGCGTTACCTAGAGCGCGCACTTGCCAAGGCACGCCAACACCGATGGTGTCAGCCAGGCCAACTTCAGCTAAGTGAAGTCCAACCATGCCATCAAGAACTCGTGCCACTTGATCAGTTGGAACCTCGCCTGCGAATGGACAACCAAATGCCACGGCTACTGTCATGGTTAATGGAACGTTTTCTTCCTTGCAAACATCAGAAACTTCTTTTGCCAGGACTAACATTTCAGCCACACTCAGATTTTGGTTGGCAAGACTCATTTCATCTGTGCCTGGGATTACCAAGTGAACTTCATCTACCTTGCTATCAAGGGCCCGATCCAGACCCTTGCGGTTCAAAATCAAACCAGAGTAAGAAACTCCGTTATCGCGGGGCAGTCCACCAATAACCTCTTCGGCATTTGCCATCTGGGGGACTCGAGTTGGGTGCACGAAGGCCGCAGCCTCAATCCGCTTAGCTCCGGCTTTGCCAAGTTGGGTTATTAAGTCAATGCGTTGATCTACCGAAAGTGGGATTTTCTCGTTCTGTAGGCCATCTCTTGGAGAGACTTCAATAATGGAGATATCGCTACGAGGAGTGGGCAATGTGGCGGTCATAGGCCCATTCTCGTACGAGATGGTATACAAGTCCACCTGAATTCGGATATGAGTTTCCCTGATTTATCGGGTTTTTCAGAATTTGGGTGGCGAGTAGGTTAAATTTTGTATACAAATAGAGCAGCCCATTGAAAAGGATTAATCGTGACTGGACCACTAAGTGACCTACGACTTGTTGAACTAGGTCAATTACTAGCCGGACCTTACTGTGGCCAGCTCTTGGGAGATTACGGCGCAGAAGTCATCAAGATTGAAGATCCAAAGCGTGGCGACCCACTTCGGGATTGGGGTCAGGAAAAAGCGCACGGTAAGTCACTATGGTGGCCGATTGCTGCTCGCAATAAGAAGTGTGTGACTGCAGATCTGCGCACACCTGAAGGTCAGCAGATTGTTAAAGAGCTTGTTGAGCAGTCTGACATGTTGCTGGAAAATTTCCGGCCAGGAACACTTGAGCGTTGGGGACTTGGCTACGACGTTTTGTCCAAAATTAATCCAGGTTTGATTTTGATTCGCGTGAGTGGCTACGGACAGACTGGACCTTACGCACCGCGTCCTGGTTATGCCTCGGTCGGTGAAGCTATGGGCGGCCTTCGCTATGTAATTGGTGAGCCAGATCGTATGCCGGCCCGTGCTGGTATTTCACTTGGTGACTCACTTGCGGCAACCTTTGCAACGCTTGGCGCATTAGCTGCGCTTCACTCCAAAGAAAAGACTGGCAAGGGCCAAGTCATTGATGCTTCGATTTATGAATCAGTAATGGCCTACATGGAATCGTTGATTCCGGAATGGGCCATTGGTGGCTACCAGCGTGAGCGCACTGGTTCAGTTTTGCCAAAGATCACTCCAAGTAATGTTTACCCAACTAAGTCAGGCGAAATGCTTTTGATCGCTGCGAACATGGACACAGTATTCAAGCGCCTTGCTCATGCCATGGGTAAACCAGAACTTGCCGATGATCCAAAGTATGCAACCCACATCGCACGCGGCGACAACACCGCAGAGCTAGATGCCATGATTGGCGACTGGAGTAGCACTTGGGAAATGAAAGACTTGATTAATCACTTGATCGAAGAAGAAGTTCCACACGGTTTGGTTTACACCGCTAAAGACATGATTGCCGATCCACACATTCAGGCGCGTGAGTCGATTATCAATGTCGATGTTCCTGGTGTTGGCGAATTCCCAATGCAAAACATCTTCCCGTTCTTCTCAGATACCAAGCCTTCAATTCGATGGAGTGGTCCAGCACACGGCGAGCACACTGACGAAGTTTATGGAGAACTACTTGGTTACGACGCAGCGAAATTAGCTGACTTGCGCGCCAAGGGAATCATTAAATAACTAGAAGTTACTGGGATTGCTTGCAACCTAGATTTACTTGTACATCCAAGAATAAATTTCTGGACGACGGTCATTCCAAACTGGCCAGTCTTTGCGCGCTTGGGCTAGTAGTGACATGTCGAGTTCAGCATGAATGATTTCTGGGTAGTTGTGTCCGCCAGCTTGGGCGAGAACTTCACCTGTTGGGGCAATCACGCAAGAGCGGCCAAAGAAGTCGTGAGTCTTGCCGCCACAAGTTTCTTCACCGGAGCGGTTTGATGCAATCACGAATACGCCCATCTCCATGGCTCGTAAGCGCAAGTCATCAATGAATAGTGATTCCCGCCAACCTAGTGAGGACACCGCAAGTAAGACAACGTCAGCGCCAAGGGCGCGGTTTGCCATCCAAGGCTCGGAGAACGCGCGGTCGTAGCAAATCAACGCACCGGTAGAAACACCATCAACATCAAAGTTCATCGGACCAGGTCCGGCAGTGCAGTACTCATCTTCGTGCACATCAAGAGTTGGCATGTGAACTGAAGGCGCTGTTAGCTTGCGAAATGCGGGAAAAGTTTTCCCATCGTGGGTCCTGCCGTTCACAACTTCGCCGTTGCGATTCAGGATTACTAGAGAGTTGTAGCGCACGTCGTTGTCAATCTCGTACATACCAAAACCAAGTGCGGTGTTGTGGTCCTTGGCAAACTTTGCGAATGCTGCAGTTGAAGCGCCACCAATAACCGGTTCAGCCCAGTCGCGATACTTCGGACTCTTATCACCAGCGGCAAAGTAAGGAGTAGTCGCAAGCTCAGGCAACAGGATCAAGTCAGGGTTAGTGGTCGCTGCCTGCTCGGACAATTCGAGTAACATTGCAACGTTTTCTGAAACATTCTGGGTGCAGTTACCACTCTGAACTACTGAAACCTTCACTTATCCTCCTGATTTGGAATATATGCCCAAACTAATGGACTCCCCACCACTTCGTATACAAAACTTGAACAATGCCCGATTTAGGTGGGTAAGGCAAAAATGGATATTCCACTCATTGTTCCTAAAAACTAACCAAATTCCCTGAAAAGTCCGATTTTTTCAAGGATATTGGAAAACACCGTTACCTGAATGTTGTATACAAAGTTCCGAATAAGTCCTGCAATATTGCCATTTTTCCCCCAGACTTACACTCATCGGAAGTCGTTTCTTGGGATGATTTAAGCCGAGGCAATAGGGAGATTAAGTGTCACAAACGGTTTCGTTACGTCGGTTGAATCTTCGGCGTAAAGGCAGCAAAGACAACACCAGTACTGCCGTATCAACAAGCTATCGAATTCAGGCGTACGCAATTTTGGTTGCGTGGCTAGTTCTGATCGTGATCTTCACTTTATTACAGCCTGAGATATTCCCAACTTGGCAAAACGTAACTTCGATTGCGAATCAAAAAGCGGCAACGGTTCTGCTAACCCTTGGATTAGTTTTCGCACTTTCCGCAGGAGAGTTTGACTTATCGATCGGTGGCGCAGTTTCCCTTGGCGCAGCAATTCCAGCTTGGCTTGCTACTGTTCACGGCTATTCGCTACCGGTTGCAATTTTGATCGCATTAGTTTTTGCTGTCATCTTTGGATTTATCAACGGTTTGTTAAGTGTTAAGGCAAAGATTCCTTCGCTTGTGGTGACATTAGGAACCGGAACTGCACTTCTCGGGGTTGTCAGTGGAGTTGCTGGTAATACGACAATGAGTGTTCAGGGCGATCCGTTTTCTCTTCTTATCAAGGACAGAATTTTTGGATTCTATTTAGCCTTTTGGATTATGTTGATCTTGGCAGTTATTGTTTGGTACGTCCTAGAACACACTCCTATTGGTCGTCAGCTTTACTTTGTCGGCCAAGGTCGCGAAGTTGCTCGTCTTGCAGGTATTCGCACAAATGCCTACCGCTATTACTCATTGATTCTTTGCTCAACCTTGGCAGCTCTTGCTGGTGCCATGATTCTTACTACCTCTGGCTCTGCACAATCAGGAATTGGCGAGTCTTATATTCTGCCCGCTTTTGCGGCAGCATTCCTAGGTTCAACTGCAATTAGGCCAGGACGTTTTAACGTCGGGGGAACAGTTGTAGCAGTATATTTTCTCGAAACCGGAATCACGGGCTTACAGTTCATGGGATTCGAGAATTGGATACAAGATGTGTTCTACGGACTCGCCCTTGTTATTGGCGTGCTCGTAGCTACATTGGCATCCAACCTTCGGTCGCGGTCGAGTGACTGAATCAAAACAACGGGAAAGGTACGTCTAATGCAAGCACAAAAGAAAATGCGTTTCGGCTTCGTAGCCGCCGCACTTGCTGCTGGACTAGTTCTGAGCGGTTGCTCAAGCTCGTCTGAAGAAGAAGCAGCAACACCTACCGAGGCTGCTAGCGCACCTGCGGCTGCCAATGACTTAGCTACAGCACAGGCAGCATATGATGCCGCCCTTGCTTCATCTTTGACATTTGCATACCCAGGCGATGCTTTTGACGCTTCGGCTGCATCTGGCAAGAAGGTTGCAATGATTTCGATCAACGACCAGATTCCAGTATTGGCTCAGTGGACCAACACAATCGCTGCTGGCCTTGAAAGCAATGGCGTGACTGTTACACAGAAGAGCGATGCCGGTGGTGTCCCTGAGCCACTAGCTGGATTCTTCGATCAGGCAGTTAGCTCCGGCGTTGACTTGATTATCACAAACGCAGTCCCAGCTGCACTTATTCCGCTGGATGTAATTGGTGATATTCCAGTTATGACAACAAACCAGACTGCAGCGCCAGGTGTTGCAGTTGCTGATGGTATTGCTGCAGATCCATCATTTGATTACACACTTGCAGCTAGCTTGATGGCTGACTGGTTCTGTGTAACTGGTGCTGGTGCTGGTAATGCTGTTGTTTGGGGTTCTGAAGGCCAAGCCTCCAGTCCAATCATGATTCAGACAATCAAGGATCGTGTGGCAGCAATTTGCCCAAGCGCCAAAATTGAATACAAGGATGCACCGCTTGCAACTTGGTTCGATGGAACACTTGAGGGCGATGCAAAGAACACAGTTACCGCAGATCCAACCATCACGCACTTGATGCCAATTTACGACGGCATGAGTTTTGCTACTGGTGCTGGTATCAGCGCAGCTGGCTCTTCTGCAATTCAGTCGTCATTTAACATGACTCCTGATGTTGCAAAGGCTCTTGGTTCCACATCAGTGAAAATGGATGTTGGTTGTCCAAATGACTGGTTCTCATACGCAACAGTTGACGCTGGCCTACGCCTGCTAACTGGCAATGCAGTTCCAGACAACTACGGAATCACCTGCAAGGTATTCGATGAATCAAACATTGGTTCAATCGATGCATCTGTAGAAAATTCTGTTAACTGGTACGGAATCGACTTTGCAGCAGAATTCGCAAAGTACTGGACCGCTAGCTAGTAATTAGTTGTGACTGGTTGAAGTCAGTAATGGCTTCAACCAGTCACACTCTTCTTTAAGACTGCAAGTGAAGATTCTCAAAGATCCTGAATTTAAGAAACATAAGTGCGTAGGAGATAAAAGTGACTGAAGACAGTGGCATTCGCCCAGTACTTGAGTTCACGAATCTGTCCAAGACTTTTGGGCCAACTAAAGCGCTTTCAAATGTAGATTTCGATGTTCGTCCCGGAGAAATTCACGGCCTGGTAGGTCGAAATGGATCCGGTAAATCAACTCTCATCAAAGTTTTAAGTGGCTTCCACGAGCCTGACCGCGGAACCAAATTAGTTTTACGTGGTGAAGATATTGAATTGCCACTTCGTGGTAGCGATGCTGCGCAACTTGGCATGGTATTCGTTCACCAAGACCTAGGTTTGGTTCCAGCATTTAGCATTTTGGAAAACTTGCGTCTGGGAACTTGGCGTCGTGGCGGCTTATCGAAAATTCCATGGGCTGACGAAAAAAGTGCAGTTGCCTATCAGCTTTCGCAGTTCGGACTTAAATGGGATCCGTTAACTCCAGTAGGAGCCCTTCCTCCTGTGGACCGAGCAATTGTTGCCATCGCTCGCGCGATTCGCGAAATTGCCACAAACCCAGAGGGTCACGTATTAGTTCTGGATGAGCCAACTGCTTACCTACCAAGTGAATCGGTAGACAAACTGTTTGATGCAGTGAAGAAGGTAACTCGTCAGGGAACTGGCGTGGTTTTCATCAGTCACCGTACTGATGAAATTTTGAATTTAACTGATCGTATTTCGGTATTGCGAGATGGTCGCAAGGTTGCCACAGTCAATACCAAGGAAACCAAAGAAGCTGATCTCGTTGCAATGATCCTGGGGCAGTCGCTAAATGCGTTTTATCCAGATCATGTGCCAACTCCTTCCAAGGAAGTTGTACTTCAAACCAAAAACATGGCCGCTGGATCAATACCAAAGCTGAATATCACGCTTCGTCGTGGCGAAGTTTTAGGTATGACTGGTTTGATGGGCGCTGGTCATGATCAAGTTCCGTATGCGCTGTTCGGTGCTATTGAACACACCGATGGCACCATAACGATAAAGAACAAGAAGTACGAAAAAGAGGATTTAACTCCGCGTAAGGCAGTTGATGCTGGCGTTGCACTATTACCTGGAGACCGCACGGGAGCAAGTGGAGTTTTGTTAGCGACGCTTACTGACAACGTCGGCATGCCGGTACTAGGCAAGTACTTCACGGCAGGACGACTTCGTAAGAAGAAACTGAAAAAAGACGTAGGCGAATTACTACGACGCTTTGATGTAAAGCCACCAGTTCCAGGAATCGAACTGCGCAAACTTTCTGGTGGAAATCAGCAGAAAGCTTTGCTGGCTAAGTGGATTCAGATTAAGCCAGACGTGCTTTTGTTGCACGAACCAACGCAAGGCGTTGACGTGGGCAGTAAGGCAGCAATCTTTGGAAAAATCGCCGATGCTGCTCGCGCTGGTTCTGGTGTAATTGTTGCCTCTGCAGAACACGAAGACTTAGCCAACATCTGTAACCGCGTTCTAATTTTTGCTGATGGAAAAGTGGTTGCAGAGCTAACCGGGCGAGAACTAACTCCAGAAAAGATTGTTGAGTTAAGTTACTTGGGCACTCGTAAGGGCGGCGGAATCAAGCGCGGCTTCGTCTGGCGTCCGCACATGAACGGACTTAAGGGTCCTTACCTTCATGTCACCCGTAACTACACCTGGTCGCCACATAAGATTGGCTACAAGACTGAAGTTGAATGGCCAACTCCAGCACCGCCAGCAGTTCAGTACGAAAAGCAACCATCCACCTTTGTTTGGTCTCCACACTCGGTTGGATTCGTTAAGCGAGAATTCCGCTGGTTCCCACACACAATCGGTGTGCAAAACACCCCAATGCCATACCCAGGTCCACGCCGGGTCAAGGTGGAACGCGAATTTACGCTGGTTCCAACTGGTGAACTAAGTTCATTCTTCGTCTGGCGTCCGCATTACGTTGGCAACAACGAACCGGTTTACTTGGGTCCAAAGGATGCAGATAAGTGGAAGGTTGAACTAGCTGCATCACTTGCAGCTATGGTTGCCCGCGGTGAAATAACTGCAATTGTTGCCGACAAAATGGCAAAAGCAGCTGGCGTAACGGTAGGACAAGCACAAGATTTGCGCGTGACTATTGAACTTGATGTTCGCACTCGGAACAAGGGAAATCTGTCAGACATCGATCGCTTGAAGTTTGCTTTATTGAACATGGATCAAAATCTGGTTGATGTAAATGGTGTCCATATCACCGATGTAAGCCTGCAGCCTGAAAAATCCTGAGTCTTAGATTTTTTCTAAAACCTTAAAGCTAGCAACAACATTTTGTGCCCAATTGCTCGAATCAAATTCTTGGATATGTCGCTTAAGTTCAACTGACATTTTGCTGCGAGATTCGTAATCTAGATCTTTAGCATCTAGCAGGGCTTGGGTAACGCAGGCCTCAGAAGCGTTGGCAGCAACTACACAAAATTTTCCAAGTTCTGCCATAGCTCCAACTTTTTCAGTGCTGATGATGACACCGTTTCGGTTGTTTAGGATCGCACCTTCTTTGACCACCAGATTTAGTCCATCTGCAACTGAGCAGGCAATCAAATAGTTGTATCGCGCCAGTGCCTGACTTGCCCGGTGGTAGTCATTGCCAATGTGTAGTCGGATAGGTGAGTAGTTAAGTGAACTGAGTATGTTGTTGTACTTATTCACACACTCAACAATCTCAGCAAGCAAGCCTTGATAAGTTGGCCACTGTTGCCGAGATGGCACTAAATACAGATCCAAGTAACTTCGCGGCGAAGATTCCTTGAAATGTTTAGCTAATTCCATAAATGCAGCAACAGTTGCCAAAGTGTTCTTTATCGGATCGCTTCGGGCTATGTGGACATAACTTACTTCGTCCTCACGCAGCGCTGAGAAGCCGTTATTGCTTAGTGCCTGTTCCTGCAAAGTCTGAACATTAACCGACACCGGATTTACTTCCAGTTTTACGTTCTCCAGTTCCAATGGCAGGTGTCTGGTAGCGAACTCTTCAAATGTCAGCAAATCTTTTTGACTTTGAAATTGAATGACATCTGCAGCCAACATTCCAGAAGCTAAGAATTCAAGAATCTTGATTGCAATGTTGCTGCTCGGAACCAATTTTGGCCAAGGTGTGTGCAAAAAGAAAGTAACTGGCTTACTTGGCTCAAACTCTCGGAGAGTTACTGGAACTTGGGAGAGTTGGAAGTCATTAACAAAGTAACCATCATTATCGATTTCGATAAATTCAGTTGCTATTGCACGGCTTATGCCACGAATTGCATGGAAATGATCCTGAAGCGTTTCATCAGCAAGTTCGGGGATAGGAAGGTCATGTAGTAATGGCCATATATAGTGCGCACAAAACCAATCGCTCAGATCCAATTCCTGGGAATCGACTTTAGCTAGAAATATGTTTATGTCGTGTTGATGGACCTGATTTGAGATATCTGAAAATGAGTAATAACTAGGTAGCCCTACCTGGCTCTGTGTTGTCAGTGCCGTCCAATCAATCTTTGCAAATTCAGCAAGAGCAGGTAAAACTCTGGTTAATCCGCCTACATGTTCAAGGATTGGTCCTAAATCGGGATGCTGACCAATGGGTGCTCGCCTAGATAGAACACCAATCTTTAGTTGACTGTCAGTCACTTATGCCTTGCTGGCCCGAACTTCAAGACGAACATAGTCAAGAGTGTTGTCAGTCAATAGATCTGACATCTTGGTTATCTGGTCATCGCTCCACTCGCGGAAAACTAATGTCTTTAAGTAAGTCGCCAAAGTTTGCTTATCCGGTAGGGGAGTTGGATGCGGACGAAGGCTTACTTCTATGTCAACAAATCCGGCTGCTTTAAGGAGCGCTTCAGTGTTGGAAACATTCGCGTAGTACCAGTTAGGAAAAGTTATTGCAGGATCTATTTGTGGCACTAAAGCCAAAGTCTTAGCTAGATTTCCAAAGCCTCCGCTATCAGTTGCGATCCGCCCACCTGGCTTCAAGGCATTAAAGAAGTGCTGCCAAACATTATTGTGATCTGTTAGCCAATGCAGCGCAGCAACCGACATGATTGCATCAATGCTTTCTGGGTGAACTGGAAGAGTTTTGTCTAAGTCACCTTCAAATATGCGCACTCGGGAGTCTTGTCCAAAGCGTGTACGGCATTGATCGAGCATGGTGCTGCTTTGATCGACACAAACTAGTGAACCATTTGTCAGTTGCTCCAGCGCTAACTGCGCGTCGCGCCCAGTGCCACAGCCGGCATCAAGCAGAGTTTCATCAGGCTGCAGATTCAGCGCAGCAATCGTTCGAATACCCCATTGCTCGTGGGGCAGGGGAAGTGCGTCGTAGGCAACGCCATCCCAGGCTTTCACTTTGATTCTCCAAATGCCCCAGTTGCTTCAAGGGCCTGGATTTGTTCATCGCTCAAATCCAGGAGTTCCTTTAGAACTGAAATAGTGTGCTCGCCACGCTTTGGGGCTCGCTGGTAGGTCTGACGCTTTGGCCCTACGTTAACTGGCGATGCTGGCGTACGAAGTTTGCCAAAGTATTCATGCTCACTGTAGGCAATCATCTCGCGGGCAATGGTGTGCTCCTCTTTGAACGCCTGTTCAATGGTGTTCACTGGCGAACTTGGCACACCTGCTGGAATTAACTCAGCTAGCCACTCTGCCGTAGTACGAGTCTTGAAAATGTCGTCAAGTTGCGAAACCAAAGCATCACGATTTTCGTAGCGAACAGCGAAGTTTGCAAAATCTGGATTAGTAGCAAGATCTGGGCGATTAATGACTTCACATAATCGGTCGTAGAACTTTTCTTTGGCACAGCCAACAACGATCCAGTAATCCTTAGTTTGGAAAACTTGGAACGGAACCAGTGACGGATGTGCGGAATGGGAATGTCGGATTGGTTCGTGGCCACCGGAAAGATGCCAAGCACCGATGTAGCTAGTCATAGACAGCGCGGTGTCGTAAAGCGATACATCGCAGTCCATGCCAACACCATCGCGTCTGGCGGCATGGATTCCGCTGACCAAGGCAAGAGCGGCAACGAAGCCACCAGAGAAGTCAACCAAGGAAAGTCCACTCTTAGTTGGGGGACCATCAGGTTCACCAGTTAGAGACATCCAACCAGCTAGACCCTGCAACATGTAGTCATAGCCCGGTTCTTTTGAACGCGGACCACTCATTCCGAAACCACTTAGAGAACAGCAGACAATTGCGGGATTTAGGTGCTTTAGATCGTCATAAGTTATCTTCAATTTCGCAGGAACATCGCCACGCAAGTTCGAATAGACCGCATCGCTTTGCTTTACCAAGTCTTCAAAAGTAGCTCGGCCTGCTGGCGTGGAAAGATCTAGGGAAATTGATTCTTTGTTTCGATTGAATGCCTCAAAGAATAAGGAATCTTCCTCATGTGCATAAGGCGGAACATATCTGCCGACGTCACCACCGGAACTTGGATCCTCAATCTTGATAATGCGCGCTCCAAGGTCAGCAAGATGGACAGTACCAAATGGTCCTGCTCCGAATTGCTCAAGGGAGAGAACAGTGATTCCTTCAAGGGGGCGTGGCATTTTTATCCTTTTGTTTGCTATTAATTACTTAAAACTTCGATCTTCCCTGAACCAGTTACAACTTTACCTACCGTGATAAATCCTTGCTCAACCAGTTGAATTTCAAAAGCGGGATCAATACTGGCCAAGAGCCCACCATTAGTTTGTGGATCAAATAGGGCGGCTTGAGAGTGGCTCTGCGTTAATCCCAAGACTTCTCGATCTAAGGCATCCCGGTTGCGAGCATCTGCTGAAGTTCGTCTCCCGGAGTCGAATAGTGACTGCGCCTGAGACAAAACTGCCTGCGAAGGTAATTTCACTTGAGCAGTTAGGAATGAGGTTCCGAGCATTTCGCTTAGATGGCCGATCAATCCAAATCCAGTTACATCAGTTACTGCGTGGACTGCCGAACCTAATTGAACCAAAGAATTTCTGGCACTTAAGTTTGAAATCTTCATCTGCTCTAATGCAATTTCTTCATCACTTTGCTCGCGCGTTGAAAGCAGGACCCCAACACCCAATGGCTTAGAAAGCATCAGCAAATCACCGTCGGTCATCCCAGTTTTGCGCCAGATTTCACCTGGATGAACGTAGCCAGTAGCTGCTAAACCAAAAATTGGCTCAGCAATCCGGACTGTGTGACCACCAAGAATTTCCACTCCAGCTTCTTTGCAGGCCAGGGCTGCTCCGGATACACATGCTGAAATTTCCACATCAGCGATTTCTTTGGGAAAGCCACAAACCAACAAAGCGGTTTTCGCTAAGCCGCCCATGGCATAAATGTCAGAAAGTGAATTCAAGGCACTTACGTAACCGTATTCAAAGGCATCGCTAACAACGGGAGGAAAGAAGTCGACAGTTGTTATAAGTGATGTAGTTTCGTTGATTGCGGTAACGGCTGCATCATCAGGGGCCGCTAGACCAACAAGGGTATCGATACCTTGTTGGTCGTAAGCGGCAGAACGAAGTAACCTCAGTAGCGATGCGTCTGCTTTAGCAGCACACCCGCCACATGAAGTTAAATCCCTAAGACTTAAGCCCGTTACATCAAGTGTCATTTAGCTGTTAAGGCTTCGACGAAGTCGCGTGAGTTCTTTGTTGTCGGCAGTGACATGACTGCGTTTAGCACTCGATCTGCAACATCTGTTCCGGCAACTAATGAAACATTGTCACGGAACTTAGTTTCAACATCACTTACCGAAAGTGGACGTTCATCCGCGCCGCGATTGATGTCTTCGCGCTTACGAAGCGTGCGACCGTCCTTAGTCTGAATGATTACTTCACCATGGAAGTACTTCGGGAACGTTGGATTTGGATCATTTTGGTAGGAAACCTTTGCGGCCAATTCCAGCAACTCAGGATCAACTAGGCAATCATCATCAAGATCAGCCAAAGTGAAGCGGCGCTTTGCAATCGCAGTAGCCACAATAAACGGCAATGAGAATTTAGCATCATAATCGCTGCGTGGAGTTAGCTTTGCCTGCGCTGGTTCACAAACCACAGGAACAACTTGTGCTGGCACAATCGTGGTAACTGACTCGATGTCTGCCGCCGTTAGGTTATTTTCCGTCGCAAGTTCGATTGCAATATCAATACAGGCATGTGTGAAGTGACAAGCAGCGTAAGGCTTAATTGCCACTCGCATCAATTCCCAAGCCGAACCCAAGTCAGCAGCAACTGCATCCATCTTCAGGTCATGGCCGGCTGGAGTGTGTGTTGTGTAAAGACCGAAACGACCTTCATAAATTGCAAGTGGTGCTTCGAACTTGGCCTTGGCAAGTTCCGCGGCAGTGATACCTGAAACTGCAGCCCAACCTGGATGCAGGCGCTTAGTCCAAGCACCGGTTTCTAAGAACTCCATAGAACCGGAAGCTAGGGACCCAACAATTCCTTGAGCGCTGGCGATACCGTGCGCATCAAGTCCGATCATTTTGGCAGCTGCGGTGGCAGCGCCAAACGCACCAGCAAGGCCAGTTGGATGGAAGCCTTGCGCATGGAATCCGCCATTAGCAGCAGTACCAACTCGGGCACCGATTTCTAATGCGACCAGAAAGCCCAGCACTAGATCGTTACCGCTAAGTTCGCGATCATCAGCAATAGCGATCGCTGTTGGTAGCGCACTTGCGGTGGCATGGATAACACCAGGAACGTGGGTATCGTCAAAATCCAAACCATGAATCAAGATGCCGTTAAGCATCGCCTGATCACGCACCGTTAGGCGCTCAGAACATGCGATTACACCACGGGGACCGGAGCCCAAGGCGACGGATGCGGCAATACTACGAGTTGCAAACTCATAGTGAGTAGAAGCAAACGCGATTCCAACGGCATCAAGAATGTTTAGTAATGCTTGATCTTGAACATGCTTTGGAACGTCAGTGATCGAAACTGCCTGTGCCCAAGTACCGATCTCAAGTGACAAACTTTCATTGTTTGACATGGTTACTCCTAGTTGAATCGTAAGCCGAGAGTTTCGGCAATAGTCGTGCGCTGTACTTCATCAGTACCGCCTGGAATTCGTAAGTTACGAGCAATTTGGAACAGCTTGTTGATGTCGGTATCCCGAAGCACTCCGGAGCCACCGTGGATTTGTAGGGCGCGATCTGCCACACGGTAGAAAGACTCGTCATTGCTTAGCTTGAGGGCGCAAATTCGTCGAACTTCATCACTTGGTCGCGGCAAGTTCCACCATGGACCTGGTGTGTCAATTGCGCGTGCTACGTCCAGTGATAGGGAACGAGTCTGCTGCCAATCTAGGTACATGTCAGCGATCATCCACTGGATGCCTTGCTTAGCTCCAAGTGGCTCTCCGCCAACGATGCGAGTCTTGACGCGCTCTAGCGTCTTTTCGATTAGGTACTTATTCCAACCAGAACACATACCGGCGCGACGCATCCGGGTGTAATTGAAGGACATAACTGCAATGTCAAAGCCACCATTGACTTCTCCAAGTACTGCGCTTTCTGGCAGCACCATATCTTCGAAGTGAATTTCACCGGTGTAGCCATCACCAAACATGGTTTGGTAAAGCTTTCCGATTTTGTAACCCTTGTTTGCATACTCTTTGGTATCAAACATGAAGTATGTGAAGGACTGACGCCCACCACCGGGATTTGTGATTGCCAATACTTGCGCAACATCGGCGTCAAAGTAGTTGGTGATGTAAGCCTTGGTGCCATTAAGTACCCAGTCAGATCCTTTGCGTACTGCATTGGTCTTCATGTCGTAAAGGTTTGAGCCAGCTCCGGTTTCAGTAACGCCATGCAAGCTGGTCTTAAGACCCTTTACTAGCGGATCAGTGAACTGTTCTTTTTGATGTGCGTGCGCATGTAGTAAGCGAGGAGTTGCGCCTTCAGACCAGGACAAGAGTGCTGGGTTTAAACCAACACCGTAGCCATAAACCTTTTCTTCGACATAAATCATGTCTTCACGGCCAAGACCTCTACCACCCAAAGATTCTGGAAGGTGTGCACTGTAAATGTTCTTTGCACCGGCAGCCGCCATGATTTCGCGGCGGGCGGCAATGATGTCTTTATGCAGACGACCATCTTGGTCAAGAAACTTTGATTGATCGCTAAGTAAGTGATCAAGCGCTCGTTCCCGAGGCGCGACCTCACTTTCATATAGATCAGTTACTTCTGCAATTACACCATCTAGATGCGCGGGAATGTGAAGTTCTACATCGAGTGGGGACGTTACGTGGCTAGTCATTTGATTCCTGTTCGGTTTATTTGAGTGACGTGATTTTCATTTGTTGGTTCCGAGAAATCTAGGGCGATCGGGTTGTCAGGTAAGGCTATTGTTTCGCAAGATCCAGTTGCATGCCCCTTGAAGGCAGCACGATGGGAGTAATGCGACATAAGGGGCAAAATGTCACTTGCTGCAATTTTTCCTAGGTCGCCGGATATGTGAGAGCTTTCACCACATGCAGTTACCGCATCAGGATGAACGTGCGGACCAACTAAAACTATTGAAGTCGGATGTGCCGAGTGCATGATGCCGCCAGTTGAAGGCGTGGCATGATCTCCAGTAATTACGATCGTTGTGGTTTGCGCTAGTTCAATTAGTGAGTGACAGGCACGATCCAAGGCCTCTATCACATCTCGCTTTAATGAAGGGGATTTGGTGTGACCAGCTTCATCTGTTGCCTTGGTATGAATGTGAACAAACGAATGCGATTTGCTCAATTCAATTCCAGCCAGGATTCGGGCTACAAAATCTTTTTCAACGTTTTCCAAATCACTTGGAATGTGAATTTGATCCATCCCCAAAGTTTCGGCTAATCCGCGATACAGAGCAGAACTTGTAACTGCTGCACCGGTTAATCCCGTGGACTGCTCGAATGTTTTCAACTCAGTTTTGTTACTTGCCCATTTTGTTACGGGAGCAATTAGTTCAAGTTTTCCCGCTTCACGTCTGGCTTTGTTTATTGGATGCTCTTGCAGCATTTTCACAGCCGCGCTTAGCCAACTTGTCATTAGATCTGCAGAAGCTTTAGCTGCTATTGAATCCACAGCATCATCAAGCGGGAGCGGCTTTAGTACTGGATGCAAGTGACCAAACAGTGGATCACTGTCACTTATCTCATGCGATGACAGTGCGGCCGACTCGAGGATGCATTCCCCATTGCGAAGTGGGTGCAACACAGGAGTTAGTTCATGTGGCATGACTCGAAGCGCATCAAATAGATCTAAACAATCTGTTGCATCTTCAGTGCTGACTCGACCAATGGCATGAAGTTGACCGTCATGAATTTGCGCTGGACGAAGTGCTAAGTGAAAATGCGGAAGCTCATGTGTAATCTCAATTCCCATACCAATTGCTTCAAGTAAAGCTCGGCCAGGGAAAGTTTGAGTCTGGCCAAACATTTCCCAGTGACTGCGCTCACTTGAAGTTGCTCGCCCTGGACCAAATGGCTGATGTATTCCAGAGACACCAATTCGGGTTAGTTCATCAAGATTTGGAGTGTGAGCTGCTTCCAATGGGGTTTGCCCGTTCAATTCCTCACAAGGCCGATCGCCGAGTCCATCAAATGTAATCAGAATCATTGGGGTTCGGTCATCGCACATCGGTGCTGGCTTCACTTAAGCACTCACCTTGACTGTTGCGTTATCCCATTCCTGTTGGATCGTGGAAACTGCACCTGATGCAACATGTGATTTCCAGATCGAGTCATTTGTAGTTAGTGCCTCGCGAATGTCAGATGCAGATAACTTTGCGGCTGGCGCTGGTAACTCAAGAACTTCAAATCCTTGGCCAGTAAAGAGATCCGACTTACTGGCTTCCCATGGGCTAAAGATGCGAAGTACAAACACGGTCTCAGCTGGAACTTGCCAGGATGCTGGATCAGTTAAGTCAAACTTAATGATTTCAATTCTCACCGTGCTTAATTCCGGACGATTAGCAATTGAGTCTTTAATGATCTTGACGCGAGACTCATACGAAAACGGATTTGCATCGTCAGTATGACGATGCTGGCTCGCAGTGTGTTCTTGCAAGTTGTTTAAGTCTGGATTGGTAATGCCAATGATGATGCGATCAAATTTGTGACTTAGCGCGGTCAGCACTTCCAAGTGTTGATTGTGGAAGGGTTGGAATCTGCCTGTGAAGCAAGCCACGCGCTGAGTCATTGGTTACTTGTTAACACTCAGAGCTTTGATCTTGGAAATCGCTTCATCTGTTTGAATCACATCGGCGTAACGGCGACCGACATCTTGCATGTTTGCATCATGTGGACCAGCATCTTGATCGCCACAGGCATCATCAATTGCAATTGTGCGGAAACCGTAAGAGAAGGAATCAACGATGGTTGCACGAACGCAACCTGATGAAGTAACACCAGTAACTAGTACCGTGTCGATGCCATTTGTGGTCAAGATACTGCTCATGTCAGTACCAAAGAATGCGGAAGGGAAGCGCTTCAAAATGTAAACGTCACTGTCATCCCATAGATCTGGGTGAATTTGAGCTTCGTAGGATCCAGGATGAATGTCGCGCAGGGCCGGAACTTTCCAGCGAGCGAACTCAGTATCAGTAGACCAGGCCACTGCAGTGTGAATGATTGGAATTCCAGCAGCTCGCGCAGCAGGGAAAAGGCGAGCAGCGTTCTTAATTGCCCGCTGTGCGTGCTCACTTCGACCTAAAGCAAACTTTGGGTCACAAAATGACATCTGAAAGTCAACAGCAATAATTGCAGGCTTGGTACCCCAGCCAACTTCGCCTTGTCCGTAACCAGCATTTTCGAATGAATCTGACATGTGCCCTCCAAATGGCAAAATACCCACTTCTTGTATACATCTATTCAGGAATCCTTGCTGGGTTTTGACCAAATTAAGGCTTTCGATGGAAGTTGGCAACGAAAAGTGACAGAATTGTATGCAATCCGGCTAATCAGGAGCACAAGTGAGTAGTTTCGACCTTTATAAGACCGCTGACGAACACGAAGAACTTAGATCAGTGGTTAGAGCCCTGGCTGATGCCAAGATTGCTCCCTTCGCAGCGCAGGTTGATGAAGATGCCCGCTTCCCACAAGAGGCGTATGACGCGCTAATTGGCGCGGAACTTCAGGCCATCCATGTGCCTGAGGCTTACGGCGGCGCTGGCGCCGATGCCTTAGCTTCCGCAATTGTGGTGGAAGAAGTTGCCAGAGCCTGTGCTTCCAGCAGTTTGATTCCAGGTGTAAACAAGCTTGCTTCACTGCCGGTTATCCATAGCGGCAGTGAAGATCTAAAGAAAGAGTTCTTGCCAGGCTTAGCCTCAGGTGAAACTTTGTGGTCCTACGCTCTTTCAGAAACTGATGCCGGTAGTGACGCGGCAGCTATGAAAACTACAGCTGTAGCAAATGGTGACTCGTGGACTTTGAACGGTTCGAAAAAATGGATCACCAATGCTGGCGAGAGTCACATCTATACCGTGCTTGCTGTAACCGATAAAGAAAAAGGTGCTCGCGGTGGCATCACAGCATTCATTGTGAAGAAAGATGATCCAGGCGTAAGTTTCGGCGTGCCAGAAAAGAAGTTGGGAATCAAGGGATCACCAACTCGCGAAGTTTATTTAGACAACGTAGTGATTTCGGATTCTCGTCGAATCGGCGAAGTGGGATCAGGCTTTGGCATTGCGATGTCGACACTTGATCACAGTCGGATTGCAATAGCGGCTCAAGCCGTTGGTATTGCTCAGGGCGCATTGGATTTTGCAGCAGGCTACATCAAGGAGCGCAAGCAATTTGGTAAGGCAATTGCCGAATTCCAAGGTATCCAATTCATGGTTGCAGATATGTCCATGAAGCTTGAAGCTGCACGCCAACTAACTTATGCCGCAGCAGCCCGAAGTGAGCGCAATGATTCAGACTTAACTTTCTTTGGCGCTGCCAGTAAATGCTTTGCCTCAGATGTTGCCATGGAGATTACAACTGATGCCGTTCAATTACTGGGCGGCTATGGCTACAGCCGTGACTATCCAGTTGAACGCATGATGCGTGATGCGAAAATTACCCAGATCTATGAAGGAACCAACCAAGTTCAGCGCATTGTGATGTCACGTCACACCTTGGCTTCTAGATAACCAATGTCTCAAGCATCTCCGGAAAAACTGCGCCGAGATGCGCTCGGAATTTTGGCTGCCGCAATTGCTGCGCAATTAGCAGTATCAACTGCGCAACAGGGATTACCAGCAATGGGACCAATCCTGGCAAGCACATTTGATCTAACAACTTCCGGTGTTGGCCTGCTGCTTGGAACCATCAGCCTTGGCACGGCTGGTGCTGTGATTTTCTGGGGAAATCTAGCCGATCGAATGAATGACCGACTGGTTGCTCTTATAGGCCTAATGGGAACTGCCACATGTTTTGTGATTGCTGCATTCTTCAAGGCTTCTGAGGTCGCGCATTTTGCACTTATCTTTGCTGGCATCATGATGGCTTCGCCGACTGTTGCGATGACTAAGGGATTAGCGAGAAATTTTGTCCACTTAGGCAACATTGGATTTGCACTTTCAACGAGACAAGCCGCAGTCCCAGTTGGTGGCGTTATAGGTGGCATTGTTTTAACCGGAATTGCAGTTTCCTACGGCTTGAGTGCTGCGCTTTATGCCCTTGCTGGACTAATCGTGTTGAGCGGACTTTTTGTAATCTTCGCTCCAATGGGTGTTCCCGAACCACCTCGTTTAAAAGCTGAGAATCTGCCTGCGGTTAATTGGCGCAAACTTTCGCCAATTTTGATTGCTGCTGCGTTCTTTTGTTTAACGCAGTTGGGGATTGTGGCACTGCTTACTTTGTACTTAAGTAGCAGTAGGGGATGGACGCCTACTCAGGCTGGACAGCTATACGCCTTGATGATGGCATTTGTTATCCCACTTCGAATCCGACTTGGAGTCATTAGCGACCGTCACCCAACGCAGCGAGTTAAGTTTCAAATTGTGATTGCACTACTTGGGGCTACACTGCTTTTGCTTTGTGCAGTACTTGAGCAATACGCAATTGTTGTGCCTTTACTTTTCTTGGCAGGAATTACGGCAATGGGTTGGAACGGACTGTTGTTTACATCTGCTGTGATGGCAGTACCCTCAGAGCGCGTTGGTTTCACTCAAGGGGTTTTGCATAGCTTTATTTTCGCCGCAGGTGGCCTTTCGCCAATCGTCATGTCCCAAATAGTTGAATCTTTCAGTTGGCAAGCAGCTTGGACCGTAATGGCGATATGCTCAGTTATGGCGGCGGTTTCGTTAAGAATGTTTGACCCCACACCAGCCCAGGCAAAGGAAATGGCATGAGTAAGCAACGCGTTGACACAGATCTGTTAGACGAGATCCAGCGACGAGTTTTGTGGCTTGCGGTCCGAATGGTTGACTTTGCAAACCGGGAACGTGAACTAAAGGACGACGTCAAAGTTGGTGGCCATCAGGCCTCAAGTGCATCTCTTACTTCAATCATGACCGCACTTTATTTCGATCATCTAGATGGACCAGATCGAGTAAGTGTTAAGCCGCACGCGTCGCCAGTTTTTCACGCGATTCAGTACTTACTTGGAAATCTTGATGAAAGCTACTTGAAGCGCTTGCGTGAATTTGGTGGTTTGCAGTCTTATCCATCACGAACTAAAGATCCAGATGCCCCTGACTTCTCAACGGGCTCGGTTGGTCTTGGCGCTGCAGCTCCACTTTTTGCAGCAGCGACCAGACGCTATGTTGACTCACACTTTGGCGAGCGACCACACTCTCGATTTATAGCTTTGATCGGTGATGCCGAACTGGATGAAGGAAACGTTTGGGAAGCGGTAGCCGACCCAGCAACCACCGAACTTGGAAATGTGATGTGGGTCGTTGACTTTAATCGACAGTCACTTGATCGCGTTATTCCTGGAATTCGCATCATGCAATGGCGTGCTCAATTTGAAGCAGCTGGTTGGCATGTAATTGAAGTAAAGTATGGAAAGAAATTGCAAGCAAAGTTTGCTCAGCCGTTCGGTAAGGACCTTGAAGCCTGGATCGATGCCATGGCCAATGAGCAGTACCAATCGCTGTTTGGATTTAGAGGCCAAGAACTGCGCACTCGGTTCTTAGAAGGCGCACCTGCTGAAGTTGGACTGTCTGTTGCCGAGCTAAATGATGAAGAGCTTTACGAATTAGTAACTGATCTTGGTGGACATAATCTAGACAGCCTGCGTGATGCGTTTGCAGTTTGCGACAGCGTTACCGATCGACCAAGCGTGGTTTTTGCATACACAATCAAGGGTTGGGGTTTGCCAATGGCAGGTAACCCGAGAAACCACTCCGCACTACTAAGCGGTGACCAGATCGATAACTTCCGCAGCGAACTTGGACTAACCAAAGAAAATGAATGGTCAGATTTCGATCCGCAAAGTGCAGCTGGTGTGCTCGCAGCCCAACGCAGACATGATTTGCATCGCCCGCCAACATCAAAGGGCGTTGAGCTAAATATTCCGGCCCCAGAAATTGCCACGGGAACTAAACCATTAAGTACCCAAGAAGCCTTTGGGCGAGTACTGGTAGATCTTTCCAGAATCGAAGAAATAAATAAGTACATGGTTACTACTGCTCCTGACGTAGCAACGTCTACAAATCTTGCAGGCTTCATAAATCGCAATGGAATTTATTCACCAGATGAACGCCGGGCTTGGAATGAAGATCCAATGCTTAAGTGGGCTGAAGGTCCAACTGGTCAACACATTGAACTTGGTATCAGCGAAATGAATTTGTTCCTGTTACTAGGACAACTTGGTCTGTCATGGGACTTGTCAGATCAACCTTTGATTCCAATTGGCACAGTTTACGATCCATTTGTTTGCCGTGGCTTAGATGCATTTATCTATGGAACTTATTCGGCAGCTCGATTCATTATTGCGGGCACTCCAAGTGGCGTTACGTTGGCGCCAGAAGGTGGTGCACACCAGTCAACAATCACAGCATCAATTGGTATGGAATTGCCAGGTGTGACATTTATTGAACCGACTTATGGAACTGCGCTTAGTTGGATGCTTGCCGATGCAATCACTCGCGTTGCAGCTGGCCCATCAGAATTGAAAACTGCGGCGCCTTATGACGATGGGGCTTTCTATTTCCGACTAACAACTAGGCCACTGGATCAAGCACCATTTGAGGCAGCCCGGAAGCGAATTGGCGATGCGGTTTTGAAGCGCCAAGTACTAAGTGGCGGTTACCGACTATTTGATGCCTTTGAACAATTCCCAGAGTTGCGTGGAGCTGACGATAGCGAACGGGTACCAATGGTTCACTTAGTGGCATCTGGCGCAGTGATGCCAGAAGTTTTGGCAGCCGCTCAAGAGCTATGCAGTGAGGGAGTAGCTGCTCATGTAATTGATGTGACTAGCGCGGATCGTTGGTACGGATCTTGGCAACGTACTTTGCGTCAAGCTGTGCGAACAGCGTCCGCTCCAAGTTTGCCGGGGCCACTTTGGTCAGTACTAGGTGACCGCGCGCCAATCGTGACCATCCAAGATGCATCAAGCCATGCCATGGCCTGGATGGGATCTGCGATTGGAGTTCCTTGTGTCTCCCTTGGTGTGGATTCGTTTGGCCAATCCGGAACTGTAAAAGACCTTTACAACATAAATGACCTTTCATCCGGTGCGATTGTTAACGCAGCTCTTGCTTCGCTAGCGCTAGACAATCGATGACCACACCGACAGCACCAGCAACACCAACCAAGTCACATACTGCGCTATTTCTTACAGTCTCGGTACTTTTTGGTGGTAACTACATGTGGGCCCACTTTGCCTTACAGTCATTTTCTGCCCTTGAAGTGGCTTGGGGCCGCACAGTTCTAGCTGCAGCAACCTTGGCGATTGTCCTTCTGGTAACCAAGGATCATTACCCACGTGGCAAAGAAATCTGGATCAAGTTAAACATTGCAGCACTGCTGTTTAACACGGTTTCTTTCGTTGGCATGGCCACTGCTGTTAGTCGAATTACGACAGTGCAAGTGAGTATTTGGAATGCATTAGTGCCGTTGGTGACTCTTGGTTTTGTGTTGGTGTTTATCCCAGAAGAAAACCCAACTTGGCGTCGAGTGACCGGTTTGAGTATGGGTTTCTTAGGAGCCATTTTCATTGCCCACCCTTGGACTGGACTTGGTGATTTTGATGCAATAGGTACCGGAGCAATCATGGTCGGGACTACTAGCTATGCTGCAGGACTTGTGTATGCCAGGCGGAACTTTGCCAATGTAAAACACACACCAACATCAATTGCCGCCGGGCAGATGCTCTGCGCATCAATTCATTTCGCTTTGATACTTCCTTGGTTTGTTACATTTACTACTGACGCATCGAGCATCTCCATTATTTCCATGCTAATTCTTGGAGTAGTGGGCACCGGAATCACGTACATCATGATTCAAACTTTGATCAAACAATCCGGTGCTGGAGTAGCAAGCGATACAACATATGTAATTCTTTTTGTAGCCATCGTGCTGGGGATCGTAGTGTTGGGTGAGGCGATAAACATCTGGCAAATAATCGGTTCTGCGTTAATCCTTGTTGGATTAGTAATTATCAATACCAAAGAAAGAACCCCAGCGGTCACACCATAAAGATGAGGTAACGACTGGGGTTATTCCTTAAACGCTTCGTTTATGCCATTCAACAAATTCAGGTGCCAAAGTTGGCTTTTCCTGAATTAAGTCAGCTGCGCGTTCGGCAACCATCATGGTTGGCGCGTAAAGGTTGGCATTTGTTACATAAGGGAATACTGAAGCATCAACCACAAATAGACCTTCGACACCATGCACCTTCATAGTGTTTGGATCTACCACACTCATGTCATCGGTACCCATTTTTGCAGTACATGATGGGTGATAAGCAGTCTCAGCATCCTTAGCAACCCATTCCAGAATCTGTTCTGGGGTCTGCACTTGCGGGCCAGGAGAGAGTTCGCCATCGCTGTATTGATCGAAAGCAGATTGCGCCAAGATATTCCGAGTTACTTGAATTGCTTCAACCCATTCCCGACGATCTTGCTCGGTTGATAGGTAGTTAAACAAAATCGAAGGCTTAGCCATTGGATCAGCGCTGGTGATTTCAATTCGGCCACGAGCATCTGAATACATTGGACCAACATGAACCTGGTACCCATGACCTTGTTCGATACCAGTTCCGTCATAGCGAACTGCAATTGGCAAGAAGTGGTACATCAAGTTTGGATACTTAACAGTGTTATTAGAGCAAGCAAAGCCGCCACCTTCGAAGTGGTTTGTGGAGCCCGGGCCTTTACGAGCAAATAACCAAGCCGCACCAATAAATGGTCGCTTCCAAAGTTTTAGGTTTGGATTCATAGTTATTGGCTGCTTGCAAGCATGCTGAATGTAAACCTCTAGATGATCCTGCAAGTTTTGACCAACGCCAGGTAGGTCCTTTACTACTGCGATGCCATGTTTCTTAAGTAGTTCAGCTGGGCCAATTCCGGAAAGCTGCAGAACTTGTGGGGTATTAATTGCGCCACCACATAGAACAACATTCTTGGCACGGTACTCAGTTATGGTCTTGCCGCGCTGCGCTACGACACCGACTGCTTTGTCACCTTCAAAAATCACACGATGAACTTGGTGACGAGTCTGAATCGTTAGATTCTTGCGGTGCATAACGGGGTGCAAGTAGGCACGAGCGGAGGACCAGCGGCGACCCTTCTTAACATTCTTATCGAACGGACCAAAGCCTTCTTGGCTATAACCATTGACATCATCTGTGCGCTTGAATCCAGCAGCAACTGCGGCATCAAAGAAAGCTTTGAATAACGGATTCTTGGCAGGTCCCTTTTCTAGATAAAGCGGACCATCATGTCCGCGGTATTTCTTGTCATTAGGAACGCCAGTAGCATTTTCCATTTTCTTGAAGTAGGGCAAGCAATGGGCGAAGTCCCAGTTCTCCATACCTTTATCGGCAGCCCAGCGTTCGTAGTCCATGGGATTTCCACGCTGGAAAATCATGCCATTGATAGAACCTGAACCACCAAGGACTTTCCCGCGTCCTTGATAAACCCGGCGGCCACCCATGTATGGCTCTGGATCAGTTTCATACATCCAGTCATAGAATTTGTTTCCAATTGGGAAAGTCAATGCAGCTGGCATGTGAATGTAAACATCCCACCAAGAGTCTTTGCGCCCGGCTTCTAAAACTAAAACTTCATTATCTGGATTCTCGGATAGGCGATTACCTAAAACCGATCCGGCAGATCCGCCACCAATGATTACGTAGTCATATTCTTTGATGGTCATTAGAGATTTCCTTCTGCAGTGTCTACTACGTTGGCTAGCAACATGGCACGAGTCATTGGACCAGTTCCACCAGGCATCGGAGCAATCCAGCCAGCAACTTCAGCGCAAGCTGGGTCTAGGTCACCTAGTAGACCAGCATCAGTGCGAGTGATGCCAACATCTAGCAATGCGGCACCTGGCTTGATCATGTCGGGCTTGATGAAATGGGGGACACCAGCAGCAGCTACCACGATGTCAGCACGCTTAATGTGCGCCGTCATGTCTTTGGTTCCGGTGTGACATAACGTCACCGTTGCATTTTCGCTGCGGCGGGTTAACAAAAGTCCAAGTGGACGACCGACAGTAACGCCACGACCGATGATGCAAACTTCAGCGCCATCTATGTTGACGTCGTAAGCGCGAAGTAGCTCTACGATGCCACGTGGGGTGCAAGGTAGTGGTGCAGGTTCGCCAAGAACTAAGCGACCAAGGTTTGTTGGATGTAGGCCATCGGCATCTTTGCGTGGGTCAATTGCTTCGAGTGCGGCATTAGAGTCAAGTCCTTTTGGAAGTGGCAACTGCACAATGTATCCAGTGCAGGCTGGGTCAGAGTTAAGTCGCGCAATTGCATCCAAAACGTCTTGCTGAGTAGCGGAGGCTGGGAGATCTTCACGAACTGAAGTGATTCCAACTTCATGACAGTCTTTATGTTTGCCACCAACGTAAGAGTGCGAACCTGGATCATCGCCAACTAAGACTGTGCCAAGACCGGGAAAGATTCCTTTGGCATTTAAGGCAGCAACTCTCGTTGCTAGATTTGCTTTTACTGCAGCAGCAGTAGCTTTACCATCGAGAATTACTGCAGTCACAGCGCCTACTTTGAGGTTAGAAAGTGTTACTTAATTTTACAGGTACTCAACTGCTGCATCTGTCAGTGCAGTCCATAGATGCTTTGTAAATGATGCACGTGGGAATAACAAGTAGCAATTTTCGCAACAGTGCCACATTATGAGTGGCGCCTTAGCTAATACGCCTTGACTACAAGCATCAATTGGGAAATGCTCATCCCGCAGATCTTGTTCCCAGTAATGAGCCAGCACATCCTTAGCATTTGGTCCATAGATTTCGATCTTGGTTCGTTGGGAACTTACATCCACCAAGGAGATGTGATGCGAATCCTGGACTGGCTTTAGCAGGGCCTGGATGTCAGCGGTACCAGTTAAGTACCACCAATCTGGGCCTAGGCATAGAGCGCTAATTCCGCCGGCTGCTGGCAATTCATCTCCAACAATGCAAGCAGCATTGTTGCGAGTAACAGTTCCAACTTTAAGATTCAAAGTTAAGCCAAGTGCTTGGTTTACTGCAGCAAAGCCAAGCGAATCTGGATTAACTCGAAGGTCAAAGCCAGGAGTGAACGCGACTTCTTGAATCAAAACGGCCTTGTCGAGGCCACCGTGCTTCGCGCCATCAAGTGGGCTCTTTGCAAATTCGAGATTAACCGTCACGACGTGTGTTCTCCTTGTCAACAAATACTGAATCGGTGATTACGCCAGTTACGACGCGATCTGCCATTGGGATTGCAATCTTTTCGCCCTTACGCGCAAGTCCGTTGGCAACAAGAGCTAGCGCAAACGATCGGCCAAGTGCGGCTGAATCATAAGAGCTAGTGATGTAACCAATGTGCTTAACGGGTGGTGCGGTATTCGCATCCGCACCGGCAACTATGTAAGCACCTTCAGGGATTACATACGAGCCATCATCGCTAAGAATTCCAACTAATTGGTGGCGTCCTTCGCGAGCAGTATCAGCCCGACTAAATGAGCGCTTACCAATAAAGTCATCCTTCTTCTTGGAAACAATCCAATTCATGTCCAAGTCATCTGGAGTCTGAGTTCCATCAGTTTCTTGACCGACGATTACGAATCCTTTTTCAGCACGTAGTACGTGCATAGTTTCGGTTCCGTAAGGAGTGACATTTAAGTCAGCACCCTTTGCCATGACTGATTTCCAAATGTGCAAACCATAAATTGCTGGCACGTTTATTTCATATGCAAGTTCGCCAGAGAAAGAGATTCGGGCAATCCGAGCTGGAACGCCAGCAACTTCTGCGTGCTTGTTTTCCATGAATGCAAATGCTTCATTGGAAACATCAAGTGAAGGGGATAAGCGACGCATTAATTCGCGACTCTTTGGACCAACGATTGCAACAGTTGAAATCTGTTCAGTTACCGAAGTGCAGTAAACCTCAAGATGTGGCCATTCGGTTTGCAGCCATTCCTCGAGCCAGTCCAGAACCTTTGCAGCTCCACCGGTAGTAGTAGTCATTAGCCAATGGTTTTCACTGATCCGTGTAGTAACGCCATCATCGAATACCATGCCATCAATGCCACACATTAAGCCGTAGCGGCTCATGCCAACCTTCAAAGTCGAGAACATGTTGGTGTAAATCAAATCCAAGAACTGTCCCGCATCTTTACCTTGAATGTCGATCTTTCCAAGCGTTGAAGCATCCATGACGCCAACGTCTTCGCGCACTGCAGCGCACTCGCGTAATACAGCCGCGTGCATGTTTTCGCCTGACTTAGGGAAATACCAAGGGCGCTTCCATTGGCCAACATCTTCCATTGGTGCGCCACTAGCAACATGCCAGGCATGAATTGGGGTGGTGCGTTCTGGATCTGAGAGCAATCCACGATCGCGACCAGCTAGGGCAGCAAACGGAATTGAAATGTACGGCGGACGGAAAGTTAAGGAACCAATTTCATCTGGTGCCTTGCCAATCGCTTGACCGATTAGGCCCATAGTTACGGTGCCGCTGGTCTTACCTTGATCATGCGCTGTGCCAATAGCGGTGTAACGCTTAACGTGTTCGATGCTTCGCATGCCAGCATCAATTGCGCGCTTGAAATCACGGTAGGTTGCATCGCGCTGGTAATCAACGAAGGCAACCAGTGCTTGCTCAGTTGAAAGTTTTGGACCAAAGAAGATCGCAGCTTCATCATCGTCACCAAATTCACCGGCAAGCATTCCAGTTGTGCTGGTTAGTGAATCCTTGTGCTTAACAATGAAAGCAGCCCGCTTGGCACTCCAAGTCGGCTTAATTCCGATGAAAGTAGCCAGGTGAACAATTGGAGTCCACCCACCTGAAACTGCAAGTAAGTCAGTTTTGATGGTTTCCTGCAGGTCTGACGTTGCATCCACAATTGTGACACTGCTGAGCAAGCCATCAAGGTTTGCTTGTGTATCAATTACAGTTGCACCCTTAATCAGGCGAATACCTAGTTTTTCTATGGCTTTGCGAGACGATTTCTTTGAGGACTTGGAAACCTTTTTTCTGATGTCAACAACAGCTGCTACATGAACTCCAGCCTTGTGCAATCTAATCGCATCGCGGTAACCCTGGTTATCAACGGTTACAACAACCGCTGTCTTGAATGGGTTAGCACCATTTGAAACATAGGTGGCTGCGGCATGCGAAAGCATGATTCCTGGACGGTCATTGTTGGCGAAAACTAAGTGACGCTGGAATGCACCTGTTGCAAGCACAGTGTGCTCGGCACGGATATGCCAAGTTCTAATGCGTGACATTTCGGTATGCACTTTGACATCAAGATGATCAGTGCGACGTTCGGTTGCAACTGAGTATCCCTGGTCGTATAAACCTTGCACTGTGGTGCGCGGAAAGTAAGTTACGTTTTCGCGCTCAAGTACTGAAAGCAGTTCAGCTGGAACTGGCTGACCCAAGTAGACCAGATGTCCACCAGCAGTTGGCTTGTCGTCCATAACAATGACGCTCTTGCCCTGATCAGAGAACTTCTTTGCAGATTCAAGACCAGAAGTTCCAGCACCTACTACCAGGACATCTACGTGACGGTTTGCCTTGTCGTAACGGGAATTGTCGCGAGTATCAGGCAAGTCGCCTACACCTTGAGCGCTGCGGACAACTAGCCCTTCAACGATCTCAATAGTGGTAGCTGGCTTAAGTGGTTCGCCTGCACCAGAGTCAACATTTACTAGAGCATTGGTTTCCTCAACCCAAAGTCCCATAACTCCGCGCGGACGATCTTTGTAAGAACTATCGGTGAAATGCAATACCCCGTTGCGCAATAGGGCAGAAGCTAGGCTTTCGCCTTTTTCTCCGGAGTACTGCTTGCCATCAAAAGTGAAAGTTACTGTGCTCATGCTGGACTCTTTGGCTGTTGGGTGAATGGTTTATAAGAAGGTCCGAATTCGTGGTTAATAGTGTTTCGCCAAACGTTGAACCATCGGCGGCAACCGGCGCTATGTACCCAACGTTCAGCCATCCAACCTTTTGGGTTTGAACGAATGAACACAAACTTGGCCCACTCTTCGTCGGTTAAGTTTGCGGAATCTTCTGGATAAGCGACGTGAGCTTCGGATCCATAATGAAACTCAGTTTCATCGCGTGGGCCGCAGTATGGACAAGGGATATGCAACATAGTGATTCCTTAGTGGGCCACGCCGGCAGCGCCGTGCTCGTCGATTAGGTGACCGGAGATAAAACGATCCAGGGCATACGGCTTAGCCAGTGCATCTGGTTCACCGTTTGCAATTGTGGCTGCCATTACCCAGCCAGATCCTGGTGTGGCTTTGAAGCCGCCAGTTCCCCAACCGGAATTAATGAATAGATTCTCTACTGGTGTTAGACCAATGATTGGAGATGCATCTGGAGCAATGTCCACGATGCCGCCCCAAGTACGAAGCATGTGAGCGCGCTCAAAGATCGGGAAAAGCTCGCAAGCTGCTGCAAGTTGATGCTCGATCACATGGAAGCCACCGCGCTGTGCATAAGAGTTGTATGAGTCAGTACCGGCACCCATAACCAATTCGCCCTTGTGCGCCTGACTTACGTAAACATGTACTGCGCCAGACATGATTACGGTATCTAAAACTTGCTCATTTAGTTCAGAAACCAGTGCCTGCAATGGGCGACTCTGTAGCGGAACATCAAAGCCAGCCATGTTTGCCAGAACTGAAGTGTGGCCAGCAGCGACCATTCCCACTTTGTTAGCAGCGATGTCGCCTTGCGTTGTTTTAATCCCTTGGACTTTGCCATCGACGATCTTGAAGCCAGTGACTTCACAGTTTTGAATAATGTCAACACCCAGGTCAGCAGCAGCCTTGGCGTAACCCCAGGCGACCCAGTCATGCTTTGCAATGCCACCGCGAGGTTGGAATGTAGCTCCCATAACTGGATAACGAATGTCTTCGCTGATGTTTACGATCGGAGCAATCTCTTTAACTTCTTCCGGAGTCAACCAAACGCTGTCGACTGCGTTTACGTGGTTAGCGTAGAAGTTGCGCTGCTTGGAACGAACGTCACTCACACTATGTGCAAGTGTCATAACTCCGCGCTGGCTAAAGAACATTTCATAGCCAACTTCTTCTTCCAGGTTTTCCCAAAGCTTTAGCGAGTGATCGTAAATGCCAGCAGATTCATCCCACAGATAATTGGAGCGAATGATGGTCGTATTGCGACCCATGTTTCCGCCGGCTAACCAACCTTTTTCAATGACAGCCACATTGGTAATGCCGTGGTTCTTCGCTAAGTAGTAAGCAGTAGCAAGGCCATGACCGCCAGCGCCAATGATGATTACGTCATAGGACTTCTTTGGTTTTTGATCTGCAATCCAAAGGAAATCGGGATGATCCGGAAGTTCTACGGTACGTCTACGAGTCATATTCGCCATAAGAGAAACCCTATCTTTGCTGGATTAAGAGCGCAGTCTGGACATTGATGGATCAAACTGTGGGTCATCACTGACGACAGCCGAATACATCGAGTCGAAGTACTTAACGGTTACTTGGGTGCCGAGAGTGGTGTGATCAATTGGCAACCAAGCGTAAGCAATCTGCTTGCCAATTGAATGTCCAAAGTAAGAACTGGTTGTGTAGCCAACAGGGGAGCCATTAACGAACACTGGTTCCTTACCCATCACAACATGCTCTGGATTATCAAATACGAGACAAACCAGTTTGCGACTGATGGCTGCTGGATCAAGTGCTTCAAATGCATCAGCTCCGATGTAGCCACCGCCCTTACGAACTGAAAATGCTAATCCAGCTTCATGTGGATTGTGTTCGCTTGTCATGTCGGTTCCGTAGGAGCGGTAACCCTTTTCTAGGCGCATTGAATTAAATGCGCCACGACCGGCTGGAATGATTCCGAATTCTTTACCGGCTTCCATCAAGGTGTCCCACAGTTTCAGGGCCATGTCAGCATCGGTGTAAATTTCGTAACCAAGTTCACCCACGTAGGACAAGCGCCACAGCGTTGCTGGAACTTGATCCAAGTAAAGCGACTTTGCCTTGAAGTAACCGAAGGCTTCATTTGATACATCAACGTTTGTTAACTTCTCGACAACTTTGCGAGCGTGTGGTCCGAATAAACCAAGGCCAACCGTGCCAGAAGTTACATCCTTGATGTGAACTGTGTCTGGAGCTGCGGACTTAAGGCGAGCCACATCGATTGCACTGTTGGCACCAATCATGAAGTGAGTTTCAGCTAACCGAGTAACTGTTACGTCAGAAAGAATTCCAGCGTCCTTGGTAAGCATCAAGCAGTAGGTTACTGAGCCTGGGGCCTTATCGAGTTTGCCTGTTGTCTGTTCCATCAAGAACTCCATGGAGCCTTTTCCGGTAACTTCAATCCGCTTAAGTGCAGTGATGTCGAACAAACCAACATTTTCGCGAACGTATTGCGCTTCAGCGCCAATGATTGGTGACCAGTAACGAGCCGACCATTCATCGCGGGCTGGCGTTGGATACTTCGCAACAAGATCTTTATTGGCTTCGTACCACTGTGGGCGTTCAAAGCCAGATGCTTCGAGGAAGTAGCCACCAAGTTCTTGCTGGCGATGGTAGAAACCTGTGGTGCGTAGTGGCCGAGGTTTTTCCATTGGCTGCAATGGATGAATAATGTCGTAAACCTCAATGTAGTTCTGAGCACCACGCATTGAGATGTGGTTTGGTCCAAGTTGATGTTGCTCAAAACGATTTACATCGCATTCGTGAACTGCAAGTTTTGGATGACCATCGATGATCCATTCGGCAGTGGCCCGAGCAACGCCAACGGCCTGCGTTACCCAAACTGCCTCGGCAACCCAGAATCCCTTTAGACCGTTCCATTCACCCATAAGTGGGAAAGTGTCAACAGTGAACGAGAACATTCCGTTCATGCCATCGACGATCTTGGCGTCCTTTAGTTCTGGTAGTACTTGACCTGCAATTCCTTGCACTGGTTCCCACTCCGGAGCAGTGAATGTCATCTGACTTGGCATGATTTCTGCCTTGTCGAATGGCAGGATTTCCTCAGATTCAACCGGAAGTGGGCGGTGTAAGTAGGAACCAATTCCCATGCCGTTAAAGCGCTGACGGAAGTAAAGATCCTCGCCTTGATGACGCATGATCGGAATTGTGATTTCTTCAGTTTGATCCGCAAGGGAAGGGATGTCTTCAGTCCAAGCAAGTTGATGCGCAAGAGGTTGGAAAGCTTTTGCCATGCCAAACATGCGGCCAACTTTTGGTCCCCAAATTCCAGCACAAGAGATAACGATCTCGGCTGGGAAGAAACCTTGATCTGTCATTACGCCGGTTACTTGACCAGCTTCTTGTTCAATAGAAATAACTTCAGTGCGATCTTTGAAGATTGCGCCACGGGATTCCGCAAGTCGTTGCAAAGCTTGAACTGAGCGAACTGCCTTGGCGATGCCGTCAGTAGGGCAGTAGATCGCGCCAAGAATTGATTTGGGATCGAGCACTGGATGAAGTTCACCGGCGCGCTCTGGTGAGATTACTTCGGCTTCGTAACCGTAGGCGTGAAGCCAAGCTGTGCGGCGGTGCAATTCCTTAAGACGTTCTGGAGTAGTTGCAATTTCAAGGGAACCAACTTGATAAAAGCCAGGACCTTCTTCATGTTCAATCGTTAAAAGTTTGTTAATAGTTTGGTCTGCCATAGCTGCAAGAGTTTTATTGCCAGTAACTTTTTGTACTAGGCCTGGAGCATGAGAAGTCGATCCACCAGGCGCCGGCATTGGACCTTGCTCAAGAACAGTTACATCAGTCCAACCGCGTTCAGTTAACTCGTCAGCTAATGAACTGCCGACAATACCGCCACCAATGATTACGATTTTTTTCACGAGTAACCCTCATTCAACTAAAATCTACTGTTGCGAATTATGCAACAGAGTGCGTTGTGCGCAACAAGATAATCGTCCTCTTGTAAGAGCACAAGGTCAAGCGGAATGAAAAAACTGGCGGGCCCAATTGCTTGGACCCACCAGTTTTAGGTGACTTAATAGCCAGGCTTACTTAAGCCAGCCAGCTACTGTGTCTGCGTTTGCATCGATCCACTTCTGGGCTGCTACTGCAGGATCCGTTCCGCTTTCGATATCGGCTGCTACTGCATTCTGGTCATCATTTGTCCAGCTGAAGTTCTTAACGATCTTGGTGAAAGCATCGTTAGCCTCCATAGCCTTAGGTGTTGCCAACTTCATCAGAGGTAACTCTGGGTAGTCAGTTAGACCTGAAGCTTCTGCAGGATCTGTCCAGTCATTAGTTGGGAAATTGACGCGAGCCAATGGAACCTTCGCTAGGAAGTTCTGTGGCGTCCACCAGTAACCGATTGCAGCTGTCTTGTTTTCTGCTGCCTTTGTGAATACATCAATCAAAGCTGCCTCTGATCCCTGGGGGAGAACGGTGAAGTTAAGTTCATTTGCAGAAACCATTTTTTCACCGATTGTGGTGTATCCCGGAGGACCTTCGTACCAAGCACCCTTGCCCTTTGATTCGTCATTTATAAACAAATCGGCATACTTATTTAGGTTTGCTGAATCAGTAATGTCTGGGTATTCATCAGCCATCCACTGTGGAACGTACATTCCGATGATGCCAATGTTTCCGTTGTCACCAACTTCAACTAGAGCTCCACGGTCTGCCCATTCTTGCCAGCGGCCGCCGCCCCAGTCTTCAACAACTAGGTCAACAGATCCACTTTCCATTGCATCGTAAGTTACGCCTGCTTCAGCAAGTGTTACCTGCGAAATGTCACAACCGTTTGCCTTAGCAACTTCGGTGATGACCTGTGCTGAAGCTGTGTAACCAACCCAAGCGTGCATTGCAATTGCGTACGAACCACAAGCTGCTGCTGCATCTTCAGTTGGTGCTGCTGATGCTTCTGCATCTACGCCTGCGCCACCACATGCAGTTAGCAACAATGCAGCTGCTGCGGCAAGCACAGAGGCTTTTGCACCAACTCTTTTGTTCCGAACCATTCTTATCTCCTCGCTAGGAAATGAACTGCCTTGCGACAGTCCTTCAAACCAACGTTTGTTAGTTTGAAATCTAGTGCTTTGGGGCCGAGTTTCGGGCCACCATGTACTGCGCGATTCGGTCAATCATCACACCGAGCAACAAGATACAAAAGCCTGCGACTAGGCCTTTGCCCTGAAGTTCGGGCTTTGAGGCACCGAGTAGCACCAAGTAGCCAAGGCCACCACCGCCTACAAAGCCACCGATGACCACAACCGCTAGTACAAATATCAATCCTTGATTAGTTGCCAGCAGAAGGGACTTCTTTGCGGCTGGAAGTTGTACTTTCGTTATAAGTTGCCACTTGGTGGAACCAGTGGATGTAGCCGCTTCGACCATGTTTACTGGCACTTCTCGAATGCCCTGACCCACGATTTTCACCACGATTGGGATCGAATACACAATGCCAGTCGCGATTGCGGTAAATCTCGATGGGCCAAAGAAGCCAAGCATCGGGATTAGATATACGAAAGCGGGCAGGGTTTGACCCGCATCCAGGATTGGCCGTAAGGCTCTCTCAGCACGCGCATTTCGACCAATCCAAACACCGAGCACAACACCAACAATCATCGTAAGCATCGTGGCCACAATGGTTTGCGTGAATGTAATCATGGTGTCGTACCAAAGGCCAGTTGCAACAATTGCAAGCAACAAAGTTGCAGAAACAATTGCGGATCTAATCCCACCAAGAATTAGTGAGATCAAAGTGATCATGGCAATCGTCAAGTACCAAGGAGAGTTAGCAAGGATGCTTTCAAGTGGGTTTAATACGCCAACTGTGACAGCTTTACTGAGGCCTGCAGTTAGTAGTTCCATATTTTCGGTAACCCAAGTCACTGCAGAGTCGGAAGCATTCGCAACTTGCGAGCTAATGTCGATTTGCTTTGGAAAGAATGCTGCCCAAGCCATTTGACGAGACAGAACAATTCCTACAATGGCAGCAATGCCGGCGACAAGCAACGCAAGTTTTCTGCGCTTACGATCTGCTTCTGATGGTGGAACAAAAGTATCTTCCTTGGAGATTGCAGCTGAAGTGCTGCGATCCAACATGATGGCGATAAGTACAACTGCTATGCCAGCTACAAACCCATCACCAACATTTCGAATAATCAATGCATCGAGCACTGGTTTTCCAAGCCCTGGAGCGCCAATCAGTGCTGCAATAACCACAAAGGAAAGCGCTGCCATAACCGTTTGATTAATTCCCATAATGATTGTGCGTGACGACATCGGGAGTTGAACTTTGCGCAATAGTTGTCGCTTAGTTGTACCCATAGACGTGCCAGCCTCAACTGGGCTGGTAGGTACGCCACGAATTCCAAATGCTGTTAAGCGAACTGCAATTGGAATGCTGTAAACCATCGTGGCGATAGTTGCAGATGCTGGACCGATCAAAAAGACAAGAGCAAGGGGAGCCAAGTAAACCAGAGTTGGCAAGATCTGTGCTAAGTCAAGAATAGGAGTAACTATTTTTAGCACCCGATCTGATAACCCAGCCCAGATACCAACCGGGATACCAATTGCTAATGAAAGGAACACGGCTGCAAAGGTCATGGCCAAGGTGTCCATGGAATCAGTCCACAAACCAAGGGCGCCGCAAGCAAAAGTTAAAGCAACGGCAGCAAATGCCATGCGAATGTTCGAGACTGCGAATACTACGAAACCAATTACCGAGATGACTCCTAGCCAACCGAGCACTGGAATGCTGGAACTGCCGTTAGGGATTGCGATGAATTCGCGAATTACGTTTACAAAGCCATCAACAAATTCTCGGATTGGATTAAAGAAATACTTAAAGGCAAGGCCATCATTACGGTTATCTCTAATCGAATCTGCAACCTCACCAGCCCACGCGGTAAAAGCTGAATTATCTGGAACGGCAAGCTCCAGAGTTGCCTTGCCTTTCAAGATCTGCGCCAGGGCAACCCAAACAAAAAATAGTCCAGCAAGCAACCAACTACGACGAATGGCTTTTGGTGCAAATGAAACGGCTGGTTCAGTTCTTACGCTCATGCGTGAGTACCGCCTCCGACAACCTGCAAGATGTCGCGAGATTTAATGTAGCCAATTATGTTTCCGCCTGCGACAACTCCGACAGGACCATTTGCATCGAGTACCGCAGCGGTTGCATCACGAATGATTGTTTCTGCTGGGATCGTGCGCCCAGTTGCAGTTTCTGAATCTGCTAATGGTCGCGCGATAGTACGAACCGTTAAGACATGTGACTTAGGAACATCGCGAGTGAAATCCTCAACGTAAGCATCAGCAGGATTTGCAATCAGTTCTTCAGCAGTTCCCATCTGAACGACAGCGCCGTCGCGCATAATCGCAATCCGGTCGCCAAGCTTTAGCGCTTCCGACAAATCGTGAGTAATGAAAACCATGGTCTTGCCTAATTCTTCGTGAAGTCGAATAACTTCAGTTTGCATGTCACGACGAATTAGCGGGTCAAGTGCTGAGAATGGTTCATCTAGGAACATAACTTCTGGATCAACTGCAAGCGCACGAGCTAGACCCACACGTTGTTGCATACCACCCGAAAGCTGTTCTGGATATGCGTACGCAAAACCTTGAAGTCCTACAAGTTCAATAACTTCGTTCGCACGAGCATGACGCTTTTCTTTACTGACGCCGTTAACTTCAAGTGCGAAGGCAATGTTGTCAATAACTTTGCGATGTGGCAGTAGGCCAAAGTTTTGGAACACCATAGAAAACTTTGTCCGGCGCAGTTCCCGAAGCCGGGCAGCATTTGCCTCCATTATGTTTTCGCCGTTTAATACAACGCTTCCAGCAGTTGGCTCAATAAGTCTGGTTAAACAACGAACCAGAGTTGATTTACCTGATCCCGAAAGACCCATAACTACGAATACTTCGCCAGGTGCAACATCAAAGGACACATCTTGAACCGCGGCGGTATTACCGGTTTTTTCGCGTAGTTCAGCGCGAGGCAAACGAGCGTCCGGACTATCAACAATCTTTTCTGGGTTAGGCCCAAAGACCTGCCAAAGGTTCTTTACTGAGATTGCACTCGAGTTATTAGACATTTACTTGCCCTTTCGCTGGGGTGAACCACTCCGATGGTGCTGGAGCTAGATTTTGCCAAATGTGCTTGTGCTCTAGATATTCTGCAAGGCCCGCTTCGCCAAGCTCGCGGCCGTTACCTGATTGCTTGAAGCCACCCCATTCTGCTTGCGCAACATAAGGATGATAATCGTTGATCCAGATTGTTCCATGACGAAGCCGACGTGCCATGCGTTGTGCTTTTTCTGAATCACTAGTCCATACAGCTCCGGCTAGACCAAAGATAGTGTCATTGCCAAGTTTGATCGCTTCTTCTTCAGTTTCAAAAGTTTCGACAGTCAAGATCGGCCCAAAAGATTCATCTTGAACACAGGACATCTCAGTAGTGCAGTTGTCTAAAACAGTTGGGCGATAGAAGAAGCCGTTGGCAAACTGCGATCCTTCAGGACGTATTCCACCAGCTCGCAAAACGGCGCCTTCAGCAAGAGCTTCGGCTACATAGCGCTCAACTTTGTCGCGATGTGCTGCACTGATAAGGGCACCAGTTTCAGCATCTTCATCATGCGCGCCTCCTAGTCGAATAAGCTCGGCGCGACGTGCGATCTCGTCAACAACTTGATTGTGAATTTTCTTCTCCACCAAAAGTCTTGCGCCCGATGAACAAACCTGACCAGAGTGCAAGAAGACCGCAGTTAGCGCGTTATCGATTGCAGCATCTAGATCAGCATCAGCAAAGATAATGTTTGGATTTTTGCCACCAAGTTCGAGAGCTACCCGCTTTACAGTTTCTGCAGAATTGACCATTAGTCTCTTACCGGTTGCAAGACTTCCCGTGAATGAGACCATGTCGACGCCAGGGTGAGTACTTAATGGTCCACCGGCGACAGCACCTGCGCCAAGCACTAAGTTTGCAACTCCAGCTGGCAGACCGGCTTCGGTAAACACATCCATCATCATTGAAGTTGTTGTTGGGGTAAGTTCACTTGGCTTAATAACGAACGTGCATCCTGCGGCTATTGCGGGAGCCATCTTCCAGGATGCTTGAAGCAGGGGATAGTTCCAAGGCGTAATCATGGCAACCACGCCAATGGGTTCTGTGGTCATAGTGCTGCGAACGTTTTCACGACCTGGATCTACTTCGCGTTCATGAGGTTTTATAGCCAACTTGGCGAAGTAGCGGAAAACTGAAATTACATCATCGATGTCATAGCGGGCTTCAACGATTCTTTTTGCAGTGTCCTCGGACTCTGCTTGAGCAAACAACTCTTTATCGCGCTCCAGAATATCAGCAACTTGTTCCAGAATCTTTCCGCGCTGTTCGCCACTAAAGGATGGCCAGTGCGTGCCATCAAAGGTATTTCGCGCCGCATCAATGGCCGAGACAGTGTCAGCAGCGCCACCTTCATGGAAGGTTGCAACTAAGTGACCATCTGCTGGGTGTAGAACATTTCGGATCTCGCCCGAGGAACTGCCTTGGCGCTTTCCATCAATGAACAGTTCAGTCACTTTTTCGTATTTCATAGTTGAAAACCTTACTCTCGCCAGATGTCTGGATTGCCCGAAAGCTTAGATGCACTTTGTTTCACAATGTGGCCAAGAGACTCAAAATCTTCAGGCTTAATGCGACTTATTGGGCCTGAAATAACCAGCGCGGCAGTTACTTCATTGTGCTCATCTCGAATTGGGGCAGCAATCGCCATAAAGTCAGCTTCCATCTCTTGATTTGCCACTGCGTAACCAAGTTCTCGCACGCGCTTTAATTCCTTTTCAAGTGCATCGCCAGAAGTAATTGTGTTTTGAGCTAGTTTTTCCCACGAATCTGGTCGAGCCGCTAATCTCTTTGGTTCATCCAGCCAAGCAGTTAATACTTTTCCGCTGGCTGTGCAGTGAGTTGGGACGCTCTGGCCGAGCCAGCTGCGCATTGACACCAGTGATGGCCCAATGATCTGGTCAACATAAAGCACCCGATTGTTGTCAAGGACAGCAATGTTTACAGTTTCGCCCACTTCTTCAGCTAAGGCTCTGGTTACTGATCGTGAGCCCGAAACCGCACCCAATGAACTAGTAACAGAGCCTGCTAGGCGAACTAAACCAAGCCCTAACCGATAGCGACCACGATCAGAGACTTGATCGACTAAGCCTCGGTTCAGTAGCGCGGTCATCAGGCGTGAAGCTGTTGATTTGTGAACACCCAGATCGGCGGCAATTTCCGTAACCCCAGATTCACCGCGTTGCGCCAATATCTCCAGGATCATTAAGGCTCGATCTACCGATTGAACGGAACTACTATCCGCCAAATTAGTGTTGCCCATGGCGCAACATTATGCGTCATGGGCAACACCTGTCTGGCGTTTTACAAACTTGTTAGAACAAACCTACAACTTCGCCATTTTCAAGCTTGATGCTATTTGCAGCTGGAACCTTAGGCAGGCCTGGCATTGTCATGATGTCTCCAGTTACAACCACGATGAACTCAGCACCCGCACTTAAGCGGATTTCCCGAATCGCAACAGTGTGTCCGGATGGTGCACCCTTGGCTGCTGCATCTGTTGAGAATGAGTACTGAGTCTTAGCCATACAGATCGGGAAGTGACCGTAACCGGCATCTTCAAATACCTTGAACTGATCCTTCACGCTCTTGTCGGCAACTACTTCGCCAGCATCATAGATTTCCGTTGCGATTGTCGAGACCTTGTCCCAAAGTGACATGGTGTCTGGGTAGAGCGGCTTGAAGGCTGCAGTTCCACCTTCAACAATTTCAACAACCTTTTTCGCAAGCTCAGTCGTGCCCTTGCTGCCTTCGGCCCAGTGGGTGCAGCGAATAGCGTCAACGCCCATTTCAGCGCAGTACTTTTGCACTGCAGCAAATTCAGCATCAGTATCAGTTGTGAAGTTGTTGACACCAACTACAACTGGAACGCCAAACTTTTGTACGTTGCGGATATGACGACCAAGGTTTGAAAGTCCTGCTTCAACAGCGGCAACATTTTCTTTGCCAAGATCATCCTTTGCAACGCCGCCATGCATCTTTAGCGCTCGAACGGTTGCAACGATTACAGCCGCAGCTGGTTCTAAGCCGGCTTTGCGACACTTAATGTCGAAGAATTTCTCAGCACCAAGGTCGGCACCAAAGCCAGCTTCAGTAACTACATAGTCTCCAAGCTTTAGTGCAGTATGGGTTGCCAATACTGTGTTGCAACCATGTGCAATGTTTGCAAATGGCCCACCATGTACAAATGCCGGATTGTTCTCAAGAGTCTGAACCAAGTTAGGCATCAAGGCATCTTTAAGGAGTACAGTCATCGCACCATTTGCATTTAGTTGTGCTGCAGTAATTGCAACTTTGTCGCGGGTATAACCAACAACAATGTTTCCAAGGCGACGCTCTAGATCGTCTAGATCCATTGCTAGACAAAGAATCGCCATGACTTCGCTTGCTACTGTGATGTCGAATCCAGCTTCACGTGGGTAACCATTTCCAGGTCCACCTAGCGCAGCAGTGATTTCGCGCAAGGCGCGATCGTTCATATCGATTACGCGCTTCCAAGCGATGCGACGCACGTCAATGCCTAGTTCGTTACCCCAGTAAATGTGGTTATCAAGCATTGCTGATAGCAAGTTATGCGCAGCACCGATGGCATGGAAGTCGCCAGTGAAGTGCAGGTTAATGTCTTCCATTGGAACTACCTGAGCAAAACCGCCACCTGCAGCACCACCCTTCATGCCAAAGCATGGACCAAGGGATGGTTCGCGCAGACAAACAATTGCCTTTTTACCAATGGCGTTAAGGCCATCACCTAAACCAACTGTGGTTGTCGTTTTGCCTTCACCCGCAGGAGTAGGTGTCATTGCAGTAACAAGAACTAACTTGCCGTTTGGCTTAGATTTCAGCGAGGAGATGAATTCCATATTGATCTTGGCCTTTGTTGGACCATAGTTCAGAACTGCATCTGCAGGAATACCGATTTTTGCTGCAACCGAAACAATTGATTCAGTTGTAGCTGCCCGAGCAATATCGATATCAGATTTCATGCTAATAACTCCTTTTTGCGCTTGTCGACCCATTCGTCAAGCTCTTCTTTGATTGCGGAATCCATTGCTGGAGGCTCGTACTCTTCGATCATTTTGTGCGCAATTTCATTGGCACGTACATCTGTTGTCTTTGAACCATTGCGTGACCAGCGATCGAAGTTATCTGCTGACGACAGGAATGGTCGGTAGAAGCAATCGCGGAATCGCTCCATGGTGTGTTGGGTTCCTAGGAAGTGACCACCATGACCCGATTCTTCGTGAGCTTCGAATGCCAAGGATGCTTCATCGATTTCAAATGGAGTGAACTCAGCCTGCATGGCCTGAAGAATTTCAACGTCCATAACAAACTTTTCATAGCAAGCTACGAGGCCACCTTCAAGCCAGCCGGCTGCGTGCATAACGAAGTTTGTGCCTGCAAGGAATGTTGCGTGCATTGTCATCAAGGTTTGGTAACCCGCCTGAGCATCAACAGTCTGGGCCGCGTTTAGTCCGCCACCACCACGGAAAGGCAAGTTAAAGTGACGCGCGATCTGACCAGTGCAAAGCAGACCCATTGCTGATTCTGGAGTACCAAACATTGGGGAACCGGACTGCATGTCAATGTTTGAAAGGAATGAACCAAACACAACTGGGCAGCCTGGGCGAACTAGCTGTGCCAATGCAATACCACTCAATGCTTCAGCAATTTGCTGAACCAAAGATGCTGGAATTGTTACTGGGCTCATTGCACCCATCAAAAGGAATGGGGTTAGAACGCAAGGCTGACCAGCCTCGCTGTATTCAAACAATGATTCCAACATGCGATCATCCCAGCGAAGTGGGGAGTTGCAATTAATTAGAGAAATAATGGCTGGAGTCTTCTCGATGCTTTCGCGAGAACCGAAAACAATCTCAGCCATCTTGATTGTGTCTCGTGCATTCAAGCCAGTAACAACATTGCCCATGAATGGCTTGTCACTAAGTGTCATCAAGTTGTGGATCATGTCGATGTGACGAGTATCTAGGTGGGCATCGTTTGGCTCAACTACAACACTGCTCGATACATCTAGATCACCAAACATGTGACCAAGCTTGGTGAAGTTCTGGAAGTCCTTAAGAGTTCCATCACGGCGCTCAGCCAAGTCGCGCACAAACGGTGGACCGTAAACGCCAGCAAAAACCATGTTGTCGCCACCGATGATTACGTTCTTCTCTGGGTTGCGTGCCTGCAAAGTGAATTCACTCGGCGCCTTTGCAACTTGCTCCAGAATCCAATCCGGATCGAACTTAACGTTGTTACCTTCAACTTTTTGCCCAGCTGCGCGGAACAGGTCCAAGGCGCGCTCGTGCATAAACTCGACTCCCATTTCGGAAACAATGCGTCGCCAACCCTTATCCAGGACTGCCATGGCATCCTGCGAAAGAATTTCATAACGTGGGCTTTTGTTCTGGAACATAACGGGCTCCTGTTGTGCGGCTATCTAGTTAGATAACAAGTTGAAACTTTTCATCAAAAAGGCTTGACGAATACCCGATATGTTAGCGTACGATGTGGAACATAGGTTCCAGATCGTGAAACTTTCTCGAAAGCTTCAGATCGAAATTTGACCTCTATATAGGGGGAGGCGAGATGAGCGAAGAGTTAGGCGAAAAGCCAGTAACTGGAACGCAATCTATCGATCGCGCCTGTGACCTTTTAATCCGAGTTATTAACTCGGAGGATCCGCAAACTTTAAGTGAATTAGTTGCAGCCACCGGCCTTGCTAAGGGAACAACTTCTCGAATTCTTAGCGCATTGGAACGAAGTGGGCTTTTGGCCCGAAGCACGGTTGGCGGCTTTGAAGCAGGTCCAGTTCTAAACCAGTTTGCAGTTCGTGGTGGCGCTTACACAGCATTGATTGGTTCATTGACTCCAGCCATGGAACGAATTGCTGACATTACTCACGAAACCGTCAGTCTTGCGGTAACCGGACATACCGGTATCGACAACATCGCTCAAGTTGAAGGTTCTTACTTATTAGGTAGTCGTAATTGGGTTGGTGAAAGCGTTCCATCACATTGCTCAGCAGCCGGCAAAGTTCTGATTGCCTTTGGTGGAGCTACCGTGCCGAGCACTTTGGCGCCGCGCACTACAGAAACAATCACAGATTTCGCATTACTTGATCAGCACATTCGAAAAGCTCGAGAAGTTGGTTACGCCGTTATACGTAACGAACTTGAACAAGGTCTGATTGCAGTTGCTATTCCTGTTCTAGGTGCCAACGGCAAGGCGATCGCGGCTTTGTCGGTTAGTGGTCCGGCTGAGAGAATTACCCCAGGCGATGAATTGCACATTGCACAACTTATGCGTCGAGAATTAAACCAAGTGCAAGGCTTACAACAAGAAGGAGCGGCATGACACCCGACGAAATTCTAAAGGAAATGTACGAACGCACCATGGAAGGCAATGCACCTCGCGTGCTAGAGCTAACTCACATGGGACTTGAGGAAGGGCTAACACCTGACTCAATCCTGTTCGATGCATTGATCCCTTCACTTGAAGAAGTTGGCGCACGATTTGAGCGCGGCGACTACTTCGTGCCAGAAATGTTGATTGCTGGTCGTGCCATGAGTGGCGCATTAGATGTGCTTCGTCCGCTACTGGCAGACACTGGTGCTGAGACCGTAGGAACATTCCTAATGGGAACTGTTAAGGGTGACGTTCACGACATTGGCAAGAATCTTGTAAACATCATGCTTGAAGGCGCTGGCTTCCAAGTTATTGATATCGGTGTGCAGTGTGCACCTGAGAAGTTCATTGATGCAATCAAGGAACATCAGCCAGACGTTGTTGGTATGTCCGCATTCCTAACAACCACAATGCCAATGTTCAAGGTAAACATTCATGAAATTACCAAGGCTGGTATGCGCGATGACGTAATCATCATGGTTGGTGGCGCTCCGGTTACCCAGGAATACGCTGATGTTGTTGGCGCTGACGGCTATGCAGCAGATGCTTCAACTGCAGTTCGCAAGGCTAAGGAACTAATCGCCGTTAAGCGCGGCCAGTAAACATCACCATGACAACCTTTATCGCAACCATTGAGCACGTAGTTAAGGGTCCCGTTTGGGGATGCCAAGACTGCGGGCAATGTGTTTTGCATTCAACTGGCATGACTTGCCCTATGAATTGCCCAAAGACATTGCGCAATGGCCCATGTGGTGGCGTGCGCGAAAACGGTCATTGCGAAGTGAAGCCAGAAATGAAATGCGTCTGGCTTAAGGCCTATGACCGCACGCAGGATTGGCCTTTGCCGTCTTCTTGGAAGGACGAATACAACCATTTACGTCCACCGGTTGATAACCGCCTAAAGGGAACTTCATCCTGGAAGAACTTCTTCACTAAGAGAGATCGCTGGACTCCAGCTGGTTGGAAGAACACAACTGATGAATCTGTTGCGCAAGGAGTTGATCATTAATGTCGACTCTTGAGCAAAAGTTAATGAATACAACTGAAACTGTTTTTACTGCTGAATTTCATTCCCTAGATGGAAACGGACTTGAAAAAGCAAAGAAGTATGCAGATCGGTTCCGTGGTTGGTTTGATGGTGTCAATGCGACGGACAACACTGCAGCGCATGCACACGCATCAAACGTGGCAACTGCAATTGCAATTAAGCAACTTGGCTTAGAGCCAATCTTGCAGGTTGTGTGCCGCGACAAGAATCGCCTAGCCCAACAAGCCGACATCATGGGCGCCTCGATGTTTGGCGTAGAAAATTATGTTGCACTTACGGGTGATGACGTAACTGCCGGTGATGAAACCGAAGCTCGTAGAGTTTTTGATTTAGATGGCCCACAACTTGTTCGCCTAATGAGCACAATTAAACGTGGCGAGTACATGTCTGGTCGCAAAATTGATCCAGCTCCGCACATGTTTATTGGCGCAGTTGAAAATCCTGGCGCTCCACCGTTTGAGTACCGAGTGCAACGCGTTGCAAAGAAGTACGCAGCAGGCGCAAAGTTCCTGCAGCTTCAGATTTGTTATCACCAAGATCGGCTAGAAAAATTCTGTGCTGGAGTTCGCGATGCTGGCCTTGCTGGCAAAATCGCAATCATTCCAACCGTTGTTTTGGTTAAGGGAGCTCGGCCACTGAACTTTATGCACAACAGTGTGCCTGGTATTGATGTTCCTGCTGATCAAATTGCTCGCGTGGAAAAGGCAGCTGATCCAGCCGAAGAAGCGTATTTGCAGACTTTGGAGTTTGCCCAGCACGCATTGGCGCAACCGGCAGTACGTGGCTTACACATTACTGATTTTAGAAATGACGACACTTTAGAACGACTAATGACAGATCTTGGCCGAGTTCGCGAGATAACAACCAACAATGCAACAACTAACGAAGTAAAGGACGACCATGCATACAGTGCTTAGTTCCGCCACAAAAACAGTAACGATGGGTCACGACTTACCATTCGTAATCATTGGCGAACGCCTGAATCCGACTGGCCGCAAATTGTTCCAGGAAAAGCTTCGTGCTGATGATCTTTCAACTATCAACATTGACGTTGCTGACCAGGTTGCTGGTGGCTGCGACATGCTTGACGTGAACATGGGTGTGCCACTTACTGACGAACCAGCACTTTTAGCCCGGGCCATCAAGCTAGTTCAGTCACTGACTGACCTGCCAATCTGCATTGACTCATCTGTAATTGAAGCACTTGATGCTGGTCTGGCCGTATATGAAGGAAAAGCACTGGTTAACTCAATGACTGGTGAAGACGAGCGCATGGACATCATCCTTCCTTTGGTTAAGAAATATGACGCTGCCATCTTGGCACTGCCAAATGATGAAATTGAAATCCCAATGCTTGCCAAAGACCGCATGGTAATTGTGGAAAAGATTGTGCGACGCGTTGAAAAAGAAGGCATCTCACTAGATAACCTTCTGATTGATCCACTTGCCATGCCAGTTGGTGCTGATCCAGAAAATGCCAAGAACACCCTTGAAACGATCTACTTGATTAAAGAAAAGTACGGCTTAAACATGTCGATCGGTGCATCCAATGTTTCATTCGGTCTGCCAAATCGTCACGCGTTAAATGCAGCTTTCATGCCGATGGCAATGTCAATGGGTCTGACCTCAGCAATCATGGATGGCCGTACTCCAGAAGTTGTCCAGGCAGTTCGCGCAGCCGACCTACTTCTTGGATTAGACCAGTGGGGCGCAAATTGGATCACCAGTTTCCGCGCAAATAAAGAAGCGTAATTTCAAACTAAGCGAGAGATAAAACGTGCCAAACGAAGAAAGCACAAAGGCTGACACAACTGTCAGTGGGCTTGGTCGCGTTCAATTACAGTTCACACCAAGTGGAACTGATGTTCGAGTGCCACCTGGTGTCACTGTTTTTGATGCTGCTTCCTGGAACGGTTTAGCGATTGACTCAACCTGTGGTGGCCATGGAACTTGTAAGAAGTGCAAGATCCAAGTTATCGAGGGTGAAGTTCCGGTTTCACGCTTGGATATTCGAGCTTTCAGCCCAGAACAACTAGCCGATGGCTGGCGTTTGGCATGTGTGGCTCGCGCAAATGGAAATCTAAAGGTTGATGTTCCGCCACTTTCAACTCGTCCAAAAGCAGCAACCGTTGGTGTTGGACGCCAAGTAATTCTGCGACCGGCAGTTCAAAAGCGTTATGTAGAACTTATTGAACCAACCCTTCACGATCAGCGCCCGGACATTGATCGGTTACGCGATGCTATGGATGACTTGGAATTTGAGGCCGATCTCTCAGTTCTAAAGACACTTCCAACTGTTCTTCGCAAGAACGATTTCAAAGTCACTGCAGTTGTTGTGAATGAAGCTTTGATTGCTGTCGAGCCAGGGGATACCTCGGCGCAAAACTATGCAATTGGCATCGACCTTGGAACTACGACTGTTGTAGCAACCCTGCTAGACCTAGTTACCGGAACTCCTATGGCAGTTAAGTCAATGCTGAATAAGCAGCAGCCATTTGGCGCCGACGTAATCTCACGAATTTCAGCAACCATGATGGATCCGTTAGCAGCTGGTTTGATGCAAACTGCTGGCCTTGCCACATTGAATGAACTGATTGCAGAGGTTTGTACTGAGGCTGAAGTCTCAGCAGACCAGGTTTATGAAATTGCGATCGCTGGTAACGCCACAATGGTTGAGATTTTGCTTGGCGTAGATCCAGAGCCAGTTGGTGTTGCACCGTTCATTACTGCTGCTCAGAAATGGCCGATCTTTACAGCGGCTGAAATCGGCATTGAACTATTGCCATCAGCACGAGTCTTCTTATTCCCAGCCTTTGGCGCATACGTTGGTGGCGACATCGTTGCTGGTGTCCTAGCAACTGGCATGGATCGCGATAAGCGAGTTCGCCTGTTGATTGATGTTGGCACTAACTGCGAAATCGTACTTTCCAATGGCGATCAAATCCTTACAACTGCTGCGCCAGCTGGCCCAGCATTTGAAGCTGCCTCGATTGCTTGCGGTATGCGCGCAGCTGATGGCGCTATTGAAGTTGTTCAAGTTACTGACGAAGGAATCAAACTTGGAGTCATCGGAGATACAACTCCAGTAGGCATTTGTGGCTCTGGCCTGGTTGATGCCGTTTATGTATTGCACAAAGCAAAACTGATTGATGACTCAGGCAGATTTGTCACAGATGAAGACGCCATGAAGATTGCTCCACATTTAGCGTCACGCTTGTTGACTCGGGAAGCTGGAGATCGAATCTTCGTCCTACATTGGGATGGCGAAGAGCCAACGGTTTACTTGTCGCAGCGCGATGTTCGCGAACTTCAATTCGCAAAAGCTTCGATTGCTACCGGATGGCGCTTACTGCTTGAAGAAGTAGGCCTTGTGGATGACGATGTTCAGCAGGTTTTGTTAGCTGGCTCATTTGGTTCTTACTTGTCACCTGCTTCGGCAATTGGCATTGGGCTTGTTCCAAAACTTCCAGTGATGCGCATCGTTAGTGCTGGAAACGTTGCAGGCGAAGGCGCAAAGATGGTTCTGCTTTCCAGCACAGAGCGAAGTGGCGCAACAACTTTGCTGGATGAAGTTGATTATGTGGAGCTTTCCGATCGCCCAGATTTCAATGACAAGTTCTTCTTGGAGCTGGCGCTGCCGTCATGAGCGTTGCAGTTATAGCTTGCGGTGCACTGGCAGCCCACGTGCACGAAATTGCCGATCGTCGAAATCTGACATTACGCATCGAGCCAATAAACCCATTACTGCACAATCGCCCTGAGGGAATTGCACCTGAAGTTGAAAAAATGATTCTGGAATTACAACCAACTCATGATCAAGTAGCGATTGCATACGCAGATTGTGGAACTTATGGGGCGATAGATGCACTTTGCGATAAGTATCAAGTCTCGCGCTTATCAGGTGACCATTGCTATGACGTATTTGCAACTGCTGAAAGAATGAAAGCTGAGTTTGAGGCCGTTCCGGGGACGTATGTATTCACTGATTACTTGGTTAAGACTTTTCGCCGAAGCGTCATGACAGAAATGGGCTTAGACCGTTACCCAGAATTGCGCGATGACTACTTTCATTCCTACAAAAGAGTTTTATGGCTAGCTCAACATCAAACTCCTGAACTAGAAGCTGCCGCAAAAGACGCTGCTGAATTAATCGGATTACCACTTGAAATCATCCAAGTGGGCGACAAGCACCTTGAAGAACAACTGTTAAAACTAATTGGAGTGCCAAGTGAGTAACTTCTCGGAAGAAAGCATCCTTAATTACTTAGGACCTTACAAAGGGGATGGATCTGCAGTTCTGCGCTCATTGCAACTTGTGCAGGAACTCCTTGGCTACGTACCCGATAGCGCTTTGGACATAATTGCGAAGAATTCCAATGTTTCGCGCGCTGAGGTTTATGGCGTCTTCACTTTCTATAGTGACTTCCGATCAACACCACCTGCAAAGGCAGTAGTCAAGGTTTGCGTTGCGGAAGCCTGCCAAGCATCAGGCAGTGCAAGCCTTATAAGCGAACTACATGACAAGGGCTATGACATCCATAAGGGAAACATCAAGGATGACATCCAAATGGAACAGACATTTTGCTTAGGTAATTGCGCTCTAGGCCCTGCAGCTATGGTCAATGGCGCACCAATTGGCAGAGCAACTTGTGAAAAAATCTTTGCCGCAACCTCGGCGGTGACCGCATGACAAAAGTTTTCGTCCCTATGGACTCGGCAGCACTATCAATGGGAGCAAATGAAGTCGCTCAGGCAATTTCCGATCAGGCAACCAAAAGTGGACTTGATGTCACAGTTGTACGAAATGGTTCCCGCGGCATGCTTTGGCTTGAGCCACTAGTCGAAGTTGAAACTGAGACTGGAAGAGTTGGCTACGCAAATGTTTCGGCTGATCAGGTACCTGAGCTGATTGCTGCTGGACTACTGTCTGGAAGTGCACATGACTCTTGCATAGGACTTGTCGAAGAATTGGATTTCCTTAAGAATCAAACTCGAATAACTTTTGCCAGGGTTGGCGTTACCGATCCGCTTTCCTTGGTGGATTACGAAGTCAACGGTGGACTTAAAGGTTTGCGTAATGCAATTGCGATGAGCCCAGCAAAAATTGTTGATGAAGTTACTGAATCTGGACTTCGCGGACGTGGTGGAGCAGGTTTTCCGGCAGGCATCAAATGGAAAACGGTTCTAAACACAGAGTCTGATCAAAAATACATTTGCTGTAACGCCGATGAAGGTGACAGTGGAACTTTTGCCGATCGAATGCTGATGGAAGGCGACCCTTTCACCTTGATCGAAGGCATGATCATTGCTGGAATCGCAGTAGGTGCGACTCAAGGCTTGATCTATGTCAGATCTGAATACCCACATGCAATTGATGTTTTGAATCAAGCAATTGAGATTGCAAATGAAAGCAAAATACTTGGAGATTCAGTTCTTGGTTCTGGATTCAAATTCAATTTAGAAGTTCGTGTTGGCGCCGGCAGTTATGTTTGCGGTGAAGAAACCGCAATGTTGGAGAGCTTGGAAGGAAAGCGTGGCATGGTTCGTGCCAAGCCACCGATCCCAGCTCTAGTTGGATTGTTTGGCAAGCCAACTGTTATCAATAACGTAATGACTTTGGCAGCTGTGCCAATGATTCTGGCTGATGGCGCAGCTTCGTATCAATCATTTGGAGTGGATCGTTCGCGCGGAACTCAAGTTTTCCAACTGGCTGGAAACATTTTGCGTGGTGGCATAGTTGAACTTCCATTTGGAATCACACTTGGCGATCTGGTGAACAAAGTTGGCGGCGGCACTCATAGTGGACGACCAATTAAGACGGTTCAAATTGGGGGGCCACTTGGCGCTTACCTTGGTGTCGAATCATGGGACGTTCCAATGGGTTATGAATCCTTAGCTGAAGTTGGCGGCATGCTGGGCCACGGCGGCATCGTGGTTTTTGATGACACTGTGAACATGGCAAAGCAAGCTCGCTTTGCAATGGAATTTTGTGCCGAAGAATCTTGCGGCAAGTGCACACCTTGTCGAATTGGTTCAACCCGAGGCGTTGAAGTTATTGATCGCATTGTTGCCGGTGAAGAGCAAGCCAAAAACCTTGAACTTCTTGAAGATTTATGCGAAGTCATGACTGATGGCTCACTATGTGCAATGGGTGGCTTAACGCCACTGCCAGTTCGAAGCGCACTCAAGTTATTCCCTGCAGATTTTGGTATAAAGGTAGAGGTGAAGTGATGACATTACTTTCAGATCCACGCGGAACTATGCCGATGCGCTCTGGTATCGGTGAAGCAGATTACGGCACCCCAAAATCAAACTCTGATGTCATGGTTAGCGTCACGATTGATGGTGAAACTCACTTAGTTCCTGAAGGTACTTCGGTAATGCGTGCTGCCGGAGAATCTGGCTGTGATATTCCAAAACTTTGTGCCACAGATTCACTTCAGCCATTTGGTTCTTGCCGTATGTGCATCGTTGAAATCGATGGTCGTCGTGGTACCCCAGCATCATGCACAACTCCAGTAGAAGACGGCATGGTTGTGCGCACCCAAACCACCAAGGTAGCCAGACTTCGTAAGAATGTCATGGAACTTTACATTTCCGACCATCCACTTGATTGCTTGACTTGCTCCGCTAATGGCGATTGCGAACTACAAGACATGGCTGGAGTAGCTGGACTTCGCGAAGTTCGCTACGGCATGGATGGCAAGAATCACCTAGATGCTCCAACTGATGCTTCAAATCCTTACTTCTCATTCGATGAAAGCAAATGCATTGTTTGTAATCGATGCGTTCGCGCTTGTGATGAAGTTCAAGGAACTCTCGCACTAACCATCGAAGGCCGTGGCTTTAACTCGAAGGTAAGTCCTGGTGGCTTGAACTTCCTTTCTAGTGAATGTGTTTCCTGTGGAGCTTGCGTTCAGGCTTGCCCAACTGCAACTTTGCAAGAAAAGTCAGTAATTGATCTTGGAATGCCAACTCGCACCGTTCAAACCACTTGTGCTTACTGCGGTGTTGGTTGCTCGTTTAATGCTGAATTACGTGGCGACGAATTAGTTCGAATGGTCCCTACAAAAACTGGTGGAGCCAATGAAGGTCACAGTTGTGTTAAGGGCCGCTTTGCTTGGGGTTACGCATCGCATTCAGATCGCATCACGAAGCCAATGCTTCGCGAGAAGATTACCGATGAATGGCGTGAAGTTTCGTGGGATGAAGCAATTCAATACACCGCGACCAAGCTAAAGGCGATTCAAGAAAAGTATGGCGATAACAGCATTGGTGGAATCTCCTCGTCAAGATGTACCAATGAAGAAATCTTTGTCGTACAAAAAATGGTTCGCGCTGCTTTTGGAAATAACAATATTGATACCTGCGCTCGCGTTTGCCACTCACCAACTGGATATGGCTTAAGCACTACGTTTGGAACTTCCGCTGGAACTCAGGACTTTAAGTCAGTAGCAAAGACTGATGTAATCGTGGTTATTGGCGCGAATCCAACTGACGCTCATCCAGTATTTGCCTCTCGCATGAAGCGCCGCATCCGCGAAGGCGCAAACTTAATTGTTATTGATCCGCGCAAGATTGATCTTGTTGAATCAGCACACATTAAGGCTGATCATCACTTACAACTACAGCCAGGAACCAACGTGGCAGTGGTTAATGCAATTGCACATGTCATCGCAACTGAAGGCTTGATTGATGAAGAGTTTGTGGCCGAACGTTGCGATCCAGGACCGTTTAATCGCTGGCGCAAATTCATCGAACTTCCGGAGAACAGCCCAGAAGTAGTAGAAGCACAATCTGGAGTTCCAGCCGAAACCATTCGTCAGGCCGCGCGCATGTATGCCACTGGCAAGAATGCTGCGATTTACTACGGTTTAGGAGTTACCGAACATTCCCAGGGTTCAACCATGGTTATGGGTATGGCAAACCTAGCGATGGCTACCGGAAACATCGGCCGCGATGGCGTTGGAGTTAACCCACTCCGCGGCCAGAACAATGTGCAAGGCGCATGCGACATGGGATCCTTCCCACACGAGCTTTCGGGCTATCGACATGTTTCTGACAATGCGGTTCGCGAACAGTTTGAAATGCTTTGGGACGTAAAACTCATGTCTGATCCAGGCATGCGAATTCCAAACATGTTCGACAATGCGATCTCTGGCGAATTCCGTGGGCTGTTTGTACATGGTGAAGACATCGCACAATCTGACCCAAACACTATGCACGTGGAAAAGTCGCTTAAGGCGATGGATCTGGTTGTAGTACAGGACTTGTTCTTGAATGAAACTTCAAAGTTTGCGCATGTATTTCTGCCAGGAACTTCATTCCTGGAAAAGGATGGAACCTTCACCAATGCCGAGCGACGCATCAACCGCGTGCGTCCGGTAATGGCCGCTAAGAATGGCAAGCAGGAATGGCAAATCATTTGTGAACTATCGCAGGCCATGGGTTATGAAATGCACTATGACAATGCCGCTCAGATCATGGACGAGATTGCAGAAATCACACCAACTTTCAAAGGCGTTAGCTTTGCAATGCTTGATGAAGTTGGCAGCGTGCAATGGCCATGTAATGATGCGGCTCCAACCGGAACACCAATCATGCACGTTGAAGGTTTCGTACGTGGACAGGGTCAATTTATGGAAACCCCATTTGTGCCAACTGAAGAGCGTTCAAATCGTAAGTTCCCACTCCTGCTAACAACAGGTCGTATCTTGAGCCAGTACAACGTTGGCGCTCAAACCCGTCGAACCGCAAACGTTACTTGGCATCCAGAAGATGTTCTAGAAATTCATGAGGCAGATGCTGCAATGCGCGGAATTGCTGATGGTCAAAAGATTGCAGTGTCGAGTCGAATTGGCGAAACTATTCTGACTGCACTTGTGAGCGATCGTGTCCCGGCTGGTGTAGTTCACACAACATTCCACCACCCAACCAGTGGGGCAAATGTCATTACAACTGAGTTTTCAGACTGGGCGACAAACTGTCCAGAATTCAAAGTAACAGCCGTTGAAATTCGCCCAGCTGATTCGAGTGAAGCACCAACGAATTCGCTTGAATCTGTTTTGACTAAGGCATAATTTTGGACATTTCAATTCTTACTCGAATGGCTGGAGACATTGAAAAAAATATCCCAGTTCACGAAGAGACTTATTTGCGAATTTCTGAACATCTTGTGAAATTTTGGACGCCAAAGATGCGCTCTGACTTTTACCAGCATGTAACGAGTAATCGGAATGACTTTAGTGAGACTCTAAACAAGGTCGTTGATGAACTTCGCGCTAAGGCGAATGCTTAATTAACTCGCCAAGGCAGTGGAAGAACTCTAATCAGAGTTCCAGCTGGATTGTTGCCAGGTGAAATAACTCCGAGTGCATCCGCGTGCGAAAGTCCGCGCAGCATGGCGGAGCCACGAAACTCAGTCATTTCGGCCGCTCCAGAAGACATCACAATTGGAACTACTCGAGTGCGATCACACACAAAATCCTTAGCCAGCGCAATTTTGCCTATTCGGTATTCACTTTGCCCAGAGAGACCACGCAGCGCCGGCGCAACAACTGTCATAAAACTTACGAGGGCAGCAAGTGGGTTGCCAGGTAGACCTGCAACTAACTTGCCATCAGGAAGTTTAGCTAGCAGAGATGGATGACCAGGGCGCATCCAAATTTCACTGACGACATAAATGGCACCAAGTTGCTCGAGCGCAGGTCGCAAGTAATCATGTTCACCGAATGAACTTCCACCTGTGACAACCACTATGTCACCGTCAGCTTTTGTAATTGCTGCACATAGCTCAGTTAAGTTATCGGCACAGTTAACACTTGAGTTCACTGTTGCACCGAGATATTGCGACCACGGACTAACTTGCACAGAAAGTGAATCCCGAATCTGACCAGGTCCAGGCTTTCCTGAAGTAGCCAACTCACTACCAGTAACAACAATCGAAACGCTAGGTCGTTCATAAACCGAAACTTCATCGATACCTGAGCTAGCTGCTAATCCAGCAACTGCCGGTGTGAGTAAGGTGCCAGCAACGGCGATATTTTCGCCAGCCAAGGCTTCATCACCAGGCTGACGAATATGCTGGCCTGGTGTGAATGAGTTTTTGCTGGCCACATCACCTTCAAACAAGGTTGCCAGTTCTTGGGGGATAACGAAGGAACAGTGTGGGGGCAGGTGAGCGCCGGTACTTACTTTCAGGGCACAGCCAGTTTCTAGGTAAGGCAGAAAACTACCCGCATGAAGTTCGCCGACAATCTTCCATGGACCTTGTCCAAATACTGCATAGCCATCCATCATGGCGGTGTGAGCTGGAGGCAAGTCAATGTCTGCCGTTAAGTCTTGAGCCAAGACCAGGTTGATGGCATCAGCAATCGGAAGTTGACTAGTGGACTTTGGCACAACAGATTCGAAGCTCAGCGCTACGGCTAAGTCCCATTCCACATTGTGATTAATCTCCGCTGACATAGTCACAATCTACCGAACTCATGTCATGCTTTATAACTATGAGCACCGGTAATGCATCGATTCCTGATTCGATCATTGTTGCTGGTGGCAGTGCAACGCGCATGGGTGGCGTAGATAAGGCAATGTTGCCACTTGGGTTAGGTGGCAATGCACTGATTGCAGATGTGATCCAATCCTGTCCTGGGAAAGTTTTCATAGTGGGTTACCCACGCGAAATCGGAACCGTTGCGAATGAATCAGTTACCTGGGTTCCGGATTTGAATCCAGGCGGAGGGCCTGCAGCTGGTATTTGGTCTGGACTGACAAGCGTGACTAGTGAATATGTCTTCATTTCGGCGGCAGACCAGACGCTTTCCAGTGACACTGTTTCGACATTGATTGCAGCTGCGCTTGGCAGAGATGGCGCTTGGGCGATTCGAAGTGATGGTAATGGTCAACCATTGTGTGCCAGTGTTCGCACTGAATTGTTGCGGGACTTGCTGAATTCAACCCAAGGTGTAAACCAGTCACCACTAAGGCTTTTGTCGAGCCTCCAGATGGTTGGTGTAAACGTGAATCCAGATCAAGTTGTTGACTTTGATACGTGGCAAGATGTTGCTAAGGCAGTAAACGGAAGCGAAGCAATGGATCAAATTACTAAAATGTGGATGACTCGAGTAGCAACCTTGCTTGACGTTGATCCACACGAAGTTCTGACATCTGAGTTGTTGGATTTAACGCGCGAAGTAGCTCATGGAGTGGAGCGCAAGTCAGCACCTCTAACAACATTCTTACTTGGCTATGCCGCAGGTAAAGATTCCCTTAGTCCAGATGAGGTTCGCAATCTGATTGAAACAGTCTCTAATGCCGTAGCTGAATGGCAAGTCGTTGACTAGCCAAGAGCCGATGAATCCAACCCAACGGATTCAAGTGTTAAAAACCAAAACTAACACCACCATTAGTGATCATGTGGTTGGGGAAGAGCCACTTGAGATTCGAATTGATGGCGGTGCAGGCTTGCAGCAGTTAGCTATAACTATGCGAACACCTGGCGCAGACATTGAATTGGGTGCAGGCTTTCTTTGGACTGAGGGTTTGTTACGCACTAGGGAAGATTTGATTGGCATCACAACTTGTAAAGATAAAGAGTTAACTCCACGCGAGCAAGAGAATGTGATCGTAGCTCGGGTCGTCCCAGATGCTCCTGCCGTTACGCGCACTCTTGAAAGACGTTTTACAATTTCTAGTGCCTGTGGCGTATGTGGCTCTACCCACATTGAAGATTTGCGTACCAGAGGCTGCTCCAATGTTGCTGCACCTGGCATTTCGGAATCAGAATTGTTGAAGTTGCCAGAGTTGATGCGACCCAAGCAAAAGATTTTTGATAAGACTGGCGGGCTGCATGCAGCTGGCCTATTTGATCCACAAGGAAAGTTGATTGTGGTTCGGGAGGACGTTGGCAGACACAATGCGGTAGATAAAGTCATCGGCTATGCCTTGATGAATGAGTTACTTCCGCTAGATGGTTATTCGTTGGCAATCTCGGGTCGTGGTGGTTTTGAAATCATTCAAAAGGCAATTGCGGCAAGAATCTCTGCAGTAGTTGCGGTGTCAGCGCCAACATCATTAGCCGTTGAAACTGCACGTGAATTTGGATTAACTCTTTATGGATTTACCCGGGAAGATTCAGCGACTAAGTATTCGCCAGCGCCGAAAACCGGTAATAACTAGAAGTTAACAGGTGCACTTACCAATACATTCGCAGTCATCGCATGCGAGTTCACCAGCCCATGCCTCCCTACCTTCCATGATAGCGAAAACTGCAATCACCAAACTGGCCACACTGTCTACCCAGTTCCAGCTGAAGAAATAGAACGTAACTAGTCCAGCCAAGGTTGAGACAGAAAGCCAAGCACAAAGTTGCGTCTCCTTTGCGTCTGCCATTAGCAATCGAGATCCCAGTTTTCGACCAGTTGACATTTTTAGGTGAGCTAGGAAAGGCATGATGATTACAGATAGAGAAGTTAGAGCAATACCGATAACACTTACTTCCGAAGTGCTTTCAGTGAGTAGGTTTCGGACGCTGGAAAATGTGACGTAAGCAGCTAACAAAAAGAATGTAACGCCAATTAGTTTTAATGCTTTGCGCTCTTTAGCTTCATTGAACTCGCCCGAGTAGAACTGCGCCCTCAAGCGGGTCAAAACTAATACAGCGGCAAAAACTTCAATTCCAGAATCGAAGCCGAATCCAATTAGCGAAATAAAACTGGCGATAAATCCTGCGGTAACTGCGATTACGCCTTCAATCACGTTGTAGGTGATTGTGAACTGCTCTAACCGAATACCTCGAAGCTGGAGCTTTTTCGTATCCAGTGTTGACGTCGACATGATCCAAAACCTAGCAGGTTGATCATTTAATGGGGTGAGTGACGGGACTTGAACCCGCGACGTCCTGCCGCTTACGCTCGACAGGCCGTCCGGGTGAAAACTTGGGGTGAGTGACGGGACTTGAACCCGCGACGTCCTGGACCACAACCAGGTGCTCTACCAGCTGAGCTACACCCACCATGTTGCAACAGATTTCTCTGCAGCGAACGTTTCCCATTCTATTCAGGGAAGTTCAGTTGGGCTAATTTGGTGCGTGCTTGGCCGCAATCACTTTGGCTGTTGATGTATCAGGACCAGGAAGTTCGACAAAGACTGCTTCGCGGTAGTACTTCAATTCATTAATTGAGTCCAAGATGTCGCCGAGTGCGCGGTGGTTTCCAGTCTTTGTTGGGCTAGCAAAGTAGGCCCGTGGATACCAGCGACGCACTAATTCCTTAATGCTAGACACATCGATGATTCGGTAGTGCAAGTAAGAATCAACTCTTGGCATATCCCGCTGCAGGAAAATCCGATCAACGTGAACACTGGAACCTGCCAGGGGAGCCTTGCTGGCTTCTGGAATATGAGAGGAGATATATTCAAATAACTGTTCTTCAGCTGCCTCAAGTGAAATGCCATTTGGAATTTCAGGCAGAAGTCCAGATTCGGTGTGCATGTTCACAACAAATGGATCCATAGATTCAAGGCGTTCTGCTGGTGCTTGAATAACTATGCTCAAGCCCTCGGCAACTAGTTCAAGTTGAGCATTGGTAATGACGCATGCGATTTCAACCAGCAGATCATTTTTAAGATCTAGTCCAGTCATTTCGCAATCGATCCAGACAATGCGGTCGGTTTCAGGCGTTTCATTCATGTCCCAAGGTTATTGGAAGACAGAAGTGGCTTTCATCTGCGGGGGCAACGTAAGTAATGACGTAGAGTAGTAGTTATGAAACGTACCGCTATCGCCCTAATCATTGCCGGCCTGGGATGTGTTGTTGCCTATTCACTCATTGGCTCGTCGGTAGCTGAAGATGGAACTCTAGTAGAACCATTCTTTTTGATCCCCATTGCTTGGCTGCTATTTTTAACTGGCGGAATGCTTGCGATAGCAACATTTATTAGAGGCCGCATTAAGTAAGTTCCGCGCCTAACTGGATTTTTCAACAGTTAAACTATTCCTATGACTCGCTACGGATCCATGTATGGCCCAAATATCACATTCTTAGGTGTCGATGAATGCGACATTGAAGTCCCATCTACTTATGCTGACGCTGACGTTGTAATTGTGGGAGCCCCATTCGATGGTGGAACTAGCTACCGTTCCGGTGCTCGCTTTGGTCCAAAGGCCATGCGCGAGGTTTGCAATGAAGAACATAACGGTTCTCGCGAGAGCATGGCTCTTCGCGTCAACGGCCTTAAGGATCTGCGGGTCTATGACATGGGCGACGTCGAGATGTATTCCGGCGATGCTGTTAAGTCGTGTGAAAACTTAGAAAAAGTAATTGAAAAGATTGCTGCATCGGGCGCGATTCCGTTAGTTCTTGGTGGCGACCACACCGTAACTTGGCCAAACGTAACTGGCGTCGCCCGCGGCGCGGACATGTGGGGAAGAGTCGGCGTTATTCACTTTGACGCACATGCCGACACAGGTGACATTGCCTTTGGATCTTTGGTTGGCCATGGTCAACCGATGCGCCTTTTGATTGACAGTGGCGCAGTTCGTGGCGATCGCTTTATTCAAGTTGGCCTTCGTGGCTATTGGCCACCACCTGACATCTTGGATTGGATGGCCGCTCAAGGTATGCGTTCCTACGAGATGACCGAGATCGTGCATCGTGGATTGAAAGAATGTATCGATGAAGCCATCGAACTTGCACTGCAAGAGTGTGATGCGATTTATTTAAGTGTTGATATTGATGTTGTAGATCCTGGTTCTGCGCCCGGAACGGGTACGCCAGAACCAGGTGGCTTAACTTCTCGCGAGCTACTAGATACCGTTCGACGCATGGCATACCAACTACCAATCGTTGGCGTTGACGTCGTAGAAGTTAGCCCGCCTTATGATCACGCCGACATTACTGCGTTACTTGGTAACCGAGTAGTCCTTGAGGTTCTTTCTGGAATGGCGCGTCGTCGTAAAGATGATCGTGACGGAACTACTTGGAATCCAGGCCAACCAATTCTTGATGGTCGTTAAATAGTTCCGTTCTCAAGTCCCTTAAGTACTTCTTGGGCTCTTACGCGCAATTCAGGTAAATCGCTCAATCGCTTCAATCCGTTTACTTGCTGACCCATTCGATGGTTCTTCGCAAAGGCTTCTTTATTTCGATCTAGGAAATCCCAGTACAAAGTTGTGAACGGGCAGGCGTTGTCACCAACACGAAGCTTTGGATCGTAATCACAGCCCTTACAAGATTGCGTCATGCGATTTATGTAGGCGCCACCTGCCGCATATGGCTTAGTCATTAACTGTCCGCCATCTGCATGCAGTCCCATCCCGATTACATTCGGAACCATAACCCATTCGCTGGCATCGATGAATTGCTCGCGCATCCAATCCAGGAATTCAATTGGCTTAGTTCCGGTGATCAGTGCCAGGTTGCTAAGAATCATCAATCTTGGAATGTGGTGAGTCCAGGCACGAGTCTCTATGTCGGAAACGATGCTCTTGACACAGTTCATTTTTGTCTTGCTGGAATCTTGAAACAGCGGAAGCAATTTTCGCACTGCTCCCAGTTGATTGTTATCCCGGTAGTCAGCGCCCAAGTGCCAATACATGCCATTTAGGTACTCACGCCAACCAATAATCTGTCGCACGAAAGCTTCAACTGAACCGATTGGGGCATGACCCGCGTGATACTTGAGCAAGACTGCATCGATTACTTCGGAGGCATGTAGCAAGCCATTGTTTAGGTATGGACTTAACAATGAATGATGTAGCGCCCAACTATCCGCCGAGACTGCATCTTCATAAGGACCAAAATCAACTAAACTTGTCTTGATGAAGTGATCCAATTGCGCAAGCGCGCCAGCGCGAGTGGTAGCCCAAGTTTTCGTTGATTCCATTCCAAGCTCGGCACAAACTTCAAGATCGATTTCATCTCGTTTATGTTCTAAGTACTTTGGCCAGGTGTAGTTCTTGGGTGGTGGCAGTCGGTTGTCTTTATCAAAATTCCAAACGCCAGTATCTGGTTTGCCATTTTCAACCATGATGTTCAGGCGAATGCGTTGGGCGCGATAAAAAGTTTCCATCAGAAAAGATTTCTGTTTATCAGCCCAAGTCTTGAAATCAGTTCGTGACGTTAGGAAGAAATCGTTGGGTACGTATTGCACCCCGAATTCTTGAAGTTGATTGAATTGTCGAAATGATGATGGCTCGGCAGCATGAATTGGCAGCTCGCCTAAACTTTTCTGGATTTGCTTTAAGCCATCAATAGTTGTTGGGCTTTTCAGATAAGTAACTTCGTAACCAGCTCGTTCCAGCTCTTTAGCAAAGTGACGAGCTGATGAGATCAAAAAGAATAAGCGCTCGTTATGCCATGGTCGGCCGGAAGTCATGCGGGCACTTTCAATGATTACAACATGATCAGTCTTGGGATCGGAATCCTTCAAAACTCCATAGTTGAGATTCAGGTGATCAAAGGGAATGTAGAGAATGCGCTTGGTCATTTTGATTTGCACTTCTCGGAGCAATACTTAACGTTCTGCCAATCGCGTTGCCACTTTTTGCGCCACTCGAACTCCAACCCGCAGGTAGCACAGATTTTTGGAGCAAAACCATTCTTGGTTTTAGCAAAGCGAGGCATGTGTCTAAATATAGAGAGAAGACGATAGTGGCGCCTTTTCTGGCCACATTGGTACGCCCGGAGGGAATCGAACCCCCAACCGACAGGGTAGAAACCTGTTGCTCTATCCGTTGAGCTACGGGCGCATTGCTAGCAGGTGTCCTGAAGCCTTCCAATTCTATCGGCGCGAAACCACTCCTGTTTTTCGCACGTTAGACTCGTGACCATGGCTGAGTTCATTTATACCCTTGCAAAAGCACGTAAAGCCCACGGTGACAAGGTCATTTTGGATGACGTAACCCTGTCCTTCTTGCCTGGCGCGAAGATTGGCGTTGTTGGTCCTAACGGTGCTGGTAAGTCGACCTTGTTAAAGATCATGGCTGGCGTTGAGAAGATTTCCAATGGTGATGCCATGCTTTCAGCTGGTTACACAGTCGGCATGCTTGCCCAAGAACCAGATTTAGATGACTCTAAGAACGTCATTGAGAACGTGCAAGAAGGCGTTGCCGAAACCATGGCAATGCTGGCTCGCTTCAATGAAGTGTCTGCTCAAATGGCAGATCCAGATGCTGACTTCGATGCCTTGATGGCCGAAATGGGAACTCTGCAAGAAGCCATTGATCACAAAAATGCTTGGGATCTTGATAACCAACTAGAGCAGGCAATGGATGCACTTCGTTGCCCACCTAGTGACGCCGACGTCAGCGTGCTTTCCGGTGGTGAGCGTCGCCGTGTAGCTCTTTGCAAACTTTTGTTACAGCAGCCTGATTTGTTGCTTTTGGATGAACCAACTAACCACCTTGATGCCGAGAGCGTTAACTGGCTAGAACAGCATTTAGAAAAATACCCAGGCACAGTTATAGCGATCACTCACGATAGATACTTCCTTGACAATGTTGCCCAGTGGATTCTTGAACTCGACCGCGGTCGTGCTTACCCATATGAAGGCAACTACTCGACGTATTTGGAAAAGAAGCAAGCCCGCCTAAAGGTTGAAGGCGCTAAAGATGCAAAACTTTCCAAGCGCCTGCAAGAAGAACTTGAATGGGTTCGTTCGAATGCCAAGGCGCGCCAGACCAAGAGTCGCGCTCGTCTTGATCGCTACGAAGAAATGGCCATTGAAGCCGAGAAGACTCGCAAGATGGACTTTGAAGAAATTCAGATTCCACCGGGTCCACGTTTAGGTAACGTCGTAATCGAAGCCGACAAACTCTCCAAAGGTTTTGGCGATCGAATCCTGATGGATGACTTGTCTTTCACATTGCCACGTAACGGCATCATTGGTGTGATCGGACCTAACGGTGTTGGTAAAACCACTTTGTTCCGCATGATTGTTGCGGCTGCCGAAGGCGACACCAGCGATGCATCCACTCAGCCAGACTCTGGAACTCTTCGGGTTGGCGAGACTGTAAAGCTTTCCTATGTTGACCAGAGCCGCGCTGGACTAGATCCAGCGAAGAACGTATGGGAAGTAGTTTCTGATGGTCTGGACTGGATCAAGGTTGGCGCAGTTGAAATGCCATCTCGTGCTTACATCGGTGCGTTTGGTTTTAAGGGCCCAGACCAACAAAAGCCTTCTGGCGTGCTGTCTGGTGGTGAGCGAAACCGCTTGAACCTTGCCCTTACCTTGAAGCAAGGTGGAAACGTACTGCTACTCGACGAACCTACTAACGATCTAGATGTTGAAACCCTTGGATCGCTGGAAAATGCTCTCCTTGAATTTCCTGGCTGTGCCGTGATCACCTCTCACGATCGCTGGTTCCTAGACCGGATTGCCACTCACATCTTGGCTTACGAAGGTGACTCTCAATGGTTCTGGTTTGAAGGAAACTTCGAGTCGTATGAAAAGAACAAGATTGACCGCCTTGGCGCAGATGCAGCTCGTCCGCATCGAGCAACGTATCGCAAACTAACTCGAGGCTAATTTCCAATTTTTGGATAGTCGTACACCTTGAGTTTGGTCTCTGTTAAGACTTAGTTGGCTTTGTCGTGTCACATTTAAATCATGAGAGATGTAATCAAATCAGGTGTTGTTAAGCCTTGGATTACCAGAAACATTGCGTTAGTCGCACACGATAATCAAAAGGCAGAATTACTTGATTGGAGTCGGCAGAATCGTCGCCTCCTTTCCAGGCACAACCTATTCGCAACCGGTACTACCGGATCGCTATTAGCCGATGCCCTAGATTTGCCTGTCAATCGGTTCTTAAGCGGCCCACTTGGCGGAGACCAGCAAATTGGTGCAGCTATTGCCGAGGGCAAAATTGATATTTTGGTCTTTTTCTGGGATCCGCTTGAACCACAACCTCACGACCCAGATGTAAAGGCATTGTTGCGTATTGCAACTTTGTGGAACGCTGGAATCGCAGTCAATAGAACAACCGCTGACATGCTGATAACTTCCCAGTTATTCGAAGCTGACTTTCCAACTAAGCGACCACAGTTCAATGCAAATGGCAGTAAAGCAGACTTCGTAGACGCTCGGTAGCAACCCGATACGCTTGATGCATTAACCCACGTTAAGGCAGGTATTCGGTGACAGTGTTAACAATTCCAGTGCATTTGCGCTGGGGAGACATGGATATCTTTAAGCACATCAACAATGTCGCTTATGTTGGCTACTTAGAAGACGCTCGGGTATCGCTGCTGGCACAAGCAGGCTTTGCTCCTGACTTAGATGGTTTTGGACAATTAGTTGTTCGCCACGAAATTGATTACGTAAAGCCACTGGTATTTCAGCCAGAACCAATCGAGATGACAGTCTGGATTGAGTCGATGGGAAACACCTCTTACGTAATTGCCTACTCGATGCACGATGGCGATGTCGAATACTTGCGCGCAAAAACCACGATGGTTTGCATGGATATGGAACGCGGTCGGCCTGGCCGAATCCCAGCCGAGCTTCGCGAAACATACGCGCGCTTAATGCAAAGTTAGGGCGTATTCACCAAGCTATGGGCGGCAGAGACTAGGTAGGTCCAAAGTTGGTCACGAAGCGCTTCATCCATTTCAATCTGGGAGAGCGAAGCGTGCATGTGGTAAATCCAGCGATCTCGAGCATCGTCATCAATTACAAATGGCATGTGGCGCATGCGAAGTCTTGGGTGACCGCGTTCTGCCTGATAAATAGATGGTCCACCCCAGTACTGCTGCAAGAAAAGCGTTAAATGCCGACGGGATTCAGTTAGATCCTGATCGACATACATTGGACGCAAAACTTCGTCTGACTCAATGCCAACATAAAAGCCATCAACGAGTTTTACGAAGAATTCTTCGCCACCAACTGCATCAAAGAGTGATTGTTCCACGCCTCTAGTTTGCCGTATTTAGTTCTTTGGCCCGTGCATCTAGTTCGGCAGCAGCCTTGGTGATGTTTCTGGTCATGGAACCAAATACAAAGCCATGGAAAGGCCAAACGGACCACCAGTATGCGTGGCCAGCTAAGCCTTTTGGATGGTAGATGGCATGCTGGTGATACATGGTTTCGCCAGCATCATTCTTTTCCACGCGAAGTTCCAGCCAGGCAAGCCCAGGCATATGCATCTCGGCCCGAAGTCTCAGCAACTCACCTGGAATACATTCCTCAACCCGCCAAAAATCTACAATCTCGCCAGCGAGTAACTTGTTTGGATCCCGACGACCTCGTCGGATACCCGGTCCACCAAAGAATCGATCAATGATTCCGCGAGTTTCCCACGCCAACGGGAACGAGTACCAACCGTTCTCACCACCGATGCCCTCAATGATTTTCCATAGTGATTCTGGCGTTGAATTCGAAGGGACGTATCGATCATCTGTATACAGCGACCCACCAGCCCAATCAGGATCGGTTGGCAGGGGATCGCTTGGCTCTCCTGGCATTGATGCCGAAGACCAGCGTGACTTTACGTTTGCTTGTCGAATTCGCGTTAGCGCTATGGCAACAGCGTCTTCAAATCCCATTAGGCCCTCAGGCGGATCTGGAATGTATTGCTTAATGTCATTTTCAGCGCAAATTACTTCGGTTTTCAAACTATCAACTAATGGCCGAGCAATATTTTTTGGCACTGGTGTTACTAGGCCAATCCAACGCGCAGATAAACCTGGGGAGAGCAAGTTAATTGGCAAAATGATTCGTTTTCGCAAGCCAGCAACTTTTGCATAGCCATGCATCATTTTCTGATAAGTAAGCACATCAGGCCCACCGATGTCGAATGTTCGATTCAATCCGGTTGGCAAGTTACGCGCTTCAACTAAGTAGCGCAAAACATCACGCACGGCGATCGGTTGAATCTTGGTACGAACCCATCTAGGCGTAATCATCGCTGGCAAGCGTTCAGTTAAGTAGCGAAGCATTTCAAACGAGAGACTTCCAGAGCCAATGATGACTGCGGCACCAAATGCAATTGTTGGCACACCTGAATTGATGAAAATGTTTCCAACTTCTGCGCGCGACCTCAAGTGTGGTGAAAGCTTTGGATCATTTTGCAGTCCACCGAGGTAAACGATTCGTCCTACGTTGTTGGCTTTTGCGGCTTGCGCAAAGACGCCTGCAGTATTTCGTTCGGTCTCTTCAAAGTCACCAGAACTTCCAATTGCGTGGATTAAGTAATAGGCAACGTCAACATCTCGTAATGCTTCATCACATACTTCAGGGTTATCCGCGGTGCCACTGACTATTTCAACCTGGTCGAACCAAGGATGCTGAGCGATTCGCTCTGGATGTCGAACTAGTACTCGAACCCGCACGCCCTGTTCAAGTAAACGAGGAATAAGTCGACCACCGATATATCCGGTGGCGCCAGTAACGAGACAAAGTTGTGACATACCTAAGTGTTACGGATTTCTAGTCGTTATGCAGGGTGGAAGTGCTTACTTTTCCCAAGTCGTGTTTTGGCTGAAGTTAGCAACGTTCAAAATTTCGCCATTTCTGATGTACCAAAGCACCCCAGCTTCATCCCGAACTCGAGTGGTTCGCAGCGCTACCGCTTCGACTCGGCCTCTGACGGTTCCAATCTCAACTTCATCACCGATGCCGTATTGGTCCTCAATAATTAGGAAGATTCCAGAGATGTAATCCTTAACGAGCGTCTGGGCACCAAAGCCAAGCGCAACTCCGGCGATTCCGGCACTGGCCAATAGTGGTGCAATATTCACTCCAACCACTGTTAACGACATTAAAATTGCGGTTCCCCAAATGATTACTGAAACCATGGTATTTAGGACCGTTGAGATCGTAGAGCTTCTTTGATCTCGACGATCACTTGAGCCAAAGGCTTGTCGAATAACGCGGTTACTAGCCCGCACCAGTAAGAAGCGCACTACAAATGCAACCAAGAAAATAATGATGATTCTTAAAGGTTCCCCCAGGAACCAATCCGGTAACTCTGAATTAGTCATATCTCTATTTTGGCGACAATCTCCATATTTGTCATGGGCCGCAATCGTGTCGAGAAATTCCTGTCGTAAACTAAAGGCATGACGAGAAGTATTCGCCGTATTTGGTCCACCACATCAGCTGTTGCAATACTGGCGGCTACCTCGGTTTCGCCAGCATTTGCCGAGTCAACAAAACGCGATGATGGTGATCAGCCAGGTGAGCCAATGGGAACCCTGAACGCAATTCTGTGGTTCGTGGTTTTGCCTTTGGCTATCACTGGAATCATCACTCTGTTAACACTAGGTCCAAGCTGGACAAATTCTGCTCGCAAATCGACTCGTGGTGGTTACTTAGACGACCCAACACTCTCGGATCGCCAAGTATCTGGAACCGAACGCTCGCAAATTAGCAACTAACGCAATTGCAAATCTGAATTAACTCGCATCCACAGATTGACAGCGAAGTGATCGCGCAACGTTATCGCGCAGCTCTCGAATCAATCGAATAGCGCCAACGTCCACTGAACTAGCAATAAACGCATCAGCCTTGGCCAAGATCTCTGGCGACCCAAGTAACGATGGGAACAGACCCAAAGTTAACGTTTGGGCTATTTCATTTGTTCGAGTTTCCCAAACATTGCCAATAACTTCGAAGTATTTATCGACAAATGGCTCGAGCAACTCGCGTTGATCTGGTTGGGAAAATCCACCGACGGTTGATTCAAGTAGCGCATTGGCAAGATTGGTATCTTCGATTACCGACTTCCAAGCGATTAACTTTGCCTCTGCTGTTGGAATACCAGCGCGCGCTGAAGCCGCTTGGCGCTGACCGCCGGCAGTGTTGTCGCGCTCTAGTTCCTGATCGATCGCTGATTCAGGTAACGCACCTAATGCAACCAGGCGAGCCACGAGTTGCCAGCGCAGGTCAGTATCAACTTCCAAGCCAGCTGGGGTAGCACTTCCATCCAGCCAACCAGCAATTAGGGAAATGTGATCTTCAGTTCTGGCTAAGCCGGCAATGTTTTTAACAAAGGCAAGTTGATGATCGCCACCTGGCTCAGTTTTTGCCAGCGCTTCGATAAGTGATCCAGCCAGTGCATCGCGATTCGCAGCCCGGTTTGCTGGGTTACCAAATTGCTCGATAGCGGATCGGGCTTGTAGCAAGAGCTGTTGTGCTACGCCAATTTCAATACTGCCCAAATCGGCACCAAGGACCATGTTTAAGTAATCGGTGGTACTCAATTCGGCATCACGAGTCATGTCCCAAGCGGCGCCCCAAATCAAGGCTCGCGAAACACTATCTTCGATGTCACGCAAACCTGTCGCAGAAGTCTTCGCTGATTTTTCGTCTAAGCGAATCTTTACGAAGGTGTAGTCACCGTCATTTAGCAACAACAGATCAGCAGCCGGTTGTCCTATGAGTTCTGGTACTTCAGTTCGAGCGCCGTCTACATCTATTTCAATTCGAGTATCGCGCTTGATGACCGAACCAGATCGGTTGTACAAGCCAATTCCAATGTGATGTGGGCGAAGAAGTTGATCCACGCCTTCAGGCGCAACTGGTGGCTCTTGAATTACTACGACAGATTTGTACTTTCCATCTTCAATCACAATTTCTGGGCGAAGTGTGTTTACACCGGCGGTCTGCAACCAACGTTGAGTCCAATCTTGAAGGGAACGACCACTTGCAGCTTCGAGTTCAACTAATAGGTCAGTTAACTCGGTGTTGCCCCAGGCATGCTTCTTGAAGTATTCCCGGATGCCAGCAAAGAACGCATCCTCGCCTACCCAGGCAACTAATTGACGTAGGGCAGAGGCACCTTTGGCATAAGTAATACCATCGAAGTTAACTTCCACCGCATCAAGGTCAAACATGTCTGCAACGATTGGGTGAGTGGTTGGAAGTTGATCTTGACGATAACCCCAAGCTTTGCGCTGGTTTACAAAGTTCACCCAAGCTTCGGTGTATTGAGTTGCCTCAACCGATGCGTGATGCGCAGCCCATTCAGCAAAGCTTTCGTTAAGCCATAGGTCATCCCACCACTTCATGGTGACAAGATCGCCAAACCACATGTGAGCCATTTCATGCAGCACCGTGTTGGCACGCTGTTCGTAAGTTGCACGAGTTACCTTGCTGCGGAAAACATAACTTTCGTGATGTGTAACGCAACCTGCGTTTTCCATTGCCCCAGCATTAAATTCAGGAACAAATAACTGATCGTATTTTTCAAACGGATAGCCATAATCAAAAGCTTCTTCAAAATACTTAAAGCCTTGCTTCGTGACGGTGAATAGATCTTCCGGATCTAGATACTCCGAAAGCGAACTGCGGCAGAACAAGCCCAGGGGATAGTTCCCAAACTTGCCCTGGTATTCATCGCGCACTTCGTAATAAGGGCCTGCAACGATCGCTGTGATGTAAGTAGACATCTTCTTTGTGGCAGAGAACTCCCACTTTGCAATGCCATCACGAACCGAAGTTGGTGTCGGTGTGGCCGAGTTACTAACAACTTTCCAGTGATCAGGAGCGGTAATTGAAAATGTAAATGTTGCTTTGATGTCAGGTTGATCGAAGCAGGCAAACACGCGACGTGCATCAGCAATCTCAAATTGTGTGTATAGGTAAACCTCATCATCCACTGGATCAATAAAGCGATGCATGCCCTCACCAGTGTTCATGTAAGCGGCTTCCGCTTCAACAATCAGAACGTTATGAGACTTTAGGTTGCGCAGCGGGATTCGAAATCCATCGTGGATTGAGGTGTCCAAAGACTCACCATTTAGTTCAATTCGCTGCACTTTTGGAGCAATGAAATCGATCCAAGTTGAGTTGCCTTCGCGAGCTGTGAAGTGAACAGTGGTGCGACTACCAAAGGTGTCATCACGAGTCGAGAGGTCTAGTTCCACGTCATAGTTTTGGGCTTGAACGACTGCGGAACGTTCACTTGCTTCCAACCGACTGATATTGGTGCTGGACATTAGTACTCCCGTTGATTCGCCTGAATGACACCATCTTGACACCTGTTACTTCGTGGCGCAGATGCGGGTCTAATCTGAATGCATGACTGAAACAAAAACCACTGCAGATTTTTGGTTTGATCCCATTTGCCCTTGGGCCTGGATCGCCTCACGCTGGATGCTCGAAGTTGAACAGGTTCGACCAGTAAATACTAATTGGCATGTCATGTCGTTGGCAGTGTTAAACGGTGGTCGCGAACTTCCTGAAAAGTACATCGACTTGATGAAGCGCGCTTGGGGACCAGTACGAGTTGTTATTGCAGCACAACAGCAACACGGTGACGAAGTGATTGGAAAGCTTTACACCGCTATGGGCACTCGCATCCATGACCAAGGCCGAGGTGACGATTACATTTCAGTCATTGTTGAGGCGCTCGCTGAATGTGGGTTACCGGCGGAACTGATTGCTGCTGCTGACTCAACGGATTTTGATGCAGCCCTGAAGAAAAGTCATCACGAAGGTATGGATCCAGTTGGCATGGATGTTGGCACACCTGTGATCCACGTCAATGGCACTGCGTTGTTTGGACCCGTAGTATCACCAATTCCACGTGGTGAAGCAGCGGGCAAGCTTTGGGATGGGGTAGTTCTCGTTTCAGGCACTGACGGCTTCTTTGAATTGAAGCGAACTCGCACCAGAGATCCAATTTTCGATTAAGTTTTGCTCAACGACGATTAAGAGGTAAAAATGCGCGTTCACTTAGCTACTGATCATGCTGGACTTGAATTCAAAGATGCACTGACTCAGCACTTAACTAGCAAGGGCTATGAAGTTGTAGATCATGGCGCTTATGAATATGACGCGGAAGATGATTACCCAGCGTTCTGCATTGCAGCGGCTGAAGCAGTGGCAGCCGAACCTGGTTCTTTAGGCGTGGTATTCGGTGGCTCAGGAAACGGCGAACAAATTGCAGCCAACAAAGTTAAGGGCATTCGCGCTGCGCTGGCTTGGAGTATTGCCACTGCTCAACTTGCAAAAGAACACAATGACGCAAATGTTGTTGGCATAGGTGCGCGACAGCATTCTCAAGAAGAAGCTTTTGCAATCATCGAAGCCTTTTTAGAAACTCCATTTAGCCAAGCCGAACGTCACATCAGGCGCATTGGCCAAATTGGTGACTACGAATCTCGCTAGTGGTTACAAGTGCAAGGTTGAGTTTGATCACCGATGCATCGCAAACAAGTTGCCATTGACGGTGCCACATCCATTGCTGGGCTGCGCTTAAAGAAACCTGTTGGCTTGAGCATGAATCCAATTCGCTCCACCGGCATAACTGGCCAGTCCTCGAGTCTTGGAATGTGATTGACGCCAAAGACGTACCACATCACAACATCTTTATTAACGAGATTTCGATTCTGCTTAGTCCAGCTTGGAAGTCCGGCACCACCTTCATGTTGAAATGGATATTCGCCAGCTGGATATCTTTCTTCCCTGCGGTTAGGTGTCACCCAAAGATGTTGATACATAAACCCAGCTCGCTTGCCGATAACAGAATCAGGAGAGGCGAGTGGGAAGGAGTTTCCTTCGGGAACTAACTTGAATCCAACCGATTTGTTCATGTGGTTCTTCTTGTTTGGATTTACGATCTTCCAGTATCTGCTGGTCATCAAGTTCAGCATTCGTCCTGACATGCCTTCATTTTCAATTGGTGTCTCTTGCGTTATGTAGGCACCACCATGAATATTCTCTGGTCCCATTTCTTTTGCGACGGAATCAACTTCGATGACTGTGTTTTTCTCACCATCAACATCTAAGTCCAGGCGCGCACAAAAAGTATGTTGATGGTACGGAGCCCACAGGCCAGGTTCAATTTCTGTGGCAGATGGATGATCAACGCCTGGGGTGTCTGAAAGCGTTAAAACAATTCCCGTTAGCTTGGCTTCAAACTCAATGGAGCCATCTTGATAGAAGTACCAAAAATATCCATATTCGTAATTGTTAATTGTGACGATTGACGAAACTACAAAGCGTCGACCTCGTCGTACTTCTACGTGACCATCAATGTCGACGTGCTTCCACAAAATGCCATGATCCTCTTCATGCATACAAATGGCATTTTTGATTTCGCGTACATCACCCTCAGGAGTTAGAAGGTGGACATCTTTATACAAGATTTCGCCGAGGCAGTCACAACCGAGTGTTAGGGAGTTGGTGTAACTACCAAGACCAAACTCACCTGTGTCGAAAGCATTCTTACGATAAGTCCCTTGGCTTGGATCACCATAAGGAATAACGAGCTCAGCAATTGACATGCGATATCCAATTCTTCGCTCTACGCCATTGTCATCAAAGCGAACATCATGAATTACTAAACCTTCACGATGATCCCAGCCCACACGAAAGTTCCAGCGTTCCCAGCCCACGTTCCACCCATTAACCGTGCAGGAGGCTCCATCTTTTTGAACAATCTGCAGATCATTCAATTTCACTCCACCACCAGTTTGGGAAAGTCGGTAGTCACCTGGTGTCATCGGGATTGGAGTCACTCCACTGTCTTCAATGTCAATTACTTCTTCAGATTCCAAATCGACTATTGCGTAAAGACCATTGATTGGGTGCGCGTACACATTTGATTCTGGAGTTGGCCGTAACCACATTGGTGTCCAAACTAGCCGCTTGCCATTGTCGAGGTGCTTAGGAATTTGCGCGCCAATTGGCCAGGTCTCGACATAGACCTGGGTGTCAGGATCGGTTATGCCTCGCAGCTTTAATGCATCACGAACACGTGTGTCTTTAAGAACTGCCTTAACGGCTAGTGCCGACTCAGTCATGACAACTGGAGCTTTTGCACCGGAGATCAAAGTCCAACTAATTGCAGCGCCATTTGTGGTGAGCACGCCTTCATAAACTTCCGAAGTTGGTCGATGCAGAAATGAGATGCGAACGGCTCGTTCCAGGCTTGATTGCGGAGTCCAACCAAGGACCTCGGATTTAGAAGGCTCAGCCAATTGGCAGGTGAGCAAAAAGTATTTTGAGTCGATGCCCCAAAGATCACGGGCATGCTGCATAACCGTTTCTAGTTCGATTTTTGATAACGGATCAAGTGGATGTGCTGCAGCGAGGGACATTAAATAAGTCTAGTCAAGGGTATGAAACTTTGCTGGGGAGTCTTGGCTGTTCGAAGCGCGAGCCTCTATACGAGCGGGTGACCGGGATCGAACCGGCATGGCCAGCTTGGAAGGCTGGGGCTCTACCATTGAGCTACACCCGCGATGCCAATCTTTCAATTGGACAGATTTAGAGTATCGCATAATTTCTACTAGAATCGAACAGCAAGATCGGGGCGTAGCGTAGTGGCTAGCGCGCCTGCTTTGGGAGCAGGAGACCGAGAGTTCGAGTCTCTCCGCCCCGACTCGTAGTTGTGGGGTCCGCCTTATTTTTTAGGGCGGGCTCTACACATCTAACGCCCTTATAAATAGGAGAGCCGTGAAAAGCGTCGTCGAGAATATTTCCCCATCCCGCATCAAGATCACGATCGAGATGCCGTTTGCTGATCTGCAACCGTCATTGGATTCTGCATATGCGCGAATTAGCTCTCAGGTAAACATCCCAGGATTTAGAAAAGGCAAGATTCCCAATCGTATTATTGATCAACGCGTAGGTCGAGGCGTGGTTCTTGAAGAAGCAGTTAACGATGCAATTCCTTCCGGTCTAGCTCAGGCCATGATCGAAAACAAGATTGTTCAGATCGGGCGTCCAGAAGTTGATGTCACAACACTTGATGAAGAAACCGGCTTGATTTTCACGGCTGAACTTGATGTTCGACCAGAATTTGAAATACCTAAGTTTGACTCACTAAAGGTTGTTGTTGACGATGCTGAAGTGACAGTTGACCAAGTTGAAGAACAGCTAACCGCACTACGCGGTCGCTTTGGCGCATTGAAAGAAGTTTCTCGTGCTGCAAAAGACGGCGACGTACTTCTTGTTGACCTAAGTGGAGATCACGAAGGTCAGGTAGTTGAAGAATTAGCTGCAACTGCATTTAGTTATGAACTTGGTTCTGATGACATGGTTCCAGGATTTGACGATGCAGTGCGTGGCGCAAAGGCCGATGAAGTTCGCCATTTCCTATTCACACCATCTGCTGGTCAATGGAGTGGCAAAGGCATCACTGTTGAAGTAACCGTTAAGGCAGTTCGCGAGCGCGAACTTCCAGATGCTGATGATCAATTCGCACAGCTTGCAAGTGAATTCGACACCATTGGTGAATTACGCGAAGACATTCGCACTCGTCTTGGCCGCGTCCGCTTGATTGAACAGGCTTACCAGGCTCGCGATCTAACTCATGATGCACTTATGGAAGCGGTGAAACTTGATCTTCCAGAGCGCACGATTCAGGATGAAATCGATGCCCACTTTGATGATGGACATGGCGACGAAGCTCACAAGGCTGAGTTCGAAACCAATACTCGTAATGGACTTAAGTCCCGCATTATCTTGGACAAGATTGCTGAAGTCGAAGACTTGCAGGTTAACGATGCCGAGCTATCCCAATGGCTAGTTCAGGAAGCTCAGCGCTACAACATGGCTCCAGATCAGTTTGCAGATCAGCTAGTTCAGTCCGGACAGGTGCAAGGCGCAGTTTCTGAAGTTCGTCGCGCCAAGGCATTGGCTCACGTGCTGGAAAGCGTGAACGTTGTTGATAAATCAGGCAACAAGGTTGACCTTGAGTCAGTGCTTCGTGGCGATGAATCAGATGCAGACTTTGACGCTGATTTCGACGCCAGCTCAGATGAAGAAAACTTTGAGGCTGACGAATAGTCAGTCTCAAAGCGAGTAAACACCGCGAGGCCGACGAATAGAACTGGGGGAGATCTAAGGATCTCCAACGCTAGGAGCGAACATGCCCATGTCGCCCCTGCCAATGTCACCCCCACCCCTTAGTGTTTAGTTGTTACTAAACATTTAGGAGTATTTGTGAGCGGCATCGAGGTACCGGGATTAACACTTCCGGAAGCACGCACCCCGTCCCCATCAGGTCAGCAATTTGGCGATTCGGTTTACCAGCGCCTTCTGCAGGACCGCATCATTTTTATGGGAACCCAAGTTGCAGATGAAATGGCAAATGCAATCTGTGCCCAGATTCTTTTGCTAGCCGCTGACGATCCTGAAAAGGACATATTCCTTTACATCAACTCTCCAGGTGGCTCAATCAGCGCTGGTATGGCGATCTACGACACCATGCAGTTCGTTAAGAACGACATCGCAACAGTTGCAATGGGCCTTGCTGCATCTATGGGACAGTTCTTGCTTTGCGCAGGAGCTCCTGGCAAGCGTTACTCACTTCCACACGCTCGCATCATGATGCATCAGCCTTCCGGTGGCATTGGTGGTACCGCTGCTGACATCAAGATCCAAGCAGAGCAAATGAAATTTACGAAGGCAAAAATGGCTGAGCTAATTGCTGAGCACACTGGCCAATCAGTGGAAACGGTTACTGAAGATTCAGATCGCGACCGTTGGTTCACAGCAGAAGAAGCAAAAGACTATGGCTTCGTCGATCACGTAGTGCGCAGTGCGCGCGACGTGGCTGGCGAAGGCGGAACGGCATAAGGGGAGACTCACATGGATTATTCACCTCAATCGCGTTACATTCTCCCGAGCTACATCGAGCGCACTCCACAAGGTGTTCGCGAGTACAACCCATACGCAAAGCTTTTTGAAGAGCGCATTGTTTTCTTGGGTGTCCAGATTGACGATGCTTCGGCAGATGACGTTATGGCGCAGTTACTTGTGCTCGAGTCACTTGATCCAGAGCGCGACATCCAGATGTACATCAACTCACCGGGTGGTTCTTACACTGCGATGACTGCAATTTACGACACTATGCAGTTTGTTAAGTGCAACGTGCAGACCGTATGCCTTGGACAGGCTGCATCTGCTGCCTCCGTAATTTTGGCTGCTGGAACTCCAGGTAAGCGTTTTGCGTTACCTCACGCTCGTATCTTGATTCACCAGCCTTACACCGAAGGTGGCGGCCAGGGTTCTGACATTGAAATCCAAGCTAATGAGATCTTGCGCATGCGTGATGAAATGGAAGGCATCTTCTCTCATCACACTGGACGCTCGGTTGAGGAAATCCGTGTCGACATGGATCGAGACAAGATCCTTACTGCGCCTCAGGCCAAAGAATACGGAATCATCGATCAGGTGCTAACTAGCCGCGTTCCACTGAACAAATAGCCTTTCTGCTGGCGTGTACGCCAAGAGAAATGGCTTGTTTCAAGGTACTTTAGAAAGACGCTCGAAGTATCTGTCCACACTTATTCCCCCGGGAGGTGACCACTATGGCTCGTATCGGCGAAGGTGGCGACCTGTTGAAGTGTTCGTTCTGTGGCAAGAGCCAAAAGCAAGTCAAGAAATTGATTGCTGGCCCTGCCGTATACATCTGTGACGAATGCATTGACTTATGCAATGAAATCATCGAAGAAGAATTAGGCGAATCAGTAAACCTGGGCTGGGATGAACTTCCAAAGCCTCGCGAGATCTATGCCTTCCTTGACCAGTATGTAATTGGCCAAGAAGTAGCAAAGAAGTCACTTTCCGTAGCGGTCTATAACCACTACAAGCGAGTTCAGGCTGGCGCGAATGAATCTTCTCGCGAAGAAGGCGTTGAATTAGCTAAGTCAAACATTCTTTTGTTAGGTCCAACTGGATCTGGTAAGACCCTTCTTGCCCAAACGCTGGCCCGCATGCTTAATGTGCCATTTGCAATTGCAGATGCCACTGCATTAACTGAAGCTGGGTACGTCGGTGAAGACGTAGAAAACATTTTGCTTAAGTTAATCCAGGCTGCTGACTATGACGTCAAGAAGGCTGAAACTGGAATCATCTACATCGATGAAATCGACAAGGTTGCACGTAAGAGTGAGAACCCATCGATTACTCGTGATGTATCCGGTGAAGGCGTACAGCAAGCACTGCTAAAGATTCTTGAAGGCACTACCGCTTCAGTTCCGCCACAAGGTGGACGTAAGCATCCGCATCAAGAATTTATTCAAATTGATACCAGCAACGTTTTGTTTATTGTTGGTGGTGCATTTGCTGGCCTAGATCAGATCATTCGCCAGCGCGTGGGCAAGAAAGCACTTGGCTTCACTGCAAACATTGAGCAAGAAGAAGTAAACGAACAAGACATTTTCTCGCAGGTAATGCCAGAAGATATGTTGAAGTTTGGAATGATTCCAGAATTCATCGGCCGTCTTCCAGTCTTTACTTCAGTTGCCCAGCTTGATAAAGAAGCTTTAGTAGCAGTATTGACTGAGCCAAAGAATGCGCTTGTGCGTCAGTACCAGAAGCTATTTGATCTTGATGGCGTAGAGCTTGAGTTCACCCCAGATGCACTTGAAGCAGTTGCCGAGCAGGCAATTCTTCGTGGCACTGGTGCTCGTGGACTTCGCGCAATCATGGAAGAAGTTTTGCTATCGGTTATGTATGACGTACCTAGCCGAGAGGACATTGCTCGCGTAGTAATCAACAAGGAAGTTGTTGGCAAGCACGTTAATCCAACACTGGTTCCGCGTGAAGTACCGACTGCAAAGCGAATTCCAAAGGAAAAAACCGCTTAATGAATTAACTTTCGCTAGTTGGCGCGAGTTCGATCTCAAGTGAGATTGGGCTCGCGCTTTCTGCATATACAAAGTCTTTTTGAACTCGACCAGCTGCAGCCAAATCGCCGGCAACTAACTTTGCCTTCGCAATGTCGTCGGCTGATGCCTTGATTAAGGCCTTAGTTATTTCAGCCTTCATGGAAACTTTGGCTTCACTCTTTGACTTGCGCAGTTGTGACAAGATTTCTGCCGAAACAGCCAGTAGCGATGCATCACCGTTGAATGCCCGCAATGATTCTGATGTTGGCCAGATTGAAGTGTGAACTGATTCATCATGCGTCCAAGACCAAACTTCTTCAGTTACGAATGGCAAGAATGGTGCAAATAGCTTGATCAAAGTTTCTAATGTGATTGTTAAGGCAGCTCGCGCTGAAGCTGCGCCAGGCTCACCAGCAAGACCGTAGGAGCGATCTTTAACTAACTCAAGATGATCATCGGTGAATTCCCAGAAGAACTTCTCAGCCGTTTCCATTGCCTTGGTGTAGTTAAACGCTTCAAATGCCTTGGTGGCTTCATCAACCACATCAGCCAATGCAGCAAGCAATGCTTTATCCAGAGGTTCAGTTACTGCTTCGGCTGGTGCGCTGCCTTGAAGTAAAACAAACTTGCTGGCATTAAGAATCTTTGTTGCTAGGCGACGACCAATCTTCATCTGGCCAACATCAAAAGCCGTATCTGTGCCAGGGCGACCGCTGGCAGCCCAGTAACGTACGCCATCGCTGCCATGTTCATCCAATAGATCTAGGGGAGTCACGACATTGCCCTTGGACTTAGACATCTTCTTGCGATCTGGATCCAGAATCCAACCAGAGATCAAAGCATGCTTCCAAGGCAGAACTTTTTCTTCTAAGTGAGCGCGGACCACACTTCCGAATAGCCAAGTGCGAATAATCTCGTGTGCTTGCGGGCGAACATCAAATGGCCAAACTCGGCTCCAAAGATCTTCATCAAATCCCCAGCCACCTGCAATGTGTGGAGTTAGTGATGAGGTTGCCCAAGTGTCCATGACATCTGGGTCACCCATAAATCCGTTTGGAACTCCGCGTTGGTCCTCGGTGTAACCAGCTGGTGCATCCGACGAAGGATCAACTGGAAGTAGCGCAGTATCTGGAACGAGAACCTTGTCCCACATTGGGTTGCCATCAGCATCAAGGCCGTACCAAACCGGAACTGGAACGCCAAAGAAGCGCTGGCGAGAAATTAACCAATCACCATTAAGGCCTTCAACCCAATTCTGGTAACGAACTTTCATGTGATCTGGATGCCAAGTGATTTGCTGTCCGCTGGTAACTAATTCGGCGCGCAGATCTGCATCGCGGCCACCGTTACGGATGTACCACTGGCGGGTAGTAACGATTTCAAGTGGCTTGTCGCCCTTTTCAAAGAACTTAACTGGGTGAACAATCTGACGAATCTCACCCTCGAGGTCGCCAGATTCCCGAAGTAGTTCTGCAATCTTCTCTTTTGCTGAATGTGCAGTTAGACCAGCAAGTGCTGCGTAGGCGTTCTTGCCTAGCTCTGACTTAATCCATTCTGGGACTTCAGTAATGATGCGACCATCCCAGCCAATGATTGGCCGAGTTGCTAATTGCAGTTCGCGCCACCATGTTACGTCGGTAGTGTCACCAAACGTACAAATCATTGCAATGCCGGAGCCCTTTTCAGGATCAGCAAGAGTGTGTGCGAGAACTGGAACTTCAACACCAAAGATCGGCGATGTAACTGTGGTCCCAAACAGTGGTTGGTAACGCTCATCATCTGGATGGGCAACTAAAGCAACGCAGGCAGGAATTAGTTCAGGTCGAGTTGTCTCAATGAATAGTGGATTGCCATCAGGTTTATGGAACGAGATGCGATGGTATGCGCCTGGGCGTTCGCGGTCTTCTAATTCAGCTTGGGCAACTGCAGTGCGGAACGTTACATCCCAAAGTGTCGGAGCTTCACTTTGGTAAGCCTCGCCGCGGGAAAGATTGTTAAGGAACATGCGCTGGGAAACTGCGCGAGCTCTGGAATCAATCGTTTGGTAAGTCAATTTCCAGTCAACGCTGGTACCAAGCCGACGCCATAGTTCTTCGAAAGCTTTTTCATCTTCAACAGTTAACTGTTCACAAAGTTCAACAAAGTTGCGACGCGAGATTGCGATCTGGTCTTTGCCCGGCTCAGCAGGTGGCTGGAAGTTTGCGTCGTAAGGAAGTGATGGATCGCAGCGAACCCCAAAGTAGTTTTGTACTCGTCGCTCAGTTGGCAATCCATTGTCATCCCAACCCATTGGGTAAAAGACAGACTTGCCATTCATTCTTTGATAGCGCGCAACACAGTCAATGTGAGTGTAAGAAAAAACGTGACCTACATGCAGGGAACCACTGACAGTTGGTGGAGGCGTATCGATACTGAAGACATTTTCGCGGGTAGCGCTGCGATCAAATGAATAGGTTCCAGCTTGATCCCAGGTTTGCATCCACTTGGATTCCAAACCATCAAGTGTTGGCTTTTCAGGCATTCGTTGCGCGCTCATGATCCCTAATCCTAGACAATTAAAGACAATTAGAATGAACCCATGACTTTGCCCGAAATCCAAGAACTCGCGCGCGTGGAAGAGGTCTTGGAATCTCGTTGGCCAGAAACCAAAATCGAACCAAGTTTGGATCGAATTAGCCACTTGATGACCCTTTTGGGTGACCCACAGTTCGCCTATCCAGTAATCCACATAACTGGAACAAATGGCAAGACTTCCACGGCTCGCATGATCGAGTCATTGCTGCGCTCGATGGGACTGCGCACCGGCCTAGTTACGAGCCCACACTTACATCAAGTAACTGAGCGAATTCGATTAAATGGTGAACCGATTCCAGATGGAAAGTTTGTGGAGATTTATGACGAACTTGAGCCATACCTAGCAATCGTCGATAACGAAAGTTTGGTAAGCGGCGGACCTGCCATGTCGTATTTTGAAGTCTTGACTGGGATGGCATTCGCAGCTTTTGCAGATGCACCTGTTGATGTTGCAGTAGTTGAAGTTGGAATGGGCGGAGCTTGGGACGCCACAAATGTTGTCGCGCCACAGGTGAGTGTTGTTACACCAATTGGCATGGATCATGCTGACTATCTAGGTGACACTGTTGAAAAAATCGCGATTGAAAAATCTGGAATCATCAAGCCGGACTCAATTGCTGTTCTTTCGTATCAAGATTCTGGACCTGCAGAAATTTTGTTAGCCCGCGCTGCCACAGTCGATGCCATGGTGGCTAGACAAGGCGTTGAGTTTTCAGTGCGTGATCGCGCATTAGCAATCGGCGGACAAGTTTTGAATCTTGATGGACTCAATGGTTCCTACGATGAAATTCTCTTGCCACTGTTTGGAGCTCATCAAGCTGCAAACGCATCAGTGGCATTAGCTGCGGTCGAGGCATTCTTTGGTGGAACTCTAACCTTAGACATCGATGCAGTTCGAGAAGGATTCGGTTCCGTTACTTCACCAGGGCGCTTAGAAGTAGTTCGTCGAAGTCCAACTGTGATCGTTGATGCAGCGCACAATCCACACGGCGCTGCTGTATTAGCGACAGCACTAGAAGAGTCGTTTGCTTTTGACCAGGTTATTGGCGTGATTTCGGTAATGGCAGATAAAGATGTCATCGGAGTATTGCAAGCACTTGAGCCTGTTATGACTGACGTAGTTGTTACTTGGAACGGTGCGCAGCGAGCTATGTTGGCACCTGAGATTGCCGAACTTGCAACTCAAGTCTTTGGAGACGATCGAGTACACGTCGAAGCGAATTTGACCAGTGCGATAGATCGCGCAATTGAAATGGCCGATGACGCAGGCATGAATGGCGTCGGAGTAGTGGTGACTGGTTCGGTAGTTACAGCTGCTTCAGCACGAACAATTATGGGTAAGACCAATACCCAGGAGAGATGAAAATCATATGAAGGTAATGGGAAGCGCGATTTTGGTATTCGAAGCGATTGTTTTAGGCCTATCAATTCCAGTGTCTGTCGTTGTTTACAACGTTGATACCGCCTTAGCTATTTGGAGCACATTCCTATTGATGGTTCTGTGCATACTTGCCGTTGGTGGCGTCCGGCACGATAAAAGGGCTGCAATCACAACTGGATTAGCCGTGCAGGCTGTCATTATTGCGGTTGGAATATTCGTTCGACCGCTGCTTTTCCCAGGCATTTTGTTCCTATTAATTTGGGGATTGGCCTATGTGATGAATAACAAAGTTGACGAGGCAAAGGCCGCCCGAGAAAACCTTTAAGATTAAGAACATGTCTGAACGTACCCTTGTCCTTGTAAAGCCAGATGGCGTCGAACGCGGTCTAATTGGCGAAGTAATTTCCCGTATCGAACGCAAAGGTTTCAAAATCGTTGCCTTGGAAATGCGCACTCTAGAGCGCTCCATCGCCGAAACTCACTATGCCGAGCATGTCGATAAGCCTTTCTTCAAGGACTTAGTTGATTTCATTAGCGGTGGACCACTGGTTGCAGCCGTAATTGAAGGTAACGAAGCAATTGCAGCTTGGCGCACCATGATGGGCGCAACGAATCCAGTTAACGCCGCAATGGGAACTATCCGTGGCGACCTTGCAACTGAAACACAACTAAACGTTTCGCACGGATCAGATTCACCAGAATCTGCTGCGCGCGAGATTGCACTATTTTTCCCAAAACTGTAAAGGGTTAGAAATGACGGTCCAGTCTGTATTTCCGGCACTGGAACAGTTATTGCCTCGGGTGCAAAAACCTGTTCAATACGTTGGTGGCGAACTTAACGCTGTCGTAAAGCCATGGGATGACACCATCGTGCGTTGGTGTCTGATGTATCCCGATGCTTACGAAGTTGGTATTCCCAACCAAGGTGTTCAAATTTTGTATGAAGTACTTAATGAGCGCGCTGACACATTATGTGAACGCACCTACGCAGTATGGCCTGACTTAGAAAAGCTAATGCGGGAAAACGGTGTACCTCAGTTCACCGTTGATGCCCATCGTCCCGTTGGTGCCTTCGATGCTCTAGGCGTTTCATTCGCAACTGAACTTGGCTACACCAACATGCTTACTGCCATCGATTTAGCTGGCGTTCCATTACATGCTGTAGATCGCGATGAGACGCATCCACTTGTAATTGCCGGTGGACACGCAGCATTTAATCCAGAAGCAATCTCAATGTTTATCGACGGCGCTGTTCTTGGCGATGGTGAGCAAGCAGTTCTTGCAATCACCGACATCATTGCGGAGTTTAAGAACGAAGGTAGCCCTGGCGGTCGCGATGAACTGCTTATGCGCCTTGCTAAGTCTGGCGTGATGTATGTTCCTGCGTTTTACGATGTCGAGTATTTAGAAGATGGCCGGATTCGTCGCGTTTCACCTAACCGTCCAGGAGTGCCATGGCGGGTAGCAAAGCACACTGTTATGGATCTAGATGAATGGCCATACCCAAAGGCTCCGCTAGTTCCAATCGCAGAAAGCGTTCACGAACGCATGAGCGTAGAGATTTTCCGTGGCTGCACGCGCGGTTGCCGGTTTTGCCAAGCCGGAATGATTACTCGTCCAGTACGCGAGCGTTCCATGACAACGATCGCCGACATGGTTGCAAATGGCTTGGAAAAGACCGGTTATGAAGAAATTGGCCTACTTTCCTTATCCAGCGCGGATCACTCCGAAATTGCTGAGATCGCCAAAGGACTGGCTGACAGGTATGAAGATACCCAGACTTCGTTGTCACTTCCGAGCACTCGAGTAGATGCCTTCAACATTGACCTTGCGAATGAACTTTCGCGTAATGGTCGTCGTAGTGGATTAACGTTTGCCCCTGAAGGCGGCAGCGAACGAATTCGCAAAGTCATTAACAAGATGGTCACCGAAGAAGATTTGATTCGTACCGTAACAGCTGCGTATGCATCTGGCTGGCGCCAAGTGAAGTTGTACTTTATGTGTGGCTTGCCAACTGAAGAAGATGAGGATGTATTACAGATTGCTCGTCTTGCGCATGAAGTTATCAAAGCAGGACGTGAAGCATCTGGTCGTAAGGACATTCGCTGCACAGTTTCGATCGGTGGCTTTGTGCCAAAACCACACACACCATTCCAGTGGGCTGCACAACTAGATCATGAAACAACTGACTCACGTCTTTACAAACTTCGTGATGCAATTCGCCAAGACCGTGAATTTGGTAAATCAATTGGCGTGCGTTACCACGATGGAAAGCCAGGCGTAGTTGAAGGCTTGCTATCGCGTGGTGATCGTCGTGTTGGAAAAGTTATTGAACAAGTTTGGCGTGATGGCCAACGATTCGATGGCTGGAGCGAACACTTCTCATATGACAAGTGGATGGCAGCTGCGGAAATTGCATTTGCTGATGAAGCAGTAGACGTTAATTGGTACACCATCCGAGAACGTGAGCTATCGGAAGTTCTTGCTTGGGATCATTTGGACTCAGGTTTGGACAAGGAATGGCTTTGGGACGATTGGCAAGATGCACTTTCTGAAGTTGAAGTTGATGACTGTCGCTGGGTGCCGTGTTTTGATTGTGGCGTTTGCGATCACATGGGTACTGAGATTCAAGTGGGTCCAACTAATGCCGTAATGCTGCCAATGCCAGTAATCCCATCTCGGGTAGTTGCAAACAGTGGCACGTGATCGCGATCCAGGTCGCGAGATTATTCCCGCGGTTCAAAAGTTAAGAATTCAACACGCTAAGCGAGATCGCCTTCGCTTTACTTCACATCGAGATTTTCAGCGTGCATTTGAACGAGCCTTAAAACGCGCTGGGGTCCCAATGGCATACAGCGCTGGCTTCTCGCCGCATCCAAAGATTTCCTATGCCAACGCAGCCCCAACTGGTGTTGCTAGTGAAGCTGAGTATGTCGAAATTGGCGTAGTTCAGATAGTTGACCCAGAAAAGTTACTTGCGGTCTTAGACGAAGTATTACCTCCAGGTCTGGACGTTTTGGCAGTAGTTGAGGCTCGAACTCCAGATTTCGTCGCCCGGCTTGAAGCTAGCCATTGGCGCATCGAACTTCCCGGCACCTCGCAAGAAACTTTACAGGGGGCACTCGATGCCTTTATGTCCGAATCTGAGGTTTTGGTAGATCGCATGACCAAGTCCGGAATCCGAACCTTTGACGCCAGAACCGCTTTAATTCGGGCAAATGTGGAGATGGGGACTGACTGTGCCATACTTCAAGTAGTCGTTCGGCATGGCGTGCCAGCTGTTCGACCAGACGATGTTCTGGCAGCTCTGAAAAAAGTTGCAGACTTCGCCCAGGAGATTCCCCCTCGGGTTACTCGACTGGCGCAAGGTCCTTTGCTTGAAGACGGTTGGTCCGTGGGTGATCCTTTCACCTTGGATCGTGAAGCCACACAAGCTTGAGCCCTACATCGTCACTACATAGGCTTATGCGCCCTAGGGCGTGAGTGAACGCAAGACCAGTGCTTCGGCATAGGTGTTGTGCGATAGGAGACGACTTTCATGTCGGATAACGAAGTAACACCAGAATCCAAACCACGTCGACGTGCCGCTGGGCGTCCAGCCGGACCACCTGTAGATGCGCCTGCTGCCAAGCCAGACAAGGTTGAAAAGTCAGAAAAGGCTCCAGCTAAGGCTGCTGCAAAAAAGAAGGCTCCGGCCAAGAAGGCGCCAATTGCAGTTCCTGTTTTCCAAGCTGCTCCAGTGACTACTGCGCCAGCTAAGAAAAAAGCTGCTGCCAAGTCAGCAAGTAGCGATGAAACACTTTCGGTGCCAAAAAAAGGCCAAACCAAAAAAACTCCTACTAAAAAAGCTGCAGCTTCAGAATCTGCTGACACCGCTGAATCGGCTTCAAGTGAAAGCTCCGAATCCAGCGAAGAGCGCACTGGTGGCAATAACCGCAATCGCAATCGCAATCGTCGCGGTGGCAAGAACAAGAACCGCCCAAAATCAGGTAGTGGTGCAGAAGGTTCCGAACTTGAGGAAGGTTCAGCAGAAGCTTCCGACGAAGATTCAACTGAGTCAGCCGAAGCTGCAACTGCCCGTAAACGTAGCCGCAAGCGAACTCGCGATGGCTCCGAGAATGAATCTGGTTCAACTCGACTAGATGCAAAGCGCAACCGTCGTCGTGATGGTCGTGAGTCCGGTCGCAGGCGCGCACCAATTTTGACTGAATCAGAATTCCTAGCTCGTCGTGAAAACGTTGAGCGCGTAATGGTTGTACGTCAACAAGGCGCTCGTACTCAAATTGCAGTTCTGGAAGACGGAATTGTTGTTGAGCATTACATCAACCAATCCAGTAGTGGCTCACTAGTTGGCAACGTTTACCTAGGACGAGTTCAAAACGTATTGCCAGGCATGGAAGCAGCTTTCGTTGACATCGGCAAAGGACGCAATGCAGTTCTTTACGCCGGTGAAGTTAACTGGGACGCAGCTGGTCTCGATGGACAGCCAAAGAAAATTGAAACCGCACTTAAATCTGGTGACCCAGTATTGGTGCAGGTGACCAAAGATCCAGTTGGCCAAAAGGGCGCTCGTTTAACAAGTCAGATATCGTTGCCGGGTCGGTTCTTGGTTTATGTTCCAAATAACCCAATGACTGGAATCTCACGCAAACTTCCAGACCGGGAACGTTCTCGCCTGAAAACAATTTTGAAGGCAATAGTTCCAGAAGATGCTGGCGTAATTGTTCGCACGGCATCCGAAGGTGCAAGTGAAGAGGAGTTAGGTCGCGACGTAGCAAGATTGGCGGCGCAGTGGACTGACATCGAAGCAAAGTCAAAAACCGCTTCACCGCCAACAATGCTTTACGGCGAGCCAGACATTTCCATCAAGGTTGTTCGCGACATCTTCAATGAAGATGTAAAGAAGCTAATTGTTTCTGGCGCTGATGCTTGGGAAACAGTTGAGCAATACGTAAGTTACGTGGCCCCAGATCTTGCTGACCGCTTGGAAAAGTATGTCGGCACAACAGATGTATTCACCGAGTACCGCATTGATGAACAGATTGCAAAAGCGCTTGATCGCAAGGTTTACTTACCTTCAGGTGGTTCATTAGTTATCGATCGCACTGAAGCGATGACTGTTGTTGACGTCAACACTGGCAAGTTCATTGGTCAGGGTGGCAACCTTGAGCAAACTGTTACCAAGAACAACATGGAAGCAGCTGAAGAAATTGTTCGCCAGCTAAGACTTCGTGATATCGGTGGCATCATCGTTATCGACTTCATCGACATGGTCCTAGAAAGCAACCGCGATCAAGTGATTCGTCGCCTGATCGAATGCCTAGGGCGAGATCGCACCAAGCATCAGGTCGCTGAAGTTACCTCCCTTGGCCTGGTTCAAATGACCCGTAAGCGCATTGGCGCTGGATTGCTGGAGGTTTTCAGCGAATCTTGCGATCATTGCCAGGGTCGCGGCGCCGTTGTGAACATGGAAGGTAATGACACCTCGAAAACCCCTAAAACCAAGGGAAAAAAAGGCAATCATGACCATTCCCACGACAATTCCGCAGATTCCACCCCAGATTTAACCCCCGAAGAGCCGGTCTCGGTTTGACCCTAAGGCCCTTGAGTCCGTAACCTTATGAGGCTTAAGACTTAGGGTTTTCACCCGAAACAAGCATTAGTTCAAGGAGATACCTCGTGTACGCGATCGTTCGTGCTGGTGGCCGCCAGGAGAAAGTTGCCGTTGGCGACCTAATTAGCCTTGACCGCGTTCAAGCCAAGCCAGGCGAGACAGTGGTTCTTCCAACTGTTTTGATCGTGGATGGCGACAAGGTCAACACCGACGCTAAAGGCGTCACCGTAACCGCTGAAGTTATTGACCACAACCGTGGACCGAAAATCGAAATTCTTCGTTACAAGAACAAGACCGGTTACCGTCGTCGTCAAGGACACCGTTCAGACCTAACTGATGTGCAAATTATTTCAATCGGTAGCGAGAAAATCGCTGCTGGTGACAAAGCAACTGCAAAGGCTAAGCCAGTAGTTTCAAAGAAGGCTGCGCCAACTAAGGCTGCTGCACCTGCCGCACCTGCCGCACCTGCCGCAGAAAAGCCAGTTGCTAAGAAAGCTGCTCCAGCTAAAAAGGCACCTGCTGCTAAGAAGGCTGCTCCTGCTAAAAAAGCTCCAGCCGCTAAGAAAGCTCCAGCCGCTAAGAAGGCTGCAACAACTTCAAGTTCCGATGCAAAGGCGAAGAAATCGCCTGCATCGGCCCCTAAGAAGACAGAGAAGTAGGTATAACTCATGGCTCATAAAAAGGGTGCCTCCAGTACCAGAAACGGTCGCGATTCAAATGCACAGCGTTTGGGCGTAAAGCGTTTCGGTGGTCAGGTTGTTAACGCCGGAGAAATCATTGTTCGTCAGCGTGGCACACACTTTCACCCAGGTGAGAATGTTGGCCGTGGTGGAGATGACACACTTTTCGCACTAGCTGCTGGCGCTGTTCAGTTCGGTAGCCGTCGCGGTCGTCGTGTTATCAACATTGTCCCGGCGGAATAATTCCGCGGAATTTTTGTAGATTGGCGGGTCCGGTTCGGGCCCGCTTTTCTTTTGGAAAGGAGATTCAATGACATCGTTTATCGATCAAGTGACTCTCCATGTTCAAGGCGGTAATGGCGGACACGGCTGTGCTTCGGTTCACCGCGAGAAGTTCAAGCCACTTGGCGGACCTGATGGTGGCAATGGTGGCAATGGTGGCGATGTAGTTCTTGTTGTTGATCCATCCGTTACAACTCTTCTAGATTTCCATCGCAGTCCTCATCGCAGCGCCGGTAATGGCAAGCCTGGCCAAGGCGACCACCGCAATGGTGCATATGGCGAACATCTTGAATTAGCAGTTCCAGAAGGAACTGTAGTTTCACTTGCTGATGGCACAGTCTTGACGGACATGCTTGGCATTGGCACACGGTACGTAATTGCAGCTGGCGGTCGTGGCGGTCTTGGGAACGCAGCGCTGGCATCGACAAAGCGCAAGGCTCCAGGCTTTGCGCTACTTGGTGAGAAGGGCGTCACTCGCGATGTCGTTCTTGAACTTAAGACCGTGGCTGATGTTGGCCTAGTTGGATATCCAAGTGCTGGAAAGTCATCCTTAATTGCAGCCATGTCAGCAGCTCGACCAAAGATTGCTGACTATCCATTCACCACGTTGGAACCAAACCTTGGTGTGGTTCGCTCGGGCGAAATGATTTTCACTATGGCAGACGTTCCTGGTCTGATTCCTGGTGCAAGTGAAGGTAAAGGTCTTGGCCTGGAATTCCTTCGTCATATTGAGCGCTGTGCCGCTCTTGTGCACGTGCTAGATTGCGCAACCCTGGAACCAAATCGCGATCCATTAACAGACCTAGATGTAATCGAAAATGAATTAAAGCAGTACGGCGGTTTGGAAGATCGACCACGTGTAGTTGTGCTCAACAAAATAGACATTCCAGAAGGCCGCGAACTAGCTGAGTTTGTGCTTCCGGATTTACATGAACGCGGCTATCAAGTTTTCTTAGTATCAGCTGTTAGCCACGAGGGCCTTAGGGAACTTGGATTCGCACTAGCTGACATCGTTAAAGCCTCACGCGCTGAAGCAATCTTTGCCGCCGAGAATCGTCCACGCGTTATCGTCACGCCCAAGTCTGTTGATGACTCTGGCTTCACGGTCACAGCTGAAAAGTCCGGAGCTGAAACTATTCGTTACCGCGTTGTTGGCGAAAGACCAGAGCGTTGGATTCATCAAACTGATTTTGCCAACGATGAAGCCGTAGGTTACTTGGCAGATCGTTTGGCTAGAGCAGGAATCGAACTTGAATTGGCTAAAGCTGGCGCAGTAGCCGGCGACGAAGTTGTAATCGGCGAAGGCCCGAGTGCGGTTGTGTTTGATTGGGCGCCAACTGCAGGGGACTTACATCAAGGCCCTCGCGGTACCGACCAGCGGTTGTACGACAAGCGTCGCTTAAGCGCTGAAGAACGCCTTGCGATCCACCGTATTCGTCAATACGGAACTGGGGAACCTGAAGAAGCCCTTATTGAAACAATCGATCCACTAATCATCGAAGATTTTGAAGAAGATTTAGAGTCTGAGAACTTGAACTAATTACTTAGTTGCCATTGCGGCGTAGTTTGTTTTCCACCTAGGGCTAACTCAGCTGTTATCTTGCCGATAGTTGGCACAAACTTAAATCCGTGGCCCGAGCAAGGCGAGCAAATAGTTATCGGTCCGCGCCGATCTAAGATGAAATCTTCATCAGGAGTGTTTGTGAACAAGCAAGTAGTTGCCTTTGCCGACTCTAAATCTAAACCTGGGAACCAATGGGACACGTATTGCTTCATTTCATCGAGGTGCTTCTGACTTATCTCGAAATCTCGATTGTCTGGATCAATGGCCTCGCGGTCACTCCAAGTGCCTACTTTGAATCCTTCACCAGGTGTGTAAAGTCCATACGCACTTGCTTCAAGCGGTGAGCCACCGCGACCATTAGCGCCATGATGCAAGAAGCTTGGCCACAATGACTCTGACTCAAGGCCTGCAATTGGTTGAAAGTGTGCTGGCTGTCCGGCATCAACAACTAGCTTGGGAAGATCAACAAGGTGGCCCACTAGTTTTTCAACCCAGCCACCCGCAGCTACTACCAACGATGGAGTTCGCCAAGTTTTTGATTCAGTTTCCACAATCGCGTGGTCGCCATCGAGTTGAATCGAAAGCACGCGTGCATTCAAATGAACTTGCCCACCAAGTTCTTGGGTTCGCCGAATTAGTGTCGATACTGTCTTGTCTGCAAAACAGCGACCACCATCAGGGCTATAAAGAACGTGATCCTCAAAATTCATTCCTGGCCAGCGGCTATGTGCTTCTGCCGCGTCCATGCGCTGGTAACTGCGACCAAGTCGATCAAGGCTGGCGGCAATCTCATCGATTGCTTCTTTGTATCCATGATCAAGTTGGCCATTTTGCTCAAGCAAGTGCTCGCCAGAATCTACTTCCAACTCTCGCCAATCTGGAAGTGCTCTGGCCGCTAAATCTGTGTAAAGGGGAGTGCGATATGAAAGCCGAAAAATGCGAGTCCCACCGTGAGAACTACCTCTATCGTGAGCAATCCCAAACTGCTCGATAAGGGCCACATCTTTACCTTGCAACGCAAGCTGCCAAGCGGTTGCACTGCCCATTGCGCCAGCACCAATCACAACATGATCAATGTGTTCCAAGGCAATTAACCCTTCTGGCTGGGAGATTAACTCCACACTAGTTGCAAGTATTCTTGTAGTCATGAGGGTTGGCATATTGGGCGGTACTTTTGACCCAATACATATCGGACATCTAATTGCTGCCAGCTCAGTTTATGAAGAGTTAAATCTAGATTCAGTTGTGTTTATTCCAGCTGGAGATCCTTGGCAAAAACGAGATCGTGAACTCAGCACCGGACAGCAACGCCTGGAAATGGTAAGGCTAGCAACTGCGGATGATGCTCGGTTTAGAGCCAGCGACATAGAGATTGCTCGAACTGGACCAACCTATGCAATTGACACTGTGCGGGAGTGGAAGAAACTAAATCCAGCCGATGAAATCTTTTGGATTGTTGGTTCGGATGCGTTAAGTGGGATAACCAGCTGGCACGAGTGGAAAGCATTCGTAAGCGAAGTAACCATTGTTGCCGTTAATCGAGTCGGACAAAAAGATTCAGTGCCATTTGACTTTGTCTCAGTAGAAATGCCTGAAGTTCGAATTTCAGCAACTGAACTGCGCGAGAGATTTTCCAGCAATGCAGATACGCAATACCTGGTGCCACACAAGGTAAGCCAATACATCTCAGATCAAGGCCTGTATCAAGCGTGAATCGAATCCCATCATTTTTGAAATGGTTGATTAGCTCTATCTTGGCTGTCGCATTACTTACTGGCGTTTTTTTTCTTCGCGGTGATGGCCAGGCTGCGCCATTGCCAGCAGAGATAACTGCGAGCCCGACTGCTAGTCCAACTTTGAGTGCTACCGCTGAACCTGCAACTGACATTAACAATCTGATGGTTGCTTTGATTGACTCGCAACAAAAGATTGTTTCCGTAACAGTCCTTCGGCAATCTGACGATGGAACGAAATTAGCTATCGTGAATATTGATCCAGCAACTTTGATAGTTCCGCCAGGTCAAGGATTTGTCCCAATCAGTGATGCGGGCTTGCAGGGTTCATTCGATGGTATTGACCAATCCATTTCAGGTGCGCTTGGAATTCCTATCGATGGCTCCATATATCTACAACGTCTAGCGTTAGCAGGTTTAGTTGACGGTGTTGGTGGAGTAACGATTAACTCTGAAAACCTTTATCGAGTTAGTGAATCGGGGGAAGCAGCGCAGTACGTGCGACCTGGCAGCGCTGTTCTGGTTGGAGGAGCTGCTGCTGGATATGCAATGGTTAAGTCTCAATTCGAAACTACCGAAGAGTTTATGTCTAGAACTAATCAAGTTTTACGCGCGGTATTTGAGAATCAACAAGGTGATCAGGAGCGCGTAGATGAAGTGCTTTCTGCCTTGGGCTCGCTTGCGAAATCAAATGTACCAACCCAGAGCATTGCACGATTAATAGTCGAACTTCGCGCATCCAATTTGTGGTCAAGTGCCAACATTTCCCGCGTGCCGAGTAATTAAGTAGTCTTAGAGTCCTTATTAAATAAGTATTGCGAAAGTGTGGAGTTTGTGGCTGCCTCTGAACATGCCTTAAAGATTGCCAAGATTGCGGCACAAGCGGCTTACGACAAGAAAGCCGAGAACATAGTTCTGCTTGATGTCAGCGAACACCTAGTAATTACCGACATTTTCTTGATTGCCTCAGCTGATAACGAGCGCCAGGTTGGTGCCATTGTTGACGCCATCGAAGCCGCACTTGATGAAATTGATGTTGATCCAATCCGCCGCGAAGGAAATCGCGAGGGTCGTTGGGTATTGCTTGATTACTTCGACATTGTTGTGCACGTTCAGCAAGATGAAGAGCGCAGCCTGTATGACCTAGAACGGCTGTGGAGCGATTGCCCGCATATCCCTGTGGAGTTGGTATGAGTTCACGTCGCTTAGTTTTATGGCGCCATGGCCAAACCGTTTGGAATGCTGAGAGCCGTCATCAAGGACAAATCGATATCCCATTAAATGATGTCGGTGTTGAACAAGCTCGCCATGCTGCCCAAACTTTACTTGCCATGAAACCTACTCACGTTATTGCTAGCGACTTATCGAGAGCACTTGAAACTGGTCGGACCTTGGCCGATCTTGCTGGAGTAGAACTAACTGTCGATGAACGTTTGCGAGAAACCTTTGCTGGCGAATGGCAGGGTATGACTCGTGACGAGATCATGGCAAAGTACCCAGAAGACTATGCAGCTTGGGGTGGCGACTCAGAGATCAGACCAGGTGGTGGGGAAACGCGTTGGGAAGTATCTGAGCGAGTAGTTGAAGCCATTGAACATGCACTCGTTACTATCCCTGCTGGTGGAACTTTAGTTGTCGCTTCACATGGTGGTGCTTTGCGATCTGCGCTTGGTCGGCTTTTGGGATTAGCGCCAGAGCAGTGGACCATACTTGGTGTGCTGGCTAACGCACAGTGGTCAGTGCTTTCTGAACTTGATGAAAACATGCCAAAGTTGCCGGGCTTGAAATGGCGACTACAGGAATACAACGCAGGATCGTTACCTGAGCCTGCAATTGGTGATGATAAGTAACGTCCACTAACATTGACAAGGTTCGGGGCTGTGGCGCAGCTGGTAGCGCACTTGCATGGCATGCAAGGGGTCAGGGGTTCGAATCCCCTCAGCTCCACCAAACGAATAATGACCGCCTTTATGGCGGTCTTTATTCGTTTATGAGCCCAGCGGATTCGGGAAGAGCGCTTGCAAAAACTTCTGAGGAAAAACTACGGAGTGAGCGTCGGTCCCCAGATTTCATGCTGATCCGCAGGATCTGCATACTGAAATTGGGGACGCGAGCGGAGCGTTTTAACGAAGAAGGTTTTTGCAGTAGCGCTCGCACGCAAACTGTCGCCTCTTACCAGATGTCGCCCAAGGTGTAACCAGTCTGGAATGGATCAGTTGGATCGATCTCCCAAGTCGCTGCACCGGTAACCCAGGCACTGCCGCGAATCGTTGGCACGACTGCGTCGTACTGGCCAATCTTGGTTGGTTCATTTACTTGACCAAAGAACTTGGTGCCTAAGAAGCTCATGTGCGAGAACTCTTCACCAAGAGCAAGTTGACCTCTGCTGTACAGGGCTGACATTCGTCCGCAAGTACCAGTGCCACAAGGGGAGCGATCCAGCATGCCCTTCCAGGTTTCCGGATCTGCGGTTAAGTTATCGCCAGTTAGCACAGCAGAGTTCTGTGCTTGCTTACCTGGCTCACGATCACCGTTGTGCAGAATAACGATGCCAACCTTGTTAATGCTTGGATTCTCTGGGTGCTCAAACTGTAGCTGCTTGTTTACTGCGTACTTGATTGCCGCGCCAGCACGAGTTATGGCTTTGGCATTCTCTGGCTTGATCTCAAGTCCAACGTTGGCAATGTTGGTTTGAGCAAAGAATTGTCCACCGAAAACTAAGTCAATTGGAATTGGACCGTATTCCGGAACATCAACAACTTTGTCAATGTAAACGGTGAAAGCTGGAACGTTTCTAATTGCAACATCGAGAACTTTGCCATCTTTACAGCGGGCAAGCACCGAAATAGTTCCAACCGCTGTATCAATAGTGACGGTGGTTTCAGGCTCTTGCATCTTTACGATGCCTTTTTCTAGGGCAGCCGTTACCGCACACATTGTGTTACTGCCTGACATTGCAGTGAAGCCACCTTGTTCCAGAACAATGATTCCAAAATCAGAGCCTTTATTGACCGGCGGAAGGATAAACACTGCACATAAGGCCGGATAGCCGCGAGGTTCGTGCAAGATTGCGTGGCGGAACCAATCTAAATTGGCTTCACAGTAATCGAAACGCTCCTTCATAGTCTCGCCCTTAACCAGGTGAGCCATATTGGTAATTACGCGACCGCCTTCGCCTTCGGCGTGGGCTTCAATGGTTTCAATAATTAGTTTTTCAGCCATGATTAAACCGTCTTAACTCCAGCGGCATTAAGCAGCTTTGCAAAATGAGCTTTTTGCTCAGCAGATAGTGGTAGTCCTGGTGGGCGAACCGGTCCAACACTTGCGCCAATTAGTTCACAGCCTGCCTTGATGCCGGCGTAATAGTTGACTGACTCCAAGAAGTCACAGATTGGCCAGATCTTCTTCCAGAGTTCGCGACCCTTTGCCAAATCATTGTCGACAGCTAGGGCGTTATAGAGCGCTACCGCTAGTTCTGGGATAACTGTTGCAGTTCCCCAAACTGATGCTTCAGCACCGCTAGCTAGGCCAAAGAAAGTCAATGTGTCCCAACCATTGAATGCCTTGATTTTGTCAGAACGATTAGCCAATAGGTCTGCCATAGTTACGGCGTCACCTGAGGTGTCCTTTAGGTATTTGACTCCAGGAATGTCTCCAAGCTGTGCGATCTGTTCGGCATTGAGAGTTACCCCGGTTGAACTTGGGATGTTGTAGTACATAACTGGAATCGAAATGGATTCCGCAACTGAGCGCATAAAGACTTGTAGCTCTGCGAAGTTAGGTGCTGCATAAAACGGTGGCAACAGCATGACACCAGTAGAGCCAGACTTCTCGGCATGCTTAGCAAGTGAGATAGCTTCTGCAGTCGAAGTAGAACCAACTCCAGCAAAGACATGACAACGACCGGCGGCGGCTTCGTTAACTACTTCGAAAACACGACGGTATTCCTGTGGAGTCAGTGTCATGAACTCACCAGTTGTGCCAGTTGGAACTACGCCGTGAATTCCAGCATCAACTAGTCGATTTATTTGCGCATGCATTGCTGGCTCATCAAGCGCACCGCCATCTGCTGTGAAAGGAGTAGTGATAGCTGCGAGGATTCCGCGAATCTCAGTTGTCATGTATTTACTTTCTAGGAATTAAACGATGTCGTTTTCGGTTACGAACATGCGTTCGCGAGCCGAAAGGTGAGCTAGAGAATCGGCTGCAACACTTTTTCCAATTTCAGTCGCATATGCAGCTTCAAAATCTTCTTTGGAATCAAACCAAAGTTCGGAAATTCCGTCATAAGCACTGCCATCATCGGCAAGGTTAAAAACAATCTTGCGAACTCCAGGCAAAGTTGCGGCCTTCTTGGAGTGATCAACTAACCACCACTGCTTAAAGTCATCGTGACTCATGTCTTCGCCACGCTTTAACAAAATGATCGCTTTAAACATTTACTTCACCTTCGTTACGCGAGCGTGTGGTCGTCCGCCAACTGAATAGACAATTGCAATTACCATTTCGTTAGCACGTGGAGCATCGCCGATTGTGATCTCGGCCGAATCCATGTCATCGAATTCCCAACGGTCATCTTTGTTACCAATTGGCATTGTGATTGAGGCGCCAGGTCCAGCGACTTTCTTAGTTCCAGGAATGATGTCTGCGCCGCCACCAATTGCCGCGCGAACTGATGCGCCAAAGCGTGGATGCAAAACTGCAGCAGTGTGTTCAAGTTCGCCATCAGTTCCCACGATGGCACCCTTGCCATAGCCGCGGATGTCTGCAGCACTTAGGCCCAGGGCTTCAAGAGCCTTAACGGCCCGATCGGCCAGAATCGCAGTTACTTCGATGCTCATCATTTCGAGTTCGGTTAAATCCTGAACCAAAGCCTTGCCAGCCAGGGGATTAGTTACCACTGCGGCGGCGATTACCTTGACGGTCGCCGGGGACACTGAAGTGCCACTTTCCCGCAGGGTTTCTTGAGTAGATACAACAATTGAGCGGATTTCAGTCATGGACATAACCTACCTCGCTAACCCTGTGCTCCACCCACTAGATTTGGGTATTACCGCAACAAGGAGAAATCATGACTAACCACATCACGCACTGGATCGACGGCAAGCTTTGGACAGGTAAAGCAGCCCGCACCGGTGAGGTTTACAACCCTGCAACAGGCAAATTGTCCGGAACGGTTGACTTCGCTTCGACTGCAGACATGGACGAAGCCGTTGCCGTTGCTAAGCGCGCTGGCGCTGAGTGGGCAGCCACGTCGCTTTCCAAGCGCGTGACCACCATGTTTGCCTTCCGCGAAATCTTGAACGCTCGCAAGGAAGAACTTGCTGCGATTATTACCGCTGAGCATGGAAAGGTCTTGTCCGATGCTCTTGGCGAAGTTATGCGTGGCCAAGAAGTTGTCGAGTTTGCTTGCGGCATCCCACATCTTCTAAAGGGCGGATATTCTGAAAGCGTTTCAACTGGCGTAGATGTTTACAGCATCCGTCAGCCACTAGGTGTTGTTGGAATCATTTCTCCGTTCAACTTCCCAGCCATGGTTCCAATGTGGTTCTTCCCAATTGCAATTGCAGCTGGTAACTCAGTCATTGTTAAGCCATCTGAAAAAGATCCAAGCGCCCAGAACTTCATCGCACAGATGTGGAAAGACGCCGGTCTTCCAGATGGCGTATTCAACGTTGTGCATGGTGACAAGGAAGCAGTAGATCGCATTCTTACTCATCCAGACATCAAGGCTGTTAGCTTCGTTGGCTCAACTCCAATTGCGAAGTACATCTACGAAACCGGAACTGCACACGGCAAGCGCATCCAGGCTCTTGGTGGCGCAAAGAACCACATGGTTGTACTTCCAGATGCTGACCTAGATCTTGCAGCAGACTCAGCAGTTAACGCTGGCTTTGGTTCCGCCGGCGAGCGCTGCATGGCGATCTCAGCACTTGTTGCTGTTGGTCCAATTGCAGATGACTTGATCTCAAAGATCGAAGATCGCATGGGCAAGATCGTGACTGGCGATGGAACTCGTGGCACTGACATGGGTCCACTTGTTACTGGCGTTCATCGCGACAAGGTCAAGGGTTACATCGACACCGGTGTTGCTGAAGGCGCGACAGTTGTTGTTGATGGCCGCGACGTAGTCCCAGATAGCGATGGTGAGGGTTACTTCATCGGACCAACACTGTTCGACAACGTAACCAAGGACATGACGATCTACAAGGAAGAAATTTTCGGACCAGTTCTTTCGGTAGTCCGCGCTGATACTTACGAAGAAGCACTGAAGTTGATCAACGATCACCCATACGGCAACGGAACGGCAATCTTCACCAATGACGGTGGCGCTGCACGTCGTTTCCAAAATGAAGTTGAAGTTGGCATGATCGGTATTAACGTGCCAATCCCTGTGCCAATGGCTTACTTCTCATTCGGTGGCTGGAAAGCATCACTATTCGGCGATACCCACGCACACGGAACTGAAGGCGTTCACTTCTTTACTCGTGGCAAGGTTGTAACCAGCCGTTGGTTAGATCCAAGCCATGGTGGATTGAACCTTGGCTTCCCAACAAACGGGTAGGCATCGCAAGCGATCTGATGGTCGCGTACTTGGAATTTCTGCTGTTGCCCTAGGAACGATTATCTGGGGCACAGTAGGACCGGTTGTAAAGCTTTTCCCAGAAGGTACGGAATTCCAGTATTCCTTGATTCGTAACCTCACTGGCACAACTGCGCTCTGGTTATTCGTTTTATTATCCAAAAGCAAGAAGCGTTATACCAAGCAAGATGTTGTCCCAATTTTGGTTGGCGGCACCGGCGCCGCATTATTCTTCCCACTTTTTATTTTGGCATTTCAATTAACTGGTGTTGGCGTGGCAGCCGTGGTTTCAATCGGTGTGGCTCCGATCTTTGTTGGCTTGATCGCTTGGATTGCACTAAAGCAACCACCAGGAAAGCAATGGGCCATTGGCACAGTGATTGCAGTTGCTGGCGTGGTGGCCCTTAACTGGCCTAGCGGAGACAACACAGTAAGTTTTCTCGGAGTTGCTTTTGCAATGGCTGCGGCATTGGGATATTCGTTGCAAGCAACTGGAATGGGAATGATTTCCAAGCGCCACACACCATTTCAATGTGTTGCTCCAATGTTTACTATCGGAACCATATTCCAGGCGCCACTCAGCTTTGGCAAGGACTTTAGCTTCTTGCAAGATCCAGTCCTGCTAATGGGAGCACTTTACGGTGGCATAGTTACAGTTGCGCTCGCTTATGCATTCTTTATTTATGGCATTGCCCGAATTGGCGCAGCTACAGCAGTAACCGTTGGATTGATGGAACCACTGACTGCATCGATCTTGGGTGTAGTTCTTTTGGGCGAGACAGTTTCTGCAATTGGCATAGTTGGATCGGTATTAATCCTCACCGGGTTAGTTGTGGTCAGTAGGCCACCGAAAGAATCGGCTCAGTTAATTTAATTGCTTAAGAACATTCACTCGCGTTAAGCAACGGACAAATCGGACTTAGATTCACTTGCATTCACATAATGCATCGAATTAGAAACAAATCGTTGTCAATATGTAAAAGGGACAAATACAAATAAGGTACAAATGGAACAAAGTTAGTTTTGAACACATTGGCTAGTTCTTTCCAACTAGTCAATGTGAGTGTTTCAAAATGCGTCGAATTTTTATTCCGAGTACTAGTCTTTTAACCAGCATTGCAATAGTGCTATCTGGACTTGCCTTTAATCCGGCAAATGCAACAGCACTTGCTGATGGAAGCTACTTGTGCTCAACTGGTGAACCAACATCTCAAGAAACAAATATCTACACAATCACCACTGTCGGATCAGCTGTAACGCTCAGCGATGGTGGAACTTGTACGGATGATGTTGTGATTCCGGAAGGTGTTACCGCCATCAAGGCATACTACTCATTCACTTACAACTCATCAATAACTTCTATCACCATACCTTCGAGCGTTGCCTCTATAGGCGATAGTGCCTTCTCTGCCGCAACTGCACTAAGGTCTGTATCTTTTGCGGATGGTAGCCAGCTCACCTCGATCGAAGAAAGTGCTTTTTGGGGGACAGTCTCACTCAATTCCATCAACATCCCAATAGGAGTTATCTCCATTGGGGAGTTCGCATTCAATAGCGCAACTTCACTGTCGAGGATTTATTTCTTAGGGTCTGCACCAGCAACAGTTGGGGACAACGCCTTTACCAACATCGCCAGCTCACCGAAGGCATACGTAAATGCTGGAAACACAACTTCCTTTACTCTTGATGTAGATGGCAAATGGAATGGGCTTATTGTTAAAGCCCCGATTGCTGATGGCACTTACTCGTGTACAACCGGTGCTCTAACATCAGAAACCACAAACATCTACACAATTACCACTGCTGGATCTGATGTAACTTTCAGTTCTGAAGGCACTTGTACTGGTGACGTTGTAATTCCAGAGGGTGTTACCACTACGTCCAGTTACACATTTGGAGGAGGAAGTTCTCAAGTAACCTCCGTCTCTCTGCCAGAAAGCATGAATCAAGTCGGCTTTTCGGCTTTTTATGGAACTGGGTTACTAACCGAAATCAATGTCGCTCCTACTAATGCGGCACTTACTTCAGTCGATGGAGTTCTATTCGGCCTAGATCTAGATGGAATCAACGCCACTTTGATCGCCTACCCGGCCAGCAGAAATGCAAGTACCTACACAACACCAACCGCTGTGTCATTTGCAGGTGGGCCACTCAAGCCTGTTACCTCGATTAGCGGTTACGCGTTTCAGGGCGCACAAAAACTCACAACACTTAACATCTCAGAAGGCGTGACCACACTTGGAAATGGCATAGCAGAAAGCACGCAACTATTGTCAGTAATCAACCTGCCAGCGACTTACACGGAAATTACAGGCCAGCCGTTTCAGGATGCATGGAGACTTACTTCGATTACTATCAACGCTTCCGTTGTCACTATTTCAAATAGGGCCTTCGTGAATGCCTATACTCTTTCCAACATTTATTTCTTGGGTCACCAACCCACTGTTGATGACAATGGAGCATTTATAGGCGTTCCGTCTGGCGCAAAAGCCTACGTATACGTGGATGCAAATGGATTTGACCTTGATGGGACAACAGGAAAATGGAAGGGGTTAACCGTTGTAGATTTAGCTCCCGATGGGGACTACGTGTGCTCAACCGGTTCGAAAACTACAGTTGAAACTCCCTCTTCGACTCCTCGCTACAAGATAACCGGTGGTGTAGTAAGTGACGGTAGTAGTTGTGCAGACACAGTTGTAATCCCAGATGGTATAAAAGCTATCGGGAATAATGCATTCGAAGCAGCAGCCACACTTACCTCCATCACCATCCCAGCAGGCGTTATCTCTATCGGAGACTATGCATTTTTTAACACGACCGCACTAACTTCCTTCACGGTTGCAGGGGATAACCCTAACTACTCTGCCACCGACGGAGTGCTGTTTAACAAGACCGGCACCACATTGCTGAATTATCCAGTTGGAAAAACGGCGACTTCGTATTCAATTCCGTCAGGCGTAACTTCCATTGGGAACTTTGCGTTCTATGACGAAAACTCACTGATATCTATCACGATCCCTACAGGCGTAACTTCCATCGGAAACTCCTCGTTTCGTAACACAGCTAGTCTCACTGCAATCACCCTCCCTGCCAGCCTTAACTCAATTGGGGAAGACGCGTTCTCTTTTGCAACTGCTCTCACTTCAATCACCCTCCCAGCTGATGTTGCCTCTATCGGTTCAAGCGCCTTTGGATATGCAGGAGCACTTACAAGCATTTACTTCTTGGGTGATGCGCCAACTGTCGGTACTGACGCGTTTGCCAACATTGCACCTTCGTCAAATGCTTACATTAGATCCGGAAACACTACCTTTACCCCAGTCGTAAATGGCAAATGGAATAGCTTAACGGTTGCATTTTTTAATGTTGTGACCTACGACTCCAACGGTGGTTCGGAAGTGAGTGCTAGCCCATTTGCAATCGGTGGCATTATCTCCGCGCCAACTGCGCCAACTCGTGGTGGATATGGATTCGCTGGTTGGTCTCTTACAGATGGTGGAGCTGCGGTCACTTTCCCTTATGCCCCTGATGACGATGCTGATTTCACACTGTTTGCCAACTGGCTTGCCGACGGAGATTTCTTGTGTTCCGGGGAAAGAGTGACAGATGAAAGCACAAACATCTTCACGATAACGGATGGTGTGGTAAGCAACGGTAATACTTGCACTGGAGATGTTGTAATCCCCGAGGGTGTAAATGCGATCGCAGGGTATGCCTTTTATTCGTCAGTTGGCCTTTCCTCTATTTCGCTTCCTGCGACTTTGAGTCAAGTTGCTACCGATGCTTTTTACTACATCCCTGGCCTAACCGAAATCAATGTAGCTTCTACTAATGCGGCATTTACTTCAGTCGATGGAGTTCTATTTGGCCTAGTTTCAGCCGATGCCAAACTGATTGCCTACCCAGCCAACAGAAATGCAAGTACCTACATAACACCAACCGCTGTGTCATTTGCAGGTGGGTCTTCCAAGCCTGTTACATCAATTGAGGATTACGCATTTAAAGGCGCAAACTTACTTACCTCGATCACGATCTCAGCGGGAGTTACACGCATCGGGGACTACGCGTTCGAATACGCAACGCAACTAGCCTCAATCACGATCCCAGCGGGAGTTACCTACATTGGGGACTACGCGTTCTCTGGATCCCGACTTACCTCTGTCACGATCCCGGCTGGTGTTACACGCATCGGGTACTTTGCATTTAGTAGTTCATCGTTACTTTCAAGTGTCTACTTCCTAGGAAACGCACCAACTGTTGGCAGCGGTCCGTTCGACGACATCGGCCCTTCACCAAAGGCATTTGTAAAAAATGCAAACGTGAGCTCCTTTACTCTGGTAGATGGCAATTGGAATGGTCTAACGGTTGAAATTGTTGACCCACCAGCACCAGACAATAGCGCAGCAAAAGCAGCCGCAGCAAAAGCAGCCGCAGCAAAAGCAGCCGCAGCAAAAGCAGCCGCAGCCGATTTAGTCAAACGAACCATAAACGCAAAGAAAAAATTTACTGCAAAAACCTTGGCTAAGAAAGTTGGCGTCAAAATTATTTCAAAAAAAGCCACGGTATCTGTCAAGGTACCCAAATCATCCCAACGAATTTGCATCAAATCTGGCTCAAAGCTAAAAACACTTAAAGCCGGTAAGTGTGTAGTTACATTTACGGTTCAAGAACCAAAGCCGAAAAAGGGTAAGAAACCTAAGGCAACAAAGACCGTTAAGACTTTGGTGGTTCAGTAATCCTCAATTAAGTAGGCGAGACTACTTTTCTTCAGTTGAGTCGTCGCGCTTGTCTACGAACGAAGCGATTAAGAAAAGCACGCCAGCTGCAAGAACTGGAATAGTTATCACTAACTCAGAGTTTTCGCCAGATTCGGTGTTCGATGTGGCCAATGCATTCAGCACAGACAAGCCGATCAGAATGAGCGCCACGAAACGAGTGCGGCGTTTGTAGCCGTAGATTGCAAGCGGCGCAGTTAAGGCAAACATCGCAGTAGTAATGATTGGTCCGTTCGAATTCAAAATAGTGTTCCACCAACTTGGTGCCAGCGATTGCCAAAGTAACAAGCCCAGAACTGACATGGACCAAATCATCAACAATGGGAAGGCAATCATTGGGCGGCGCCAGGCTAACCAGCACCCAATCACCATTGGGAACAACCAGGCTGAGGTAAAGGCAAGTCCAAACAAACCAGAGTGGTCAGCCAAAGTTTGATTGATGGTGACTAAGCCTCCAATAACAGCGAAGGCAAGAACTAGATAAAGCGCGAGCTTGCGAACATTCTCCATAGTTTTACCTTACGAGTTTTGCCAGTGTCCCATTCGCAACGACATCAACTGCAGCCTGCATGTCAGGGGCTAGGAAGCGATCTGGTCCGGGTCCTGGACTGGTTTTTCGCAATTCTGCTACGGCAGCCCCAGTTATTGGTGATGGATGCAGGGGTGCCCGCAGGTCAATCGCCCGAGCCGCTGTCATCAATTCAACGCCAACAATCTTCGTTAGGTTATCGATGGCTTGGCGAAGTTTACGAGCTGAACTCCAACCCATAGATACGTGATCTTCTTGCATGGCGGAACTTGGAATCGAATCCACGCTGGCAGGGGAGGCAAGACGTTTGTTTTCGGAAACTAATGCAGCTTGGGTGTATTGCGCAATCATTAGTCCAGAATCAACGCCAGGGTCATCAGCTAAGAATGGTGGCAGTCCATGGGAACGTGCCTTATCTAACATTCGATCAGTGCGACGCTCACAAATTGAACCTAAGTCAGCGGCAGCAATCGCCAAGAAATCTAAAACATAGGCAACTGGTGCGCCATGGAAGTTTCCATTGGATGAAACACGTCCATCTGCCAACACTACAGGGTTATCAACGGCGGCTGCGAGCTCACGAGTTGCGACCAAGGTCGCATGGGTGATGGTGTCACGAACCGCGCCCGTAACTTGCGGGGCACAGCGAAGCGAGTAAGCATCTTGCACGACTGATGTGTCATCTATATGTGATGCGACAATCGGGCTGTCCTTCAAAACATTCAACATGTTTGCCGCGCTCAAAGCTTGGCCAGGATGAGGACGCAAAGGTTCATGTAACTCTGGCAAGAAGACTTTGTCAGTACCGAGAAGAGCTTCAACACTCATCGCAGCGGTTACATCAACTGAGTCGCAAAGCATAGTTAGATCCGAGATCGCCATAATCAACATGCCGAGCATGCCATCAGTGCCATTAATCAGCGCTAGACCTTCTTTTTCTCGCAATTCAACTGGCGTAATACCTGCAGCTTTAAGCGCATCAGATGCTGGTGTGATTCGACCCTGGCTATCTACAACTTCTCCTTCACCCATAAGTACAAGAGCGCAGTGAGCAAGTGGCGCCAAGTCGCCACTGCAACCAAGGGAACCAAATTCATAAACTGCTGGTGTGATGTCTGCATTCAAAATTGCTGCCATAGTTTCGACAACTACTGGACGAACGCCAGTGTGACCAGAGCAAAGAGTCTTTAGACGCAGTGTCATTAGGGCACGAGTAACTTCGCGTTCAACTAAGTTGCCAAGGCCAGCAGCGTGGGAGCGAATTAGTGACTTCTGAAGTTGTACTCGGTATTCCGGGGAGACGTGACGATTGGCAAGTGCGCCAAAGCCAGTGGAGATTCCATAAACCGGTTCACTGGAAGCAGCTAACGCATCAACTCGACTGCGAGTATGTGCCACGGCTTCGATGGTTGCTGGTGCGATCACAACTTTGGCATCATGGCGGGCAACTGCCAGCACATCTTCGAATGTCATTCCAGTGGTATTGATAACCACTTCAGTGCGACTCATGCGATATCTCCTTTTGTGAAAATGACATTTCCATCTTTCCAAGTTGTACTAATTAGTGGGACGCCTGGGCGATAGGCCAAGTGAATGTAGCTTGGCGCATTAAGTAGTGCAAAGTTTGCGCGAGCACCAATAGACAAGTGACCAACATCGTCGCGTCGTAGTGCAATCGCGCCACCCATAGTTGCTGCAAATAGTGATTCATCCACTGTCATATGCATCTCGCGCACAGCCAGGGCAATACAGAACGGCATGTTTGTTGTAAATGAACTGCCGGGATTGCAATCAGGGGAGAGCGCAACGGCCGCTCCAGCATCTAGTAAGTCGCGACCGCGTGGGTAGTGCGGAGCTCGAGTACTGAAGTCAGCACCAGGAACTAGCCCAGCTACTGTGCTGCTTGCCGCAAGTGCGCTGATGTCATCGTCAGTTAAGTAGGTCAAGTGATCCGCTGATGCACAATCTAATTCGATTGCCATAGCAACGCCTTCACCTTGTTCCAACTGGTTCAAGTGAATCCGAGGCTGCAAACCCTTTTTGATTCCTGCTTCTAAAATTCGACGCGATTGCTCAGTGGTAAACGCACCACGATCACAAAAGACATCGATCCACTTTGAATGCGGCGCGCAAGCCTCAAGCATTTCACCAACGACAAGGTCTACGTAAGCATCAGGGTTGGCTGCGAATTCAGGCGCAACTACGTGGGCGCCAAGGTAGGTGACTTCATCAGTTAGTTCAGCAGCAATTCGCAAACTTCGTTCCTCAGTTGCAACATCGAGTCCGTACCCAGACTTGATTTCAATTGTTGTCGTTCCGGATTCCTGCATTTCTTTGATCATGCTCTGGGCAACCGTGCGAAGTTCGGCGTCACTTGCTTTGCGCGTTGCCTCAGTAGTTACCTTTATGCCACCTGCGGAGTAAGGAACGCCAGCCATTCGGGCTGCGAACTCTTCTGAACGATCACCGACAAACATGATGTGGGAATGGCTGTCTACAAATCCTGGAATCAGGCTTCGGCCACCAACATCAGTTTTAGGAATGCTCGAATCCGCATCACTAGCCTGTCCAACCCAACTAACAATGTCATCGGTAACGGTTATCGCTGCGTCGTTGATGACACCAAGCTGACCTTCGCCAAGCGCAGAATTGTTTGTAACAAGTTGACTGATGTTTGTTAGCGTGAACGAATTACTCATGATTAAAGTAAGTCACCGTTTGCACTCTTGGCTTCATGGGAATGCGGTTGCATCGGAATGTGAACATTTCTTTCAGCAGCCACTTCAATTGCCTTGTCGTAACCCGCATCTACGTGACGAATCACACCCATACCTGGATCGTTAGTTAGGACTCGAGCAAGTTTCTGGGCAGCTAGCGGCGTGCCATCTGCAACCGATACTTGACCGGCGTGAATTGAGCGACCAATACCAACGCCACCACCGTGATGGATAGAAACCCATGACGCGCCAGAAGAGATGTTGATCATGGCGTTCAGCAACGGCCAGTCAGCAATTGCATCGGAACCATCCAGCATGGCTTCAGATTCGCGGTATGGAGAAGCAACTGAACCACAATCCAAGTGGTCGCGACCAATTACGATGGGCGCACTAACTTCGCCACTGGCAACAAGTTCATTGAATGCAAGGCCAGCCTTATCGCGCTCGCCGTAACCAAGCCAGCAAATGCGAGCTGGCAAACCTTGGAAGGCTACGCGGTCTTGGGCCATGGTGATCCAGCGACGCAGGTGATCGTTGTCTGGAAACAGATCAAGGACTGCCTTGTCAGTGCGAGCAATGTCTTTTGGATCGCCCGAAAGCGCAGCCCAACGAAACGGTCCTTTACCTTCGCAAAACAGCGGACGAATGTAAGCCGGAATGAAACCAGGGAATTCAAATGCGCGGTCGTAACCACCCTTGCGAGCTTCATCGCGAATGCTGTTGCCGTAGTCAAATACTTCAGCGCCCTTATCCATGAAACCCACCATGGCTTCAACGTGCCTAGCCATAGATTCTTGCGCGAGCTTAGTAAATTCATCTGGTTTGTTATCTGCGTACTCACGGGCATCGGCAAAGTCCATGCCAGCTGGAATGTAATACAGCGGATCATGTGCTGAAGTCTGATCTGTGACGATGTCTGCATCAACATCCATCGCAAGCAGTTTCGGAAGCACTTCAGCAGCATTGCCAACTAATCCAACAGAAAGTGGGCGACGTGCTGCTTTGGCATCAAGGCAACGACGCACAGCATCTTCGAGATTGTCCGCGATTTCATCAAGGTAACGAGTTTCAACCCGTCGCTTTAATCTCGTTGGATCAATGTCAATCATTAAGCAGACGCCGTCGTTCATAGTTACGGCCAAAGGCTGCGCGCCACCCATGCCACCACAGCCACCTGTGATGGTCAAGGTGCCAGCCAAAGTGCCGCCAAATTTCTTGGCAGCAACTGCAGCGAAAGTTTCATAAGTTCCTTGCAAGATTCCTTGCGTGCCGATGTAGATCCAAGAGCCGGCAGTCATCTGGCCATACATGGTCAGTCCCATGTGCTCTAACCGGCGAAACTCTGGCCAAGTTGCCCAGTCACCTACAAGGTTTGAATTAGCAAGAATTACTCGCGGCGCCCATTCGTGAGTCTGGAATACGCCAACTGGCTTTCCTGACTGCACCAACATGGTTTCGTCGTTCTCTAAGTTTGTGAGGGTGCGCACGATTGCATCAAAGGATTCCCAGTTACGCGCAGCTTTGCCAGTGCCGCCATAGACCACTAATTCATCTGGGTATTCAGCAACTTCTGGATCAAGGTTGTTTTGCAGCATTCGCAATGCTGCTTCCTGCTGCCACCCTTTGGTCGTCAAAGTAGTGCCTCGAGCGGCTCTAACTGGGCGCGGTCCTGAAGTCATGTGATTCCTTTGGCTATTTAGTACTAATCGAGGTTACTCCAGGCGGTAGGCCAGATCTCGCGGATCCCAAAAGGCTATGGTTAAGGCGTTGAAAGGGTGAATATGACAAACCTTCCCGTTGATGAATTTTGGCCGCGCGCTGGGCATTGGCTCGAAGCTGGCTCCACTGCCGAGAAAACCAACATCACAGTGATTGGAGTGGGTGCGCACTTAACTTCACTTACGCCAACTGGCGCAGACAAAACTCCTGATGCCATCCGTGAAGCTATGTATAGGTACTCAACTTATTCCTGGGCGCATGATTTAGACATTGCTTCGGTTTCAGTCCGTGATGCCGGAAACATTCCTGATCCAGATTGGGAAGAAGGCGAAGCGCGAGTTTTCGCAAAGATGGATGAGCTTCGCGGCAAGCAAGATCTTTTAGTTGCCCTTGGTGGCGACAACGCAATTACATACTCGGTCGGCAAAGGTTTGTGGGCTGATGAAATTGGAAAAGCTGGCTTGATCACAATTGATGCGCATCACGATATTCGCGAAGGCATTAGCAATGGTTCACCAGTACGCCGCTTGATTGCCGCCGGATTGCAAGGCACTCACATAGTTCAAATTGGAATTAGCGATTACGCGAATTCGCCCGAGTATGCCCGTCGCGTTAAGGAATACGGCATAACGGTAATCACCCGAGCCGAAATGCGTAGTCGCTCCTTGGAAGACATCATGGCCCAGGCGATCAGCATTGCTGGAGCCAGTGGGGGACAGATTCACTATGACCTTGATGTGGATGTTTGTGATCGGGCCGTGACGCCTGCCTGCCCGGCTGCCACCCCTGGTGGATTATCGGCTGATGACGTAAGAGAACTTACGTTTTTAGCCACTTCTCACGCCAGTGTGACTAGCATGGACATTACTGAAATTGATGCCACGATTGATTCAGCAGATGAACGAACGATTCGTCTTGGCGCATTATGTGTTTTGGAAGCTGCAGCTGGCGTTGCCAGTCGCTAACTAGGTAAAGGAACGAAATGACAACGCTAAAGAACTTCATCAACGGCAAGTTCGTAGATTGCTCAAGCAACGAAACTATGTCGTTTGAAAATCCAGCAATCGGCCAGGTTTATGGAACTGCTCCACTTTCTCGCGGAGCTGACGTCGATGCTGCATTTAAGGCTGCCAGCGATGCATTCCTAGGTTGGAAGCGCACCGCGCCAGCAGACCGCTCACTTGCACTATTTCGCATTGCAGATGCAATGGAGGCCCGTGCTGACGAAATTGTTGCCGCCGAAATTCAAAACACCGGTAAACCACTTTGGTGGATGCGCGATGCAGAATTCCCACAGTGTGTTGACCACACTCGCTTCCATGCAACTCTGGCGCGCAACTTGCCAGGTTGGTCCACAGGTGAATTCCTGAGTGGTTACGACTCATCAGTTCGTCGCGAACCAGTTGGTGTTTGTGCGCAGGTTGCACCTTGGAACTACCCGTTACTTATGGCCGTTTGGAAGTTTGCCCCAGCAATTGCAATGGGTAACACCATCGTGTTGAAGCCATCTGACACCACACCACACACTGCAAGCATCATGGCTGAAATCTTTGCTGAGCATTTGCCAGCTGGTGTTGCCAACATTATTTATGGTGATCGCGACACCGGTCGTGCCATGGTTGCGCACAAGCGCCCAGATCTAGTTTCAATCACCGGTTCTGTTCGTGCTGGTATGGAAATTGCAGCAAGTGCAGCCCCAGATCTAAAGCGGGTTCACTTAGAACTTGGTGGCAAGGCTCCAGTCATTGTTTATGACGATTGCGATTTCGAAAAGACCGTACAAGGTGTTGCCGAGGCTAACCTTTACAACGCTGGCCAAGACTGCGCTGCAGGTACTCGAGTAATTGTGCAAGAAGGTATTGCTAAGGAATTCACTGCAGCCCTTGCTAAGAAGGTTGCTGAGTTCAAGTTCGGCGCTCCGGAAAATGATGACCATTTCTATGGCGCATTGAATAGCCAAAACCAACTTGATCGGGTTCAGGGATTCATTGATCGCTTGCCAAGTCATGCTGAGATCTTGACCGGTGGCAAGGCACAGCGACTAAATGGTGGTTACTATTTTGAACCAACATTGATCGCAGGTTTGAAGCAAGATGATGAAATGATTCAAACTGAAGTCTTTGCTTCAGTTCAAACCATTCAGACTTTCAAAGATGAAGCCCAAGCAATCCAAATGGCTAATGACGTTGACTTTGGTTTGGCTGCATCGATCTGGTCTGAAAACCACGGAAAAGTTATCCGCACTTCACAGGACTTGGACTTCGGTCAAGTCTGGGTTAACTGCCACTTGGTTCAGGCCGCTGAAATGCCAAACGGTGGATTCAAGCACTCTGGTCATGGAAATGACCTATCCACTGAAGCTATTGAGGGATACACCCGCGTTAAGCACATTATGAGCTTGACTGGACGTTAATTTCCGCAGGGTAGGCTGGGGGACTTAAGAGTTTCCCAGCCTTTCCCTATTTCTAGCCTTCCCCGGAGTGACCATGGATTTGAAGAATCGCGATTTCCTAAAGGAAATTGACTTCACGAGTGAAGAGTTTCTTTACCTAATCGATTTGGCAATCGAGTTAAAGGCTCAGAAGAAGCAGCGTCGGGAAATTCAGCACATGGTTGGGCGCAATATCGCACTCATATTTGAAAAGTCCTCCACCCGAACTCGTTGCGCATTTGAAGTTGCCGCATTTGATCAAGGCGCCCACACAACTTACTTGGATGGCTTGTCGTCACAAGTTGGACACAAAGAATCAATTGCAGATACTGCGCGAGTTTTATCCCGCTACTACGACGCGATTCAATATCGAGGCAAAACTCAAGCCCAAATTGAAGAACTTGCTGAGTTTTCTGGCGTTCCGGTTTACAACGGCTTAACTGATGAATGGCATCCAACTCAGATGCTGGCTGACTTCATGACCATGATTGAACACTCAGGTAAGCGACCAAACGACATTTCATTTACTTACGTTGGCGATGCTCGATCAAACATGGGCAATTCGCTGTTGGTAACTTCCGCACTACTAGGCTCTGACCTCAGAATCGCTTCACCTAAGGCGCTTTGGCCAGCAGCTGAAGTACAAGAGCTTGCGCAAAGTTTGTTAGCTAAGAGTGGCGGCTCAATTTTGCTAACTGAAGAAATGGATGAGGCATTGCCTGGTTCAGACTTTATTCACACTGATGTTTGGGTTTCAATGGGTGAGTCCGAAGAAGTTTGGAAAGAACGTGTGGAACTACTTGGAAGTTACCAAGTAAATGATGTTGCTTTAGCTAAAACTGGAAATCCAAATTCTAAGTTCATGCACTGCTTGCCAGGTTTTCATAATGAGCAGACTACTGTTGGCCGGGAGATTGCGAACAAAACAGGAATGCACGATGGCCTTGAAGTTACCCATGATGTATTCGAATCTGAGGCCAGTGTGGTTTTTGATCAAGCCGAAAATCGACTGCACACAATCAAAGCGATTATGGTTGCAACAATTGGGGACTAAGTGAGCAAGTTATTTTCTGAGTTAACCGTTGGTGGCGTAACTTTTAAGAATCGCGCTTGGGTTAGCCCAATGTGCCAATACTCTGCAGTCGAAGGCGTAATCCAAGATTGGCACGCCGTGCATTACGGATCACTAATCACCGGTGGCGCAGGCTTGGTAATGGTGGAAGCAAGTGCGGTTGCGCCTGATGGACGCATCACACCACGCTGCGCCGGGATCTGGACGGATCAACAGGCGCAGGTCTGGGCAGAGGTACCAAGGTTTGCTCAACGCTTTGGTGTGAAAACTGGAATCCAATTAGCTCACGCGGGTCGCAAGGCTTCTACTCGCTTGCCATGGGAAGAAAGTGGCTCAGTAGCTCCAAGTGATGGTGGGTGGCAGTCGATAGCCCCGTCAGCTGTTGCATTTGATGGTTATGCTGCACCGCGCGAGATGACACTTGATGAAATCGAAGAGATCAAAGGCCAGTTTGCAGCTGCTGCCGAGCGCGCATTAGGTGCTGGCTTTGATGTGATCGAGATCCATGCTGCTCATGGATATTTACTTCATGAATTTCTGTCACCAATTTCGAATAAGCGAACTGATGAATACGGTGGCTCGTTTGAAAATCGAATTCGCTTACTGTGTGAAATTGCAAGTTACGTACGCTTAATCGTTCCTGCTTCACACGGCCTATTTGTTCGAATTTCTGCATCAGATTGGATTCCTGGTGGCTGGAGTATTGATGACTCAGTTGCACTATCTCGTGAACTCAAAGCTCGCGGTGTTGACTTAATCGATTGTTCATCTGCAGGTATCTCACCAGAGCAACAAATTGAAGTGGGTCCGGGCTACCAAGTTAAGTTTGCGCGACAGATTCAACAAGAAGCTGGAATCCTAACTAACGCGGTTGGCATGATTACGACTGGTGAACAGGCTGAAGAGATTTTGTCTGATGGTGCGGTGTCTGCCGTAATGATTGCCCGAGCCATGCTTGGAAATCCACGCTGGCCAATTCAAGCAGCTGCAGATCTTGGTGTTAAAATTCCGTGGCCCAATCAATACGCCCGAGGATTCACAGCTCGCTAACGTTCCTCAGCAGCTGAAACATTGGCTGCTTCAACATTTCGTCTAGTTGCCATAACCGAACCAATGAGAACTAATGGGAAGCCAATCATGATTCCAGTAGTAATTGGTTCGTTCAAAATGATTACGCCGAGAATGATTGCGACAGCTGGATTGATGTAAGTGATAACGGTAGTTCGCGTCGGACCAACTTCTGCGATCAGTGCAAAGAGTGCAACGAATGCAATTGCCGAACACAAAACACCGAGTGCGATAACACTAAGAATTGCTTCTTGAGAAACTTCAGTCACTCCTGGTGCTCGCCATGAATCGCTTATCACTTCATAGGTCACGAATGGTAAGTAAACAATTCCTGCAACAAGCAATGACCAAGCGATCACTCCAATGCTTGCAACATCACTAAGCATCTTGGTAATGATGATTGGGCCAAGCGCATAACCAGTTGCTGCGACGAGACACAAAATTATTGCCCAGTAGTTGCTTGCACTGATGTCAAAACCAACGAGCATGCCAACGCCAAAGAATCCGACAAACAATCCGATGATTCGTCGGGCATCCCAAACTGAATCCAGACCCAGCTGGCGCGAGACCACAGCATTAACGAGAGGCACAGTTGCGATAAGCAGCCCAGTTAATGAACTAGATATCTCTTTCTCTGCCACGCCAAGTGCGCCGAATGGAATACACATCTCAATGGCGGCAAAAGTCAGAATCCCCTTCCAGTGCGTCCGGAGCGAGCGAGCGTGTCCTTGATGAATGGCAATTGGAAGCAAGATCACGGCGGCAATCATTACTCGCCCGAAAACAACTACCGCAGGAGATAGGTCAACTACCGCGATTCTGATGAATAAGTAAGGTGTGCCCCAAATGATTCCTAGCGCGATAAATAAGATCCACCCGCGCTTAGACACAATCCCGATTCTAGACATAGAGCATTTCCCAGTATTCTTAGGGATCATGAGCGAGCAGGTTATCCCAGATCCCAATTTCTATGACGTTCACGCGGTTCAGGAGAAATGGCTGCCAGTTTGGGATGAATTAGCCCCATTTAGATCAGGCCGATCGGATGACAATCGTCCAACTAAATACGTGCTCGATATGTTCCCTTATCCATCTGGCGACCTGCATATGGGTCACGCCGAGGCTTATGCCCTTGGCGATGTGATCTCGCGTTACTGGGTGCATAAAGGATTTAACGTCATGCACCCAATTGGTTGGGATGCATTTGGGCTGCCAGCTGAAAACGCTGCCATCAAGCGCAATGAAAGTCCTGCAATTTGGACATACGAAAACATTGCAATTCAAAAAGCTTCAATGCGCAGGTATGCCTGCTCCTTTGACTGGGATCGAGTTCTAAACACTTGCGACCCTGATTACTACCAATGGAACCAATGGTTCTTCTTGCAAATGTATGAACGCGGACTGGCCTACCGAAAAGATTCAGCAGTTAACTGGTGCCCTTCGTGTCAGACCGTTCTTGCTAACGAGCAAGTTGTCGGTGGCGAATGCGAACGTTGCGACTCTGCAGTCACCAAGAAGAAATTGAATCAGTGGTATTTCAAGATCACAGATTACGCTGATCGCCTACTTGATGACATGAAGGAACTTGAAGGCCAATGGCCGGAAAAAGTCCTCTTGATGCAGCGCAACTGGATTGGTAGATCTCAAGGCGCCGAAGTTAGTTTTGAAATCGAAGGCCGCGACGAATCTGTAGTTGTTTACACAACACGTCCTGACACTTTGTATGGTGCAACCTTCTTCGTAGTGGCTGTTGACTCAGCACTGGCTGCCGAATTAGCGCAGGGGACTGAAAGTGAATCTGCATTCCAGGAGTACTTGGAACAGGTTAAATCAACTAGTGACATGGACCGCTTGGCTACTGATCGCCCGAAGTCTGGCGTCTTCCTGAATCGTTACGCAATCAATCCAGTCAATGGCGAGCGACTTCAGATTTGGGCAAGTGATTACGTTCTTGCTGATTATGGAACTGGCGCAATCATGGCCGTACCTGCACACGACCAGCGAGATCTTGATTTTGCAAAAGCCTTCGATTTACCAATTCGCGTAGTAGTGGCATCTGAAACTGATCCTGCTGTTACCGGTGAAGCAACTGCAGACGATGGCGCACACGTTAACTCTGGAAACCTTGATGGCTTGGGTAAAGCCGATGCGATTGCAAAGATTATTTCTGAGCTTGAAGTCAAGAAGCTGGGTAAGCCAGCGACTAACTACCGTCTTCGCGACTGGTTGATTTCTCGTCAAAGGTTCTGGGGAACTCCAATTCCGATCATTCATTGCCCATCTTGTGGGGAAGTGCCAGTACCGCTGGATCAACTGCCAGTTAAATTGCCAGATGCTGCTGGTCTTGATCTTGCACCTAAGGGAACTTCACCTCTAGGCGCAGCAGATGAGTGGGCAAATGTGCCATGTCCTAAGTGTTCAGGTCTTGCTCGACGCGACGCTGACACCATGGACACTTTCGTTGATTCATCTTGGTATTACATGCGCTATCTGAATCCCCAATTAGATACTGCGCCGTTTGATCCAGACCAGGCAAAGAAGTGGCTACCAATCGACCAATATGTCGGTGGCGTCACACACGCAATCTTGCACTTGCTTTACAGCCGATTCTTTACCAAGGTCATGTACGACATGGGCATGGTTAATTTCGTTGAACCGTTCAAGCGCTTACTGAATCAAGGCATGGTCCAGATGGATGGCTCTGCAATGAGTAAGAGCCGCGGCAACTTAGTAAAACTAAGTGAAGAATTAGATGAGCACGGTGTTGATGCAATTCGTTTAGCTCTGGTCTTCTCAGGTCCACCTGAAGATGATGTTGATTGGGCAGACGTTTCGCCAAGTGGTGCGAGAAAGTTCTTGGCTCGCGCTTACCGCCTTGCTGGTGATGTGAATAGCGAACCGGGTTGTGACTTCACTGCTGGTGATCTTGCACTTCGCAAAGCCACTCACAAAGCGTTAAACGATGCCCAACTTGCGGTGGAAACATATCGATTCAATGTCGCCGTGGCTCGCACCATGGAATTAGTTAACGTAACTCGTAAAGCAATTGATTCAGGTTGTGGCCCAACTGATCCGGCAGCTCGCGAAGCTACCGAAGCCGTAGCAATCATGCTTTCGTTGGTTGCGCCGTACACCGCAGAAGAGATGTGGGAGCGACTTGGACACAAGCCAACTGTTGCGCTTGCCCCTTGGCCAGAAGTTGATCCAAAACTTTTGGTAGAAGATTCAGTGCAGTGTGTCATTCAGGTAAATGGAAAAATCAAAGAGCGCTTAGAGATTCCACCAAACATCACCGAAGATGAAATGCGGGAATTGGCAATGAGCCAAGCATCTGTAATTGAATCCATTGCTGGTCAGAACATCAAGGTTGTTGTGGTCAAGCCGCCAAAGCTCGTAAACATAGTGCTCGGATAACTAATGTCTGTTGGCATAGTCACTGACTCAACTTGCTACTTACCTGCTGAAGTAATTACAGAACTTGGCATAGAAGTTGTGCCGCTTCAAGTAATTAGTAATGGTGTTGCCTTTAATGAAGTAGGTGGCATCACAGTTGACGAAGTTGCCAATGCCTTGCGAAGTGGCAAGTCAGTAACCACATCACGTCCTAACCCCGAGGTTTTTGTTGAAGCTTTCGAGAAGCTACATCGCGCCGGTCATGAATCAATAGTTAGTGTGCACTTATCCAGTGAGCTATCTGGAACTTACGAATCAGCCGTGCTGGCCAGTCGAAAAGTAGATTTTCAGGTTGACGTCGTTGATTCCCGCGGAATTGCGATGATGCTTGGGTTTGCAGTTCAAGCTGGCGCAAAGTTGGCAAACTCTGGCGGTAGTCACGCTGAAGTTCTTGACTTGATTCAACGTAAATGCGCTGGTGCTACCATTATTTTTTATGTTGACTCACTTGAGTTCCTTGAAAAAGGTGGTCGCATAACTGCGATGCAGGCAAAGATGGGCGCATCGATGAATCTCAAGCCATTGCTTCACATGATCAATGGAAAAGTCGAGCAACAGGAATTAGTAAGGTCGAGTGAAAAATCCATCGCGCGAATGATTGAAATCGTTGGGGCAGCGGCCCGAATTAAGTCTGAGATCGCAATTCATCATGTCGAAGCACTCGATGCGGCTAACAGCGTGGCCCAGCAGCTTAAAAAGTTAACCCGAATAGAGTCGATTTCAGTAACGAGTGCGGGTGCAGTCGTAGGAACCCACGTTGGCCCCGGCGCATTAGCCGTAGTGGTAAGTCCACAGGTTTAGTTTCCCCACAAAAACATAAGTTTCGGGAAGTTCCAGACCCAGGTAACTAGGGTCCAAACCATGTCAGTATTCAACAGACCTAAATCACAAATCACGGATGCTGCAGCTGACCGACTTCAAAAACTTTTAGGGGGTCGGGCCGAATACTCACCAACACCAGAACCTGCGCAGATCTTGATCACGCCACCGACACAAGCCGTTAAGCCAATTCTAAAAATCGTCATTGTGGTAGTAGTGGCAACTGCTGGCTTAGTTTGGCTTAATCGGCCAACACCAGTTGCAGTTCCAGAACTTGCAAGTCCCGGTATTCCGATAGTTGCAAGTTCCGGTGCCTCAGTAACTTCGCAAGGTTTAGATCAAATTGTTGTGGACATCAAGGGTGACGTGCAGGCTCCTGGACTTGTCACACTTCCGGCCGGAGCCAGAGTTGCGGATGCAATTGCTGCCGCTGGTGGAGTTACGCCAAATGCGGATGTAACTGGAGTCAATTTGGCCGAGAGATTGTCAGATGGCCAAATGATCTTTATTGGTAACGCTCAATCAATGCAGTTAAGTTCAGATCCTCGAATTAACCTAAACCTTGCCACAGAATCTGACTTAGATTCCTTGCCGGGCGTTGGGCCAGTAATGGCTGGTCGAATCATTGCCTGGCGGGAATCAAATCAACGATTTCATTCCATTGAAGAGTTGCAAGAAGTTCCAGGTATCGGACCCAAAGTTTTTGCAAACTTAAAACCACTTGTACGAATCTAATTGGACTTTCGGCTTAGTTCACTAGCTGTTGCTACTTGGTTTTCAGCGGCAATTGTCATCACGTCGGCAGGACTGGCAAACCCAGTCTGGGCAAGTGCGATGTGTGCGACTTTTATTTTGGTGGCTCGGGTTTTTATCCGACGATTCTCAAGTAATGAAATTGAAACTAAAACATTACTTGCCATGATTCTGCTCGGCACATTGTTAGGTGCTGCAAGTGCAACGCTGCGGATCTTGCCGCTAGCAACCGGGCCAATTGCGCACGCCAGCCAATCAAATTCTGTAGTGTCTGGGATTGCAACAATTACCTCAGATCCAATTGTTACCCAGAGTAAAGATGACTTGGACTGGAACAATCGTCAACTCTTGCGAATATCACTTCGAATTGATTCCTTGACTACACGAGGGAAAACCTTCAATGTTGGATCGCCCGTCATGTCATTCATTACGGATCCAGAACTGATTGCAATTGCCGAGAATTACATTCCAGGACAGCGATTTGAGTTTTCCGGAAAACTATCGTCAGCGCCGATTGGGAAACCGTTCGCCGGATACCTAAAAATTTTGGAACCACCAGTTCTGGTTCAGTCAGCACCTCGCTATCAAGAGGTGGCGTCAAAACTTCGAAGCGGATTACATGAATCATTGCGATTCAGTTCTGATGCCGCGCAAGGACTAGTGCCGGGACTTGCCCTAGGAGATAGTTCGGCATTGAAGCCAGAGTTGGCCGAGCAAATGAAGGCTGCCGGACTGACGCATCTAATCGCAGTTTCTGGAACGAACGTGACGCTGCTAATCGTTGTTGTGCTGGCAATACTGCGCGGGTTTCGAGTAAATCGAAACTGGCAATACTTAGTGACAGTAATTGCCTTACTTGCATTTGTAGTTTTGGTAAGGCCGCAACCAAGTGTGCTGCGAGCAACTGTTATGGGACTAGTTGCTTTGGCTGCAACGTATTCCAAGGCGAATCGATCTCCAGTGCCAGCTTTAAGCGTTGCGGTAATTGCCTTAGTTGCTTTGGATCCCTGGCTAGCAGTGTCTTATGGCTTTGCACTTTCCGTTGCGGCAACCGCAGGTCTGATTCTTTGGGTGAATCGAATCCAAACTTTTCTGGACCGAACTGTCCCAAAGCAAGTGCCACTTTGGATAATCCAGATTGTCACTGTAACTATGGCGGCTCAGTTTTCAGTGTTTCCAATTTTGGTGGCATTGGGATCACCAATCTCGTTAAGTTCGATCCCAGCAAACATGCTGGCAGTCCCACTCGCTGGTCCCGCGATGGTCCTGGGCTTACTAGCCGCGCTAGTTAGCCCAGTCTCACAAGTCCTTGGAATTGCAATAGCTTGGCTGGCAGGTTGTTTTGCTCACTTGATTGCAATCGTGGCGCAATTTAGCGCCGCAATGGATTGGCTAGTGATTCCATGGCCCACTGGAAAATTCGGAATTGCCTTGGCGTTACTTTCAGTATCAGGTGTCGTGCAAGTTGGTTTGGTTTGGCGGCGACTAACTGCGAGGCAGCAAAGTCAATCAGTCTCCATAGTTCTAGCGGCGCTTGTGCTCCTATGGATTAATCCATCATTCACCATGAAACAATGGCCAGTTCCAAATTGGGTAATGGTTTCTTGCGATGTTGGACAAGGCGATGCAACGGTTATACGCGTAGGGCGAAATGAAGCAGTGGTAGTAGATGTTGGGGGAGACGCAGAGGCGATTGATCGTTGTTTATCAGATCTACATATCAAGCGAATTCCGGTTTTATTGCTAACGCACTTTCATGCAGATCATGTTGGTGGACTGGAAGGCGCAATCGGTAACCGCGAGATTGGCCAGATTCGGGTAAGTCCGCTCAATGATCCACCGAGCACAACTGAGTTTGTTAATGCCGTTCTAGATAGGCTTAATCAGAAATCAACTGTCATGACTTTTCCAGAACGATTTGTCATTAACGGCGTTTCCTTCACCTGTATTTGGCCGAGTGAATTAATCCTGGGCCAAGGAAGCGATGCCAATAATGCCAGCGTGGCAATCGCTGTTGAAGTAAATGGCATTTCCATACTTCTGGCAGGCGACATCGAACCACCAGCACAAGACAAGATTGTTAGAGATCTGCCCGAAATTGATTTTGATGTCATCAAAGTTGCGCATCACGGGTCTAGATATCAATCAAGTGATTTTGCCAGCTGGGCAAATGCAGAAGTCGCTTTCATTTCCGCTGGTAAAGACAATGACTATGGACACCCAGCCCCAGAAACTATCTCGCTGTATGAACTGACGGGCAGCCAAGTTTTTCGCACTGACCTTGGGGGAGATTTGGCGGTTTCGAGTCAGGATTCCCAGATTCGGGTGGCGACCAGAAGATAGTCAGGGGCTCGTGACATATTGAAGTCATGGCTAAAGCTTCCGCTACCGATCAAGCCCACGTGGTGCTGGCTGTTGGTAAAGAAGCTATCTTGGTCCAGCGCGTTATTGAAGGCGTGATGGCTTCGGCTCGCAAAGCAGACCCCGCTGCAGTTCGCCAAGACATTCTTGCCAGCAACGAATCTGCTGCTGGAGAGCTTGCAAATGCACTTTCACCATCCCTATTTGGCGAACTAACTGTCATTGTGGTTCAAGGAATTGATGGAGCCACAGATGATGTTGGCGCAATTCTGCTAACTGCAATTGCAGATCTTCCGGAACATGTTCGCTTAGTGATAACACATCCAGGGGGAGTCAAGGGCAAGAAGTTACTTGACACCATCAAAAGGGCAAATGTTCTGGAAGCAGCCTGTGGCGAGTTAAAAGCTAAAGATTTAGAAGCAGCATTGATTGCAGAATTTCGCAGACACAATCGCAAAGCAACTGCTGGTGCAATCACCGCATTGCAAGCTTCGATTGGGTCAGGCCTCGGTGAGCTACTAGCTGCGGTCTCACAGCTATGCGCTGACACCGAAGCAGATGTAATCGATGAAGTCGAAGTCTCGCAGTATTACGCAGGCGTTGTTGGCGTGATGGGTTGGGATTTAAGTGATGCGATGTGGAACGCGCAACCAGTTGAACTTTTAGAAAAGTTTCGTTGGGCAATGGCCAATGATTCGAGCGCCGCAGTTCCCGCAGTATCTGCAATCAGTAGTGGCCTACGTTCCTTAATCAAATACGCAAGTGCGCCAGCCAACATGAGTGAAAACGAATTAGCACCAATGGTTGGAGTCCCACCTTGGAAACTTCGCTTCCTACGTGCGCAAAAAGCAAAGTGGCATCCAGACCAACTTGCCGCCGCCGCTCGACTATTAGCACTTGCCGATAGATCAAGTAAGGGAACGGTTTATGACGTTGCGATTCCGGGTGGAAGATCGTTGGAAAGTTCGCAAACTTTGTATCACATGGAAAAAGAGTTCATGGCAATAAGGGCACCAAAAGAATAGCGCTCGATTTAGAGCGCCAAAAGAATAGTGCTCGTTTAGGGCAATAAAAAAACCGCCCGAAGGCGGTCTTTTAAAAGATTAGTTACTTCTTTACAGCAGTAGAAGCAAGTGCTGACTTACGGTTAGCAGCCTGGTTCTTGTGGATTACACCCTTTGAAGCTGCCTTATCCAATGCACGGCTAGCATCACGAAGTGCCGAAGCAGTTGCTGCTTCATCACCGGTTGCTAGGGCTTCGCGGAAACGACGAACCTTAGTCTTTAGCGCGCTACGTACTGCCTTATTGCGTTCTTGGGCAGCAGCGTTCTGCAAAATACGCTTCTTCTGCGACTTGATATTGGCCACTTTTTGCCTCTTCGTTTATTGGTATTCGAGTCTCTAGAGTACCTGCGAAGTACCCGAATGCTCAAATTGTGCCCAAGTGTGGGATTATGAGCGAATGTCGAAGGCAATTAACCCCCCAGCGCCGGGTGCCACAGACCCCAAAATTATTCGTAATTTCTGCATTATTGCCCATATCGACCACGGCAAGTCCACGTTGGCAGACCGCATGCTCCAGATCACTGGAATTGTGGATCCCCGACACATGCGAGCGCAATATCTAGATCGCATGGACATCGAACGCGAACGCGGCATCACAATTAAGAGCCAAGCAGTTCGCCTGCCATTCGTTGCAGACGATAACCAAACATATGTATTGAATCTTATTGATACCCCTGGGCACGTTGACTTCACTTATGAAGTTAGTCGAAGCCTGGCAGCTTGCGAAGGCGCAATCCTTTTGGTTGATGCGGCCCAAGGTATTGAAGCTCAGACTTTAGCCAACTTGTACTTAGCACTAGAGAACAACCTGACGATCATTCCGGTTTTAAACAAGATCGATTTACCTGCAGCCCAGCCGGAGAAGTATGCAGCTGAGATTGCACACATCATTGGCTGTGACCCAGAAACGGTTTTGAAAGTTAGCGCAAAGACTGGCGTTGGAGTTGAAGAACTTCTAAACGAAGTTGTAAAGCAAGTACCTGCACCAATTGGCGATCCTGATGCACCAGCTCGCGCGCTAATTTTCGATTCGGTCTATGACACATACCGCGGAGTGGTTACTTACGTTCGCGTAATTGATGGACGTATTCCAGAACGTGACCGCATCAAAATGATGAGTACTAGCGAAACTCACGAAACTTTAGAAGTAGGCGTAATCTCACCTGACCCGGTTTCATCGAAAGCTATCGGTGTTGGGGAAGTGGGCTACCTAATTACTGGCGTTAAAGATGTGCGCCAATCCCGAGTTGGCGACACTGTAACTCTGGCTGCCAGACCAGCAGCTGAATCTCTTGGTGGATATCGCGATCCAGTGCCAATGGTTTTCTCGGGCCTTTATCCACTGGATGGTTCCGACTATCCAGAACTGCGTGAAGCGCTAGATAAATTGAAACTTAATGACGCTGCTTTGGTTTACGAACCAGAGACCTCTGTAGCTCTAGGCTTTGGATTCCGTTGTGGCTTCCTTGGTCTACTTCACTTAGAAATTGTTCGCGAACGACTAGAGCGAGAATTCAATCTTGACTTAATTTCAACGGCGCCAAACGTGGTTTATCGAGTTGTCATGGATGACGGCAAAGAAATCATTGTTACGAATCCAAGTGAATTCCCTGGTGGAAAGATCGCAGAAGTTCACGAGCCAATGGTTAGGTCAACAATCCTGACGCCAAGTGAGTTCGTTGGTTCAATCATGGAACTGTGCCAAACTCGACGCGGCAACTTGCTTGGCATGGATTACTTGTCTGAAGATCGCGTGGAAATGCGCTACATGCTGCCACTAGCTGAAATTGTTTTCGACTTCTTTGATCAACTGAAATCAAAGACTCGTGGGTATGCCTCGCTTGACTACGAACCAACCGGAGAACAAGCAGCTGACCTGGTAAAGGTCGACATCCTGCTTCACGGCGATCCAGTAGATGCTTTCAGCGCCATCGTGCACCGAGACAAGGCATACAACTACGGCGTAGCAATGGCATCCAAGTTGAAAGACTTGATACCAAGGCAACAATTCGAAGTCCCAATTCAAGCTGCTATCGGTGCTCGCATTATTGCCCGCGAAACCATTAGAGCGATCCGTAAAGATGTTTTGGCTAAGTGTTACGGTGGCGATATCTCTCGTAAGCGTAAACTTCTTGAAAAGCAAAAAGAAGGTAAGAAGCGCATGAAGATGGTGGGACGAGTAGAGGTGCCACAGGAAGCTTTCATTGCCGCACTTTCAACCGATGACAATGCAGCAAAGGCTAAGTAATGTCCGAAACAAATAGTTCCGCAAAAGTTCTTTCGTTAAATGTGGTTCATGCCGTTATTCCTGATGTCGGTGGCTCGGTTGGCATAACTTCAATTGATAAGCGTTCGGTATCAGATTCTCGACTAGTAACAACAGCAGGTGTTGCTGGCGATCAGCGCTCGGACATTCCAAATCACGGCATGCCAGAACAAGCGGTTTATGCCTACGCTCGGGAAGATTACGAATGGTGGGAAGCCGAACTCGATAGAGAAATTCCAGCGGGTAAATTTGGCGAGAATTTAACGACTGTAGGCATCGATGTAACAAATGCAGTTATTGGTCAGACTTGGCGCATTGGTTCTACGTTGCTTCAAGTAACTGGTCCACGAATTCCTTGTGGCACTTTTGCCCGCTTCATGGAAGAAGACAAATGGGTTAAGCGCTTCATGGATGAAGGTATGCCCGGAACTTACTTCCAGATTCTCGAAGCCGGCGAGATCGCTGCAGGCGATGAGATCAAGATTGAATCCACTCCAGAACACGGCGTAACCGTTAGCGATGTTTATCAACTAGTTGCTGGTGATCGCGACCCAGAGCGCATTGCCCGCGTTCTGAATTGTCCAGAACTTCCTGAAGAGATGCGCACGCAAGTTCAGGGCTACAACAAGTAACTAATGCGTACTTTAAGCGCCTACGTACACATTCCATTTTGTGCATCAAGGTGTGGTTATTGTGACTTCAATACTTATACCGCTGCCGAGTTACAACGCGATGGCACATCAATAACGGCTGCGACTTATCCAGATCGCGTTGTCGCTGAAGTTAACTGGCTGCGTAGCGACCAGGCATCAGATGATCGCAAGTTAAGCACAGTATTTTTCGGTGGTGGTACACCTACTTTGATTGACTCAAAAGAGCTAGTAAGAATTTTGCAGTCACTTAAATCGAATTATGGATTCACTGACGATGTTGAAGTAACAACTGAAGCAAATCCTGACTCAGTCACTTTTCAAGACTTAGAAACCTTGCGTGCCGGTGGCTTCACTCGAATTTCGTTTGGTCATCAAAGCAGCGCCGCAAACGTACTTGCCCTACTTGAGCGCACGCACACACCTGGCAAAACCTGGCAAGCAGTAAGTGATGCTCGAAGTGCTGGCTTTGAACATGTCAGCGTGGATTTGATTTACGGAAGTCCAGGCGAAACTGATTCAGATCTGGCAGCAACTTTAGATCAGGTTTCCGCAGCTGACGTTGATCACGTAAGTGCTTATTCATTAATTGTTGAGCCCGGAACCCGCTTAGCAGCTCGCGTGGCACGCGGCGAAATCCCAAATCCAAGTGATGATGTTGCCGCTCACCGATACGAATTGATTGACAATAAACTTCATACTCTTGGAATGACTTGGTATGAAGTTAGTAACTGGGCAAGGCCAGATGGCGAATGTCGGCACAACATTGCCTATTGGCGCAACCAAGACTGGCTGGGAATCGGGCCAGGAGCGCATGCGCACTCGGCTGGCACTCGGTCGTGGAATCTAAAGCATCCGGCAGCTTGGGCGGCAAAAGTGGATAACGGCGTTTCTGCAATTGCCGATAGTGAAGTCTTGGCAGCAGAAGATGTGAAGCACGAAGACATCATGCTTGGACTTCGGTTGCGGGAAGGGCTAGCGTTAACTGCGCTTGGAGAAGCTGGACTGGCTCAGGCCGAGCTCGCAGTTTCCGAAGGATTGTTAGTTCCGCAAGAGTTTGCCAATGGCAAAGCAGTCCTTACATTTCAAGGTCGCTTGTTAGCCGATGGCTTAGTCGCGCGCTTGTGGGCATAACCAAGGTTAGACTGGCACTCGATACCTGTGAGTGCTAGGAGTTGCGATGGAAGACCGTAAATTAGCGGTTTTGCGAGCCATCGTTGAAGACTATGTCCAAACACACGAACCAGTTGGATCAAAGGCATTAGCTGATCGTCATTCCCTCGGAGTATCTTCTGCGACGATTCGCAATGACATGTCAGCCCTGGAAGAAGAGGGCTACATCAGCGCTCCACATACCAGCGCCGGCCGGATCCCAACTGACAAGGGTTATCGCCTTTTCGTTGACAAACTCAATTCAATTAAGCCGATGTCACAGCCTGAGCGTAAAGCAATTCAAACTTTCCTAGATCAAGCAGTTGATCTAGATGACGTTATGAATCGAACCGT
>DAIRCR010000001.1:644572-683496 GCA_036796575.1 Candidatus Nanopelagicales bacterium | reverse complement strand
GTTTACGGCGTGGACTACCAGGGTATCTAATCCTGTTTGCTCCCCACGCTTTCGCTCCTCAGCGTCAGTGGTGGCCCAGTAACCTGCCTTCGCCATCGGTGTTCCTCCTGATATCTGCGCATTTCACCGCTACACCAGGAATTCCAGTTACCCCTACCACACTCTAGTCAGACCGTATCGAATGCAGGCTGGGGGTTGAGCCCCCAGTTTTCACATCCGACGTGTCTAACCGCCTACGAGCTCTTTACGCCCAATAAATCCGGACAACGCTTGCACCCTACGTATTACCGCGGCTGCTGGCACGTAGTTAGCCGGTGCTTTTTCTTCAGGTACCGTCACTTTCGCTTCTTCCCTGCTAAAAGAGGTTTACAACCCGAAGGCCTTCATCCCTCACGCGGCGTTGCTGCATCAGGCTTGCGCCCATTGTGCAATATTCCCCACTGCTGCCTCCCGTAGGAGTCTGGGCCGTGTCTCAGTCCCAGTGTGTCCGGTCGCCCTCTCAGGCCGGATACCCGTCGTCGCCTTGGTGAGCCTTTACCTCACCAACAAGCTGATAGGCCGCGAGCCCATCCCTAACCGAAAAACTTTCCAACCCAGAAGATGTCTTCCAGGCTCATATCCGGTATTAGCACTCCTTTCGAAGCGTTATCCCAGAGTTAGGGGCAGGTTGCTCACGTGTTACTCACCCGTTCGCCACTAATCCACCGAGCAAGCTCGGCTTCATCGTTCGACTTGCATGTGTTAAGCACGCCGCCAGCGTTCGTCCTGAGCCAGGATCAAACTCTCCGTTAATGTCTTTGTTCCAGCTCGAAGGCTGGGACACATCGAAGAGATGTATCACTGGCAATAGACAAATAAGCTGATCTGCTTATGTTGTTAATTACCAAAGGAATTTCCGATCGGGATAGCAAAAGCCACCCGATACGGGGTTTTGGTATTGACTTGTGGCACGCTGTTGAGTTCTCAAGGTACGAACGCGCAAGAATATTTCCCAATTTTGTTGGGCCTTTTTCAGGGCGAGATTCCTAACTTAGTCATTTGTAGGTATCAGGTCAAATCCGATACCAATGAACAATTAGGTTTATTGAGGTCTTGCTTGATGAAACCTAGACCATTACTGGGTTTTTTACAAATTCGAGTCAGTTTGCACAGCTATCGGCGTAATGTTCGGTGTTCTGGAAGTGCGAGAAAACCCTTACTTAGTAAGAGAAATTCCACCAAATGTGCGCTTGCCGCGGCGAAGTACTAGCCACTTACCGTGCAAGAAATCTTCCATAGAAACAGTTGCGTTCTCGTCAGTTACCTTCACATTGTTAACTGAGACGCCGCCTTCGGCAATTGCCCGGCGTCCAGCGCCATTACTTGCAACTAATTCACAGGCAACGAGTAGCTCGGAGACTGTTGGAGCGTTGTTATTGAGTGACACTGATGCATTTGGTGCTTCGCGCATCGCACTATCAAGAGTTGATGCATCAAGTTCGCGCAACTCCCCTTGTCCGAACAACGCAGCAGCTGCAGCTTTAGCTTGCGACGTTGCATGATCACCGTGAACCAAAGTTGTTACATCATGTGCGAGTGCACGTTGGGCTTCGCGCGCTTGTGGTTTTTCGGTTGTTGCTAATTCGAGTGCAGCTAATTCTTCTTGCGTGCGGAAAGTAAATGTGCGAAGCAAAGTTTGCACATCGCGATCATCTGCGTTAATCCAAAATTGGTAGAACGCATATGGCGAAGTTAATTCTGGATCTAGCCAAACCGTTCCAGATTCAGTTTTACCAAACTTTGTACCATCTGCCTTTGTAACAAGCGGTGTTGTTAATCCATTTACCTGCGCGCTTTCGACGCGACGAACTAAATCAGTACCTGCAGTGATGTTGCCCCATTGATCCGAGCCACCAATCTGCAAAGTGCAGCCATGGCGGCGGTATAGCTCAAGGAAGTCAAGGGATTGCAGGATCTGGTAACTAAATTCCGTGTAAGAAATTCCTGCTCCGTTTAGGCGAGCAGAAACAGATTCTTTATCGAGCATGCGATTAACACTGAAGTGTTTTCCGATGTCACGCAGGTAAGTCAACACGTCCATGTCATGCGTCCAGATGTAGTTGTTGGACATGATGCAGGCGTTGCTGCCAGAGAAATCAAAGAATGGTTCAAGCTGTTTGCGGATACCTTCAACCCATTCCATAACGGTGTCGGTTGTATTTAAAGTGCGCTCAGCGTTCTTGCCACTTGGGTCACCGATCAAACCGGTTGCGCCACCAACAAGTGCGATTGGTGTGTGACCAAGTTTTTGGAAGCGTGACATCGTGACAATCTGGGCCAGATTTCCCATATGCAAACTTGGTGCGGTTGGATCAAAGCCGCAATACAAAGTGAGCGGACCCTTAGCCAGTTCTTCTGGAAGTTCCGGGGTGTGCTGGGCAACTAAGTTGCGCCAACCCAATTCGCTCAAGATGTCAGTCATACTTCTATCTTTGCCGATTCCATTGGCAAACCCCAAACCATCCACGCGGGAAACCTAAACAGAGTGTGGGAGTTTTGCTGACCACTTCTTGAGGTCGGCAATATTCTTTTCCGCATTCACCAACTGCTTGCGAACTGAAGCAGGCGCAGTTCCATTGATTGTGGAGCGAGATTCCAACGAACCCTGGACCGTAAGTACTTCACGCACTGCAGGTGTCAGGCTTGGATGAATTGCAGCGAACTGGGCATCTGATAATCCATCAAGATCAGTCCCTTGCTTTTCGGCTTCCCGAACGCAAGCGCCAGCTATTTCATGAGCTTCTCTAAATGGCACACCTTGACGAACGACCCATTCCGCAATGTCAGTTGCTAGGGCAAAGCCATCAGGTGCGCTTGCCAACATCTTTTCGGTATCGAACTTAAGAGTTGAAACGCAGCCAGTCATGGCAGGAAGCAATAGATGCAAAGTTTCGATCGCGTCGATAACGCATTCTTTGTCTTCTTGTAAGTCGCGGTTGTAAGCAAACGGTAATCCCTTAAGGACCGTCAAGATTGCAGTCACGTGACCGATCAATCGGCCAGACTTTCCGCGAGCTAACTCAGCAACATCTGGGTTCTTTTTCTGCGGCATGATCGATGAACCCGTTGACCAGGCATCATCCAAAGTTGCCCACGCGAATTCCCTAGAGGTCCATAAGCAAATCTCTTCACCAAGGCGTGACAAGTGAACGCCGATCAGGCTTGTGACGAACAAGAACTCGGCAACATAGTCGCGATCACTTACGCCATCGATTGAGTTTTCGACTACGCCTTCAAAACCAAGATCCTTAGCAAGCGCAACTGGATCTAAATCCAAGCTAGTTCCAGCCAATGCGCCACTGCCCATAGGTGACTTGGCAGTTCGCTTATCCCAATCGGCAAACCGATCCAGGTCACGAGCAAAGGCATGAATGTGTTTTGCCAATTCATGTCCGAATGAAACTGGTTGTGCGTGCTGCAGGTGAGTAAAACCTGGAGCTGGGTGATCAACGTGTGCCTGAGCTTGCACTAACAGCGCTGATTGCAGGTCACAGACCGCCACAGCCAACATGCGAGCGTTATTGCGCAGATACATGCGCAAGTCAGTTGAGACTTGATCATTACGGCTACGGCCCGCACGGAGCTTGCCACCAACTTCTGGACCAATGGTTTCGATTAAGCCGCGTTCAAGTGCGCTGTGAACGTCTTCGTCAGCTGGAGTTGGAATGAATTTTCCAGAAACTGCGTTTTCCAGCAAAGTATCAAGGCCAGTAAGCATGGTCTTTAGTTCATCTTTGGTTAGAAGATCTGCGCCGTGAAGTACTCGAGCATGAGCCTTACTTTGCGCAATGTCATAAGGAGCTAGGACCCAATCGAAATGAACTGATGCGCTTAAGTTCGCCATGGCATCGCTTGGACCAGATGCAAAACGTGCGCCCCAAAGTCTGGCGTCGCTGGTGTTACTGCTCACGATTGCTCTCCTCTAATTCACTTCTATTGTCTCGGTTGCTTACGCTCTTGCTAGGTCTTGAAGTTCTTGACACACCGTTGCTCCCCCAGCAGGATCGCGAGTCACCAACATCACGGTGTCATCGCCGGCAACAGTTCCAATGATCGAATCCAAACCACTGCGATCAATTGTTGAAGCTAAGTAACTTGCAGCCCCTGGTGAAGTTCTAACCACCACAATGTTGCCCGAGTAATCAACACTGGCGGCAAGTTCGGACATGGCGCGGGAAAGGCGGGAAGCATCTTTAGTTATTGGAGTGCCAGTGCCGTCATCGGGAATTGCATAACTTAGCCCACTTGCACCTTTGGAAATCTTTACTGCGCCAAGGATCTCGAGATCCCGACTTAGCGTGGCTTGCGTTACCGTGACACCTTTACGCGCAAGCAACAAAACGATCTCACCTTGTGACGAAACGTCATTGGTTGTGATGATGTCCTGGATCAGCGCTAGCCGAGAAGCACGATTTGTCATTTTGTGACCTGCGTTCCTTGGTCACTTAAGTTTCCGACAACTCGAACCGTTGGGATTCCGCCTTCGATGGCACGCAGGCAGGCCTCCATCTTTGGCACCATGCCGGATTCAAGTTTGGGTAATAGCGCAGTCAATTCGGCAGCGGTCATCTTCGTTATCAACGAATCTCGATCAGGCCAATTTGCATAAACCCCAGGCACATCTGTCAGCATGATCATTTCTTTGGCATCAAGTGCGATTGCTACAGCTGAGGTTGCTGTGTCTGCATTCACGTTGAACAACTGGCCGCCTAATGCGCGAGCTGCAGTTGAAATAACTGGAACTTCACCATTGGCAACTCGTGCGCCAATAGCACTGGCATCAACGGAAACAACTTCGCCAACAAGTCCAATGTCTTGTTGTTCACCGTCTACTAAAACTGTGCGATGTTCTGCGGTAAGCAGTCCATCAACGTCGCCTGGCATTGAGACTGCAGAAACTTCGCTGGCGTTCATTAATTCCACCAGTTCTTTATTGACTTCGTTGACCAATACATCGCGAACAACTTGCACAGATTCTGCAGTTGTTACTCGGTAACCGCCCTTGAATTCTGAAGTTATGCCAGCGGCCTTCAAGCCCGCTGATATCTGTGGTCCACCGCCATGAACTACTACTGGTTGCGCGCCAGATTTTGCTAGCTGCTTAACACCGGCAATGAATGCGGTCATGGCCTCGCCATCAACCATCGCATTGCCACCAAATTTGATGACAACCGTCATGGCGCAACACCGATCGCGGTAAGTCCTGCCGTTTCTGGATAGCCGCAAATTAGGTTCGCATTTTGGACTGCTTGCCCAGCTGCGCCCTTGATCAAATTGTCGATAGCAACAATGACAGTTGCGCGATTAGTGCGATCATCTTTGACGACTTGAATGTGAACCGCATTGGAACCAAGGGTTGATGCCGTCACTGGCAATTGGCCTTCTGGCAATACCGTTACGAACGCTTCACCTTCGAAGTACTTACTCATTACTTCGCGCAATTGGGCGCCACCAAGTTCCGTCATCGCACTAATCGTCGCCAGGATTCCTCTTGGCATTGGTGCCAACATTGGAGTGAAGTTGATTTGAACTTCAGTGCCCGCCAGCTTGCTTAAAGTTTGCTCGATCTCAGGTGTGTGCTGATGTGTGCCACCAACTTTGTAAGCCGACATCGAGCCAGCAACTTCACTGTTAAGTAGATTCACTTTTGCGCCACGGCCAGCACCCGATGTTCCGGAAGCAGCGACCACGATTATGTCTTTGGCATCAACTGCATTAGCTGCAAGCAGTGGTGCTAACCCAAGTTCTATAGAAGTGGCGTAACAACCGGGGTTTGCAACGCGAGTGCTACCAGAAATCTTTTCGCGAGTGCCATGGATTTCTGGAATGCCATACGTCCAAGCTCCGGCGTACGCTCCCCCGTAATAGGTGTGCCAATCTTTGTCGTCTTCAAGTCGAAAGTCAGCGCCAAGATCAACGATTCGAACTTCAGATGGAAGTTGTGCAATTAGTTCAGCAGATTGTCCGTGTGGCAAAGCTAGGAAAACTAAGTCATGATTTGCAATTGCCTGTGGCGTTGAATCTGCAAAGACCAAACCAGCAAGTTCTGGAACACTCGAAAACTGCGGATGTACCTGCGCCAAAGTTGAGCCAGCATTTGAACCAGCCGCGATTACACCCAACTCAAAATGCGGATGAGTATGAATGATTCGGATTAACTCGGCACCGGCGTATCCCGAGGCCCCAACAATGGCTACTTTCGTCATATGCATAATTATACGCATAATTGCATAAATACACAATAATCATCGTGTATAAGGGTTAACGCAGGCTGGCACCAAAGGATTTAGCGGCAGCGTCTACCCCGGCTTGGCGGGCAGCAGCTACTTCTTCAGCGGCAAGGGTTCGATCCTGAGCACGGAATCGCAGCGCAAATGCCAACGACTTATGACCTTCGGCAACCTGGGAACCTTCATAGACATCGAATAGACGAATGTCTTCAAGCAACTCCCCAGCGGCTTCGCGAACCACATTCAAAACATCGGTCGCCGCAACATCTGCTTTAACAACTAGCGCGATGTCTTCCTTTGCAACTGGGAAAGTCCAAATTGCAGGAGCGGATGCAACCACGTTTGCTGCCGCAAGTAACGCAGAAAGATTTAGCTCTAAGGCAACTGCGCGTTTTGGTAGACCAAGATTTTCCAAAGCTCTTGGCGCAAGTTCACCGGCGTAACCAATTAATTCGCCATTAATTGAAAGCGCAGCACATCTACCTGGATGCCAAGGTGCGTTGTCCCCTGCGGCAACTTCAATCTCAACGCCAAGTTCAATGCCAAGCGCTAACGCAATATCAATCGCATCGCTCCACGCTGCGGGAGTTGGCTTTGCACCAAGTGCAGTTTGCTTAAGTGCTCCAGCTAGCAACACACCTAAGTGAAGTGGTTGTTCCGGAAGTAATGCTTCCAAGGCGGCAATGTCGGTTGCGCTTGGGCGCTCTAGCACTGAAGGGCGCGGTGGATTTGTTACACCCGTTGCGCTCTGCTTGGCAGAGAGCAAGCTAACCGAAGCAATTTCAAACAATGCAACATCGGTAAAACCGCGTGAGATGTTTCGGGCAAGTGCTCCAGTTAGACCTGGTAGCAAAGTTGTGCGCATAAGTGGCTGTTCATCAGATAGCGCATTTGCAAGCTGAACTGCGTGACGACGGGAATCCTTGGCTGGAATACCCAGTGCATCAAATTCAGCAACGCCAACGAATGGGTAGTTGCGAACTTCAACTAGCCCACGACCAGCAAGGTGCAAGCCAGCGCGACGTTGTAGTTTTTGTAATTCTGTAAGTCCTCGACCTGCAGGTGCGGTCGGCAAAGTTGCTGGAACTTTTTCATAGCCATCGATTCGAATTACTTCTTCAACTAAATCAATGGCGGCAGCCAAGTCTGGACGCCAAGTTGGTGTGCGCACTGACCAAGGCGACTTTGAAGTATCAACAGCGCAGCCAAGGGAAACCAAAATCTTTTCCACACTTGCTGCATCGTAAGTATGTCCCGCAACCTTGCCTGGAAGATTTGGATCAAATGAGATCACGATTGGATCTGGGGCTTGTTCAACTCCAGAAGTTCCTTCGAAGGTTGCTCCCCCATGCTCGATCAGCAGCTGAGCAAAACGTGCTGAGGCAACCGGTGGCAACATGCGATCAACACCGCGCTCGAGGCGACGGGAAGCTTCCGAGGAAAGTTTGTGACGACGACTCATCTTTGCAATTTCAGTTGGATTGAAGTGCGCAGCTTCCAGAACTACTCGAGTAGTTGTCTCTGAAATTTCGCTGTAAGCACCACCCATAACACCAGCTAACGAAAGCACGCGGGCATCATCTGCAATTACTAAATCTTCAGTTGTCAGGTCGCGCTTTACGCCATCCAAAGTTTCAACAGTTTCGCCAGCCTTAGCCCAGCGCGCCCGAATCGTCCCGGTGATCTTGTCAGCATCGAAAGCGTGCAGTGGCTGACCAAGTTCAAACATGACGTAGTTAGTTAGATCAACAGCAAGGGAAATTGAGCGAACACCAACTGCAGCCAAACGAGCCTTGATGAAATCCGGAGTTGGCGCTGCTGGGTTGTAGTTACCCAGAGTGCGCAGAACCAATAGATCACAAGCTTGGTAGTCATCACTGGCTGCCGGAATAACAGTTCCGCTGGCTTCTGGCAGTTCGGCTAAAGCAACACCAGGGTCAGTGAATGGGACTCCTTGAGAAATTGCAGCTTCTCTTGCCATACCGCGCATGCTTAAGGCATAACCACGATCTGGAGTAACTGAGATGTCTAGAACTTCATCACCTAATCCAAGGATTGGGAATGCGTTGTCACCTGGTGTGGCAGATCCAGCCGGCAAAATCAAAATGCCATCGTGCTCATCGCCAATTCCAAGTTCGCGAACTGAACAAATCATGCCGTCAGAGATGTGGCCATAAGTTTCGCGAGTTGCAATAGTGAAATCACCAGGAAGTGTGGTGCCTGGTAGCGCGACGACAACTAAGTCACCTTCGGAGAAGTTTCGGGCGCCACACACAATGCCACGAATTCCAGGGGTGGCTTCGTTTCCATGAGCTGTGCCGACTTCAACCGTGCACCAACGAATTGGTTTCTTGAAATCTGTTAATTCTTCAATTGTCTTTACAAGGCCAACAACAAGTGGCCCGCGCACATCACCAACAGTGTCAACGCCTTCAACTTCAAAACCAACGCTGAGAAGTAGCTCAGAAACTTCGCGACCGGAAAGGTTTTCTGGAATTTCAACAAATTCGCGTAACCAGGAAACTGGAATCTTCATTAGACGCCCAACCCAAATGCGCGAGTGAAGCGAACGTCGCCTTCGACCATATCGCGCATGTCGGTTATGCCATGACGGAACATAAGCGTGCGCTCGAGTCCCATGCCAAATGCAAAGCCGCTGTAAATCTCTGGATCAATACCGGTGGCAACTAAAACCTTTGGATTGACCATGCCACAGCCACCCCACTCGATCCAGCCTTCACTGCGACAAGTGCGGCAAGGTGCATCTGGGTTATCAACGGAAGTGCCGCGGCAAACGAAGCACTGCAAATCAACTTCAGCTGAAGGTTCAGTGAATGGGAAGTAAGAAGGACGAAGTCGAGTCACGATACCTTCACCAAACATGGACTGCGCGAAGTGATCAAGCGTGCCCTTTAGATCTGCCATCGTGATGCCCTTGTCGATGACTAGGCCTTCGACTTGGTGGAAAACCGGTGAATGCGTGGAATCAAGTTCATCAGTACGGAAAACGCGACCTGGACAAATTACATAAATTGGCAATTCGCGATTTAGCATCGAACGAATCTGTACAGGTGAAGTGTGAGTACGTAGAACGATGCCGGAATCTTCGCTTCCGATGAAGAAGGTGTCTTGCATAGTGCGCGCAGGATGATCTGGCGCAATGTTTAGGGCGTCGAAGTTAAGCCACTCGGATTCAACTTCTGGACCTTCAGCAAGTTGGTAGCCAAGTGCTACGAAAACATCAGCGATCTGTTCTTGGATTGTCGTTAGTGGATGACGACCGCCTTGAGCTCGAACTCCAGTTGCAGTTGTTACGTCAACCGACTCTTCGATCAAAAGTGCGGCGTCGCGCAAAGTTTCTAGTTCTTGAGTGCGAGCAGCCAGGGCAGCATTCACAGCGCCACGGGACTCTCCCATTCGTTTTCCAGCTTCAGCCTTAGCTGCAGGTGGCAAAGCGCCAATCTCACGGTTAGCCAGAGATAGTGGTGAGCGATCACCGGTGTGAGCTAAGCGAACTTCTTTGAGTTCATCTAAGGAATTTGCTGCCGTAATCGCGGAAATTGCCTCAGAAACAAAGCCTGCCAAGACCTCAGCAGAAAGGGTGGTTACTTCTACTGGATCAAAGGACTTATTTGGGGCGCTCACGTGAGCAATCTTATCGGGAAAACGCCTTAATCTTGTCGAGCGCGTCCATGACCCAAAGGGATTCACGCAGACTTGGCAACCAAACTGGCTGACCTTGGATTCGATTACCGACTGCTTCGATCATCAAGGTAAATGGATCTACCGGAGCGAAGTTTTCCACGTGGTCGCCGATTTGAATTGAGCTGGCTTCTTTCCAAGATGTAAACGCCTGGCCTTGTGGAAATTCGATTTTGCCGCTGCTGCCTGAAATCACCAGAGATTGTTTTTCATCCTGTTCAAACGATGTCAATGCAGATACCGATATTGAATCGTTTAGAGTCGCCGATGCTTGGGTCGTTAAGTCAATTCCAGTTGGCCCTATGTTTTCAGAAGCAGAGTCAATTCTTAGTTCACTATTCTTTGGTGCAAGAGCGGACCAAACATGAGCTTGATACGGGCCAACATCAAGCAGGCTGCCGCCACCCATTTCTGGAACCAAGCGATAGTTCTCAGTGAATGTTGTCGTGAACGTAAATGCAGAGTCGATGTTCTGGAGTTCGCCAATGTCGCCGTTGCGAACCAACTCGACAACTCTCTCGAAGCGCGGATGCCAACGCGTCCACACAGCTTCAACCAACAACTTGTCATTTGCGACTGCCGCATCTGACATTGATTTTGCTTCGGCGTAACTAGTTGCAAGTGGCTTTTCACACAAAACATGTTTGCCGGCGTTCAGCGCTTTAGTTGCCCACTCAAGATGTAAATGATTTGCCAGCGAGATATAGACCACATCAATTTCAGGGTCAGAAATTAGATCTTCGTAACTCGCATGGACCTTAGCTGGGTTTAGTTTTTGGGAACGTTCAGGATCACGACTTGCAACAGCATGAAGTGTCGCATTTTTTGCATCAGCAACAGCAGGGACTAACGCAGTTGAAGCAACCCAACTGGCTCCGAGAAATCCCCACTTAATTGTCATGAGCGAAGCAGGCTTGGTGTTACTGGTAATCCATTTTTAAGGGCTGACTCTTCGGCTGCTTGCATGATCGCCACTACATCGCGAGATTGCTTGGCTTCAACAGTCATGGGGGTGCCATCGGCTAAGAACTTTGCAAGTGAGGCATGGAACAAGAATGGTTCCACTGTTACAAACGGAATAACTTGCGAACTACCATCAGCGCGATTCAAAGTGATGATCGCAGGCAAGTCAGCAACTGAATCCCCTGCTGAGGAATCCCAGTTACCAACAATTGCCCCCTTGGTGCCGAGTACAAAGAATTTAGGTTTGCGAGCTGCTGCTAAATCTGAATTAACAAATGTTGCCAGCACTCCATCGGCGAAATTGATAGTTACTTGAGCGTGATCGGCATTCGTAACGTGATCCCAAACTCGCTTTTGATTCAAACCTGAAACGTGTGCGACATGGGACGGCACGATCGACAAGATTTGATCAATGAAGTGACTACCCCAGTCAAAGATTGCGCCGCCAGATACGTCAGCGTCAGAGTGCCAGTAGGAACAAGGCTTTGAGTAACCGCCAACAAAACTTTCGTAATGGAAGACTTCACCAATTTCGCCAGCTTCAATTAGTTGCTTCATGGTTAGGAAATCAAGGTCGTAACGTCGGTTCTGGTAAACGACCAAAAGCAATTCAGAGGCCTTCGCTAAAGCCATCAACTCATCACATTGCTCCGTGGTTAATGCCATTGGCTTTTCAAGAACTACGTGAATGCCTTGAGAAAGTGCTTTCTTGGCCCAGTCGTAATGGCTATTTGGTGGCGTGGAAACCACAACAAGATCAATCTCGCCTGAGGCCAGCATGTCGTTTGCATCGGCAAAGGTCTTTACGTCTGGGGAAATTAGAAGTGCAGCTTCGAGGCGCTCGGCATTTGTATCGCAAACTGCGGTCAAGGTCATGCCTAGAGTAGCTAGAACTGCTTTGTTGTGCTCATCTCCAATAGCGCCATAAGCAAGTAATCCAACGCGAACTGGTGAGGCAGACAAACTAAAACTCCTGAAATTTTGATAACGGTTTAAGACTACTTGCGCCTGGTGAGTACCGCGAGATTTGAGGTTTTATGCGTTCTGGGCTTGCGCGCTTGCATACAAGCAAACTGCGCTGGCTGTTGCTAAATTAAGCGATTCGGCCTGACCATAAATTGGGATGCTGACCACCGCATCAACGAGTTCTAAAACTTCCGCCGGGATCCCCCAGGCTTCATTGCCAAAAACCCACAAAGTCGGTTTTGCTAAATTAACACCACCGTAAAGTGAAACGCCGTTCGCATCTGCTGCTAACACTTGCATTCCGGCCGCACGGGCAGCAGAAATTGTCTCGGCAAGTTCTTGTCCTACTGAAATCGGTAAGTGGAAAATTGAGCCAACTGATGCGCGAACGACTTTTGGATTGAATAGATCTACTGAATCACTAGACATAACAACACCGTTAGCGCCGGCTGCGTCTGCAACTCGAATAACCGAACCAGCATTTCCTGGATCACGTACTGCGGTGAGTGCAACGACTAACTTTGTGCCTGGTTTGAATAGGTCACTTGGATTCTGGTACCACATCTGCACAACTGCAGTCATGCCCTGGGGTGAAACAGTGCTGCTGAACTGCTCGATTACGGCTTCAGTGCAAACCGTGATTTCAGCACCGGATGCTTCAATGGCTGAAACAATCTCGGAATAACGATCAAATGCTTCTTGCGTTAGAAATAATTCTTTTACTTTGCCGGCAGTGGCCGCTTCGCGACAAGCTTGCGGACCTTCGGCCAAGAACAGGCCATCAGATTCTCTAAAGCCACGCTTTAAAAGACGACGTGCGCGCGCCACTTTCGGCGCGCGCACGTTCGTTAGAACTTCGCTTGATTGCACGATTAGGCAGAAGCCTTTGGTGCATCTTCTTTAGGCTTTGCTGACGAACCAGCATCGGCTGGTAACGCCTTGGCTGCAGTCTGAACCAAAGAAGCAAATGTCTTTGGATCATTAACTGCCATCTCTGCAAGCATGCGGCGATCTACTTCGATCTCCGCAAGCTTTAGACCCTGGATCAAACGGTTGTAGGTCATGCCATTGGCACGAGCTGCAGCGTTGATGCGCTGAATCCAAAGACGACGGAAGTCGCCCTTACGGGAACGACGGTCGTTGTAGGCGTAAACCATCGAGTGGGTAACTTGTTCCTTCGCCTTGCGGTACAACCGGGAACGCTGTCCACGGTAACCACTAGCTTGTTCAAGTACTTCACGACGCTTCTTTTGAGCATTAACGGCTCTCTTCACACGTGCCATGACAAATCTCCTCTTCTATAACAAACTGCTGCGGCTAGCGGCCGAGTAGCTTGTTTGCTTTCTTTGAATCAGCTGGGGACAGGACCTGGTCGACAGAGAGACGACGCGTGCGACGACTCGACTTGTGTTCCAGAAGGTGGCGCTTGTTTGCCTGTTCCTTCATCAACTTGCCGGATCCGGTTACGCGGAAACGCTTCTTGGCACCACTATGGGTCTTATTCTTTGGCATGTTTCTCTCCTGCCTGTCTTTGCTTGTCTTGGGTAAGACAAGAAGTTTGGTTACTTCTTTGTTTCCTTCGAAGTCTTCTTTGCTGCTGCTTTCTTAGCAGCTGGCTCTTTCTTTGCAGCTGGTTTCTTTGCAGCTGGTTTCTTTGCAGCTGGTTTAGCTTCAGCAGTTTTTGCTGCTGCTTTCTTAGCGGCTGGCTTGGTTTCAGCGGTCTTCTTGGCAACTGCTTTCTTAGCGGCTGGCTTGGTTTCGACTACTGGAGTCTCCACAACTAGCGCTGGTGCTTCAACAACGGCTGCTACTGCAACTGGAGTCTCTACAACTGCTACTTCCACTACTGGAGCTGGAGCAACAGGTGCTTGCGCTGCTGGAGCCGGAGCTACTGGAGCTTGATATTCAGTTTTAGCTGGAGCAGGCTTTGCAGCTTTGCCACCAGAAGTTTTACGAGCTGGTGCAAGCACCATGGTCATGTTGCGACCGTCTTGCAAAGGTGAGGATTCGATTACGGCACTTTCACCGATGTCGGTCGCTAACTTTTGCAACAACTTGTAACCCAGTTCTGGACGAGACTGTTCGCGACCACGGAACATGATTGTGATCTTGACCTTGTCGCCCTGTGAAAGGAACCGTTCGATGTGACCCTTTTTGGTCTCGTAGTCATGCTGATCAATCTTTGGACGTAACTTCATTTCCTTGATGACAGTGTTGACTTGGTTCTTTCGTGCTTCACGAGCTTTAACGGCTGCTTCGTACTTGAACTTGCCGTAGTCCATAATTTTGCAGACTGGAGGCTTGGCTTCAGGTGCAACTTCTACAAGATCAAGATCAGCTTCCATAGCTAATCGCAATGCATCCTCGATACCGACTATGCCGATCTGCTCTCCAGCAGCTCCGACAAGACGTACTTCGGGCACACGAATCCGCTCGTTGATGCGGGGTTCGATACTGATATGTCCTCCTGTTGTTGACGGGCTACAAACAAACAGGGTTCAACTGGATATGCACGAGTGTGCACACATCGCTGTTGCGATGTTTCCAGACCAACTCGACACCCTTAAGGGCGATGCGAGTGGGAACAATGTCCGCTTGTGTGACCTAGCAATCCGAGAATTACTGGGTCGGTCAGGTTCGAGTTTAACGGGAAGGCGGCAAAGACTCATAATCCAAAGGGTAAGAGTCGAAAACCCCCTGATTTACTAGTTATTTGAGATTGCCACTTCCAGTGGGCGATCTAGCAGGGCGTTTAGGTCGCTGCCAGCAATAACTTCGGTAATAGAGGTGCCAAGTGTGGCAATTGGCTCGCTGATCGCCAAAGTGATGGTGACTTTCTCATCAGTGTCATCCCAATTTGCCGAACTTACCCCTGGCAATTGCGCTAACTGGGCCACGACTTCATCCAGAGTTTCATCTAATAGAGCTTCGCGATTTGGCCCGATGGCAAGCAGTGAAAGCAACGTTCCATCGATTGCAGTTGGTACTGGTCCCCCAACATCGATGATCAAAGCATCAAGGCCTTGCTCCAGAACACTTTGCGCCACAGTAAAAGCGACTCGTGGAATTGGCCTGGCCGATTCATCCCAGGCTTCCAAACTGTCAGAGCCAGAAAAAGCTAATAGGGCGCGACGGCCATCAGCAGAATGAAATTCAACTGAAGTCATGTGGCTATCTTTTTCAACTCCATCTTCCATGGAATCTAATTCAGCAACTACCGGTACAAGCAGTCGAGCGTCCATCAAAGCGTCAAGTAAGTTTCGTGCGGATTCGGCAGTGGCGCTTTGCGCGTAGTTGCGCAGCACTGAACGAATGTATGGATCAGGTGAACCGTCATCATTTGCAAAATCAGATTCGGGAAGTTCAGCACCCGTAAAGTCAGTTGCCATTTGAATTAGATGCGGCAAGCGTGAATGTCAGTAACAATGACTCCCCGCGCACCTAAGTCATAAAGTTCATCCATTACAGCGTGAACTTGCTTGCGGGGAACCATCGCACGAACTGCTGACCAAGCTGAATCATGTAGTGAAGACACAGTTGGTGACTCAATTCCTGGCGTGATGACACAAGCCTTTTCAACCAAAGTGTTTGGAATGTCGTAATCAACTAGGACGTATGCCCGCGCAGTAATTACCCCTTGCAAACGTCGAACGAAAACATCCACTGCATTTTGATCTTCGATGTTGTTGCGGGAAATTAAAACTGACTGGCTTTTGAAGATTGGGTCTCCGATAATTTCTAGACCAGCTTGCTTCAAGGTTGTGCCAGTTGCCACGACGTCGGCAACAGCATCGGCGACACCGAGGCGAACTGCATTTTCAACTGCGCCATCAAGGGTTACAACTTCGGCTGAGAGATTTTGCTTAGTCAACCAGTTGTTCAAGATAGTTGGGTAACTTGTCGCGATGCGCTTTCCAGCAAGATCGCTTGCGGATTTGGCTGTCCCTTTCGGCGCAGCCAAACGGAATGTGGATGGCGCAAAACCAAGTTCCAAAATTGTTGTGGCCTGAGAACCAGAGTCTGCAAGTAAGTCTTCACCAGTAATTCCAACATCAAGGGTGCCGCGACCTACATAGGTTGCAATGTCACGCGGGCGTAAGAAAAAGAATTCAACGTCATTTTCTGGATCTTGAACTACTAGTTCGCGACTGTTGGCAGCGGCGGCATAGCCAGCCTCACGCAACATGTCACGGGCTGGATCAGAAAGCTGACCTTTGTTCGGAACGGCAACGCGCAACATGATTACAACTTTCGGTACACGTCATCAAGTGAAACATCACTTGCGATCATGAGGGCTTGAGTCCAATAAATCAATTGTGAAATTTCTTCGGCAGCGCGCGCTTTGTCTTCATGCTCTGCGGCCATCCAAGCTTCCGCTGCTTCTTCAACAACTTTCTTGCCAACTGTGTGAACGCCTTGGGAAATCACCGCAACGGTTCCAGAGTTGGTATCGCCCGCGGCAACCTTGGAGGTTAGCTCAGCAAATAGCTCATCGAATGTCTTCACACCAGCAAGTTTAGTCGCCGTGAATAGTGCGCAAAACCGTCCAAGTATTCATGGCCGCACTCGCTGCTTCGGCGCCCTTGTCTTCAGAACTGCCAGGAAGCCCAGCCCGATCTAGTGCTTGGGCTTCATCGTCACAAGTCAAAACACCAAAGCCCATTGGGACTCCAGTATCAAGGGCGGCGCGGGTCAAACCATCGGTAGCGGCTGAGCAAACGTAATCAAAATGCGGAGTGCCACCTCGAATTACTACGCCAAGGGCTACAACTACGTCCGCGCCAGAAAGGGCAGCAGCTTTGGCCGCAATTGGAAGTTCAAATGTACCTGGGACGCGATGAACCTCAGGGGTAATTCCTGCACCTTCAATGATGTTGCTAGCGCCGGCGATCAAACCGTCCATGATTTGGGTGTGCCATGAGGAAGCAACAATTACCACGCGGGAGCCATTGAATCCATTGACCACTGATTCTGGGATTCCAGCGCGACTCATTTCACGTCTCCGAAATGCAGATTGTGACCCATGGAGTCACGCTTTGCAGTTAAGTACGCCATGTTGAAATCATTTGGTTCAATTTCGATTGGTACTTGCTCAGTAATCGTTAAGCCATAACCTTCAAGGCCAGCGCGCTTAGTTGGATTGTTTGTAAGCAAGCGCATTGACTTAACGCCCATGTCAACCAAAATCTGCGCGCCAGTTCCGTAATCGCGGGAATCTGCTGGCAGTCCAAGATCTAGGTTTGCTTGCAAAGTATCTGCGCCATCGTCTTGCAATGCATAGGCGCGAAGTTTGTGTAGCAATCCAATGCCGCGACCTTCATGGCCACGCATGTAAAGCACGATTCCGCGACCTTCTTCGGCAACCGCTCGCATCGCAGCCCTTAACTGTGGGCCGCAGTCGCAGCGAAGTGAACCTAGGGCATCACCGGTTAAGCATTCAGAGTGAACGCGAACCAAAACGTCTTCCCCATTGCCAATGTCGCCAATTCGCATTGCTACGTGATCAATGCCATCGAGAATTCCTTGGTAACCACAAATATCAAAGACGCCAAACTCGGTTGGTAGTTGCGAAGTGGCGACTAACTCAACTAGCGATTCATTCTTGCGACGGTAAGCAATTAAATCTGCAATTGAAATCATCATTAAGCCGTGCGTGTCGGCAAACTCGCGAAGTGCTGGAGCGCGCATCATTGAGCCATCATCATGAACTACTTCAGCGATAACTCCAGCAGGACGTAATCCAGCTAAGCGCGCTAAATCAACAGCTGCTTCAGTATGACCTGGACGACGAAGTACGCCACCTGGCATGGCGCGAAGCGGGAACACGTGTCCAGGGCGAGTTAACTCGAACGGTTCAGTTGCTGAATCGCAAAGTACGCGAATAGTTTTGGATCGATCGGCGGCGCTGATGCCAGTTTCGATACCATCTCGCGCATCAACACTTACTGAGTATGCGGTGCCCTTACGATCTTCATTGATGTGCGTCATTGGTGGCAGACCAAGGCGATCAAGGGCTTCGCCTTCCATAGGAACGCAAATTACGCCAGATGTGTAGCGGTTCATGAAACCGATGGCTTCTGGGGTTGCCTTTACGCCGGCCAGGATTAAGTCGCCTTCGTTTTCGCGATCTTCGTCGTCGACAACCACAACCTGCTTACCTTCGCGAATCGCGAGGATGGCATCTTCGATGGAATCTAATCTGGTCATTGCGCAGCTACTAACTTCTCAACGTACTTTGCCAAAACATCGACTTCAAGATTTACTCGATCACCAATTTGGCGAATTCCTAATGTGGTTTTTTCTAAAGTTGCAGGAATTAACGAAACTGAAAAAGTTGTATCAGTTACCGCAGAAACCGTAAGTGAAGTGCCATCAATTGTGATACTTCCCTTTTCAACTACGTACTTAAGTAATTCTTTTGGAGGTGTAATCGTTACAACGTCCCAGTTTTCGGAATGTTCACGTGCCGAAACTTTGCCAACTGCATCAACATGTCCTTGAACCAAATGTCCACCAAGACGAGTGGAAAGTGTCACGGGACGTTCTAGGTTTACTTGGGAGCCTGCGAGCAAATCACCAATTGTGGTTCGATTGATGGTTTCGCTCATTACGTCGGCTGTGAATTGGTCACCATTTTGCTCAGCAACAGTGAGGCACACACCATTTACGCAGATTGAGTCGCCCAAATTTGCATCACTTAGAACAGTTGGTCCCTCAATAGTTATGCGGATGGCGTTGTCTGGCAGAGCCTGAATCGCGGCAACGCGACCAAGTTCTTCGACAATTCCAGTAAACATGCTCCGCCTTAACGAGTAGTGAAATGCACAAGTAGGTCTAATCCAACACGATCTACTTGGTATTCGGGAAATCGTGACGCATTAGCAAGGGTATTTACGCCAAAATTTCCAATTGCTGGCTTTCCAGATCCAAGGATCACAGGTGCCTGGAACCAGTAAACCTCATCAACAAGGTTTGCGCTCCATAGCGATTGTGAGACGTGTGATCCAGCTTCAACTAAAACGCTATGCACGCCATGGCTTTGCCAAAGTTCTGTGATTACCTTCGCTAGATCTCCGGCCATTCTTATAGCAGGTTTTTCGCCAGCAAAGATTTGGGAATCAGCGGGCAAGTCGCGGTCGCCAACAATTGCGCGAAGCGGTTGCTTGTCTGCTGGCAAGGAACGCACGGTTAGCAATGGATCGTCAGCTAACACGGTTCCGGTGCCAGTCAGGATTGCTCCAACACTTGCGCGAATCTCTTGCACTCGTTCTCGCGCAGGTTCACCTGTGATCCATTTGCTAGTACCGTCTTCGGCTGCCACAAATCCATCAAGTGTGGTTGCAGTTTTCCAAATCACCCAAGGACGATTGTTTTGCTGCGCAAAATTCCAAGATGCATTCAGTGCTGTTGCTAGTTCTTGCTGCAAACCAACTTCAACTGCAATCCCAGCATCTTGCAAGGTCTTAACGCCACCTGACATAGCTTGGTGTGGATCAGTCTGGGCAATTACAACTTTGGATATGCCGGCAGCGATAACGGCTTGTGCGCATGGACCAGTTTTACTTTGCGCATTGCATGGCTCCAAAGTGCAATACAAAGTTGCGCCAACTGCTTTTGATCCGGCTTGGGTAATTGCCATAACTTCAGCGTGCGCAGTGCCGCTGCCTTCGTGCCAACCTTCGCCAACAACATCTCCAGCTGCATCAACAATTACTGCGCCAACTTTTGGATTAAGGTCGCGTGACAAATCAACTTTGCCGGCAAGTTCAATCGCGCGTGACATAAATGTGTCGGAAGACATTAGTTTCCGCACCACCACGAGGAATCAGTTGCACCTTGTGCCTTTGCACGTAAGTTAGCTATTGCTTTAACTGGGTCAGCTGTGTTGTAAACCGCAGAGCCAGCAACAAATGTGTCTGCGCCAGCATCGGCGCACTGTTCGATGGTGCTTAAGGCAACGCCACCATCAACTTGAATCCAAATATCTAAACCAAGGTTCTTAACAAGTTCACGAGCTCGCTTAATCTTTCCCAATTGATCTGCCATGAAAGATTGTCCGCCAAAACCAGGTTCGACGGTCATGATCAAGATCATGTCTAGTTCTGGAAACAAATCCTCGTAGTGATCAAGTTTGGTTCCTGGCTTGATAGCCATTCCAGCGCGTGCTCCGTGATTACGAATATCTCGGGCAACGTGGCGAGGATTGATTGCGGCCTCAACGTGGAAGGTTACGCTTTGCGCGCCTTGCTCGGCGTATCCCGGTGCCCAGCGATCGGCATCGTTGATCATTAAGTGGCAATCAACTGGGGTTGAAACTTCGCGAATGATTGATTCAACAACTACTGGTCCGATAGTCAGGTTTGGGACAAAGTGATTGTCCATGACATCAACGTGTAACCAGTCAGCGCCATCAGCAACCCGCTTACATTCAGCGACTAAGTTGCCAAAGTCAGCAGAAAGTATGCTCGGCGAAATTCGTAGACCCACGGCTTAAGCCTAGCCAAACCGCTCGGGCTATGCGGTCCTGCGCAATAACGCCAAGAACATGCCATCTGTGTGATGGACATCTGGGCGAAGTCTTAGATTCATTGAGCCTTTGGGCAGGTTCAGTTGTGGCAGAACTGGCGAAACATCTACGGTTTCAAAGTTCGGATTTCGCTTCAAGAAGCTGGCAACGATTGCATCGGTTTCAGCCAAGTGTGGCGAACATGTTGCGTAACCAACTACTCCACCAACGCGTACCAGTTCCCCAGCTTTCGCCAACAACTCTTGTTGTAAGGCAGTTAGTGGCGGGATGTCACTTGGTTGGCGGCGCCATCTGGCTTCGGGGCGACGACGAAGTGCGCCTAAACCAGTGCAAGGCGCATCAACCAGAATGCGATCAAACTGGTGATCAGGATTGAATTCCCGCGCATCAGTTTCAATAACTTGATGGTCCCCTGGTGCATTCCACAATGAATTTGAAACTAAGTGGGCGCGAGCTGGGATTGGTTCTAGTGCAGTGAAGTCTGCGCCGGCTTCACTTGCTAGCCCTGCCAAGATTGCAGCTTTACCACCAGGTCCAGCACACATGTCTAACCAATGAGTTTGCGTGCCTTCGATTTCAACGTTAGCTACTGCAAGTGCAACGAGTTGGCTACCTTCGTCTTGCACGCCAATTCGGTTGTCCCGCACGGCATCAATGTCACCTGGGCGGGTTGACCATTTCTCGTCAGGTCCACTTGGGCGCAACATAGTTGCAGCAATCGGTGACCATCGACCTGGTTCAACATGCGGTAATTCAAGAAGTTCAGTCACATCAGCCTGGCCAGGTTTTGCAACTAACGAAACAAGGGCTGGTTCATTTCCAGCCGCAAGAACTTCTCGAATTGAATCCAAGTCACACTTGTAAGCATCAGCCAGACTGCGAATTACCCAAACTGGATATGAATATTCAAGAGCTAAAACTTCAACTGGCGTTTTGCCTTCACTTAAAGTTTCTAGCCACTCTTCCCAAGTGCTGGCCGAGATTTTTCGAAGTACTGCGTTAACGAACTTTGATACGCCCATTCCAGCAACTTCGCGTGCGAGAGTTACAGTCTCATCGACAGCAGCGTGAGCTGGGATTCGCATGAAAAGTAATTGATAGGCACCGACGCGCAAAATGTTTCGCACTTTGCTATCCATAGTGTCAGTGCGGGAAGCACAAGCATCGATTACTGCATCCAAGCTTCCCTGGCGGCGCAGTGCACCATAAGTAATTTCCGTTGCCAGTCCCGCATCTCGTGAAGAAACCTTTAACTCATCGAGGACTGCTGGTAAAACTAAATTGCTGTAAGCGTCTTTGTCATGAACGGCTTGGAGAACATCGAAGGCTGCGCGTCTAGTGGTGCCAGAATTACTCACTCAAACACCACTGCGGATTTTTGATTACTAAACCAAGTTTTTGCATCTGTTAGATTCCGGCCTGCTTCTTGTACTTGATCCAGTGCAACGGCGTGACTGCCGGTACCAACTAAGACTTCTCCATCGCGCATTTGCACTTCACCTGGTGCTAAATCTGTTACGTGCGGCGAAACTGTTACGGGTTGCACCTTGATGCGAGTGTCGCCAAACATGGTCCAAGCTCCAGGATCTTTAGTAACTGCGCGAATACGGCGATCTACGGCAAGAGCTGGGTCATTCCAACGAACCTGTGCATCAGCAACTGTGATCTTTGGAGCGCGTGAAATCCCATCAATTGGTTGGTGCAACGGCAGGATCGAACCATTCTCAATTCCCGAAAGCGTGGCCAGAGCTAACTGCGCTCCTTCAATCGAAAGTCGATCTAGCAATTCAGTTGCCGTCTCGCTCGGTGCGATCTGTGTCGTTAAGTAAGCCAGCATTGGGCCAGTGTCTAAACCTTCGTCAATGCGAAATGTTGTGACACCAGTGAATTCATCGCCGCTCAAAATCGAATACTGAACAGGTGCTGCCCCACGCCATTGCGGCAACAACGAAAAGTGAACATTGATCCAGCCGTGCTTTGGGACGTCAAGTAATTCCCTTGGCACCATGGCGCCAAATGCCACAACTACTACACAGTCGACATCGGCGAACTTGTCTTTATGTTCTGCTAAGTGCGAAGTCTTTAGAACTGGAACGCCACTGACACCAGCAACTTCGGCTACCGGACTTGCAGTAAGAGTTCGACCTCTGCCGGCAGGTGCATCCGGCCGAGTTACGACTAAAGCAACCTCATGATCAGATGCCAGCAGCGCAGTTAGCGTTGGCACAGCTGCAAGTGGCGTGCCCGCAAATGCGATCCGCACGTTATGAAAAACCGTTCATCATTGAGTGCGGACTTACTTTGATAGTTGGAGACATGTCGCCAAACCATTCAGTCTCGCGAATTGCTTTCATAGCTTCTTTGCGAGCTTCGGTATCAAGGCGATCAATAAACATGACGCCATCTAAGTGATCGGTTTCATGTTGCACGCAACGTGCCAATAACTCGCTACCAATAATGGTTACTGGCTCGCCGTACATGTTCATGCCTTTGGCAACCACACTCATCGCACGCTTGGTATCAAAAGTTAAGCCTGGAATAGATAGACAGCCTTCTGGGCCATCTTGTTCTTCTTCCGAAAGATCAAGAGTTGGATTAATCAAATGGCCAACTTCATCATCAACGTCGTAAGTGAAAACTCGAAGCGAAACCCCAATCTGAGGTGCTGCTAATCCAACGCCTGGGGCTTCTTGCATTGTGGCCGTTAAGTCAGCCACTAGTTGGCGAAGTTCTTTATCAAAAGTTGTAACAACAAGTGCAGGTGTGGTGAGCACTGGATCGCCGAACAGCCGAACTGGCTTTACTGTCATGTCACACCTTCTTCAATGAGCTTTGCGTTAACTCAAGTTTAGAGGTTTATCGGGTCAATCCGAACGTTTACAGGTCCACCCTTATGTTTGGCGCTTCGCGCCGAAGTCATTGCCTTTAACTGCGAGGCAAGTTCGATGCCAAGTTTGCGATCACACGAAACCAGCATTCGAACTTGGTTGTCCTTGCCAGGCACCGGTCCTCGCGCTAAGGATTCTGGATTCAGCTCCAGCATTCCCAGCGCATCATCAATGTCTGATTGCTCTCCAGTAAGCGCAGCTAGCCGAACTGCAGGCGGCAGATATACTTGAGCGCGTTGTTCGAGTTCGCGTTGCGCAAAGCCGGCTGGATCATGTCGAATCAACGCTTGAACGGCTGGATGTTCGGAGTCCGCGACCACGATCACTTCCCCATCAGGGCGAACCAGTGATGCGCACTCATTCCACTTGGCAAAAGTTTCTTGAGTGGCGCTTAGTTCGGGACGAGACAACATGGCATTGCCATCAAGCAAAATCGCAGCTGCATATCCATCTTGCGCAATCGGCGCAGCGCCGGCGGTTGCCACAACAATTGCGGGACGGGAATCTACGGTGCGCAAAATGTGATCTGAAGTTGATGAGCGAACTGGAATTCCAGGAAAGGCTCGGCCAAGTTCTTCAGCGGTTCGTTCGCTACCAACTGCTGCAGCGCGAATTGAATTACCTTTGCATTTCTTGCAGCTCCACTTGGATTCAAGGTGACCACATAGATGACAGGTTGGTGCACTGGAACGAGCAGTCTGCATTAATGGTCCGTTGCAAGCAGAACAAAGTGCTGAGGTTCTGCAGGTGTCACAAACTATTCGCGGTGAATAACCAAGACGAGAAACCAAAACTAAAACTGGACCTTTGGTTAGTGCTGTCTTCATTCCTTGCATAACTGTCGAAGGAATTCGCGAACCGCTTGCTGCTGGATTTATCTTGGTACCCGCTTCATCCAGAGCGCTTCGAACTTTTGGTGATTCGTTTCGCAGTTGGTCTCTACTTTTTGCAACGTGTGCCAGCCATGGCATCAAGGCACAGGTTTCAACAGACATAGTTGCGCCCGCAAAAACTAGTGCAGTGTTTTGTTGTGCGCTACGCAGAACTGCAACGTCGCGAGCATGCCAATACGGAGCTTGTGGATCGGACAAAGTGTCATTCCAGTCATCCCAAACACAAATTGCAGTTAAGTCTTTTACTGGCGCAAAAACGGCAGCGCGAGTACCAACCACAATGCTTGCAGTGCCCCGAAGTACTGAAAGCCAACTGCGATATCTCTGGGCTGGGCCATCATCAGCTGCCAGGATTGCAATTGCGAATTTCGGACAGCCAAGCGAAACAAGTGATTGGACTACGCGATCGATAGCAGCACGATCTGGAACTACAACAATTACTTTTCCATCGTTAGCCGAAACTGTTGCGGCGTACTGCGCAAGTAAAACTGCCGCGTCATCGCAACCAGTTGTGACAACTGCGCGGGGTGCATCGCCGGCAATAGTTCGTTTAATTAACGCAGCTCCCCCGGTGTAATCGTCCCAAGCCGTTGGTTCAATGTCCGAGACTTTTGACGCAGGTGCGAAGACTGTTGCTTCGGCAGTGGCGTGACGATTCGGGATAGCACTTCGCAAGACATCAGAAAGCGTGCCAGCTTGTCTGGCAACAACCGATTTTGCTAATTCAAGTACTTCAGGGATTAAAGCAACTTCTGGTGAGATCACATTCGTTAATGCAGCCAAGGTACCTGGGTGATCGCTTTCATCCGAACGTGAGATCAGCCAGCCGTCGGTTAACTTTCCAGCGAACCGAACCCGGACTCGAACTCCGGGTTGCGCTGTTTCGGCAAACTTCTCGGGCACTGCGTAATCAAATACGCGATCAAGATGTGGGAGTGGGCTGTCGATAACGATGTGGGCGACGGGTGCGATTTTGGCAATCGGAACTTCTGCCTTAACTCGCTTCTTTTTGCCTGGGACCAGGCTTAGTTGATCGTCACTCACTAGAACAGTCTTTCACTCTTATCTGACATCAATGCAAGACAAAAGGCCAGGCATTGCTGCCTGGCCTTTTGGAGATTGCTTGGGATTAGATTGCGGCCTTAAGCGCTTCGGCGCGATCGGTGCGTTCCCAAGTGAATCCTGGGCGACCGAAGTGTCCGTAAGCAGCTGTTGGGCGGTACTTAACAACGCTGGTGTTAAGAAGTTCTAGATCAGCAATGATCGCAGCTGGGCGAAGATCGAATACCTTCAAAACTGCTTGGCGGATGTTTTCTTCTGGAACTGTTCCAGTTCCGAAAGTTTCAACGAAGACGCCAACTGGATGTGCCTTACCGATTGCGTATGCAACCTGTACTTCACAGCGCTTTGCAAGGCCTGCTGCCACAACGTTCTTTGCAACCCAACGCATTGCGTAAGCTGCAGAGCGGTCAACCTTTGATGGATCTTTACCGGAGAAAGCGCCACCACCGTGACGAGCCATGCCGCCATAAGTATCAACGATGATCTTGCGTCCGGTTAGACCAGCATCACCCATCGGTCCACCAACAACGAACTTGCCTGTTGGGTTAACCAATAGCTTGAAGTCAGTTGTATCGATATCGAATTTGGCAAGAATTGGTTCAACAACGTTTGCGCGAACTTCTGGCGCAAGTTGCTTGTCTAGATCGATGTTGTCTGCATGCTGTGATGAAACCACAACTGTGTCTAGACGTACTGGACGATCGCCGTCGTACTCGATAGTTACTTGAGTCTTACCGTCTGGACGTAAGTAACCCATCTGGCCAGACTTGCGAACTGAAGTTAATTGCTCAGCTAGGCGGTGAGCGATTGTGATTGGAAGTGGCATTAGTTCTGGTGTGTCATCAGATGCGTAACCGAACATAAGACCTTGGTCACCAGCGCCCTGGCGATCTAGTGGGTCTTCGGAACCTGAAACGCGCTCTTCGAATGCATCGTCAACACCTTGTGCAATATCTGGTGACTGAGCACCGATTGAAACTGAGATGCCGCAGGAATTTCCATCGAAGCCCTTTTCGGAGCTGTCGTAACCAATTTCGTTTACAACAGTGCGAACAAGTGCCATAACGTCGGCAAAGCCATTAGTTGTAACTTCGCCAGCAACGTGGATTTGTCCAGTTGTAAGCATGGTTTCAACCGCTACGCGGCTCTTTGGATCTTGGGCTAGTAAGTCATCAAGGATGGCATCAGAAATCTGATCTGCCATCTTGTCTGGGTGACCTTCAGTAACTGATTCAGAAGTAAATAAACGACCTGACATGTAAGTGCCTTTGCTAAATAGAGAACAATAAGTATGTGGGCTGCGCGCATACTTAGGGGCTCCTGGTCAGGTGCGCATTTCCTCTAGAACTTTATCAGGTTTGCGAACGCCAATGAGCAAGCAGATCGGCTAATTGCTAGGGGTTTGCACTAACAGTTAATGCTGAAGCGCGATAACTGCATCCCAAATGGCATGGGCAATCTGCGTCTTTGAGGTCTTAGAAACCGTAGTTTGCGAGGCTGGCTCACGAGTCAATATCGTCACTTCATTGTCATCTGTGCCAAAAGCTAGATTTGGCCCAACTTCATTAATAACTAGTAAGTCGCAGCCTTTACGTTGCAATTTTGCGATGCCGTGCTCGAGTACGGATCCGTGATCGTCACCAGTTTCGGCCGCAAAGCCCACGATTATCTGGTCTGGGTGTGAAGTATTTCGATGAGTTACCAGGTCAGCCAAAATGTCGGTGGTGCGAACCAGCTCGATTGTTGGTGATGAACTATCGTCAGATTTCTTCATTTTTGAACTATGAGTTGATTTTGGTTTGTAATCAGCAATTGCTGCTGCCATAACGATTGCGTCCGCAGTCATTGATGCCTTCATTACGGCTGCGTGCATGTCTTCGCCAGTGATTACATTTTCAATGGCTACGCCAGCTGGCATTGACACCGAAACATTGGCACAAATCAAAGTAACTTTTGCGCCACGATCACGAGCTGCAATTGCTAATGCCACACCTTGCTTGCCGCTTGAACTATTTCCCAAGAAGCGAACGGGATCTAAGAACTCTCGAGTGCCACCTGCAGTGATCACAATGTCTTGGCCCAAAAGATCTTGTTCGCTTAATACGCCAAGTGCTACCGAAACAATTTCTTCGGCTTCAGGCAAGCGACCTGGACCACTGTCAGCGCCAGTTAACCGACCATCAGCTGGATCGATAACTATGGATCCACGTGAACGTAATGTTGCGACGTTTTCTTGGGTAGCTGCGTTAAGCCACATTTCGGTGTGCATTGCAGGCGCGTACACAATTGGGCAACGAGCAGTTAGCAAAACATTGGTAAGTAAGTCGTTTGCTGCGCCACTTGCAGCGCGGGAAAGTAAGTCTGCGGTGGCTGGCGCGACAATAACTAATTCTGCAGCCTGACCAATTCGCACATGTGGCACATCAGGAACGTCATCCCACACTTCGGAGATAACTGGATTGCCGGAAAGTGCTTCCCAAGTTGCGGAGCCAACAAAATTTAGGGCTGCTTGAGTAGGAACAACTTGTACGTTGTGTCCAGCTTCGGTGAGTAGCCGAAGAATTGAGGCAACTTTGTAAGCAGCAATGCCGCCGCTGACGCCAAGGACTACGTTAAGTGATTTTGTTCGTGCTGAGGAAGTCACGGAAAGTTCCGATAACTACGGTCGGTTAAACCGACTTAAGCAGCAGTTTCCGGTTCAATGGTCAATTTGCCTTCGTTGATTTCGCGAAGTGCAATTGACAATGGCTTTTCTTGATTACCAGATTCAACTAGTGGACCAACGTATTCAAGAAGACCTTCACCAAGTTGTGAGTAGTATGCGTTGATCTGACGAGCACGCTTGGCTGCATAGATAACCAATGCATACTTGGAGTCCGCGACGGCCAAAAGTTCGTCGATCGGTGGGTTGGTGATGCCCTCTGGAGCAGCTGCAGTCACGTTGGACTCCTTGAAATCAGTGATTTGGGAAAACTCTTACTGGAGATATTGTACCAACTCGCGGGCTGCCCGCGAAACGTCGTCATTTACGATCACATGATCAAAGAAACCCGATGATTCCAACTCTTTTAAGGCGGTATCTAAGCGTTCTTGGATTTGCGTAGCGGTCTCAGTCCCCCGGCCAGCAAGGCGAGCTTCTAAGTCAGCCCAAGCCGGTGGCTCAAGGAAAACTAGGACAGCTTCGGGCATTGATTCCCTAACTTGGCGAGCGCCTTGAACTTCAATCTCTAACAGAACTGGGATACCCTGAGCTAATTTTTCTTCCGCAGATTTGCGAGGTGTGCCATAACGATTGCCAGCAAACTCTGCCCATTCCAAAAGTTCGTTGTTGGCAATCATGTCCGTGAACTCTTTTTGGCTGACATAGAAATAGTTTTCGCCGTGAACTTCACCAGGTCGAGGAGCGCGAGTTGTCGCAGATACTGAGAGCCAAGTGGTTGGAAGCTCTTTCAGGGCTTCGCGAATAACCGATGATTTACCAACGCCACTTGGGCCAGACAGCACAACTAAATGGGCACTCATGAGGCCCGTCCATTTAATGCTGCCTTAAGTTTTTGAGCCTGAGTCGACCCCAATCCCCTCATGCGGCGAGATAACGCAATGTCGCAAGTTTCCATTAATGCTGAAGCCTTGATTTTTCCAATTCCTGGGAGTGATTCCAAAATTGTTACTACGCGCATACCCGAAACAATGTCATCGCTATCTGCAACTGCAAGAACTTCGGTAAAGGTAACTTTTGATTCCTTTAACTGGCGACGCAGCGCTGCACGTTTAGTACGAACTTCCACGGCCTTGGCAGACGCAGCTATGCGTTGCTCATTAGTTAAGACTGGGACGGCCACTTCGCTATGTTACTAGCAATGGTGGCAGCGGCTTCAGCGATATTCGCAGCTGCGGTGATTGGCCGTCCGATAACCAACAAGTTAGCCCCATCTGAGAGTGCTTGCTCTGGGGTAGCAATCCGCTTTTGGTCACCAGCATCTGATCCAGCCGGACGAACGCCAGGAGTGATCAAAACAGTCTCTGGTCCCACTTCAGCTCGAACGGCTGCAACTTCCTGTGGTGAGCAAACGATTGCGCGCGCTCCGGCTGCAACAGAGTGTGCAGCTAGGCGCTTAACGATGTCTTGTGCCGATCCATTCCAACCCATGGCCGCAAGTTGATCTTGCGAAAGTGAAGTCAGAATGGTTACCGCAGTTACATAAGTGCCTGGCAGCGCTTCAACCGCAGCCTTAACCATGTCTTGGCCACCTGAGGCGTGAACCGTTAAGTACTTAGGCGCCAGTTTGGCTACTGCCTGGGCTGCACCGGCAACAGTTGCTGGGATATCATGCAGTTTTACGTCTAGGAAAATGTCACAGCCACTTGCTTCGCGGGCAACGTGGACGGCGTCATGGCCATCGCGCAGAAATACTTCAAGGCCAACCTTTACCACCTGAACATGCGGCGCAACAGCAGTGGCCCATTCGCGCGCGGTTGTTAGATCAGGGGCATCCAGGGCAACTGCGATCGGAGCTTTAGACATCTTTGTTCCTTCTGGTTTGTTCTAGGGCTAATTCTTGTGTGCCAAGCCAACAACTTCGCTAAGCGAGTTGTACCCACGGGACTGTAGTTCTTGGCCTAATTCATTTGCAATGCGCCACGGTGCACTTGGATCACCAAACACCACAGTGCCGATGCTGACTGCGCTGGCACCTGCTGCAATGAACTCAAGTGCGTCATGACCAGTTCGAATGCCACCCATGCCAAGGATTGGTAAGTGTGGCAGGGCTGCATGCACTTGATAAATCGCGCGAACTGCAACTGGGCGAATTGCTGGACCAGATAAACCGCCGGTGCGACCGCCAAGCATTGGCTTCATTTGATCAACGTCAATTACCATGCCCAGCAAAGTATTGATCATCGATACGCCATCAACTCCAGCATCAACAACGCTGTGAGCAATTTCTACAATGTCAGTCACATCTGGTGAAAGCTTTGCCAGAACTGGCGCATCAGAATGCCAAACCGATCGAACAGTTTCTATGACTTGAGCAGCTGAGACTGGATTGCAAGCAAACACTTGGCCACGGGATTCAACATTTGGGCATGAGATGTTTACTTCAAGGCCATCGACACCTTCGACTTTGGAAAGAATTCGAGCAAGCTCACCGAATTCATCTACGTTATTGCCAGCAATCGAAACAATGGTTGTCACATTGTTTGCGCGGAGCCAGGCCAAGTCATTTTCCAAAAAGGATTCAATGCCTGGACCTTGCAAACCAATGGAGTTGAGCATGCCACTTGGGGTTTCCGCCATTCGAGGAGTAGCTCGTCCCGATCGTGGAGCCATCATGATGCTCTTAGTTACTACCGCTCCGAGAGTTGAAACATCACCAAACTGCGCAAGTTCTTTGCCAGCAGCTGCGCAACCTGATGCAGTCAGCGTTGGAGCAGCTAGTTGAAGTGAGCCAAGGCTGGTAGTTAAATCAGTACTCATTGATTACTACCTTCAGTAGGTAATTAGCCATCAGTGACCACCCGGACGTGGCGCGCCAAACGCATCACCTGGCACAGTGTGCACATCATCCCAACGAACTCGATCGCCGCGGAATACTGGACCATCAACGCAAGAGCGAGACATCCGGGTTAAGCCATCATCACCAATGACTGGTAGTACGCAAGTCATGCAAACGCCGATGCCACAGGCCATTGACTCTTCGACGGCGCACTGACTGAACGCTCCGTTGTCTTGGGATACCTTTGCGACAGCTTGCAACATTGGCATTGGCCCACAGGCATAGACCGCTTGTGACTTGTTCTTGTTGATCACATCAGCCAACACATCAGTGACTCGACCTCGAACTCCTGAAGTGCCATCATCTGTTGTGACAATTACTGAATCCGCAACACCCTTTAGGTCTAAAACTCCAAAGAGTTTTTCCTGAGTAGCTGCGCCCAGCACAACATCAACTCGACAACCACGTCCGCGAAGTTCTTGTGCCAGTAATTCCATTGGAGCTGCGCCATAACCACCGGCCACAATTACGCAAGAGATCGGTTGGCGCGGCAAAACAAATGGCTTACCAAGTGGCGCGATTACATCAATGACATCACCGGCACTTTGCGTGGCTAGCCATTGAGTTCCTTGACCATGGGCCGCGAAAATGATTTCCAGAGTTTGACCAGGCGTTGATTTGTGAATCGAGAATGCTCTGCGCAGCAACATTCCCCCACCTATTCCACCCACCGCAACTGCAGCAAAGTGCCCGGGGGCAACTTCGTCAACCTCTGGGGCATCCAAAATCAAATGCAAGTAGTTACCTACTGGTGAGATTGATCGAATCGTGCACGGCATTTGCTTGGCGCTCATGATTGCTTCGCCAACAATTTATTTAATTCAGCTACGTGCTCTTGGATTGACTTAACTTTCATTGGACCAGCTTGCAAGGATGCAATACCTTCAACTGCAGCTGCTAAGCCTTGAACCGTAGTAATCGATGCAGTGTTTGCCAGAACTGTTGCCATGCGGATTTCGTAACCGTCGCGACGGGCGCCAGTTCCGTATGGAGTGTTGACAACTAAATCGATGTCGCCATCCATGATTGCTTCGACTGTGGTCTTTAATCCATCACTAGCACCGATGTGCTGCTTTGCAACCAAAGTACTTTCGATTCCATGTTGCTTCAAAAACGCTGCAGTACCTTCAGTGGCCATGATTGTGAAGCCCATTTCAACTAGCTTTCGAACTGGATCTACAGCCTGTTCCTTGTCGCGATCTGCTACCGAGACAAAAACCGATCCACTTTGTGGCAAACCATCGCGATACGCCGCAAGTTGTGACTTGGCGAAAGCGGTTCCGAAGTCAACGTCAATTCCCATGACTTCACCAGTTGATTTCATTTCAGGACCCAGGACGGTATCCACGCCCATGAAGCGGGCAAATGGCAGCACGGCTTCCTTTACGCTGACTGCGCTACCAACTTGCGCGTCGCCGCCGTCACCAACTGGACGCAAGAAACCTTCCTTGCGAAGGGTTGCGATGGAATCCCCTACTGCAATACGCGCTGCAGCTTTAGCAAGCGAGATGCCAGTGGCTTTTGAAACAAACGGAACTGTTCGCGAAGCGCGAGGGTTGGCTTCTAAGACATACAAAATTCCATTGGCTAGCGCGTACTGAACATTGAGCAAGCCACGCACCCCAACACCCTTTGCAATGCCAAGAGTTGAAGTTCGAATCCGTTCAATTTCAGCTGGGCCTAATGTGTAAGGCGGTAGCGAGCAAGCGGAGTCACCCGAGTGGATTCCGGCTTCTTCGATGTGCTCCATTACGCCGCCGAGATAAAGCTCAGTTCCGTCGTAAAGCGCATCGACATCGATTTCAATTGCGTCATCAAGGAAGCGGTCAACCAGCACTGGGTGTTCCGGATTAACTTGGGCCGCGCGGGTTAGGTAGTCATGCAACATGGTCTCGTCATAAACAATTTCCATGCCCCGTCCACCGAGCACAAATGATGGGCGAACCAGAACTGGATAACCAATACGATTTGCAATTTCGCGAGCGTCCTCAAACGAAGTAGCCATGCCATGTTCTGGTGATGGCAATCCAGCTTTTTCAAGAACTTCCCCGAAAGCACCGCGTTCTTCAGCTAAGTGAATTGCTTCTGGCGCGGTTCCCAACAAAGTAACGCCAGCGTCTTTAAGACCTTGGGCTAAACCAAGTGGAGTTTGACCACCAAGTTGGGTGATTACGCCAAGAACTGGTCCAGCCAAAGTTTCGGCATGGATTACTTCAAGTACATCTTCCAGAGTTAGCGGCTCGAAGTAGAGACGACTTGATGTGTCGTAGTCAGTAGAGACCGTCTCAGGATTGCAGTTGATCATGATGGTGTCTAAACCCTTTTCGCGCAAAGTTAGCGAGGCATGCACACAGGAATAATCGAATTCAATTCCCTGGCCAATTCGGTTTGGACCAGAACCAAGAATGATCACTGCCGGATTGGTGCGAGGTGCAACTTCGGTTTCTTGGTCATAAGACGAATAGTGATACGGAGTAAGCGCTGCAAATTCAGCCGCACAAGTATCAACTGTTTTGTAAACCGGGCGAACATCTAGGGTGTGACGGATGCCGCGAACTTCTGCTTCAGAAATTCCGCGGATCAAACCGATTTGGGCATCTGAGAAACCGTGACGCTTAGCGGCAACTATGGTGTGGCGATCTAGCGCAGACGCAGCCTTAAGTTCCCGCGCTACTTCGCAAAGTAAAACGATTTGATCTAAGAACCAAGGATCGATCTTTGTGGCTTCAAAAACTTGTTCAACGGTCGCGCCAGCCCAAAGCGCTAGTTGCACTTGATTTAGTCGCCCATCAGTTGGGATCTTCATCTTGGTCAACAAATCCGCGATGTCGATTGACTTTGGATCTTGGGACCAGACAAAAAGATTTTCTTTACGTTCAATCGAGCGAAGCGCCTTATGAAGTGCTTCGGTGAAGTTACGACCAATCGCCATCGCTTCGCCAACTGACTTCATGGTTGTGGTTAGCGTCTGGTCAGCATTTGGGAATTTTTCAAAGGCAAAGCGTGGGATTTTTACAACTACGTAATCCAGAGTCGGTTCAAATGAAGCTGGAGTTTCCTTAGTGATGTCGTTAGGAATTTCATCCAGGGTGTAACCGATGGCTAACCGAGCGGCAATCTTTGCAATAGGGAAGCCAGTTGCCTTACTTGCCAATGCAGATGAGCGCGAAACGCGTGGATTCATTTCGATCACAATGATGCGACCATCTGCTGGGTTTACCGCGAACTGAATGTTGCAGCCACCGGTATCAACGCCTACGGCGCGAATAATCGCGATACCAAGGTCGCGAAGCTTTTGGAACTCACGATCAGTTAAAGTCATCGATGGTGCAACAGTTATCGAGTCTCCAGTGTGCACGCCCATTGGATCTACGTTTTCGATAGAGCAAACTACGACTACGTTGTCTTTGTTGTCGCGCATTAACTCAAGTTCATACTCTTTCCAGCCAATAATTGATTCTTCGAGTAAAACTTCAGTAGTTGGGCTAGCTTGCAAACCCAGGCCAGCGATGCGATGTAAATCTTCTTCGTTGTAGGCAATACCTGAACCAGCGCCACCCATTGTGAATGATGGCCGAACTACAACTGGGTAACCAAGTTCTTTCACGCCATCTAAGCAATCCTGCATAGTGTGGCAGACAAATGACTTAGCGCTTTCGCCACCAATGTCAGCTACGATCTGGCGAAATAACTCGCGGTTCTCGCCACGTTCAATGGCATCAACGTCAGCGCCGATTAGTTCAACGTTGTACTTATCAAGCACGCCGTTTTTGAAAAGTGCGATTGCAGTATTTAGTGCGGTCTGGCCACCAAGTGTTGGCAGCAAGGCATCGGGTCGCTCGCGTTCGATAATTGTTGCAACCACTTCAGGAGTGATTGGTTCGATGTATGTGGCATCGGCAAATTCTGGGTCAGTCATGATTGTGGCCGGATTGCTGTTGACCAAAATCACTCGAAGACCTTCAGCTTTAAGTACTCGACAAGCTTGAGTACCGGAGTAATCGAATTCACATGCCTGGCCAATCACAATTGGACCAGAGCCAATCACCATTACCGATTTGATGTCGCTGCGACGTGGCATTAGCGCTTACCCTCCATCAGTTCAACAAATCGATCAAACAAGTAAGCCGAATCGTGCGGACCAGCCGCGGCTTCGGGGTGATACTGAACGCTAAATGCTGGAACATCGACACATTCCAAACCTTCAACGACATTGTCGTTAAGGCAGACATGGCTCACCCGTGCGGTGCCATAAGGAGTTTGGGAATCACGATCAATCGGAGCATCAACTGCGAAGCCATGATTGTGCGCAGTGACTTCAACTTTGTTCGTAGTGCGATCCATAACTGGCTGATTGATTCCACGATGACCGTAACGAAGCTTGTAAGTTCCAAATCCAAGAGCGCGTCCCAAGATTTGGTTACCAAAACAGATTCCAAAGAATGGACGCTTGGCATCAAGTGTTGCTTGCACAAGTGAAATTGCGTGCAACGCAGTTGCTGGATCACCCGGGCCATTTGAAACAAAGATGCCATCTGGTCCGGCTGCTAATAAATCTTCAGCTGAAATATTTGCTGGGACTACGTGCACTTCAATCCCCCGCTGGGCCATTAAATACGGAGTCATCGACTTAATTCCTAAGTCAAGAGCTGCAACCTGAAACTTCTTGATGCCAACTGCTGGCACAACATAAGTTTGCTTAGTTGAAACCGTTTCAGAAAAACTTGCGCCAGACATTTCTGGGACTTCGCGCACTTTGCTCAGCAGTGATTCGATGTCTTGCTCGGCGGCTGAGCCTGAGAAAATTCCAACTCGCATCGCACCATGTTCGCGCAAGTGCCGAGTCAATGCGCGAGTATCAACATCGCTGATACCAACAACATTCTGCTTTCGTAACTCGTCATCAAGACTTATGGTCGAGCGCCAGTTTGATGGGCGGCGAGCTGGATCTCGAACTACATAGCCAGATACCCAAATTTGTTGGGATTCATCGTCTTCGTCATTCCAACCAGTGTTACCAATGTGTGGTGCAGTCTGCACTACTACCTGGCCACAATACGAAGGATCAGTGATTGTCTCTTGGTAGCCAGTCATACCAGTTGAGAAGACTGCTTCACCAAAAGCACTTCCATCGGCACCATATGAACGACCTGTGAATACTTGACCATCTTCAAGTACTAGGACGGCTCGGGTCATGCGTTGAGTTCTCCATTCAGCACAGTTGGTTTACCGCGATAGAACGTTGCAACAACTTTGCCGGGAAGGGTGCGTCCTGCGTACGGGGTGTTTCGGCTTGCACTAACAGTCTTTCGTGCGTCGACTTCTTGACTTGCACGGGGATCAAAAATTACCAAGTTTGCTGGTGAGCCCACTTCTATTGGCTGCCCCTGAGTGCTGACTCGACCAATCTGGGCTGGCGCTACTGACATTCGATCTGCAACCGCGGCCCAATTCATTAGACCGGTTTGGACCATAGTTTCGTAGACAACACTGAGTGCGCTTTCTAGGCCAGTCATACCAAAGGCAGCTGCAGTCCATTCGCAATCTTTGTCTTCGGAAGGATGTGGTGCGTGATCGGTAGCCACAATGTTGATCGTGCCATCGGCTAAACCAGCACGAACTGCTTCGACATCTGCCTTGGTGCGAAGCGGTGGATTGACTTTGTAAATCGGATCGTAGGATTCAACGACATCATCGGTGAAGTACAAGTGATGTGGCGTGACTTCTGCAGTGACATTTATCCCGCGGGACTTAGCCCAACGGATGATTTCGACACTGCCTGCAGTTGAAAGATGGCAAACATGCAATCTCGAACCAACATGATGTGCGAGCAATACGTCACGCGCAATGATTGCTTCTTCGGCAACTGCTGGCCAACCAGCCAGGCCTAACTTGCCTGAGATAACGCCTTCGTTCATTTGCGCGCCTTCAGTCAATCTTGGTTCTTGAGCGTGCTGGGCAACTACGCCATCGAAAGCTTTTACGTATTCCAGTGCTCGACGCATTAACGCTGCGTCATGCACACACTTACCGTCATCGCTAAACACTCGAACTGCTGCTGCGCTATCAGCCATCGCACCTAGTTCAGCCAGAGCCGTTCCTTCAAGTCCCATAGTGACTGCGCCAACTGGACGAACATCAACCAATCCGGCTTCTTGGCCAAGTCGCCAGACTTGCTCAACAACACCAGCGGTATCAGCAACCGGATTGGTGTTCGCCATGGCATGGACTGCAGTAAATCCACCCATAGCTGCGGCGCGACTTCCGGATAAAACGGTTTCGGCATCCTCGCGACCTGGCTCGCGCAAGTGAGTGTGTAGATCAACTAGTCCTGGCAAGGCAATGCAACCTGAACCATCAATAGTTTGGTCAGCACTTAAACCTTTACCAATTTCAGCGATCACACCATCTTTGACAACAATGTCCGTTGGTTTGCCGTCCAAAATTGCGACGTCTTTGATTACATAACTTGTCATAGCACTGCTTGTCACTACATTGACTCCGATCCACCGAGAATTAAGTACAGGACAGCCATGCGCACGCTTACGCCATTGGAAACTTGCTCGACAATCACCGAGCGCTGGGAATCTGCAACATCAGCAGAAATTTCCATACCTCGGTTCATTGGACCAGGGTGCATAACAACTGCTGATTCAGAAAGTCGATTCATTCGCGTCACGTTCAAGCCATAGCGATTGCTGTATTCGTGAGCATTTGGGAAGTAAGCCGCATTCATTCGCTCCCGTTGCACGCGAAGCATCATGACTGCATCGGAGCCTTCAAGGGATGCATCAAGGTCGTAAGAGACTTCGCAATCCCAATCTTCAACACCGTAAGGAAGCAAAGTTGGTGGCGCCACTAAGCGCACTTTGGCGCCGAGAGTATTGAGCAGTAAAACATTTGATCGAGCCACACGGCTATGCAGGACGTCGCCAACAATCGTGACATTCACTCCCTTTAAGTCACCCTCGCCATTGCGAAGGTGGTTGCGAAGTGTGAAGGCATCCAATAGCGCTTGTGTTGGATGCTCGTGGGTGCCATCTCCAGCATTTACAACTCCGCCGGAAATCCAGCCAGCGTTTGCTAAGCGATGTGGTGCACCGCTGCTGTTATGGCGAATTACCACCGCATCAGCACCCATTGCCTCTAACGTCAATGCGGTGTCTTTCAGACTTTCACCTTTGGAAACGCTCGACCCTTTAGCTGAGAAGTTGATTACGTCTGCACTTAGTCGTTTGGCAGCAGCTTCAAACGAAATTCGAGTGCGCGTTGAGTCTTCATAGAAGAGATTTACAACCGTGCGACCGCGCAATGGTGGAAGTTTTCCAACGCCTTGCTCAGTTGCAGCAGCCAGTTGCTTAGCGGTATCCAAAACTAGGATTGCGTCTTCGTAACTTAAGTCGGCAGCGCTCAATAAGTGCTTCATGATTCACGCTCGATTCGAACTTCGTCAACACCATCGTGCTCTACCAAGTTGACTTGTATTTTTTCGGAACGTGAGGTTGGCAAATTCTTGCCGACATAATCTGCGCGAATTGGTAACTCGCGATGGCCGCGATCGACTAACACGGCTAGTTGCACAAGTTGTGGCCTGCCATGTTCAGACAGTGCATCTAGCGCTGCTCTGATTGTCCGGCCTGAGAAAAGTACGTCATCTACCAAGATCACCAAGCGACCTTCGATACCTTCAGGTGGGATCGTGGTTGGGAGTAAGGCGCGAGCGGGACGAGAGCGGAGATCATCCCGGTACATTGTGATGTCGATGGCACCGACCGAAACCGGGCTGCCTTGGATTGCGGAAATCTTGTCACCAAGTCGAGTTGCAAGTGATGCACCTCGAGTTGGAATTCCCATCAAAGTTAAATTGCCGGCACCCTGAGTTCGCTCGACAATTTCATGAGCTAGACGGGTGAGGGCGCGAGATATATCGCTGGAATCTAGGACTACGTGTCCTTGTGGCTCAAAGTCGTGCGTCATCTTCTTACCTCCTTTCCTGCCTCACGGGACAGGTGTTAAAGGATGGCGTGCTTTCAAGCTTTCATTACTGTAGCAGGGAAGAACGAAAACGGTCACATTGGGAGCAAATAACGCTTAGG
>DAIRCR010000001.1:0-644472 GCA_036796575.1 Candidatus Nanopelagicales bacterium | reverse complement strand
CGTTATTTAGATTGCCCCACCCTTATTGGGAGCAAATAACGCTTAGGCGTTATTTAGATTGCCCCACCCTTATTGGGAGCAAATAACGCTTAGGCGTTATTTGCTCCATGCCCCAGCCTGTGAACCCGCATACCGTTTGTAGAGCCAGGAACGCCTGGTGGAACGCCTGCGATAACCACAATTGGGTCATGCATTTTGAAAATTCCCAGATCCAATAGGACCTTGTCCAGCTGAGCCACCATTTCGTCAGTGTGCGAAACGCTGGGCGCTAAAAATGTTTCGGTTCCCCAGACCAATGAAAGTCGGTTGCGGACATCTTCATTTGGCGTAAATGCCAGCAATCGAGTGCGGCTGCGGTGCCTTGCCACCAGACGCGCCGAGCTGCCCGTTTCAGTAAAGGCAACCACGCTGACAGCATCCACGTGACTTGCAACATCGACCGCAGCCAAGCACATTGCCTTAGCAGTTTCACCTTGCGCATCATCGGCAAGTTTCGGTAAAGATTCCAAAGCTTCAGTTTCGATGTGGGAAATGATGCGACTCATGGTTTGCACCACGTGGATGGGATCAATTCCAACACTGGTTTCACCCGAGAGCATCAATGCATCGGCGCCATCGAGAACAGCATTTGCAACGTCACTAGCTTCAGCGCGGGTTGGTCGATTAGAACTGATCATCGATTCAAGCATCTGAGTTGCCACAATTACTGGCTTGGTTGCAGCACGGGCTAATTCAATTGCACGCTTTTGAACCATAGGAACTTGTTCTAGCGGAAGCTCAACGCCTAGATCGCCACGAGCCACCATAATTCCGTCGAACGCATCTATGATTTCCTTCAGGTTATTGACGGCTTGTGGCTTTTCAATTTTGGCAATGACAGGAATGCGACGACCTTCTTGATCCATGATCTTATGAACATCTGAAATATCAGCAGCGCTTCTGACGAAAGAAAGTGCCACCATGTCAACACCTTGCTTAAGAGCCCAACGCAAATCTGAAATATCTTTTTCCGAAAGTGCTGGAACACTAACTGCAACACCAGGTAAATTGATGCCCTTGTTGTCGCTTACAGTTCCAGCTTCAGTAACGCGAGTTAGCACCGAGTCTGAGGTTACTTCCAGAACTTCTAAACCAACTTTGCCGTCATCAATCAAAATGCGATCGCCAACCTTGCAATCACCTGGTAAACCAGAATAAGTAGTTCCGCAGATGGTTGCATCGCCAGCAACTTCACGAGTTGTGATCGTAAATGAATCGCCCAGATGCAGTTCTACTGGACCGGATGCGAATCTACCCAACCTAATTTTTGGTCCCTGTAAATCAGCAAGGATTCCAACACCCTTGCCAGATTCGTCTGAAGCAGCACGAACCATTTCATAAGAGCGCGCATGATCTGCTTGTTCACCATGCGAAAGATTAAGGCGCGCTACATTCATACCAGCAGCGACGAGGTTCTTGATGATTTCAGGGGAAGCAGTTGCCGGACCCAGCGTGCAAACAATTTTCGCGCGGCGCACAATTTTTCCTAACCAGAGATTACCTCTAGTTTACCGCCTGCACGAAGCTATTGCTTTGGTTTGGCTCTACGTCCGCGTGGTTTGGATTCGCTGACCTGAACTGCAGATGAAGTTTGGGTTAGCGAATCTGAATTCTCAGCTACTTTTTCGGTCGGCACTGTTATCACGGCTGGGGCAACCGGAGGTTCCTGACCTTGGATCACTAGTTTTCCACCAGACATAAGTTCGCGTCCCGGATTCTTTTCACTCGAACGAACCAAATACAGCAGCGCTAAGGCTCCTACGATCAATGCTGTCCAGACATTGAAGCGAAGGCCAAGTATGTGACGAGCATCATCAATACGCATAGTTTCAATCAAGCCACGGGCAGCGCAGTACAGCGCAACATACAGTGCAAATACTCGACCATGTCCCATTACATATCGCTTATCGGCCCAGATAATGAAGAACCCAATTGCAACGCAGGCAAGCGCTTCATAAAGAAAAGTCGGATGGAACGTTTCAAATTGCGTAAATTCAGTCGGTCGGTTTTCTGTGGCAATCTCTAGGCCCCAAGGCAAGGTTGTTGGCCGACCAAAGAGTTCTTGATTAAACCAGTTGCCTAGACGTCCAATTGCTTGAGCAAATGCGATGCCAGGTGCGATTGAATCTGCAAATGGTGCAAATGGAACTCCTAGTCGCTTAGCGCCAATCCAAGCACCAACTCCACCCAGAGCTAGAGCCCCCCAAATGCCAAGGCCGCCTTCCCAAATTCGTAAAGCTCCTAAGAAGCCTTTGCCGCCTTCAGTGAAGTAGAGTTCCCAGTCAGTCGCCACGTGATAAATCCGGCCACCGATGATTCCAAATGGCACTGCCCACATTGCAATGTCCGCAACTTGTCCATCGAGTCCACCACGAGCAATCCAGCGTCTATTTCCTAGCCAAACTGCAACAAATATTCCAAGCAAAATAAAGAAGGCGTAAGCCCGAAGCGGGACTGGTCCAAGTTGCCACACGCTTTGCGAAGGACTTGGAATAAATGCCGGAATCAAATGCATTATGAGTTCAGATCACTTAGCTCTTAGTCGCAGCTTCAATTGCAGCCGTTAACTGAGCTGGATCAAACAGAACTTCGCCAGTTAATTCGGTGCCATCAAGAATTCCTGTAGGTGTGGATGAAACGCCTTCAGAATCAAATGCATCATAAGAATTAGCAACCCAACCTGCATACTTTTCTGAAGTAAGGCACTCAGTGAAGGTATCGAGTGCCGCACCAGTGATACCAGATGATTCAGCAACTGAAGTCAAGGTTTCGTTTGAGAATCCTGAACCTTCTTCTACTGGTTGAGCAACAAAAACACCAAGGTGGAACTTCTCTGCAGCCCCAGCATCAACTGCGCAGCCAAACGCCATGGTTGCGCGTTGTGAAGAATTTGGATTTCCAGCAGCGGTATTAGAAGAAAGAAGATTCTTGTCTAAGAAAATTGTTGGACGATATTCAACGCGAACTTTTCCAGCGTCAATTAAACCTTGAATCGCAGCACCTGATGCTTCTTCAAAGCGAGCACAAGCTGGGCACTGGAAGTCTTCCCACAACTGAAGAACTGGAATCTTGTCTGCATCTGGCGCAGTCCATGCGGAGCCAACTTTTACGCCATAGGTATCAGCCGTTACACCAGCTGGAAGAGCAGCATCAGATGGAATAACTGCATCCTTATTTGAAAGAACTGGAATAGCGATCAACGCAGCCATAACGGCGACCACAACAAGTCCACCAATGATGCGGATCTTGCGCTGACGTTTTTGTTCTAGTGCTGCAGCTTCTTGACGGGCAGCGGCGGCGGCGGCCTTTGCGGCTTTGGCGCTCATGTTTTCTTGTGACACGAAAACTCCATAAATTAAGGTTGTGTTTAAGTAATAACTTACATTCCCTTAATTATGTCGCACTTTTTCAAGTGCTGGAACGTGCTAATAAGTAAGCAGATTTAGCGGGCCAAGCCTTTAGAAAGGGCTTGCGCTAACGCCTTGGCACCAGCAGCTCCATCTTTTTTGATTGCAGTGACAAATGCGCTACCCACAATGACTCCGTCAGCATATTGGGCAATCTCATGGGCTTGCTGTGGCGTGGATACGCCCAGGCCAACAGCCACTGGAAGATCGCTATGACGTCGAACTTTAGCCACTAGTCCTTCGATCGCATCCGAAATAGAAGTGCGCGCACCGGTTACTCCCATGACTGCTCCAGCATAAACAAAACCGGTAGTTGCATTTGCCACTTTCGCGATGCGTTCATCTGAACTAGAGAGTGCGACTAAAAAAACTCGATCAACATCATTTGAATTGGTAGCCGAAATCCAGTCTTCTGCCTCCTCGGGAGTTAGGTCAGGAGTAATGACACCAACGCCACCTGCAGCACGAAAGTCGGAAGCAAATGAATCCACGCCATAACGTTCGATTGGATTCCAGTAGGACATAACAAGTGCTGGCACTCCCAGCTCCGCAACACGCTTAACCGTGTTGATTACAGTTGCTGATTTTGTGCCACCAGCCAGCGAAACATTGACGGCATCCTGAATGGTTGGCCCATCCATTACTGGGTCACTGTAAGGGAAACCAATTTCGACGATATCAACGCCGCCTTCGACCATCGCAGCGATGCATTCCACTGCCCCATCTTCGGAAGGGTAGCCAGCAGGCAGATAAGCAATTAGTGCCGCGCGATTTTCTGACTTAGCTCTAGCAAAGGCGTCGTGCAACAAACTCATACGTTCATTCCAAAGTACTTAGCTGCCGTTTCAACGTCTTTGTCACCACGACCCGAGAGGTTGATCAAGATGATGGCACCTTCGCCGAGTTCTTTACCAATTTCAATTGCACCGGCCAAAGCATGTGCAGTTTCGATGGCAGGAATGATGCCTTCAGTTTCACAAAGCAACTTAAATGCATTCATGGCTTCGACGTCAGTTACGGAACGATACTCGGCTCGGCCAATGTCAGCTAAGTAAGCATGTTCGGGACCAACGCTAGGGTAATCCAGGCCAGCAGAAATGGAATGGCTTTCAATGGTTTGGCCATCGTCATCTTGCATGATGTAAGAGCGAGCGCCATGAAGAACTCCGACTGCGCCACCAACAATTGTTGATGCATGGCGACCGGTTTCAATACCGTCACCACCAGCTTCTAGTCCGAGTAACCGAACACTTGGATCTGAGATAAATGCAGTAAAGATTCCAATTGCATTTGAGCCACCGCCAACACAAGCTGCAACCACATCAGGTAAGCGACCATATCGGCTAAGCATTTGTTCCCGAGATTCATCACCGATGATACGGTGGAAATCGCGAACCATTTCCGGAAACGGTGCTGGTCCAGCTACTGTGCCAAGCATGTAGTGAGTTGTTTCTACATTTGCTACCCAGTCGCGCATAGCTTCGTTAATTGCATCCTTAAGAGTGCGACTTCCAATTGTTACTGGCACCACAGTTGCGCCAAGTAGTTTCATGCGGGCAACGTTTAAGGCCTGACGCTTGGTGTCTTCTTCGCCCATGTAAACAACGCACTCCAGACCAAGCAATGCCGCGACCGTTGCCGTGGCAACACCATGTTGTCCGGCTCCAGTTTCGGCAATGACACGAGTCTTACCCATTCGCTGAGTCAAGAGACCCTGACCTAGAACGTTGTTAATTTTGTGTGAGCCAGTGTGGTTCAAATCTTCACGCTTAAGCAAAATGGTTGCGCCACCTGCATGTTCAGCAAATCGTTTAGCTTCTGTAATTGGACTTGGGCGTCCAGTGTAATTAACTTGCAAGTCCCGAAGCTGCTTTAAGAAACTTGGATCTACTGAAGCTTTGCGGAATGCCTCGTCTAATTCATCAAGCGCTGCCATTAAGGCTTCAGGTACGAAGCGCCCGCCAAATTTGCCGAAGTGGCCGCGCAGATCTGGCACTGATACAACATTATTCGCTGTCATTTGCGCCAGTCCTAAGAACGATTCAATAAGAATTTTTCACGGGCTCGAATTCCCGCTTGAGTCCATTCTCTGACAGTTTCGGCAGGAGTACCACCCGTGACTAGGGCCTCACCCACCAATACAGCTCGGGCACCACTTAAAACTAAGGCTTCAACTTGATCAGTACTCGAAATGCCAGACTCGGCAATGGCCAAAATCTCATCAGGGATCTGGGGAATTAGGTTGTGGCAGACATCCAAGCTGACATCCAAAGTCTTCAAATTGCGGGCGTTTACTCCAAGAAGTTTTGGGCTTATTGCCAACGCCCGATCCAGCTCTGGTTCATCATGAACTTCAACCAGGATTGACATTCCAAGTTCGCCAGCCAGATTGTTTAGTTCCGAGAGTTGACTGTTTGATAATCCAGCAACGATTAGCAAGATCACATCAGCGCCATGCGCTCGGGCTTCCCAAATTTGATATTCATCGACCATGAAGTCTTTGCGCAAAATAGGAATAGAAACTTTGCGTCTGACTACATCAAGGTCTGCCAAAGTGCCATTGAACTTTCGTTCTTCGGTAAGCACACTGATTACTTGAGCGCCACCCGTTTGATACTCAAATGCCAATGATGCTGGATCTGGAATATCTGAAAGGTGACCTTTACTAGGACTGGCTCGCTTCACTTCAGAAATGACGCTGAACGCATTCTTATGAAGTAAGTCGGCGGCTGGAAGTGCTGGCGGAACTTCATCAACGCGTGCTTTCAGTTCATCAAGTGAGACAAGAGTCTTTCGCGCTGCAAGATCTTCCTTAACACCCTGGATGATTGAATCCAGAACAGAAGTCATCTTGTGCCTTTCTTCGGGACTAACGACACTCGAAGCCGGGAATTATTCCTATTTAAGTGATGATCAAGATTTATTTTTGTTTGCCATAACCCATGAGAGCTAGAACTTTTCCAGCGATGCCTGCAACTGGAAGCAATGCAACGCCGATCCAGAAAATCATTGGGGTTGCGATAACGACACCGATACAACCAATTAGAAAACCAAGCATGGCTATCGAGACTGCAGTCCACATTGCAACTGTGTGTCCGTGGTCTGCGTGTGAGTCTGACATTGGTTCTCCTTCTAGCGTTACTTTGTTTATTCTAACTGTTAGCGGGAAGCATTCTCGATTGTCGGGTCAATTCCTTGATCAAGTGCCTGCCACGGCGTCAATTCATTCCCGTTTGCCGGGTTGCGTTCGTAGCGCTTCGATAAGCCAGTTTCAAATGATTTAACTGCAATAGCCAGACCGCAAAGTGTTATCAAGATTCCAGCTGGGATAACAGCCAAGGCATAGCTTGAAGTCTGCGCAACCCAGCCAGAGACTTCGCGTCCAACTGCTTGCTCAAATTGCATTCCTATGAATAGATCCAAGTCATTTACCAAATTAATAGTTGCAATAACTATTCCAACGCCAATTGCCAAAATCACTACGCCAACTACTCTTCGGAAGAATCCGCGAGTAGCGATAGCACCAAGTGCAGAAGCTAATGCTGCGATTGCTAATCCATTAAGGGTTGCGTTTAATTGATTAGCACTCAAACTCAAATTCACTGTAGGGAATCCAGTTTCTTGATATGTTGCGACAACCCAGGGTCGGCTAAGGGCAATCAGGATAATTACCGAGCAAAGCAGCTCAATTGAAATCAAGTTTCGCAAACTTAGTTTCATACTTGGCTACTTACTAAGGAGTTGGCAACTGCTACTGCATTTAGAACTGCCATCGCTTTCGCCTGACATTCTGCATCTTCACTCTCGGGGACTGAATCTGCAACTACCCCAGCTCCAGCCTGAACATAGGCCACTGACTCTTTAATGACAGTTGAACGAATTGCGATTGCAGTATCAATGTTGCCAGCGAAATCGAAATACCCGACACAGCCGCCATAAACTCCACGCTTTGACTTTTCTAACTCTTCGATGATTGTCATCGCCATAGGTTTTGGCGCACCCGAAAGAGTTCCAGCCGGGAATGTCGCAGCCACTAAATCAAAGGCACTAACTGCTGGATCAATTTTGCCAATCACGGTGGACACGATGTGCATCACGTGACTGTACTTCTCGATACTCATGAAATCAGTTACTTCAACAGAGCCTGGCAGGCACACCCGACCTAGATCATTTCGGCCGAGATCTACCAACATCAAGTGTTCCGCTCGCTCTTTATTGTCAGCAAGTAGATCTGATGCATTGGATTCATCAAGTTCAGGAGTTTCACCCCGAGGTCTAGTGCCAGCGATTGGATGCAGCATAGCCTCGCCATTGCGAAGTGTGACTAAAGCTTCCGGACTTGATCCAACAACATCGAAAGCAACTTTGGTTCCTAATTCCTGACCTGGACCAGTTAACTCGGGAATCCTAAACATGAACATGTAGGGGCTTGGATTAGTAGCACGTAAAACTCGATAGACATCAAGTGCTGAGGCTTGACACTTGGTAGCAAATCTTTGGCTCAATACGATTTGAAAGGCATCGCCAGCTCGAATGCGTTCTTGTGCAACTCTTACTGAATCTTGATACTCGGCACCAGTAGTTTCACGAGTGAACTCAGCTTTAGCAGCGCGATCAAAACTTGAAGCACTTGATGGCGCTTGACTACCTAATGCTGCTTCCATTGCATTAAGTCTTTTCTCGGCATCAAGCCAGGCTTCATCCACGCGCTCATCAGAGTTGTCGTAGTTGATTGCATTAGCAATGAGTGTGACAGTGCCATCTTTGTGATCCAAAACCGCCAAATCTGTAGCAACCAACATCGCTAACTCAGGTAAACCCAAAACATCTTCGGTTTGATTTGGAAGTTTTTCCAGGCGGCGAACAATGTCATAACCCAGATAGCCAACCACACCACCAGTTAGTGGTGGCAGTTCCTCGTTAGTGATGCCTTCGTTAACACCTGGAGTAAACAGAACATTTAAGGTTTCGCGCAATGCAGATATTGGGTCACCTGTTGCTGGCACACCCTGTGGCACTTTGCCTGACCATAATGCCTGGCCATTGCGCTCAGATAACATTGCTGAACTTGCTACCCCAACAAATGAGTAACGCGACCAAGATCTCCCATGTTCGGCAGATTCAAGTAGAAAAGTTCCGGCTCGCTCGTCTGCAAGTTTTCGATAAAGACCAAGTGCAGTTTCGCCATCAGCCAAAAGTTTTCTAAATACCGGGATTACGCGACGATTTTGTGCCAAGTTTCGAAATGATTCGAGATTAGGAGTGGTCATCCACTTACCTCAGGATGCGTAACGGAATCATCAAAGCAAGTGTGATTGCCGGTGTGGCAAGCTGCTCCGGATTGATCGACCGTCAAGAGCAAGGTGTCACTGTCACAATCTTTTGCCATTGAGATTACTCGTTGGTGATTTCCAGAAGTTTCACCCTTGACCCAAACTTCAGAACGACTGCGACTCCAGTAGGTGGCTTTGCCGGTTTCTAGTGTTTGTTTAACGGTTTGGGAATTCATCCAGGCAACCATTAGTACTTCTCTGGTATCAACTTGTTGAACTACGACTGGAATCAACCCTTGGTCGTTGAAAACTAAGGTTTCAACAAACGGCGAGCTCTCCATGTATCTATTGTGCCTTGATTGAACAAAGTAGTCGAAATCAGGCAAGTCTTGCCTGGCTTTAAACACAAAGGCCAACGGGGTTAGCGGACTTCTTCCCCGCTACGAGCGAGTTCTTCCTTAACTTGCGCAATTGTGAGTTCATTGAAGTGAAAAACGCTTGCAGCCAACACAGCATTTGCTCCAGCTTTGACTGCGGGCGCAAAATCCGAAAGCTTGCCGGCTCCACCACTTGCAATAACTGGAATGTCTACTGCTGCTCGTACCGCAGTGATCAACTCAAGGTCATAGCCATTCTTAGTGCCATCGGCATCCATTGAATTTAGGAGCACTTCGCCAGCCCCACGTTCAGCGGCCTCAACAATCCACTCCAAGGCATCCCGACCACTGCTATTTCTGCCGCCGTGAGTTGTGGCCTCAAATCCACTTATTGAATCTTTTTTTCGGCGCACATCAACTGAAATTACGATGCACTGCTCTCCAAATCGCTTGGCCGCATCAGAAATCAATTCAGGATTAGCAATGCCTGCCGTGTTGATTCCAACTTTGTCCGCACCAGCGCGCAGAAGTTGGTCCACGTCGGAAACGCTTCTTACTCCGCCACCAACGGTCAGCGGAATGAAAAGTTCATCCGCAGTTCTGCGAATCATTTCGTAAGTAGTTTCGCGATTCGAACTTGATGCAGTGATGTCTAGGAAAACCAATTCATCTGCACCTGAGTTTCCATACTTGCGAGCTAGTTCAACTGGATCTCCAGCATCATTTAAATTCTCGAAGTTAACGCCTTTAACAACTCGACCAGCATCAACATCAAGGCAAGGAATAACTCGGACTGCAACACTCATTAGCTAAACCTGCGGCCCAGAAACTTCGATTGCTTCTTCGAGTGTGAAAGCCCGAGCATAAAGTGCCTTGCCAACGATAGCGCCTTCAACACCAATTTCAGTTAATGCTCTGAGTTCAACTAGATCATCAAGAGTTGCGATGCCACCACTTGCAATTACTGGCTTATCAGTGCGGTCACACATCTGCTTTAGCAAATCAACATTTGGTCCGCGCAAAGTTCCATCTTTGGTTACATCAGTAACTACATATCTTTGACAACCATCTGATTCCAGGCGTTCCAGGGTTTCCCAAATGTCGCCGCCTTCTTTGGTCCAGCCACGGGCTGCAAGTACTGTGCCACGAACATCTAGGCCAACGGCAATGCGATCTCCGAATTCGCCAATCACTCGCGCAGTCCACTCTGGATCTTCAAGTGCGGCAGTTCCCAAGTTCACGCGACGGCATCCAGTTGCAAGCGCAGCCCGCAGTGATTCATCGTCTCGAATGCCACCAGAGAGTTCAACATTTACATCAAGTTTGCCAATTACTTCAGCTAACAACTTTCGGTTTTCACCTCGACCAAAAGCAGCATCAAGATCAACTAAGTGAATCCACTGGGCACCACTTGCCTGCCAATCAAGCGCTGCCGCTAGTGGATCTCCAAATGATGTGGCGCTATCGGCTTCACCTTGAACTAAGCGCACGGCCAAACCGTCCGCAACGTCAACTGCAGGAAGCAGAATTAAAGATGTCATTTAGTGCTCCGATTGTGGTTTTCTAAGTTCATTTGATCGCGGCTATCCAATTTGCCAATAATGTCAGACCAGCTTCGCCAGATTTTTCGGGATGAAACTGGGTAGCCCAAAGCGGGCCATTTTCCACAGCGGCGACAAAATCTTCACCATGGTTTGCCCAACTTACTTTTGGGGCAGCCAACATTTCATACGGATCAAGTTCCCACTTTCGCGCTGCGTAAGAATGAACAAAATAGAAACGTTCTTGCTCAATTCCACTAAACATCTGTGATTCGGTTGCGGCAGCAACGTTATTCCAACCCATGTGTGGAAGCACTGGGGCTGTTAGTTTTTCCACGGTGCCTGGCCACTCGTTTAAACCTTCAAAGAATCCTTCGCCAGAATGTTCAGTGCTTCGCTCAAACAGCACTTGCATGCCAACGCAAATACCTAAAACTGGTCGACCACCTGCAAGTCGGCGCCCAATAATCTGTTCGCCTCGGACTTTTTTTATTCCCTGAATGCAGGCAGCAAATGCTCCAACACCGGGAACCAGCAATGCATCCGCATTTAGAGCCGTGTCAAAGTCCGCAGAGATCGAAACTTTTGCTCCAGTAGTCTCAACTGCGCGTTGCGCCGATCTTACGTTTCCTGATCCGTAGTCAAGAATGACAACAGAAGTCACGAGCTAGAGACTTCCCTTAGTTGACGGAACGTCTAGAACACGGGGATCAATCGCCACTGCATCACGAAGTGCGCGCGCTACTGCCTTGAATTGCGCTTCACTTACGTGATGGGCATTACGTCCACTCAAGATTCGAATATGAATGCAAATCTGTGCGGTAGCAATAATTGACTCCCAGATGTGACGAATCAAGGTCGTATCAAAAGTTCCAATTAATTCCACGATCTCTGGCTGATCATGAACTAGGTAAGGACGACCAGATAGGTCTACTGCTGCATGGCAGGCAGTTTCATCCAATGGCACATATGCGTCACCAAATCTACGAATGCCCACCTTGTCACCAAGTGCAGTGCGGATCGCTTCACCAACAGCTAGCGATGTGTCTTCAACTGTGTGATGTGAGTCCACATCTACATCGCCCGTAGTGCGCACCTTTAGGTCAAAACCGCCATGGCGTCCCAACTGAGAAAGCATGTGATCAAAAAATGGCACGCCAGTTTCAATGTCGATCTGTCCAGTGCCATCTAAGTTAAGTTCAACTAGAACTGAACTTTCCTTAGTGCTACGTTCAATGCGTGCGGTGCGTGCCATCTGATTACTTTCCGTTAGTTCGATTAGTTACTTGAATTAGTGCGGTCTTAAAAGCTTGGTTTTCTTCTGGAGTTCCAATGCTGACTCTTAACCAACCATTTGGGCCAGTCTGACGAATCAATACACCTTGCTCAACCAATTGTTCCCATACCTGGTTGCGATCTCCAAATGTTCCAAAGAGCAGGAAGTTTGCGCCGCTTGGAGCCACTTCAAAGCCTTGATCCTTGAGCCAGGATGCCAAGTCATCTCGCTCTTTGCGCAGCAAGGTCAGCTGGCTTTGCAGCTGTTCACTGAATCGCAGGGCGACTCGAGCGATTGCTTGAGTAACTGTTGACAAGTGGTACGGCAAGCGAACCAATTGAATTGCTTCAACGATTTCAGGGCTCGTTGCTGCATAGCCAACTCGAGCTCCAGCATAAGAAAATGCTTTACTCATTGTGCGAACTACTACTAAGCGTGGATTGCTTTTTAATCTGGAAACCGCTGATGGAGTTCCAGCTGGCCGGAATTCGGCATATGCCTCATCCACTACTACTACCCCAGCAAAATTGGCTAGTAAGTAATCAATGTCTGACATGTCAATGATCGTGCCCGTTGGATTGTTTGGCGATGTCAGAACGATTAGATCTGGATTCAAAGCCAATGCACTATCAATAACTGACGTATCGATTGTGAAATCTGCGTTTCGGGCAACGCTCAAATACTTAGTAAATGTGTTTCGGCAATAGTCCTCGTACATCGAATACGTGGGATCAAAAGCGACCAAAGATTTATCTGGGCCACCAAAAAGCTGGAGTAGTTGCTGCATAACTTCATTAGAACCATTTGCTGGCCAAATGTTTTTCGCAGACAAACTAAATTGGCTTTCCGCGTTCAAGTAATTGGCCAAGTCAGCCCGCAGTTCATTGGCATCGCGATCCGGATATCGATTTAGATTTGGGCCAAGGGCTGAAACTGCTTTGGCTAGTTCTGCCACAAGTTCAGGTGATGGGCCAAACGGATTTTCATTTGTGTTTAGTCGCACCGGAACATCAATTTGAGGCGCACCGTAAGGCGATCGGCCAACTAGATCTTTGCGAATCGGTAGCTCGGTCATTTCGCACGAATTTCAATCGCTGCTGCGTGGCCCGGTAAGCCTTCCGAGTTAGCAAGCGTGATCACAGTCTGGGCAATTTCACTGAGCGCAGTTTCGTTGTATTCAACATAGTGAACACCTCGCAAGAACGACTGAACTGAAAGTCCAGATGAGTGGCAAGCACAACCACCGGTTGGCAAAACGTGATTTGATCCAGCCGCATAATCACCAAGTGAAACTGGCGACCAATCACCAACAAAGATTGCGCCAGCATTGTTTACTCGTCTGGCTACCTCAGATGCATTACGAGTGTGAATTTCTAAGTGTTCGGCAGCATACGCATCAACAACATTTAGGCCATGATCTAAATCGTCCACTAAAACGAACGCGCTTTGCTGACCAGTAAGTGCAATTCGAATTCGATCTTTGTTCATAGTTAGAGGAACTAAACGCTCTAGGCTGTCACGAACATTCTTGATCAACTCTTCGCTGTCAGTTACTAGAACTGATGCTGCTACTTCGTCGTGTTCAGCCTGGCTGATCAAGTCCGCGGCTACAAAATCTGGATTCGCTGAATCATCAGCCAAAATTGCGATTTCAGTTGGGCCGGCTTCAGAGTCAATCCCAATTAAACCCTTGAGCATTCGCTTTGCCGCGGTTACATACATGTTGCCTGGACCAGTAACTAAGTACACCGGTTCGATTTCAATGTCATCAGTTGCGCCGTAGGCCATCAACGCAATCGCCTGTGATCCACCTGCGGCATAAACTTCGGTAACGCCAAGCAAAGCGCAAGCTGCCAAAATAGTTGGGTGCGGCCATCCCCCAAAATCTTTTTGCGGTGGCGAGCAAACAACAAGTGACTGAACTCCAGCAATTTGAGCTGGAACCACATTCATAATCACACTGCTTGGATAGACATAAACTCCACCAGGAACATAAAGTCCAACGCGCTGAACTGGTAACCAGCGTTCTGAAACTGTTCCACCAGGGGCAACAGTTACCGTCGTGTCACTTCGACGTTGGTGTTCGTGAACAATTCGTACTCGAGCAATTGCATCAATAAGTGCAGCCTTGATCTTTGGATCAAGTTCTGCCAGTGACTTATCAATAACTTCTTGCGGCACCCGGATCTGTGGGGCGCGAACGCCGTCGAATTTTTCCGACCAGTCTTGGACTGCTGCAACTCCACGGTCGCGGACATCTTCAATGATTGGACGAACTTGTTCAACCACTGAATCCAGATCAAACTTCGCGCGCGGCACTAGATTTCGCAGATCCGAAGCTCTTCGGGATCCACCTCGCAAATCTAGGGTTGACAACATAAATCAAAGTTTAACTTGATTTCTTGGGCATAGGATTTGTTGCTATGGCCACAGGTACTCCAGCGACTAAATTGCTAAAGTCTGCTGGAATCGAATTCAATGAGCACGAGTACTCCCATGATCCCAATTCGACCTCATTTGGGCTTGAGGCTGCTGAAAAACTAGGTGTTGATCCAAATCGAGTTTTTAAGACCTTAATTGCCAATCTAGATGAAACTTTCGCGGTAGCAATCGTTCCGGTTAATCAACAAGTCAGCCTCAAATCACTATCACGTGTCTTAGGTGCCAAGCGAGCAACCATGGCTGATCCCGCCCAAGCAGCGCGCCTGACTGGATATGTGGTCGGAGGAATAAGTCCACTTGGGCAAAAACGGCTACTTACTACTGTGATCGACGAATCCGCGAAACAGTTCGAAACCATTCTGGTTAGTGGTGGCCGACGTGGCTTTGACATTGAACTCTCGCCAATTGATTTAGGAGATCTTCTTTCGGCGACGTTTGCCGAGATTACTAGTTAGTTTGTAAAACTGGCGCTTCTAAACAAGCTGCACCGAGCAAGGCTTTCAGATCTGCAAAAAGCGATGGGGATGGCGAAACTCGTAACTTGTCATCAGTTTTAACTGAAACAAACTTGTCAGCCTGCACCACAGTTAAATGAACTTCAGTTGTGCCAGGATGCGCACTCAGGATTTGGCGCAAAGAATCCATTACTGCTGCGTTCACGCGAGTTTCTGGAATGTAAACATTTACTGGCCCTGAGTAAGCGGCGCTGATGTCTGGAACTGAAACTTCCAGTGCGGCAACTCGCGGGCCTTCATCATCACGCTTATCTATTCGCACTTTCATTAACAAAATTGCATCGTCATTAAGCAACGTCGCGAACTTGGTAAACGTGTTTGGCCAAACCATTACTTCAACAACGCCTTCAAGGTCTTCCAGCGCAACAATGGCCCAGCGATCACCTGATCGTTTTGTAGTTTTAAGTTGCACGCTACTTACTAGTCCCCCGAGCGTGACTATTGCTCCGTCGGAGGCATCTGCTACACCAGAAATTGGCATTGAGGTGCTCATTGCCAATACATGTTCGACGCCAAATAGTGGATGGTCGCTGACGTATAGACCAAGCATGTCTCGCTCTTGGGCAAGCAAAGTTTTCTTGTCCCATTCATCTAATGAGATGTTGACTTCGATGCCACCGATTGAATCGTCAGAAAAATCATCAGAGGAGCCGAATAAATCAAACTGACCGATTGCTTCAGCTTTCTTGGTATCTAAAACTGAGTCAACAGATTCAACGTGTACTGCAAACAAACCTCGACGAGTGTGACCCAGCGAATCAAACGCACCAGCTTTGATCAATGATTCGATTACGCGCTTATTGCAAACCTGTACGTCAACTTTTGCCAGGAAGTCACCAAAAGATGTGAATCTACCTTTAGCAACTCGACTTACCTTCAAGGACTCAACAACGTTTACGCCAACATTGCGCACGGCCGCAAGTCCAAAGCGAATGTCAGTGCCAATTGCAGTGAAATCGACATCGGATTCGTTTACATCTGGTGGCAGAACCTTGATACCCATTCGACGGCATTCATTTAGGTAAACCGCAGACTTGTCTTTGTCATCCTTAACGCTGGTTAGCAAAGCAGCCATGTATTCAGCTGGGTAGTTTGCCTTGAGATAAGCAGTCCAATACGAAACAAGGCCGTAACCAGCACTATGCGCTTTATTGAAGGCATAGTCCGAGAATGGAACTAAGGTTTCCCACAACTTATTAATTGCAACTTGAGAGAAACCGCGCTCTTTCATGCCCGCTTCGAAAGGCACATATTCCTTATCGAGAATCTCTTTTTTCTTTTTACCCATGGCTCGACGCAATAGATCTGCTTGGCCAAGTGTGTAGCCAGCTACTTCTTGGGCAATCGCCATAACCTGTTCCTGGTAAACGATTAATCCATAGGTGTCACCAAGAATTGCTGCTAATGGTTTTTCTAAGTCTGGGTGAATTGGAACTTGAACTTTGCGCTTGTTTTTGTAGTCCGCATAATCAGTGTGAGCGTTTACACCCATCGGACCTGGACGATACAAAGCAAGAACCGCGGAAATATCTTCGAATGAGTCAGGATTCATAGAGCGCAGCAAAGATCTAATTGGACCGCTGTCTAACTGGAAAACACCCAGGGTGTCACCACGTCCCAACAGTTCATAAGTCTTGGGGTCATCAAGTCCCAACTCTTCAAGCACAACCGTTTCGCCGCGATTGGAAGCGATGTTTAACAAAGTGTCATCAAGGACTGTCAGATTTCGAAGTCCCAAGAAGTCCATTTTTAGCAGACCAAGTGACTCACACGCGCCCATATCAAACTGGGTAATGATTGCGCCATCTTGGTCTCTACGCCACACGGGCAAGACATCGATCAATTCTTCTTTACACAAAATAACGCCGGCAGCATGGACACCTGGCTGGCGCTTTAGACCTTCAATACCACGCGCAGTGTCAACTACTGCTCTTACGTCTGCGTCGTCGTCATAAAGATCCCGAAATTCGCCGGCTTCACCATAACGATCATGTTCTGGGTCAAAGATTCCAGAAAGTGGGATGTCTTTACCCATAACACCTGGCGGCATCGCTTTAGTAATTTTGTCACCAAGTGCATATGGGAAACCAAGTGCGCGAGTTGAATCTTTAACAGCAGCTTTGGCCTTAATCGATGCATAAGTAATAATCTGAGCCACGCGCTCTTCACCATACTTATGTGTTGCATAACGAATCATTTCGCTGCGACGACGTTCATCAAAGTCAATATCAATATCAGGCATTGAGATTCGCTCTGGATTTAAGAAGCGCTCAAAGAGTAAGCCGTGCTTGATTGGATCAAGTTCAGTAATTCCAAGTGCCCAAGCAATCAGCGCTCCTGCGGCTGAGCCACGACCAGGGCCAACGCGAATGCCTTCTTCGCGAGCATGTCGGCAAAGGTCAGCGACCACCAAGAAGTAACCCGGGAATCCCATTTGCTCCACAACGGCAAGTTCGAAATTAGCTCGTTCCAGATGTTCCTTTGGAATCTTGTCACTATTGAATCTGCGCTTTAACCCAATCTCAACTTCTTTGACTAGCCAAGTGTTTTCAGTCTCGCCAGCTGGAACTGGGAAGGAAGGCAGGAGATCTTGACCTTCAACGAAATTAATGTTGCAACGTTCCGCAATCAATAAAGTGTTGTCACAAGCCTCAGGAAGTTCGCGCCAAACCTCACGCATTTCTGCAGCAGTTTTTAGGTAGAAGTCTTGCGCATCGAACTTAAAGCGCTTTGGATCATCCATAGTGGATCGAGTGCCAATGCAAAGCAGCACTTCGTGCATTCGTGCATCTTCGGGATAAACATAATGTAAGTCATTTGTTGCGACTAACTTTAGATTCAAGTTCTTTGCAATCTTTAGCAAGTCTTCACGGTGGCGACGTTCAATTCCTAAGCCATGATCCATTAGCTCAACAAAGTAATTGTCTTGTCCCAAGATTTCGCGCATAGTTGCCGCAGTGCTTAGGGCTTTGTCGTAGTTACCAGCTTGCAGCCAACGATTAACCTCGCCAGAAGGGCATCCAGTTGTCCCGATTATTCCCTTACCGTGTTTCTCTAGTAACTCGGCATCAAATCTTGGTTGATAGTAATAGCCTTCCAAACTAGCTTTGCTGGACAACCTAAACAAGTTATGAAGTCCTACATTATTCTCAGCCCAAAGCGTCATGTGGGTGTAGTTGTATCGGCCACGACCGGCGCCATCTAAAGAGGTGTCATCAACTGCCGGCGTTCCAAAATCAAATGGAGCTCGAAGTGCGCGCCCTTGTGGTGCAAAATATCCTTCAATACCAATGATTGGTTTTACGTTAGTGGACTGCGCCTTTTTCCAGAATTCAAATGCGCCATACAGATTGCCGTGATCGGTCATCGCAATGGCCGGCATTCCCAGCTCTTCAGCTTTAGAAAAAAGGTCCCCTAAGCGAGCAGCGCCATCCAGCATTGAATACTCGGTGTGCACATGTAGATGCACGAACGAGTCATTGCTCACAGGATTAATCCTTTTATTTAGAGGGTAAGTACGCGAGAGGAAGGACGCTCCCCTAGGTTACCTGCGACCTGTGACAAGAAAGTGCAGTGGGGCTAAGACACTTTTTCGTGGCTGAAGATTTAAAGGTTACGTGCCAGATCTAAGGACTTGGCTAAATCAGGGGCGTATTCCGAATGGAACGTGACCCGATCACCAGACACAGGATGTTCAAAACCTAAGCGAACCGCATGCAACCATTGCCGATCCAGTTTGAGTTTGGCTGCCAAAGTTGGATCTGCTCCATATGTAAGGTCGCCACAGCATGGGTGGCGAAGTCCTGACATGTGCACCCTTATTTGATGGGTTCTGCCAGTTTCCAGATGAACCTCTAGTAACGAGGCATAAGCAAATGACTCCAAAGTGTCGTAATGCGTAATACTTGGCCGACCACCGCTCATAATCGCAAATCGATACGAAGATGACGGGTGGCGATCGATTGGTGCATCGATAGTTCCATTAATCGGATCTAATCGGCCCTGGATCAAAGTGTGATAAATCTTGTCAACAGTTCTATCTCGGAATTGATCTTTAATGCTGACGTAAGCCCGTTCTGACTTTGTAACAACCATCAAGCCGCTAGTGCCAACATCTAGTCGATGCACAATACCTTTGCGCTCAGTTGGGCCATATTCAGTAAGCACTGTTCCCATTGCTGCCAGAGACCCAGTAACCGTTGGTCCAGACCATCCTTGACTTGGATGAGCCGCTACCCCAGCTGGCTTATCAATAACTACAAATGAGTCATCTTCAAAAACTATTGGCAACTCAACAGTTGGTTCTGGTTCGTACATGTCAGGATCTGGAAGATCTATTTCGATGACATCACCAAATGCTAACCGTGCACTCTTCTGGGCCACTTTTCCATTTATAGTGACACGCTTTTCCTCGAGCATTGTTACGCAGCTCGCACGAGATTCACCAGTCAAACGTGCTAACGCAACGTCACAGCGTTCACCTTCAAGGGATTCATCGATCGGCCAAGTGCGAATCATTTCTGATCCGAATCAAGATTTTCTGGCATGGCATCTGGAGTTTGATAATCGACGCCGCGAAATGACAAAACAACCATCGCGATAGCAGACAAAACCACTGCGCTATCAGCGATGTTGAACATTGGATAATTTGGCACCGAAATAAAGTCAACAACATGCCCATGTAACATTTCTGGGCTGCGGAAAATTCGATCGATCAAGTTGCCTAATGCGCCACCAAGTAATCCACCAAGCGCTATTGCCCATCGTCGATTAGTAACGGACTTCGAAACTAACAAGATTGCAATACTCACTGCAATTGCAATCAGAGTAAAGACCCAGGTGACGCTAGTTCCAAATGAGAAAGCTGCGCCAGGATTTCGCACAAATGAAAACTTGAGAAATTCCCCAATTACTTTGATCTCAGGTTGATTTTCAAGTCTTGCCACAGCCCAAATCTTGGTTGCCAAATCAATCAGTATGACAATAAGTGCAGTTGTTAAAAGTTGGCGACGATACACGACGTTAGGAACGGTCTTCACGCTCGCGACAAGGCATGCACATTGTTGCTCTTGGGTTTGCTTCTTGCAATCGAAGCTTTCCGATCTGCTTGCCACAGTTCTCACACGCACCGTAAGTACCGGCTTCAATTCGTTCTAATGCGCGATTGGTTTGATCTAGAAGATCCTTCTTATTCGAAAGGATTGAGATCTCATGTTCACGCTCAAAAGTCTTGGTTCCGGCATCAGCTTGATCATCACCGGCACCTTCGCCACTTTCCATAATCAAGGCGTGGAAACTTTCTTCGGCTTGAGCAATTTCAACCGCAAGTTCTTGTGCTTCTGAAGTAAGCATCTTGCGTACGGCATTCAATTCAGTCTTGGTCCAGTTGGATTCATCTTCTTGGACTACTGGATGCTTTGGAGCAGCCTTCTTGCCTGGAACTGCTTTGCGAACTGAAGGTAGACCAACTGATCCAATTGGATTAATAACTTGAACTGGAGGGCCAGCTAGAGCGGCAGCTGCTGCGGCTTCAGCCTTTGCAATGGCAGCTAGTTGAGCTTTGGTAACTTTTGGCTCTTTGACTACTACTGGCTTTGGGGCAGCAACTTTCTTGGCAGGCTTAACTGGTGCTGCTTTCTTAGCAGGTGCTTTCTTAGCAGGTGCTTTTTTGGCAGGAGCTTTCTTGGCTGGCGCTTTCTTAGCAGGTGCTTTTTTGGCTGGGGCTTTCTTGGCAGGAGCTTTCTTGGCAGGTGCCTTTTTGGTGGCACTTGCCTTGGTCGCAGTCTTCTTAGCTGGTTTCGCAGCCATGGTATTCCCCTTTAATTCACGCCTATTTTTATCGACTAAGTCACTAGACTCTACCGAGTCGATTGGATGATGCTCGCTAGAAGGTACGTCAAAACACGAATTGCCGCAATTTTTGGCCAAGTTTTGGATACCTGAGACCCTGTTTGTATCACCAAGGGCGGTTTTTGTGCCTTGCTAAATGGGAATAATCAATCTTTCCCAGTAATCTTTAGTCTTAGTCGGCAAAACGATGATGAAGACACATTGCGCAGCCAACAGCACCAAGTTAGCGAATTGGGGACGGTGTAAGCCCAAAAAGGTGTTGTTTTTGCGCAGTATCACTTCTGAGTTGCCTCGAAGAACAGCGACGTCAAGGATTTACTGCCTTGAGTATCGCTCAGTAGAACGAGACAGCGGACTGTAACTTAAGTGGATTTTGCGTCGCAAGGGCAAAGTCAACAAGGGTGGTACCGCGGGAATGGCCTAAAAACCATCTCGTCCCTTGAAGTCAAGGTCATCAACTGGTGACTTTGGTAATTGACTGCAAGCGATGAGGGAATCTGATGGCATACCGCGATGTACCCGCGAAGATTGATCTTCCAGCGATGGAGCACGATGTGCTCTCGTTTTGGAAAGACAATGACATCTTTCACAAATCTTTAGCACGAACAAGCGATGGGCAACGCTGGGTGTTTTTCGAAGGACCTCCGACAGCAAACGGCATGCCGGGAACTCATCACGTTGAAGCCCGCGTATTCAAGGACATCTTCCCGCGCTATCGCACAATGAAGGGTTACAACGTTCCACGCAAAGCTGGTTGGGATTGTCATGGACTTCCAGTTGAACTTGCAGTTGAAAAAGAATTAGGTTTCACCGGCAAACAAGATATTGAAAAATATGGAATTGCGGAATTCAATGCGCGGTGTAAAGAATCGGTACTTCGCCACGTAGACGAATTTGAAAATATGACTTCTCGCATGGGCTACTGGGTAGACATGGATCAGGCCTACTGGACCATGGATGAGAAATACATTGACAGCGTCTGGTGGAGTCTAAAGCGGATTTTTGATAAAGGTCTTTTAGTTCAGGATCATCGAGTTTCACCTTATTGCCCACGTTGTGGCACTGGACTGTCCGATCATGAATTAGCTCAGGGTTATGAAGATGTAGTCGATGCTTCGGTTTACGTTCGTTTCCCAGTTACAACTGGACCACTTCCTGCGAAGTATTCCGGAATCTCATTACTTGTTTGGACTACAACTCCATGGACTTTGATTTCCAATACTGCTGCTGCGGTTAATGCGGAAGTTGATTACGTTGTGGCGCAAACTGCAGATGGTGAGTACCTAGTAGTTGCCGAAGCCTTACGCGAGAAAGTGCTTGGTGAAGATTCAAAAGTTTTGGAGACTATCAAGGGCCGAGACTTAGAAGGCACTGGCTACCAAAGGCCATTTGACTGGGTTGCATTCCCAGAAACTGATGCTCCAGTACACACCGTCTTGTTGGCAGATTTTGTGACCACAGAAGACGGCACCGGAGTAGTTCATGAAGCACCTGCATTTGGTGCGGAGGATCTTGCGCTTTGTCGTTCCTACGGGTTGCCAGTGGTAAATCCAGTGTTGCCAAACGGAACTTTTGAATCTGACATTCCTGAGGTTGCTGACGTATTTTTCAAGACAGCGGATCCTCGACTTGTTGAGTTGCTGGAAGAAAAGGGTTTATTGTTTCGACACTTGCCATACGAGCACTCTTACCCGCATTGCTGGAGATGCCACACTGCCTTGATTTATTACGCACAACCGTCTTGGTACATCAAGACAACTGAAATCAAAGATCAGTTGCTGGCCCAGAACGAAAAAACCAATTGGTTCCCAGAAACCATCAAGAATGGTCGATTTGGTGACTGGCTCAACAACAATGTCGACTGGGCACTTTCCCGCAATCGCTATTGGGGTACGCCGCTACCAATCTGGCGCTGCGAAGAAAACCACTTAACTTGCATTGGTGGTCGTGCTGAACTTGCCTCCCTTGCTGGAGATGAAACTTTAACTGTTGATCCGCATCGCCCATTCGTGGACGACATCACTTTTGCTTGCCCAGAATGCAAGGGCACTGCAACGCGCGTGCCAGAAGTTATTGACTGCTGGTATGACTCAGGGGCAATGCCATTTGCGCAATGGGGTTACCCAGAAAACAATAAGGAAACTTTTGAAGCTAGCTACCCAGCTGATTTCATTTGTGAAGCGATCGATCAAACGCGTGGTTGGTTCTACACCTTGATGGCAATTGGAACATTGGTCTTCGAGGAGTCGTCCTACGAAAACGTGCTTTGCCTTGGACATATTCTTGATGAAGATGGCCGCAAGATGAGTAAGCACCTAGGAAACGTGCTGGAACCAATTGGCCTGATGGATGAACATGGTGCTGATGCACTTCGCTGGTTCATGCTGGTTAGTGGTTCGCCATGGAGTGCACGCCGAGTTGGACATGGAACTATCGCTGAAGTTGTTCGCAAAACCCTTCTTACTTACTGGAACACCGTGGCATTCCAAAGTCTTTATGCCCGGGCAGGTAATTGGGATAGCAGCACTGCGTCGCTAGATAATCTAACTGATTTAGATCAGTGGGCGGTTTCACAAGCTACTCGCCTAGCGCGCGATGTTGATCAAGCCCTTGAGCAATTTGATACGCAACGCGCCGGTCGGTTTATAGCTGAATACGTAGATGACTTAAGTAACTGGTACGTACGTCGTTCGCGTCGTCGCTTCTGGGATGCAGACCACGCTGCGCTTAGTACTTTGCATCACTGCTTGAAGGTAGTGACTCAAGTTATGGCTCCATTTACGCCGTTCATCACTGAGCGCGTTTGGCAGGACCTTTACACAACTTCCGATACAGAATCTGTGCACTTAAGCTCTTGGCCACATTGGACAGATGAACAAATCAGCGACACCTTGCGAGATCAAGTTGATTTAACCCGTCGTCTAGTTGAGCTCGGTAGATCTGCTCGCGCCGCTTCTGGCGTAAAGACTCGTCAACCTTTACAGCGAGCTCTGGTTGCCGCTCCTGGTTGGGATGCTTTGCCAGAAAGTCTGCAGGCTCAGATTAAAGACGAAGTAAACGTTTTGAGTCTGGAAAGTCTCTCGGGAACCGGTGAGCTTGTTGATGTCAGCCTGAAAGCTAATTTCAAGACTCTTGGAGCGCGATTCGGCAAGAGCACTCCAGATATTGCAGCCGCAGTAGCAGCTGCCGATGCAAACGCTTTGGTTGAGGCATTGCGATCTGGGTTAGCAACCGTTTCAGCTTCTGGCGTGGATTACGAGATTGGTCCAGATGATGTGGTCGTAACTGAAGTGCCACGAGAAGGCTGGACCGTAGCCAGTGATTCCGGCGAATCGCTTGCTCTTGATTTAGCCCTAACGCCAGAACTAATTGGTCAAGGTATTGCTCGAGATGTAACTCGCCTGATTCAAGATGCTCGAAAGACTTCAGGCCTAGACATAAGTGATCGCATCGCAATTACTTGGGAATCTGGAAATGAAGCAACGGCTTCAGCTCTCAACTCACATGCTGACCTGATTGCCAGTGAAGTTTTGGCAACTTCTTGGACTCAAGGATCGGTTTCCAATCCAACTGCAAGCGATGATGAACTCGAGTTAAAGGTGTTAATCACAAAAGCCTAGAAATAAAAAATAGGCCTGGGATATCCCAGGCCTATTTTTTGTTAATTCTTAATCTTCAGTTACCTGACGGTCACCACCGATGTTCTTGGATTCAAGTTCCCGAAGCTGTCCCTCTAGGTAGCTACGTAGACGGCCACGGTATTCGCGTTCGTATGCACGTAGCTCTTCGACGCGACGTTCCATGGCAACACGCTGGGTCTCAAACTCACGGGTGATGTTTGCAACGTTGGCCTTTGCTTCTGTTACTAGTTCATCTGATGTGAACTTTGCAGCACTTAGAAGCTGTTCGGATTCGATGCGAGCTGAGGCTACGGCTTCATCTGCAGTGCGCTGAGCTAGTTCAAGGATTCGAACTGATGCAATTCCTTGATCAGCCGGTGATGAACTTGCGGCGGCAGTTGCGGCAGCTGCAACACCCTCAGTCTGGGAAGCAGCAAGTTGCTCTTTAAGTTCTGAAATTGCAGCCAGACTTGCAGTTAGTTCTGCTTGGGCGGATGAAAGTTGTGCTTCAAGTTCGTTAACACGCGCTTGGGAATTCTTAAGGGCTTCATCACTTGCAGCACTGTCATCGGAGACAGCATCGCGAGCTTGCGAATCTTCAAGAGCTTTAGCGGACTGATCTAGTTCACTTTTTAGGCGAGCATTCTCATCACCAAGTGAACGAATCTCTTCGCGAATTGATTCTGGTACCTCGCCCTTTGCGGTTGCGCGTAGGTCTTCAGCTTCACGGGTTACCGCAGCCAATGACTCTTCGATTTCGTCAAGGAAGTTATCTACCTCATCAAGGTCATAACCTTCTTTAAATCGAACCGTTGTGAACTGCTTGTTGCGCACGTCTTCAGGCGTCAAAGCCATGGTGAAAACCTTCCGTCTTGAATAATGTCCGAGATTGTTGAGAAATCCCCTAACCCCGTGCCTTCTAGATTAGAGATAAATCCACAGAAAGTGAAACCCACGCCAATGTTTCGTGGGTTTGTATGGGATTTTTTGAGGTCTTGAAATCGGACATTTATTGCCCTAAACCGAAGCTAAAAGTCCCCTAGTAATAGAAATTGCTACCAACAAAATGATGAATGACAGGTCTAGAGAGACACTGCCAATTCGGAGGTTTGGCACCACTTTACGGATTGCATTAAGTGGTGGGTCAGTAAGTGTGAAAACCGTTTCCGATAGCAGCAGAAGTGGACCCTTTGGACGCCAGTCCCTGGCATAAATCGCTACGTACTCTAGGACCAATCGAGCAATCAAAATCAGCACATAGAGATTTAAAAGTGACGAAATTAGTGCAGCAATTGAGGACACGATAAAAACAAATTAGCTCTGGTTAAAGAATGGATCTTCGCGCAATTGTGCGCGGGCTGCAGCGCCGATATCAACATTGGCTGGAGACAATAGGAATACACCCTTTGTCACCTTCTCAATGCTGCCATGCAAACCAAAAGCCAGACCCGCAGAAAAATCTACGATGCGGCGAGCATCTGCTTCATCCATATCGCTCAAGTTCATGATCACTGGAGTACCGGAGCGGAACTCTTCACCGATGCGGCGAGCGTCGTTGTAAGTAATTGGGTGCAAGGTTGTAATGCGGTAAACATCAGCAAGTGGCGCTGCAGCGCGAGTTGGAGCCGCGTATGAAGCTTGGGAGTACTCGTTGTCCTGGTCGTAAGAAGCGCTATTAGTAACTGGGCGCAGCGAGGCTTGATCTTCGTAGCCCTGAACATCGGCATCAGCGTAAGTGCCAAATTCATCGCGGTATTCGCCGCCATCGACAAGGCCAAGATATTCAGCCATTTTTCGCATTGCGTTAGCCATGTGGTTCGCTCCTTGCTGGGGTAAGTAATACGAACTTACCCCTGAAAACCCCGTTTTCCGAGGATAGATGAGCCAATTCGAAGGTGTGTCGCACCATATTTCAAGGCAGTAGCAAAGTCCCCACTCATACCTGCCGAGATCCAATTTGCCTCGGGATATGAACTTTGGATCTGACTAGCAAACCCCTGCAATCTGGCAAAAGCTAAATCATCATCTCCGCCAAGTGGCGCTACTCCCATAACGCCTAGAAGTCGCAAACCTTTACTGCTGGAAATCATCTCGGCAAGGGACATCAGTTCAGAAGCAAGCGCGCCACCTCGATTATCAGTCGGCGCTGGGTCAAGGTTTGCCTGAATCAAAACACCTAGCGGTGCTTCCCGATTGGGGACTGCCTTAATCAAAGCCGTAACCAATTCAATTCGATCTACGCTGTGAACAACATCAGCCCAAGCGGCCACACTTTTTGCTTTATTGGTTTGCAGTTGACCAATTGCATGCCAAGTTAAATTCTTTGCATTAACTTCATCGTGTTTTGGTTTAGCTTCTTGATCCCTGTTTTCGCCAACATCTGTAATTCCTAGTTGTGCCAACATATCAACATCGGTGGCTGGCCAAGTTTTGGTAACAGCGATCAAAGTTATATCAGCACGATTTCGGTTTGCAGCTACGCAAGCTTGCGAGATCTCGCGCTCTACGTCCTGCAAATTTGCCTGCAGTTCCTGCATTCGATCCATGATGACCACTCTATGAGTTCAAGAACTAAGAAGCACTTATTGCAAGAACTAACCCGCCACGACCTGTTGGCTCCCCTGCAGCACGACGATATGAAAACAAATCAGAATTTTCAAAAGTACACCCAGAAATTTCGTGGATCGTCTTTACTTGTGTTGCCAGAACAGACTTAACTCCCGCGATCAGATCCAAATTTCTAGGAGCTGCAATTGCCTCAGGACGGACATCTCTAAATTGTTCGACTCTTTCGGTTGGTACCTCATAACACTTGGCACATATTGCTGGGCCAATAACTGCCTGAGTGTGATTAAGTTGCGCCCCACTTGCCACAAACTCATCCAGTAGTGCCTGCATTACATTGGCTAACACTCCGCGCCAGCCCGCGTGACCAACTGCAATCACCCCAGTGACCGGATCAATCAATCCAAATGGAACGCAGTCTGCTGCCAAGGCAGCTAAAGCAAGTCCTTTTTGTTTTGTGATCAAGCCATCGCCTGGCAAAGCAACTCCAGGTTCTGTCACCACTTGAGCAGTGGTTCCGTGATCAGCATTCATAACCGAGATTTCTTGGGCTGAGACTAGATCGCGGGCAATCGCAAGGTTGTCTGAAACATTTTCAGCGCGGTCGCCAACATACGAAGCCAGGTTTAGTGAATCAAATGGTGCCAAACTGGTGCCGCCAAGTCGAGTCAGTGCAACTGCCTGAATTCCTTCAATTGAAACGCGGCCAAAGACCTGCGTATTCATTTTGAAATGCGTTCTCTAGCGAAGGAAGTCTGGAACGTCGAGGTCGCCATCATCTTCGCCGTCGTTGTCGACATCGCCATGGCCTGAGCTGGCTGGAGCGTCACCGAAGAGATTTTCAAAGTTGTCATCCTCGTCTGCAACTGCAACTGAGCCAAACGCACCATCAGAGAAAGAATCTGGTGTTATTGGAATTGAAGGGGCTTCACCATCACGTGCCATATCAACTGCAACTGCTGCTGCTAAAGGAGTCTCGTCTAAGACTTTCTTGGACATTGGTGAAGTTGAACGATTCGAAGGTGGCGCTCCGCCATCGAAGCCAGCTGCAATAACCGTGACTTTTACTTGATCACCTTGGGTGTCATCGATAACTGCACCAAAGATGATGTTCGCGTCTGGATGCACTGCACTTTGAACCATGCGAGCGGCTTCGTTGATTTCGAATAAACCTAAGTCACTGCCGCCAGCGATAGACATAAGCACGCCACGGGCACCTTCGATGCTGGCTTCAAGTAACGGACTAGAGATTGCTTGACGTGCTGCTTCGATCGCGCGGTCGGCTCCACGAGCTGAACCAATACCCATAAGAGCGCTACCGGCATCTTTCATGACGCTTCGCACATCTGCGTAATCAAGGTTGATAAGTCCAGGAGTCGTAATTAAATCTGTAATACCGCTCACGCCCTGCAATAGAACTGAGTCAGCGTGACGGAAGGCATCAATAACGCTGATGCCATTGTCAGCAAGCTCAAGCAAACGATCATTCGGAATAACGATCAAGGTATCTACTTCAGTGCGCAGTGAATCGACACCTTCATCTGCCTGAGAGGATCGGCGCTTACCTTCGAAACTAAATGGACGGGTAACCACACCGATGGTCAATGCACCCATGTCCCGAGCGATTTTGGCAACGATTGGGGCGCCACCTGTTCCAGTGCCACCACCTTCACCGGCAGTGACGAAAACCATATCGGCACCACGTAATACTTCTTCGATTTCCTCGCGATGATCCTCTGCAGCTTGGCGACCAACTTCAGGGTCGGCGCCTGCTCCTAATCCGCGAGTGCGGTCCCGGCCAATATCTAATTTCACATCGGCGTCGCTCATTAACAGCGCTTGTGCGTCAGTATTAATAGCGACAAACTCAACACCCTTTAGGCCGGCTTCAATCATGCGATTGATTGCGTTAACGCCACCGCCGCCAATGCCTACAACTTTGATAACTGCTAAGTAATTCTGTGGTGCGGCCATGGTGTTTGCCTTTCTCGACAAGCTCAGTTTTCGCTAAAGATGCAAACTCTCAACCTCTTCTAGAGCGTTAAAGATTTGACACCTTTGGGCAGGTATAAGTTACGGGCAAAAGTCAATGAATGCCGTGATTGACGCTTGGCGTGTCGAGTTAGAAAGTTATTTAACAGTCGGCGCATCTGGCGCACTGACATTGATGATGGTGTAACCCTTTTCCATTAGTGCCCCCGCAACTTCTACTTTGTCGGCAGCCCGCTCCCCAGAGCCAAGGGTAATGACGACTCCATTGCTTAGAGTTGCGATGACGCTGTCCTGAGTCTTTGCGCTCAGACCAGTGATTTTCCATTCAGCTGGAATAGCGGCTAAAGCTTGAATTGCGTTGCTCATTGCTGGGCTGTCTGGCTCCGCCGCAATAACCAATAAGCCTTTGGGTGGCGCAGCCACTACCCCAGCATTTAAGCCATCTGCGTCAATTAGGTTGTATCCACTTGCAGTTGCGGCAACCGCGATAGGAGTTCGTTCGGTAATAGTTATCAAAACTGCGTGTGGCCAGCCACGTTCAACAGTTGCAACTTTGACTTCTGGTAACGCCTGAATCTGTTCAGAAATAACTTCCGGATTAATCGACATCAAGGAATTTCCAATTGGCACGGCTGCTGCTGCAGAGATCTGTTCTGCCGACAATCTCGAATTTCCAGTGATAGTAACTTCTTGAGCAATAAACCACTTTGATTGATAAAGGCTCCACCAAGTTACAACACCAAGGATCACGAGCAGCCAAACTAGCCAAGGCCCTTTTGATTTGCGCTTCTTCTCTGGAGCGGCTGAGCGAACGGTTTGTGACATTACTTGGATTCCAGCAGGGTGAGAATTTCCGGGCACATCATTCCGATGTCGCCTGCACCAAGAGTTAGCACAATGTCGCCAGGCTTTGCATGTTCAACGAGATGACCAGGAACTTTTGACCAAGATGGCTCAAAGACCACTTGCTCAGATGGCAACGGAACATTGTTAGCCATCGTGCTACCTGATGCACCAGGAATTGGTTCTTCACCGGGCGCAAACACTTCCAGCACCACGACAAAATCTGCTAAACCAAGTGCTTGCCCAAACTCTTTAGAAAACAATGCAGTGCGGTAATAATGATGGGCTTGAAAAGCGGCCAGTACTCGGCCATCACCAACTACTGTTTGGGCAGCACGCAGAACAGCATCGATTTCAGTTGGATGATGGGCATAGTCATCGAAAACTCGAACTCCGGACACTTCGCCGCGGAATTCAAACCTGCGATGTGTTCCCGTAAAACTCTGCAGACCATCAACACCTTGCTGTGATGTGCAACCTTGAGTGAGTGCTGCAATAAATGCTGCCGTTGCATTCAATGCGTTGTGTACGCCTGGCACCAACAACTTAATTGGTCCATGAGTCTGACCCTGGTACGCAATAGTGAATTCAGATCCAACAGACCCGGAAGGTAGCAATGTTAATACTGCATCGTTGTCTTTATTTTGGCCATAAGTTATGACTGTTGCACCCAATTCACGCGCTCGCTTTGTTACTGCGATCGCGCCTTGGTCATCGCCACAAACAACTGCGCATCCATTACGAGAGCCTGTTGCAACAATGAAGTCCACAAAAGCTTGCTCCACTGCTTCATAACTTCCCCAGTAATTGAGGTGATCTGCTTCAACGTTGGTTACGATTCCAAGTGTTGTTGGTAAGACTAAAAAGGTTCCATCACTTTCGTCGGCTTCAACTACGAAAAGATCACCTGAACCTTGATGTGCATTACTACCCGACTCATTCATCTCTGACCCAATAACAAACGATGGATCTTTGCCCGCATTTTGTAAGATCACAGTCACCATTGAGGTGGTTGTTGTTTTTCCATGGGTTCCAGCTACGGAAATTGCTGTTGTGTCCTCCAGCAATTCAGCTAAAGCGATAGCTCTACTTACTACTGGAATTCCTAGTTCGGTTGCCTTAACAACTTCAGGGTTGTCCAGACCAATCGCAGTGGAAATCACTACGCAGGATGGTTGGCTGCCAGAGATCACAATGTTCTCTGCATCATGTCCCACAAATACTTTTCCACCCAGTGGCTTTAGTGCCTGCAGGCGCCGGGAATCTTTTGCATCACTTCCAGAGACTTCAATACCTCTAGCCAAAAGCACTCGAGCAATACCACTCATGCCAGCGCCACCGATGCCGACTACGTGAACTCGACCATTCAAATAGCTCAAGACTTGGCCTTTCGTGCAACCGACAAAACCAATTTAGCAAGGTCTTTTGCAGAATCTTTGTGTCCAAGAGAAGAGCTGCGTTGCGCCATGTCACGAAGTTTCGTTGGATTAGAAACTATGGGCAGAATCAGATCCCGAACATAATCTGAGTTAAATTCAAGATCTGAAATCATTATTGCGCCACCGGCGTCAACAACTGGAGTTGCGTTCAGACTTTGCTCACCGTTTCCGATTGGCAATGGGACAAAGCATGCGGGCAAACCAACTGCGGTGAGTTCTGCAACAGTCATAGCTCCTGCCCTACCAATCACAAAGTCTGCAGCTGCATAGGCCAAATCCATGCGATCGATGTAGTTAAGCGGTCGATAGCTATCTGATTCTGCTTGCGGGAATTCGTTCTTTAGTCCGACTGAATGTAAAACCACAATATCACCGAAAACATTCTTATTAAGGCAATCTTCAACTACTGAATTGAGCTTTACCGAACCTTGCGAACCTCCGAAAACCAAAATGCAGATTGCATCGCTTTTTATTCCAAAGTGATTCCTGGCTTGGCTTCCTATGGCAGAACGATCAAGTGTTTCGATCGCCTTGCGCAACGGGATACCTATGAGCTGAGCGCGCGGCAAACTATCTTGGACAGTTTCAGCAACAGCGTCTGCAAATCTAGCTCCTACTCGATTAGCTAGGCCCGCTCGAGCATTTGCTTCATGCACAACAATTGGCACTTCACCACGAGCAGCAAGATAGGCAGGAATTGAAACGTATCCACCAAAACCAACAAGAACATCCGCTTCTAACTTCGAAAGTAAGTCGCGTGTTTGTTTAATGGCGGAACGCAACCGCGTTGGCAGCGTAACTAGGTCTCCACTGAACTTACGTGGAAGCGGCACCGCAGGAATTAGTTCCAGTTTGTAGCCACGAGCTGGTACCAAGTCGACTTCAAGTCCCCGAGCAGTACCAAGAACTGTGATGTTTAGGTTTGGATCAATGGACTTTAGTTCATCAGCCAAGTTAAGTGCTGGTTCGATGTGGCCCGCAGTTCCGCCGCCAGCCAGAAGGATGTTCACACTAAATTCCAATTCATTACTTTTGTTCCTGGATGTATGCCTCATGCTTGGCAAACGCCATCAGAATTCCCATTGCAAGCAAGGTTGGAATCAACGACGAGCCTCCGTAAGAAACCAGAGGTAATGGAACGCCCGTAATCGGAAGAATTCCTAGAACTGCACCGATGTTGACCAGGGCTTGGGTCACAATCCAGGCAACGATTCCAAGAGCAGCGATTTGAATAAATGCTTCATTCGTTCCGCGAGCAATGCGCAGACCAACGATCGCAATTGCTGTGAAAATCAATAGCACCAGAATTGTCCCTATGATTCCAAGTTCTTCACCTAGTACTGCATATATGAAGTCAGTGTGTGCTTCCGGAAGAGTTCCCCACTTTTCGCGCGAACCACCAAGGCCTACTCCCCACCAGCCACCGGAACCTAAGGCTTGTTGACCATGAATAACTTGGAAGCCGGTGCCTTGGGCATCTGCATAAGGATCTAGCCAAGAAGTAAATCGCGCCAAGCGATATGGCGCTGCAATAGATAATGCGGCAATTCCAGCCAAGCCAACTGCTCCCATTACAAGGAACCATTTTCTTGGAGCCCCAACGAAATAAAGCAAGGACGCCATAATTGGCATCATGACCATTGCAGTTCCTAGATCACCTTGCAATACAACGAGTGCAAGTACGGTTACACAAACCGGTAAAACTGGGAACAGTAAGTGGTTGCGGTGCTCCAGCAAGTGATATTTGCGATCGAGAATATCTGCGCCCCACATAACTATTGCGAGCTTGGCAAATTCCGACGGCTGGATCCTGAATGGACCGCCAAAGTCAATCCAGTTCTTTTGTCCATGGACAGCGGTGCCGACTAACAGAACAACTATCAGCAGCGCTCCGACAACCACCATGAACATTGGAGCCCAACGTCTAATTGAGTCGACATGCATTTTTGAAACTGCAATCATCAAAAACACGCCGATTGCAGCAAAAATCAATTGCCTAGTTGCAAGTGCCCAGGAATTACCGTTGTTCTGCTGATAAGAGAAAACACTCGATGCTGATGCAACCATAACGATGCCAAGAGCAAGCAAGAATCCAGTTGCACCAAGAAGAATTTGATAATGCACCATTGGATGTTCTAGTCGTGCTGAGAGACCGCCATTAGGACTATTGCGTTTAACTGGTCTGGTTGCGGTCATGACTTGAGACCCTTAACTGCGGCGGCAAATGCATCGCCTCGGGCTGAATAATCTTTAAACATGTCCCAAGAAGCGCAGCCAGGTGCCAAAAGTACAGTGTCTCCCGGTTGTGCCGCCTCGGCTGCGAGCGCCACAACTGACTCCATTGCATTAGTTTCCTTGCTTTTAACCCGATGAATAGGGACATTCGGAGCGTGTCGCTTTAAGGCGGCCGCAATCAAATCCTGATCCACGCCCAAAAGCACAACTGCTCGCATTCGATGGGCATTATCGAGGACTAATTCGTCAAAGTCCTGACCTTTTGCCATTCCCCCAGCAATCCAAACGACTGACTTATATGCAGTCAATGAAGTAGCCGCGGCATGAGTATTGGTTGCTTTGGAATCATCAATGTAGTCAACGCCAGCAACTTGTCCGGCATGAGCAATCCGATGTGGTGCAGGTTGCCAGGATCGAAGGCCGTCACGTATCGCTCGAGCGTCAACACCATGCGCCCGAGCAAGCGCACTTGCAGCCAGGGCATTTGCAATGTTGTGCACAGCTGGAATTGCCAAGTCAGTTATCTCAGCAAGTTCTAGTGCTGCCTCTCGACGGTTTTCTAGAAATGCGCGGTCAACTAGAAATTCTTCTACGACACCAAGCATTGAAATGTCAGGAATTCCTGTTGAAAAACCGATTGCGCGACATCCTTCAATTACTTCAGCCTCTTCCACCATGCGAATTGTCTCGGCATCAGCAACGTTGAAGATTGCTGCAACTTGGCATCGTTCATAAACTTTTGCCTTTGCGTCGCGATACGCCTCAAAGGTGCCAAACAGATCGATGTGATCCTGTGCCAGATTCAAACAAACTGCCGCCTGCGGTGAAATTGAATGAACGAATGGAAGTTGTGGTGCACCAACTTCAATTGCCAGCACATCCCACGGAGTTGGATCCATAACAACTTCGACCAAGGAACGGCCGATGTTGCCGGCTGCAACAGTTCGTTTACCAGCCGCCAACAAAATCGATTCCAACATCAAAGTCGTTGTGGTCTTTCCATTTGTTCCGGTGACCAACAACCAAGGAGCCAGATTAGCTGGGTCGCGAAGTCGCCAAGCTAGCTCGAGTTCTCCCCAAATCTCAACTCCCGCATCTTGCGCTGCCTTAACTATTGGAGAAAGTGGTGACACCCCCGGAGAAAGCACAAGTAAATCGATGTCATTTGGAAGCTGAGTGTCATCGCCTAGTCGAACATCAGCACCCAAAATTTCTAAAATTACGGCTCGTTCTTTCTGGCGTTCAGCTGATTCAGCATCAATGACAATTACTTTTGCATCCAGATTTACTAGCGCATCCGCAGCAGCAAATCCGGCAACACCTAGGCCAACCACGCAAACTCGAACTTGCGACCAATCACTGGCACGTGTTAATTCATCAAGATTTAGGGAAGCCATGGTTTTTACTGCCGAACCCATTCTGCATAGAACAAAGCCATGCCTGCACCAACACAAAGTCCTTGAATGATCCAGAAACGAACCACAATCAAAACCTCTGGCCAGCCCTTCATTTCAAAATGGTGATGCAGTGGCGCCATTTGCAAAACGCGCCGTCCCGTTAACTTGAAGGAACCAACCTGAGCGATAACTGAAAGCGTAATCAGGACAAATAGCCCACCAATTAGGCCCAGAAGTAATTCAGTTCTGGTCATTAATGCAAGTGCTGCTAATCCACCGCCAAGTGCCAGTGACCCGGTGTCACCCATAAAGATTCGAGCTGGACTTGAGTTCCACCACAAAAAACCAAAGCAAGCACCTGCAGTAGCGGCGGCAAACACTGCCAGATCTAGTGGGTCGCGAACTGTGTAACAGCGAGGAATATCTCCCCAGAAACAACTTTGACCGTATTGCCAGATCGACATCACTGTGTAAGCGACAAACGAGAGCAATGCGGCACCAATTGCCAAGCCATCTAGGCCATCCGTTAAGTTAACGCCATTTGTAATGCCAGTGACCAAAAACCAGATCCATAACAGCACTAATGCCGATGGCAAGATCCAATCGGTATCTCTAACCCATGAGATGGCGCTACTTACTGGAACATTCCCACCTTCATCTGGAAATTGCGTGGCAAGGTACCCGAATGAAAGTGCAGCTATCGCTTGTCCCAGAAGTTTTGTCCGGGCCCGAATTCCAGTGCTTCGCTGCTTGAAGATTTTCAAGTAATCGTCAGCCAGCCCAACCAAGCTCAACGCAACCATTAAATAGATTGCGAGTAGGCCAGATGCTGTTGGTGGTAGCATCAGGATCAAGTGCGCCAAGAAATATGCAAGAACAACTGAACCAACAATGGCGACTCCACCCATAGACGGTGTGCCGCGCTTGCTGCCATGTTCAGGGTAATTAACATCTTCGGTAGATTCACGGATTGCTTGGGCAATTCCACGATTACGAAGGAAGTTAATAAGTAATGGGGTTCCAACTAAAGAAAACAGTGTTGCTAATGCACCAGCTAGCACTACAAGCTTCACTGTTGGCCCCACTTCGCGCGCAAAACAACTTCAATCCGATCGGCAAGCAGTTCAAATTGTTCAGCACGTGAAGCCTTAAACAACAGAACGTCACCAGAATTAACTTCATTTACAATGTAGTCGCAGGCGCTATCAAAGTCGGGTAACCACACCGATTTTTGGCCCTTAGTCTCCGGCAGCCCATAAGTTTTTGCAGCCTCGCCTACGGCCACCACCTGCGATACACCTAGCTCAATTGCCAGTTTTGCGATTTGAGCATGGATCGCGTCACTGTCGTCACCAAGTTCATGCATTTTGCCCAGAATTGAGAAAGTTCTACCTGTTGCTGGAATTGCTGTCAAAGTTTCCAATGCAGCGGCCATCGATTCTGGATTGGCATTGTAAGCATCATTAATGATGGTCACGTTTCCTGGAATCTGATGAACTTCCATTCGCCATTTACTCATCAACTGAAGCGTCGTTAGCGCTAGTGCGATATCAGTGACTTCCATTCCAACAGCAATTCCAACGGCGGCGGCGGCTAGTGCGTTGAGTACGTTATGTTCGCCAAGCATCGGTATAGATGCCGAAATCCGTTCGCCGCGATAAACCAAGTCGAAGGTGAAGCTGCCATAAGCCGTTAGTTGCAGATTTTCTGCCCTCACATCAGCAGTGCTTGAGAAACCATATGTGAATACCGTTGCTTCAGTGAATTCACGCATAGCAATGACTCGCTCGTCATCGGCATTGAGAACAACAACCCCAGAAGGTTGGATCGCTTTCACTAATTCAGATTTAGCTTTTGCAATACCTTCGATGCTGCCCACTTCACCAATGTGAGCGCGACCAACATTAGTAATGACGCCGATCGTAGGTTTAGCCACTTCGCAAAGATGCGTTATGTGGCCAAGTCCGCGCATTCCCATTTCTGCGACGAGGTACTTCACATCCTGGGGCGCTGAAAGCAGAGTTAAAGGTAAACCAAGTTCATTATTCTGAGAGCCTGCTGGTGCATGAGTAGTTGCAGCATGAGACAAAACTTGACCAATCATGTCTTTGGTTGAAGTCTTGCCAGATGATCCGGTAATGCCAATGACTTCTACCCCACGCATCAAAGATCTGACATGGGATGAAATTTTTGCGATTGCATGAATGACTGGGTCTAGGGCATCGGGTGAGGCAGGAACTATAACCTGAGGTCCTTCGACCTGCTTGGAAGTTAAGAGAGCGCTGGCTCCATTGCTAACTGCTTGAGCTACATAGTCATGACCATCAACCCGTTCACCGACAATTGCTGCAAACAGATCTCCAGAAGCACATGATCGAGAATCAATTGAAGCTCCCGACACTTTGATCGCAGGATCACCAATCAATGTGCCACCAACGATGTCACAAATTTGTCCAAGCGTTAAGTCATACATTCTTGGACTCCTCGCTCACAACTATTCGATCATCGAACGGGAAAACTTTGCCGGCAATCTCCTGGCCAGTTTCGTGCCCTTTGCCAAGTACTGCAATCACGTCACCAGGTTCAGCAAGTTTCAGAGCTTGAGAAATTGCTTCTCGACGATCACTAATCTCAAACACTTTAGCTGAGCCATTCTTTGTGCCATCAATGACAGACTTTCGAATTGCTGCTGGATCCTCTGACCTTGGATTGTCGTCGGTAATTATCACAACATCTGAAAGTTGTGCCGCGACCTTGCCCATCAATGGTCGTTTTAAGGAATCACGGTCTCCGCCACAACCAATTACTGTAATCACTCGGTTTGGATTTGCGTCCTTAATAACGGTCAGCACAGTTGCCACTGCATCGGGCGTGTGTGCGTAATCCACAATTGTGGTTCCAGGACTATCGATATCTACTTTCTCGAGTCTGCCTGGGATTGATCGGATGCTCTTTAGTGATTCAAGACTTGCGGCAATCGGTAGGCCCAAAATCTGGCTGGCAGCAAGCGCGCATGCGGCATTTGTTGCGTTGTATGAACCAAGCATGTTCACCGAAAGTGAGATTGAATCAGAGTCTTGTATTTCAATTTGCTGAGTAGTCATTCCGTTAGAACTCGAATTCGCTTGGGAAGTTTTCCAAACGCCGTTGGAACCAATCGTGATTACCGGAATCTTGACTTGGGCTGCGAGTTTGATGCCCCACTCATCTTCTGTGCAGATGATTGCTTGCTTAGAAAATTCTGGAGTAAACAAAAGCGCTTTAGCCGCAAAGTAGTTTTCCATTGAGCCGTGAAAATCTAAATGATCTTGTGACAGATTGGTAAAGATCGCGACATCGAACTTGATTCCAGACACCCGATTGAGTGCAAGTGCGTGACTAGATACCTCCATGAATACGTGGGTTATACCTCGCTCTGCCATCACTGCCAGCGTTGCAAATAGATCAGTGGACTCGGGCGTAGTTCGAGCACCAGGCAAGTGCTCTTCACCCAAGTAGGTGCCTAGGGTGCCAATAACTCCTACATGCTTTTTTGCATCTAAAAACATAGAGCGCAAAATGTGAGTCGTGGTGGTCTTTCCGTTCGTTCCAGTCACACCGGTTAGCGTTAATTTATTTTCAGGGTGACCATAAATTTCGGCAGCTAGTTTTGCCATATCTTCTCTAGCATTGGATAACTCAATGACTGGAAGTCCTTTTTGTTTAGCAATTGACGCGCCAGCTGAATCAGATGCAACTGCTATCGCACCGTTGGAAATTGCTTCATCAATGAAATCGATGCCATGGTGGTTTGCACCAAGCAGGGCTGCATAAAGATCACCCGACTGCACAGACCTTGAGTCATGAGTGATACCAAATACTGTTGCTTCTCCAGTATGCATCCCCGATATTAAAGTGGCGAGTTTGGAAAGCGCGGAACCTTCAGTCTTTGGACGGGTCATTGCGCTTACCACTCAACTGGAAGCTTGGGGGGCTTGGTTGTTGATGGTGGGACTTTCTTGTATGCAAGCGCGTAAGTCATAACCTTCTTGAAAACTGGACCTGCAACCACGCTTCCGTAAGTACTGGTCTTTGGATTGTGAATACTAACGCTCATTACAAGTGCTGGACTTTCGGCTGGTGCCATTCCAATGAATGACGACGTGTAGCCGCTGTACCCGCCACTCGCTTCGTCGTATCTATTTGCAGTACCAGTCTTTCCGCCAACTCGGTATCCCGGTATTCGCAAGTTCTTGGCAGTGCCATCTTCTGAAACTACGCCTTCTAACATCTCACGAACCGTGGTTGCGGTCTCTGGGCTAACTACGCGAACACCTTCTTCGACTCTGCTTGGTTCGTAAACACCTTCGCTGTTTGAATAACCCGAAATAAGTCGAGGCAGCATGCGAACGCCATCATTTGCAATGGTTGCAAACACGCTGGTGGCCTGAACTGCATTCACCGATAAACCTTGGCCAAATGCCAAAGTTGGAAATGTGGTGGCCGACCATTCGTTTTCATTATTGATATCAGGTAGCTTTCCAGGACTTTCGCCAGGGAAATTCATCCCTGTGGTTTGACCAACGCCAAACTTCTGCAGGTACTGATAAAGCTTTTTCTCGCCAATTGATTCTGACGCCAAGATTGTTCCGATGTTGCTTGACTTAGCGAGTACTCCAGCAAGAGTTAGTCTCAAGGTTGGATGATCAACATAATCTTTAAATGAGGTTCCGCCTCGACTCAAGCGGTTTTCTACTGTGAACTTAGTACCAGCGTTTGCTCCACCTTCTTCTATAACAGAAGCTAGCGTCATGACTTTGCTTGTAGAACCTGGCTCAAAAACGTCAGTAACTGCTGTGTTTCGTTTGGACTTGTCGTCAGTTGCAAACGGATTGTTTGGGTCAAATGTTGGGTACGTGGCCATTGCTAAAATGTTTCCGGTGCCCGGCTCCATGATTACAGCCTCGCCACCCTCGGCGCCAGTAGCTATAACTTGATCAGCTAAAGATTTTTCTAGCATGCCCTGCAGATTTGAATCAATAGTAAGTCGAACTGATAGCCCATTTACTGGATCAATACTCTGGCGTTCACTCGCTGGAATTTCTCGGCCATTAACTCGCTCAACGGTGAGTTTTCCATCTTGGCCCATTAACTGTTCATTGAGTCCAAATTCAAGACCGCCAAGACCGGTACCCTCAGCTCCAACATATCCGATGACGCTAGCCGCGAGATTTCCGTTTGGATACACCCGATTTGTTGTTGGCTCACTAAAAACTCCTGGAATACCTAATTCAGCAACTAACTTCCAAGTTTCGGGAGTGATTCGCTTGGCAACATAAGAAAACCTTGAATCGACGGTAAGCGCGGCGACTATGGTCTTGACTGGAATTCCCAGAATTGGGGACAATGCTGCTGCTGTTCCTGCTGGATCAGTAATCAACTTTGGATCTACCGTTACATTGCGTGCGATAACCGTAGTTGCAATTGGTACGCCTTCACTATCGGTAAAGTTTCCACGTAGTGCTGGCAAAGTCAAAGTTTGCAATCTTGAATTTTGAGCATTGGCGGCAAGTTCTGGTCCACGAACAACCTGGATTTCAACTAAACGTGCCATGTACAGCGACATCACAACCAGAAATATAAATGTTACAAAGCGAATTCTTTTTCTTGGGCTTTCAAGTGGAACCATTACTGGGCCGGATGGAACATATCTTTGCTTTGAGTTCGTTGAGTTCTGAGGTCCTTGTCGATCAGGACGTCGTTGTGATGTTGGTGTACTCATTGTGCCGCCGATTCAGCAGGTTTCGTAGGAACTACTGGCGCAACGGCAACAACAGGCTTACCTAGAATTTCGCGATCTGAAAGTCTTAGGAAGACCGGAGTTTGAGCGGGGACCATTCCCATTTTTTGTGCCGTGATAATCAAGTTGCTTGGTGATTCACCCGCGGCTACGACGCTTGCAATTCTTTGCTCCTCTGCAGTCATCTGGCTCAGTTGAATTTGCAGAGCATGTTTTTGAAACGATGCCTGAGCAGCAAGAGTATTTATATACAAAAGCATCATCATTCCCGAAACAATCATTCCGATGATGACAAACAGAAATGTTCGACTACTTGCTCTACCCTGTGGGACTCCTACCGGAATCGCTTGAGCAATAGGTGAGACGATCGGCTTCATCATTGGCTTAACTAATGAAAGCTTTCGCAAAGTGCGTGACTTACGAGGAATCGGAGCTAGACCTGGGGTGCGAGCAGGAACTGCACTCATGCTGCCACCCCAATTCTTTGTGCGGCTCGCAAGCGAACAGAGGTCGCACGAGAATTTTCAGTGATTTCGGATTCATTTGCTGGTTCGGATCCGCGTGTTAGCAACTGAAGCCACGGCTTATCTGACTCCGGAACAATTGGCATTTCAATTGGAGTTTTTGATTCAGTTCCAATGCGAAGGGCATTCTTTACAATGCGATCTTCAAGTGAATGGTAGGACAAAACCACAATTCGACCATCAAGTGCTAAACAATCCAATGCGGCAGGAATTGCTCGTTCCAAGACTGCTAGCTCGTCATTCACTTCAATCCTTAGCGCTTGGAATGTGCGCTTGGCTGGATTGCCACCAGTACGACGAGTTGCAGCTGGAATGGCGTCGCGAACCACTGTTACCAAATGCTCACTATTTGTAAATGGCTTTACTTCGCGTTCGCGAATGATTGCATTTGCAACTCGGGCAGCAAATCTCTCTTCACCATACTCACGCAGAATTCGTGCCAGATTCGCGAAGTCGTAATTGTTTACGATGTCAGCCGCAGTCTGGCCAGTTGTGCCATCCATGCGCATGTCTAGCGGGGCATTTCGGGAGTATGTGAAACCACGTTGATCTTTGTCTAGCTGCATAGACGAAACACCAAGGTCAAACAAAATGCCCTGAACATGTTCGATGTTTAAGTTCGCTAAGACTTCAGGAATCTCGTCATAAACTGCCAGAGCGAAATCAACTCGTGGTGCGAATTTTGCTAACCGTTCTTGCGACATGGCCAGGGCTTCTGGGTCACGATCAATTCCGACAACCCGCAGATTTGGAAACTCGGCCAAGGCCGATTCAGCATGTCCGCCAAGTCCAAGTGTGGCATCAACTAATACTGCGTTGTTTGCACTAATTGCCGGAGCGAGTAAATCTAAACAGCGTTGACGCAAAACTGGTTCGTGAGTAAATGTGGTCATTACGCCACATCAGATCTTGTTACTACCTTTAGTCCCTGGCCGTTGGAGAGCCTGGCACCGGGGAAGGTGCGCCAGGATCGAGTCAACGGCCAGAGGCCAAAAGCAGCAGCAATTTTTGTTGCTGTTGACTTGGTTGAGTTAGATCGAATTAAAGTCATGGCATTACGTCTTCATCAAGTGAGGCAAAACCTGGTTCTTGTTCTGCCAAGTACTGGTTCCAAGCAACAGTGGCCCAAACTTCAACACGAGTGTCTGCTCCAACTACAACAAGTTCACGGTCAAGACCGGCCCACTCACGAAGTGGTGCTGGGATTGTGATGCGACCTTGTTTGTCAGCTGAATCATCAAAAGCAGAAGAGAAGAAAACTCGGGTGTAAGCCCGCACTTTTTCGTTGTTCTGGGAGCGAGTGCGCAAGCCTTCTGCGTACACATCAAATTGCTCAGTTGGCCAGATAACGACACATCGCTCTTGGCCTTTAGTCATAACAAGGCCATCAGTTAATGGTTCGCGGAATTTAGCCGGCAGGATCAGGCGGCCTTTTTCATCCAGTTTTGGGGTGTGGGTACCTAAGAACACCTAAATCACCGCCCAAACCAATGGCAACCCTTCCCCAGGTCACCTCGTCGTCCCAGATTACTCCCTTTTACTCCACTGTCAACCCACTTTAGACACCAAATTTCGCATCTTTAACAAATAATGACTATTTATTCAATGTTTTAAGGGTGGAGGAAAATGGGGTAATTTTCAAACAATATGTGTTTTGGGAGTTATCCCCGAGTTTTCGCCTGAATTTAAGCCTTTATAGAGTCAGGTAACTGGGCATATCTGGCCCAGTTATTACCAGGGAGCTGAAATGACCACCGCAGTGCAAAAGCGAATGCGCGATCTTTCCGGACGCAACTACATTGCCAACCAATGGCAACCAAGTACGGGAAGTCTCGTTGACTTAATTGATCCCGCTAGCGAAGAAGTTGTTGGGCAATACGCACATGCCACTAAAGCAGAAGTTGATGCTGCCGTAGTTGCAGCCAATGCGGCGCAAAAGCAGTGGTGGGCAATGAGCGCACTTGATCGCGCTAATGCAATGCATTTAGTAGCAGATCGCATGATTGAACTTTCAGTCGAGATTGGCGAATGTCTTACCCGCGAAATGGGAAAGCCATTTAGGGAATCAAATTGGGAAGGTGGCGCAGCAGCATCCTCATTTAGGTACTACGCCGAGATTGCTCGGCATGAACAAGGTCGCGTTGCTGGTCCTGCCATAGCTGGTCAGATTCACATGGTACTTAAGGAACCAGTTGGCACAGTTGTTTCGATAGTCCCCTACAACTTTCCACTTCTGCTCGCTGGCTGGCAAGTAGCTGCTGCGTTAGCTGCTGGTAATGCCGTCATCATTAAGCCTTCGGAGTTGACTTCACTTACTTTGCTTTATTCCATGGCAGCATTTGATCATCTGCCAAGTGGGCTAGTTCAAGTTTTAACTGGCGGAGCTCAAACTGGGCAGGATCTCGTAGGCCATAAAGACACCCATGCAATTGCATTCACTGGAAGTGTCAAAGCAGCTCAGGCTGTTGCTACTTCTGCAGCGCTTCAATTCAAACCGGCTCTGATCGAAGCATCTGGCAACGATGCCTTTATCGTTATGCCTTCCGCTGACATCGATACTGCCGCGCGTGGTGCAGCATTTGCTGCATTCCTAAACTGTGGCCAAGTTTGCACTTCTGCTGAACGCTTTTATGTTCACCAAGATGTTTATGACGATTTCGTTTCCAGGCTTGCAATGCATGCAAAGGCACTTCGTGTTGGTAGCGGCCTTGAATTGGTAGATATCGGACCAATGTCTTCTCAGCGTGAGCTGGAAAGATTTGAAAAAATAGTTGATCGAGCAATCCAACAAGGCGCTGAAGTAGTTTGTGGTGGTTCCCGATCTGCAAAACACGCAACTGGTTGGTTCTATGAGCCGACTGTACTGAAGACAACCCATGACATGGAAGTAATGCATGGTGAATGCTTTGGCCCACTTGCCCCAATCTGCAAGGTAACAAGCCTTGATCAAGCAATTGCTTTTGCAAATGATTCTGAACTAGGACTTGGCGCCAACATTTACACAAATGATCTAGAGGAAACTTTCCGTGCGGTGAACGAAATTGAAACCGGAATTGTCTGGGTCAATACTCCCCTAAACGACAACGATGCGATTCCATTTGGTGGCAGGAAACTTACTGGTACTGGGCGTGAGTTGGGTGCAGAAGGACTTGAATTATTCAGAAACTCAAAGATGGTGATGATTTCACCGACTGCTGAAGCTGATCCAGAATGGTTCCCGTATCCAGATGACGATACTTACGAGGCAACTACTACCTAGTTGGTGCAACCAGCCCAACCGGACTAGTGCAAATGATGTTTCGATCTAGCGCAACACCATCTACAGTTGCGACAAACTGAACCATATCTGGAGCTTTGCCGCCGAAGGCATTTTTGTTACAAGCAGCCTTGGCAGCCGACACCCCACTTTCTACATCAGGGTATGGACCAATCGCTAGCCAAAGCGGCATTCCGACGTTGGCATTTCCAGTGATCTCAAACCAATGAACAGGTGGCGCGTATATTCCAACTGGGTAACCGGCCGCAGTTAAGTCAATTGCCAACTCAGTTAGCACTTGAACTGCCCGATCTGGGCTGGTCCAAGTGTTGTAAGTTTCCACGTCTAACCAAATTGGCGTCCCAGGATCAATGTCGTACTTATTAAGTCGCTTCAAAGTATCTTTTGCGACTTTCTTGCCATATCTAACTGGAGATTCAGTTCCTGGGTCAGCTGTATTGATGTAAACGGCAACGGCGTCCTTGGTTAGCGCCCATTCCCATTGTTTTTGAAAACACTTGTTCTTGGTGAATGGCTTTCCCCCATTTAGTCCAATGATTGCGTAGCCTACAAACTTGCTTGGTAACGCACCTTTGCATTGCGGGTAACTAATGTCGTACCCACTGTTGTCCAGCTCGAAGGTAAACGGAACTAATGGAGGTTGGGTGGCTGTGATCACCGGACGACCATCAACGTTTTCAATCGTTAATGGGTCGGGATTCAACCAAGAATTTACTAACGAAAATCCGACTAAACCAGCTAGAGCAAGTGCTCCAACGGTAACTACGAACCCAAGAAATCTACGCAAACTTTATTCGATCGGACCGGTGTTGGCCTCTGGGAAATAATTCTGACCAATTCCAGATGAGCGCTTTGGGATCATGACTGATCGGACCCACGACATGACTTCGGTGCCGTCCTGGTTGATTCCACGAGTACGCATAGTCAAAATTCCAAAGTCTGGGCGTGAAGAAGAACTACGCATTTCAAGTACTTTGCTTTCGGCATACAAGGTATCACCGACATAAACCGGAGCGGTTAACTTAATGTCTGTCCAACCAAGATTGGCTACTGCATGCTGACTCATATCAAGAACTGACATACCTAGAACTAGTGCAACCGTAAAGCCAGAGTTAACAATGATTCGGCCTTCGGCAATCGGATTCATTTGAGCGTAGTGCTCATTAAAGTGATTCTGATTTGTGTTAACGGTTAGCAAGGTGAACCAGGTTGAATCAGCTTCAGTGATCGTGCGACCTAGCGGATGTTGGTAAACGTCTCCAACAATAAAATCTTCGGCGAAATTTCCAATGTCAGCTTTGTGAATAGTCATACCTAAATAATGCCCTACCTAGATCTTGGGCGCTTACTTACCCGTTGTCTTGGCGACGGTCCCAGCGATCTTCTAGACCTTGCATGAATCCGCCAGATGTTGGAGCCTTGCTTGCGGTTCCTGGCTTTCCAGTTGCTGGACTTGATTTTGCGCCTAAGTTTGCAAAGTAAAAACCTGCGACTATGGCTAAGAAACCAATTACTCCTAGCGCAGGAATAGAAAGTGATACTGCCGCCAATAAGCTGCCAATTCCAATTACTACACCGAGTACGGCAATTCCAATGCTTTTGGTGGCAATTCGATTAGTCATTGATCCACCGAGTGCAGAAGCAAATCTTGGATCTTCGTTAGCTAGAGCGCGCTCCATTTGTTCGAGCAGTTGCTGCTCTCGATCTGATAGTGCCATGTGCGCCCCCTTACAACTAGTGCCTATAACTAAGACTACGTCTGGTTTGAATTTTTCGAAACTTTAACGCCAGATTTGGCCGATCTTGGCTAAATCTTATGAATTCGAGCCAAAATTCTATGATTCTGGCTTGATTAATCGGGCTGGCTTTACGGCAGAATTGCCAAACTTTAAGGAGACCTGATCCATGGCCTCTTCGGCCTCGCGCCAGCCTGAGTCGCGGTCAGAAAACTCTAGTTGCACCGATGACTCGCTGGCTGGAACCAAGCCAGTGGCGCGGACCCCGACTAAACGAATTCGAGCCCGCTGTAAATGCATTGCCTCGAACAGACTTTTACTTGTCGAGTAAATATCTGTTGCTAAATCAGTGGAGGCGGGCAAGGATTTACTTCGAGTTACTGAAGTAAAGTCTGCAAACCTGACTTTGATAGTTATGGTTCGGGAAAAGTAGTTTGCCGAACGCAGACGTTTGGCTACTTTGTTACTCAAATCCAAGATCTGAGCCAGAATTTCTTCTGGATCGTCCAGGTCTGATTCAAATGTGCGCTCTGCGCCGATGCTTTTTTCTGCCTGGTTTGGTGTCACGGTTCGGGGGTCACGACCCCAGGCAAGTTCGTATAAATGCTCGGCTGCTGCTTGGCCTATAACTCTCGCCAAAGTTTTAACTGGAGTGTTCGCAATATCGGATACGTTAACTAATCCAAGTCGAGAAAGTTGCTCTGCGGTCTTTTCGCCAACGCCCCAAAGCGCACCAATAGGTAGTGGGTGCAAAAACTCAATAACTTTGTCAGCAGGTACAACATGTAAGCCATCGGGTTTTGCAAAGTTAGTGGCTAGCTTGGCAACGAACATTGTGGAGGCCACTCCAACTGAACAAGTTATCCCCTGTTCGTCACTTACTCGAGCTCTAATCACCTCGCCAATCTGACTTGGGGTTCCCATAAGATTTTGCGCACCCGAAATGTCTAGAAATGCTTCATCTACCGAAAGTGGCTGGACTAATGGTGTGATTGATTCAAAAATAGCCATTACGTTTTCAGAAACTTCGGAATACTTCTCATGATCTGGTTCTACGACAATTGCGTTGGGTGCCAAGCGAAGGGCTCGTGACATTGGCATTGCCGAATGCACGCCTAGTTTTCGGGCCTCATAAGTTGCCGATAAAACCACGCCGCGGTTGCCGTCGTATCCAACAATTACTTGTTTGCCGGCAAGACTTGGATTTTCCCGCACCTCAACTAAGGCAAAGAAGGCATCCATATCTATGTGCAGAATGTTGCAGCCAGCGTCGTCCCCTTGCGGGTTTGGCGCCGAGTTTCCTCGATTCAATTGTGAACGGCTCATGGTGCCATCTTTGCGGCTGATCGCATAGATCTTGCGATATCCGACCCTGCGGGTCGAACGTCTGCGTACGGCGACGATCTAAATCCACTCGCATGTTCCCAAATTTGAGTTGGGGCTACTGGGTCTAGTTGATGCACTGGAACATTTCCAAGTAGCTCTTGAACTGCTTTAACTCCCCCACGCTTCCAATGTTGGTAAACCTCAGATAGCTCCCAGCAACCACTAGCAAGTATCGAAACTCCGCGCGGGCCAGTTCGACGGACTGTGCCACTGACCAATAGCAGCCAAGAGTGAAACAACGTGGCGGCATATTGATCTTGCGCTTCTTCAAAGAATGTGGCGTCAACTGGTCCAGTTGAGTCCTCCAAAGTTATAAATGCCACTCGTTTACCAGAACGAATTGGCGGCGTTTGAGTCGCAACTTTAACGCCAGCAATTAGCACGCTGGATTGTGATCGCACTGTCAACAAATGATCAGCTGGGACCGCATTTAACTCAGTTAGCATCTGGCGATAAAAACTCATGACATGAGCACTCACATCAATGCCTAATACTTCTATCTCGTACCTAACTCGATCTGCAAGTGAAAGCGCTGGAAGTCCAGTTGGTTCAGGGATCCAGACCGTCTCTTGCATGCCTAATGAAATTTGGTTACCTATCTGAGATCTTGCGGTCCGCCTTAACTTAAGTTCAGCACTCAATTCAGCTGCATGAAATAGCAAGTCACGCCTAGAAACTAGCGGATCATGAAGCACATCAAATCCACCAGCCAGAATTATGCGCTCCACAATTGGCCGAGATGCTTTACTACGAATTACAAAGTCAGCCAGTGAGGAATACGGCTGGGCGCAAATGATGTCAGAAACTTCTTGCTCGCTGATTCCTTTAACTTCAGAAAGTGGAATTCGAATTCCTTGGCTACCTGAATTAGTTAGTTCGACTAGATAAGTGTCCTTTGAGACATTTACATCAAGGCCAAGAATTTCAACTCCAAAGCTTCGGGCATCATCTGCGATGAGTCGCTTGGGATACATGCCTGGATCATGCGTTAACACTCCAGCTAAGAAAGCTGCTGGATGATGTGTCTTGAACCAAGCTGATTGATATGTAGGTAGCGCAAAAGCAGCAGCATGTGCCTTGCAAAATCCAAAGGAAGCAAATGCCCGTAATACATCCCAAACTTGCTCAATTACCGAGAGTTCATAGTTTCGACTCTTAAGTGACTTATAGAACCACTCTCGGATCTCATCAAGTTCTTCGTAATCCCCCATGCGACGGCGAATCAAGTCAGCAGCTTCAAGTGAGCAACCCGTCATAACTGAAACGATTCGCATTACTTGTTCGTGAAAAACTACTACTCCACTGGTTTCAGTCAGAATCTCTTTCAAATCCGGGTGCATATAGTCAGTTAGGCCCCAGCCTTGTCGAGCTCGCAGGAAAGGCGTAATCATGTCGCTTTTAACTGGCCCTGGCCGAAATAGTGAGATATCAGTAATCAGGTCACCAAATGAAACTGGGGCAAACTTTCCAATCAACTCTCGTTGTCCAGGAGATTCAATTTGGAAGCAACCTAAAGTTTTGGTGCTTTGGATTAACTCGAATGTTTTTGGATCATCTCGAGGAACTGATTCCAGATTAATTTTTCCAGTTGAGTCGGTGCCATAAGCATCAGGCCCTTGAACTTGATAAACCTGATCAATGGCATAAGCCAAAGCTGACTGCATGCGAACTCCAAGGACATCGAGTTTGAGTAACCCCATATGTTCAACGTCATCTTTGTCGAATTGTGACATTGGAAATTCTTGAGCACTGGGTTGAACCGGAGTGCGTTGCAGTAACGACATATCTGAAAGCACTATTCCACAAGGATGTAATGCAGTGTGTCTAGGTAAACCATCTAGTCCTTCGACTAAATCTAGAAATTGATCCAGATCGCCTCGAGCTGCTCGAATACCAATTCCACTTCGTCGCAGTTCTGGCAATTCTGCTAAGGCGCTTCGGATGTGACGCGCCCTGATGTGTGGGAAAGATTTGGCAAACGTGTTTATCTCTCCTGGCGGCATGCCCATAGCTGCCCCAACATCGCGAATGGCATGTCGGACTCGATAAGTTTCGCGCATCGAAACACAAGTCGTTCGTTGCTCGCCGAATCGATCAAAGATCGCTTGATAAATTTCAATTCGGCGATCTGACTCCACGTCGATGTCTATGTCAGGTAAACCTGGGCGAAGCGTGGAAACAAAACGTTCCATTAATAAGTTGTGCTTAATTGGATCTACCCCAGAGATACCTAATAAGTGGTTGATAAAACTTCCAGCACCCGACCCCCGAGCTGCGACTCGAACTTTCATAGCCCGAATCATGTCCACAACTTGGGCAACTGTTAGCACGTATCCGGCCAAGCCCATTTGCTTAATTACTGATAGCTCGGAATCTAAGCGCTCTCGAGTGGTGCGAAGGTCATCGCTTCGAGTAACTGAATTGTCAGTCAGGTAATTGGAGAAACTAACCTCGCATCTTTCTTGCAAAATGCTGTCGGCGCTACGAGTTTCACTTGGCAATAACTTTGACAACTCGGGAACGTAAACCTGATTCATTCCCAGATCTGCTTGCGGATCGATTACACATTCTTGGCCAAGTGCCACAGTTTGCCGAAGTAACGCTTGGCCAATGTCACGAGGATCACCAACCAAGCTGGAAACCCGCTGCGCAATAGCGCCCATGTGCTGGCTCGAGGCCAGAAATGCTTGGCTGGTTGTAGGTTGATTTGATAGCGCAACCTGTCGACGGGAAGCATCAAGTACATCTGCGATTCGAGAATCTTTAGGATCGCGATACCTAACCAGGTTTGTTAAAACTGCTCGAGTTCTATGCACAATTGCCCACTGCAACATTCGGGCTGCGAAAGTGTCTGAAAGATTTGAACCATCTGGACTTTGGTAATGAGTGGCAATTTCTAGGTAAGTTCGTACGCCATGATCTTGCCAAATTCGCAAATGATCTAAGGCTCGATCAGGTCTGCGATTAAGTATGTTGTAGCCAACGTCAGATCGTGGCCCTAGTAATGCGATAAGTCCATGTTCACCAGCCAGCCGCAACAATTCTTGCCGATCAATTTCTGGATCTTCTCGAGAGTCTCTATGAGCTGCCGTAATAACAGCACACAAACCAGCCCAACTGAGTTTGTCGTGCGCTAACAGAGTTACTCGCGGTCGCTCTGGTTTAACCCACTTGCCGCCATGTGCTGGAGTTGGTAAGTATGGTTGTGGAGTTTCTAATGCGACATCGACACCAAGGATTGGTGCAACATTTGCGCTAGCGCAGGCATGAATGAAGCTGACTGCGCCGGCTACCGTTTCTCGATCTGTTAAAGCCAGTGCAGTTTGACCAAATTCAGCTGCGCGAACCACCAAGTCTTGAGGCGTGCTTGTGCCATAACGCATCGATAGTGCTGATGCCACATGCAGATGAATAAAGTCTTGAACCATAACTTGCTTCACGACCTACTTAGCAGTCGATGCAGTACGGCGCTTTAGTGGAATTACATTATTTGGAATCACAGCTTGGGCAGCGACGTTAGTTGGCAAAGTTAACTGCCTTGAGACACCAAGTTTTTCGGAAACTAAATCAATAAATTCATGTGCGTCTCGAACTAAGTCATCTGCTTCCCGTGGCGTTACTGCGCCGCCTAGACCTACTTCGGCAGCAGCTCGCTTACCTGCGCCGGCTGCAAAGTACTGTGCCCACTCAGTGAACTCCGGCGCAACTTTAATTACTAAAGTCCAAACACTTGTTGGTCTGCGACTGTTAGGCCTTGCGTAAGCCGCCAACAAAGCTGCGGCCGCGCGTAACGCAGCAAGATGTGCAGCAACGTATTTCTCACCTGCACGTGATGATGTGATTGCCGCATCTAGGCTGCGCAATGCGCCACCAAGTAAATCAATGCTGGCTACTGTTACTTGCACTTCGTCTGTGGTTTGAGCAGTCATGTTTCCTCCAATAACTCTGTTAATCCATTACGCGACGAATGAACCATCGCTGATCGCTAGTTGCTATGTCATACACGCCGGAGTTAGGCGTGTCAGTGTCACAGGCGCCGGAGTTAGGCGTGTCAGTGTCACAGGCGCCGGAATTATTTTGCGTAGCTTGATCGACTGCCTCAATGCGCCAGACTTGCCACTCTCGGGTTTGGCGGGTGCGCCACCAAGGAGCGGCTTCAAGCCAGCTGAACAAAATTGCCAGCACGACATACCTGCGGCCACGCCAACTAAACCAATTCGGCGCACCATCGGTATCGGTGTTCACATGAGCCAGGGATTTAGAGCTGGCGCCGTAGTTGCGGGACATATCAAGCCTTTCGAACATTTGTTCGAACAGCATAAGGCTAGCGGCAGACAAGTTTCCAGTCTTTGAAGAAATCCCTATAAGTAAGGGATATATCGCATCGCTTTAAGGATTTAGGGGCTTTAAGGATTTAGAGATTAAAGGCGCTGACTACTTGGCCAATTCGGGCGGATTGTTCCGGCTGGCATTCTTGACCAGGCAAAGCATCCCAGGTCGGAGTAATTGAGTCTTCGATCCCCGTCTTTACGCCAGAGAGTGTCTCGAGTACCGCTAAGCCACAATACGGAACGTAAAACGGCGAATAGCCACCTTCGTGAGTCATGATGATTTTGCCATCACATACTTCATCTGCGATCGCCATTAACTCTTGCGTCATAGCTCGGTAACCAGTTGGGGTTACTTGCATGCGGCCTAATGGATCAGCGGCGCTAGCGTCAAAGCCGGAAGGAACGACAATTAACTCTGGTTTAAATTTGCGTAACGCTGGTACCACAACTCGCTGAATTGCCTCGAGATAAGCTCCGTTTCCAGAACCTGGTTGAAGTGGCACATTGATTGCAAAGCCATCACCGTCACCTTCACCACTATCTGCGATGTTTCCACTATTCGCTGGGAACAGACCATCTTGGTGCAATGAAATAGTTAGCACGTTTGGATCGCTGTAGAAAATCTCTTGAGTGCCATTGCCGTGATGAACATCCCAGTCAACAGTTGCAACGCGCTTGACGCCAAGTTCGGCTTGCGCAAACTTAATTGCAATTGCAGCATTTGCAAAAATGCAAAATCCCATTCCAGTAGTTGGTCGGGAATGATGACCTGGCGGACGGATAAGAGCGTATGCATTACGAACTGTGCCATTAACTACTGCGCGAGTTGCTTCAATCGCGCCACCTGCGGCAAGTAATGCAATTTCATATGATCCATGTCCAAATGGTGACGTGCCATCGCCACAGTCTCCGCCTTTAGGCTGAGCGCTTTCGGCTTTAATGCGTTCTAAATAATCCTTGGTATGAACTCGCAGGACTTGTTCTTCGGTCGCTGGAATTGCTGATATCCGATTCAGGCTCTTGGTTAGACCCGAAACTTCAAGTAAGGATGCAAGACGTACTTTTGTTTCAGAACTCTCGAAGTGTTGGTAAGGCTGGACATCAAGACCAGGAGTTAGCAACCCAGCCGCCGTGCCCGTATCGTGCCAACCGTAAAGCTCTTCCCATACATAACCAGTTGTCATTGCCACTCCTTAAGCTACTAACTCAAAACTAAACTTCATAACGAATGCCTCATGGCCACTAGCGAGATTCTTTCCGCTTGCGCGGCTGAAAGTTTTTGATCTGGCAAATTCTCAAAGGCATGTCCATAAGGATCTTGCATTCCAGTTTTGATACCAGACATCTCCTCGAGAACTGCAAGTCCACAATAAGGTACATAAACCGGCGAGTATCCACCTTCATGCGTCATCATGACTCGACCCGAGCAAACTTCATCTGCTAGTAAAAGTATCTTCTTGGTTAGCTCGCTATAGCCAGCAGCAGTTAGCAGCATCTGGGCAAGTGGATCGAATGCACTTGAATCAAAACCAGAAGTGATCACGATTACATCAGGATTAAATCGACGAATCGCTGGCAAAACTACTCTGTCAAATGCCGAACTGTACGCACCTATTCCCGAGCCAGCAGGTAGCGGAATGTTAATTACTGATCCGGCAGCCAATCCATCGCCAATCTCATCAACTAATCCACTGTTTGCTGGATATAGATTGTCTTGATGAATAGAAATGCATAACACATCTGGATCTGAGAAATAAATATCTTGGGTTCCATTACCGTGGTGCACATCCCAATCCACAATTGCAACTCGTTGTATACCCATGGTTGCGCGTACATTCTCAATTGCAATTGGTGCGTTTGCAAATATGCAGTAACCCATTCCCATTGACGCAATTGCATGATGTCCCGGTGGGCGCACTAACGCATAGGCATTGTTAACTTCGCCAGAAACTACAGCCCGTAGCGCTGCAATTGCTCCACCTGCAGCCAGAGCGGCAATTTCAAATCCACCAGAGCCAAACGGCGAATCACCATCTCCTGCATCGCCACCTTTAGGATTTAGACTTTCTCGCTTGATTCGATCCAAATGCTCTTGGGTATGAACCCGCAATAGGTCTATTTCTGTAGCTGGAATCGCAGGAATTCGAACCAAGTCTTTGGCTAGTCCGGAGACTTCAACTAAGGAAGCGAATCGAACTTTTGTTTCCGGACTTTCAAAGTGTTGATATGGCTGAACTATGGAACTTGAAGGAATTTGTCCAGTGTTAGAGCCGGTGCTGTGCCAGCCATAGAGCTCTTCCCAAACAAATCCAGTCGCCATGTCTTTGACTTTACAACTTGAGCCGAAATTTAACTGTCGAATTCTATGCAAAACTTTCAAGTACATATTTAGTGTCAACAACTGTGGCAAATTCACCATTCAAATTGGCGCCCGTCATCCGCATCACGTCATCCGCACAAATTACTTCACCATTTACATCGGTCATGTCATATGCGCGAGTTGCGTCTAAAACAAAGGTCACCAGGTATCCAAGGTTTCCTGCCATTCGTGCAGTTGTCTCACAGCAATGATTTGTTGTGATTCCACAGATCACTAAATCTTGATAATCATGAGACTGGAGCCATTCATGAAGGTCAGGCGTGCCATAGAAGGCTGAATTTACCGATTTAGATATCAATAAATCGTGTTTACCTAAAATTCCCGATTGAAGGGTATTGCCGGGACTACCTGGAGCAAGCTTTGAATTTGGGCTTACGGAATCATGGCGAACCAAAACTATAGGACCTTCTTTTGTTCGCCATAAGTCAAGAAGCGCACCGATATTTTGTTCGCACTTTGGATTGGTGCTATTTCCCCATGCTGGATCCAGGAATCCATCTTGCACATCTATAACAATGAGTGCTGGCAATTGCTTCATGTCAACAACTTTAACTGTCGAATCCCATACCAAATCGATCTAGGGTACGAAGCCAAATGTTTCGCTTACCTTGATTGCGATCGGCTTTATCAAGTGACCAGCGTGTGAAGTTAATGCCAGCTGACTTAAATGGTTCCGGTGGGAATGGGATTGGCAAAGTATTGACCATTTCAAGGTTTCGTCGATCTGTATCGCGATCTAGCAGCTTATCGATTGACACTTGAGCGCCAAACCTCGATGCACCAACACCAAGTCCGGTGTAGCCAGCAACGTAAACAACTTTGTCATTCATTGCTGTTCCCCAGAAAGCACTAAAGCGAGTGCAAGTATCGATTGCACCGCTCCAGCCATACTCAAATCGCAAGCCTTCAAGTTGCGGGAAAGTGGAAAAGAAATGGGTGGCTAACTTTGGCCAGGACTTTGTTGAGTGTTCATGCTGAACTCCAAAGCCACTACGGAAATGATAAGTCGCGTCATAACCGCCCCAAAGAATTCGGCCATCGGCAGTTGGGCGGTAGTAATGGAATTGATTTCCAGTGTCACCGACACCCTCGTTGCCAGCCCATCCGATGTCACGACGTTGTTGTTCACTTAATGGCTCAGTAACTAAAACTGAATCGTAAACCGGGACAATTAAATACTTAAGGCGGCGAAGTAACGGTGGGAAGGCGTTTGTTGCTAGCAGCACTTTCGGAGCAGTCACGCTACCGAACTCAGTCTTTGCAGTAACTCGATCACCACGTTCATTCAGGTCAATCACTTTACTGTGTTCGTAGATTCGAACGCCAAGCTCAAGAGCAACATCTCGAAGTCCCCAGGCTAAACGCGCTGGATCGCAAATTGCCACACTGTCAGAATCAAACAATGCGCCAAGATAAGTCGGTGAATTTAAACGACGCCGAGTTTCCGCTTGATCTAACCAAACTAGTTCTTCGCCATATGGTTTTGCCACTTCAATAAACTCTTGAAGTTCAGTTACTTGATATTCCTCGGTGGCAACATCCATTTCACCTACGCGCATCCAGTCGCAATCGATTTTGTGGTCACCCACAAACTTTTCCATTTCATTTAAGTTCTGTTGGCCTAGTTTGCTCAGCTTGGCAATGTCATTTGGCCAACGATCTAAACCGTTTGCGAAACCGTGGGTCAGGGATGCCGCGACAAACCCACCGTTTTGTCCGGAAGCACCACGGGCAACCGCGTTGCCTTCAACTAAAACCACATCAAGGTTGGGATTGTGTTCCTTAGCCTCAATTGCTGCCCATAAGCCAGTGAATCCACCGCCAACGATTAATAGGTCAGCAGTTAAATTGCCAACAACCCGAGAGGCATCATGCTCGGGCTCAACTTCATCATCAAGCCAATATGAGCCTTCCCAAACATCGGCCAGGGATGGCAAAACGTGTGGTGAAGGTGAGTGTGAAAAAACCATTGCAAAAGTCCAAACGATTGGGTGAGCTAGGGCTCACTGGTGATCAGATGTGTCTGGCAAAAATCGCCAGCATTGTTTTCTGTCGGTATTCGCATTTTTGCGAATCCGGATCCCACCAGTCCCTTTCCATCTGCGCTCTAGGCCTTAAGTTCCTAGTGCCAATCGGCCACCTCTACAGGTGATCCCCTTGCCCTTTCATTGTAAGCACAGAATTTAAGTTATGCAGGTAGCAGGGTAGAGAATTTTGGGTAAAAAAATGGGCGCCTCTTGGTGAGGCGCCCATTTTTAAATGATTGATTAGCCGTTGATGCGAATGAGCTTCTTGTTTAGGAACTCTTCGATACCCAGTGGACCAAGCTCGCGGCCAAAGCCAGAGCGCTTAGTGCCACCAAATGGTAGTTCTGGAGCGTCCATACCAACACCGTTTACATAAACCATTCCAGTGTCTAATGCATCAGCAACGCGAAGTGCTTGCTTTTCGTCTGTTGTGAATAGGTACGAGCCCAATCCGAATTGGGAATCATTGGCGATGCGAATTGCATCGTCTTCATCCTTTGCGCGATGAATCTGCGCGACCGGACCAAATAGTTCTTCTCGGAAAATTTCGTTATCCGTTGAAACTTCAGTTAGGACACCTGCTGGGAAGAAAGCACCATTGCGCTCGCCCGCACTTGCCAATTTCGCACCCTGCTTTACTGCACGATTCACTTGATCTTCAAGAATTTCAGCAGCGCGAACTGAGCTAAGTGGGCTGGATATCTCAGCCGCCATCATTGCTGCGGTGAACTTTTCAACGAACTCGTCATAAAGTCCATCAACCACAACCATACGCTTTGCAGCGTTGCAGGCCTGGCCTGTGTTATCGATGCGAGCAAAGACTGCAGATTCAACAACTGCGTCAATGTCCTTGGTGCTGAGAAGAATGAAGGCATCGGAACCACCAAGTTCTAGAACGCACTTCTTCAAATGGCGACCTGCGATTTCGGCAACTGCTGCGCCAGCGCGTTCTGAACCAGTTAGCGAAACACCACGAACTGCAGGATGCGGAATCATGTCTGCAATTTGCTCGTTAGATGCAAATAGATTTACATAAACACCTTCTGGTACACCAGCATCAGTGAAAATCTTTGCAATAGCCAAGGCAGATTCTGGGCACTGCGGTGCATGCTTCAAGATCACAGTGTTGCCCGCAACTAAGTTCGGTCCGGCAAATCGAGCAACTTGGTAAGCCGGGAAGTTCCACGGCATGATTCCAAGTAGTGCGCCGACTGATGACTTGCGCATTACCGCAGAGCCTTCGCCACCAGAAAGTTCGATTTGAGTATCAGCCAGCAAAGTTGCTGCATTATCTGCGTAGTACTGATAGATCAATCCAGAAAACTCAACTTCGCCAGCGGCGTCAGCTAACGGCTTACCCATTTCACGATTGATAATCGCAGCAAGTTCATCTTGGCGATCAATGTGTAGCTGGCCAATGCGGTGAACTATCGCAGCGCGTTCTGCCAATGGAACTTTGCTCCAAGCCTTATGGGCTTTGTCTGCAGCATTGATTGCTTCGTTGCACTGGGCATCAGTTGCGGTAGCGAATTCTTGTTCAACTACGCCAGTTGCTGGGTTAAGAACTTGATAGTGACTCATGGGTTCTTCCTCTTTTAAAGACCGTCGGTTTTAAAGACAGTCGGGTCTGGATGATTCATTAAACAATACCTAAGAAAAGCCCCTGCTGTCAGGGGCTTTTTTGCGATATCTTGATCAAAATCTCGAAAAATCTACGAATTTCGTATCAATTTTCAAAAAATACTGCGAAATCACTTGTTTTTCCTGCGAAAACCCTTGAAACTGGATACATGTCTAAAGTTGCCGTGCTCGACGATGTCTCTAAAGCCATCATTGAGCAACTGCAGCAAGACGGTCGCCGCCCTTACGCAACTATAGGTAAGGCAGTTGGATTGTCGGAAGCTGCAGTTCGCCAACGGGTTAGCAAACTTCTGGAAACTGGAGTTATGCAGATCGTTGCCGTTACGGATCCACTTCAAGTTGGTTTTAATCGCGAAGCGATGATCGGCATTGAAGTAGATGGGGACATGGAAGCCGTCGCCGATGTGCTTTCACTTATGGATGAGATCAGCTACATCATCCTGACAGCAGGCAGTTTCGACATCATTCTCGAAGTTGTTTGTGAAGACGATGAAGCGCTTCTCGAAGTGATTAATCGTAAAATTCGTGCGATTCCTGGGGTCCGCCGCACGGAAACATTCATGTATTTGAAACTGCGCAAGCAGAGCTATACGTGGGGAACCCGCTAACTAAAACATTGGATACGTAATGACAGCACTAGAAGATAGAACAACTAACTCCGCATTATCAGACATGGCGCGCGATCGGCTATGGATGCACTTCACCCGTCACTCCACATACGAAAATGGTGGCGAAGTTCCAATCATTACTCGTGGTGAGGGCGCATACATCTATGACGAACATGGTCGTAAGTACCTTGATGGTCTAGCTGGTTTGTTCACAGTTCAGATTGGCCATGGCCGTCGCGAACTTGCTGAAGCTGCAGCCAAGCAGATGCAGGAACTTTCCTTCTTCCCACTTTGGTCCTATGCCCATCCAAAGGCAGTTGAACTTGCTGAGCGCCTAATCAGTTACGCGCCATCTTCGTTGAACCGCGTCTTCTTCACAACTGGTGGTGGCGAAGCCGTTGAGTCAGCTTGGAAAGCAGCAAAGATGTACTACAAGCTAACTGGCAAGCCAATGAAGCACAAAGTCATCAGTCGCTCAGTGGCATATCACGGCACACCACAAGGTGCGCTTGCAATCACTGGTATTCCAGATGCCAAGAAGTATTTCGAACCGTTAACTCCAGGTGGTTTCCGCGTACCGAACACAAACTTCTACCGCGCTGAATACCACGCGGATGACATCAAGGCATTCGGTCGCTGGGCTGCCGATCGCATCGAAGAAGCAATTCTTTTCGAAGGCGCTGACACAGTTGCTGCGGTATTCCTTGAGCCAGTACAAAACTCTGGCGGATGTTTCCCACCACCACCGGGATACCTAGAGCGCGTTCGTGAAATTTGCGATCAGTACGACGTATTGATGGTTGCAGATGAAACTATTTGTGCCTTCGGTCGTATCGGTGACATGTTTGCCATGAAGCGCTTTGGTGTTGATCCTGACATCATCACAACTGCAAAGGGCATGACATCGGGCTACTCCCCAATCGGCGCAATGCTTGTTGGCGACAAAGTGTTCGAACCATTCAAGAAGGGCAACACTTACTTCGCACATGGTTACACCTTTGGCGGTCACCCAGTTTCCGCAGCTGTTGCTTTGGCAAACCTTGATATCTTCGACAAAGAAGGCATCAACCAGCATGTTCGCGACAACGAAAATCAATTCCGTCGGACACTTGAGAAACTAAATGATCTTGACATTGTTGGCGATGTTCGCGGTGAAGGTTTCTTCTACGGTATTGAACTTGTTAAGGACAAGGCAACCAAGGAATCCTTCAACGATGATGAGTGCGAGCGCTTGCTTCGTGGCTACCTATCTAAGGCGTTGTTTGAAAACGGACTGTATTGCCGTGCCGACGATCGTGGCGACCCGGTAATCCAGCTGGCTCCACCACTGATTTGTGGTCAAGAGCAGTTCGATGAGATGGAGCAAATCTTGCGTCACGTTCTTACTGAAGGACAGAAGATTCTCTAATGACTAATCCAGTTGGAGCGACGGACCGAACTTCGGTCCGTCGCTTTCCTGAAAAAGCAGTTAAAGATCGTGATCAAGTAAATGCGATTCTTGATGCGGGTCTCGTTGCTCACGTTTCTTGCGTCGTAGATGGGCAACCATTTGTAATGCCAGTTGGTTATGCCCGCGATGGTGACCGAGTGCTGTTTCATGGATCAACAGCTTCAAGGCTCTTTAAGAATCTGGCAGCAGGTCAGGCTTGCTGCCTTACCGTCACATTGCTCGACGGCATGGTGTTGGCACGCAGTGCATTTGAATCCAGCATGAATTATCGCTGCGTTATCGCTCTCGGTTCATGTGACGTACTTGAAGGCGAAGAAAAAGAAGCTGCACTGATTCGAATTACGGATCACTTGCTTCCAGGTCGCACTGACGAAGCTCGAAAAGCGGCGCCAAAAGAATCCAAGGCAACACTTATGCTCGCACTTAACCTAGATGAAGTTTCCTGCAAGGTGAGCGAAGGCGATCCTGATGATGTGCCTAGTGATTTAACAGATCCGATCTACTCAAACATTTGGGCCGGTTACGTTCCGATGAAGGAAGTTTTTGGTGAACCAGTTGCAGATCCAATGACAACTGAAAAGAACATTCCAACTCCGGACTACGTCAAAAAGTGGAAGCGCTGAAAAGAGAGTTACAAAATGACTGACTACCGATCAAAATCACTTTGGTGGAATACCTTGCCAGAGGAATTAGCAACGTCTTCTCGATATGCACTGCACTCTGAGATTGATGTTGACGTAGCAATTGTCGGCGCTGGTTACACCGGACTTTGGACGGCCTACTACTTGCAACAGCGCGACCCGAATTTAAACATCGCGATTATCGATGCTGAAGTTGCTGGCTATGGTGCTTCTGGCCGTAATGGTGGTTGGTGTTCGGCTTACTTCCCTACCGAGATCGACAAACTTGGTCGAATTCATGGCCGTGAATCTGCTCGCGCCATGCAAGATGCCATGCATGACACTGTGACTGAAGTTGAAAATGTAGTTAAGGCCGAAGGCATTGATTGCGAATGGCAGCGCGGTGGAACTATTTCGTTTGCTCGCACTCCGCTGCAGTGGCAACGCGCGCAAGATTACATTCACCATTGGGAGCAATGGGGTTACGGTACTGAGCACTATGCATTGTTAAGTGCCGGCGAAGCTAAAGAGCGCGCCCAAGCAACCAACCTCCTCGGTGCCACTTACACACCACACGTCGCTGCGATCAATCCCGCTAAGTTAGTTCGCTTACTGGCAAATCTGGTTGAAAAGCGCGGCGCAACAATTTATGAACATACTGCAGCAACCAAAATTGAGCCAGGCAAAGTATTTACGACTCGTGGTGTCATTAGCGCTCGATACGTGGTTCGAGCAACTGAGGGATACACCAAAACTTTAGAAGGCCAAAAGCGAAAGATCGTTCCGATCTATTCCTTGATGATGGCAACTGAACCATTAAGTGCCCAGGTTTGGGATCAGATTGGTTTAGCCCAACGCGAGACTTTTGGTGACTTTAGAAATCTAATCATTTACGGCCAACGCACGGCTGATAATCGTTTTGCATTTGGTGGCCGCGGTGCGCCATATCACTTCGGCTCCGCAATCAAAGATGAATACGACCAGCACAGCGAAGTTCATCCTGCGCTGCTTGGCGTATTAGCTGAGCTGTTCCCAGTAGTAGCTGACGCCAAAGTAACTCACACTTGGGGTGGTCCACTTGGTGTAGCTCGCGACTGGATGGCATCAGCTGGTCTTAATCGTGAGACCGGAATTGCTTGGGCTGGTGGCTACGTTGGCGACGGCGTTGGAACTACAAACCTGGCTGGACGCACGCTGGCTGACTTGATTACTGATAACGAAACACCTCTGACCAAACTCCCATGGGTTAATCACAAATCACGTAACTGGGAAGTTGAGCCACTGCGCTGGATTGGTGCAAATGCTGGCCTTCAAATCATGACAAAGGCAGATCACGCCGAAGACAAAACTGGCAAACCTTCAAAACTTGCGGGCGTAGTTTCAAAACTGTTAGGAAAATAGTTAATGAGCGCAATCGTATTGGCGCTAATTTGCGCCGTTAGTTACGGAGTTGCCGATTTCTGGGGAGGCCTGGCAACTCGCCGCGGCTCAATATGGAAAGTGCTGCCAATAATTGTTGCCACAGGCATCGTTACTTTAGGTTTGGCAATTCCATTCTTTGGCGCAACCTTTAGTCAAGGCGCAATCATCGCAGGTGTTGCAGCCGGACTTTCTGGAACTATCGGTTACATCTTCATCATGTACGGGCTTGCCCTTGGTCCAATGAGTGTGGTTGCACCGATCTCGGCAGTGATTGGCGCCATAATTCCGTTTGCGGTTGGATTCTGGCGGGGTGAGACGCTATCTACAGTCGGATTCATCGGCGCAGGTTTAGCTTTTATCTCAATTGTTTTGGTAAGTCGCTCTACAGCTGACGCTACGCACCCAGTAACTGCAAAAGCTGTAATCGTGGCAATTATTGCTGGCCTTGGAATTGCTGGTTACCTGCTTGGAATTAGCGGTGGACCAGATGACAGCGGTTTAGCACCGGTGATCGTGGGCCGATTAGTTACTGGTGGAATCTTTGTGTTTATCGCAATTGCAAAATGGAAGACAATTCGCGACGGAGCAATTGATTACAAACTTGCAATTTCTTCCGGTGCATTGGATGTCGTTGGTGGTGCTACCTTCATGATGGCTACCCGCGCCGGTGACTTAGTTTTAGTTGCAGTCGTCGCAGCTCTGTACCCAGCATTCACCGTTTTGCTTGCTCGAGTTGTTTTGCACGAGCGTATGGAGCGTCATCAACTCATCGGTCTGTTTGGTGCTGGTGCGGCGGTAGTGCTTCTGGCCACCAGCTAAGCCCTAGACTCGAAGCCTTATGTCAGCCGTCCTGCTTGCCTTCGCGTGCGCACTGGCATATGGCTTTGGTGATTACTTTGGTGGACTTGCAACCAGAACCAGTCCGCTCTTTAAAGTCCTTCCAATTACCGTAGGTACTGGACTTGTTTCGCTTTTACTAGCTGCGCCATTTCTGGGTGCTGACTTTAGTCGAGCAGCAGTTACTGCTGGATTATTTGCAGGGCTTTCTGGTGTCGTTGGATACATCTTTGTTTTGAAATCTCTGGGACTTGGCCCAATGGGAGCGGTTGCTCCAATCACAGCACTGGTTGCAGTAATCATTCCATTTAGCGTTGGGTTGTTTCGTGGCGAGCGCCTAACTATTTCAGGATCTATCGGCGCACTGGTAGCTATGGCATCGATTGTGTTGGTAAGTAGATCTACGCGAGATGCTACTCACCCACTAACTAAGACGGCAGCAATATTTGCAGTCTTTGGCGGATTTGGTTTCGCTGGATTCTTGTTAAGTGTCGGTAGCGCACCAATTGGGTCTGGTCTTTCCCCGGTTATAACAGCTCGCTCATTAACTATGGTGATTTTTTGTGTAACTGCGTTAGTGCTCTGGAAATCACTGGCAGGCAAGCCAGTTGATACCAAGCGAGCTATGGCATCTGGTGCTTTGGATGTTTGGGGTGGCACTACTTTCATGCTGGCCTCCCAACGAGGGCAACTTGTCGTGATCTCGGTTATTGCGGCCTTGTATCCAGCGATTACGGTATTGCTGGCGCGGATATTCCTAAAGGAGCGCCTGGAGCGTCACCAAGTTATTGGCCTCTATGGGGCTGGCATCGCCGTAGTTTTGCTGACAATTTCCTAGTAAATTAGGGACCAATCGCCCACCAAGGGTGCTTGAAGATTGGATCCAATCTGTGATAAATTGGATCCAATTCCAACGATAGGAAACCCAATGGCCGCGCCACAACATCCATTTGAGCTTTACGCAATCGACAGCCTGTTCAATGACGAGCAGCTTGCAATGCGCGATGCAGTTCGCAAATTCGTCGATGATCGCATTAAGCCGCACGTTGGCCAGTGGTTTGAAGACGGCGAGTTCCCAGCCCGCGAGTTGGCAAAGGAAATCGGCCAAATGGGTATGTTCGGTATGCACCTTGAAGGTTACGGCTGCGCTGGTACCGATGCTACGTCTTATGGTCTTGCCTGCCTGGAGCTTGAAGCCGGTGACTCAGGCCTTCGCTCGTTTGTTTCGGTCCAGGGTTCCCTAGCAATGTTTGCCATCTGGAAGTTCGGTTCTGAAGAACAAAAGCAAGAATGGTTGCCACGCATGGCGACCGGAGAAGCACTTGGTTGCTTTGGTCTAACTGAAGCTGATGCTGGCTCTAACCCAAGTGAAATGCGCACCAACGCTAAGCGTGATGGCGATGACTGGATTCTTAATGGCTCAAAGATGTGGATCACCAACGGAAACATTGCAGATGTTGCAATCGTTTGGGCCCACACCGACAACGGCATCGAAGGATTTGTAGTTCCAACTAACACTCCTGGCTTCAAGGCCAACTTGGTTAAGCACAAGATGTCACTTCGTGCTTCAATCACCAGTGAATTGGTATTTGAAAATGTTCGCCTTCCAGCCTCCGCTGTTCTTCCTGAGGTTCAAACACTTCGTGGCCCACTTTCCTGCTTGTCTGAAGCTCGCTTTGGCATCTTGTTCGGTGTCGTTGGCGCCGCTCGCGATTGCTTGGAAACTGCAATCGATTACCAGTTGAACCGTCATCAGTTCAACCGCCCACTTGCTGCCTTCCAGTTGTCACAGCAAAAGCTTGCTGACATGGCAATTGCTACCGGTAACGGTATGTTGCTTGCTGCTCACCTTGGAAAGCAAAAGGATCAGCACTTACTTCGCCCAGAGCAGGTCAGCATTGGCAAGAAGAACAACGTTCGCATGGCACTTGAAGTTGCCCGCGAATCCCGTTCCATGCTCGGTGGATCTGGCATCACATTGGAATACCCAATCATTCGCCACATGAACAACTTGGAAAGCGTTTACACCTACGAAGGCACAAACGAAATCCACACCTTGGTTGTTGGACAAGCGCTAACCGGAATTGCTGCTTACGCCGACTACCAGGCCTAATAAACCAAATAAAAAAGCCCCCGAGTGTTCGGGGGCTTCCTTATTGAACTTAAGTCCAGCGGGTGATTTTTCGCCCTTGCTTATCTGTGAAGTTTCCAGTGATGGAAATGATTACATCGTAGATCCACCAAATTCCAAGCCCACCGATAGTGAAAAAGAAAAGTAAGCCAGTTCCAATTTTTCCAACATAGAACCGATGCACCGTAGGAAGTAAAATCAAGAACAATACGATCGGCAAAATTGTCTTGTTACTTTCGCTTGAATCTTGCTTTGCGATTTCTGAGAAACCTGCCGGTGGTGTAAAGCCGGAATTGCTATCTGACATTTTGCTCCTTAAGCAGTTTTTGGTTTACGAGTTAAAGCTTTATCAATGCCCCAGTAGATTCCAGCCACGATTAGTGAGGCAAACAGAATTCCTAAGACAAATATCAATACGTAGGCATAGCCAAATGACACCACATCGAAAAAGTCATACGGATACTTCTCGATGATCGCGCCGCGGAAGAGGGTATAAAACACATAAATGATTGGCACTACAAGCGCTGCCAAAATATTCTTTAGATTTATCCAGCCGCGTGGTCCAGCAATCACAAAAACCAATACTGTAATCAACGGGGTAATGGTGTGCTGGATTGGGCTAGAAATTTGGTTAAGTCCTTCTGGCGGGTAATTTGGGCCAAGTAAAAGGTTGTAGACCACGCCAGTTACTGTGATCATCAAGATGCTGTCGAGTCGAAACACCCGGAAAAGTTTTCCATCTCGCAGTGGATTCAAATAGAGCAACGTCATAACGACGCCCACCATGATTTGACTCCAGATTGTGAAGTAGCTGAACAAATCAATCAGGCGCTCTGGCGCCCCAGCCAGTCCTGATGCATAGTCACCAACATGACCAAATTGCGAGGTTATTGGAGGTTCGCCTGTGCCTTTGGTTTCAACGAGCCCAAAGATCTCAATGAAAGTTGACATGCTCAGGCCAATCCAAGCGCTAAGAGCATTAATTCCAAACAGTGATTTGCGAGTGGTAACAGAAAGAGCCATATCTCAACCCTATGACTAAGCCCGCACGAAACAATGCTTATTGGGCTTGATTTTGGTTATTCAGTGCGAAGCAGCGGCCGCAAAATGTCTAAAATTGATGCGTCTTCGATAGTGCTTGGGATATCTACGTGCTTACCATCTGCAATCCCCCGCATGGTCTTGCGAAGAACTTTGCCCGATCGAGTTTTTGGTAACCCTGGCACGACAACCACTTCGTTCAAGGCTGCAACTGGACCAACTTCTTTGCGCACCATTGCCACAATCTGTATCCGAATTTCTTCGGCATCAACTTGGGCACCAGCTTTAAGTACTACAAATGCCTTTGGAATCTGTCCCTTGATGGCATCAGCGACACCAATTACCGCACACTCTGCCACCAACTCGTGCGTTGCGACGACAGCTTCAAGTGATCCTGTGCTCAAGCGATGTCCAGCAACGTTAATCACATCGTCGGTCCGACCCATGATGTAGACGTATCCGTCTTCGTCAATGTATCCACCATCACCGCTGGCATACATTCCTGGGAAAACAGTTAGGTAAGAGTCGATGTAACGCTGGTCATCTCCCCAAAGCGTTGGCAAAGTTCCAGGTGGCAATGGCAAAGTGATCGCGATGTTGCCTTCAGTCCCAGCAGGTAACTCTTTTCCTGACTCGTCAAGCACCTTTATTTCATAGCCAGGAATAGCAACAGTTGGTGATCCTGGTTTGATTGGCATTGGTTCAAGGCCACGTAAGTTAGATGCAATTGGCCAACCAGTTTCAGTTTGCCACCAGTTGTCAATTACTGGGACGCCAAGATTTTCCGTTGCCCAATGATAAGTATCAGGATCCAACCGCTCACCTGCAAGAAACAGGTTTTCAAACTTTGAAAGATCTGTTTTCTTAATGAAGTCTCCGTTGTAATCTTCTTTGCGGATTGCCCGAATTGCAGTTGGCGCGGTAAACAATCCTTTTACGCCATATTTTTCAATCACTCGCCAGAAGGTTCCAGCGTCTGGCGTGCCAACTGGCTTGCCTTCAAAGACAATCGTTGTCGCTCCAGCAAACAACGGCGCATAGACGATGTAGGAATGACCAACTACCCATCCAACATCTGAGGCTGACCACCACATGTCTCCAGCTTCAATGTTGTACACATTTTTCATCGACCATGTAAGTGCGACTGCGTGACCGCCGTTGTCACGCACAATTCCTTTAGGTTTTCCGGTTGTACCCGAGGTATACAAAATGTATAGCGGATCAGTGGCTGCAACGGAAACGCATTCAGCAGGTTCTGCCATCGCCATGGCATCTTTCCAGTCCATGTCTAGTGGCCCAAGTTCAACTGGGTGTTGCTCGCGCTGCAAAATGATGCACCTACTTGGCTTATGAGTTGCCAAGGCAATCGATTCGTCAAGCATTGGTTTGTATTCCACAACTCGAGTTGGTTCTAGGCCACACGAAGCGGACACAATCACTTTTGGTTTCGCATCATCAATTCGTGCTGCTAGCTCAGCTGGAGCAAAGCCCCCGAACACAACCGAGTGAACTGCGCCCAATCTGGCACAAGCCAGCATGGCAATTAGCGCTTCGGGCACCATCGGCATATAAATAACAACCCGATCCCCTTTTTCAACGCCTGCCATGCGCAAGGCGCCGGCAAACCGCGCTGTTTTTTCCAGCATTTGGGCGTAAGTCAAAATAGCTGACTTACCGGTGATAGCACTTTCATGGATTACCGCAGGTTGATCGGCCCTACCATCAATAACGTGGCGATCCAGTGCGTTATAGCAAGTGTTCAACATGCCATCAGAGAACCACCGATACAGCGGAACGTTGCTGTCATCCAAAACAACTTTTGGAGTCTTATCCCACTTAACTAACTTGGCAGCCTCGCCCCAGAATCCTGCTGGGTCGGACAAGCTTTGTTGGTAAGCCCGCTGGTAATCACTCATAGGAAGTGTCTACCACTAATTGGGAATGAACGAGTCTGAAGCGTCAGAAAAAGTTAGTTTTTGGTAGCAGCGGCAAGCTGACCGCAAGCACCATCAATGTCACGACCACGAGTATCGCGCACAGTAACTGGAACCCCATGACTCTTTAAGCGACGCACAAACTCGTCTTCGTCCTCTGGGCGCGAAGCAGTCCACTTTGAACCAGGCGTTGGGTTTAGTGGGATTAGATTCACGTGCACCAGATTGCCGGCGAGTTTTTCACCCAAAAGGTCTGCTCGCCAAGCTTGATCATTAATGTCCTTGATCATTGCGTACTCGATTGAGATTCGACGGCCAGTTTGATCGGCGTAGTACCAAGCAGCATCCAAAACTTCTTGCACTTTGAACCGAGTATTGATTGGAACCAAAGTGTCTCGCAACTCATCATCTGGAGCATGTAACGAAACCGCAAGCGTTACTGGGATGCCTTCTTCAGCTAACTGGCGCATACGCGGAACTAACCCAACCGTTGAAACTGTGATGCCACGCGCTGACATTCCAAAACCTGCTGGTGCTGGTTCAGTTAATCGACGAATCGCACCAATGACACTATTGTAATTGGCCATAGGTTCGCCCATGCCCATAAACACAAGATTGTTAACGCGGCCAATGCCGCCTTCAATTTCACCATTAGCCAAAGAGCGCGCGCCAGCTAAAACCTGTTCCACAATTTCAGCAGTTGATAAGTTTCGAGTCAGACCACTCTGGCCTGTGGCACAGAATGGGCAATTCATGCCGCAACCAGCTTGGGAAGAAATGCACATCGTGGTTCGATCGGTGTAACGCATCAGAACACTCTCGACAAGAACGCCATCGAATAGTTTCCAAACTTGCTTAACTGTGGTTCCGTTATCGCATTTAAGTTCACGAATACTTGTCATTAAATCTGGAAACAGTAAGTCCTTTACGGCCTCGCGCATATCTGCTGGCACGTCAGTCCAAGAAGCCGTGTCATTGTTAAGGCGTTGGTACCACTGACGGGAAAACTGATCTGCCCGAAACCCTGGTAATCCAAGTTCAATTACTTGAGCCTTGCGTTCTTCAACAGTCCAATCGGACCAATGTTTAGGTGGCTTTGGTCGCTTTGGTTCGACCATGATCAATTCACCGGGTGCAGGCATGCCTTTAGCCTACGGGCACATTGCTAGTTAGAGAAAAAATCCAAATAGTAGCCACGCCATGAAGGCATTGATGACTAACGAATCCAAGCGATCCATTACGCCACCATGTCCAGGCAATAAAGATCCCATATCCTTGATTCCAAGGTCTCGCTTAATCATCGATTCGACTAGATCGCCGATGGTTGCAGTAAGCATCATCACAAAACCAACGATTGCGCCTTCCCACCATGATTGATCAAATACATAAATCCATAGCACTACTCCAACAATTAGCTGGAGAATTAGTGCGCCAACAAAGCCTTCCCAAGATTTCTTTGGAGAAATTTTTGGCGCCATTGGATGCTTGCCAAATATCGCACCTGCCGCGTAACCACCTAAATCAGTAGCAGCAGTTAGCAAGATGAATGCCAGCACTTTCCAAGCGCCGTCTTCTTGTGTGGACAGCAAAACTGCAAAGCCAGCCAGAACTGGCGCATAAGTTAAAGCAAAAATTGATCGGGTTACATGGTGAACGTAAGCCTCTTGGCCATCAAGTAGGCGAACGGTTAGAACCAATATTGCGCTTGAAACAAATGCAGCAATTAAGCCTTCGACTCCCCCGACCGCAGCAGCTACCACGATTGCAGGCGCCAAGATTTGTAGCAGGATGCTCATACGATCAGATAGCCCGACGGCAAGTGCCTTACTTAACTCGCGGACTGCCAGCATGGCTGCAAAAGCAACCAGCATGGCAAAGAATCGAACGTCAATAAACAGTGACGCAATAACTGTGGCTAGGAGTCCAAAACCAACTGCAGTAGCTACCGGCAAATTTCTTCCGGCTTTACCGTAATCAGTTTGATTAGAAGTCATTAACTAGACCTCTAGAAGTTCAGCTTCTTTGTGCTTAAGCATGTCGTCAATATGGCCAACAGCCTTTGTTGTTAAATCCTCTAAAGCTTTTTCAGCGCGGGCCACATCATCTTTACCAGCATCGCCATCTTTAGCCATTTTTTCTAGAGCTTCTTTGGCGCTGCGTCGAATGTTGCGAATTGCAATTCGGGCATCCTCAGCTTTCGCTTTGGCAACCTTAATGAATTCTTTACGTCGCTCTTCAGTTAATTGCGGGAATGGTACCCGAACGATTGCGCCATCATTTGAAGGATTAACACCTAAGTCAGAGTCACGAATCGCGCGCTCAATTGCGCCTAGTGCAGTCTTATCAAATGGAGTGATAACAGCAACGCGAGGTTCTGGCGTCTGAATCGAGGCCACTTGTTGAATCGGTGTTGGCGTTCCGTAGTAATCAACCAGGATCTTTGAGAACAAAGCGGCGTTAGCCCGGCCAGCTCGAATTGTGGTGAACTCTTCTCGAGTTACTTCGGTTGCCTTTGCCATCTTTTCTTCGGCGTCTTTTAAGGTCTCGTTAATCATGTCTACTCAAATCCTCTAGCGACTTGTCTTAATTAGGGTTCCGACTTGTTCTCCACGAACTGCGCGAGCAATGTTGCCATCTACTAGCAAATTGAAAACCACGATCGGCAGATCATTGTCGCGGCAAAGGCTGATTGCTGTGGCATCAGCGACTTTAAGGTTTTGAGATAAGACATCGTCGTGACTTAAGTTTTCATAGCGCTTAGCGGCTGGATTCGTGCGAGGGTCGTCATCGTAAACACCATCGACACCCTTAGCCATCAAAACAACTTCGCAGCCAATTTCTAGTGCGCGCTGGGCTGCACAACTATCAGTGCTGAAGTAAGGAGTGCCAAGACCGGCGCCAAAGATAACTACGCGACCCTTTTCCAAGTGACGCACGGCGCGACCCGGAATGTAAGGCTCGGCCACTTGGCTCATTGGGATTGCGGTTTGAACTCGGGTAGCAACACCTTGCTTCTCGAGGAAATCCTGAAGCGCTAGGCAGTTCATGACGGTGCCGAGCATACCCATGTAGTCAGCTCGAGCTCGATCCATACCGCGCTCAGCTAGCTGGGCGCCACGGAAATAGTTACCACCACCGATTACAACAGCGACTTCAGCACCAGATTTAACAACTTCAGTAATTTGGCGAGCAATGTCATTAACGACATCTGGATCTACGCCAAGTTTTCCTTCACCAGCAAAGGCTTCACCGGAAAGCTTTAGAAGTACGCGCTTCCAGCCACCTTTTGGAACACCAGGCCAGATGGATTTATCAGATGTGCTCACGTCCTTAATCTTGCCTTACTTACCCGAAAAAGTCTGCACAGACCCCACCGAAATATGGTCCTTATAAAACTTCCCCACAAAATACTTTTGGCGCTACCCCACCGGCTGGATCACAGTCGGGAGGTAGCGCCAAAAGAGGCTAGAGATTGCTAGTTAGCCAGCAATTTCAATTCGGGTGAAGCTTGTGATGCTAGTTCCGGCTTCTTCCAGAACCTGCTTAACAGACTTCTTGTTATCAATAACTGAGGACTGCTCAAGTAGGCAGTTGTCCTTGAAGAATCCATTTACGCGACCTTCCACAATCTTTGGTAGGGCGGCTTCTGGCTTGCCTTCTTCTTTGGCAGTTTCCATAGCAATGTGCTTTTCGTTTTCGACTACATCTGCCGGAACTTCATCCCGAGTTAGGTAACTTGGGCGCATTGCGGCGATCTGCATGGCAGCGCTGCGAGCAGCATCTTCAGATCCTGAATAGGAAACCAAAACGCCAACAGCTGGTGGCAAATCTGCCGAGCGACGGTGCATGTAAACCGCAACGTCACCTTCGTGATTGGCAACGCGACCAAGTTCGATCTTTTCGCCAATTACTACAGCCATATCTGCAACTGCTTGTTCTGCAGTCTTTCCGCTACCAAGAGTTAGCGCGGCGGCGGCGGCGGAATCCTTAGCGCCAGCTGACTTAACTGCAGCTGCAATCTCGTCACCAAGCTTCAAGAAGTCTTCACTCTTTGCTACGAAGTCAGTTTCGCAAAGTAGTTCAACTAGAACACCTGCGTTTTGAGCCACGATGCCAGCTGAAGTTTCACGCTCAGCACCGCGCTTTGCAGCTTTTGCAGCTCCAGAGATACGTAGAAGCTCTACAGCCTTATCGAAGTCACCGTTTGATTCTTCAAGTGCTTTCTTGCACTCCATCATTCCGGCTGAAGTAATGTCGCGAAGTTTCTTTACGTCCGCGGCTGAAATAGACATGATTTATTTCCTTTTAGTTTTGGGGTCAGTAGATCGTGGGTAATTAGTTTTGTAACTGCGGGCAAAGTTATGCCCGCAGTTACGAATGCTTATTCAGCAGCAGGTGCTTCGGCAGCTGGAGCTTCAGCTGGTACTGCGTCTGCAGTTCCAGTTAGAAGTTCCTTTTCCCAATCAGCAAGTGGCTCAACTGCTGCATCTGCAGGTGCACCAGCAACTGCACCGCCAGCGCGTGCCATCAAGCCATCAGCAATTGCATCTGCAATTACGCGAGTTAGTAAGCCAACAGCGCGAAGTGCATCGTCATTTCCTGGAATTGGATAGTCCACAACATCTGGATCACAGTTGGTGTCAAGAATGCCAACAACTGGGATGTTTAGCTTGTGGGCTTCGCCAACTGCAATGTGCTCTTTGTTTGTATCAACAACCCAAATTGCACTTGGAAGTTTCTGCATGTCACGAATACCAGTAAGAACAAGTTCCAACTTTTCTTTTTCACGACGAAGAACAAGAAGTTCTTTCTTAGTTAGACCTGAACCAGCAACATCATCAAAGTTGATCTGCTCTAGTTCCTTCATGCGAGAAATACGCTTTGAAACAGTCTGGAAGTTTGTAAGCATTCCGCCTAACCAACGGTGGTTTACGTATGGCATGCCAACGCGAGCAGCTTCAGTTGCAATTGCTTCCTGAGCCTGCTTCTTGGTGCCAACGAAAAGTACGGTGCCACCGTGAGCTACAGTTTCGCGAACGAATTCGTATGCGCGGTCAATGTAAGCAAGTGACTGTTGCAAATCGATGATGTAAATGCCATTGCGCTCAGTGAAAATAAAGCGCTTCATTTTTGGGTTCCAGCGGCGGGTCTGGTGTCCGAAGTGAACACCGTTATCCAGCAGCTGTCGCGTCGAGACGACGGCCATGGTTGTACTCCTATTTCTTAGGCTGGCGTTAACCAACCTCATTGCGGTTTGTATGACTTCGGTTGAAGTCATCCTTGGTTCTCGTGTCGGAGACCGCCCGTTGCCAGGACCGATGGTCTGTCGATTCACTTTGTTGAACCTGTGAAGTCACCTATTGCTAGGTGCAAGCCTTAGTTTACGGGGGTTTTGGCGGGTTCAAAAACCACAGCCCAACCCATTCCACAGCAGGCCTGCTGGAATTGGGATCTGCTCAAATCAAGGCGATCCTTATTCCATGAAAAATCTGGCTTTTCAAAGAAAAATCGGAGTTTTGGCCATTACTGGAGGACTTATTGCTGGATTACTCCAACCAGGCCCAGCACAGGCTGCCTGGCAGACTCAAGCTGCAAAAAACTGGGATTGGCCAATTAAGCCCGCCAAGCTCAGTGCGGGCTTTGATCGCCCGGCGCGGAACTGGCTGCCAGGCCACCGCGGTGTTGATCTGATCGGGAAAAGCGGCGATAAAGTGCTGGCAGCTGGCAATGGAGTGATTACTTTTGCTGGCCTAGTTGCTGGCAAAGGCGTGGTCGTTATCAAGCACGGAAAACTTCGAACTACTTACGAACCTGTGACTGCTTCGGTAACTATTGGATCCCGAGTTCGAGTTGGTGATGTGATCGGAACACTTAGTGCAGGTGAAAGTCATTGCTCATCCAAAGCAACAGTTAGTTGTTTACATTGGGGATTAATTCGTGGCGAGAAATACTTGAATCCACTTTCGCTAGTTCAAAAGCGAGTGCGGTTATTGCCTAAGCACGCGACAGTGTTTACTCGCACCCAAGGGATTAAGCCCTTGGGTGTGCCTGCTCAAACACAGCGCGGAGTCGGTCCATAGAAACGTGCGTGTAAAGCTGTGTGGTTGCCAAACTTGAGTGACCGAGAATTTCTTGCACGGCTCTAATGTCTGCGCCACCTTCAATCAAGTGCGTAGCCGCCGAATGTCGCAAGCCATGAGGCCCAAGGTCAGGCACACCTTCCAGGCTAGATAAAACCTCGTGCACCATAGTTCGTACAACTCGTTGATCAATTCGTTTTCCACGCGAACCTAAGAACAGGGCAGCGCCACTTGTATCCGTTGCAAGTGCCGGTCGAGCAATCGCTAAATACTTCTCGACAGTTTTCTCAGCGATTGCTCCATATGGCACGACTCGTTCTTTCGAACCTTTACCAAGAACTCGAATAGTTCTTCGAGTTGGATCAAGGTCATGAATATCAAGTCCAACTAATTCCCCAACACGAATCCCCGTTGCATACAAAAGTTCCAACATCGCTTGGTCACGAATGTGAGTTGGTGAATTATCATCTGCCCGCAACGCAGCGCGCTCCATTAAATTCTCGGCTTGGTTCTGCTGCAAAATGTGTGGCAACTTTTTACTGACTTTAGGAATAACTAATGCGCTAGCGGGGTCTTCAGTAATCAACTTGGTGTGAGTTGCCCAGGCGAAGAACATTCGAATTGACGTTGCGCGGCGCGCAATCGTTGCCGAAGAAAGTCCGGCTACACGTTGACTGGCAAGCCAGCCGCGAAGTTCCACAATTCCAATATCTTGCAATTCCTGGCAACCTCGCGATTGCACGAACAAAAACAAGTTATCGAGATCTTTTCGATATGCCTTAGAAGTGTTTTGGCTTCTACCCAATTCGAGCTCAACGTGCTGAATGAATCGAGCGCTGGCTGAACTGAAGTTAGTGCTAACTTCTTCCAACTCAGTGCTACTCATACCTCTACCGTTGCAAGCCTGGCGCAAAATAGCAAGAACATTGGCGTATTGTGCTGCCAAGACTTTCTACTTAACTAGTTTCCAGCCTTGATTTGATAGCGAGATCAGTTTTCGAACTTCCAATAACGTCAACGCGGCCTGCAAATCGTGAAAATCAACTTCTGATCCAAAGTGCATGGCAAGTTCATGGGTGGATCTCGGACCTTGGGAAATCAAACCAACGATGGCGCCATCAAGTAATCCGAGTTGTACTGGAAGTTCTGGGGATTTGAAATCTTGAAAGATCTCATCGGTGCTGGTTGCTATCTTCATCATGTTGTCGCGAATTGCAGCATGCACTCCTGCAGACGTGGCACTGGTAATTGGACCAGGTATCCCCCAGATCTGTCGATTAAGGACGTGAGCCCAATTTGATGTAGAGAGTGAACCAGACCGTAGCGCGGCCTCAACCACAACTGTGGATTGGGATAGCGCAGCGATCAATCGATTCCGGATCAAGAATCTATGTTTATGAGGTTTAGCCCCAGGTGGGGCTTCGCTAACCACCACACCTAAGTCCGTGATCGTGGAAAGCAGTCCTCGATGTGAAACCGGGTATGCAACATCAACTCCACAGGCTAAAACTGCAACGGTTTTTCCTATCCCTGCTAACGACCCTCGATGGGCTGCAGCGTCAATTCCATAAGCTGCCCCGGAAATTATTCCGACGTTTTCCTTCGCACCTTGTATTCCTAATTCGTAGGCAATGCGCTGCCCATATGAAGTAGCCGAGCGAGCGCCAACAACGGCCAGAGCTTGATTTGAAATTTCAGCCAGTGAACCGCCGCCAGTACACCAAAGTCCAACTGGTGCTGCAGTGTCAAGATCATCCAAGGATTCTGGCCACTCTTCATCTGCTGGAGTAATGAATCTTCCACGCACTGAATTCAAAGACTTGACTGCTTGTTCAATCAAAGGTGAATTCAAAACCCGATCAATTGATTTACACATGGCATCTGCGCCATAACCACTCTCCCATCGCTCAACTGCATCAGCAGCGCCAAACTCAGCAACCGCTTGACCTACTCGCTCATCTCCTGGTTCACCAGCAATGGAAATGATTAGTCGGGCGTGCCGATCTGTTAGCTGGCTTGCCATGAACCATTGCCATCTCGATACATAAGTGCGGCTGCAACGTCGGTTTCGTTTGGAATGTCATGTCCTCGCAGATCAGCAATCGTCCAGGCAACCCGAAGGATTCGATCTGCGCCACGTGCTGAAATCTCAAGTGCATCATTTGTGAGTAGTTCACGCGCATTATCGGAAACTGGATATCTTCTACGAAGCATTGGACCAGGAACTTGGGAATTTATATTCCAATGTTCATCGCGATATCTATAAGCGGCGCGTTCTCTGGCCTGAGCAACTCGCGCAGCAACTACTTCAGTGCCTTCAAGTTCGCCTGAGCTGGGATCGAGTTCGGCCAAACTTGGTCGCTCCAGGGTTACCCGCAAATCAATGCGGTCCAAAAGCGGGCCGGACAAGCGTGAGAAGTATCGCCGGCGCACTTGCGATGAACAACTGCACTGCGCTCCCGTGCCAATGAACTTCCCACAAGGACAAGGATTGGATGCCAGAACCAGTTGAAACTTTGCAGGCAAGATGGTTTGAAATCCAGACCTAGCAATCGTGACTGCGCCCGATTCAAGTGGTTGGCGCAATGCATCTAGAACCGATCGTTCAAACTCAGCGGCTTCATCTAGACAAAGCACACCATGGTTTGCCATTGTCACCATGCCAACGCGCACTGCATTACTGCCGCCTCCAATCAGTGCAGCTTTAGTTGTGGTGTGATGTGGCGCTTGAAATGGTGGAGTTCGGATTAATCCTTGCCCAGCTGCCAATGCGCCAGCTGCTGAATAGATCGCAGTAACTTCAACTGCTTGATCATCAGTTAACTTAGGCAGCAAGCCAGGCAGCCTTTGCGCCAACATAGTTTTACCAACCCCGGGCGACCCCAAGAATGCCAAGTGGTGTCCACCGGCAGCTGCCACCTCAAGTGCGCGACGGGCATTTGATTGTCCGCGGACTTCACTTAAATCTGGAATGGGCTCGGTAACAAACTCAATCGGTTCGAGTAAGTCACCAGAAATATCTTCCCCACGTAGATACGCGACCGCATCCGACAAACTCTTGACTCCAACAACTTTCAGCCCAGGAACTAATTGCGCTTCATTAACTTGTGATTGCGGAACTATCAAAGTGTCATAGCCACGGCGGTAAGCACAGAGCGCAGCAACCAGAACTCCCTTAACTGGTCGCACTTGGCCATCAAGCGCAAGTTCGCCAACCACAATGGTTTTGGACATCTCGGGAATTTGAGAGTGTGCAGACAAGATTGAAAGTGCTATTCCTAGATCAAGTGATGCCCCGCGCTTATGAACTGATGCCGGTGAAAGTCCCACAGTGATTCGACGTTCTGACGGCCAGGACAATTCACTGTTTTGAACTGCAGCCCGAACCCGATCCCGAGCTTCACCAACAGCAGTGTCAGGGAGTCCAACAATTGCCATACCTGGAAGCCCTTGACTTAAGTAAGCCTCGATATCGACAACTAATCCTTCGACGCCGTTGATAACAACTCCACATGCCCTAGCCAGCGTCATTATTCGATCCCTTTAAGGTGGCTAATTGTTGTGGGTTGGCCATCGCAATAGATCACGCTGATGGCATCGAAGCGAATACCTTGATGTCTGGATTGATGATTACTTAGCCAATGCAGCGCAGCAGTCCTTAGGTGCTGGAGCTTGAGCGGTGTTATTGCATCACTTGGCACGCCATGACTTATGGATCTACGAGTTTTGACCTCACAGAAAACTAATGTGGACTCCTTTTGCGCAATAATGTCGAGCTCGACGCGTTTGAATCTCCAATTACGTCCCAGGATTTCATAACCCATGTCTTGCAAATAGATTGTGGCAATGTCTTCGCCAATTTTTCCAAGCTCGTTGTTTTTAAGGTGCACCAGTACATGGTGAAAGGTTTGAAGAAGTTAGGCGTAAAAATCTAGTTTCTGTGAACTAAATCAAGATGTGGAAAGACTTAAGGAACTTCCATGTCTGGCTTGGAAAGTTCTTCAACGTTTACATCTTTGAAAGTTAGGACGCGAGCCTTCTTAACGAATCTGGCTTGACCATACATATCCCAAATCCAGGCATCAGTAAGTGTGGCTTCGAAGTAAACATCGCCAGCATCGTTAGTGCGAACTTGCACATCAACACCATTTGCTAAATACATTCGCCGTTCAGTATGAACTATGTAGCTAAAGAGGTGAACTAAGTCGCGATACTCCCGATAAAGCTCAAGCTCCATTTCGGATTCATAACGCTCTAATTCATCCGCTGACATGTAATTAGCCTATGCGGTGACTGGGTCAGATTCACTCGGGCCACTGGGTAATTTCCAAGACTTGCGATGCAGGTCAGTTGGGCCCAGCCGGGCAATAGCGGCAATGTGGTCGCTAGATCCATAGCCAACATTTCCTTCCCAGCCGAAGTCTGGATAAATAAGCGCCGCTTCCCGCATCAATTCATCCCGAGCTACTTTTGCCAAGACGCTTGCCGCAGATACCGATGCGCACGATGCATCCGCCTTAATCTTCATAGTCACTGGAACCGAAATGTCCGAAATCGGCTTTGTAAACAAATTGGATTCTGGTTCCAGCAACCAGTTGTGCTTACCATCAAGTATTACGTGATCCGGTTTGATGCTTAGCTGTTGGTGAGCTCGCACCCAGGCCAATCGCAGAGCCGGCACAATTCCAATTTCATCAATCTCACTGGCTGCCACATGCCCAATTGCATATTCCACGACCCAGGCGGAAACGGGTTCAATCAATTTTTCTCGAGCGGCACGACTGATTTGCTTGCTATCACGTAATCCAGATGGGACTTGCGAGGTCTCGGCTGAAACAATTGCGACCCCAACTGAAACCGGTCCAGCAAGTGCGCCACGTCCAACTTCATCGACACCTGCAATGAATTTAACGCCAGTTGAAAACAACTCCCGCTCTAATTCAAGAGTTGGTGCTGCAGAACTAATTTTCAATCCCACCAATACGACCAATTGGCCAAATGCGCATGGCAACTCGACCAATGATTTCTTCTTCTGGAACCATGCCGTTGTTCTTATCGAGATGAAAACGGGAATCTTCAGAGTTGCCGCGATTGTCGCCCATGACAAATACATGACCTTCTGGAACCAAGACTTCAAAAGTTACCTGATCGGTGGTGGCGCCATCTTTTATGTACGGTTCATCGATGCCAACACCGTTTAGAACTATTCGACCTTGTGTGTCACAACATTTGACTGTGTCGTTAGCAACACCGATGACGCGCTTAACTAAATCATTTCCAGAGTTCGCTGGCACGATTCCAATTGCCTGCAGCACTCGACCAACTGGAGTGTCATAAGGATTTGGAAATCCTTCGCCTAGCCAGCCACCGGGATCATGAAACACAACTACATTTTCCCGATTAACTCCACTGAATTGCGTGGAGATTTTTGAAACAATGATTCGATCGTTTTCCTGCAGGGTATCTTCCATGGAAGCGCTAGGAACATAAAAAGCTTGGATCAAAAAAGTGCGAACCAGAATTGAAAGGATTAAAGCTGTTCCCACAACGGTCACTAATTCGCGCACCAGACTCGGCTGCTTTTTTGACTTTTTAGGCTTCTCTTTTTTGTGACCCATAGTTCTTTAATCATACTTTTAAACAAAAAATTAGCGGACTCACCATTAAGTGAGCCCGCTAATTTGTAAAGAATTAAACGTTGTCGCGCAATTCCTTGATCTTTGCCTTCTTGCCGCGTAGATCACGAAGGTAGTAAAGCTTGGCGCGACGGACATCTCCACGGCTGACCAATTCGATCAATTCAACAATTGGTGAGTGAAGTGGGAAAGTACGTTCTACACCGGTTCCAAAACTGATTTTGCGGACTGTGAAAGTCTCACGAAGTCCACCACCATGGCGACGGATTACAACGCCCTGGAAAATCTGAATACGGGAACGGGTTCCTTCAACAACTCGAACGTGAACTTTTACGTTGTCGCCGGGACGGAAATCTGGAATTCCAGTGCGCAGGGATGCTGCGTCTACATCGTCTAGAAAATGCATTATTACTCCGAAGGACATGTCGCCGCAGGTCGAAAGCCCAATAAATGGTTCTTGCCGGGTTTGTTTAGAACTTAATGTTTCAGCACCCCTGTGGCGGTGCTGCTAAGTTCCAACAAAGTTGAGTTTGCCATAACTAGTGGGTTTCCAGCAAATTACAGTCAGAATGCCACGAATCAGTGGGTGCATATATATGCTTAGAGCACCACCTATCGAAAGCTTCCTCATGCCACCGTCAGATCCGCAACTAACCAAAGTGCGGCTTGGTAACCCCAGAGTTACTGGCAAGGAACAGTTTTATACCCCGCCCGAAGTTGCTGATCGGGTAATGCGCAATGTGAAAAAACGAATCGGCGATTTATCGGGACGAATTCTGCTTGAACCTGCTGGTGGTACTGGCGCCTTTATTGATGCGGCAAAAGCACATGGCTTGAAAAAGGTAATTAGCTTTGACATTGAACCTCATCACAAGAAGATTTTATTGGGTGACTTTTTAGAGCAGGACATTGCTCAAACTGGACTGCTCACAATCACCAACCCCCCATTTGGTCGAAACAACTCATTATCAATTCCGTTCTTTAACAAAGCTGCGCAAGTTTCAGATTTAATCGTTTTTGTCGTGCCTAGATCCTGGCGAAAATGGTCGGTACAAAATCGTCTGGATCAAAGCTTTCATTTAGTTCGTGATGATGACTTAACCATCAATTACGTAGATGTAAACGGACAAGATGCGCACGCAAAGGATCGATTGCGAACCTGTGTTCAATACTGGGAGCGAAAATCTAAACTGCGACCAATCGTCAAAGTAAAGGACATGGGGATCATCGAGCGCACCACTCCAGAACTTGCTGATGCAGCGATGACACTCTTTGGATATAACTGCGGAAAACTAACCACTGACTTTGAACGCAGAAAAGTTACCACTCAGATGTATTTGAAGCTCAATCACCCACGAGCAAAAAAAGCAATTGAAAACTCTGACTTTTCAAAGTTCTATATGAACACCGCTTACACCGAGGCTTTATCTTTACCTGAAATAAACTACGTATTGAACGAATACATCTACGGCGACCCGATGGTGCAATTACTCAGCTAGATTGTTAATTCAAAAGATCTGGACGATTTTCTGCTGTCCGTAACTTCGCTTGCTCGTGCTTCCAAGCCGAGATCTTTGCATGATCGCCCGAAGTTAAAACTTGAGGAACTTCTAACTCACGCCAAACTGGAGGTCGGGTATAGATCGGGCCTTCGAGCAAATTTTCCATGGCTCCAACTGCAAATGAATCGTCTGCGAAACTTTCCTGATTTCCAAGTACTCCTGGAACAAGTCGGGCAATCGCTTCAACCATTACAAGTACGGCAACTTCCCCACCGGCCAAAACGTAATCGCCAATTGAAACTTCCTCAACCCGAATCTTGGTTTTGTAGTGTTCCGCCACGCGTGAATCAATACCTTCATAGCGACCGCAAGCAAAAACAATGTGTTTTGCAGTAGACAACTCGGTTGCAAGAGCTTGAGAAAATGGCTTTCCAGATGGCGTAGGAATTATCAGGATGGTTTCAGCGGTCGTGAATTCATCCAATGCATCGCCCCATGGTTCAGGCTTCATAACCATTCCCGGTCCGCCACCATAAGGGGAATCATCAACTGTTTGATGTTTATCGGAGGTGTAATCGCGTAAGTCTTTAACGTGTACTGAAATCAAACCATCTTCGATTGCTTTGCCCATAAGCGAAAGCTCAAGCGGTTTTAAGTAATCCGGGAAAACCGTGATGACATCAAACTTCAACATCAAACTTCCTCATCCCTAACGACAATTGCTTCTAAATCGTTAAGCAATCCAGGTGGTGGGGTGATTGTTACAGTTTTTGTCTCGAGATCAATCTCGGGCACAAACTCCAGAACAAACGGAATCAAAACTTCGGGATCACCTTCGCGCTTAACCGAAAGCAAGTCCTGGCTTGGTAAGTGAATTACCTCACCAATCACGCCAACCAAGGATCCGTCCTCGAGCTTCACATTTAGCCCTACGAGTTGATGATCGTAAAACTCATCTGGATCTTCCGGAAGTTCTGTTGGATCAACGTCAATGGTCAGAGTCTGGCCGCGCAAAGCTTCGGCGGCATTGCGATCTTCAATCCCAGCAAAGTGAACAACAAAACGCCCACTGTGCCACTTTGAGGTGGCGACAGTGAGCGTCGTGTTATCAGAAGTCATCAAAACCGTTCCATCTGCATAGCGATGATCTGGTTCATCTGTCATTGGTTCAACGAAAAGGTCACCGCGCACGCCATGTGCTCGGCCAATGCGCCCGATTACGAGCTGCATTTATTACCTTCCGTCGACGTCAAGAATGTCGATACGCACATTGCCCTTGTCAGACAACGCGTTTACGACAGTACGAAGTGCTGTTGCGGTGCGACCGGCTTTGCCGATTACCCGACCCATGTCTTCAGGATTGAGCTTGACCTCAAGTGTTGCGCCCCGACGGTTGTTCTCGCGAACGACAACATCGTCTGGATGGTCAACAATTCCTTTAACGAGGTGTTCTAAAGTCTCGTCAAGCATTGCTTAAGCCTCTTCGGTGCTTGCTTCAGGGGCAGAGTCAGCTGCAACATCGGCAGCCTCAGTTACTTCTGGCGCAGCTTCTGATACAACTTCAGCTTCAACCACTGCATCTACTGCAACTTCTTCGCTTGGAGTTGGGGCTTCTTCAGCCTTAACTTCCGCTACAACTTCAGGTTCAACCGGCTTCTCAACCTTTGGGCGAATTGTTGGTGTGCGTGGTTCGTTAGCAACAGCTGCAACGGTCTCTGCGAACTTAGTGTTCTTGTCGACCTTGGCTTCCTTGACTCGCAAAGTTCCTTCAGCGCCTGGTAGGCCCTTGAACTTCTGCCAGTCACCAGTGATCTTTAGCAGAACCATTACTGGTTCAGTTGGCTGTGCGCCAACGCCTAGCCAGTACTGAACGCGATCTGAATTGATCTTGATAAGACTTGGTTCTTCTTTTGGATGGTACAAACCGATTTCTTCGATGGCACGGCCATCGCGAGCGGTACGGGCGTCGGCAATTACTACGCGGTATTGCGGGTTGCGGATGCTGCCCATGCGCTTAAGTTTGATCTTTACGGCCACGAGTTTTATTTCTCCTGATAATTGGTGTGACATAAAACCGTTGTTGCAGCGGGGGCGCAACTAGTTAATGTCTATGAATCCAACAAGGTTGCGGGTAGAGGGCCGGCTTCCAAGTCGGGATTACTTGATAAATCATGCCAGACAAGGCAAAAATCAGGAAATTGAGGGAATTCCGTTGGAATTGTGGCTGTTTTGTTGATCTAAACTGGAACTATGTTTCCCAAGGTTTCTGTGACTGAATCAGCGGTCGTTATTGAGTTTTCCACCTGGGACAAGTTTCTGAATGCCTCCCGCAAGGACATAACTATTCCCCTTGAGCACATTGTCTCGATTGATACCGGAGCAGAAATCCTAAAGGAATGTAAAGGTTTCCGAGCTCCAGGTACCTACACGTTTTCGCAAACTTATGGGTTTGGTGTGATTGCTGGAACCTATCGTCAGCGCCATGGTGTGACACATTTTTGGAATGTTCGGGCAAAGCTTGCAGACCACACAATTCGATTTAACTTACTTGGCAATGATCTCGCGACTGTAGTTATACAAGTCGAAGACCCAAAAGTTATTTCAGAAAGTCTTGCAGTGTTTATTGCCTGAGATTTCTATTTTAGAAAATCTCTGAAAGCACTCGGTATCTCAGTAAGCGTTGCACTTGGCTCTTCGAGTTCAATTCCTGAATCTTGAGCAGCTCGCTTAGCCGGATTACCAGATTTCTTTGCACCCTTACCTGGCTTTTGAACTTTCTTTTGTTGCGGACGCATGCCGGGCATTCCTGGCATCGGTGGCATGCCAGGAACTGAGCCGCCCTTTGCCATTTGCTTCATCATTTTTTGCGCAACAACAAATCGGTCCATCAAAGTATTTACGTCACTTACCTGCATACCCGAGCCCTTCGCAATACGGGCTCGACGTGAACCATTCAGAAGTTTTGGATCTTCGCGTTCAGCAGGCGTCATTGACGAAATAATTGCTTCGACGCGATCAATCTCGCGCTCGTCAACATTTTCTATCTGCTTTTTCATTTCAGCCATACCCGGCAACATGCCAAGCATTTTTGTCATTGATCCCATTTTGCGTAGTTGCTGCATCTGCAACATGAAGTCAGTCAGCGTGAAGTCTTCGCCGTCTTTAACTTTCTTGGCAAACTTTTCAGTTTGGTCTTTATCAAGAGTTTGTTCTGCTTGCTCAATCAGGGTTAGCAAGTCACCCAGGTCCAAAATTCTAGAAGCCATGCGATCTGGGTGGAAGATTTCAAAGTCAGTTAACTTCTCACCAGTTGATGCGAACATGATTGGCTTGCCAGTGATGGTTGCAACGGAAAGCGCCGCGCCACCACGAGCATCACCATCAAGCTTTGTTAAAACAACTGCATCGATTCCTATGTCGCGAGCAAAAGTTTCAGCTGTGTTGACTGCATCTTGACCTGTCATTGCATCAATTACCAGCAGAGTTTCATCTGGCTTAGCTTCAGCTTTAACTTTCGCCAGTTGATCCATTAACTCGCTGTCAATGGAAAGGCGTCCTGCAGTGTCAACAATTACAACGTCATGAAGTTTGTCTTTAGCAAACTTCATGGCATCTCGGGTTACTTTGACTGGATCGCCAACACCGTTACCTGGTTCCGGAGCAAAAACAACTGTTGCTGATTGCTCACCAACAATTTTCAATTGATCAACAGCATTTGGTCGCTGCAAGTCAGCTGCCACCAACATTGGTTGATGACCTTGAGTTCGTAAGTGCGCTGCAAGTTTTCCAGCCAGTGTGGTTTTACCCGCACCTTGCAAACCTGCCAACAAGATCACGGTTGGTGGATTCTTTGCAAGCTTTAGTCGCCTGGTTTCGCCACCCAGAATGCCAATCAATTCTTCATTAACAATTTTGATGATTTGTTGTGCTGGATTTAGGGCTGCAGACACTTCGGAACCGAGTGCCCGCTCCTTGATTCGAGCACAAAACTCGCGTACGACTGGAAGTGCGACGTCAGCATCAAGAAGTGCAATGCGAATTTCTCTTACGGTCTCGTCAATATCGTTCTCAGTTAACCGTCCCTTACCGCGCAACTGCTTAAAGGTGGCGCCTAGGCGATCTGACAAGGATGCGAACATGCTCAAAGTCTAATCCGTAGGCTTATGCCCATGAGATCTGTAGCCGGAACCGAACTTTCTCGGGAACAATACTTAATTCACCTAAATGCTGATTACCAACTATTGGCCGCAGCAATCCCCGAAACTCCGGTGGAGGTTCCTAGTTGCCCAGGTTGGACGACGAATGACTTAGCCAAACACATGGCGCACGTCTACCTTGGCCAAGCATATGTTGTTGAAACTGGAAGCCAGGCGCAAAACAAAGAGCATCTAACGCCTTATCCCCGCACCGAAGACTTCATGGAATTCATGTCTTGGGGATTTGATGCCATCACTAAAGCCTTGGACATTAATCGTCCCGAGCGAGCTACTTGGTCTTGGCACCACAGCGACCAATCAGTCGATTTCTGGTTTCGCCGCATGGCACATGAAACCGTAATCCATCGCATTGATGCCGAACAAGCAGTTGGTGCTGTAACCAAAATAGATGAGGCATTGGCCCTAGATGGAGTGGATGAGGTTTTAGATTTTCTGCCTCTGATGGGGTCTTGGCCAGAAGTACCTAACGTTGATTTTGGAATCGTTTCGATTGTTGCGACAACAAAGTCTGGTTCTCAGGTTTGGGATCTGAACTTCACAGATAAAGCCGCAACAGTTTCAGCTGCTGATCAAGCTAACGCTTCAGCACGCCTGGTGATTTCCGGAGATGCCGAGGCTATGGATCTTTACTTGTGGGGACGCATTGAGAGTTCTGACCCAAGGATTTCAATTACTGGTGAAGGTGAAGAAACTTTCAAGCAGTTGATGCAGGTTTCAGTACTTTAACTGACCCGGGTTTGGATTTGGATTTCCGTACGCTTCTGCGCGTTACGAATTGCGTCCATAACTTCCTGTAGTGCCCGGATTGAATGTCCGCTAACGAAAGTATCAACGTACGGTAAAGCTGCTGCCATCCCAGCAACTAATGGCTCATAATTTGCTGCAGCCTTGCGGGGATTAACCCAGATGATGTGATGTGAAAGTCTGGATAGTCTTTGCATCGCCTGACTGAGAATTTCTGGATCGTCAGTTTCCCAGCCATCAGACACAATCACAATTACCGCGCCTCGAGCAATGCCTCGTTGTCCATGATCTCGGATGAATTCCAACATCGTCTTACCAATTCGAGTACCGCCAAACCAATCAGGAGTATTCTGCGCAACTTTTCGATAAGCGATGTCAGGATCTCCAGTACTCAGGAATCTAGTTAGGCGAGTTAGTCGAGTGGCAAAAACAAATGCCTCAGCATGAAGTGCCCGAACGGCGCCGAGCATCAAGTGCAAATAGATGCGCGAATAAGGTTCCATCGAACCTGACACATCTGCAATTAGCACTACGCGACGGGGTCGATCTTTTCGCTTTCGATACATCAGATCAACAGGATCCCCCGCTGTTGCATACGAATGTCGAATTGTTGAACGCATATCTATTGTCTGGCCACTGTTATGTCGCTTACTGCGTCGGCTTGGTCGCCGTGGTGGAATTAAAGGAAGTTTGGCAACGAGCGCTGCAATCAAATCTAGTTCTTGCGGTGTGCAATCAGAAAAATCGGTGTCTTGTAAACGTTCATCATCACTTGCTGGAGCAAGAAGTGCTGGTGGCTCCGCCGAATCGCTTTCTTCAGATTTTTCACCAGGAGTTGCATTGGACCCAGCGCCAGTTTGATTACGATTTTCTTGTGAGCTCGCGTCATTTGCTGGTTGTTGCTCACCTGACTCACGAGCATTTTCAGGACTTGGTACTTCCGCCTGCTCGCTCACATCATTGAGATCAACAATTCCTCGAAAAACTTGATTGAAAACTAAGTCATAAGTTTCGATTTGTTCCCGGCTAGACAGCAGCGTGACGCGACCTATCCAGTACAAGTCCGTTACTTTATTTGGTCCAACATCAATTACAGCCTGGGCAAATCTAGCGCGACGTTCAGGCGTAGCGGGAATACCTGCCACGTGGAGCACTTGACCAAATGTGGCAACAATCTGCGCTAAGTCAGCCATTAACCACCCAGCCCAAGCCTTGCGCTTGGGCTACATCATGATCTTCGCGGTACTTCAAGACGCTACCTAAAGTTTGGGCAGCATTATCTGCAGTAATTCGATCCAGTCCCAGAATCATTGCGGCATTTACCCAGTCGATGGCTTCGGCGATACCTGGCTGTTTTTGCACATCCAGAGAGCGCAGGCGTTGCACTGCGGATGCAACCTGAGCAGTCAAATCCTCTGTGGCTTTTGGAACTCGACTACGAATAATCGCAGTAGCCTGACGTATTTCTGGATAATCAATCCAGTGATAAAGGCATCGACGCTTAAGCGCATCGTGCAAATCACGCGTGCGATTTGAAGTCAGAATTACTATTGGTGGGATTTTTGCAAAAATTGTGCCAAGTTCGGGAATCGTAACCGAACCCTCGGCAAGTAATTCAAATAAGAAAGCTTCAAATTCTTCGTCGGCACGGTCGACTTCATCAATCAACAAAACTGCTGGCATTGGGCCGGGATGTTCAACTGCCTGCATTAGCGGGCGTTCAATCAAATAATCCCGAGTGAAAAGTGATTCTTCGGTAAGTGACTTGCCCTGAGATTCAGCGACGCGAATACCTAGTAACTGTTGTGGATAATTCCATTCATACAAAGCTTCCGAGGCATCGATGCCTTCGTAGCATTGCAATCTAATTAGCGGAGTGTTTAGTAATGCTGCAAGAGATTTAGCAGCTTGGGTTTTACCAACACCTGCTTCACCTTCGAGTAGAAGCGGTTGTGGCAGTGACATGGCAACAAATAGCGCAGTTGCTAAACCTTCATCCGCTAAGTAGCCATCCTGTGCCAGCGCAGTTTGTAATTCACTGGGTGACGCAAAGGAGTTCGTCATTTCTAAACCAACTGGAACGATTCAGGATTAGCTGAGTACGCCTTTAAGCAACCTGGGGCACAGAACCAAACAGTAGTATCTCCAAATTCAGCATGAATAGATTCTTTAACCATTGGCACCGACATGTTGCACACTGGGTCAATCGCAGTTTCGCATACTGGCGCAGGCTTTCTTGGTTCAGTTGCATTAGCGCTGGCTTGAACCATCTCAGCAAGAATTGAAAGTGCAATGTGGTCGGGAGTGCGGGCGCCAATATCAAGACCAGCTGGTGAATGAATCGAAGCTTTTTGATCTGCGGTTAAATTCAACATTTCAATAACTGCAGTTCCGCGTTTGCGACTTGCAACTAACCCAACATATGGCACACCTGCAGTTACTGCGGCTTCCAGCAACATAGTCTCATCATCGCGACCGTGCGCTGCAACTATCACGGCAAATGTGTTAGCCAAATCAATTGAGTTGTCCCATTCGACCATTTCATATCCGGCGCCTGGACCTTGCTTGATGAGTGATCCTGAAATTGGGCTATCTCCAAAAATTGCAACTAGTGGTGCAGGCATAACGGGCTCCAAAAAAATTTCCAACGTTCCACCGGATAAACATGGGTTATGTACGGTGCGCTTTCCGGATTGGGTATCTGGCTCGGGCATTGGTGCAATTCGCAACAATAATGCGTGGCCGTCACCCAGAACGGACATGCCTTCAGTTCGCACGGTTGATTCGGCGCAAGATCCTCCAACGAAACCTTCGATGGTTCCATCAGAAAAAATCAGGGCTTCATCTCCTGGCTTTGCGGAAGTTGGTTTTTCAGCCAAAACAACGCGAGCATGAACATAAGGAGTTCGTGACTTTTGCAAATCAGCTACACGTGTAGCAAGAATCTTTGGCACCGGACACCTCCCGAGTTCGTTACTCAATTATGCGCGCAAATTGGCCCATTAGCGAGGTGAAGGCAAAGTCCGAGTTTGGTAAACCCTTATTTTGGTGGGTTACTTGAGCAGTATCCAGGCAACTACAACTGCAACTACAACCAAGGCAACTGGGATGAGCTTCTTGGCTACTGCCCCACCCGCTACTTCCATCATGTCAATTGCGTCTGCGGCAGGCGCTGGCATGGCTGCACTAGTTGCAGATGAATCTGAACTTGTGGCGTTACTGGTACCAGAGCCAGCGGCGACAACACCTTCGAGGTTTCCGGCAAACTGGCCGATGATTCGACCTGCCACGTCGGACATCACTCCTCGACCAAACTGAGCTGGTTTGCCAGTAATTGCAAGATCGGTATTAACATCAACGCGGGTAAGGGTTGGGCTCTCAGCAACGAGCTGAGTGGTGACAGTGGCTTGAGCTGTTGAAGTTCCTTTTGTTTCACTTCCAGAAGCATTGATAACTAGGCGATGGTTTGCTACATCTTTATCTACAAATGATGCGGTACCACCAAAGACCATCGTCACTGGGCCCAGCTTGATTTTTACTTCACCCTTAAAGGTGTCGCCTTCAACACTAATCAAAGTTGCACCTGGCATACACATTGCAATTCGTTCAACGTCAAGCAAAGTATTCCAAGCGGTATCAATATCAGCCGGAACAGTAAATGAATGTTCTAATTCCACAAGGAGCACCTTTCACGAAACACTGTTGCGCTTCAGTTTATTTCGTCCCGTTAGGTCTTGTCTGGAGAACTTCAATCAATTACCAGTTAAAAACTAACTTTGTACCAGCAATGATTAGCACAGCCCCCAACGCCCGCTTAACCATTTCGTTCGAGAATTGCTTAATGCCTAACCTGGTGCCAATTAGTGCGCCCACAATTACCGCGATTGCAAACAGCCATAACGCATCAGGTAATTCAGATACCGACGAGATGTGTCCGAGTAATCCAAAAACCGAGTTTGTCAGAATAAACAATGCGGCGGTACCTGAGGCACCTTTAACTGATGTCCAAGCAAAAAATATGATCAGTGGCGAAAGAAAAATGCCACCACCAGTACCCGTTAATCCAGAAAGCAAACCGATTACCGCACCAGTAAGCACCGAAATCGCTACGGGTGGGTGCTTTGGTTCTCTGGTTTCCTGAGGATTTAACTGGAACAAAAACATGATTCCTGCAAAAAACAGAATTGCCCCAACAATGGGTTTGTAAACATCGCTTGGTAAGTCAATCGAGCCGCCAAGAAATGCCATCGGAATTGCACCAACAGCAAGTGGGATGTACAACTTTAGGTCGAAAAGCTTTGCTGATATGTATCGAATGCTGGTGTAGGACGAAACGATGATGTTTAACACAAGAGCGGTCGGCTTTATAACCTGGGCTGGAACACCAAACAGCGACATAATCGCAATGTACACAGACGAACCAGCATGGCCAACGGATGTGTAAAGAATCGCACCAAGCATTAGGCAAAGCGCGATAAGGAAGTCAACGTTTTGAATTCCTGGCACATTAGCCTCCAGCGAATGGTGGCAACACATCGAGTGTTGCGTTATCTAGAACCTGCGTGTTGAGATCATGCAGCGCAACTTCATTAAGCAGAAAACTACATTGCGGCAAAACCTGAGCCAAATTGGGATGAGTTTCGACTGCTTTATCTAAGACTTGCATTGCAGGGGCTGCATCTAGTTTCAATTCAGTAACACCTGCTGCTTTTCGGGCAGCGGCGTAGAACCTAACTGTTACCGCCACAATTACCCACCAATTGCTTCGCACGCTAGCGTGCTTGGACTGGCAATGCCTATTGATGTCAGCATCGGCTAACCGCCGATCGCTTCGCACGCTAGCGTGCTCGTACCGGCAATGCCTATTGATGTCAGCATCGGCTAACCGCCGATCGCTTCGCACGCTAGCGTGCTCGTACCGGCAATGCCTATTGATGTCAGCATCGGCTAACCGCCGATCGCTGACATTGGCCTTGCTGGCTGAATGAAACTAGGGTCATTTATTCCATGTCCTGGAAGTTTGCTCAGTACAGTCTTGCCAAACCGCAATGCAATTTCGGCACGCTTGGCTTCATCGCTGTCATCTGATTCCCGAAGCACTGAACGTAGGTCCATCTCTTTTGTAGCAAATAGGCAGGAGCGAAGCTGTCCATCGGAAGTTAGGCGCAAGCGATCACATGATCCACAGAATGGTCGAGTAACGCTTGCAATAATTCCAACGGTTTCCGGGCCACCATTAACCAGGAATTCTTCAGCCGGTGCTGATCCTCGCGCCTCAACGGCAGTCAAGGAAAATACTGGATTCAGTGCATGGAATACATCATCAGCGGTAACCATTGTGGATCGATCCCAAACACCGCCAGCATCAAGTGGCATTTGTTCTATGAACCGAAGCTTAAGTCCTTCATCTAGCGCCCATTTCAGCAAGCCAACTGCTTCATCGTCATTAACACCTGGCATCAATACTGTGTTGATTTTTATCGGAATTAAGTCTGCATCACGGGCACTCTTGATGCCCTTAAGAACATCATCAAAGCGATCTCTAAAAGTCATTGCCTTAAATCGCTCTGCACTTAAAGTGTCCAGAGAAATATTGACTCGTTCCAAACCCGCATCTTTCAGCGGCTGCGCTAACGCAGCTAAACGAATTCCATTAGTAGTAAGCGAAAGTTTTGGTGGGTTTGGCAGGCTGTTGATGCGAGCCACGATATCTACAATGTCTGGGCGAAGTAACGGCTCCCCGCCTGTCAATCGAACTTCATCAATTCCAGCATCGATGCCGACTTCAAGAATTGTCATCAGCTCGTCAGTTGTTAACAAATCTTCAGATGGCATCCATGCCGCAAAATCATGAGGCATGCAATATGTGCAACGTAGGTTGCAGCGATCCGTTAACGAAACTCGAATATCGCGATGTACTCGACCAAATGTGTCAATTAAAGTACTCATGCGCAGTTCACCCATTCATCAGTTCCATCTGCGAAAACCTGATGTTTCCATATTGGAATTTGTGCTTTCACTTCATCTACTAAATCTGCGCAAGCGTCAAAGGCAGCTTTGCGGTGCCTGGCCGCCACAGCAGCAACAAGTGCAGATTCACCAATTGGGATTGGGCCATGTCGATGAGCAACCGCGACACTTAATACTTCATGGCGAGCGGCAATTTCACTGGCAACTTTTTCCAATAAGTTTTGGGCGGTTGGATGTGCCTCGTATGCCAATGAAGCAACATCGCGGCCATGATCGTTATCCCGCACATCCCCAGAAAAAGTAACAATGGCACCCGCGGTATTAGAGCGCACGGCAGCAGCTAGTTCTGACACCGAAATCACATCGGTAGTCACAAAAGCTTGAGCAACATTTGCCATGGGTTCATTATTGTTTGAAATTGCCATTTGCGATAGTGCAAGCCCGTATTTATAGGGTTTTCCTTGGTTCTGCGTATCGCATTGTGGAAATCTAGAACAATAGTCTTATGAGTGCGCATCCAGAGTTTGAAGTGTCTTGGCATGAGGCTAGGAAACTCGCGCATCAAGCCGGAAATTTGACGAGCACAATTTCCCTAAAACTTGAGCAAGCTGGTGGATTTGTACTTGCAGCTGATGTTGTCGCGCTTGGGGACATGCCGCCATTCGCTGCTTCGCGAATTGATGGTTGGGCGGTCAGTGGTCCGGGGCCTTGGACTCGAGTCGGAGATGCTCTCGCCGGACATGAATTTGTTTCAAAGCTAAATCCCGGTGAATGCGTGCACATTGCAACCGGTGCCGTTATGCCAGAGGGTGCAACCGCGGCGCTCAAAGACGAAGAAAGCTCGGTTGCTGAACAAACCGTTAGTGCGGTCGCTGGTGCCGCAGGAATCTTGGATTCCGAAGGTGCACTTCCCTTTTTTCATGATGTTCGACCAAGCGGCTATGAAGCAAAATCTGGTGATGTATTAATTCCAAAAGGCACAAAGTTAACGCCAGCGATAATCGGGGTGGCAGCTGCTGGTGGTCATGACGAAGTAACTGTGTTCAAGAAACTTGTTGTTGACGTTTTAATTTTTGGTGATGAACTTCTAACAGGTGGACCTTCACGAGACGGCAAAGTTAGGGATTCACTCGGTCCCCAGCTACCACTTTGGATTTCGCACATTGGTGCGGAACTGAATGAAGTTTGCCATATTGCTGACACCTTGCCAGATCACTTTGCAGCAATTACAAATTCGAAAGCAGATCTGATTATTACAACGGGTGGTACTGCAGCTGGACCCGTTGACCATTTACATAACGCAATTGTCGATGCTGGTGGAGAATTCATAATCGATGCAGTGTTGGTTCGTCCGGGCTACCACCAATTAATGGCGCGCATTGGTAAGCAGTTCCTAATTGGCTTACCTGGAAATCCGCAGTCTGCAGTTATTGGACTACTCAGCTTGGCAACTTCGCTAATTGCAGGTTCCACTGGCACTGCGCTACCGCAGCTTCAAGAGCGAGTTTTAGTTACCGGTCTAAAGGGACCAGCGCGCGAGGTGCGTTTGGTTTTGTGTTCAGAATCTGGAAACTCAGTAACGCCATTAGAGCACCTGGATTCCTCTATGCTTCGTGGCTTTGTTAAGGCTGATGGCTACGCAGTCTTGCCGGCAGGTGGCGCAGAATCTGGTCAGATAGTGCAGTGGCTTGATCTGCCTTAGGGTTAAGAACAACCGACAATAAGGACAGTTACTTGAAAGAAGTTCTCGACGAGTTATTCGCCGCTTACCAAGCCGGCGACACTACCGCCATGGCAACTGTGGTTCGTACCTGGCGCTCTGCTCCACGTCCCGCAGGAGCTTCAATGTTGGTGAATGTGGCTGGCGAGGCTACCGGTTCAGTCAGTGGTGGCTGTGTTGAAGGTGCGGTTTATGAGCTCGCTGGCGAAGTTATTGCAAATGGCGTTCCGCAGTTTGAAAAATATGGAATTAGTAATGATGATGCCTTCGCAGTTGGACTGACTTGCGGTGGCATCTTGGAGGTATTCGTAGAGCAAGTTTCTAAGGAAACTTGGCCAGAACTTCCCGACTTGTTCGCCAGTGTTCAAGCAGATCAACCCGTTGCCGTTGCAACTGTAGTGAATGGCACTGCTCACGTTGGTAAGCATTTAGTGGTTTGGCCAGATCGAATTGCTGGAGACTTAGGAAGTTCACGCCTTAATTCTGCCGTTGGCGCCGACGTTTTGGGTTTGCTGGAATCGGGTACCACAGGCTTCTTGCATTACGGCTCGGACGGCGAACGCCTCGAAGGTGATCTTGAAATATTTGTTTCCACCTTTGCGCCTAAACCACGCATGTTAGTTTTTGGCGCAATTGATTTTGCAGCTGCAGTTGCCAAAGCCGGTAAGTTCCTTGGCTTCTATGTCACAGTTTGTGATGCGCGAGAAGTTTTTGCTACCAAGAAGCGTTTTCCTGATGCTGACGAGGTTGTTAATGACTGGCCACATCGCTGGCTGGCCAAACAAGAAATTGATTCACGGACCGTTATTTGTATTTTGACGCACGATCCAAAGTTTGATGTTCCAGTGGTAATCGAAGCTTTGAAAACTAAGGCTGCTTACATCGGTGCCATGGGTTCGCGCAAAACGCACGACGATCGAGTTGCTCGACTAATTGAAGCGGGCGTGAGCCAAGAGGATCTGCAGCGCATAAAGTCACCTATCGGTCTGGACTTAGGTGCTCGTACTCCGGAGGAAACGGCTATCTCTATAGTTGCCGAAATCATCCAGGATCGCTGGGGTGGCTCTGGCAAGAATTTGGCACAAACTGAGGGCACAATTCATCCGGGTGCGCCAAGATGACCACTGCTGGCTTAGTACTCGCGGCTGGTGAAGGTAAGAGATTTGGTGGACCCAAGGCACCCTATGTTCATAATGGTCAACGATTAGTTGATCGTGCTGTTCAAGTTTTGGCTGAGGCCGGATGTGACCCAGTTTTTGTTGTACTTGGTGCCTGGTTGGGCGAAGTACCAAATGCTACGGTCCTAGAAAACCAGAACTGGAAGTCTGGCATGGGATCTTCCTTGCAAGTTGGCCTGGCCACATTAAATGGCGAATCTGAAATTGATGAAGTCTTGGTTAGTTTGGTGGATTTGCCAGGACTAACTAATGCGGCAGTCACTCGTGTAGTTAACTCCCCTGGCGAAATTGTGGTTGCTTGCTATGACGGAAAGCGTGGGCATCCAGTTAAGTTTGCACGAGCCACTTGGCCTGAGCTTGCCATGAGTGCAACGGGTGACCAAGGCGCTCGATCATTTATAGCAAATCATCCAGAAGAAATTGTTTTAGTTGAAGTGGGCGATGTTGCAACCGGCGAAGATATGGACGAGCGTCCCAGTTAATTGGGTCAGTTAATTGGGTCAGTTAATTACTCATAGCACTAATGATTTATGTGCTGCCCAACAGTTGGAAAATTTCCAAAAGTAATTGGTCCAGATAAGAACAAAACTCCAGCGGCTGCAACTGCTGCTATCAATCCAACCGAGCGAGCAACAATAAACCGATTCTTCGAGGTAAATTCCGCCACCATAACAACCGTGATGGCCAACATAAACCAGGGTGAACTTGGCATGATTGCGTAAGCACCAATCATTAACGGCCCACATGCCACAAAACAAGTCCAACCAGTACGCACGCCAAACCACAAGTTGCTATCCGAAGTCTCCATGCAATCTAGAATTGCGTGCTCATGGCGACGTGAGAATTGATAAGCACCAGCAGCTGCCAACAGTGCAGCACTCACGACGGCATGATCAAAGTTGTGCAGCAGAGTCATGGCAATGCCGATTGGTACTCCCAGGACTGCCCAAATGCCGAGAAAACTCAAAACACTAATGAACACAAACCCGAAGGATTGACGAGTGCGAGCGGCCAAAATCAAAGCCAACGGTGCCATCATCCAAGCCGACATAACGGCCCATTCCTGGATTAGCTCCAAGGTTGACATCGATTGCATAAACACAAACTCTAGAGCGGGATCGCCTTGGCGTCTTGCAGACCTAAAAAGCCCCCGGATTCACTTGGAATCCAGGGGCTTTTTAACAGTTAATTAGGCGCCGGCTGCGCAACTAACTGCACGTGCAGTTAGTACTCGCATTAAGTGCTCTCGGTACTCCTTATCTGCTCCTAAGTCGCTAGTGGCACGAGTGCCATCAGCTGCGCTTTGGGAAGCAGATTCGATTTCAGCGGCAGAAGCGGATACACCCTTAAGTGCAGACTCGACGCTGGAAGCGCGGACTGGAACTGAAGCACAGTTTGTTAAACCGATTCTTGCTTCCGTGATTTTTCCACCTTCAACCTTAACTGCGGCTGCGACTCCAACGATTGCCCAGCCATTTGCGGTGCGGTTGAACTTCTCGTAGCAAGTTCCCCAACCCTTTCCAAGTTTTGGAATTGTGACTGAAACCAGAATTTCATCTGGCCCAACAGCTGTCGTGAAGTAATCAACAAAGAAATCTTTTGCTGTTACCTGACGACGACCTTTTGCTCCAGCAATTTCAAAAGTTGCATCAAGTGCCAAAACCACTGCCGGCAAGTCACCAGCTGGATCACCGTGCGCTAATGCGCCACCAAAAGTTCCGCGATGGCGCACTTGTGGATCTGCAACCGTAGCGGTGGCATCTGCCAACAACTTGACGTGAGTCTTTACGATGTCGTTATTTAACACATCCCAGTGAGTTGAGGCAGCTCCAATCGTTACTGAATCGCCGTTGTCTTTGATGCCCTTCATTTCGTCGATGCGAGCGCAATCAACTAGTACAGAAGGCGCAGCAAGACGAAGACGCAACAACGGCAGCATTGATTGTCCTCCAGTGATTACCTTGGAGTCTTCGCCACCAGCCTTTAGCGCAGCGACAGCTTCATCGACTGACTTTGGCCGAACGTAGTCAAATTTTGATGGAATCATTATTTGCCTCCTTGGCGAGCAGCATTAAGCGTTCGCCACACTGTCATCGGAAGTGCCGGCATTGGCACATCGTTAACTCCGTAAGGTCGAAGCGCATCCACGATGGCGTTGATAACTGCTGGGGTTGATGCGATCGCGCCAGCTTCACCTACGCCCTTAGTGCCGAGTGGATTCGTTGTCGATGGTGTCACTGTGTGATCCGTAACGAACGATGGCAGATCTGGCGCGCTAGGTACCAAGTAATCGGCAAATGAAGCAGTCAAAAGCTGACCATCAGAATCGTAAACCGCACCTTCGTAAAGTGCTTGCGCAATTCCTTGGGCCAAACCACCATGTACTTGTCCTTCGACAATTAATGGATTGATTTGAATACCAATGTCATCGACACAAACATAAGAACGAATTGTGCTCTTACCGGTTTCAGTATCAACTTCCATGGCACAAAGGTGAGTGCCATGTGGGTAGCTGAAGTCCTGTGGATCCACAGTTGACTCTGCCTGCAAAGTTGGCTCCAAACCATCTGGCAAATCGTGAGCAGAGAATGCCTCGAATGCCACTGCTTGAATTGCCTTTTCTTTCGACGGGTCACCCTTAACGCGGAATACACCATTATCGAATTCCAAGTCATTGGCGCTGCACTCAAGTTGATGAGCCGCAATCAAGCGAGCCTTCTCAACTACCTTTTCACCAGCACGCAGAATAGCCTGACCGCCAACTGCAAGCGAACGTGAACCATATGTGTCCATCCCGTATGGGGAGGTACGAGTATCTCCGTGAATAACTTCAATGTCATCTACTGGAATACCCAGAGTGTCACTTGCAATCTGGCTCCACGCAGTTTCATGGCCTTGACCATGAGGTGAAGTTCCAGTTACCAATTCGACCTTGCCAGTTGGCAGAACTCGAATTGTGCAGTGCTCCCAACCGCCAGCGACGTACTTCAGTGCGCCCAAAGTTCGGGATGGTGCAAGACCACACATTTCAGTAAATGTCGAAATGCCGATACCGAGCTGAACTTTGTCACCGGAGGCACGACGCTTTACTTGCTCTGCACGCAATTCGTCGTACTTAAACAAAGCCATCGCCTTGTCGGTAGCAGCTTCATAGTTACCCGAATCGTAAGTTAAGCCAGCAACCGTTGTGTAAGGGAACTCTTCGTGTTTGATCCAGTTCTTCTTACGCAATTCCATTGGCTCCATGCCAAGTTCATTAGCTAGTTCATCCATGATTCGTTCGATGGCGTAGGTAGATTCTGGTCTACCTGCGCCACGGTATGCATCAGTTGGTGTGGTGTTAGTGAATACACCGATGCATGAGAAGTCATAGGCATCCATCTTGTAAATCGCTGGATACATAAACATGCCTAGCAATGGAATACCAGGTGTGATGATCTGTAGGTATGCGCCCATGTTTGCAATGAGGTCAACCTTTAGACCAAGTAACTTGCCATCCTTGGTTGCGGCAATTTCAATGTCCTGAAGTTGATCGCGACCATGGTGGGTAGCCATCATGTCTTCGCTGCGAGTTTCGGTCCACTTAATAGGTCGACCTAGCTTGTTGGCTAGCGCAACACAGAGAATCTCTTCGCGGTAGCACTGGAGTTTGCCACCGAAACCGCCACCGACATCTGGAGCAACAACGCGCAACTTGTTCTCTGATACCCCTGTGACCAAAGCAAGAAGTACTCGAAGTACGTGAGGTACCTGAGTTGCTGACCAAATTGTTAGTTCGCCGGAAGTTCCCATTGGAGAAGCCACGACAGCGCGCGGTTCCATGAATGCTGGGATCAATCGCTGGTTAACAAATCGACGCTTAACAACAATATCTGCCTTAGCTTTGGCTGCTTCGTAAGCGCCATCGCCTTGTGGTTGCAACTTGTAGGTGTAGCACTTGTTAGTTCCCTTATCGGAGTGAACTAGCGGGCTACCGTCCTTGATTGCATCATCCATATCGATAACTGCTGGTAGTGATGAGTATTCGACCACTATGCCTTCAAGCGCATCAGCAGCTTGAGCTGCTGTTCCTGCGAGCACTAATGCAACACAGTCGCCCATGTGACGAACTTCGCCCTTTGCAAGCGCTGGGAAGTCAGGCGCGACCATGTCATCAGTTACTGGCCAGACACATGGCACAGACGCATTCAAATCACCCAACTCGTCTGCACCATAAGCTGCTTCGACACCTGGATATTTAAGTGCACCGGAGACATCAAGTTTGGTGATCTTGGCGTGACCCATTGGGCTACGCAAGATTGCCATGTGAAGTGCACCTGCCAACTGAATGTTGTCAGTCCATTGCGTCTTGCCCGTTAATAGTCGAGCGTCTTCCTTGCGCTTAAGTGGACGTCCGATAGCGGCAACGTGTTCTGCTAATTCAGTCATTACTTTCCGCCCTTCATAGTTTCAGCTGCAAGTGCAACTGACTTAACAATGTTGTGGTAACCAGTGCAGCGACAGAGATTGCCTTCAAGGCCTTCTCTAATCTCTGCTTCGGTTGGATTTGGGTTCTCGCTGAGCAAGTCAACTGCAGACAACACCATTCCTGGGGTGCAGTAACCACATTGCAAACCATGGCATTCCTTGAATGCAGCCTGCACTGGATGCCACTCGTCTCCAGCTAAACCTTCGATTGTGGTAACTGATGAACCATCAGCCTGTACGGCTAACACGCTGCAAGATTTTGCACTGCGGCCATCAAGTAAAATTGTGCATGCGCCACAGCTTGAGGTATCGCAACCAACAACGGTTCCAACTTTTCCTACCTGTTCGCGCAAGTAATGAACCAATAAAGTTCGTGGTTCAACTTCACTTTCGTGAAGAACTCCATCGACTGTGATACTTACCTTTGTCATGCGTACTCCAAACGCTCAACACACCCAGCAATGGCTAGTCCGTTGCTGTTAATAGCAACGTAGACCTGCAAATTCGTTCTGGCAAGGGATTTGCAATAATTCGTGCACCTCGGGCAAACCCCTGATAAATCAATGCTTTTGCTAGATAATCGTTCATTAAGTAGGAATATTCCCGTTAACTAGATTGGACCCAAATGAGTAACGAATCACTGCCTCGACTATTAACTGGTGATGTCGTTGGCCAAGTAGATGCCACTCAAGTTCCACGATATGCAGGCTTGGGAACATTTGCTCGCCTGCCGTTTATCGATGAAGTATCTGACGTTGATGTGGCTTTGGTAGGCATTCCATTTGATACCGGAGTTAGTTACCGACCTGGCGCGAGATTTGGCCCAAGCCATGTTCGCGAATCTTCCCGTTTACTTAGGCCATTTAATCCAGCTGGTAGCAAGTCGCCATTTGCATCTCAGCAAGTCGCCGATGCGGGCGACATAGCGGCCAATCCATTCCACATTGAAGAAGCTATTTCTCAGATTGAGCGCGGCTCTAGAGCGTTGCATGAGCGCGCAAAGCGTCTAATCACAATTGGTGGTGACCACACGATCGCCCTGCCATTACTGCGGACAATGGCGGCAAAGCACGGACCAATAAGCGTCGTGCACTTTGACGCCCACCTTGATACTTGGGATTCCTACTTCGGTGAGGATTACACGCACGGAACTCCATTTAGGCGCGCATCCGAAGAAGGTCTAATTGATAAAGAAGGTTCGATGCATGTTGGCATTCGCGGACCACTTTATTCTGCCAAAGACTTTGATCAAGACAAGAGTTTAGGTTTTGAGATTTTCTCTTCTGTTGAATTTGAAGACATTGGTGCCCAAGGCGCAATCGACAAGATTCGCGAACGGGTTCAAAACCGACCAATGTACGTGTCAATCGATATCGACGTATTGGATCCTTCACATGCACCAGGCACTGGAACACCAGAAGCCGGCGGGTTAACGAGTCGTGAGTTGCTAAAGGTAATTCGTTCGTTTGGTGACATGAATATTGTTGGCGCAGACGTCGTAGAAGTTGCGCCTGCATATGATCATGCCCAGATGACTGGCATAGCTGCATCACATGTGATTTATGACCTACTCAGCGTTATGGCTCCGTCATAACGCTTATCGAATTAGTCTAGAAAACTATCAAAAGCGTTATAGCCCGTGGCATTAAGTTGCCAAGGATTAGTGCGCTCCCAGTTTTGCGCTAGATCGAGTAACAGATCTTCTCTATATCTAGGTGCAGTGATTTGAATTGCTCCTGGCAACCCACTGCTCATCACAGGTAATGGTAATGAGATAGCCGGGTGGCCAGTGATGTTCTGCAGCGCAGTTGAATAACTCTCTGGTGGCGAAAGTCCGGCAGGTGAATCTGGAGATAACCGACCGTCTGCAAACCAACCAATTTCAGCAACTGTTGGTGTCAACAAAATGGCATCTCCTGCTAGTAATTCGTCCATAACGCGTACGTAGTCAAACCTGCGACGACGAGCTTCGATGTATTCATCTAAATCAGCATTCATACCTTGCGTGAAAAATTCTTGACTGGATGGATGCAGAAGTTCAAAGTTTTCTACCACCCAATCGCGTCCCAAAGACACCAGGTGTTCTGCTGTAGCCATAGTGAACCAGTCCAAATCAGGATCAGCAGTACCAAAAAGCGAACCAGGCTCGATCCAGTTAACCGGTAACTTCAGCTGCAAACTCAATTCCGAAACGGCACCGAGGAAAACTTGCTCAAGTTCAGTTGGTAAATCGCCAAAATCTGAAGTCCTAGTCGCGGCGTAAATCTTTGTTGGCATTTGATTCTTAAAGTTCAAATAATCAATAGGTGCAATACCAACGCTGCCAATTGGGTCACCTGATGCTGGACCAGAAATAACTGACATCAGTAATCGTAGGTCACTAACTGTGGTGGCAAGCGGACCTTCAGTTGAAAAATCTATCCAGTCTTGGGTTGGCCAACGACCAATTACTCCGTTAGATGGCTTCAATCCAACTAGTCCACAAAATGCAGCTGGAATTCGAATTGATCCCCCGCCATCTGTTGCTGTGGCAATCGGAACTACACCGGCACTCAATGCTGCTGCCGAGCCGCCACTTGAACCACCTGGCGATAGTTCAAGATTCCATGGGTTGTGAGTTACTCCGGTTGCGCGATTAGCGGTGTAACCCTCGATCGCAAATTCCGGAAGGGTTGTCTTTCCTACAACGATTGCACCAGCTGCCTTTAATCGAGCGACCACTGTCCCGTCGACTTTCTCAAGAGGCGCATCTGCAAGTGCGAGGCTGCCTTTACGAGTGGGTAGACCGGTAACTTGCTCTAAATCTTTTACTAGGACTGGAACTCCTGCCAGAACTCCGACGCCTGAGTGACTAGCGGCGGATTCGAGGGCGGATTCTGGGCAATGTTGCGCCATGTAGTTGAGAGTTGGATTAGTTGACTCAATGTTTTGCAAGGCTCTGGTCACTATTTGGGTTGGCGTTAAATTGCCTTCAGAAACTGCCTGCACGATTCGTGAAATCGGTCCACTCATGTATGACTCCAACTAAGTATTTGCCTTTGACTTTAGTGCACGATTAGTTCTTGTAGAACTGGGCATAATGGAAATATGAAATCAAAGCTTTCAGGAGCCCTAATCATCATGCTGGCCTTAACGGCCTGCAGTAGTCAAGGACCAGATAACGGAGTGACATCAAGTGCCATGCCTACGCCAGACAGTTCAAGTTCCGATATGCAACTAGAGCCATCCCCTACCGTTATTGCCGTATCTCAGGAAGTCATAGGCATGACTGAAGAGCAAGCAATCCAAACTATTGAAGGAATCAGTAGCGAGCAGCTAACTGCGAGAGTAGTTCGCCGAGATGATGAAAACTTTGCGGTAACCATGGACTATCGAATTAATCGGATAAATCTGGAAATAGATAACGGGCTAGTGACAAAAACTTTTATTGGTTAAGTAAACTGGTTAAGAAAGTAAACCAGCAACAAAATCAGTGGCGTCGAATGGCGCTAAGTCATCAGGGCCTTCGCCAAGGCCTACTAACTTAACTGGAACGCCGAGTGCATCTTGAATTGCCACAATGATGCCACCTTTAGCTGTGCCATCGAGCTTGCTTAGGACCACACCGGTTACCGGCACAACTTCGCTAAATACCTTTGCTTGAGTTAATCCGTTTTGACCAGTAGTGGCATCGATAACTAGCAAGACTTCATCTACTCCGCCGAGTTTTCCAGCAACGCGATAAACCTTGCCGAGCTCATCCATCAAACCTTGTTTGGTGTGTAAACGGCCCGCAGTATCAATCAACACAACGTCTACTTCTTGGTCCTGACCTGCAGTAACTGATTCAAAGGCAACTGATGCTGGATCGCTACCTTCGGCTCCCCTGATAACTGGAACGCCAACACGATCGCCCCAGGTTGTTAACTGCTCAGCGGCTGCAGCGCGGAAGGTATCGGCTGCACCAAGCAAAACATCTTTGTCTTGCGCCGAAAGCATTCGAGCAAGTTTGCCAGTCGTGGTTGTCTTACCTGTGCCATTAACGCCGACCGTTAAAACCACTGCTGGGCGATCTGGGTGACGATCCACCTGCATAGTTCGATCAAAGCCACCATCGACTAATTTGATTAGTTCGGTCTTAGCAATTTCATGCAGTTCGTTAGCTGAAGTTGCACCAGACTTCTTGACGGCACTTTTTAGAATTTCAACAATTCCAGTTGCGGCACTAACACCTAGATCGGCCATGATCAAGGTGTCTTCTAAATCTTGCCAAGCATCATCACTGATTGTTGAGCCTGAAAATGTTTGCCGAAAGACTTGGCCAAGGCTTCCTTGTGAGCGTCCCAGGCGCTCTCGCAACTTGAGCTTTCGCCCTTCCATGGATTCTGGAACATCCACAGGTATTTGCTTGGATTCAACTGTGCCAGGGATTTCAGCCAGTGACACTGAGTTTACTTCAACCTTTGGTGCTTCAACTTGCTGCGCTGAGATTTGAACTGTTGGTTCAGAAACTTTAGTTGGAGCTGTCGGAGCAGCAACATTTTGTTTCTTGCTACTAGATTTTCTGGAAGCCAAAAACATAACGACCGCAATTACCAAAACAACGGCTACTGCAATTGAAATGACCAATGAGGAATTTTGGTTCATCGATTAGTCCTTAGATTAAGAATTGTTTGCCATTTGAGCATCAGCACGTTGCTCTGGATTGTCGTGATCATCATGGGTGATGCGCTGGCTGATGACCTGAGTAACACCATCACCACGCATAGATACGCCATAAAGTGCATCAGCAATCTCCATAGTGCGCTTTTGGTGAGTAATGATCAATAGCTGTGAGTTAGTTCGTAGTTCAGCCAGAATCTCGAGCAATCGACCAAGGTTTACATCATCGAGGGCGGCTTCAACTTCGTCGAGGATGTAAAACGGACTTGGACGTGACTTAAACAATGCAATCAAGAAGGCAACGGCTGTTAGCGACTGCTCACCACCTGAAAGTAATGACAAGCGCTTATAAGTCTTGCCTGGAGGACGAGCTTCGATTTCAACGCCAGAGTTAAGCAAGTCGTTTGGCTCAGTGAGGATCATGCGAGCCTCACCACCTGGGAACAATCGAGAGAACACAGTCATGAATTCGCGGGCCGTGTCTTCGTATGCCTGCGAGAAAACTTCTTGAACGCGAGCATCAACGTCGCGAATAACGCTCATCAGGTCATTTCGTGACCTGCGAAGATCTTCAAGTTGTTCACCAAGGAATTTGTGACGTTCTTCCAATGCGGAGAATTCTTCAAGCGCAAGTGGGTTTACTTTTCCAAGCAATGCAAGGGAGCGCTCAGCAGCAGCCAATCGAGCTTCCTGCTGGGTGCGTACGTATGGATAAGGCTCTGGTTCTGGATCATCTGGATTAACTTCATCACCTGGTGCTGGCGGTGAAGGTGGTACCAAAACGTCTGGGCCATATTCTGCAAGTAATTCGTCAGGACCAACGCCATAGTCTTCGACCGACTTGTTTTCCATAGCCTCAATGCGAAGTCTTTGTTCGGCGCGCGCTACTTCATCGCGATGGACTGAATCTGTAAGCACTTCAAGTTCAGCAGTTAGTTCACGGATGCGTTCGCGAATCTTGCGTACTTCAGCCTCTTCAGTTTGGCGAGTGGCAACAGCTTGCTCGCGTTCAAACTGAGCTAACGCAACCGACTGAGTTAATAGCTCGAGTGCAGTTTCAGATGCAACTACAACTGCCTTTGCAATCTGGGCTTCTCGGCGGCGGCGTTCCCGCAATTCGATGGCACGAGCACGAGCAGTACGTTCAAGATTTGCAGAATGTTCAAGTTGTTCAGCCTGAGTGCCAAGTGCCCGGACTCGCTCTTCCCCGGTGCGAACAGTAAGGCGAACATTGAGTTCGGCTTGACGAACATCCTCAAGAGTCTTTACTAACGATTCACGACTTTCTTCGCTCAATTCTGAATCTGAAATCTGATCATTCTCGGCAGCGGCATAGCGAGCTTCAAGTTCTTGCACGCTGCGCAGATCATCTTCGCGAGCTTTATTTGCAGACGCAATTGCGGCGGCTACACGATCTGCTTCACCGGTTGCACTTCGAACAACCGATTGCAAACTTCCAAGTTGAACTGCAATTGCAGCCATGCTGGCATCAGATTCATGCAATCGTTCAAGTGAATTGCTGACGAGCACTAATGCAGATTCTTGGGCTTGGGTTGCTCCAACAACTGCGAACTTGGCACGGTCCACGCGATGAGCTGAAGCTTCTAACTTAAGTCGAGCTTCATCAATTGCAGCTTGGATTTCAACCAGGCTTTGAGTGCCTTGCGATCCACCCTGAACGAATCCGTGGCCGACTAAGTCGCCGTCACGAGTTACTGCACGAAGTGTTTGATTGGCAGTTACCACCTGGCGGGCTTCTTCAAGTGAGTTTGTGACAACTACTCGCTGCAAAATTCCAGAAAGCGAAGAACGTAATTCAGCATCGCAAGAAATGAGGTCTACTGCGTAGCGCTGGCTTCCAGAAAGTGTTGGCCACTGGCTTTGATCACTGGAATTTTGTCCAACTACAACAAGTGCAGCACGACCGGCGTCGTCGCGACGTAACATTCGAACGGCATTTTCGGCAGCATCAGTCGATGAAACTGCGATTGCATCTGCTGCTGAGCCAAGTGCAGCTGCAATCGCCGATTCCCAGCCACTTTCGATCTGCATCAGCGCGGCAACGGAACCAAGGATGCCTGACATTGTGTCCGTGGCAGCAAGCACTGCGGCGCCACCATCGCGGCGAGCCATGCCTTGCTCCAAAGCTTCAAGGCGAGCAATTGCGCCGGCACGTTCACGCTCTGCTTCTTGTTCTTCAAGTTTGGCTGACTCTAATTCCTTTTCGGCATTAGCTAAAGCACGTGACACTTCATCGTGTTCGCTATCAAGTCCGAGTTCGCCGGCGTCCATACCTGCTACTTGAGTTTCTAGCGCAGTAAATTCCTGAGCTGCTTGATCTGCACGTTCGCGCGCTTCAATAAGTCGCTCATCAAGGCGTTCAATTTCAGCAGAGCGAGCATCGAGTCGAGATTTGGCAGCTGCAACCTGACCAGCAATTCTGGCTAAACCTTCACGACGATCTGCTACTGCGCGGGTGGCTGCGTGTAAACGAGCATCTTCAGCAGCAAGTGCCGCTTCAGCTGAAGTGCGTTCGCTGATTGCCGCATTCAATGCCAGTCGATCAGCGTCAACCTGGCCAGCAAGTTCAGATTCTTGAACCCGCAAGGCATGGGCATCCCGATCGATTTCTTCTGGATCTCGGCCACGCTGAACGTCTTCTTCTTCGGTTTCGCCCAAACGAACCCGCTCTCTAGCAAGTGCCATTGTGGAGCGAAGACGTTCTTGTTGCGCACCAAGTGCATAAAAAGTATTTTGGGCTCGATCAACTTGAGGTGCCGATTCGGCGATTGCTGCATCCAGGATTGCTTCGCGGGCTTTTGCTGCAGTTAGCTCGCTTTCCACTTCACTACGTCGTTCCCGCAAGGCGGTTTCGTCAGCAATTTCAGCTTCTAGTGCAGATTTCATTTGGGATAGGTCATCAGCCAATAAACGAAGGCGCGAATCACGCACATCTGACTGAATGACATTTGCGCGTCTAGCAACTTCAGCTTGGCGACCAAGTGGCTTTAGTTGGCGACGTAGTTCGTTTGTTAGATCCTCAACGCGGGTGAGGTTTACTTCCATGGCTTCAAGTTTGCGAATTGCTTTTTCTTTGCGCTTACGATGTTTGAGCACGCCAGCTGCTTCTTCGATGTAGCCACGTCGCTGTTCTGGTGTTGCAAGCAAGATGTCGCGAAGTTGACCCTGACCAACGATGACGTGCATCTCACGACCAATGCCAGAGTCGCTGAGTAATTCTTGAATGTCTAGCAAGCGTGAAGTGGTTCCGTTGATCGCGTATTCAGAACCACCGTTTCGAAACATGGTTCGCGAAATAGTTACTTCGGCATAATCAATTGGTAATGCGCCATCAGAGTTATCAATAGTCAGTAGTACTTCGGCGCGTCCAAGTGGCGCTCGGCCAGTAGAGCCGGCAAAGATTACGTCTTCCATTTTTCCGCCGCGCAAGCTTTTTGCGCCTTGCTCTCCCATTACCCAAGCGATTGCGTCAATAACGTTTGACTTGCCTGATCCGTTTGGGCCGACAACTGCGGTAATACCATGTTCGAAATTCAGGGTCGTTGAAGATGCGAACGACTTGAAGCCGCGGATCGTCAGACTCTTCAGGTACACGCGAATCTTTCTCGAGTTTTCGCTGGTCAGGGGAAGAGGACTCAGGCGGTGGACTTACTTGCGCCCAGTCTATCTTTTGCCCTTGAAATCATTGGATTTGGGCAAGGAAATTACGACTTTGACCAAGATTGCAATTCGCCCAGGATATTGGCCCAGCCCTTGTAGTCAACGAGTTCTGGCGTTGATCCAGCGATGGTGGTGCCAATGTGCTGGCGGAAGTCTGGAAACCGCTCTATTACTTGTGCAAAAGTGTCTGAATATGTGCGAATTGTGAAGAGAATGTCGCCAGAATCGGGTAATTTCCGCAAGGTCTGACGCTCACGTCGGAAATACAGAGCCTGCTCGATGTTGCCGCTAGTAATTTCCATGGCATCTGGACTGCGCACTGCAGTTGGCTGATGAAGTTCGCCACTATCCATGACGGTCCAGTTCACACGCCAAACCGGACGCTCCACGGTTAGCTTGTCGAAAATGTTTTGGGTGGCTGTTCCGATGGTCTCGGCATAGTGCGGAACTGGGCCGTGAATACCAAGAAGGTTTTTGCCAATCTTTTCCCGCACATCCCAGCGGCTTGGAAAACACAAACTAGCGGCTGACAAAATCCAATCATTTCCAACTTGGCTCATTACACATAGGTCTTCTTGCACAAGTAAGGATGCAGCTTCCAGTGGATGCAAGTTTGAGTCAACAGAAACCGCATCAGGCCACCGCTCTGGGAACACCCGTGGCAAATGCTCACTCAGTAGTTCAAGTACTTCTCGGGACCCGCCATCACCTAACGGAATAGATACGAAAACTTCATCATGTTTTTTAGATAGGAGTTCACGCTTTTCCGCAAGATCAATTTCGTAATCAGAATTGATTTCAATCCACTTGGTTAAATCAAGCGCCCGCGCACCCACGTGCATGCGATCTGGTTTCCCGTCTACCGGCATGTAAGTCATGGCACTATTCCCATTGCACTATTTTGTCAGGGTCGGATCTAAATTGTCCGAGGTTTGCGTTGACAGCGAGGGCACCTAAATGACGAACGATTTGCAAAGGCTTCGCGCACAATGATGCTGCCACAACGATCACAGGGATCATCTTCTCGGCCGTAAGCGTTTAAGTCCTGCGAGAAGTAGCCACTCTCCCCGTTCACATTCACATAAAGTGCATCAAATGAAGTCCCACCTTGGCTAAGGGCTTGGGTCATAACTTCAGTTGCATGCTGCAACAAAGTTGCGGCTTGCGCGCGGGTTAAGCGCTGAGTAGGCGTGGCCCAGTGAATTTTGGACCGCCACAGAGCTTCATCCGCATAGATGTTTCCAATTCCACTAATTAGCGTTTGATCCAAAATTGCGCGTTTTACCTGGGTGTTCTTTTTGCGGATTCCCGAGATAAATGATTCTGGATCGAAATGCTCATCAAGCGGATCTAACGCAATGTGTTGGACGGACTCCGGTATTGAGCGACCGGCAACATCATCAACCATTTCTTCAATTGCCATGCCACCAAAAGTTCGTTGATCAACGAAGTGCATAGCTCGACCATTATCGGTAAACGTGCATCTAACGCGTAAGTGTTTTTCTGGCTCTGCATCAAGCGGTTGCACTAGAACTTGCCCACTCATTCCTAAGTGGGTAACAAGGGCGTGATCATCATCCAAACTTAGCCACATGAATTTTCCACGTCGATTGACTGAAGTGACAGTGCGGCCATTAAGTCGCTTGATGAAATCTTTTGATCCGGAGATGTGATTACGGACTGCTCTGGAGTGTAAAACTTTTGTGGTCTCGATGGTTCGACCACTTACCCACTTATCTATGCCTCGGCGGACAACTTCGACTTCTGGTAATTCCGGCATGACTACTCGCTGCTGCGGGAGTCTTCGGCATTGCGCTGGTCTTCAATATCACGTTCAGCTTTTAATTCGGCATAAGCACTTGCTGCAGCCTGCTGTTCAGCTTCTTTCTTGTTGCTGCCGGTGCCATGACCGTAATGCTTATTGGCCAAAACAACTTGCGCTTCAAATCGCTTGGCATGATCAGGTCCTGATTCATCGATTGCATAAGTCGGAACACCAATTCCATACTCAGCGGTGAGTTCTTGCAAGGAAGTCTTCCAATCTAAGCCGGCGCCAAGTTCAGCAGCTTCGGCGAGTTGTTCATCCAACAATCGCAGGATTAGTTCACGCGAAACTTCAATTCCTAAATCCAAATAAACTGCGCCGAGAATTGCTTCAAAAGTATCGGCCAAAATCGAAGACTTGTCACGACCTCCGGTGGTTTCTTCACCTCGACCAAGGCGGATGAATTCACCCAAGCCAAGCCGGCGGGCTTGCACAGCTAATGCGCGAGCGCTCACTACAGCAGAGCGAAGTTTTGCAAGGTTGCCTTCCGGCAAATCTGGGTAACGGTGATATAGTTCATCAGTTACGACGACGCCCAAAACGGAATCGCCTAAAAACTCAAGTCGCTCGTTTGTTGGTAGTCCGCCTGACTCGTAGGCGAATGACCGGTGCGTGAGCGCTAACTCGAGTAACTGGGCATCGAAAACTAAACCCAGTCGGTCAAATAGCTGTTCTTGCGGTGTGGACTTGGCCACGGCAATTAGACGCTAAGGACCTGGCGCTTGTCGTATGTGCCACAAGTTGGGCAAGCAGTGTGCTGCAACTTTGGAGCACGGCAACGATCGCAGGTTGCAAGGTTTGCAGCTGTTGCCTTCCATGCGGAACGACGATGACGGGTGTTGCTGCGTGAAGTCTTACGCTTCGGAACGGCCACGGTCTGCCATCCTTTCAGGTTTTCGATTCGAACTCTTTAGTTCAAATCGTCTTACTTATTCGTCAGTTAAATCCTTGAGATTCGCAAGAGTTGCCCATCGCGGATCAATTTCTTCGTGTGCGTGATCTGGAACATCGTTGAGGTTTTCACCGCAAGTGATGCACAGTCCTGCACATTCAGGTTGGCACAGTGGTGCTAGCGGCATAGCCAGCAATACTGCATCGCGAATAACCGGTTCTAGATCAAGAAGATCATCATCTAGCTTCGGTTGTTCATCGTCATCGGTGCCATTTTCAATCTGACGGCCTCGTGAATCAGTTGCAGGATATTCAAAAAGTTCTTGGAGATCGACTTCCGTATCGAAAGACAACGGCTCCAAACATCTTGAACATTCACCCGCAACCGTTAGCAAAGCACTTCCGGTGACAAGAACCCCATCAATCACTGACTCGAGCCGAAGATCAAACTCAATTTCAGATCCTGGTGGGACTGCAATCAATCCGACGCCGAGATCAGCCGGTGCCGCCACCGAGAAATCTAGTTTCTTCATCGATCCAGCACGGCGACCAAGATCTCGAGTATCGAGAACTAGCTGCGAGCTTGGATCGAGGGTAGACACAGTATTCCTCGCTGGAAGTAAGGCTCATTCGGCCTCGTGAAAGACCAATGGCTAGATTAGCGCGTTTTTAGTGGCTCTCCCAAATCGAGTATGGGTCAAACCTGCGTGAAATCAGGATTTTGGGGGAGGTTGGGCCTTCAAGGCCTCATGAACATTCTCTGGGACCAGCCCAGCCACATCCCCACCGAATTTAGCGATTTCCTTAACAATGCTGGAGGAAAGGAAGCTGTACTCCGGATTCGTTGCCACAAACAAAGTGTCAACGCCAAGCCTTGAGTTCATTTGAGCCATCTGAAGTTCGTAATCAAAGTCCGATACCGCTCGAAGGCCCTTGAAAATCGCACTGATTCCGTTGACCTTGCAGTAATCAACCAGCAAGCCTTTGAAGGTGTCAACAACAATGTTTGGATAAGGCTTAACGCATTCGGTGATCATTTCAATGCGCTGTTCCATGGTGAAAAGGCCAGCCTTGGTGCTGTTTTGCAGGACTGCAACAGTTACGTGGTCATACTGTTCGGCAGCGCGGGCAAATACGTCGAGGTGACCAAAGGTCACTGGATCAAAAGAACCTGGGCAAACGGCTTTTCTAATTCCGTTCTTGGCCATCGGATTCACCCTCTCAAAATCAGACTGTTGGTGGTTATTCGTTGCTGGTCAGATACTGACCGTACCAAATACTCGTGTCCCCATAAACCTTCTTGCGCAGTTCTTCAACGGAATCAGGCCATTGGACCTGGGATCGGGAGCCGCGCTCGACCACAATCAAGGCGAATTCGTTTAGCCAGTCATTTTTCACCAGGTTGGCAATCAGGGCATCGACATGTTGATCCTCAAAAGAGTAAGGCGGATCAATAAACACAACATCAAAAGTGCCCCGCCCAGATTTTTGAGCAACGTCGGTAAATGCATCTGCAATTACAACTCGAGCGTTCTTGATTCCAAAGTTAGCTACGTTGTTGTGCAAAGTATCTGCTGCGCGTAAATCTTTTTCGATTAAGACAGCTTCGGCCGCCCCGCGAGAAATTGCTTCGATTCCAAATGCGCCAGAGCCTGAGAACAGATCTAGGACTCGCAAGTCATCAAGTCCACTTACTGCGTGCTCGACTGAAGAAAAAATTGCTTCGCGCACTCGACTCGATGTTGGACGAGTTTCAGCGTCCGGAACTTTGATCGAGCGACCACGGAAATCGCCACCAATTATTCGTGTCATGATTTCTTCACAAACTCGGCGCGCGCTTGATCAATTAGCGACTGCACGGCTCTGGCTAGTGCTGGATTGAAATCCAGCTCAGGATCTTTGTTCACGATATCCACAGCAGCAATTCTTGCCTGTTCCAAAATGGATTCATCACGCAGGATGCTAACTAACTTCAAACTCGAACGCATACCTGATTGATTGCGCCCTAGAACATCACCTTCGCGTCGCTGTTCCAGATCAAGAGCTGCCAATTCAAAGCCATCATTCGTTGAGGCAACTGCAGCTAAACGTTCTCGAGCTGGACTAAATGCCGGCGCTTCTGTAACCAACAAGCAAAGCCCAGGTGCACTGCCACGACCAACTCGGCCACGTAGTTGATGTAACTGGCTAATGCCAAAGCGATCAGCATCCATGATCACCATCGTCGTGGCATTTGGCACATCCACGCCAACTTCAATAACAGTTGTTGAGATCAGCACGTCAATGCCGTCTTTATGTGCGGGACCATTGGCAAATCTTTGCATCACATCGTCTTTATCAACACCCGCCATTTGGCCATGCATGATTCCAACTCGAACACTTGCCAATGGGCCTTCAGTTAACTGCGGCGCTAGATCTTCAAGTGCAATTGCTTGGCGTTGCCCTGGCTTAAGGTCCTTGTCCTCTTGGCTCGCAATTCGTGGGACTACAACGTAAGCCTGGTGACCTGCTTTAACTTCTTCAACAATTCGTTCCCAGGCCCTGGCCAAATGGCTTGGTTTCTCGGCGGACAAAACTACGTGAGAAGTAATTGGTGAACGGCCGGCTGGAAGTTCACTCAAGGTAGAGATATCAAGGGCGCCAAATGCAGTCATGGCAACCGTTCGCGGAATAGGCGTTGCAGTCATAACCAATACGTGCGGACGTCGATCAGTTCCAGCTTTGCCAACCAAAGTTGCGCGCTGTTCAACACCAAAGCGATGCTGCTCATCAATCACAACTAGTCCAAGATCAAAGAAATCAACTCGATCTTCAAGCAGCGCATGTGTTCCGATGACGATTCCAGCTTGGCCGGACGTGATGTCTAACAAGGCTTGTCGTCTGGCTGCGGTTGTCATTGATCCGGTCAGCAGTGTTACGCCCGTGCCTTCATCGTGAGCACCGAGTTTCCCTCTCTCGGCCAATGGCCCAAGCAAGTTCGTAATCGCTCGATAGTGCTGAGCTGCCAGAACTTCAGTTGGTGCTAACAATGCGGCTTGGCCACCTGAGTCAACAACGGTCAGCATGGCTCGAACCGCAACAACGGTCTTGCCACTACCCACTTCGCCTTGCAGTAGTCGGTGCATCGGATGACCAGCTGCCATTTCCGCAGCGATAGTTTTAGCGACTTCACTTTGGCCTTGCGTGAGTGTAAAAGGCAATCTCGTATCGAAAGCAGCAAGTAAGCCATCAGGTTTTTCGGTTCTAGGTACCGCCGGCCAAGATTCTTCTTCATGGCGCTGCTTGGCCAAGACAACTTGAAGCGCTAGAGCTTCATCCCATTTCAAACGTAATCTGCTGGCTTCAAGTTGCTCAAGGGATGTTGGCTTATGTATTGCATGCAGTGCTGCATCTAAATCGATCAGGCCTTCAGATTTTCGGATGTCCTCTGGCAACGGGTCTTCAACTTTTCCAAGGGCGGTAAGTGCTAAATCGATGCTGCGTTCGATCGTCCAGGTCTGCAGTTTCTTAGTTGCGGGATAAACCGGCAAGAAAGCTTCGGCGTAATCATCTGGATTGACGTCTGCTGCATCATCCAGAAGCTCATACTCGGGATGAGTTAACTGTCGCTTGTTGTTGAAAACAGATACTTGTCCCGCGAATAATCCTTGTCTGCCAGCAACTAAATCTTTTTCGCGCCAGTGTTGATTAAAGAACATCAAAGTCAATGAGCCTGAGCCATCGCTGATTACAACTTCTTGACGGGTTCCGCCCTTTGCGTTCTTTAAATTCTTAAAGCTCTTAACCTGAGCCTGAACCGTGACGTGATCACCTATCTCAAGATTGCCAAGGTCCGTTAATGCCCCACGCTGTTCATATCTGCGCGGGTAGTGCCGAAGTAAATCTTCGACTAATTCAATTTCGAATTCCGACTTTAAAAGCGCTGCAGTCTTAGCTCCAACTACTTCAACAACTTGAGTACTTAGGTCTGCCATCTAATTAGTTGCCTAGCTCAGAGATTCGAAGGTTGGTTATTTCGACTTGGTCCTCACAACTTGCAATCACTTTGTCTGGTTCGTTGGTGTGAATGTGAAAGTTGAAGTCTGGTTCGATCCCAGAAATTGCTATCGATTCACCGAGGCTAGCAATCTTGCTTTCAATTTCAGCTTTGATTGCTTGTGAGCAGATTACCGAAAACATTAATTCAAATGCTGGGCCGACGTAGGTCGCTGCAACTGGTTTACGAGAGTTAATCTGCAGTGGACTTATGGTTACCCCAAAACTTGATGCGAAGCTGTCATGAAAAAATGAAAGTGCTAAGGCGCCAGAATCAACAACTTCTGCTGCGACAAGTTCTGGTAACAAATTCTGAGTTTCAATTACGGCAGCATGAACTGCGATTTGAACAGCCTGGTAATACTTTTGAAAATCTGATTGCGCTGGAACATTCGCGGCAGCATCAGCAATCGTGAGCATGGTGCCTTCCGCAGGAGTTAGTACCGACTCCCGAGCAACAACTGCAGCTTGCTCAAGCGACTGCTGCCATTCACTTGGCGAACATTGATTGGGAGTTTCAGTTTGCGATAGGCCTTGTGCCATTCCCTGCAAATACTGAGCCAAGATCACACCCGAATTTCCCAGAGCGGACTTCGCGGCCCCCGTTGCTAAGGCTGTGGCGTACTCACTTACGTCGGATGCGTGGCCCACAGTGTTGGCAATGCCTGCCTTAAGCGTGTGCAGAGTATTTGAGCCAGTATCGGAATCTGGCACTGGATAAACGTTTAAATCGTTGAGTAACTGCTCATTTTGGGCCAGTAAGTCCTGGAACTGAACCATGGCTGCCTGGAGCGTAGCCGCGTCAATACCCGCATTTCCAGTGTTTGCCACGCCCCTAGGTTACCTGCCTCATAGGTTTACGGATGAGTCGCAAGCCCGCAGTTATAGGGTTTAGTTGAACCCGAATTGGAATTTCTGAGCATTCGCAGGTAGTCTGGCAAGGCTTAACCAAGCAAAACCATCAATCTTCAAGGAGTCAAAATGGCTGCTGTATGTGACGTCTGTGGCAAAGGCCCAGGCTTTGGCCACGCCATTTCCCACTCACACCGTCGTACCAAGCGTCGTTTCAATCCAAACATCCAGACCGTTCACGCAGTTGTTAACAACTCGCCAAAGCGTCTAAATGTTTGCACTTCATGCATTAAGGCTGGAAAAGTTTCCCGCGTCTGATCGCTAACTAAACTTACGATCCCCTCGGTCTAATCGGGGGGATTTTTAGTTGGTCGAGAAGTGATCCCAGCCTTTGCCGGAGTAAATCTCGCCATCAACGGTAACTACTGGTTCCCCGGCTTCAACTGTTCCAATAATGATCCAGCCTGATGGCACGTCAAGGGCGGTTTTGAAGGTTGCCGCAAAAGCGTGATCCTCGCCGCCGGTCAAAATCCATTCCAGCGCATCCCCATTAAATGCCGAAGCTGCTGCCGCAAGTGGTTCAGGAACTTCAAATTCTGCAGTCTTGATGTTTATTGAGACACCAGATGCTTTGGCAATGTGACTCAAGTCAGAAACCAAACCATCACTGATATCGATCATTGAAGTTGCGTGCGTGGCTAATCTAGCTAATTCGTAAGGCGGCTCTGGCACTCGATGTGCGCCGACTAAAACTCGTGGCGATCTAAATCCGCGAGAAAGCATTAACAATCCCGCTTGGGCAAAGCCAAGACGACCGGCAAGCGCTAACACATCTCCTGGCTTTGCACCAGATCGCAGAATTGCAGCGCGCTCGCCTAGTTCGCCTAACGCAGTCACGCTGATTGCAATCGAGTCACCGCGAACTATGTCTCCCCCGACAACGGTCACGCCAACTAGTGATGCTTCTTCACTCAAACCATCTGCTAAGCCCATAACCCAAGACACTGGGGTATCGGAAGGAAGTGCCAACCCAACAAGCAATGCAGTTGGAGTTGCTCCCATCGCAAAGATGTCGGCTAAGTTTTGCGCAGCCGCTTTACGACCTATGTCTTTTGCCTCCGACCAATCAAGACGGAAATGCACGCCTTGCATCAACATGTCTATGCAGGCAACAACGTTCCCGCCCTTGGCAGATACAACTGCAGAATCATCACCAATTCCAACTGAAACCGTTTCCATTGATGACTTAGCAAGCCGAGCAGCAATTGCGTCAATTAATGCAAATTCGCCAAGTTGGCCAACGGTTTGCCCACTCATACTTTGCTCGCTCATGCATTACACGTTAGCGCGATTAACGCAGACCAACACCACGGCGAAGTGCATCTTGTACCAAGGCATCAACCAGTGCTGGGTAATCAAGACCGGTTTCCGCCCACATCCGCGGGTACATCGAAATTGGCGTGAAGCCTGGCATGGTGTTGATTTCGTTAATCACGACATCATTCCCAGTGACAAACATGTCTACCCGAGCAAGTCCTTCGCCATCCATTGCCAAGAAGGCCTGAACCGCTAGCTCACGAAGTTTCTCGTGTTGAGCCGGATCGAGTTTTGCTGGGACTGATAGTTCAACGGAATCATCTACGTACTTTGCTTCAAAGTCATAGAACTCGTGTCCATCACGCACAATGATCTCGGCGCAAACACTTGCCTTAGGTCCCGTGGCCGTACCTAAAACTCCACATTCAATTTCGCGAGCATTTTCAATACTTGCCTCAGCAATAATTTTTGGATCATGAATTCTGGCAGCTTCAATTGCAGCCACTAAGTCATCGTGGGATTTAACTTTGCTGATACCAACGCTGGAACCGGCGCGACATGGCTTAATGAAAACTGGCAAACCTAAAGTCTTAATGCGCGCCAAGCTGGCATCTTTTTCAGTTAGCCACTGCGCATTGCTCACAACTTCATACGGACCAATTGGCAGTCCGGCAGAATGCATCATTGCTTTTAAGTGCGCTTTGTCCATTGCAGCGGCCGATGCAAATACGCCTGAGCCAACGTATGGGATGCCCGCTAATTCAAGTAAGCCTTGAATCGTGCCATCTTCACCCAATGGTCCATGAAGTACTGGGAAGGCAACATCTACTTGCTGCAAGACCTCTGGCACTGTGGATTGCACCACTAAATCTTTAGCACTTGGATCTGCGGTGAAAAGAACTGCTGGGTTGGTTGAGTCAACTTCTGGGAAGACACCATTTTGAATCGCTAATCGATCAGCATTGTCGGCTTCAAGTACCCATTTGCCAGATTTTGTGATGCCAATTGGCACCACATCATAAAGATTTCGATCAAGCGCGCGAAGTACACTGCCTGCAGATATACAAGAAATCGAGTGCTCGCTGCTACGGCCACCGAAGATTACTGCTACCCGGATTTTCTTACTCACCTGTCCAACGCTACCGAAACATTTTGAAATCTAATGGCACTAGTGTTTTCCCTATGAGCGCGCCGAAAAATCGTCATGAGTCCTTCAAGAATTTAGATACCGCTGCTGTGCAGGCTGGTCGTCCACCTGTAACGCCAGATGGTCCCATCAATCCCCCGATTGTGTTGTCTAGCACGATGCACGCAGGTGGACCGTATGGCTACATGCGTGATTGGAACGCCACCTTGGATTCCTTGGAGCAAGCAATTGGCGCACTCGAAGGTGGGCAGTGCACAGTTTTCTCAAGTGGCATGGCTGCAGCAAATGCCATCTTCGATTTATTCCCGCAAGGAAAACCAGTAGTAGCTAGTCAGTACTCATACACTGGGGTTGCAGTTCGACTTAAAGAACTTCACGACTTAGGTCGAATTGAATTGCGACTTGTTGATGTCACCGATGATGTTGCAGTCAAAGCAGCTATTGCTGGAGATGGAAATCCTGCTTCTTGGGTTTGGATTGAAACACCTACCAATCCGATGATGGAAATCTGTGACATTGAAGCAACTGCAACCGTGGCTCGACATTACGGCGCTTACCTTGCAGTGGATAACACCTTCATGACTCCAATTCGGCAACGACCACTTGAACTAGGTGCACACCTAGTAATGCACAGCGCAACTAAAGGTCTGGCAGGACACTCTGACTTGTTGATGGGTGCTCTCGTTACTGCAGATCAAGAATTAGCACAAAAGATTGTTGGTCGCCGAGTTCTATTGGGCGCAGTGCCAAGTGCATTCGATTCTTACTTAGCACTGCGCGGTATTCGTACTTTGGCAATTCGCGTGGATCGCGCTGAATCAAATGCACAATTCATTGCCGAGAAGTTAGCTGGTCACAGCAAGGTTCGTGCTGTGCACTACCCAGGACTTGGTGGCCACAAGAATGCGGACATCGCAAAGCGGCAAACTGACGGACCAGGATTTATGTTGTCATTTGAAGTTGATGGTGATGCAGAAGCGGCCGAACTTGTATGTCAGTCCGTTGAGTTAATCACTTATGCAACTTCACTTGGCGGCGTTGAAACCTTAATGGAGCGTAGGCGTAGGTGGCCGAAAGAAAACTCAGCAGTTCCTGAGAATCTAATTCGAGTATCTGTTGGTATTGAAAATGCAAACGATATTTGGGCTGATCTGGATCAAGCACTAAATGCCACTGGTGAAATTGAACAGCAAAATCAACCAAAAATGGGCTACTAAAGAATTACATATGCTCCATTAGTTCTTGGCCTTCTTCGGCCGTTGTTGGTCTCGACATGAAAGCCTTTAGAACTTTCTCGGCGCTAGTCCCACGATGAATTACGTTTACAACTTGTTCGGTAATTGGCATCTCGACACCGTGGCGATTGGCAAGATCCAAAATGGATTGGCAACTCTTAACGCCTTCGGAAGTTGTCTTGGTTAAGGTCTGGGCTTGCTCGATGGTTTTACCTTCACCAAGATAAACGCCTATGGTTCGATTGCGTGATAGCGGTGACTGGCAAGTTGCAATCAAATCACCAACTCCGGCTAGCCCAGCAAAAGTAAGTGGGTTAGCACCAAGGGCAACACCCAGGCGAGACATCTCAGCCAGGCCACGTGTCATCAATGCTGACTGGGAATTCTCGCCATAACCAAGACCAACGGCCATACCGTTTGCCAAGGCAATAACGTTTTTAACTGCGCCCGCAATTTCCACACCAACAACGTCGGTTGTGTAATACGGACGGAAATAATCAGTAGTGCAGGCATCCTGAATCTTGATTGCAAACTCTTCATTAATGCAGGCGACCGTTGTTGCAGCTGGTTCGCGCGCTGCGATTTCGTGTGCCAAGTTTGGTCCGGAAACTACCGCAACTCTTTCGGTATCAACTTTGGTTATCTCAGCAATAACTTCAGTCATACGTTCGGCAGTGCCTAGTTCCACGCCTTTAATAAGCGACACCAAAATGGAATCCGTTGGAATAGACAGGCTCCAGGCAGAAAGATTTTCTCGCAAAGTTTGGGCTGGCATAGCCAACACAACAAGGTCAGCATCAGTTAATGCTTTATCTGGATTTGTAGTTGCCAGGATGTTTTCGGGAAGAGTTAGTTCTGGGAAGTATGCGTGGTTAATGTGAGTGGAATTGATGTCATCAGCTATTCCTGCGCTGCGAGCCCAGAGCGAAACATCGCATCCAGCATCAGCAAGAATCATAGAGAAAACTGATCCCCAAGAGCCAGCTCCCATTACGGCGACGCGCATTATGACTCTGCTTTCTTTTGAAGTGCAATTCGGCGATCAAGTGGAACAGTTGGTGGTGCTTCACCACGTTGTTCACTCAATATTTTAGTTATGTCGCGCATAATGCGTTCCGTGGCTTCCCGCAGCGTGTTTGCTGAGATTGGCTGACTTCTTAAATCGTCAAGATCAACTTCAGGTCCGGCCCAGACATGCATAGTTTTGCGTGGAAACAATCGCACGCGCTTCGAATAAGGCGCAATAACTTCTTGTGGTCCCCATTGCGCAGCTGGAATTACAGGAGCGCCAGTCATTAGCGCAATGCGCGCTGCCCCAGTCTTTGCAGTCATAGGCCAGAGGTTTGGATCCCGAGTCAAAGTTCCCTCTGGATAGATCACTACGCACTGACCGTTCTCGATTGCATTAAAGGCCTCGCGCAATGATCCCGCTGCGGCATCTGAATTTCCACGTTGCACTGGAATCTGGCCAGCACTTTTCAAAATCGGACCAAGCAACGGAATTTTGAATACTTCTACTTTGGCTAGGAATCTAACCGGCCTGCCATTGTCATTAACAAAGTGAGCGGCCACCAATGGGTCATACCAAGAAAGGTGATTCATCGCTACGACGATGCCTTGGTCAACGCGCAAGAATTCGCCACCTCGCCAGTCTCTGGCCGTTGCTGCCTTCAGAATCGGGCGCAAAATGAATTCGATAAATCGATACCAGAAACCACGGTGTGACTGTGATGGGAATTTGCTCATGACTTCATCATCCTGACACAAAAATGGATCGGACTCGTTGGTTTCCCAACGAGTCCGATCGCTTTAAGTTTTGAGGCTTATTTGCCTGAAACCTTTTTCTTGAATTCAGCGCCTGCGCGGAACTTAGGTACTGATGTAGCTGCAATCTGAACTGGAGCACCAGTCTGTGGGTTGCGGCCAGTACGTGCTGCGCGGTCTGACTTCTCGAAGATGCCGAAGCCAGTTAGGGAAACCTTGTCACCCTTGGCTACTGCGCGGGAGATGCTGTCGAAAACTGCATCTACAGCTGCGGTGGCGTCTTTTTTGCTTAGGCCTGCGGCTTCAGCTACTCCATCAATTAGTTCTGCCTTGTTCACTTTGGATCCTCCATAGTTACCCGACCTCCATTGATGAATGCCGGCGATCTTTTTTGTCATTAACCCTTGCGAATTAACGGCCTTTGAGTTGTTCCAGGCTTCCCCGCCTGGCTCACTTGTGACTTTACGGCTCAAAATCAAGGGTTTTTAGCCTGACACGCCCAAGAAATGCAAAAAATCCCAATTTCTTGGGATTTTTTGCCGATATTGGGGTGATTTAGATCGTAGTGGGCTTAAAACTAGGTCGTTTTGCCTCAAAGGCCGTGATCTCATCGACGTGCTTAAGCGTCAGGCCAATGTCATCTAGACCCTCCATTAGGCGCCATCTGACGTAGCTATCGACCTCAAACTTGGTGGTGAAGCCAGCAGCAGTGATTACCTGGGCTTCTAGGTCCACAGTCACCGGAGTTGTTGGCTCTTCTTCAATAATCTTCCAAAGTTGCTCTACGGCACTTTGTTCAACAACTGCAGTTAATAGACCTTGCTTGCCTGAGTTGCCGCGGAAGATGTCAGCAAAGCGCGATGAGATAACAACTTTGAAGCCGTAATCCATAAGTGCCCATACTGCGTGCTCGCGACTCGAACCAGTTCCAAAATCAGGACCTGCAACCAAGACACTTACGCCTTGGTAGGCCGGGCGATTTAGCACAAAGTTTGCATCTTTACGCCAGGAGTTAAACAAACCATCTTCGAAGCCATGGCGAGTGATGCGCTTTAGGTATTCCGCCGGAATGATCTGATCGGTATCGACATTGCTTTCTCGAAGTGGTGCGGCAGTGCCGGTGTGAACTGTGAACTTATCCATTAGTTTGAACTCCCTACAAGATCAGCTGGCGAAGAAAGTGTGCCGCGGATTGCAGTTGCAGCAGCAACGGCTGGGGACACTAAGTGAGTGCGGCCACCAGGACCTTGGCGTCCTTCAAAGTTTCGGTTTGAAGTTGAAGCGCTGCGCTCACCTGGCGTTAGCTTGTCTGGGTTCATACCAAGACACATTGAGCAACCTGCTTCGCGCCATTCTGCTCCTGCTTCAAGGAATACCTTGTCCAGTCCTTCAGCCATAGCTTCAAGGCGAACGCGCACTGAACCTGGCACAACCATCATGCGCATGCCATCTGCGATCTTCTGACCCTTAAGGATGTCTGCTGCTGCGCGAAGATCCTCAATGCGACCGTTGGTGCAGGATCCGATAAATACGGTGTCGATTTTGATATCACGAATCGGCATTCCAGCTTTTAGGTCCATGTACTCAAGGGCCTTTTCAGTTGCCTTCTTATCCACTTCATCAGTGAAGTCATCTGGGCTTGGCACATTTGCTGAAAGCGGAGCGCCCTGACCTGGGTTAGTTCCCCAGGTCACAAATGGGCTGAGCTTTGTGGCATCAATAATTACTTCGCGATCAAATACTGCGTCGTCATCAGTTGGCAAGGTCTTCCAGTAAGCAACTGCAGCGTCCCAGTCAGCGCCCTTTGGTGCGTGCTCGCGACCCTTTACGTATTCGAAAGTAGTTTCATCCGGAGCGATCATGCCAGCGCGAGCGCCAGCTTCGATGCTCATGTTGCACATGGTCATGCGACCTTCCATGGACAATGCGCGAATTGCTTCACCGCGGTATTCAAGGATGTAACCCTGGCCACCACCAGTTCCAATTTCCGCGATGATTGCCAAGATTAAATCTTTTGAAGTTACGCCAGCTGGAAGTTTGCCGTTAACAGTGATCGCCATGGTCTTGAAAGGCTTTAATGGCAGTGTCTGAGTTGCCAACACGTGCTCAACTTCACTGGTACCGATGCCCATTCCGATTGAACCGAATGCTCCGTGAGTTGAAGTGTGTGAGTCACCGCAAACAATCGTCATTCCTGGCTGAGTTAAACCTGACTGTGGCGCGATGATGTGAACAATTCCTTGTTCCTTGTTACCAAGTTCGTAGTTTTCAATTCCAAATTCTTTGGTGTTGATTCGAAGCGCATCAATCTGTGCGCGACTGATTGGATCAACAATTGGTTTGTCGATATCTGTGGTTGGCACATTGTGATCTTCAGTGGCGATAGTTAAGTCTTTGCGGCGCACTGGACGACCTGCAGCACGCAAACCATCGAAAGCCTGTGGGCTAGTTACCTCGTGAGTAAGGTGCAGATCGATATAAAGTAAGTCCGGTTCACCTTCGGCGCGACGAACAACATGGTCGTCCCAAACCTTTTGTGCCAATGTGCGTCCCATAACTGCCTCCTGTTGAGTAGCAATTTTGACATCTCACTATTCGAGATACCAATATCAGTACATGGACGATATTAGTAGCGGTGTAGGAGTTCTGGATAAAGCTGCCCACATTCTGGACGCTTTGGAATCCGGACCGCTGACATTGGCTGGATTAGTTGCTGCCACTGGTTTGGCCAGACCAACAGCTCACCGCCTGGCAACGGCCCTTGAGCACCATCGCTTAGTTGCTCGGGACATCAATGGAAGATTCGTTCTCGGTCCACGCGTGGGTGAATTAGCTGGCGCTGCCGGCGAAGACAAACTGCTTGCAATTGCTAATCCAATTTTGATTGCACTGCGTGACGCTACGAAAGAAAGTGCCCAGCTTTATCGCCGCCAAGGTGATCAGCGAATTTGTGTTGCTGCCGCTGAGCGCATGACCGGATTACGTGACACGGTTCCGGTCGGTGTTGGGCTAACTATGTCCGCGGGTTCTGCTGCTCAAATCCTGCTTGCGTGGGAAGAACCAGATCGACTTCACCGCGGAATTCAAGGCGCTAAGTTCACCGCATCAGATTTATCAGCGGTTAGGCGTCGTGGCTGGGCGCAATCCCTCGGGGAACGTGAACCTGGAGTTGCATCTGTTAGTGCACCAATTCGAAGTGTTAATGGCAAAGTTATTGCTGCGGTGTCGATCTCTGGACCAATCGAGCGCTTAACACGAACTCCCGGTCGAATTCATGGCATGGCCGTAATGACTGCTGCCAAGCGAATCAGTGAAATGCTGGCGGCAAGAAATTAAATGTTTGAAAAAGCAAAAACCGCCACATTTGTGGCGGTCGCTTTTTTGTAGCCCCGACGGGATTCGAACCCGCGCTACCGCCTTGAGAGGGCGGCGTGCTAGGCCGCTACACAACGGGGCCGCACCTGATCACAATAACGTAAATCAGGCTAACTTCTAAATGCTTATTAGTGCTGGCGGAACCGAACCATGTCAGGTGTTAATTGATCCAGCGAGGTAATGCCCATCAATCGCATAGTCTGTTCGACTTCACCTTGCAGGATTTGCGCAGCCCTTCGCACACCTGCTTCTCCACCAGCCATGATTCCGTAAAGGTAAGCCCTGCCAACAAGTACTGCATCAGCTCCTAGCCCAATGCCACCTACTACGTCCGAGCCAGACAATGCGCCACCGTCGATAAACAGCTGAGTATTCGTTCCAGAAATAGCTGCTTTAACAACTGGCAATAGTTCTAACGGAACCACTGATCTATCGAGTTGCCGTCCACCATGATTTGAGAGAACTACAGCGTCAACGCCAGCATTGGCAAGCATTGCGGCGTCGTTAACATTTTGCACCCCTTTAACAATCAATTTTCCTGGCCAGTTTTCTTTAAGCCATTCCACGTCTTTCATCGTGATTGATGGATCAAAGACACTATTCATAAGTTCAGCAACTGTGCCACCAGTGGATTTCAAGGAAGCAAACTCCAGTGGTTTGGTAGTCAGAAGATTGCCCCACCATTTTGGATACTTCGCCATGTCTGCCATGGTTTTGAAAGTTAACTGCGGTGGAATTGTCAAACCATTTTCCACATCGCGAACTCGCATGCCGCCAACAACTGTGTCAACCGTGAGCATGATTGCTTCGTATCCTGCAGCCGCGGCGCGTTCCACTAATTCAAAACGCGTAGCTTTTTCTCGCCATAAATAAAGTTGGAACCACTTGCGAGTGTCTGGGGCTGCTTCTGCAAGGTCTTCGATTGAAGTTGTGCCAAGTGTTGACAATGTATATGGAATACCAAACTCAGCGGCAACCTTAGCTACCGCAGGTTCACCGTGATAGTGCATCATGCGCGTAAAGCCGGTTGGGCTAAAGATAAATGGTAGTGCGGACTTCTGGCCAAATATCGAAATCGAAGTATCAACCGTGGACACGTCACGCAAAACATTCGGATGGAACTCTAGTCGGCGATACGCCTCATAAGCCCGGCCATAACTTAGTTCTTCGCCAGCGGCTCCATCGGTGTAATCAAATACAGCGCGCGGGGTTTTGGCCTTGCCGATAGTTCGAAGTTGATTAATCGTTACTGCGCGCGAAACTGCATCTGATTTTGAAAACGGTGATTTGAATCCCAGAAGTGGTTTGAGACCTGACCATTTTGGCAATTGCCGCTTACTCATGAGATTCACTATCGCATGATTTGGAATCATTTGGAGCGTTTTTATGTGGCTGGGATACCTGGACTCGAACCAAGACTAACTGAACCAGAATCAGTTGGGCTGCCAATTACCCCATATCCCAAATGGCATTACGAATCGAAATTCTATCTCAGGCCACGTGATTGAGCGAAATGCGTAATCTTGGGTGCCTATTTTATTGAGGCAGTAATTCGGGCTAGGGATCGTTCTCTACCAAGAATTTCAAGGGACTCAAAAAGTGGTGGCGAAACTCGGCGTCCCGTCACAGCAACTCGAACTGGACCAAAAGCTACCTTAGGTTTTAGTTCCAGGCCTTCAATCAAAGCAGTGCGCAATGCTTCTTCAATTGCTGGCGTAGTCCAATCAGTCACACCAGTAAGTGCAGCTAATGCAGCAACCAACACTGGCTGCGCTTCTGGAGTCAAAACCTTTTCGGCTTCAACTGGATCAACTGCAAACGCTGGACTGCCGGATTGATCGGCAAATAGGAAGCCCAGCATTCCAATTCCTTGGCGCAAAGTTTCCATTCGTTCTTGCACAAGTGGAATGGCATTCTTTAACACTTCCATCTGCTCTGCAGTTGGCTCTGCGGACAGAATTCCATCCTTGATCAAGAACGGAGTGATTCGTGTGGCTAATTCCTCTGGCGCCAAAGTTCGAATCCAGTCCCCGTTAATCGAGGTGCACTTCTTTAAGTCAAAACGTGCTGGGTTTGCATTGACCCGGGCAACATCAAAAACAGTTGCCATTTCTTCCTTTGAGAAGAATTCGCGGTCTTCACCAAATGCCCAACCTAAAAGGGCAAGGTAGTTAAGTAGGCCTTCTGGTAAGTAACCTTCTTCGCGATACATCAAAAGACTTGATTCTGGATCGCGCTTAGATAGCTTCTTATTTCCTTCACCCATTACATAAGGCAAGTGACCATAAAGGGGGCGTTCACCTTTTGCGACACCAATCGCTTTTAATGCATCGTAAAGAGCAAGCTGACGTGGAGTACTACTCAACAAGTCTTCACCACGGAGTACATGTGTAATTTCCATAAGCACGTCATCCAGTGGATTTACCAATGTGTAAAGCGGCTCCCCTGTGGCGCGAACTATTACATAGTCCGGAACATGTTCTGCTGCAAAAGTTACATCGCCACGAACAAGATCAGTCCAAGTGAAGTCAGTGTCTGGCATACGGAATCGAACTACCGGTGATCGTCCTTGATTTTCATACTCAGACTTCTGTTCTGCACTTAATGTTCGGCACGCGCCGTCATAACCTGGAGTCTTTCCAGCTTCGCGCGCAGCTTCTCGACGCTCTTCAAGTTCATCTTGGGAGCAATAGCAGTGGTAAGCGTGTCCAGAAGCAAGAAGTTTGCCTGCAGCATCTGCGTAGATATCCATGCGTTGGGACTGCCGGTACGGTCCATGTGGTCCACCAACCTCTGGGCCTTCATCCCAATCCATGCCGAGCCAGCGCAAGGAATCTAAAAGATCGATGTATGACTGTTCTGAGTCACGTGCCGAATCTGTATCTTCGATTCGGAAAACAAAAGTTCCGCCGGTGTGACGGGCGTAAGCCCAGTTGAACAAAGCGGTGCGAACCATGCCAACGTGCGGGTTTCCTGTCGGTGACGGACAGAACCGAACTCGAACGTTTGACACAGATTCTCCTGAATAGTTCTTTAACGAACAGTGACTGAATTAGTAAGAGTACCAATATCTTCAATTGTTACTGATACCGAGTCGCCAGACACGATTGAACTGACGCCAGCAGGTGTGCCCGTCAAGATCACATCTCCTGGCAGCAAAGTCATCATGTGCGAAATCCAAGACACCATTTCGCGAGCGCTACGAACTAAATCACTGGTATTTCCATCTTGCTTTGTTACGCCGTTTACTTGGCATGAGATACCTAAGTTCTCTGGATCTAATTCCGTTTCAATCCACGGACCAAGGGGGCAGAAAGTATCAAAGCTCTTGGAGCGCGTCCATTGCTGGTCGCTGTTCTGCAGATCTCGGGCTGTGACATCGTTTGCGCAGGTGTAACCAAAAATCACTTCATCCGCACGATCGATTTCAACATTCTTAGCTAATGCGCCAATCACAATTGCTAGTTCAGCTTCGTGATGCACGTTAGTTGACTGGGGTGGCAAGACAATGAAGTCCCCGTCGCCGATCACGGTTGTGTTTGGCTTCAGGAAGATAACTGGCTCTGTCGGAACGTCGCCACCCATTTCCTTAGCGTGATCTGCATAGTTCTTGCCCACGCAAACAACTTTGCTTGGGATCACCGGAGCAAGGATCTTTACGTCTGCAAGGTTCAAGGCAGCGACTGGATCGCTGATGTCTGGCCAAGGTAACCCAGTAATCAATTCGATTTTGTCACCAGTGATAACTCCGTAAACCGGAAATTCAACGCCAGGGACTGAAACTCGAGCAATACGCATTTTCTAAGACTACTGGTTATGTAAAAAAGTACAGTTAACTGGTTTTGCCTAGTAAGCCGTACGAGATCGCATCTTCCAGCGCTAACCACGAAGCTGCGATTACGTTCTCGCTTACACCGACCGTGGTCCAACGTCGTCCCTTTTCGGCAGTTTCAATTAGAACTCGGGTTACCGCGCCAGTACCTAGGCCACCATCAAGAATACGAACCTTATAGTCCACAAGATCGAGTTCGGCAATTTGTGGGAAGTGTTGAACCAGAGCAGAGCGCAAAGCGTTGTCCAAAGCATTAACCGGACCATTGCCTTCGCCGGTTGCAACTATGCGTTGGCCATCAGCATGAACCTTGACGGTTGCTTCGCTAACAATTTGGCCGTCTTCACGTTGTTCGACAATGGTTCGCCAAGATTCAACAGTGAACTTCTTTGTGGACTTACCCGCTAACGCATCTTGCAAAAGTAATTCAAATGATGCATCCGCAGCTTCAAAGGACCAGCCATGTGCTTCTAAATCTTTAACTTGCTCAACTACGCGAGTAATTGCTTCCGGTTCTTTGGAAAGGTCGTAACCAAGTTCGGTACCCTTCATTTCAATGGAAGCTCTGCCTGCCATCTCGGTAACAAGTACGCGCATATCGTTTCCAACGACTGATGCGTCGATGTGGTTATAAAGCTCGTGGTTAACCTTTAGTGCGCTTGCGTGCAATCCTGCCTTGTGCGCAAAAGATGAAACGCCAACGTATGGCTGATGTGTGTCAGGTGGCAGGTTGGCAATTTCAGCCAAAGCATGTGAAATCCGCATCGAATCCTTTAGAGATTCTTCTGGCAGACAGTTGATTCCCAGTTTTAACTGCAAGTTGGCGGCGACAACAAATAGGTCAGCGTTGCCAGTGCGCTCGCCATAGCCATTTGCAGTGCACTGCACATGAGTCGCCCCGGCTTCGACTGCCGCAACGCTGTTTGCAATCGCACAGCCAGTGTCATCTTGGCAATGAATTCCAAGTCGAGCGTGAGTTCTGTTCATTACGTCAGTAACGATCGTGGCGATTCCCGATGGCAACATTCCCCCGTTGGTGTCGCACAGCACTGCAACATCCGCGCCAGCTTTCATAGCAACCTTGATTGCTTCAACGCCATAATCAGAATCATGTTTGTAGCCATCAAAGAAGTGTTCAAAGTCCACGAATACTCTGCGACCTTGTGACACCAAGTATTCAACGGTGTCGCCGATCATTGCCAAGTTTTCTTCGTTAGTTGTCTTTAACGCTTGTTCTACGTGCCAAACATCGCTCTTAGCCACCAAAGTGATCACTGGGGCTTGTGAATCAAGTAGTGCCTTAACTTGCGCATCTTCTTCGGCTTTAACTCCGGCTTTGCGAGTTGCGCCGAAAGCGACAAGCTTTGCATTCTTTAGAACTAACTCACCAGCGGCAATGCGCGCAAAGAACTCGGTGTCTTTTGGCAATGCGCCAGGCCAACCGCCTTCGATGAATCCAACACCATAGCCATCAAGCAGTTTTGCAATAGTTAGTTTGTCTTCGACTGAGTAGCTAATGCCCTCACGTTGTGCGCCATCGCGCAAAGTTGTGTCGTAAAGATGAAATGCGTCAGTAACAAGGGAAGTTTTCGACATTAGACGATCCGATGCATCCAGTTATGGTTATCCGGCGCCTTACCGGTTTGTAGATCTACTAGGGCGGTGCGCAGTTTCATTGTGATCTCGCCGGAGCCACCATCAGCAATATTCCAAGCACCACTGTTCTTGCTATCAACGCGGCCAACTGGGGTGATTACCGCCGCGGTTCCGCAAGCAAAAGTTTCAGTGATCTCGCCGCTTGCGCAACCTTCACGCCATTGCTCGACTGTGATTGTTCCTTCTTCTGCTTGATAACCCAAGTCGCGCGCCAAAGTAAGAACTGAATCGCGGGTTACGCCCGGCAGCAAGGTTCCCGTAAGGCGGGGTGTCACTAGGCGCGCATTTGAACCGGAGCCATAAACAAAGAACATGTTCATGCCACCCATTTCTTCAATGTATTTGCGCTCAATGGCATCAATCCAAACCACTTGGTCACAACCATTGTCTGAGGCTTCAGCCTGGGCAATCAAGCTTGATGCGTAGTTACCTGCGCACTTTGCTTCGCCAGTGCCACCAGGTGCAGCGCGAACGTAATCATCGCTTAACCAAACTGAAACTGGCTTAACGCCTTGTGGGAAGTAGGCACCAACAGGTGAGGCCATCAATACATATGTGACGTGCGTTGATGGGCGAACACCCAAGGCATCTTCCGAGCCAAATTCAAGTGGGCGTAAGTACAAGGACTGATCTGGATCCGTTGGAACCCAGGCCTGATCTTGGCGAACTAATGCTTCAATCGAACCAATAAACAAGTCAGTTGGCACTGGTGGCAAAGCTAAGCGATGCGCCGAGCGCTGGAAGCGAAGTGCATTTGCCTCGGGGCGGAATGTGTAAATCCCACCATCAGCGTGACGGTATGCCTTAAGGCCTTCGAAGATTGATTGCCCGTAATGAAGTGCGTTGATGCCAAGGCCACCAGCACTTGCTGAACCAGAAACTAGTTCTGCTTGATGCCAGCCATCTGCTTTAGTCCAAACAGCGCGCACCACGTTGTCGGTGAAGTACTTACCAAAACCAGGATCAGCAAAAATCGCTGCGCGCTCTTCCGCACTTGCTGGCGAAGTGTTTGCATGATTTGCAATTGCTGCTACCGCACTAGTTCGCTCAACGGCTGGATAAAGTGGCTGACCTGATGCAACTACATTTGCAGCAGAAACATCTAAATCATTGTGAACAAATGTTGTCATAGCGAATCCTTAGCCTGCGACTGCTGCTGCTAGTGCGTCACCGATTTGGCTGGTTGAGCGTGTACCGGTGCGTGATGTCAGATCCGCAGCTACTGCATCGTCAATCTTCTTTGCTGCATCTGCATAGCCCAAATGGTCAAGCAACATTGCAATACTCAGAACAGTTGCAGTTGGATCTGCTTTACCCTGACCTGCGATGTCAGGTGCACTGCCATGTACTGGCTCGAACATGCTTGGGTTAGTCCGGCTTGGATCAATGTTTCCACTTGCTGCTAATCCGATACCACCGGCAATTGCTGCGCCAATGTCGGTAAGGATGTCGCCGAATAGATTGTCAGTAACAATTACATCGAACCGTTCTGGCGATGTTAAGAAGTACATGCTGGCTGCATCCACGTGACAGTAGTCAGTTTCGATATTTGGATACTCTGCTGCAACATCATTAAATGCGCGCTGCCACAAATCACCGGCATAAACAATCACGTTGGTTTTGTGAACAAGTGTGACCTTGCCACGGCGGCGACCGGCACGCTCGAATGCATCACGAATAATTCTCTCTGCACCAAAGCGAGTGTTCATGCTGATTTCAGTTGCAACTTCGTGCTCTGTTCCTTTACGCAGGAAGCCGCCAGCGCCAACATATGGGCCTTCAGTTCCTTCACGACAAACAACGAAGTCGATTTCTTTCGAGCCTTTTCCAACAAGTGGAGAGGTGACACCTGGATAAAGTTTCACTGGACGCAAATTCAAGTGATGATCCAATTGGAAACGAAGTGGCAAAAGTACGCCGCGTTCTAAGATTCCTGGCTTAACCGATGGATCACCGATAGCTCCAAGCAAAATCGCGTCGTGTTCTTTAAGTTCAGCAACCACGCTGTCAGGCAAGGTTTCACCAGTTGCGTTGTATCGTCGTGCACCAAGGTCGTAATCGGTGGTGCTAAAGGTTAGATCAACGCTGGGAGCGATCGCAGATAGGACTTTAAGTCCTTCTGCTACTACCTCAACACCGATGCCATCGCCGGGAATTACTGCCAATTTAATGTTGCTAGCCATGAGATAAAGGGTATCGGGCTTCCTTATTAATAGAAAAAGCGAAATCTCACAGGGCGAGCAAATCTCTGGTTTTTCCAGTATCGGCGCGCGGTGCTAAAGTGAAAGCAATGTTTACGAACCTGCTCCTTAACTGCCGCAACGAGGCCTAACCCGGCCCACTCGTTGCGGAGCTTTCTGCTTGCCGGACGCCCTTTTCGCAAACATTCACAGATTTTCGGAGATTTCCAATGACTAGCTACGAACAACGTAATTCGCAAAAACCGTCAGGTATGCCTTTTGAGCGCTACGCACCATTTGCCCAGATTGATCTTCCAGATCGCACTTGGCCAACCAAGGTAATTACCCAAGCCCCACGCTGGTGCGCAGTAGATCTTCGCGACGGCAACCAAGCTTTGATCGACCCGATGACGCCAGATCGCAAGAAGCGTATGTTCGAACTTCTGGTGCAAATGGGTTACAAAGAAATTGAAGTTGGTTTTCCATCGGCTAGCCAAACCGATTTTGATTTCGTTCGAATGCTTATCGACGAGAATTTGATTCCAGATGATGTTGTCATCCAAGTTTTGACGCAAGCACGTGAGCACTTGATCGAACGTACCTTTGAAGCAATCGAAGGTGCGCCACAGGCGATCGTTCATCTTTACAACTCCACTTCAACTCTGCAGCGTCGGGTTGTCTTTGATCTAGATAAAGATGGCATCAAGGAAATTGCAGTTCGCGGTGCGGAACTTTGCCTGAAGTATGCCGAGCAAATCGAAGGCACTGAAGTTTATTTCGAATACTCCCCTGAGTCATTTACTGGCACTGAACTTGATTACGCAATCGAAGTTGTAAACGCAGTTAATGATGTTTGGAAGCCAACGCCAGATCGCAAGGTAATTGTGAACTTGCCAGCAACTGTTGAAATGGCAACCCCTAATGTTTATGCCGACAGCATCGAATACATGGGTCGCAAGTTGAATTACCGCGATTCAATCGTGATTTCACTTCATCCACACAATGACCGTGGCACCGGTGTGGCTGCTGCCGAACTTGGTTACATGGCAGGTGCCGATCGCATTGAAGGTTGCCTATTCGGTAACGGCGAACGAACTGGGAACGTCTGCCTAGTAACACTTGGCATGAACTTGTTCAGCCAAGGTATTGATCCGCAGATTGACTTCAGCAATATTGATGAAATTCGTCGGACGGTTGAATACTGCAATCAGCTTCCAGTTCCAGAGCGTCATCCTTATGGTGGCGACTTAGTTTTCACTGCTTTCTCAGGCTCACATCAAGATGCAATCAATAAGGGCCTAAACATCATGAAGCAAGATGCCAAAGCTGCTGGTGTTGAAGTCGATAAGTTCACTTGGAACGTTCCTTACTTGCCGATTGACCCTAAAGATGTTGGCCGCAGTTACGAAGCCGTTATTCGCGTTAACTCCCAATCCGGCAAGGGTGGCGTCGCATACATAATGCGCACCGAAAACAAGTTAGAACTTCCGCGTCGACTTCAAATTGAATTCAGCGCAGTAATCCAGGCTCACACTGACACTGAAGGTGGCGAAGTTACTCCAGCTCAAATGTGGGATTACTTCCAGGATGAATACCTGCCAAACTCTGAAAGTCCTTGGGGTCGCTTCAAGCTAAAGACGGTAGCCGTTGACAGCGATGTTGAAGGTGACACTCGAGTCAAAGTGGCTATGAGCGACAAGACTTCCGGTGATGTGGAAGTCGAAGGAATTGGAAATGGTCCAATTGCTGCTTTCTGTAATGCCATGGCTCAAGTTGGTGTTGATGTTCGAGTGCTTGACTACCACGAACACGCAATGAGTAGCGGTGGCGATGCCCAAGCAGCCTCTTACGTAGAGTGCGCAGTCGCAGGCCAAATGCTTTGGGGAGTCGGAATTGACTCCTCCATCGTTACTTCGTCACTTAAGGCAGTAGTGTCAGCAGTAAATCGAGCCGAACGCAATAAGGAGATCTCCGCATGAACAGCCGTCACCTTCGACTAACATTTCCGGAATCCCAAGTTGCAGAACCGGTGATCTATCACGTGGTTAAAGACTTCAATGTGATTCCTAGTATTCGCAGAGCTGCAATTGAAAATCACTTCGGCTGGATGATTGTTGAATTCAAGGGCGAGACCGCTGACCTTGATGCTGCCCAGGCTTATCTTGAAGGACTTGGTGTTGAAGTCAGCCGAGCTGAAGGCGACATTGTTGCGGGTTAATCCGTAATTTTAACATCTGGAAACTTAGCAAACACAACTGCATTCGCTTGCGTTCCATTTCGTCTTGTCATCCGATCACGTAAAACGGTTTCTAATTCAAAACCAGCGTTGATCAGAGACTTTTGGGATGCCAAGTTATCTGGCAAAGTGATTGCGAACAGGCGCCGAAATCCAATTGCAAATCCAAAATCAGAAATCATTTTCACCGCAAGTGCTGCTAGGCCCTCACCGCGAGCATTTGGGCTAACCCAGTAACCAATTTCACCAACATGATCCAATTCGTGAATTCCGTGAATAGATACTGCCAACACAATTTCGCCGTTGCGAATTCCAGCCAGAGATATCTTGTCTCGCTCTAGGTACTTTTGCGCCGAAGTGCGAATCCAGAAGTCAGCAATTTCACGCGTGTAAGGAACTGGAACTGTTGTAAATTCTTGAATTGCTGGATCCTGGCAAATTTCGTAAACACTATTAACGTCATCCAAGTGCCATGGCCGCAACATCAGTGCCTTATCAACCAGCACTGGCTCCGTAATCGGCCAAGAAATCATGGCCTAACTATGCCACAGGGTAAGGCTTTGTCGGTATTCTGGAATCAATTCGAAGGAGAAAATATGTCTAACGCTTTCTGGCACGGTTTCGCTGACATGAATGCAATTTCCACCAATGGTCCTCTAGTGATGACTAAGGGTGAGGGGTCATGGGTATGGGATGACAAGGGCAAAAAATACTTTGATGCCGCCGGCGCTCTTTGGTACATGAACGTTGGACATGGCCGTAAAGAAATTGGCGAAGCCATGGCAGCTCAAGCTGCCGACATCGCCTCATATTCTTCCTTTGGCGAATGCACCACTGCCCCAACAATTGAACTTGCCGATTTAGTTGCCTCGATTTCGCCAGTGCCAGATTCAAAGATCTTTTTCACTTCTGGCGGTAGCGACAGTATTGATACCGCCTTGAAAATGTCTCGCCGCTACTGGACATTGCAAGGTAAGCCATCGAAGAAAGTTATTGTTTTCCGCGAAAACGGCTACCACGGCATGCATGCCGGTGGCACTTCCATCGCTGGTATCCCGCCAAACAACGACGGATACTCCGAATTAGTTGAAGACGTGGTTCGCGTTCCTTGGGATGATGCCGATGAAATGATCGCAACCATTGATCGAATAGGAGAAGAAAATATCGCTGCATTTTTCTGCGAACCAATTCAAGGTGCTGGTGGCGTTCGGATTCCACCAGATTTGTACCTACAAACAGTTCGCAAGGCCTGTGCTGAGCGCAACATTCTTTTCGTAGCCGATGAAGTCATCAACGGTTTTGGTCGCTGCGGCGATTGGTTTGCTTCAACTCGATATGGATTGCAGCCCGATTTGATGACGGTCGCAAAGGGCTTGACTTCCGGTTATGCGCCAATGGGCGCAGTAATTGCTGCTCCATCAGTTTGGGAAACTTTTTACGCACCTAGTGCTGGCGTTTGGCGTCATGGCTACACCTATGGTGGGCACGCAACTGCTGCTGCTGCTGGTGTGGCAAACATCAAAATCATGATGCGTGAAAATCTGCCAGCTCATGTAGCTAAGTTGGAAGATAAGTTCGCAAGTGCTCTGCGCACACTTGAAGATCTAGACGTAGTGAGCGAAGTTCGCACCGGCGTTGGATTCTTAGGTGGTATTCAAATGGCAGATCCAAACATTGCCCCTGCTATGTATGGCAAGTGCCGCGATGCTGGTGTCATCTCACGTGCGATTTGGGGCGGTGCACTTCAAGTAGCGCCACCACTTAGCACTACCGAAGCTGAGATCGACGAAATGGTTGAACTGTTCCGCGTTGGTCTAACTAGTTAGATCATTCTTTACCCGAAAAATTAAATAGGTAAGGACCAATTAATTTTTCCTGCATTAACTGCGCCTGGAACTTCGGTTCCTGCAAACGCAGCAACTACAGATTCAGCGACTGCAACTCCAGCTTTTTCTTGGGCTTCTTCGGTGGATGCACCTAAATGTGGCGTGGCAACAACATTGTCGAGAGCAAACAATGGTGAATCTGTGCATGGTTCAGTTGCGAAAACATCCAGACCTGCGCCAGCAATAGTTCCTGACTTAAGCGCATCAAACAATGCGTCTTCATCTAGTACCCCACCGCGAGCGGCGTTAATTACAAAAGCTGTTGGCTTCATCTTTGCCAGTGCAACGGAATCAATAAGACCTGCAGTTTCTGGAGTCTTTGGAATGTGGATCGTTACAAAGTCTGACGCCGCTAGCAACTCATCTAGTGAGACCATTTTGATTTCTGGTCCACCCTTAGGTGCATCCTTGACGTATGGATCGTATGCGACAAACTTCATATCGAAGCCAGCAAGTCTCTGAGCAACTAACATACCGATTTTGCCCATACCGATGATTCCAACAGTCTTACCTTGAAGTTCAACTCCCCCAAATTGGGAACGCTTCCACTGACCATTCTTTAGAGCCAAATTCGCGGGCACTACATTGCGAGCAACAGCAAGTAATAGTGCAACTGCTAACTCGGCAGCCGAAACGATGTTGCTGGTTGGGGCATTTACAACCAATACTCCGGCAGCAGTTGCAGCGGGTACATCCACATTGTCTAGGCCAACTCCAGCCCGAGCAATAATCTTCAAGTCTGGCGCAGCGGCTACAGCCTCGGCGTCCATCTTGGTTGCCGAGCGAATCAATACTGCATTAGCTGAGGCAAGATTATTGAGTAATTCTGCTCGGTTCGCACCATCGCAATGCCGAATTTCAAATTGTTCGCCCAGGACCGCAATAGTGGCTGGCGAAAGTTCTTCGGCAATAAGTACTACTGGCTTGGACATGTTCTGATTCTAGATGAAATCAAAGAATGACGACTGCGAAGATTTGGCAGCAAGTGGTTACCAAAAATCGGGTTCTTCATCAGTTGCCCGCCAACAATGCCAAGCAACAACACTTCGGTATGGCGAAAGGTGATCGGTGACTCCAATCACTTCTTTTTCAGTTGGCGTGTATCCCAGGCCTTGGATAATTCCCCAACCTCGACGCACGCCCAGATCACCGATTGGCCAAACATCGAGTCTGCCCAACCTAAACATCATGAACATCTCGACCGTCCAGCGACCAATCCCCCAGAACTGCGTTAATTGCTTGACGATTTCATCATCAGGTAATTCATCTACGGACTCCAGGTCAAAACCTTTAACCACTGCTTCACTCAATTCCAGGATGGTCCGAGCCTTGGCATTGCTAAGGCCAACTTCTCGCAGCTGAAGGTGACCTAACTTAAGAAGCTTTGCCGGCTTGACCGGTGACCCAGTCTTTGCGATCAATCGGTGCGTGATTGTGTCAGCCGCCTTACCCGACAACTGCTGACCTATGACAGCAAACACAATGGTTTCGAAGTGAGAATTGTGAGCCGGTTCTTTAGCAACTGGATATAGCGGAGCATTTTCCAAGAATCTACCGAGCCGTTTATCTTGCGTTGCCAAATACTTTTGAATGGATTTGATCGATTTAAGTTTTGGTGGCGCTTTTGGTTTTTCAGTCATCAGGACCTGCGAGCTGACGGTGTGAACTTGATCGGCAATTCAATTGGACCGGTATTTCCGCTATCTGGAAGGTAAGTAGCGCCATCGAGAATTTCAAAGTCTGGCAGACGCTGCGCGAGTGCTTTGTATGCTTCCGCCATATCGAGGCGAGCAACATAATGTCCTAGGCAATGGTGCATTCCGCCACCGAAGCCAAAGTGCGGTGGACGCCCGGCAGTTATATCGAACTCAGTTTTTTCAAATCGACGCGGATCACTTCCCGAAGGAATCGTTAGTAAGTGGATCGTTTTGCCTTGCGAGATTAGCAAGTCTTTGTATTCAACATCAACAGAGGCTTCGCGGCTAACCCAAGTAATTGTTGGATTAACTCGCATTACTTCTTCAACGGCGCTGCGTGCCAAATCGGGATTTTCACCTAGGTTGCGCCACTGATCCATGTGCTTGGAGAAAGTTTGCAGCCCAAGGCCAATTTGATTTCGAGTGGTATCAAAGCCGGCAAAGATGATGAAACTGACCAGCATCAAAAGTTCATGATCGGTAATTTTCTTGCCGTCAGAATTTGCCCTAATCAGCGCACCAACAAAATCATCACTGTCAGTGCCTTGGCGACTTTCAATCAAAGCTTTTGAAATTTCCAGCAGTCCAGAAAGGCCGTGTTCGATTACCTCTAGATCATCCTTAATCGTGACGCTAAAAACATATCCAAGCTCAGTAGCTAGATCTGCGATTTCTCGCCACTGTGATTTATCGATTCCCAGTAATCCAGTAATTACCCTGGCTGAATAAGCTTCGGCAAACTCGCTCATAAATTCTGCGGTCCCGCGTTCACAAAAGCCATCAATCAATTCATTTGCCAAGTCGGTGAAGGTTGGGATCAGCGGCTCAAGCACTTTTGGCGAAAAGGCCGGGCCAGAGAGTTTGCGAAGTCGGAGGTGATCTTCGCCTTCAATACTCAACATGATGTCTGGCCACCAGTTTGCCAGCAGGCCGTCATCTATCCCAAAGTGTGATGGCCATCTGCGGGTTCCTTGATAGAGCCGCTTGTCTTTGAGTAATGCGTTGGAATCTTCGTAACGCAGAATTGCGATCCCAAAGTTCGTCGTTGCATACCAATGTTGTTCACGTGCTTGCATGACTTGATCAGAGCGGATGGAAAATCCGGTTTCTGAAAAATCTAGGTGAGCAACCTTTGGAGATTGGGGCATGTTAGGAATTAATCTTTGCCAATTCGTGGCCAGGTATCACTAACTAGGTAGCCAAGTGGGTAAGGATCAGTTGGATCCAACATGTGTTGATGTGTTCCAGTTAGCCAGGCTTGGCCTGCAATCGATGGAATGATTCCTGGCTTATCGCCAATCATGACTTCCTGTTCGATTCGACCTTCAAAGTGTGAGCCAATGATTGATCGTCCGCGGATTCGATCTCCCAGTTTCATAACGCCACGAGCATGAAGCACAGCCATACGTGCCGATACTCCAGTGCCAGTTGGCGAACGATCGATCTTTCCTGGCTGAACGGCAACAGCATTGTGGCTAATGAGTGAGCCGCCTTCTTCAAACACCGGCATTGCCATTTGGCAAAACGAGAAGTGGGTCCAGCCTGGGATAGTTGGGTGGGTAAAAGTTAGTTGCTCGTTGGCAGCTTTGGTAATTCCAATTCCCATAACTGCAAGATCACGCGCTTCACTTGGATCGAGTGTGAATCCCAATTCTTTGGCATTAACAATTACGAAGCTGTCGCCACCCCAAGCGGTATCTACAGTCAAAGTACCTAAGCCAGGAACTTCTAATTTGGTATCTAAAGTTGCAGCGAATGCTGGGACGTTATGCACTTTGATCTGAGTTGCCTTGCCGTCTTTACACGTTGCAAAAACTTCGACTAATCCAGCTGGCGCTTCCATAAAGAAATGGGTTTCTGGTTCAACCATCGGCACAATGCCAGTTTCCAGAACTACGGTCGCTACACACATTGAATTTGAGCCAGACATAAGTGGAGTGTCTTCTGGCTCCATAATTATGAATCCAACTGCAGCTCTTGGATCTTTAGGTGGTACCAACATGTTGACGTGACGAAAAACTCCACCACGCGGTTCATTCAGAACAAACTGTCGAAGTTCATTGTCAGTTGCAATGAAACGTGACTGGTCATAAAGCGTCTCGCCTGGAGGTGGATTAACACCACCAACAATTACGTCTCCGACTTCACCTTCGGCATGGCAACTAACAACGTGGATTGTTTTGATTGATCGCATGGGTTCAAGTTTAGGGTTTTGCAACCTTGCCCAAGGCAGGAACGGTCAATCTAGTGAACGTGGAAATCGAAAGCTTGCGCCATCGCAGCATCGATCGCTTTAAGCGCTAATTCAACTCTGGTTTCTACTGAGCCATCGAGTGCCATCCAGGACCTACCGGTGCTAATCAAGTCATCTTCGAATTCTCGAGTCATGGATATTCGAAGTTCCTCAGAATCTCGGATTTTGTCTTGGACAAAAGGGACACCATCAGGTTGGGTCACAAAATAAATTCGATTTTGGTTGTCAGTAGGCATTGCAAGGGCGGCTTTCTCTCCCAAGTAGCGACGCTCCCAAATGATTGTGGCGAATACATCAGTGTCACAACATACAACAGGTCCACCGGTGCGAGCCGCAACATCCTCAAGCTGTTGCTGCACGATTGCGATTTCTACGAAGTCATTGATAGTCCATGGCACTGCGTACTCACTTAAGCCCATAGCTTCGGCTTGTTCTTTTTTACGCATAGTCAGATCGCGACCATATTCACGAATCCAGTTAGTGGTTGCGAAGTTTCCTTGGCGCTTCATCAATTCAGCTTGAACTGCCAAAGTTGTGGTCGTGGTTCCAGTTGATTCAGCACCGATAAATACCGCGCGAATTGCAAGTAGTTCTCTGGATCCTGGTCCAAGTAGATGCCAATTGCTAATCAAGTCTTCGCGAATCTGCGTGGAAGAGACAGGAACCTGAGTGCGATCTGGATCGAAGCTATGGTGATGTAAGCCAAGAAGCTTGGCAAACTCATCACCATTAGTTTCAGATGTCACCAGAAGATCTACTGGCGGAGTGTGACGAAGGTGGGCTTCGATAACTCGAGCATTTGATTTCGCAACTGCGCTATTGCCTGGATCGTATGGTGTGGATTCATAGCCATGAACGATTGTCATGGCAGCTTCGTTGACACCTTCAGCAACACAGTCTTGCAATAGTGCGCGAGCCCGATCGTTTGCAGCTAATCGATCATGTGGCGCAGCTAAAACTACGACAACTACGTGATCTCGCTTTTCAATGGCCGATTTAATCAGCTTCACATGACCCATGTGAGGTGGATTAAATGTTCCAGTTACTAATGCGGCCGGCATCTTCAAAGCCTATCTGGATTTATCGACACCAAAAAATGCCCTAATTTACGGAACAAGTCTTGAACTTACGGAACTAGTAAGAGTTTTCCCGTAGTTTTGCGAGCTGCTAAGTCTGTGTGTGCGTCTTTGGCATCTTGCAGAGCGTAAGTGTTTCCAATTGCAAAGTTCAGGTTTCCAGCTAGGTGTTCAGCAAAGATTTCATTTGCCCGCCATTGCATTTCACCAGGGCCAACTATGTAGTCCGCCAAAGTTGGCCGCGTTACAAACAAGGATCCCATCCGGCTTAAGGCTTGAAGGTCGAATGCTGGAACCATGCCACTAGCGCCACCGAAAAGTGCCATCATGCCGCGACGCTTAAGCGAAGCCAGGCTGCCTTCAAATGTTGCTTGGCCGACACCGTCATAAACAACATCTACGCCGATTCCGTTAGTTAGCTCTTTGGCTTTCGTTGCTACATCTTCGGTGTCATATCTAATGACCTGACTTGCACCAGCACTGCGAGCAATTTCTGCTTTTTCGGCGGTTGATGCGGTACCGATAACGGTTGCGCCCCGATTAGAAATCATTTGGCAAAGCAGTTGTCCGACGCCACCAGCAGCGGCATGGACTAAAGCAGTATCTCCAGGCTTGATTTCATATAGAGATGCAATCAAATAGTGCGCAGTCATACCCTGCAACATTGCAGCGCACGCAACATCAAGTGAAACACCTTCAGGAACTTTCACAACTGATGCAGCGTTAACTACATGAATCTGTGAGTAGCTTCCTAGAGAGTATGGCCACGCGACTTTATCTCCAATGGAGAAGCCTTGAACGGCAGAACCAACTTCAGTAACAACACCACTGCCCTCAAGTCCTGGAACGTAAGGACTTGGCATTGGGTAAATGCCTTGGCGTTGGTAAATGTCGATGAAGTTAACGCCACTAAACGCCAACTCAACTATGAGTTGATCTGGGCCACAAACTGGAACAGGTAGATCAGCTACCTTTAGGACTTCTGGTCCACCGGGCTGACCTACCTGTATCGCAAGCATTTAGTTAGCGTCCTGCAGTGCCTTCTACGTAATCGTTGTCACCGGTCTTAACCCATGACATCAACTTGCGTAGGTCGCGGCCAACAGCTTCGATTGGATGCTGTTCTGCTTTTGCCCGAAGTGACTTGAACTCTGGTGCACCTGCATCCTGGTCATCGATAAAGCGCTGAGCGAACTTGCCCTGCTGAATGTCAGTTAGCACAGCTTTCATTTCTGCTTTAACTGAAGCATTGATAATTCGGGGACCGGAAACATAGTCTCCGTATTCAGCAGTATCGGAAACGCTCCAGCGCTGCTTGGCAATTCCACCTTCGTACATCAAGTCAACAATTAACTTCAATTCGTGCAAGCACTCGAAGTAAGCAACTTCTGGCTGGTATCCAGCTTCAACAAGAGTTTCATAACCTGCTTGGACTAGCGCTGAAGCGCCACCACAAAGTACCGCTTGCTCACCAAATAGATCAGTTTCGGTTTCTTCAGTGAAAGTTGTCTTGATGCCACCAGCGCGAAGTGCACCGATACCTGCTGCATATGAAAGCGCAAGTGCCCAAGCACTGCCTGAGGCATCTTGCTCAACAGCAACAATGGCAGGAACGCCACGACCAGCTACGTACTCACGACGCACTAAGTGTCCTGGACCCTTAGGTGCAACCATGCAAACATCTACGTTTGCTGGCGGTGTGATGTAACCAAAGCGGATGTTAAAGCCATGTGCAAAGAAAAGAGCGTCACCAGCTTTTAGGTTTGGTTCTACTGATGCGGCGTACACCTTGCGAGCTACGTGATCTGGAACCAACATCATGATTACATCAGCTTCAGCTGCTGCTGTTGCTGGATCTACAACGCGTAGACCTTCAGATTCAGCCTTTGCTTTGCTCTTTGAGCCATCAGCAAGACCGACGCGGACATCAACGCCACTGTCGCGCAAGCTAAGTGCGTGGGCATGGCCCTGGCTTCCGTAACCAATAACGGCTACCTTGCGACCTTGAATAATTGAAAGGTCTGCATCATCTTCGTAAAACAATTCGGCCACTGGGCTCTCCTATTTCGCTAGTTTGGTAAGTCTGTCAGATTCTTTGGATTGTGTGAATTTCTAGATAGAACGTTCGGAATTCTTGTTGGAACGCTCAGCAATTGAGCGGCCACCACGGGCAAGTGCCACTACGCCAGACTGCACGATTTCCTTGATTCCATGCGGGGCTAGGACATTCAAGAATGCCTCTAGTTTATCTATAGAGCCAGTAGCCTCGATGGTTACTGCATCTCCACTAACGTCAACAACTTTGGCACGGAAAAGCTCAACGAGTTCCAGAACCTTAGTACGAGAATGATCGTCAGCTTTAACTTTGATCAGCATTAGCTCTCGAGCAATAGCAGTGCTGTCATCGAGTTCAACGATTTTTAAAACGTTGATCAACTTGTTTAACTGCTTTGTTACTTGTTCCAGGGCGTGCTGATCAACATTGACCACAACGGTCATGCGAGATACACCTTCGGTTTCGGTTGTGCCTACTGCCAAAGATTCAATGTTGTAACCGCGACGAGAAAACAGTGCGGAAATTCGCGCAAGCACACCTGGTTGGTCCTGAACCAAGATAGAAAGAGTATGACGAGCCATGTTTAGTCATCTCCTCTTTCCCATTGCGGTGCCAGATCTCGAGCAAATTGAATTTCATCATTTCCGGTACCGGCAGCAACCATTGGCCACACCATGGCATCACGATGTACCTGGAAATCAATCACTACTGGTGCGTCGTTGATCTCCATCGACTTCTCAATTGCCTTGTCGACTTCTTCGGCCTTAGTAACACGAATTCCATGACACCCGTATGCGTCTGCAAGTTTTACAAAATCAGGAATGGAATGAGACTGCAAGTCTGTATTGCTATAACGCTCGTTATAGAACAAGTTCTGCCACTGACGTACCATGCCAAGGGAAGCGTTATTGATAAGAGCAACCTTGATTGGAATGTCATTGATTGTGCAGGTAGCTAGTTCTTGGTTAGTCATCTGGAAACAGCCATCTCCATCAATGGCCCAAACCGTTTTATCTGGAGCGCCAACCTTGGCGCCCATTGCCGCTGGAATTGAGTAGCCCATAGTTCCTAAGCCGCCACTGTTTAGCCAAGTATTTGGATGTTCGTATCCGATGAACTGCGCAGCCCACATTTGGTGCTGGCCAACGCCTGCTGTGTAAATCGTTTCTGGTCCAGCAATTTTGCCAAGGCGCTCGATTACGTATTGTGGCGAAAGTGTTCCGTCACTTGGCTGGTCATATCCAAGTGGATAAGTTTCGCGCCAGTGATTTAGCGTGATCCACCAGGCAGTTAAGTCTGCGCGATTTCCAGCATCAAACTCTGCTGTGACAGCAGGAATGAGTTGTGAAATTGCTTCGCGCACATCAGAAACGATTGGAATGTCTGCGTAGCGATTCTTGCCAATTTCAGCCGGATCAATATCAATGTGAATGACTTTGGATTTTGGTGAGAATGATTCAAGTTTTCCAGTAACACGATCGTCAAAACGAGCGCCAAGAACAATTAGCAAGTCGGATTTTTGCAATGCGCCAACTGCGCCAACAGTTCCGTGCATGCCAGGCATACCCATGTGCTGAGCATGTGAATCTGGGAATGCACCGCGTGCCATCAAAGTTGTAACAACAGGAATCCCAGTAAGTTCAGCAAGCTGTCGAAGTTCTTTATCAGCCTGGGAGCGGATTACGCCACCACCAACATAAAAGACAGGTCGATGTGCTTCCACGATCATGCGGGCAGCTTCTTTTATCTGTCGACCATGTGGTTTTGTTGTTGGTTTGTAGCCAGGCAAATCAATGTGTGTTGGCCAAACAAAATCAGCCCTTGCCTGCAATGCATCTTTTGTGATGTCCACAAGAACTGGGCCAGGACGTCCGCTGCTAGCAAGGTGGAAAGCTTCCTTGATTGCACGCGGAATATCTTCGGCGCGGGTTACCAAGTAATTGTGTTTTGTGATTGGCATCGTGATGCCCCGAATGTCAGCCTCTTGAAATGCATCTGATCCGATAAATGCACTTGGTACCTGTCCGGTGATGGCAACCATCGGAACTGAATCCATATGTGCATCTGCAATTGGGGTAACTAAGTTTGTTGCACCTGGTCCACTGGTGGCCATACAAACGCCAACGCGATTGCTAGCAGAGGCGTATCCTTCAGCTGCGTGTCCAGCGCCTTGTTCGTGGCGCACCAAAATGTGACGAACTGTTGGGGAATCCATTAGTGGGTCATAGACCGGAAGAATTGCGCCGCCAGGGATACCGAATACAACTTCGACATCAGCGTGTTCCAGAGATTTAACTAGGCTCTCGGCGCCTGTGATATGTTGCGACATGCCGTTACTCCTTGATCTACCGAAGGATCGCTTCGATTTAAGTTCATCGTTGGCTGGCCTTGGGTGACATCCCTTCTGCGCCAAAGGCTTGTAACAGAAGTTGCGCCCGATTCGCTTGTAGCTCCTCGATTGCATCACCACCACCGATGAAGGTGTTGATAGTTCCCCAACCATAACGCGAGTTAGTCACTCCCGTCACATCCAGTGAGACGGCTGTCCACATATTGAGATGCCATTTCAGTCCAAATCGGGCATCCCCAAAGGGCGTTGGGGCGTTCTGGGCAATACCTTTGAATCAGGAGATTCCCTGTTCTTGAACTGGGAATCGTTGGTCGGAAGGCACTGGCAATGACTAAGTACGTTTACGATTTTTCCGAAGGCGACAAAGACCAAAAAGACTTACTTGGTGGCAAGGGTGCCAACCTAGCCGAAATGACCAAGCTAGGACTCCCGGTCCCTCCCGGTTTTACTATCTCTACCGAGGCTTGTCGCGAATACTTAGTCGCAGGCGTTGAACCAGCTGCCTTGCGCGTGGAAGTAACCATGGCACTTCGCCGTCTTGAAGATGCGCTTGGTAAACGACTCGGTGACGTAGACGACCCATTGTTGGTTAGCGTTCGCTCGGGTGCAAAATTTTCTATGCCAGGCATGATGGAGACCGTTCTTAACGTTGGACTCAACGACTACTCCGTAAATGGACTTATCAAAGTAAGTAACAATGAAAGATTTGCTTGGGACTCGTATCGTCGCCTAATTCAAATGTTCGGTAAGACCGTTTTGGACATTGAAGGTGAAATCTTTGCAGATGCCTTACAGGCAGCAAATGAAAAGGCTGGAGTCACCACAGAAGTCGATCTAAATGCTGACCAACTTAAAGAAGTAGTCGAAACTTTCAAAGCAATAATCCAAAAGCACAGCGGCCGAGATTTCCCGCAAGATCCCCGCGAACAACTTGACCTTGCTACCCGCGCAGTTTTCGATTCTTGGAATACCTCACGTGCGCGTTTGTACCGTCGACGCGAAAGAATTTCAGATGACTTAGGTACCGCCGTAAACATTTGTTCAATGGTTTTTGGAAACTTAGGTGAAACTTCTGGAACCGGAGTTGCATTTACTCGCGATCCAGCTTCTGGAAAGCCAGGCGCTTATGGCGACTACTTGCCAAATGCCCAAGGTGAAGATGTTGTGGCTGGCATTCGCAATACCTTCAGCCTTGACGAACTAAATCGCACTGATCCAACTTCATTTAATGAACTTATGAAGATTATGCGAAAGCTTGAAACGCATTATCGAGATTTATGCGACATTGAGTTCACAGTTGAAAAAGGCAAGCTTTGGATGCTGCAAACCCGCGTTGGAAAGCGCACTGCCGCAGCCGCGTTTCGAATTGCGACTCAATTGGTTGATGAAAGTCTGATCACAATGGATGAGGCATTAATGCGCGTCAATGGTGCCCAACTTGCCCAACTTATGTTCCCGCAGTTCGATTCAACATCAGCGAGCAAAATTGTTGCTTCAGGTATGGCAGCTTCTCCCGGCGCAGCTGTTGGTAAAGCCGTTTTTGATTCGGCAACTGCAGTTAAGTGGGCAGAAAAAGGTGAACGCGTAGTTCTAGTTCGACGCGAGACTAATCCCGATGACCTTGAGGGAATGATTGCCGCAACTGGAATTCTGACTGCTCGTGGTGGAAAAACTTCGCACGCAGCAGTTGTGGCTCGTGGCATGGGCAAGACCTGCGTCTGTGGCGCAGACGCCGTAGATGTTTCACATGCCGATCGCACCGCAACCATTGGAGATCTTGTCATCAAAGAAGGCGACATGATTTCAATTGATGGCTCAACGGGCCATGTTTACTTAGGTGAATTGGCAGTTGTGCCATCGCCAGTTTCAAACTACTTAGAAAACGGCTTAGCTTCCGCGATCGCAACTGAGAACGAAGAAATCGCTGCGCTAGTTGCTGCAGTAGATCGAATTTTGAAGCATGCAGATTCGGTTCGTCGCCTTAGAGTACGGACCAATGCTGACACTGCAGAAGATTCGAAATGGGCCAGAAACTTAGGGGCTGAAGGAATTGGATTGTGTCGCACTGAACACATGTTCCTAGGCGATCGTCGAGTTTTGATTGAGCGCGTTATCTTGGCAGACAACTCAGAAGAACGCAATGCGGCGCTCGAAGCACTTCTGCCTATGCAGCAAAAAGACTTTGAAGAAATCTTTGAAGAGATGGATTCACTTCCGGTCACTGTGCGCCTGCTTGATCCCCCTCTGCATGAGTTCTTGCCAGACCGCACTGACTTGATGGTCGAAGTAGCGCTTGGTAAAGAACGCAATGAGGATGTGTCTCGTCAGGAACTTTTGCTTAGTGCGGTAGACCGTTTGCATGAATCGAATCCAATGCTTGGACTTCGTGGTGTACGTCTTGGATTAGTGGTCTCAGGCTTATTCCCAATGCAGGTTCGAGCTATTGCGCAAGCAGCAATCACGCGGTTGCGAGCCGGTGGAAATCCAAAAGTGGAAATCATGATCCCACTGGTTGGATCAGTAATGGAACTTCACCTCATAAGAGATGAGATGGATGTGTTGCTTGCCCAGATTGCAAGTGACGAGAACATCAAGTTGCCATTCTCAATTGGCACCATGATCGAATTACCTAGAGCTGCACTGACTGCGCAACGTATTGCCGAGGCTGCAGAATTCTTCTCATTCGGTACCAATGACTTAACCCAAACCACTTGGGGCTTTAGTCGCGATGACGTTGAAGCTTCCTTCTTCGCAACTTACTTGGATCGTGGCATCTTCACGGTTTCGCCATTTGAATCGCTTGACGTTGATGGCGTTGGTGCTCTAATCAAGATTGCAGTTGAGAAGGGTCGTGCAACGCGACCCGATATCAAGCTTGGTGTCTGTGGTGAACATGGTGGAGATCCAGAATCCATCAAGTTCTTCCATGAGGTTGGTTTGGACTACGTTTCCTGCTCACCATTCCGCGTTCCAGTAGCTCGCCTTGAAGCAGGTCGAGTAAGCGTTTCTTAAGTTGCTTGCGTCGATTCCGACTTTGCAATCTTCACCGCAAACCAGGCTGCGCAAGCAGTGGTAATTGGAGTACTCAAGGCCAAAGCGATTGAGCCAACCATAATCAGAGCTAATTCTTGAGCTACTACTTCGTCATTTATCAATCGAGCAAGCGGTGGACTGGCAGCAACTATGAGCATCAAAGTAACAAGTGCCGAGCCAACATATGCAAAAGCAATTGTGTAAATCGAAGATGCAATGTGATCTCGTCCAATTCGCATGCCACCAAAGAATAACTGTCGCCAAGTTTGTTTTTCATTCGCACTAGCTAGCTCCCAAACGGCTGAGCTTTGGGTAACGGTTACGTCATTAAGTGCACCAAAGCCGGCAATGACCATACTGGCGATAAGTAAGTTAGAAAGCTTTACCTGGGATGCAATAGCAGATAGCACGAGGTCTTCATCACCGGTAATTCCAGTTAAGCGGAGTCCATCCGTTGACCAAAGTGCACCGACCATAGCAATCACGGATCCGCACAAGGTTCCAACAATTGCAGCACCAGTTTTCAAACTAAATCCGTGGACTAAGTACAGAACTAATGCAGTAATTGCAAGCACTACCCCACCAACTGCGTAAACAACTTGTTGTCCCTGAATCAATGACGGAATTAGGTAGGCAATCAAAAGACCAAATGTAACTACTAATCCGAGCAAAGCTCTTAATCCACCGAACCCTGCAGTCAAAAACAAGATCACCAGGAATACTGCAAATAGTGCGTAGATTCCATTGGTGCGCTCAAAGTCATTAAAGATGTAGTCGTTTCCAGTTTCAATTGGGATAGAAGCAACGGAAACCTTATCGCCTGAATGAATTCCAAAATCAACAATGGTTGGCTGTACATCAAACTTTGCAATCTCGCCAGCATCCGGTCCGGTCAGTAACTTTGCGGAAACATGTGCACATTGTGAAGTAGAGAAATTTCCAGCTGAATCCTGAGTTGCCCCGTTAGAAATACAGTCATACTTTTCAATGGTTTGCACCTCAACAGTGAAGAATTCTGATTGCTCAACATAACCAAAAATGCCTTTGTCAATTTGCAGATTGCTGCCTGGCCAAGAAATGAAGATTGTAAACATTCCAAGAAAAGTCAATGGCAATAAAATTGCTAAGAGAACTCTATGCAGTCGCGATTCCTTATCCGGATCTATCCAGGAGGAGTCAAGATCGCTTGCCCTCTTATGTGAGTGGCTATGTGATCCCATGCTTAGTCGCAGACTGCGCCGTTACTAGCAGAGCCAACAAGTTTCACATACTTCGCCAACACGCCACGGTCATATTTGTGTGGCACTGGCTTGAAACTCTTACGTCGCTCAACTAGAACTGACTCATCAACAAGTAGGTCGAGCTTGCGCTCACTGATGTTGATTCGAACTTTATCGCCATGTTCTACGAATGCGATTGGCCCACCATCAACAGCTTCAGGTGCTACGTGTCCAATGCATAGTCCAGTAGTTCCACCACTGAATCGACCATCAGTGATGAGCATTACTTCTTTACCAAGTCCAGCACCCTTGATTGCACCAGTGATCATAAGCATCTCGCGCATACCAGGACCACCCTTTGGTCCTTCATATCTAATGATGACAACGTCGCCGGCTTGAATGTCTCCGCTTTCCAAGGCATCCATTGCTGCGCGTTCACGTTCGTAAACCTTTGCTGGACCTTCAAAGACATCAACTGGGATTCCAGCTGTTTTGCAGACTGCGCCTTCTGGAGATAACGATCCGCTAAGAATTGAAATTCCGCCGGTGCCACCCATTGGATTATTCATCGCATGAACAATGTCACCATCAGGATCTGGCGAATCTAAATCAGCCAAATTTTCTGCCATGGTCTTTCCAGTGACTGTTAAGCAATCACCATGCATTAATCCAGCATCAAGCAGCGCTCGCATTACAACTGGCACGCCACCGACGCGATCCACGTCGCTCATTACGTAGCGACCAAATGGCTTGACGTCAGCAAGCAATGGAACTTTGGAACCGATTCGATGGAAGTCTTCAAGGTGCAAATCAACATTTGCTTCATGGGCAATCGCAAGTAAGTGCAGAACTGCGTTAGTTGAGCCACCAAATGCCATCACAATCGCAATTGCATTTTCAAGTGATTGCTTTGTAATGATGTCGCGAGTTGTAATTCCTTGCGCAATTAAGTTAACTACAGCCTCACCAGAAGCGATTGCGAATCCATCGCGGCGGCGGTCAACGGCTGGAGGCGCAGCTGATCCTGGCAAAGACATACCCATTGCCTCAGCTGCAGAAGCCATGGTATTTGCGGTGTACATACCGCCACATGCGCCTTCACCAGGACAAATAGCACGTTCAATTCGATCGACATCTTCTTCGCTCATTAATCCACGAGCACATGCGCCAACTGCTTCGAAAGCATCGATGATCGTTACATCGCGATTACTGCCATCCGAAAGCGTGACATTGCCAGGAAGAATTGAGCCGGCGTAAACAAACACACTTGCCACATCAAGTCGCGCTGCAGCCATCAACATGCCAGGTAGTGACTTATCGCAGCCCGCAAAGTTAACCATTCCATCAAGGCGCTCGGCTTGCATTACAGCTTCTACTGAGTCAGCGATGATCTCGCGACTGACTAACGAAAAGTGCATACCTTCGTGACCCATGGAAATTCCGTCAGAAACCGAGATGGTGCCGAACTGCATTGGGAAGCCGCCAGCTTTGAAAACGCCCTCTTTGGAAGCCTTTGCAAGGCGCTCAAGGGAAAGGTTGCATGGAGTGATCTCATTCCACGATGAGGCAATACCGATTTGTGGCTTGACCCAATCGTCATCACCCATTCCAACAGCGCGGAGCATTCCGCGAGCTGGGGATCGCTCTAGTCCGTCGGTTACTTGTCCACTGCGAGGCTTCATATTTGGCATGCAATAAATCTAACCCAATTAATGAGTAATCACGCACTCCAGTGGCTTGCCTGCAAGCCAAAGATCAAACTGGCTATGGATTCGGGCACGAGCTCGATCCCAAAAAACATCGCCTTCTCCCCCATTGTGGGAAGTAATAATCACATTTGGCAGTGACCAAAGTGGATGATCAGCTGGGAGTGGTTCAGGTTCGGTGACATCTAATGCTGCAGAGATACGACCAGTTCTAAGTTCTGCCAGAAGTGCATCGGTGTCCACTACAACTCCACGAGCTACGTTTACCAGAACCGAATCATCTTTCATGCTGGCCAGGAATTTAGCATCCACCAAATTCACAGTTCCAGGATTGTTCGGAACGATCAACATCACAACATCTGCAGATGGAATTAGATTCGGCAACTCTGAAATCGCATGAACATGATCGCGAGCAGTTCGGGCTACTGGAATCACTTTGCAGCCAAATCCAAGTAAGCGCTTCTCAGCGGCTTTACCAACATTTCCATAACCGATGAGCAATACGGTTTTGTCAGCAAGCGAGCGAGCGAAATAGGTTTCCCAGTGGTGTTCTTGTTGAGCTTTGTAAGACCTTGGCATATCACGCAACACACTTAGAGTAAGCAAAACTGCAAGTTCAGAAGTTGCATCATCGTGCACGCCTGCAGCATTACAAAGCGTGACTTCAGCAGGCATGAATGGCTGCACGTTATCGAAACCTGCAGTTAAAGTCTGGATTACCTTGACGTTGGTCATACGCGTGATGGCTTCTTTAATTGATATAGAGGAGCCGTCGTATGGCAGGACTACAAATTCTGCATTTGAAATCGCATCCACAGATAACTCTCCCAAGTCATCACATTCCGTAACTCGAACATCTGCTGGAAATTCATAATCTCTAGCGATCCAGTCTGGAGCAATAATGTGACGACTCATGGGTCCATTCTGGCAACCCTGGCATTTGCCAGGAACATCTGGTGGGCATGTGTCACCATAGGTGAATGACTGACCCTGATGTAAGTACTGCAGATATTGGATTCACTTCTGCCTACGACTTGGTGGAGGGCCGGCGTGCTGGAGACTTCACAAGTGTCGAACTAGTCAGCACTTTGCTACATCGGATTCAAACAATTGACGATTGTGACGGTGGAGTTCAAGCCGTGCTTGCGATTTCGACTGACTTGATGGATCAGGCAGAGTCTTGCGACTCAAGAGAAGCAACCGGCCAGCTCCATGGAATTCCGGTTCTCGTTAAGGACAACATTCAGGCAATTGGTCTACCCGGCACCGCTGGATCGCTTGCCTTAGCCGGACGCACAGTGGTTGAAGATGCTGAATTAGTGTCTCACCTGCGAGCAGCGGGCGCGATCATCATGGGCAGCACAAATCTTTCAGAGTGGGCCAATATCCGTTCTGGAAAATCAACAAGTGGTTGGTCTGCTGTTGGTGGCCTGACTGCAAATCCTTGGAACTACAAACACAGTGCAGGTGGGTCATCTTCTGGCTCGGGTGCTGCGGTTGCTGCTGGATTGATTCCATTTGCAGTTGGCACCGAGACCGATGGTTCGATTGTTTGCCCGGCATCGCTAAATGGTGTTGTTGGAATCAAGCCAACAGTTGGCTCAGTTTCTACTGCTGGTGTTGTGCCAGTGAGTTTGAGTCAAGACGCGCCTGGTCCATTAGCAAGAAGTGTTGAAGATGCAGCAATGTTGCTCGAGGTATTAAGTGGCCAATCTGGACTCGTTGATTTATGTAATAACGATGAGCCACTTCGCATTGGTGTTGTTAGATCTTGGATGACTAGTCATGAGGGTGCTAACAAGCTATTCGAAGATTCAGTAGCAAAACTTATCGAAGCTGGAATTCAGTTGGTAGAAATCGACTTACCGGAAATGACTGAACAGGCCGGCGACGATGAAGGTGTCGTGCTATTTCACGAACTCGTTGAAGACCTTTCAAATTACTTGAGCAAGCGGGCTGGTGATGGAGTTCAATCTCTTGCGGAAGTCGTGGAATTCAACAAGCAGAATTCAGAGATTGAGCTGGCGCACTTTGACCAAGAATACTTTGATCTTGCCCTTGCCTCTGGTGGCAGAAACGAAACTTACACAGCTGCCCGCGAGCGAAATTTGGATTGGGCAATCAATCAAGTGCTATCCCCCGCACTATCTGACGTAGATGTGCTGATTGGAATTCCTTACGCGCCAGCTTGGGTTTCTACGCTTGGTCAAGGTGATGATTTTGGAAATGCCAGCTGGATGACACATGCTCCGGCAATTGCAGGCTGGCCGCTCGGTTCGTTGCCGATGGGATTAGTCGATGGCTTGCCGGTTGGAATGGGTGTTGCCGCTCGTGCGAATGACGAAAAAGGATTAGTTCGAGCTATGGCGATCATTGAACGAGTTCTGGACTTAGGAGATTTCCGACCAAGTTTTATTCGCTAATTACTCGGAAACGCCAAGTTTTTCGAATAGCAATTCTCGAACGCGAGCAGCATCCGCTTGACCACGCGTTGCCTTCATGACGGCGCCAACAACTGAACCAGCAGCGGCAAGCTTGCCGGACTTGATGGTTTCGGCGACAGCAGGATCAGCGGCTAAAGCTTCATCAATTGCTGCAAGAAGTGGACCGTCATCGGACACAACTTCCAAGCCACGAGCCTTAACAATCTCATCGATATCGCCTTCGCCGGCAATTACACCTTCGAGGGCTTGGCGTGCCAACTTGTCATTGAGCGATCCAGCGGAGATTAATTCTTCAAGTCGCCTTAGGTGTGCTGGTGTAACTGGAAGTTCTTCCAATTCAATTCCACGATCATTTGCAATGCGTGACAATTCACCAGTCCACCACTTACGAGCTGCGGCTGGGTCTACTCCGGCATCAACTGCTTCCACAATCAGATCAAGTGCACCTGAGTTCACCACGGTGTTCATGTCGATCTCGCTCAAACCCCAGTCGGCGACCAGGCGGGCACGACGAACTGCAGGATTCTCCGGAAGCGAGGCACGAAGTTCTTCAACCCATTCGCGAGATGGCGCGATCGGTAGCAAATCAGGCTCTGGGAAGTATCGGTAATCTTCCGCATCTGACTTTGCGCGACCAGACGTTGAAATGCCAGTGTCTTCATGCCAGTGACGAGTTTCCTGCACGACGGTATCGCCAGCAGTAAGTCGGGCTGCGTGACGAGTAACTTCATAGCGGACTGCGCGTTCGACTGAACGAAGTGAGTTCACGTTCTTGGTTTCGGAACGGGTACCTAACTTTGATTCGGGAGTCTCGCGAAGTGACAAGTTAACGTCACAGCGAAGTGAACCCTGTTCCATCTTTACGTCAGAGACGCCAAGGCCACGAAGGATGTCACGAAGCGCGGCAACGTAAGCCTTAGCAACTTCTGGCGCGTACTTACCTGTGCCAGTAATTGGCTTAGTAACAATTTCAATTAGCGGAATTCCAGCACGGTTGTAATCAACTAATGAGTAGTCAGCACCATGGATGCGACCAGTTGCGCCACCAACGTGTGAATTCTTGCCGGTGTCTTCTTCCATATGAGCGCGCTCAATCGGAACCCGGAAAGTCTTGCGACCTTCATCGGTGTCTATTTCAACGTCTAAGTAACCTTCGAATGCAATTGGTTCGTCGTATTGCGAAGTTTGGAAGTTCTTTGGCATATCTGGATAGAAATAGTTTTTACGAGCGAATCGACACCACTCTGCAATTTCGCAGTTAAGTGCTAGACCAATACGAATTGCAGATTCCACACCAATTTTGTTCAGGGTTGGCAATGCGCCCGGTAGTCCTAGACAAACTGGACAGACGTGAGTGTTTGGTGGCGCGCCGAATACGGTCGAACAACCACAGAACATCTTTGTGTTTGTTCCAAGTTCAACGTGAACTTCCAAACCCAATACTGGATCAAACTTGGAGATTGCTTCGTCGTAACTCATAGTTGCTTCAGCCATTACGCACCTGCCAACTCTGGAGCCATACCCAGGATTGGGCCACCCCATTTGGCAAGCAACTCACGTTCAATTGCTGCGCCAACGTTATAGAGGCGATCATCAGCCATAGCTGGAGCAATGATCTGCAATCCAACTGGCAGGTTGTCTTCTGGGGCAAGACCGATTGGAAGGGACATACCTGGCAAGCCAGCCATGTTTACCGGAATGGTTGCTACGTCATTTAGATACATAGCTAATGGATCATCTAGCTTCTCGCCGATCTTGAAAGCAGTCGTAGGCGCAGTTGGCGAAATCAACACATCAACCTTGGCAAACGCCGCATCGAAATCTTGCTTGATTAAGGTGCGAACCTTTTGGGCCTGACCGTAATAAGCGTCGTAGTAACCAGCAGAAAGTGCATAAGTTCCCAAGATGATTCGGCGAATTACTTCAGAACCAAATCCTGCGGCACGGGTTTCGCTCATTACTTGCTCTACAGATTTCGTGCCGTCGTCGCCAACCCGATTTCCAAAGCGAATGCCATCGAATTTGGCTAAGTTACTGGAGGCCTCACTTGGCAGAATTAAATAGTAAGCAGCCAGGGCAGCCGGGAAACTTGGGCAAGAAACTTCAACAACTTCCGCGCCCAAGCTTTCGATTAGAGCAACGCTTTCTTCAAATCGAGAGCGCACACCTGCTTGATATCCTTCGCCACCAAGCTCTTTTACGATGCCAACTTTCATTCCCTTGATGTCTGCGCGCTTTGCTGCGGCAATGACATCAGGAACTGGTGCATTGATTGAAGTTGCATCCATTGGATCGTGTCCAGCAATGACACTATGAAGTAGCGCAGTATCTAAAACGTTGCGAGCACAAGGGCCAGCTTGGTCAAGCGAGGAAGCAAGCGCGACAATTCCAAAACGGCTGACACCACCATAAGTTGGCTTCACACCAACCGAACCAGTTACTGCTGCGGGCTGGCGAATCGAGCCACCGGTGTCAGTGCCAATAGCGAGTGGTGCTTCGAACGACGAAACACATGCTGAAGATCCCCCACCAGAACCACCGGGAATTCGTTCTAAATCCCAAGGATTGTGTGTTGGCCCAAATGCTGAATGCTCTGTTGATGAACCCATTGCGAATTCATCCATGTTTGTCTTGCCAAGAATTATCACACCGGCTTCACGCAACTTTGTAACAACAGTTGCATCGTACGGCGGAATCCAACCATCAAGCACTCTTGAACCGCAGGTTGTAGGTAGTCCGTTAGTTGCCAAGATGTCCTTTAGACCAAGTGGAACTCCAGCAAGAACTGAAAGTTTGTCACCAGCTTTTACTTTTGCATCTACTGCAGCGGCACTAGCAAGTGCACCTTCAGTATCAACGTGTAAGAACGCGTGTACATCGCCATCAACTGCAGCAATTCGATCTAAGTGCGCTTGCGCAACTTCTACTGCTGAAACTTTGCCGGATGAAACTAATCCCGCTAGTTCTGAGGCGTCTTTACGAATGAGGTCAGACATGTCTACTCCTCATCCAAAATACGTGGCACTCTAAAGCGTTCGTCTTCAACAGCAGGTGCACCAGATAGTGCTTGCTCCGCAGTTAGCGAAACGCCTGGGACGTCTTCGCGAAAAACATTGGTCATCGGAACTGGGTGGCTCATAGCTACAACATTTTCGGTATCAAGACTTGATACTTCTGCCACCGCATTCAAAATTGCATCCAGCTGCTTGGCATAGTGACCTAATTGATCAGCTGGGATATTGATGCGGGCCAGATTGGCCAAATGCGCCACATCTTCTTGGGAAATTCCGGACATGACTCAATTCTATTGGGATCTGAGTTGGCCAGATTTCGCGCTAGTTCAAGCCCAAGTGTGCTTTGGCTGCATCAGGTCCATCAGCAAGCAAGATCTTAAATCCAGCTTCGTCCAAAATTGGGCGTCCGAGTTCTACAGCTTTGGCTTCTTTAGAGCCAGCGCCTGGCCCGACAACTACGAAATCAGTATTCTTCGAAACTGAACCTGAAGCTTTACCACCGCGACTGGTGATTTCTTCGGCAGCGCCATCACGCGTGAAGTCATTGAGAGTTCCAGTAACCACTATGGTTAGTCCGGCCAGTGGCATTGGTCCAGATTCAACTTGTGTTTGCTCTAGAACTACGCCGGAGGCTTTCCATTTTTGAATAATTTCAAGATGCCAAGGTTCAGCAAACCATTGTGAAATCGAATCAGCAATTGTTTGACCGATTCCTTCAACTCGAGCAAGTTGTTCAGCTGGGGCCTTTGCAATTTCGTCGAGGCTGTTAAATTCCCGAGTCAGAGCTTGCGCAGTTGGTGGTCCAATGTGGCGCATGGATAGCGCACAGATAAATCGCCAAAGTGGTTTGGTCTTTGCAATCTCTAACTGACTCAGCAAAAGCTTTGCATTCTCGGCTAACTCTCGATTTGCACCCTTAACAAAGAAATCGCTTTGCTGCAGGTCATCGGCGGTCAGCGCAAACAAATCGCCTTCATCGGAAATCACTTTTTCTTCAAGAAGCGCACGAGCAGCTTTTTCGCCAAGTCCTTCGATATCAAGAACGCTTCGTGAACCTAAGTGCTCAAGCCTGCCGCGAAGTTGTGCTGGACAACTTCTGGTATTTAGGCACCTTAAATCTTTATCGTCTTCTTTTTCGGTAGCTAACTTGCTTCCGCATTCTGGGCACTTAGTTGGCATGACGAATTCACGTTCACTGCCATCTCGCAGCTCAACAACTGGTCCTAGAATTTCTGGAATTACATCACCGGCTTTACGCAAGAAAATCATGTCTCCCAGGAGCACGCCTTTGCGCTTAACTTCATAACCGTTATGCAAAGTTGCAAATGAAACTGTTGAGCCAGCAACTAGTACTGGTTCAACTGCAGCCCGGGGGGTGATCCTTCCGGTACGACCAACTTGAACGCCAATATCGATCAATCGAGTTCGCACTACTGTTGGCGGATACTTGAACGCAATAGCCCAACGAGGTGCGCGCGCTGTGTAGCCGAGTTCTTGTTGTTCGTTAAGGCTGTCGATCTTGATAACTACGCCATCGATATCGTGCTCAATGTCATGACGATGCTCACCATGATGCTTGATGTATTCCTTAACTTCCTTAACGGATTTCACAACTTTTACGCGATCTGACGTTGGAAGTCCCCAGTTCTTAAGTAGCTCGTAAGCGTGAGACTGCGCGGAAATCTCTAAACCTTCGTGAGCTCCGATGCCATGCACGATCAATCCCAATCGAGACAGCGCACTCTTGGCACGGTCAAGTTCTTCTACATGTTTTGCAAGAGAAGCTGCTTGCTTGGAATCGGCAGTTTTTCCCTCGGCTCGCTTAGTTGCCTCGGCCACAGCCTCTAGTCGATTATCAATTCGTTGACGCAGAGTTCCGGCGGCGGCATTTCGTGGATTGGCAAATGCAGTACGGCCAGTTGCGGTTACTTCTAAATTGATTTGATCAAACTCAGCAAGTGAGAAATAAACCTCGCCTCTTACTTCAAGCAGTTCCGGGAACTTTGTGCCCTTCGCAGCTTTTAGTTTTCGCGGAATGCAAGTTAGATACTCCAAGCTGGCAGTTACATTTTCACCGACGCTGCCACTGCCCCGAGTTGCAATAGTCTCCAGTTCACCATTTCGATAAACCGCATTGATCGCAAGACCATCAATCTTTAATTCGCATAGGAAATTGTGATCGCCAACTCGAGCAAACCAGGCATCCAACTCGGTGTCATCGAAAACGTTATCGAGACTCCACATTTTTGTTGGATGCTCAAATTCACCAAACTCTTCGGTTGCTTCCCCGCCAACACTTTGAGTTGGAGAATCCGCACTTACCAATTCCGGATGATTACCTTCGATTTCAACGAGTTCCGCAAAATACTTGTCATAGTCCGCATCAGAAATAGTTGGCTTATCGTGGCTGTAATACTGAGTTCGAGCTTGTTCAATTAGCTCAACAAGTTCGTCTCGACGCTTGCGCACAGCGGCTGGAATGCTCACTGATATACCTCCACTAATGCGCGCGAAACCTCACTTAATGATTCCATTCTCTCGCGAGCCTGTGACAGTGGCATGTCAATTAGGTCGCATGGAGGCGATAAAACTATGTGGGAGTTCCAGTCTTCATCTGAATACCCAATTCGCCCACCAAGTCGTCGGACTCCCGCTACTGCTCGGGCTGTAGTTGAAGGCTCAATACCTAAGATCACAAAGCCACCAGCTTCAATCTGTTCACCTAGGTAGTCAGTGGCCATATCCCCCACTAAAGCCACGTCATAAGAGATTGCGGAAAACCCTGATTGCCGAATTAGATCAAATGGAATCTCATCGGCGCAGCTATGCACAATCGTGGTTCCGGAATGTGCACTACGAACTGTTTTCAAAGTTTCGCCTACTGTTGCAGGCTCAACCGCAGCATACGCAGCCCAACCACTTTGAGTTGGGACTGAGCCACGCAAAACATCTCGCAGTAACGGTTCATCAAACTGCAATGCAATCCTCGCGCTTGGAAGTCTGCGAGCAACATCAGCGATGTGACTTTCGACAGCGCTTGCCAAGGCTTGTGCCAGATCGGACACTGCGCCTAGATCGCGAAGTAGTTTCTCACCTGAGCGAATCTCAACACTTGCCGCAAGAGTCCAAGGACCTACCACTTGGATTTTGAAATCACCTTCGTATCCCTCGTAGACAGCTTCAATTTCATCTAAGTCGTTGCTCATGAAAGATGCAGCGCGCAACATATCTTTGCCACGAGCACTAGTTAGTCGCCAGCCCATTGGAACAGTCGAAACTGAAAAGTCACTCGCAATTTGAGATATCAATCCCATAGTTCGCCCGATCATCTCAGCTCCTGGGCCACGCTCGGGAAGTTCGGCTAAGTGCGGGAAGTCCGGACAAACATCTCGGATAGTTACCGCAACTTCATGAACATCAGTTCCTGGCCAGGCGCCAACGCCAGTTACGGTTGCAGGTTGCACTAAACGGATGCCGATCGACGCGAGCGAGAAACGGTCGCGCTACCAATCACGCGAGTTCCGTCATACATAACTGCGGCTTGACCTGCAGCCAACCCACGTAAGTAATCGTCAAGTTGAATAGTTACTTGGTCGTCTTCGCCGATGTGAAGGGTCGCTGGCAATGCTTCACCATGAGCACGAATCTGAACATGAATGCGAGTGCCACTGGCTGGAATAGGTCCTGACCATCTTGGTTTAATCGTTTCAATCAAGTCGATATCTAGTAATACAGGTGGTCCCACCATGACAACGTTGTTCTTAACATCAACATCCACTACGTAGCGACGTTCACCATCACCCGTTGGATTGCCAAGTGCTAGTCCGCGACGCTGGCCGACTGTAAATGCATGGGCACCCGCGTGGGTTCCAACTTTGTTTCCAGTTTCGGCATCGACAACTTCGCCTGGCACAGATTCGATCTGGCGTGACAGCCAGCCTGCAGTGTCGCCGTCTGGAATAAAGCAAATGTCATGGCTATCTGGCTTAGCTGCAACCAGAATTCCGCGTCGATCTGCTTCGGCTCGAACTTCAACTTTTGTGCTGTTGCCTAGCGGAAACATGGAGTGTGCAATTTGTTCGGCAGTTAATACGCCAAGTACGTACGACTGATCCTTAAGTGGATCAATCGCGCGGTGAAGTTCTGGACCATTTTCGCCTTGGAAAATCTGAGCATAATGACCGGTAACAACGGCATCAAAGCCAAGTGCCATGGCACGCTCTAAGACGGCCTCAAACTTAATGCTTTCGTTGCAACGCAAGCACGGATTAGGTGTGCGACCGGCCGCATACTCAGAAATAAAGTCTTCGATGACTTTTTCTTGAAACTCTGAAGACAAATCCCAAACATAAAACGGTGCGCCCAACATATCTGCCGCGCGAAATGCATCATTGGAGTCTTCGATAGTGCAGCAACCGCGAGCACCAGTTCGATGAGATTGAGGATTTCTGGAAAGCGCTAGATGAACTGCTGTTACGTCATGTCCAGCATCTACTGCGCGGGCAGCCGCAACTGCAGAATCCACGCCACCTGAAAGTGCAGCTAATACGCGCATCAGGCACGCACCGGTGCGGTAGTTAACTTTGGAACTCCAGCGCGCTTAGCTCGTTCAATTGCACTTGGCAGAACCTCAATAAGTTTGTCGACATCAGCTTGAGTAGTTGTGCTGCCAAGTGAAAAACGTAATGTGCTGCGGGCAGCATCATCATCTGCACCCATGGCAAGCAAAACATGCGATGGCTGTGGCACACCTGCATTGCAAGCTGAACCAACTGAACATTCCACACCTTGGGCATCAAGCAACATCAGTAAAGAGTCACCAAGACAGCCAGGGAAAATAAAGTGAGCGTTATTAGCCAAGCGATCACTTTTTGAGCCAGTGTAAATCACATCAGGTGCAATTTGCATAACACGAGTAACCAAGTCATCGCGCAGCGCTGCTACTCGAGCCACAGTTTCGGAACGTCGCGCTGCCGTAATTTCAAGTGCCGTTGCAAAACCAACTATGGCTGGTGCATCTAAAGTTCCGGATCTAACATCGCGCTCTTGGCCACCACCGTGAATTAATGGCGTGACATGACAATCGCGACTAATGATCAGCGCACCAATTCCATGCGGGCCCCCGACTTTGTGTCCTGAGATACTCATTGCGCAAACGCCAAGTTCAGAAAAGTTAAGGTCTAACCAAGCCGGTGCTTGAACCGCGTCAGTATGAAAGCGAATTCCAAATTCTCGAGTAACTGCAGTTAACGCAGCGATGTCGTTAATAGTTCCAACTTCGTTGTTTCCCAAAATCACACTGACCAAGCCAACATCGTTTGGATTATCACCAAGTGCGTCACGAAGTGCCTCTGGTGTGATTTTTCCTTCGGCATCAGACTTAATCCAGGTAACCTCAAAACCTTCAGAATCGCCAAGCCAGCGAACTGGATCAAGAACAGCGTGATGTTCAGTACTACCTGCAACTACGCGAACTCGTCGCGGATCCTTATTTCTTTGGTCCCAAGCGATGCCCTTGACAGCAATGTTGTTGGCTTCGGTGCCGCCCGCAGTAAACACAACTTCTGCTGAGCCGCACTCAACTGCACGCGCTACGCGCTCCCGGGATTCTTCAACGGCACGTCTGGCTTTTCGCCCAGAGGCGTGCAGGGATGAAGGATTGCCCGGCTCGCTGAGCAACTTCGTCATGGCCGCAACGGCCTCCGGAAGCATTGGGGTCGTTGCAGCGTTATCTAAATACGCCACTTTCCTATTCTAGATGAGAACGGTAGGTCATGGATTTTTCAGTTTCGGGAAAAACCCACTATTTAGTGACTACTTACGGGCATTTACCCGCGCAGTTAAATCTGGAACTACCGAATGAAGGTCGCCAACAACACCGAAGTCAGCTAAATCAAAGATCGGTGCATCTGCATCTTTGTTAACGACAACTACAGTCTTTGAAGTTTGCATACCTGCGCGATGCTGAATCGCACCGGAAATTCCATTTGCAACATAAAGCTGCGGCGAAACAGTCTTTCCAGTCTGGCCAACCTGGAATTGATGTGGATACCAACCAGCATCAGTTGCCGCGCGTGATGCGCCAACTGCTGCTCCTAGCGAATCTGCCAATGGTTCGATCACGCTTGCAAAGCCTTCGTCGCTGCCAACGCCACGGCCACCTGAAACCACGATTGCAGCTTCGGATAGATCTGGGCGGCCACTCTTTTGAACGGAGACTCGGTTTACAACCTTGGTTGCGCTTGCGGAGGCGCTAACTTCAACCGAAACATCAACACGAGTTGCTGAGCCACCTGATTGCACAGGTGCAATTGAGTTGGTACGAACTGTGATAACTGGAGTGCCCTTGGAAACTTTTGAGTGAACGATGGTCGCGCCACCGAAAACGTTTTGCGTTGCAACAACGTCAGCCGAAACTGCAACTGCATCGGTGATAACACCAGAATCAATTGCTACTGCAAGTCGTCCTGCAATTTCTTTGCCGTCAGCAGAAGATGGAATCAAAACTGCGGCAGGTGACTTCTCTGCAACTAGCTTTGCCAATACATCAACAGTTGGAACCACTACGTGATCTAACATCGCTTGACCATCAGCTACATAAACAGTCTTTGCGCCATGATCACCAAGTGTGGGAATAACTGCATCCGCGCCAGGTCCAACAAAGACTGCACTTGGTTCGCCAATTCCGGCAGCCATTGCTAGCAGCTCAAGAGATACTTTCTTGATGTTGCCTTCAGAGTGCTCGATAAGTACTAATACTTCAGACATGGTTACTCCTAGATAAATTTCTGGGTGACGAGGAATTCTTCAATTTTTTCTGCGCCATTACCTTCATCGGTAATTACGGTTCCCTTTGCCTTTGCTGGACGTTCTGCGAAATCTTTTACTTCACTCCAAGCATTGGCAAGGCCGACAGTTGCTGCATCTAGTCCAATGTCAGCAAGACTCAAGGTTTCCATCGGTGCCTTCTTGGCAGCCATGATGTTCTTGAACGATGGGTAACGAGGCTCATTGGTCTTTTCAACCACTGAAACAACGGCTGGCAGGCTTGACTGAACTTCGTCGTAACCGTAATCGGTAACGCGGTGGATTGTTAAGTTTGAGCCACTTACTTCAACTTTGTTTGCAAATGTCATTTGTGGCAAGCCAAGTCGAGCTGAAACCATCGCAGGCACAACACTCATGCGTGCATCAGTTGATTCAGAGCCAAACATAATCAAATCAAAGCCACGGCCTTCTAGAGCTTTGGCAAGTACAAGTGATGTCGCTAATGCGTCAGAACCGTGTAGCTCTGGATCGCTGATGTGAATTCCGGCATGTGCACCCATCGAGATTGCCTTGCGAACGCTGTCCGCTGCTTCATCTGGTCCCATGGAAAGAATTGTTACTTCACCTTCGCCGGCTTCAACAATTCGCAGTGCTTCTTCAACGGCATATTCATCAAGTTCATTCACGACTCGATCAGCAGCTGCGCGATCCAAAGTGCTGTCACTTGCAGTCAACTTCTTTTCAGCCCAGCTATCTGGAACCTGCTTTACGCATACACAAATTTTCATGCCAACTCCTTTAGCGCCCAAACGAAGCTTTAATCCACTTCTTAAATCCACAATTTGGGTGGCCTTAAAAATTGGATCCAATCCGTCTCTTACAATCTTAATCGCTTATTTCAAAGGCGCTAGTTCAGGGTTGGCCTAGATAGCGAGCCACGATAACTAGGAGAAATCTGCTTTACCTGGGCCATTTTCTACGAAGGACTTCATGCCTACCTTTTGGTCATTGGTATCAAACTGGCCGGCAAACAGACCTTGCTCCATAACCAAACCGTCAGCCAATAGTTGCTCGCCACCTTTATCGATTCCGCGCTTGGCAGCTTTCATAGCTGTTACTGGACCAGTTGCGTAAAGGTTTGCTAGTTCCATGGCTCGCTTGAGCACGTCGCTTGAATCTACAACTTCATTTACGAGCCCAAGTGTTAGGGCTTCATCAGCGTTGACGCGACGACCTGTGAAAATCAAATCTTTTGCTCGAGACGGACCAATTAGTCGAGCTAGGCGCTGCGTGCCACCGCCGCCAGGAATGATGCCAAGCAAAATTTCCGGTTGACCCATAACAGCATTTGATGCCGCGATTCTAAAGTCGCAACTTAAGGCAAGCTCTAAGCCGCCACCAAGTGCATAGCCTGTGATCGCAGCAATAGTTGGAACTGGAATATCACCGACTGCGTTAAAGCAAGCTTGTAGGCCTGGGGTTTCTTGTCTGGCGACTTCGCCATCCCAATCAATCATTTCTTTAATATCAGCACCTGCTGCAAAGGTACGTTCGCCACCATAAATAACAACGGCACGAACTTCATCCGTACGTGAAACCTCAAGCGCAACGGCTTTAATTTCTTCCTGCATGGCACGATTTAGCACGTTCATCTTTGGACGGTCTAAGTAAATAACTGCAATACGCTCTTGGCGTTCAACTCTGATGAATTCCGACACGTTATTAGCCTATCTACCGATTGAGAGTCAACAAAACTTTAAGGATGGGATTAAAAAAGCGCGTTAGTTAGTGCGATTCTTGCCTTAACTACGGCAGGATCTGCTGGACCTGCAATTTCAAAAAGTTCCAAGACTCGCTCGCGAGTTTGATCCCGCTCGGTACCAACTACGTTCTTGAGATGTTCGATGAGTAACGCAAATGCATCCGCAAACTCGCCCATCAAAAAAGTTGAATCGGCAGCGCGTAATACCGAATCAGTTTCTAGTGTCATAGTTTCAACGTCTGAAGCTAAATCTCGACCATCAGTTCGCTGTAACAGATTTACATTCAGTAAACCAATTTTTGCAATCGCATCACCTGGAGTTACAGACAGAATTTCTTTGTAGGCTTGCGCTGCTTTTACCCAGTCCCCTGATTCAAGTGCTGCTTCGGCTGCATCAAACCTTGGATCGCTTGGTGGCTGCTTTGATTGAACTTCTTCGCCTTCCACTTGGGCATCCGTTGTAACTTGACCTGTAATGCCAGCTTTCTCAGCTTCTGTAAGCACCGCTTCCAATACTTGGCGAACTTGTGATTCCGGCATTGCACCTTGGAACATCGGTGCAACTTGTCCACCGATGACTACATAAACCGTTGGGATCGATTGCACTTGAAAAGCTGCAGCGATTTGTTGTTCGGCATCAACATCAACTTTGGCCAGAATCCAGCGTCCGTCATATTCAAGGGCAAGTTTTTCAAGGATCGGCGAAAGTTGTTTACATGGTTCACACCAAGTTGCCCAAAGGTCAACAACGACTGGAACGGTCATCGACTGAGTTATGACATCTGCTTCAAAGCTTGCAGTCGTGACGTCAATGATTAAGTTGCTTGCGACCGGATCGGCAGCTCGTTGTGCTGCTGCTTGAGCTGCTTTTGCTTGCGCTTCTCGCGCTGCAGCTACTGCGCCAAGATCAATGGCGCCTTGCAAGTTCATGTTGGACTGATTCACGCCTCTATTGTGGCGCATCTGTAGTTCCTGGTACTAACTCAAGTCCCGCAAAATCTCTTTGACGGCTGATTCGGTTGAGATTTCACCACTTGCTACTTGGGCACTTAGTGAATTTAAAGCTGCTGCATTCACGTCCATTAGTTCAGTAATCGAATCCAAAACAGCGCGACGAAGGTTTAGTTTGGCTCGTTCAACGGAACGCAATGCGCGATCGCCGGACGCCACTGCCCAGTCGTGATGTTTTGAAATTGCTAGAACTAAATCTGCTAGACCTTGACCGGTTGTTGCAGTCGTCGTGACAATCTCTGGAGTCCAAGATGCTTGGCTGTTTGAACCAAGTCCGATCATTGAACGCAGTTCCCGAACAACGCCTTCGGCACCATCACGATCTGCCTTATTCACGACATAGATATCAGCAATCTCGAGAATTCCAGCTTTTGCTGCCTGCACGCCATCACCAGCACCCGGAGCCAAAACCAAAACCACGGTGTCCACGGCATTTACAACATCAACTTCGGACTGACCAACGCCAACGGTCTCAACAATGATGATGTCAAACCCGACTGCGTCCAAGACTTTTGCAGCAGCCTGGGTTGCGCTCGATAGTCCGCCAAGTTGGCCGCGAGATGACATTGATCGAATGAACACACCTTCGTCTAAGGCATGTTCTTGCATTCGAATGCGATCACCAAGCAGTGCACCACCTGTAACTGGTGAGGAAGGATCAACGGCCAAAACTGCTACGCGTAAACCTTTGCTTCGATACTCAGAAATCAATGCGCCAGTTGTTGTTGACTTACCAACTCCTGGAGGTCCGGTTACTCCAATTAGTAAGGCGGATCCCGAATCAGGCAAACCACTTAGGAGTTCAGTTAACTCAGGTGTGCCATCTTCAATCACGCTAAGTGCCTTACCCAAGGCGCGCACGTCTCCTGAGACTGCTGCTTCAAGTAAGGAGTGCATTTGAAATTAACCTATGGGACTCTGATGATTAGTGCGTCGCCTTGACCGCCGCCGCCGCATAACGCAGCCGCACCGGTGCCACCACCACGACGTTTCAATTCATTTGCCAAGTGCAGAACAATTCGGGCGCCTGACATTCCGATGGGATGTCCAAGAGCAATTGCGCCACCGTTTACGTTTACTTTGGAGTCATCGATTCCAAGTTGATCCATGCTCACAAGTGCAACTGATGCAAAAGCTTCATTCATTTCATAAAGATCTAAACCAGCAGGATCTAGGCCGGCTTTTTGAGCTGCCTTCTTGATTGCGCGCGCTGGCTGGGCAACTAAAGATGCGTCCGGTCCTGCCACCATTCCATGAGCCAAAATTTCAGCCAGAACCGTTAATCCAAGTTCGGCAGCTTTCTTTTCACTCATTACGATTACTGCTGCTGCGCCATCACTAATTTGTGAAGAAGAACCTGCAGTGATTGTTCCGTTTGGATCAAACGCTGGGCGTAGTTTGCCTAATGATTCAGCTGTAGTTTCAGATCTAATGCCTTCATCCGTTGCAAACAAAATTGGGTCGCCCTTACGCTGCGGAATCACTACCGGAACAATTTCATCAGCAAAAAGGCCGGCAGCATGCGCGGCAGCAGCTCTTTGATGTGACTTCGCCGAGAATTCATCTTGACGCTCCCGCGAGATTTTTTCGGCAGCAGTGTATTTGTCTGTTGCTTCACCCATACCAAGTTGATCGATCGCACAGTAGAGCCCATCGAATGCCATGGTGTCTTTGAGTGTCCAGTCGCCATACTTAACACCTTCGCGACTTCCAACTAGTACGTGCGGAGCATTTGTCATGCTCTCCATGCCACCTGCAATTACTACATCTGCTTCGCCGGAACGAATTAGTTGATCTGCCATTGCGATTGCATTAATTCCTGACAAGCAAACTTTATTTACGCTGATTGCTGGAACATCAAGTCCAATTCCAGCCTTAATTGCTGCTTGGCGTGCCGGCATCTGGCCAGCTCCAGCCTGCAAAACATGTCCCATGATTACGTAATCAACATCTGATGCGGATACGCCTGATTTTTCCAAAGCCCCACGAATTGCAGTAGCTCCAAGTTCAACCGCAGAGACATCTTTTAAAGAACCAATCAATCGACCGATTCCGGTACGAGCTCCACCAACAATGACGGACATTAAAGGCCTTTCCGATCAGCAAAAGTGCGAGAAATTGCGCGTGATGTGCAAAATCCCTTACTGTCACCTTAGCGATGTTCTTGGACTTAGCAGGAATCCGCCCAATGATTGCGAGGATTGCAATGGTCAACTTAAGTGCCGCCCTAGGCGGAACCCTGTTAGGAATCGATCATGTTGGGCTCGCTGTTAGAGACCTAGATGAGGCCATCGCACGTTGGTCCCAGACTTTCGGGATAGAAGTTTCGCACCGAGAAATAAACGAATCTCAAGGTATTGAAGAAGCCATGCTCGATTTAGCTGATGGAACTCGTTTGCAGTTGTTGGCTCCCCTAAATCCTGAATCAACAATCGCAAAATTTCTTGAGCGCAGTGGCGAAGGAATGCAACAGCTGGCATTTCGAGTTACCAACATCGATGAAGCAATGGCAAATGTATTAGGCGCTGGGATGCGATTGATTTATCCAGAGTCACGAATTGGTACTGCTGGATCACTAATTAACTTTGTGCATCCAAAAGACGTTGGCGGAGTTCTCGTTGAACTAGTCCAGCCCGTTGATCACTAAAAAATCTTTATTCCGACTTGTTAAACAAGGCTGCGCCTATTCCGACTTGTTCAACAAGTCGTTCCAGCGCGTCATTTCGCCATCCCAAGTCCAACTCAGTTCTGGCATTTCTGGAAGTATTCGATTTAGGGCTTCATTCCAGGCAATCCGCACAAACTTTTCGCCAACCCATAAGTGTCGACATTCAGGGATGGCAACAACATCGCACTGCGGAACGATTGAAAACTTTTCGAGCGCTTCAGGTGGTTTTAAGTAGTCATCTAGTTCTGGAACCAAAGCCGTTAGTGGGCGACCAGAATCAGCCCAAGACTTTAGATGCTCTTCGGTACTCCACATCAAAGGTGGGCTCAACAAAACCGCACCTTGAACTGGATCAACATTGCCATGCATCAAAGTGACATCTGTACCAAATGACCAACCAACTAGCCAGATGTTTTCTAACCCACGCGACTGGGCAAAATTCAAGGCAGCATTGAAATCTAACCCTTCTAAAACTCCCTGGTCGTACTCACCTTCGCTGGTTCCAGCTGCGCTTGTTGTTCCTCGGGTGTTCCATCGCAAGATTGCAACGTCTGCTAATGCTGGGAGTCGCCAAGCAGCTTTCTTGAACAGATGACTATCCATCATGCCGCCGCCAGTTGGATTTGGGTGAAGTAACAAAAGTGTGGCATTTGGTTTTTCCGAAACGGGCAGTGCCAACTCCCCGACTAATCGCAAGTTGTCTTCAGTCACCAGCGTGATGGCTTCGCGCTTAGCCGGAAGCACGCTGTTTGAAACTATTTCAGCCATCAGAATTTCCTCGGCGTTCTACGTTTCCAACAAGCTGTGTGCCAATGTCGACGTTCGTCAGCCGAGTAGTCCATGTTCCAAGCAACTATGTGAGGAGTGCCAGGTTGAATGTCACCTTGGCAACCAGGACAACGGTAAACCTTCACAGAAGTTTCACCAGTAAGTGAAGTTACTTGCCATTCGCCATCGGCATGGTTTTCGGTGCGACCAAAACTGCCAAGTTTGAGCTCAGGTGGCTCTTGATTTGGCTCTCTTCGGTTTCGGCGCCCCATGGTGCAATTCTAAGTTCAAATCTAAAGGTGTTAGAACGGCAACGGTTGATAAGCAGCAATTCCAGTGCGCTGCGCAAGTTCTGCTTGTCCAGCTCTGACCTTTTCGATGCCGATACTTTCGATTACCTCAAATGGTCCCTTTGGTAGGCCACAGCCCAGCTTCATTCCAGAATCAATGTCGGCCTTTGATGCGTATCCTGTGGCTTCCATTGCTATGCAGTCACCTAAGTAGGCCATCAACAAATCATTGTGGACTTGGGCCTTAACGTCTTCGTTTGAATCAGTTGGGGCATCTAGTTTTTCGGAGTAGTCATAAAAACCTGATCCTGATTTTCTGCCCTTGGCACCTGCTGAAACCAAGCTGACCATTCCCACAGCCGGTTCATCAATTTCCAATTTGGTGTCAGCATGAATGGTCTTGAGAATTTCAACACAGGTATCAATGCCGATTAGGTCCAAGAGTTCACAAGGTCCCATTGGGTAACCAGAAAGCTCTCGCATCGCTGCGTCCATCTGTTCCTTAGTTGCCTGACCAGAATCAAGAATCTGGACCGCATGATTCAAGTACCGAAGCAACAGCTTGTTAACAATGAATCCTGGCTGATCGGAAATCTGTGCCAGATGCTTACCGAGGGAATTGCCAAGTTCAACAATTTTTGAAACTACTTCAGCATCAGAATTCGAAGTTGAGATTACTTCAACAAACTTTTGGACTGGAGCTGGATTGAAGAAATGCATTCCGATTACTTTTTCTGGCCGTGAAGTTGCGTTCGCAATCTCGGTAACCGACAGACTCGAAGTGTTTGTAGCCAAGATGCCGGCGGGCTTTACTACCGAATCTAACTTAGTAAAAATTTCCACCTTCAAAGAAAGAATCTCCGGTGCTGCTTCAATCACTAGATCGCAATTTGTAAGTAACTCAAATTCTTCGCCGAAAGAAACTCGTGCGGTGATTTCATCACTTTGCTCTTGGCTCAGCTTTCCTTTGGATACGGCGCGGGCAAGTGACTTAGCAAGATTGGATTTCCCGGCATCAACTGCAGGGCTAGATTCAGCAACGCCAACTACTTGGTAACCAGCGCGGGCAAAAACTTCGACAATGCCAGCACCCATAATTCCCAGACCAACGACACCAATTTGCGAAAAGCTCATGCGGCTAGTCTGGCAGACATCAGAAAATGCCAGTAGTTGGCCAGACTTTTATCTGCGGTTTAGGACAGTTTGCGACAGACTTAAGACGTGCCAGCCTGGAGTTCATTTTCATATTTCTTTGGACCACTTGTGGCATTTTCCGCACTTGGCGTCATGGTTTTGATTCTGCGTTGGGCATTTGCCCGAGGTGGCTCGGTGGTTGAACGAGCACCAAAATCTGGCAATCCTGATGAGTACGGAATGTTGGTACCAATAGCATCGCCTAGCAATTACATAGAAGGTGAAGTTTTACGGCGTTCCCTAGTTGATGCGGGACTTAGAGCAAGTCTGGCTCAGACCAATGATGGTCCAAGGATTATGGTCTGGCCCAAAGATGTTGAATCCGCAAAAAAGATTCTTAAGAAAGCGGGGGGCTAGCTTCACGAATAATTTTGGCACCAAGTTTGCTTAACTGTTTTTCAAAGTCAACATACCCACGATCAATATGTTCAATCGCATGAACGGTAGTTTCACCATCAGCAACTAAGCCAGCTAGAACTAATCCGGCTCCAGCTCTGATGTCGGTGGCTTCTACGGGAGCTCCGGACAATTGGGAACGGCCTCTAATCAGTGCGTGATGACCATCAGTTCGAACTTCAGCGCCAAGTCGAGTCAGTTCCTGCACAAACCTGAAACGTGCTTCGAACAAGTTTTCGGTAACCATCGCAGAACCTTCGGCAATTGAATTTAGCGCAATGAATTGTGGCTGTAAGTCAGTTGGGAATCCTGGATACGGAAGCGTAACAACATCGATGGCAGTAGGACGCTTATTCATCTGGACTCTAAATCCATCATTAGTGATTTCTACTTCAGCGCCAGCTGTTACCAACTTCTCAAGTGCTATCGAAAGGTGTTCACTGTTCGCGTTACGAACTGTGATGTCACCTCCAGTTATGGCTGCAGCTACCGCCCAAGTTCCGGCAACGATGCGATCAGCGACAGTCGTGTATTCGACAGCGCTCAAACTTGTGACGCCAGTGATCGTGAGTAGAGAGGTGCCAACACCATCAATGTTTGCGCCCATTGCCAACAACATGTTGCAGATGTCAACGATTTCTGGCTCACGCGCAGCATTATCAATTACAGTCACGCCATTTGCTGTTACAGCAGCCATCAACAAAGTTTCAGTGGCACCGACACTTGGAAAATCTAGATAGACATGGGTTCCAACTAGGCCACCATCTGGTGCATGAACAACGAGGTAGCCATGTTCATTTGCAACTGTTGCACCCATTCGCTCTAGTCCAGCGGTGTGCATATCAAGTCCGCGTGAACCAATTGCGTCACCACCTGGCAACGCAACATCGGCTGCGCCAGTTCTGGCGACTAGTGGTCCAAGCACTGCAATTGATGCTCGCATTCGTCTAACCAAGTCATAGTCAGCTCGATGCTCGATTGACTCGGGAACATCAATCTCAACGGTCTCGGTTTCTGCACTATAACTAACCGAACAGCCGAGTCGGCGAAGTAGCTCAGCCATGATCGTGACGTCAAGAATATTTGGAACTGCGTGAATTATCGTTTTCCCCGGAGCCAGTAAAGCAGCAGCCATAAGTTTCAAACTGCTGTTTTTGGCACCCGTGACATGCACCTCGCCTACTAGGCGGGCGCCCCCTTGAATTCGAAAAACATCCACGATTAAGCAGAATAACGTGCTTTTACCAATTTAATTTCTAACTCAAGAAAAGGCAGATAAACCCAATGCGCCCTAGGCTTAGGGCATGGTCAATTTAACAAGAATTTACACTCGCACTGGCGACGACGGCACTACCAATCTTGGCGACATGAGTCGAACTGGCAAGAATGATCCTCGCCTAAAGGCATACGCTGATGTCGATGAAGCTAACAGTTCAATTGGCCTAGCAATTGCAGCCGGTGAACTCAGAAGCGACATTGTTGAGCTACTTACCATGATTCAAAATGAATTGTTTGATGTTGGCGCGGACCTTTGCACTCCGGTGATTGATAACCCAGCACATGAACCACTTCGCGTAACACCTGATTACATCGAGCGCCTGGAAACGGCCTGCGACAAATACAACGAAGAAGTCGAAGCGCTTCGCTCCTTTATTCTGCCCGGCGGAACTGTTGGCGCCGCTCACCTACACGTAGCGCGCACGGTTACTAGAAGAGCTGAACGCAGCACTTGGGGCGCACTTGATATGTATCACGGCGGTATGAATGTGTTGGCGGCAAACTACTTAAATCGTCTGTCGGACTTACTATTTATTCTTTCCCGCGTTGCCAACAAGGAAGTCGGCGACGTTCTTTGGAAACCAGGCAGTACTCGCTAACTAGTTACCGACGCTGGCGCTCATTTTTGCAAGCGCTGACATTAGTTTCTGGTGAAAATCATCGCCATCAATTGACCAGGCAACATATCCGTTCGGCTTCACTCCATTGCGTAGTCGAATATCCGTAACAGTCATTCCAGTTGTTAGCTCGCCTTGACATTCAACATCAATAAACGCTGGTTCAAGTTCCATGATGTTCGGCCAAATTGCTTCTGCCATTGCTAGTGCGTCATGTTGGTGAGTCATGCGCTCACCATAAAAGATCTCATAGAAATTTGTATAGGAAGTCAAAATGTGATCGAAAACTTTTCCAAATTTACTTCCGTCTTTTAGCCAGGCCCAGAGCGTTTCATAAGTCTTAACCGAGTGGGTTACATCCAATCCAACCATTACGGTATTGATGCCACTGGCAAAAACTCGCTTAGCAGCTTCAGGGTCATGCCAGATGTTGAATTCAGCTACGGGTGTTACGTTTCCCGTGCGAGCCGCACCTCCCATGATCACGAAACGATCAATCATTGGAATTACATCTGGGAATCTGTCAGCTAAGTGCGCAATGTTTGTTAGTGGACCGATTGCAATCAGAGTGACTGGATCTGGAGAGTTTCGAATTTTTTCCGCCAGAAATGCTGGCGCGTCAGTGGAGACTACTTTTGTAGTTGGCTCTGGGAGGTCAACTCCAGCTAAGCCATCATGACCGTGAACTGGCTCGTATCCAGTTTCCATTTTGGCTCGAGCGTATGGCTCGTCATGACCTGATGCCACAGGAATATCAGTGCGACCCATGAATTCCAGTAGGCGAAGCGTGTTGCGCGTAGTTGCTTCAAGTCCCGAGTTGCCACCAACGGTAGAAATGCCGATGACATCTACTTCTGATGAACCCAAAGCAAGCGCAATTGCAACTGCGTCATCAATTCCAGGATCAGTGTCAATCAAAAGCGCGCGGGTCATGTTTCCTCTTAACTTAGATGGTTCTGCTTGTTAAAAAATCTGCAACTTCACTTGATGTTGGCATTCCAGATTGAGCGCCGAGCTTTAGTGTTGAAAGCGCAGACGCTGCACAGGCTAGATCAAGTGAATCGGAAATAGATTTTCCAGATGCGTAAGCGACCACAAATGCTCCAACAAATGTGTCACCAGCACCAACGGTGTCCCGAGCGTCTACTTTTGGTGGTTGTGACTTAGCCACTGCTTCCCCGTTTTGGTAAGCGACTACTTCTTTTGCTCCGGCAGTAACGATCACCAGGCCTGATTTTGGTTCACCAAGTTGAGAAAATTCATGTTCGTTAACAATTAAGACATCGATCAAACTTGCCAGCTCATCCGATAACTCACGAACTGGAGCAGCATTAACGCAAAAAATACCTTTCGCAGCTTTCCCAACTTCAACAATCACGGACTCAGGTATTTCAAATTGAACAATCACGGCATCTGCAGATGAGATTTGTGTTGAATCAAATGATGCATGTTTGTTGGCGCCATCTGCGACCACGATTTGGTTTTCGCCTGAGTGCTCAACCATTACCAGCGCAGTGCTGGTTGGCGAAGAAACCTTAACAACCGAATCTACGATCACTCCACTTTGAGACAACGCTGTGAGGCACATTTGACCTGGCTCGTCATCACCTATTGCGCCAAACATAGCTACGTTTCCACCCATGCGGGCAGCTGCAACTGCTTGATTTGCGCCTTTGCCACCTGGAAACCAAGCAGGCTCAGCACTACTCACAGTTTCCCCGCGACCGGGCAGCTTTGGCATCTGGACAACTAAGTCGGCATTGATGCTGCCAACTACTGCGATGCGAGGAGTCATACCTTGAGCCTAGAGGTTGGGTTTTCATGCCCAACAACCCGGTAATTCTTGGATAAAATTTGGAGTTTCCTATGCAATTGCTGGATTCCTGGTAATCGGACTTTTGTTAAACTTAAAGAGTCTAGGGAGTAATCAAATGACCGCGGAACTAAAGGATCGCCACGTGCGCCCTCGGCGTTCTATTTTCCTAATTGCCACAACAAGTTTTGCCCTTTCGTTTTCAGCCTTGGGCATGGCACCAGCGAGAGCCAATACGTCCGGCGCCCAACCGATTACGAGTGGGACACAAACTTCCCAGTTGGTCGTTACGTACAAACCTGGAGTTGCACCGATTGACAGTCAGGGAAACCCCGTTGGTGAATCACTTTTAGATGGAATTGATCTCAAGATCACGAAATCGCTAGGTAACAACACATTTAGTGTGGCACTAGATGAAAGTTACAATTCAGCTCAGATAGCAGAGATTACAAAGTCTCTCGAGGAGTCTTCGCAAATTGAATTGGCATCTCCAGACTTGCCGATTTCTGTTTATGCTGGCGAAGTTGCTGCTAGTTTTTACCCCACTTCTCGGACTACGCAAAACCTGACTGAAGCTGGGCATTGGGGGCTTGACCGAATAGATCAGGAATCTTTACCCCTAAATAACGAGTACATTTTTGACTCAACAGGTAAGGGTGTAGACGCCTACGTAATTGACACTGGTATCTACGTGCATTCTGATTTTTCCGGAAGATTAAAGCCTGGATTTAGCGCAATAACCGATGGATACGGTACGTCAGATTGCACCGGTCATGGAACCCATGTTGCTGGAATTCTAGGTGGCTCGACTCATGGTGTCGCGAAAGAAGTGAATTTAATTCCAGTGCGAGTACTCAACTGCGATGGTAGGGGGTCTTCCTCAACCGTTATTTCTGGAATCAATTGGGTAATTTCACATCATCAATCGGGTGTTCCAGCAGTTGTGAATATGAGTTTGGGTGGCGATAACGATCCAGCTTTAAGTGCTGCCGTAACTGCCCTACTAGACGATGGCGTGACTGTCGTTGTTGCATCTGGAAATGGTGGCGAGGACAACATTGGCGATGATGCCTGTACTCAAACTCCAGCGAATACATTTGGCACAATTACCGTTAACTCAATGAATCAGGATGATTCGGATTCGAACTTTTCTAACTGGGGTGAGTGCACTGACATTTACGCACCTGGTTCAAACATAATTTCATCGTGGAACACTGGTCCAACGAGTAGCGCGCTCTCTTCGGGTACGTCAATGGCTTCACCATTTGTAGCTGGTGCTGTTGCAAGAATTTTGCATGCAAACCCTGAATTTACCCGAGACCAAGTTGTGGAAAAACTTTTTTCAAACGCCAAACCTTACAACTCTGGAATACCGGACGATGCGCCTCGCATGCTCCACACTCCCACGGTGGATGATGAAACTCTTGCTGCAAATGCTGTCACGGAATCTGCAAGAGTTGAGGCTGCGCGGTTGGCCGCAGCTGAAGCAGTCAGAGTTGCAGCTGCAAAGAAGCGGCTGGCGGATCAGAAGGCTGCTGCTGCTGCACGTTTAGCTGCATCCCCGCCAGTTGTTAAGAAGTCGCTAAAAGTGAAGGCCTTGAAAAAGAAGCGGGTTTCAATCGCCGTAGCAGCGCCAAAAGGATCTAAAACAGTAATTCAGAGAAAAGTTGGCAAGAAATGGAAAACTGTAGTTTCCAAAACTACTACTCCAAAGATGACTGTAAAAGTATCCAAGTCAGGCAAATATAGAGTGCGCATTAAGTTGCCAACTGGAACGGTCACTTCTAAGACTTTCCGAGTGAAATAAAAAAGAGCCGAGAAAAATCTCGGCTCTTTTTAAGTTCTTGAACTAGCTATGCATTCCTGATGCGGTAACCGCAGCGGCTGCCTTCAAGCGAGTTTCCGCACGGTGGGCAGCGGCTAGAGCCTCTGGCGAATCTTCGCCGGCTGCACGCGCACGATCGAGTGCCTTTTGCGCCCGCTCAACGTCAATGTCACTTGATAGTTCAGCAGTCTCTGCCAAGATCCGAACATTATCGGTATCCATGGCAACGAAGCCACCATGAACTGCAATTGCTACTTTGGCGCCTTCGGTAGGTTCAATTCGAACTACCCCATTCACTAACAAAGACAGCACTGGTTCGTGACCTGGCAGGATGCCGATCTCGCCTTCTGGAGTTTTGGCAACGATCGACTTAGCCGGACCAACCCACACACTGCGGTCTACAGCTACGACGGAAACGTTAAGTTCAGCCACGATTAGCCCTGAAGCTTCTTGGCGTTCTCGATAACGTCATCGATGCCACCAGCCATGAAGAATGCCTGTTCTGGCAGGTGATCGTATTCACCTTCAGTTAGCTTCTTGAAGGATGCAACGGTTTCTTCAACTGGAACAAACGATCCCTTTTGGCCGGTGAAGGCTTCAGCCACGAACATGTTCTGTGACAGGAAGCGCTCGATGCGACGCGCACGGTTAACCAGGATCTTGTCTTCTTCGGAAAGTTCATCGATACCAAGAATCGCGATGATGTCCTGAAGTTCCTTGGCCTTCTGAAGAATTCGCTTAACTTCTGCAGCAACTGCGTAGTGCTCGGCACCAACGTAGCGGGCATCCAAAATACGGGAGCTGGAATCAAGTGGATCCACAGCTGGGTAAATACCCTTTTCCGAAATCGGACGGCTAAGTACGGTGTTCGCATCAAGGTGAGCGAAGGTTGCAGCTGGAGCCGGGTCAGTCAAGTCATCTGCAGGAACGTAAATTGCCTGCAGTGAAGTAATCGAGTGGCCACGAGTTGAAGTAATGCGCTCTTGAAGCACACCCATTTCATCAGCAAGTGTTGGCTGGTAACCCACAGCAGAAGGCATGCGGCCAAGAAGGGTTGAAACTTCCGACCCTGCCTGGGTGAAGCGGAAGATGTTGTCGATGAATAGAAGTACGTCCTGCTTTTGAACATCGCGGAAGTATTCAGCCATAGTTAGCGCCGACAAAGCCACGCGAAGACGTGTGCCTGGTGGCTCATCCATCTGGCCGAATACCAAAGCAGTATCAGCGATAACGCCGGACTCAGTCATTTCTAGGAAAAGGTCGTTACCTTCACGGGTACGTTCACCCACACCAGCGAATACCGAAACACCACCGAAGTTCTTGGCAACACGAGTGATCATTTCCTGAATCAAAACAGTCTTACCTACACCGGCACCACCCATGAGGCCGATTTTTCCACCCTTAACGTAAGGGGTTAGCAAGTCAATAACTTTGATACCTGTCCAGAACACTTCAGTCTTTGATTCAAGTTGATCAAAGGTTGGCGCTGGACGGTGGATTCCCCAACGCTCTTTGATTTCAAGTGAAGCTTCTGGCACGTCAAGTGGCTTACCAAGTGTGTTCCATACGTGACTCTTTGTAACGTCACCAACTGGAACTGTGATTGAGTCACCGGTGTCGCGAACTTCAGCGCCACGGACTAGACCGTCCGTTGGCTGCATCGAGATCGCGCGAACCATGTTGTCGCCAATGTGCAAGGCAACCTCAAGAGTTAGCAGACGCTTTTCTCCATCGCCAAAGTCAACATCAACTTCCAGCGCGTTATAAAGCGCTGGCATGCCTTCGACTGGAAACTCAACGTCAACAACAGGACCGGTAACGCGAGCGATTCGGCCGACAGATGTCTGTGTCGTGGTTGTCATATCTACTTACTCCCTGGTTATGCGGAAGCCAGTGCGTCGGCGCCGCCGACGATTTCACTGATTTCCTGGGTGATTTCTGCCTGACGGGCCTGGTTGGCCTGACGAGCAAGTGTGCGGATTAGTTCTTCAGCATTGTCAGATGCAGACTTCATGGCACGACGACGAGCGGCGTGCTCACTGGCTGCAGCTAACAAAAGTGCGGTGTAAATCATGTTCTCGACGTATCGAGGCAATAAAGCTTCGAGCACAGCTTCTGGGCTTGGCTCGAAGTCATACAGTGGGAAAACTTTGGTATCAAGTTTTTCGGAGGCCTGCGCTTTAGAAACTTCAAGGATTTCAACTGGAAGGATCCTACGAACTCGAACTTCCTGGACTGCCATGTTTACGAAGTGCGTGTAAACCAAATGAATTTCGTCTACGCCACCCTCGGCGGTTGGAGTATTGAAGGCTTCAAGCACTGCGCCTGCGATGCGTTTAGCATCTTCGTAAGTTGGTTGGTCAGTAAAACCGGTCCAGGAGTTTGCAATCTTGCGCTCGCGGAACTTGTAGTACCCAACTGACTTACGTCCAACTAAATAGTGTTCAGGAGTGACGCCCTCTTCTTTGAGAAGTGCATTTAGTCCTTCGCCTTCTTTGATGATGGCAGAGGAATAAGCTCCAGCAAGACCGCGATCTGAAGTAATCAGAATTACCGCAGCACGCTTTCGATTTTCAACCTCAGAGACCAAAGCGCCTTTGCTGTTTCCGTGAGATACCGCGGCCGAAATCGCCCGTAGCAACTCTTGGGTGTATGGCAAAGAAGCTTCAACGCGCTGTTGCGCCTTGACGAAACGCGACGAAGCAATTAGCTCCATAGCTTTCGTAATTTTCTTGGTCGACTGGACGGATTTAATCCGCCGTCTGTAGACCCTGAGTTGAGCTCCCATGCTTAAGCCTTGACCTTCACAATCTGAGTGACATCAATGTCAGCTTCTTCGATTGCTGCAACTGGTGCTTCGTTGATTAGTGAATTACCAGCTGATGTGCGGAACTGCTTCTTGAATTCACCGATTGCCTTTTCCAATGAACTGATGTTGTCATCTGAAAGATCAGTTGAGGTGCGAATGGCTTCGAAGATTGCGCTGTGGTTGCGCTCAACGTGATCTAGGAATTCCGCATCAAATCGGCGGATATCTTCCACTGGCACGTCATCTAGGTTGCCCGAAGTTCCAGACCATACCGAAACTGCTTCGCGCTCCATTGACTGTGGCTGGTACTGACCCTGCTTAAGAAGTTCTACAAGGCGGGAACCACGCTCAAGCTGAGCCTTTGATGCCGCATCAAGATCGGAACCGAAAGCAGCGAATGCTTCAAGTTCGCGGTACTGAGCTAGATCAAGACGTAGACGACCAGCAACCTTCTTCATTGACTTTGGCTGGGCTGAACCACCCACGCGAGATACCGAAATACCTACGTTGATAGCTGGGCGAATACCAGAGTTGAAGAGATCCGATTCCAAGAAGCACTGACCATCGGTGATGGAAATTACGTTGGTTGGAATGTATGCCGAAACGTCGTTTGCCTTGGTTTCAATGATTGGCAGACCAGTCATTGAGCCAGCGCCTAATTCATCAGAAAGCTTTGCACAACGCTCTAGCAAACGTGAGTGTAAGTAGAAAACGTCACCTGGGTAAGCCTCGCGGCCTGGCGGACGACGAAGTAGCAAGGAAACAGCGCGGTATGCCTCTGCCTGCTTTGAAAGGTCATCAAAGATGATCAATACATGCTCACCCTTGTACATCCAGTACTGCCCAATTGCAGAACCGGTGTAAGGAGCTAGGTACTTGAAACCTGCAGGGTCAGAAGCTGGAGCAGCAACGATTGTTGTGTATTCCATTGCGCCGAATTCTTCGAGTGCGCCCTTAACAGCAGCAATCGTTGAACCCTTCTGGCCGATAGCAACGTAGATGCACTTAACCTGCTTCTTCTTGTCGCCTGACTTCCAGTTTTCACGCTGGTTCAAAATTGTGTCGATTGCAACTGCAGTCTTTCCAGTCTGACGGTCACCAATGATCAACTGACGCTGACCACGACCAATAGCAGTCATCGCATCAATTGCCTTAAGGCCGGTTAACATCGGCTCCTTAACTGGCTGACGCTGAACCACAGTTGGTGCCTGAGTTTCAAGTGCACGACGACCGTCGGCTGCAATTGGACCAAGTCCATCGATTGGGTTACCAAGTGGATCAACTACGCGACCTAGGAAGCCATCGCCAACTGGAACCGAAAGAATTTCGCCAGTGCGCTTTACGCTTTGACCTTCAGCGATCTTTGAGCCATCTCCAAGAAGAACAGCACCGATCTCACGAACGTCAAGGTTCAGAGCAAGGCCCTTAAGGCCACCCTCAAACTCAAGCAATTCGTTAGTCATTGCGGAATGCAAGCCTTCAACGCGAGCAATACCGTCACCGGTCTGGGTTACCTGTCCGACTTCTTCGCGCGAAGTTCCAGCCGTAAACGACTCAACATTGCGAGCAATAGCGTCGCGGATCTCATCCGGGCGGATCGAGAGTTCCGTCATGGTGTCCTGCTTTCTTCTTGTTAGTTCTTGCTTGTTAATTCGTGGGGTTTACTTTGGTCTTTTCGGGCTACGCCAGCAAGGATCTGCGGGCACTTTCAAGTCGAGCGGCGATTGAACCATCGATTACGTCTTCTCCGATGGTTACTGAAATTCCACCAAGTACTGATGGATCAATTGCTACATTGATTCTTACGTTCTTGCCAGTGATCTTCGATAGCGCAGCAGATAGTCGGCTGGTTTGATTGGCATCTAGCGAGACTGCGGATCTAACTTCGGCAACTACTTGATTGCGCTGCTCGGCAGCTAGGTTGCCAAGTGTTTCTAGAACTGAATCAACTCGTCGACCGCGAAGGTGTCCAGCAACATGCTTGATCAAACCTAGGGTGATGGAATCAACTTTGCTTCCGATCAAGTCACCAACAATTGCTGACTTGGTTTGAGCGCTAAGTGATGGATCGGTAAGGGTCATTTGCAGTTCTGAAGATGCCTGGACTGCGCGACCAAAGTGAAACAGTTCGCTTTCCACGCGATCCAGAGATCCAGCCTTGTCAGCAGCCACGAAAGCAGCTTGGGAACCAAGCAACTCAACAGCATCTACCAAGTCGGTATCCGAAGACCAGCGGGCAGCAACAATTTCACTGAGCACTTCAATCGTTAGTGCATTAACTTTTGACCCAAACACGTCATTAATCAGCGCACTACGGACTGCACTTGGCTGCCCGCTGTCGGCCAAGTTTTGACGAAGGGATTTTTCCCCAGCCAAAACGTCGGCAGCCGCAAGTAACTCAGCAGAAAGAGCGGACAGATCGCCCTGACCGGAACGGGAACGAAGAGTCCCCTGAACCAAAGCCAAACTATTGCGGGATGCACCAATCATTACTTAGCTGCCTCAACTTCTAGGTCTGCGATGAAGCGGTCAACCGAAGCACGTGCCCGAGCATCGTCAGTTAGTGATTCCCCTACGACTTTGCCAGCCAGTGTTAAGGCCAATTCACTTACGTCACGACGTAGCGATGCCATGGCTTGACTACGCTCGGCTTCAATCTGAGCCTGAGCGCGCTCGGTTACTGATGCGGCAGCTGTTGCTGCTTCACCACGAGCACTTTCAATCATGGCTGCTTTTTCAGCTTGTGCTTCAGCTCGAATTGTTGCAGCTTCACCACGGGCGTCAGCTAGTTGAGCGCGATATTGCTCGAGCATGGCCGCAGCCTCTGCTTGTGAGTTTTCTGCGCGCGCTAGCCCGCCTTCAATTGCATCGGCACGTTCATCAAGTGTCTTGCTGATTGCAGGGAATGCAAACTTTGCAAGCGCGAAGAATACGATTCCAAATGCAAGTGTTCCGATTACCAACTCGTAAATTGGCAGGCGAAGGATGTTTGTCTCGCCTCCGGCAGCAATGATATTAATCACGGTAATTTAATCCTCGTTTTGAATTAGGCACCGAAAACGAATGGGACAACGAAGCCGATAAGAGCAAGGGCTTCAGTTAGCGCGAAGCCAAGAATCATGTTCTGGCGGATAACGCCGTAAGCCTCTGGCTGACGTGCAATAGCTTGCACACCGTTACCGAAGATGATTCCGATACCAACGCCTGGACCGATAGCTGCAAGGCCGTAGCCAATTGAACCGATCGAGCCGGTTACTTCTGCTAGCACTGACATAACTTATTCCTTCTGTCGAGAGTTACTGGCTTGTCCAGTAACTCAGGTTTACTTTCTGTCTTGCAAGTTCCAATCGATTGCTCAATCGGAAAATCTTAATGTTCGGCGTGTAGCGATCCACCAATGTAAACGGCAGTCAAAAGCGTGAAGATGAATGCCTGTAGTCCTTGAATAAACATTTCGAATCCCGTCAACACCACGGTGACGCCAAATGATGTAGCTGCACCAAGCACTCCCACAATTGATGGTGATAACAAGTAGTAAGCACCGACTGTGAAAGTTGTTAAAAGTAAGTGACCAGCAAACATGTTTGCAAACAAACGAATCGCCTGAGTAACAGGGCGAGTCACAACAAGTTGCAGCAATTCAAGTGGCGCTAGAAGTACATACATAGGTTTTGGCACACCTGGTGGGAACATTGCGCTGGTAAAGAATTTAATCGGTCCTTGATGCTTCATACCGATATACATGTAGGTCGCGTAGACCATCAGAGTAAGCGAAACCGGAAAAGCCAAGCTAGACATGATTGGGAATTGTGCGCCTGGGATAACACCCATCAAGTTTGAAATCCAAACGAAGAAGAAAAGAGAACCTAGGAATGGAACAAATCGATCGCCATCTTTGCCAATTACCTCGCGGGCAATTTGATCGCGGACAAACAAATAAGCCTGTTCGCCGATTGACTGCAGCTTGCCTGGCACCATTTTTCGTGGGCGGGCAGCTGCTAAGAAAAATGTTGCCACGATCAAGGAAACTAAAGCAGCAAGAATTGAAGTTTTACCAATTACAAACTCCATGCCAAAGACATTCAAAGTTGTGTATGGCTCAAGGAAAAAGATTTCAGCATTTGGTGCAGGAAAACCACATCCTGAATTCAGGTGTGGTGTTACGGGACAAGAACTGTCACCGCTTAACTTAACTACACTCATTGCTGGTCTTTCCTCCGGTCACTCGTAGTGGTGTTTCGATCCATTGCCGAAACGCGTGCGTAGGTGAGGTAAAGCGCTAAGCCAATTCCAAGAATTGATCCAGCGGCAATGAAAGCGTTTTGGTGTCCGAACTTTTGTCCGAGAAACCAACCAAGTCCGCCATACAGCAATAACCCGGCAGTTAAGTTACTAACTGAACGCCAGGCCATGTCTGATGTTTCGCGGTTGTCGTTGCTGTTGGGGAATTCAGCTCCGTCTTCCTTCATTGCTCCGCCAGATTATCAGGTAATTTCAAGGGTGCAGAACTGACCCCTGGCTTTGCGATTAATTTCACAAGGTCACAAATCTTTTGGCTGAGATGTATCAACAGGTCGGATATCGGGACCAGATCCAGGCTCTACATAAAGGACTTTTGCCGTGGCAAACGCCCAGGTTTCTGCAACGAGCCAAACGATCGTGCAAGAAACGATAGTTGCGGCAAATACCTTGGTATCGAAGGCTTCGGTGTCCCTAAACAGGAGCAACAAGACAAATAACACTGCAACTTTGATCAAGTAAAGCAATAGGGCCATCGAAGTAGCAATGCCTGGATTGGTGCGAATGACCTTATCCAGGGCTAGCTGCCCAGCAGCGAAAAAAATCACGACTAGCAAGGTTCCAAACACTCCAGCAATTAGCCCTTTGGTGCCACTTGAGATAAACCCGGTGATTGTCGCTAATGCGCCAACTACCAAAGTTGGAATAGCTGCTCGAAGAATTAGGCGTTGGCTTGTCATAACTATCAGTCTCTCATTCAGTTCTTGATTAGTGACGGGCGGTACTGAATTGCATTCAAATTAGGGTCTTGCTCTAGTAATAGTTCGAGGCGGATTTAGCACCCAGCTGGCAAGTGCGACCACACCTAATCCTGCCCCTAATCCGGTAACCCAAACCGGGACGAAGGCAGTACTTACTGCGCCGAATGCTAGGAGCCCGGTGAATGCCGTCATAATCAACACTGCGCGCTCTTGGCCATGGCCCAATTTGAGTAGCCGGTGGTGCAAATGCTCTTTGTCTGGGGCAAATGGTGATCGGCCTTTGCGAGTCCGTCGAATTACTGCCAACAGCAGGTCAAGTAATGGAACCGCCAGAATTGAAAGCGGAAGAACGATTGGCAAGAACGCGGGCAGCAAAGTTCCGCCACTTAATCCCCCTGGATCAACTTGTCCAGTGAGCATGATCGATGAGGCAGCCATCAGTAAACCAATCAGCATCGAGCCAGTGTCTCCCATGAATACTTTTGCTCGATACCAGTTGTGTGGCAAGAATCCAGCGCACATTCCAATCAATGACGCAGAGATCAAGGTTGCAAGTGCTGCGCGCTGGTAACCGTTGGCAACCGAAAGAAAGTAGGAGTAGGCAAAGAATGCACCGGCCCCAACCAACACAATGCTGGCAGCAAGTCCATCTAATCCATCGACCATGTTCACGGCGTTGATACTCACAAGAACAACTAGGACGGTTAGCAATACTGATGTGGTCGGATCAAGAATGAAAGTTCCACGAATCGGCAGCCAAACCAAAGTCACGCCCTGCATTGCCATAGTTCCAGCAGCCAGGATTTGGCCCACAAGTTTGGTAGGTGCATCTAAGCCGAACTTGTCATCGAGTACACCCAAGGCGACGATGATTAAGCAGCCAATGATTAGTGCATAGATTTGCCGGCGGTCATTAAAGATGGTTGACATCAAAGGCAATTGACTTGCCAGGATGATTGCGACTCCAAGACCTGCCAACATCGCCAATCCACCCCAGCGAGGCGTAGGAAATATGTGCACATCTCGATCTCGTACATCGGCCATAGCGCCATAACGAATTGCCAATGCCCGAGCTGATGGAGTTAGTAAATATGTAACGGCAGCGGCAGCTGCCAAACACAGTAAATACTCACGCATAGATAAAGGTTAGACCCCAGGGAAAGTTATGGACGTGGGTATGCCGGGAACTTCGCAGTTAGATCAAGGACTTCTGCCTTGATTTCCGCATGTACTGCAGGGTTATCAGACTTAACTGCGCGACCAATCATGCTTGCAATTGTCGCCATTTCTGGAACGCCCATGCCTTGTGTTGTAAGTGACGGAGTTCCAACGCGAACACCTGAAGTAACTGCTGCTGGCTTTGGATCGTAAGGGATTGAATTCTTATTCAAAACAATTCCAGAATCACCGGCACGCTGTTCGGCTTCCTTGCCGCTCACATCAATACCTTGAAGATCAAGAAGCGCTAAATGAGTATCGGTGCCACCGGTAACTGGACGCATGCCTTCGGCTGCTAGACCTGCAGTCAACGCCTGAGCATTAACAATTACATCTTTTGCGTACTTCTGATATTCCGGAGTAGCACATTCCTTCAATGCAACTGCCTTGGCTGCAATCACGTGCATCATTGGCCCACCCTGCATCATCGGGAATACGGCCTTATCGATTGCGGCTGCATGTTCTTCCTTGCACAAGATCATTCCTGAACGTGGTCCACGCAAAACTTTATGTGTTGTAAACGAAACAACGTCTGCATAAGGAACTGGGGATGGAATTGCTTTACCGGCAACAAGTCCGATGAAGTGTGCGGCATCAACGTGCATGATTGCGCCAACTTCATCTGCAATCTCGCGGATTGCCTTGAAATCAATTAGGCGAGGAATTGCTGAACCGCCGGCAATAATCATCTTTGGCTTGTGCTCACGAGCTAAAGCGCGAAGTTGATCGTAATCAATGTTTTCAGATCCCTCAGCAACTCCGTAGTGAACTGGGTTGAACCACTTGCCTGAATATGAGACACCTGCACCATGAGTTAGGTGGCCACCATGAGGTAGTGCCATTGCCAAGTAAGTGTCACCAGGTTTTAGGAATGCGCCAAAAACTGCAATGTTTGCACTGGCACCTGAGTGTGGTTGAAGGTTTGCGTGATCCGCATCAAAAAGAGACTTTGCGCGCTCAATTCCGATGGTCTCTGCCACGTCAACAACTTCACAACCACCGTAGTAGCGCTTGCCTGGGTAACCTTCGGCGTACTTGTTGCTCAAAGTAGAACCAAGTGCTGTCAAAACTGCAGGTGAAGTGTAATTCTCGGATGCAATTAACTGAATGCCAGTGCGCAAGCGAGTTAATTCATCCAGAAGAACGTTTGCAATTTCAGGATCGGTTGCATTCAACTCATCGAAGTCAGATCCAAAGAAAGTATTGCTCATTGTTTTCACCTTTAACGTTTTGACCGCATCCCCGCGGTTTACCAATTGTAGGGGCTTGCGACTTAGGACGCAGATGCGTCAATTACCGAAGGCAGGACTGCGCGAATTTGGGCCAACGAGAGCTCGCCGCTTCGAATCATGCGCACATGATCGGTAGTAGCGTCGATAACTGTTGAAATTCTGGGACTTAACGGCCCACCATCTAAATAGACATCGACGAAATCAGAAAGCGCTGCTTGGGCTTGTTCCACAGTCTGGACCGCAGCCTGTCCCATGGTCTGGGCGCCGGTCATAACTGTTGGCCCAACTCCCGCTAACACCGCCTGTGCGACCTCATGATGTGGAACTCGAACTGCCAACGCAGAACCTGCCTGACCGATATTCCAGGCCAACGAATCCTGCGCAGCCGTCAACAGTGTCAACGGACCTGGCCAAAGTGCGCTGGCTAAGTCATTTGCAATCGTCGAAAACTTTGCCACGCCTCGAATAGTTTCAATCGATCCGGCTGCAATTGGTAAAGCAATATCGGAATTCTGTTTCTTAGCCATTCGCAACTTAGTAATTGCGCTGTTATTGAAGGCATCACAAATTACGGCATAAGTAGTATCAGTTGGAATGACAGCTAGTCCCCCATTTTTCACAGCGGTAATTACAGCATCAACAGCTGACGATATGTCAGCGCCAGATGTTTGGGCATCAACCTTGAAGATCTGCGACATGTGACTATCTTCCTACGCCAGCGCCTACAGACCTAACGGCCGTAGTGAATCTAGGAAGTTTGTTGTAATCCAAATTGTCCTTTACGTCACTCCAGGTGTTGGCCATTGCACGGAAGAGCGCAGGCACGCTCTCCCCCTGCATATCGGCATGTTCCACACCAACAAAGCCACCAGGCTTGAGAAGCTCGGCAGCAACTAAAACCACTTCGCGAGCAACATCTAGTCCATCGGCTCCACTAAAGAGTGCAATCGCTGGATCGTGATCGCGGGCTTCGGGATCACGTGGAATCATCTCGCTTGGAATGTAGGGCGGATTAGAAACTAGGGCATCGACTTGATTGGACAGCTCACTCAACAGAACTCGGTCACCGGCATTGCCATGGTGAGCGATCACGTGTGATTCAACTGCTTCAAGTTTTGCCGCATGATCCACCACGTTGTGAGTGAGCCATTTGAAAGCATCATCGGATAACTCGACTGCATGAACTGTGGTTCCGGGAACTTCCAGAGCCAAGGAAAGTGCAATGGCTCCGCTGCCTGCACAAAGATCAACAGCGATTCGAGGCGAGCTAACGGTTTTCAAATGTTTGATGGCTGCTTCAACTAGCAATTCTGTTTCTGGTCTTGGTACAAAAACTCCCGGACCAACGGCAAGTTCGAGGTGTCTGAAATATGCAACTCCAGTTAAATGCTGAAGTGGGACGCGATTTGCTCGTCGCTCTACCAATTTTTCATAATCAAAAAGCTGTTCGTCTGAAATCTGGTTAACGATAGCTAATTGATTTCTCTCAACTCCAAGGACATGGGCAAGCAGTATTTCAGCGTCTACTTGCGGGCTGGACACTTGTGCCTCAGTCAGTAAGTGCGCGGCCTTACTAATCGCTGTCTTGGAATCGTTTTGCATTGATTACTTCAAGGTCTTGAAGTGTGCAACCAGTGCGTTTGCGTGGCCATGACCCATTTCGTATTCAGACTTTAGAAATGCCACCATTTCCATATGCTTTTCGATCTTTGCTTTATTCAGGATTTTCATCCATTCATCAATCTTCTTTCGGTAATTCTTTTCGATAGACGGAAAGTAAGAAGCAGGGCCTTTTACTGGTTCAGCCATGATTAATCTCCTAGGGTTGCCAGGCGCTCTTTGGTGTCTGCTTCAATGCAGGCACCAATTACTGGATCTAAGTCACCATTCATTACGGCATCAAGATTATTACTCTTGAATCCAACGCGGTGATCAGCCAACCGGTTTTCCGGGAAGTTGTAAGTTCTGATTCGCTCCGAGCGATCGACAGTTCGAACCTGACTCTTGCGAGCATCCGATGCAGCAGCCATTGCTGCTTCTTGCGCAGCCGCCAACATTCTGGCACGCAGAATGCGCATCGCTGATTCCTTATTTTGAAGCTGTGACTTTTCGTTCTGACACGAAACCACGATGCCAGTTGGGACGTGTGTAATGCGAACCGCAGAGTCGGTTGTGTTAACACTTTGTCCGCCAGGACCTGATGAACGGAAAACATCGATTCGAAGATCATTCGGATCGATCGTTACATCAACTTCTTCAGCTTCTGGAAGTACGAGAACTCCAGCAGCGGATGTGTGAATACGTCCCTGAGATTCCGTAACTGGCACGCGCTGCACACGATGTACGCCGCCTTCAAACTTCAAGTTCGCAAATGGTGCATCCTCTGGCGATACAACACCTTTTGACTTAACGGCAATTGCAATATCTTTATAGCCACCCATGTCGGATTCTTCAGCTTCCAGAACTTGTGTTGACCAACCGCGCTTTTCGGCAAACTTTAGATACATGCGCATCAAGTCGCCGGCAAATAATGCTGACTCTTCGCCGCCAGCACCTGCCTTGATTTCAAGAATTACATCGTTGCCATCCATTGGATCGCGTGGAATCAACATCTCTTGCAACTTCTCAGCAGCAGCTTCGCGAGCAATCGCCATAGTTTCAGCTTCCGCTAAAAACGCTGCATCTTCTTCGCCCATTTCGCGCGCAGCTATTTCATCATCACGTAGTTGCAGCCATTCTCGATACTTAGCAACAACTGGTTTCAGCTCAGCGTGGCGCTTACCAATTCGGCGCGCTTCATTTGGATTGCTATGTGTTGAAGGATCGCTGAGTTTGACTTCGAGTTCATCTAGCTCGGTAACCATTGCTTCAACTTTGTTGAAGTCTTGTCCCATTAGGTGTCCTTAGGTAAGTGGTGCTAAAAGATCTAGAGAGATAAAAAATGAGGCGCTGTCATCATCCGAAGACAACGACAACACCTCATTTAGAAAGCTAGGACTGCTTACCGAAGCGCTTCTCGAACTTGGCAACACGGCCACCGGTATCAAGAATCTTTTGCTTGCCGGTGTAGAACGGGTGGCAAGCGCTGCAAACGTCAGCGTGGATAACACCATTCTTTTGGGTGCTACGAGTTGTGAATGTATTTCCGCAACCACAAGTAACTGTGGTGTCTACGTACTCTGGATGAATGCCAGTCTGCACGGATTTCTCCTTATTAATACTGTGATCGGGTCGTAGGCTCGGATGCCTTACGTGAACCGATCAACCCCTTGATTCTGCCAGTTTTCGGGGATTCTCACAAAACGCCTAGTTAGTGGCGCAAGTTCAAGGAATCTAGACCTTGGCAATAGCCTAAGTTTCATGTTTACCCGTCAAGCTGCCCTAGACCTGGATGTCAATGATCCACTAGCAAAGTACCGCGATCTCTTCGTATTCACAGATCCCGAAATTTGTTACCTGGATGGCAATTCATTGGGCCGCTTGCCTAAAGCCACAGTCGAAACGGTCAACAAGTTCTTGATTGACGGCTGGGGAACCAAGATAGTTGACGGTTGGGGCGAATGGATAGATAAAGCAGAAACTACTGGCGACTTAATTGGCCGAGCAGCACTTGGAGCAGCCGATGGGCAAACTCTGGCGATGGATACGACGAGCGTTAACTTTTATCGCCTAGTTCGGGCTGCAATTTCAGCGCGACCTGGACGCAAAACAATTATTACTGATGAGGCGAACTTCCCCACTGATCGCTACATCATGCAAGGTATCGCCGAAGAGCTTGGCTTAAATCTTGTGGTAATTCCAAATGACTTGCAAGAACATTCCACTGGCGAAACCTTTAGCAATGAATTGGTGACACCAGAGATTCTCAAGCCTTATCTAAATGATGACGTGGCAGTTGTCACGATTTCAGTGGTTGCCTACCGTTCCGGCGCGCTACATAACATTAAGCAACTAACTGATCTAGTACGTGCCAGTGGTGCCTTGATGGTTTGGGATGCAAGCCATGCTGTCGGTGCAATCGATATGCAGTTTGATCGAGACGGCGTGGACCTAGCCGTTGGTTGCACATATAAATATGGAAACTCTGGACCGGGCTCCCCTGCATGGTTATATGTGAGCAAGCGAATTCAGTCAGAGTTACAGATGCCGATTCAAGGTTGGTTCGCTCAGCGCAATCAATTCTTAATGGGATCTAAGTTCGATCAAATTGAAGGAATGCGCGGATTCCAGATAGCAAGCCCGTCAATCATTGGCTTGCTTTGCATTGATGAAGGTTTTGGCATGATCGAAGATGCAACGATTGCACAGATCAATGCCAAAGCCTCAAAAGGCACTGACATGATGGTCGAACTGTTTGATCAGTGGTTAGTTCCGCTTGGATTTGAACTGGTTACCCCCCGAGATTCCAAACTTCGTGGCGGGCATATCAGCATTTATCACCCAGATGCTGCCCAAATCGCTCGTGGCTTACGTGATGACATGAAAGTGATCCCGGATTACCGAGCGCCAAACAGCATTCGTCTTGCCATCTCACCACTTCCAACCTCTTATGTTGAAGTTTTCGAAGGCTTTGAACGCATTCGGGATTACACCAAATCTGGAAAATATAAAGGGTTAGACCTGCGTAATGTAAAAGTTTCTTAGCGCTTTGGTATATTCTTTGATTATGAGTAACCAAATTGAAACCACAATTACCATCCAACTGGATAATCGCGACCGCATATCTGTATTGCTACGTATTTTCTTGGTAGTTCCAATTGCAGTCTTTGTTTCAGCATTTACCGCTTGGTCCGGCACGACTGAGGCATCAGCATTCTTGTCCGGACTTCTATTCCTGCCAGTGTTGCTTGCCCTGGTATTTCGCGGAATTTACCCCTCGTATGTCTTGGACTTCAATCGCTCACTTCTAGCTTTGTCTACCCGCGTTACCGCCTACATCTTTTTGCTAAACGACAAGTACCCTTCAATTGAAGAGAGTGAAGACGTAAAAATCACATTCCCCGACGTTGAAGGTGGCACCAAGCTGAATCGCTATTTGCCATTGGTTAAATGGCTACTAGCCCTGCCGCTTTACATAGTTGGCTTTGTTTACACGATTTATGCGTTAGCGGTTTTGATCTTTACTTGGTTCACAATTTTGTTTACTGGAAAGATGCCTGCATTCAGCGGTGAAGTTCTTTTGGGAGTAACTAAGTTTTGGAACCGTGTTTATGGATACGCATTCCTACTAGTCACAGACGAGTACCCAAGCTTTTCGCTTTAGCCACTAATTACTTGGGTCTGCTGCCAAAACCTTAAGTGCTTTTGCGATCGTTTCGATCTGGGTTTGCGCAGTTGTAATCCCAAGTTCAAAAGTCACAGCTGTCGCATCTGGAAACGTGCTATTTGTCCAGATCGTAAATGTTCCGGTGTAAGTGTTGGTTGGGGATCCAGATTTTTCTCCTGGAATACATTCGGACTTATATCCAGTTAATTGCGAAAGTCGGTCACTGATCTTTGCTGGTCGCTCTGGCGGACAATCAATTTGTTCATAAGGTTGATGGAATACCACTACTCGAGTTGGCTTAATGGTGTCAACGGCATTCATCAATGCCAAGGTCTCAGGTTCACTTGCTGGGCTTGGTCCGCTATAAGTTCGTGCCGTTGGATCTGACGCCACCCACCTGACTGGGAAGTTGCGATTAATATCAACTTCATTTGCATTTTTTCGAGTCGCTAACTTTGAACCGTCTGGATTTCCATCACTAATTAGCCATATGTTCGTGTCTGCTGGAGCTCCAGAAGACACGAGTTCGTCAATAACTCGCTGACCATCTGGTTCATCACCATGAATCGTGCCGATCACTAAGAGTGTGTTTTTCGCTTCAATATTTGAACCATTTAACTGGCAGGCTTCAATTGAAATTCCTTCAACTGAGGTTCCAACACTTATTGTTGTTTGGCAGCCACCAACTGGCAGTGTTGTATCTACAGGCTCTGATCTCCAAACCTTAACAGCGAGAAAAATTCCAACAGCTGCAATCAGCAGAAGTGTGCCTTCGATCAATATGATCCAAAACTTAAGTCGCACAAAAAGAATCTACCTGTGACTCGTTAACCGTGCGCATAAAACAACCCTGATTAGTCCACATTGTCCATGGAGTCAGAACCCATGCCACCTGGTGCTTCAGGTGTGGTCTTTTGAACCTGCATCAAGAAGTCAAGGTTGCTCTTGGTTTCGCGAAGCTTTGTTAGCAACAGTTCAAGAGCCTGCTGGGAATCAAGTGCGTGTAGTACGCGACGTAGCTTCCAGATGACTTTAAGTTCATCAGCAGCAAGAAGAATTTCTTCACGACGAGTTCCGGATGCTTCAACGTCAACGGCTGGGAAGATACGACGATCTGCCAGGCGACGATCAAGCTTAAGTTCCATGTTGCCGGTTCCCTTGAATTCTTCGAAGATAACTTCGTCCATTCGAGATCCGGTATCAACTAGAGCTGTTGCCAAGATTGTTAGTGAGCCACCTTCTTCGATGTTGCGAGCAGCACCGAAGAATTTCTTTGGTGGATACAGCGCAGCTGAGTCAACACCACCAGAAAGAATGCGGCCAGATGCTGGCGCGGAAAGGTTGTAAGCACGGCCAAGACGAGTCATTGAGTCCAAAAGCACTACAACGTCATGTCCCATTTCGACCAAACGCTTTGCGCGCTCAATTGCTAGTTCAGCAATTGTGGTGTGGTCTTCAGCTGGACGATCGAAAGTTGAAGCAATAACTTCACCCTTAACCGAACGCTGCATGTCGGTAACTTCTTCAGGTCGCTCGTCTACCAAAACAACCATCAAGTGAACTTCAGGATTGTTTTCAGCAATAGCATTTGCGATGTTCTGCAAAATCATGGTCTTGCCCGCCTTCGGTGGCGAAACAATCAGACCACGCTGACCCTTACCAATCGGTGCGACCAAGTCAATGACGCGAGTAACTAAGTTGTTTGGCACAGTCTCAAGACGTAAGCGATCCTGTGGGTAAAGCGGAGTTAGCTTGCCGAAATCAACACGCTTAATTGCCTCGTCTGGTTCAAGTCCGTTGATGGACTCGATACGAACAAGTGGGTTGAACTTCTGTGGGCGATCACCTTCGCGTGGCTGCTTAACCTGACCAGTTACTGCATCACCTTTGCGAAGTGAGAATCGCTTAACTAACCCCATTGACACATAAACATCGCTTGGACCTGGCAAGTAGCCAGAAGTGCGAACGAATGCGTAGTTGTCGAGAATGTCGATGATTCCAGCCACAGGCAAAAGAACATCGTCTTCAGAAACTTCTAAGTCATAGTCGCGGTCGCCACCACGGCCACCACGATTGTTGCGGCCATTGCTGTTGCGGTCATTTCGGTCACGACCACGGCGGTTACGTCCATTGCGGTCATTTCGATCGCCACGGTCATTTCGATCGCCACGGTCGTTGCGATCACTGCCTTCAGATTCGCCATCATTGGTACGAGGCGCACGTTCTTCACGATCTTCGCGTGGTGCACGATCTTCTTTTGCTGATTCGCTCTTGGCGGCGCCAGCTGGGCGGGATGCAGAGCGACTGCCTTTACCGCCACCTTGCTTGGCACCAATGGCCTTAACAAGTTCGGCTTTACGCATACCTGATGCGCCATCAATTCCCAGTGCGGCAGCCATGGCCTTAAGTTCTGGAAGGAGTTTGGAGTTCAGCCCTTTATCTTGGGCAACTGTCTCGGTCACGTATGTGTCCTTTGTGTTTTGAGTAGTTTTCGATCCAGCAGTAATGCACGGAAATTTCGCGAGAATTTTTGCGGGATTTTCGGTGAAAGAGATTCAACCGATGTCATAAGACTAGCAGGTCGAGGACTTTGATGCGAAATTGCCTTGAAATCTTGAGGTTTTAATCCGATTCGGGTTCAACATCATTATTGTCAGGAATTGCACCTTCATCCGCAACTGCCACAGCAGCTGCAGTAAACCCAGACTTTGCAATGATTTCGCAGGCTTGGGCAACTTGGTCGCTAGTACTTAGGGCAATGATGGTCGGGCCCGCCCCGCTGATGCAAGCAGCGATCTGCGCCTCGCGCAATTGCGCAACCAATTCCATAGATTCTGGGTAAGCCTCGGCCCGGAATGGTTGATGCAACTTATCCTCGGTGGCTTCCAATAAGAAATCTGGATCCCCAATCATCGCAGCAACTAGTAATGCTGATCTGCCAGCATTGAATGCTGCGTCAACGTGAGGGATTGATTCTGGAATTAGGCCACGGGCTTTATGGGTATCTAACTCAGTTTGTGGAATTCCAAGCACTGGAGAAATGTCTGGGTGAACATTCATTGAAACTGAATTAGCTTTGCCATCATCTTCCAGCCAAGCAATAGTCATTGCGCCAAGTAAGCAGGCTGCAACATTGTCTGGATGTCCTTCAATGGTGTTGGCCATCTGCAGTAACTCATCTTCACTGGCGCGAGCATAAGTTAACTCGCTAGCTAAAATTAGACCAGCAACAATTGCCGCAGCACTTGATCCCAAGCCTCGGCCTTGCGGAATTGCATTCTTGCATTCAACATGCAGGCCTGTGACTTCCGTGCCAAATGCTTTGCAGGCGTCAATGATCGTCTTGGCAATCAAGTGAGTTCCATCAGTTGGAAGTTTTCCAGCACCTTGGCCGGTTACTTCAACAGTAATCTTGTTATCGTCAGTAAATTGCGCAGTGACAAAGTCACGAATCTCAAGGGCTAATCCAAGTGCGTCATAGCCAGGTCCAAGATTGGCACTGGTTGCCGGAACTGAAACGGAAACTATGCGTGACATTAGGCAAGACCTAATGCAGCGGCGGCGGCTTTGACATCGACTGGAACAACGACTGGATCTTTAGCGCTTTCCAAAGCCCACTGGGTATCTTTCAAACCATTGCCAGTAACTGTGCAAACGATGGTTGAACCAGCATCAACTAATCCACGCTGAGCTTGTTGTAACAAGCCAGCGACTGACGCTGCACTTGATGGCTCAACAAAGAATCCTTCTTTGTCTGCCAAGACTCGATAAGCATCTAAGATTTGATCATCGGTAACAGCATCAATTAAGCCACCGGAATCATCGCGAGCAGCAACTGCCAAATCCCACGATGCTGGCTTTCCAATTCGAATTGCGGTTGCGATTGTTTCTGGTTTTGCGATTGGATGTCCCGCAACGAATGGCGCCGCACCCGCTGCCTGAAAGCCCCACATTTGTGGACGTTGAGTTGAAACTTTGTCGTGGTAATACTCGGTAAAGCCCATCCAGTAAGCCGAAATGTTTCCAGCGTTGCCAACGGGCAAGCAGTGAATATCGGGGGCATCGCCAAGGGCATCGACGATTTCAAAAGCCGCAGTCTTCTGGCCTTGCAGTCGAGTTGGGTTTACTGAGTTAACTAAGGCAATTGGATAGTTGTCTCCAAGTGCGCGAGCAATATCAAGACAATCATCAAAGTTTCCATCAACCTGCAAAATGGTGGCACCATGAATTACTGCCTGAGCTAATTTACCCATAGCAATTTTTCCTTGCGGAACTAAAACTGCGCTCTTCATTCCAGCTTTAGTGGCGTATGCCGAAGCTGAGGCACTGGTGTTTCCAGTTGAGGCGCAGACAACTGCCTTTGCACCGTTACGCGCAGCATCAGTAATTGCCATGGTCATGCCGCGATCCTTGAAAGATCCAGTCGGATTCATGCCTTCAACTTTTAAGTAAACCTTGGCGCCAGTTAGTTCTGACAAGGTGCAGGCGTAAACCAGCGGCGTTCCACCTTCACCTAACGAGATGACGACATCGTTGGGTGCGATTGGCAATCTGTCACGGTATTCCTCAATGACGCCGCGCCAAACATGGGCCATGACTATGCGCCCGCACCTTCAACGCGCATAACACCTAGAACTTCGCGAACTGCAGTCATATTTTCTAGCGCTTCAACAGTTGCCCGCAGACGACTTTCAGGAGCTTCGTGCGTGCGAATAATCAAACTCGCGGCATCGCCTTCCCCATCTTGGCGAACTGCCTGAATTGATACATCATGCTTTGCAAATTCATTCGAAATTGCCGCGAGCACGCCTGATTCATCGGAAACTTTGAGATTCAAATAGTAGGAAGTCTTGGCCTCCCCAATTGAACGCACTTCAAGGTCTGCATAAATACTTTGCGCCGGGCCTACGGAGCCTGTGATGCGGTGTCGAGCTGCAGCAACTACGTCACCAACTACTGAACTTGCAGTTGGAGCGCCACCGGCGCCACGACCGTAAAACATAACTTGACCCGCAGCATCTGCTTCCACGAAAACGGCATTGAATGCATCGCGCACACTTGCCAACGGGTGCGTCACTGGAATCATCGCAGGATGAACGCGAACAATGACGCCCTTGTCATCATCAGTTAATTCTGCGATTGCAAGCAACTTAATTACATAACCAAGGGACTTAGCTGCTGCGATGTCATCGGCGGTGACCTTCGTCATGCCTTCGCGGTAAACGTCATCAGAAGTTACATTGGTGTGGAAAGCAAGGCCTGCAAGAATTGCAGCTTTTGCTGCGCTGTCGAAACCTTCAACGTCTGCAGTTGGATCTGCTTCGGCGTAACCCAAGTCTTGCGCTTCCTTGAGTACTACAGAATAGTCAGCACCGTCGTTATACATTTTTGACAAAATAAAGTTTGTTGTGCCATTTACGATTCCAAGAATTTTGGTAACTTTGTCGCCAGCTAAAGATTCACGCAATGGGCGAAGCAACGGAATTGCGCCAGCAACGGCAGCTTCGTAGTAAAGATCTACGCCGGCTTCTTCAGCTAATTTGTGAAGGTGAGCACCGTGGGCAGCAAGTAGAGCCTTGTTCGCAGTGACTATTGATGATCCATTTGCAATTGCTGATTCGATCAGAGTCTTGGCTGGTTCAATGCCGCCAATAACCTCAATCACAATGTCTGCACCGGATGCAGCTAGACCAGCAGCATCTTCGGTAAGAAGTTTTGAATCAACGCCAGGGCGAGGTTTTGATGCATCGCGAACTACGATTCCAGTTAACTTAAGTTCCCGACCAATGCGGGCTGTTAAATCGTCAGCACTCTCCGAAATCAACTGGGCAACTGAAGCGCCCACAGTTCCGCCACCAAGTAATGCAACCGTTAGCGGGGAACTCATCTTTTCTCCTTATTAGTGGTGCGTATTAATAGGTATGCATTAATACTGTGCTGAAACCGAGAAAAACCCGAACTCCTGCGTGCTCTAAGTCTGGCAGAAACCCTTGAAACAAGCCAAAAGAAGCCGTTTAGGGCAGGTGATCAATTAGGCTTTAGTCAAGATTTCGAACAACGGGGTAATAAATGAGAAATTCAAAGTCATTTCGAGTGCTATCCAAAGTGCTAATAATCATGGGTACTTTTGCCCTAACTCTTGGTGCTTTTGCTGGAATCGTAAACAACAATCTGCTCAATGGTCCGAAGTTGGCTGACCATATTGAGAGCATTCGCCAGGATCCGGCCGTGATCACCAAAATGAGCGTCCAGTTGACTGATGTGTTAATTGAGAAGGCGCCCAATGCCGCCCCGTTTCGCCCAGTAATCGAAAATGCTGCTTCCAAGATTCTTTCCAGTGATGCCCTTTCGGAGCCAATTCGTGGTGCCGCAGTTCAATTGCGTGATGCATTTGTAAAGGGTCAGGCACTCAAGCTTGAATTTACTGAGACTGCGAACGTTGCAATTGAAAAAGTAAACATGTTTGCGCCACAACTGGGAATTGAACCGATTGCTGCGCTAAGTCTAGAACCGCCAGCAGGAAGTATTTTGGCAACGATCAAAACTTTGCAAACTGTTTTGAAGATATCTGACACTCTTGCTGTTGCATTGCCGATTGCTGCTGCGGCTATCTTCATTGCCGTTATCTTGCTTGCGCCATATCGTCGACAAGGTGCACAGCGCGTTGCAAAATCCGTGATGATTTCGGGTGGCATCATTGCTGGAATTAGTGGCGCAATTTGGATTGCAACCAACGTCTTCGGCCGTGATCCTGATATCGGAATCTACTTAATTGCTTCATGGAATCAATTCGACGCAGCATTCTGGATTCCTGCTGCGATTTTGATCGTGGCAGGCGGCATGGCTTACACCTTGCTAGGTGGAGTTCTACCTGACGTTGATGTGCCAAATGAAGTTGCGAAAACTTGGAAAAAGATATGGGCACGACCAGCAAATGTTTGGGTTTCATTTGCTCGGGCAATCATTTTTGTAGCGCTAGGTGCATTCACAGTGATGAATACTCAAGTGGCGTTGCGTGGCTTGCTGTTCATAGCTTCGGCATTAATGATTGCAACTGCAATTTTTGAATTCAATCGACTGCTTGTTAGGTCTATTGAGAAAGAGAAAGCTAGTTAACTCCAGCATCGAAGATCAATAAATCTTCGATTGTTTCTCTGCGCAAAAGGACTTGGGATTTGCCAGCTGCAACACTTACGGCTGCGGGCCGTGGGATGTGGTTGTAGTTACTTGCCATGGATCGGCAATAAGCACCAGTAGCTGCGACCGCAATTAAGTCACCGGGGCAAGTGTCTGCTGGAAGCTCGATATCGCGGACAACGATGTCGCCACTTTCGCAATGCTTGCCAACAACTCTCGACAAAACCTTTTTGGCGTCGGAATCACGATTTGCAATCACAGCTGTGTACTGCGCGTCGTAAAGCGCGGTTCGAATGTTGTCGCTCATCCCACCATCTACAGAAATGTAGTGGCGGGTAATTCCACTATCTAACTCAACGGGTTTTACGGTTCCGACTTCATAAAGCGTGATGCCAGGATTTCCAATGATTGCGCGGCCCGGTTCAACGCTGATTTTAGGCACAGAGATGTTCACTCGAGCGCACTCAGCGCGAACAATATTCAAAATTGATTTAGCCATTGTGGTTACATCAAGTGGGTCATCGCCTTCGACGTACGCAATTCCCATCCCGCCGCCAACATCTAGTTCGCTAACTGAAATTCCGTGGCGTTCTTTGATTTGGACGGCGAAGTCAACGACGCGATGGGTAGCAAGTTCAAAACCTGTGGCATCAAAGATTTGAGATCCAATGTGCGAGTGAAGTCCGGCTAGCGATAGCGCATCGCATTCCAAAACATTGTCCACTGCAGCCATGGCCATTCCGGAAGCAGTCGACAGTCCAAACTTTTGATCTTCATGAGCAGTTGATATCGCTTCATGAGTATGGGCCTCAACGCCAACAGTTAGTCGAAGTAAGACCTGCTGCACTATTCCAGCCGAGGCGGCTACTGCATTCAAGCGCGCAATTTCGATCAAGCTGTCTATGACTACTCGGCCAACGCCGACTTCCACGGCTCGCTCTAAGTCCTTAACGCTTTTGTTGTTGCCATGCATAACTATCTGTGTTGGGTCAATCCCAGCGCGAAGCGCGACTTCTAATTCCCCTGCACTTGCGACATCAATTCCAAGGCCTTCTTGATTTACCCACTGGGCAACTTTGGTTGTAATGAAGGCTTTGCCTGCATAGTGAACACTGGTTTCAATGTCTGAAACGTTGAATGCTGCCACATAATCACGGGCACGTTTACGAACGTCTGCTTCGTCAAAAACATAAAGAGGCGTTCCGTATTGCTTTGCAAGTTCAGTAACTGTTACACCACCGATTGAGATTTCACCCTGGCTATTTCGGTTCGCAGAAGCAGGCCATATAAATGGGTTTAGATCCGAAGCCATGGTTACATCCTGTCGGGTGCGCTAACACCCAGCAATTCAAGACCGTTGAAAATCACCTGACGCGTTGCAGCACATAGCCAAAGTCTTGCAATGTTCAATTCAGTAACTGGTTCGTCGCCCTGAGGCAGTACTCGGCAGGCAGCGTAAAACGAGTGGTAACTGGTTGCTACTTCTTCTATATAGCGAGCAATTCGGTGTGGCTCTCGAAGTTCAGCAGCAGATGCGACCACGCGTGGGTAATCAGCCAAAAGTCCAAGCAAGGCACCTTCCCGATCATCGGTTAGCTGCGATGGATCAAAGGTTGCTGGATCCCAATCGGAAGTGTTTGCCGGGATCAAACCGAGTTCGGCTGCATTTCTAACCACAGATGCAATTCGCGCATGTGCGTATTGCACGTAATAAACCGGATTGTCATTCGTGCTAGATACCAATAGATCAAGATCAAGAACTAGTGGTGACTCGACTGGGTAGCGGATCAATGAGTAGCGCGCTGCATCGACGCCAACTTCATCAACTAGATCCTCAAGCGTGATGATATTCCCAGCGCGTTTTGAAAGCCGAACTTCTTCACCATTCTTGAGCATCTTTACCATCTGACCGATCAAGATCTGAATGTTCTCATCGGGATTATCGCCAGCACATGCTGCAACAGCGCGAAGTCGATTCACATACCCATGGTGATCAGCACCCAACAGATAAATACAAAGGTCGTAACCACGATTGCGCTTATCAACGTAATACGCAGTATCGGATGCAAAATAAGTTAACGCGCCATCTGCCTTGATTAGCACGCGATCTTTATCATCATCAAAATCACTAGTTCGAAGCCAAGTTGCACCTTCTTCGACAAACATATGGCCTTGAGACTTTAACTTTTCAAACCCTCGATTAACCGCGCCTGAAGTGTGAAGTGCTTTTTCCGAAGACCAAACATCAAAATGAGTATTGAAGTTATCTAAGACTCGTTTTTGATCTGCGAGTTGTAATTCATATGCTGCATCGCGAAACGCTTCGCTGCGCTGCGGTTCTGGCAATTCTGTAATTCCTGGATTTTGCGAAACTACTTGTTGGGCCAGTTCTGGGATGTAGGCACCGTGGTAACCATCTTCCGGAATCGCTTCACCTAACGCAGCTGCCTTAACCGAAGTCCCAAACTTATCCATTTGGACACCGAGGTCATTGATGTAAAACTCGCGCGCAGACTCCGCGCCCTCGGCTTCAAGGACGCGAGCGATCGCATCGCCAACTGCAGCCCAACGAGTGTGTCCTAAATGCAGTGGACCGGTTGGGTTTGCCGAAATGAATTCCACATTTATCTTCTTGCCAACTAGCTGAGTGCCGCGGCCAAAATCTTTTCCCTTGGCAACTATGTCTCGCGCTAGCTCCCCTTGGCTCGCAGCATCCAGCCGAATGTTGATAAATCCTGGTCCTGCAATTTCAACACCATCAACTCCTGGAAGTTCTTGAAGGAGTGGTTGCAATATTTCTGCCGCTGCTCGTGGATTCAACCCAGCTTTTTTGCCTACTTGCATTGCGATATTGGTCGCCCAGTCGCCATGATCCAAATTTTTTGGCCGTTCAACCACAATTTCAGTGGGGATATCATCAGGCGATAAATTCAATTGACCGCTGGAAATTGCACTGAGCAAGGCGGCCCTAATGTGGCCAGCTAATTCCTGTGGGGTCATACAAAGTAAGACTAGCGAAAGCCTTGCAAATTAAGGAAATCCCCCACCAATGAATGGCTAAGGTTTCTTGATTACCTGACTGACAACAGATACCGAATTCTCGCGATGAGCAGCCTGAAGTGCAATGGATTTTGCCACGTCTCGAGCCTTGAGGGCTGCCACCATTGTCCGGTGTTCTTGATTCATGTGGGCAAGATTTGCCGGCGCTGCGAAGTAAACCCCGCGGTAGGCATCCGTTGCATCCCACTGATTCTTGATTAAGCGCACCAGTCGAGGCATGTTACTGGCCTCGAACAATGCGAAGTGGAATCTGCGGTTCGCGGCAGTTACAGCTGAAACATCTTGTGACTTTGCCGCTGTCTCAACATCATTCAAGATATCTTCGAGGTATTCAATGTCCTCGTCAGTCAGTAACGGAACGCCAACTCGAATTGCTTCGTCTTCCAGCAGTGAGCGAATTCGATACACCTCTACTAAATCGTCAACGCTCAAGTCAGCGACAAAGTATCCACGATGTGGGTGATAAGTGACCTGACCCTCACCTTCGAGAACCTTCAGGGCTTCCCGCAACGGCACACGACTTACGCCAAGGCTTGCTGCTAATGAATCTTGAACAACTTGCTGCCCAGGTTCAAGTTGTCCGGATGCAATTAAGACTCGAAGTTCGCGAAGAACTCCTTCTTGGGCTGTTACGTTCTCACTCATGCTTCATCCAAACTTGGTGGGGCCACGGCATACCGAACCGGGGTTTGGGAAAACGTAATTGGGTTAGCGACTTGCTTACGTGCTTCGCCTTCTTGATTAATTGTGATGATTGGATTTAATGCCAAAGATTCAGCTAGTGCGAAGGCTTCGGAAATTGAATTGATTGGCCCACACGGCACTCCAGCATCAGAAAGCAACTTCCACCAATGATCGGCGCCATTTCCTAAGAACTGCTTTACCAACAACTCATTGAGTTCGACTCGATTAGCTACTCGATCTGGGTTGGTTATAAATTTTGGATCACTTGAAATCTCTGGAATTCCAAGTTCTTGGCACAGCTTTGCAAACTGCCCATCGTTACCTACTGCGACAACAATTGGTCGGTCTGAAGTTTGATATACCTCGTATGGACTAATTGATGGATGGGCATTTCCAAGAATTCCAGGTACGACATCACCAGAAACATAAGAGCTTGCCTGATTTACCATCGCAGATAGCAATGAGGATAAAAGGTTCACCTCGATTTGCTGGCCTTCGCCTGTAACATTTCGATGATTCAGCGCGGCCAGTAAACCGATCGTGGCATGCATTCCAGTGATTACATCCACTAGCGCAACGCCAACCTTTGTTGGCTCACCGGGAGCAGGTCCAGTGACACTCATTAAGCCGCCCATGGCCTGAACCAACAAGTCATAGCCTGGCATCGCTGCACCGGCTCCGGAGCCAAAACCAGTGATTGAACAGTAAATTACATCTGGCTTTAAGTTCTTTACTGCGTCGTAATCCAATTCAAATTTCTCACTGGTGCTTGGCGGAAAGTTGTGAATGACAATATCCGCACGTTTTATGAGTTCATGGGCTTCAGCTAATCCCGCTGGGTTTGTCATATCTATAGCAACCGATGTCTTGTTTCGATTCACTGATTCGAAGTAAGTTGCTCTGCCGGCAGTGTCATAAGGCGGCCCCCAGTGGCGAGTATCGTCACCGACCTCCGGGCGCTCGACCTTGATTACAGTTGCACCCATATCGCCGAGCAACATCGTTGCGTATGGGCCTGCTAAAACCCGAGTGAAATCGGCAACGACAATTCCGTCTAATGGGCCCATGTGAAGATTGTATCCAATCTTGAATCCCAGAATCGCTAGTAGTGCCAGTGCTTAAAACTCTTTTACTTCAACCGTTCTACCTCGTTCACCAGGTTGGTCCTGAGTGGCTGGACGCCCCTTGGTCCGAACTGTGATCCGAGTTCTGTCACCGCGAAATAAATCGTGGGAATACTCAATCTTTCTACCTTTGGTATCCATAGTGGTTCGGGTAACGGCTAATAATGGTGCGCCGAGCGGAACTTCAAGAATTCTGGCTTCGTCCAAAGTTGCATTTACCAAGTCGATTTGTTCAACAGCTTCATCCGGCGTTGTTTCGTAGTACTTATTCAACAGTTCGTAAAGTGAGTTTCCTAGCGGACGTTCAAGTAATCCTGGAAACATTTCTGCTGGAAATCTTGCATGTTCAAGAGAAATCGGAATGCTGTCCGCAAGGCGGATTCGCACTACATCAAAGATGTGTTCGCCTTCGACTAATCCAAGAGCTTGCTGCGTTTTGGCATCTGCAGGCAAGACTGATGCACTAATCAATCGCGTACCGGCTGTAAATCCTTGCCCTCTGAGCAGTGACGGCACGCCTACAATTTGCGAAAGATCCCGGTCGATTTTTTCAGGCGAAACAAAGGTTCCCCCACCGCGCCCAGGTAGGCGACGAACAACACCCGTCTCTTCGAGTGCGGTAAGTGCAATTCGCAGAGTAGAGCGACTGACTTGATATTCACTCGCTAAGTCCCGTTCCGCACCAAGCTTTTGCCCGGCTCGCAACTTACCAGAGCTGATTTGCGCCAGGATTCGTTGTCGAACTTCATCAGCAGTGCGACCTAAGTCTTCGTTTGCGCTCACAACTCAACAGTAACTAGATAGCAGTTACATTGCTTCCAAGGCAGCAAGTGATTCTGGAAGAATCTGACCGCCATCAATAACCAACGCTTGTCCAGTTACGTAAGCGGCTTCTTTTGTTGCAAAAAATAATGCAGCGTTTCCAATATCATCAACTTCACCTAAGCGTCCTTGTGGAACTGATGCTTCCATGGCTTTGCGATATTCGGGACCAATATCTGCAAGACCCTCAGTTGCAATATTTCCTGGCAAGACCGCGTTAACCGTGATTCCCTTTGGTGCTAGCTCGATTGCCGCTGTGCGCATAAATCCAAGTTGTGCCGCTTTACTTGCGCCGTAATGTGACCAACCAGGAAAACCAGTTACGGGACCAGTGATCGATGAAGTGAGAACAATTCGCCCATGACCTGACTTTTCTAGAGCCGGCAGGCAGGCCTGTACCGAAAGCATGGTGCCCTTAACATTCGTGCCGAAAACTAAGTCCATATCAGCCTCAGACATTGTCGCTAATTTGGAATCTGGGAAAATTCCCGCGTTTGCACAAAGCACGTCGATGCCGCCGTTGCGCTCGATTGCGGCTTTGGCAACCATCTCGCAAGCTGACTTGCTGCTAACTTCAGCGAGAACATAAGTAACAGTGCCCCCGCCTAACGCAGTTAACTCGTCACAAGCTGATTTAGCGCTTGCTTCATCTCGACCCGTGATCAGGACGTTAGCTCCAGCTTTTGCAAAGACTCGGGCGATTCCTTTGCCTATTCCTTTTGTTCCGCCAGTAACAACCACGGAATAACCACTTACTGAAGTAAACATACTTTCTCCTTGTTTCAAACGAGTTTTCGAAGGTTCCTTACAATTATGCAAACTTTGACAGATAGTTTTCGGCCAATTCGCAACTTACTTTGGTGTAATTGGCTCCCATTTCCTTGCCAGTATCCGTGTCTTGGTGCGATCCAACCCAAGCAACAAGTAAAAGTCGTCGGAACAGTATGAATGTTGGTAGTTCTGCTTCTTCTTCGGCACTGAGAGGCGCAACGCTACGGTAGCCATCGACCCAAGATGCCGTCATTTCAGGAACCAATGGGTGATCCTCGATGAATGACACTGATGATCCCAAGTCATACATAAACCAACTCAGCCCACAGTCGTCAAAGTCAATTACTGTTACGTCACTCCCTGCAACTAACAAGTTAGCTAGTCTCATATCGGCATGAACTAATCCAAATCGATCTTCACTTTTACCGTAACGTTCTAATCGAGATTTAAGAGTGTCAGAAAGTCTGCCAAGAATTTCAAGTTCATTTGGCCCCATGGCAAGTCCGTCACGCCAAGATCCCCAGTGACCATTTGGACCAAGTGCAGTTTCGAAATCCCAAGTAAATCGAGAGAAGTTACTTGGACGCTTCCATTGCTTTGAATGATCATGCAGTCGCGCAGTTATCGCACCTAGTGTTTTAAAGTCATCAACCAAGCGGTCCTCGGTTGGTTCGACACCAGGCATAAATTCAAACATCACCGCATGGCGCTCTTCGCCAGTGGAATCTTGCGCAGTAATGATTCGCTCGCCAGAACCTGCCGGCAAAATTGCTGGAGTTCTAACTAATTGAACTTCCCGAAGCGATTGCACCCAGTCAAGTTCACTTTGAATGGCCTGCTTCGAGTGGTAAAACGGCCGGTGAATTCGCAGGATCGTATCTATACCAGTGGTGCTGTCAGTGACTTTGAAAGTTGCATTCTCCGAGAGGTTAAGGAGCGAAATTTTGGAGTCTTTCGGATATCCAAACTTCGCTACCGCATCAACCGCAAACTCATGCAACTTTGCAGGTTCGTTCGAATACCCACTCATCTAACTCTCCTAACGACATCTTTATTTTGGCTTAGTTGCCAACATGTTTTGTCACTTTTGGGGAAGAAAAATGATTAACCTTGATCGCGTCCAACTACTGCTTCAAGTGCCTGCGTGATTGCATCACGGGCCTTTGTAACACTTTCGGTGGTTCCGCTCATATATACCCGACCAGCTGCTCCGATCATCTGTACATCGACCAAAGTCACATCAGGTGCAACTTTTTCAGCTTCGTTCGCTGCCACAGTTGCAAATAGCGCTGGTGTCATTTCATATACCAAGAGTGATTCGCCAGGCATAACCATCGATGCTTGACGATTTCGATTGAGAATAATCGCATGCTGATCGGTTATGTTTTCGATGATGTCGCTGTAAAGAATCCGAGGACGTAATTGATCAGCTGCTGAGGCATTAATACCATCAAGAATTGCCTGACCGGCTCGCTTAACTAATTCAATGTCGGAAGCGTGAACTTCCAGAACTCCGAATTGGCGTTCCACGAACAAAATTCCAGGTTCAACTTCAGGTACCGACTTCAGCGCCAAGTCAATTACTCGCTCGATCGCAAGCCCGGGTGCCACCTCAATGATCAACGAGTGCTGACCACCGTAAGGCGGGTAACCACGGGCTCGCGTCGGCGTGCTCATGTAAGCAGCGAATTGCTGCTGGAGCTCTTCAACAAGCAAGTAGACGCGTAGTTCGGGCCCTGCTACGAGCGGGCCCGTACTCACGCGGACTCGCCTACTTTAAAGAACTTGTTTAGTTCTGCGTGTGGACGTGGAATTACGTGCTGTGAAACTAGTTCGCCAACTTGGTTAACTGCTTCAGCACCTGCATCAGTTGCAGCCTTAACTGCACCGACATCTCCCACGATGACTACAGCAACAAGGCCGTCGCCAACTTCTTCACGCGCAACAATAGTTACATTGGCTGCCTTAACCATGGCATCTGCAGCAGCTACAGCAGCTACATATCCCTTGGTCTCGATCAAGCCCAGTGCGTTGCTTGACATAACTTTCTCCTATTTGTGATTGCGAACGGGTGTCCGCTTTCGGGTCTTGCATTTTCTTAACCTGATTTCTCAGGCGCTGTACTAGGAAGCGCTGTGCTTCCCAGAACTCTTAGTGTTCTCATCAATCGAACCGATGATGAGAGCGTCAATTGGTGGGGTGACATCCGGGAACCACGAGGCTGCTACCGAGCCCGTTGAAACCAAGACACTTTCGCCAATTCCGGAACCTAGAACGTCAAAGGCAACTAAGTGTGCGCCACCTTCAACTTCGACCTCGAGAAAAGCCCCATTGGGAATCTCGGTTAGACGACGGGTCGCCCATACATTGCCGATGACTCGCGCTTTTAACATCAGCGCATCACCGATCCCTTCTGATTATCTTGTTGACTTTCTCTAATAATCGTTACACCCAAATCGCGCGCTTTGTCACGCGCAAGTGATGTTACGACCACCTTCCGGGCCACGATCAAAGTTGATCCTGACTCGGCAGCTTTTCTGATGGTTGATTCGGTTACGGCACCTTTTTCAATTCGAGTGGTACCAGAATCATGATTGCTATGGCTTGATGTTGAATTACCTAGCTGAAAAACTAGCTCACCTTGGCGCATTGCGTTAAGGGTTTTTGAGTCTGACGCCAAGTCAAGAATGCGACTCACAAAATTAGTAACGTCTTGATTGCTGCTTAGTGAGACAACTTCTACAACTTGAGCGGTTTTCGTTGGTTGTTGACCTTGACCCGACAGTGCCTTCGCAGCATCACGAATACCATCGGCTCCACCGAGGGCATCACGTAATGCTTCGCGCACTAGCGAACGCAGCATTTCATTATCAGTGGACATTAACGTTCACTCAATACTTTTTCTGCGACTTCAGCAGCCGCTCGAACATTAGCTTCTTTACCAGAAAGATAAACGCGGCCAGTTGCACCGATCATTCGATAGTCGACTACCTTGATATCAGTTGCTTTCTCAGCTTCATTGGTTGCCAAGATTGCATATGAAGCGGGCTGGACTTCCAAAATGTAGAGGGATTCACCCGGCAAAATCATGGATCCGACTTTGTTTCGATTAATCAAAAATGCATGTTGTTGATCAACCGAAGGCACAACGCGTGATGCCAAGATTTTTGGTTTTGTGGCTTCCGCTTCAGTGGCACCTAGGGCCGCAAGTACAGCTTGGCCGGCGGCGCGAACTTCTTCGGTTGGACCGTGGATCTCTAAGTAACCGAAGGTTCGTTCCACAAACAGAATTCCAGCTTGAACGTTGGCATGCTTCAGTGCCACATCAGTCAGGGCTTCGATGTCCAGACCTGGGGCTACTTCAATTACTTGAGCAGCCATGTTTGCGCGTGGCAAAGCACCCTTAACCCATGAACCTAGGTAGCACATGGTTTGAGGTTGCATTTGGTCGATGTAGATGAACGACCGTAGCTCTGCCATTTGTATCTCTTCTCTGATTAGTTCTTGATCAATGCGTGAAGTTCTTCGACGATCAACTTGCGAATCTCGTCTCTCAATTCAGCAACGTCTTGGGTTATCGGCTCGCGATGGTGATAGGAATTTCCAGTTCCATAGTTTTCTTCATTAGAAGCAACTGGATATGAAGGAACTGGACCGCTTGGGCTGATCCAAGGATTCAACCCTGCATACGATGGCATAACTTCGCGCACATCGGCGTTGTATGCCAACCGCGTGTAGTTGATCAGATGCTTTGGCTGCAAGTTTTCACCAACCGAAGACCGACCAGCAAAACCAGTTCCAATAGTCATAGTCGGAGCTAGATTTGTTTGGATTCCAGAAGCTCCAAGACTGTTGCCAACATTTACCGAAACTCGCAACACCGGAACGGCTGCACTAAACATCATGATCAACTCCGGATTTGAGCTGTGAATTGCAGCCGAGTGTCCAGCGCCTGTTATACGCAAAACTGCTCGGGCAATATCAATTCCTCTAGCAGCAGTTGGGACTCGAACAAAACCTAAAACTGGACACAGTTTTTCGTGAGCTAAAGGTTCTTCAGGAACTACTAAATCAAAAGGTGCAACTAAAACTCTAGTTTTGGCTGGAACCTTAATGCCCGCTTTTTCAGCAATCCAGAATGCATCCTTGCCGACCATCTTGGTGTTGAAGTGGCCTTCTGGAAAAACTGCATTGCGCACGGCATCTCGTTCGTCATCTTTCAATACATATGCACCTTCGCGCGCAAAGGCCGCAAGCAATTTGTCTGCGATTGCCTCTTCAGCAATTACAACGCTTTCGTTGGTGCAAAGAATTGAGTTGTCGAATGCCTTGCTTTCAATAATTCGAGCTGCAGTCTTTGCAAGATCTGCTGTGGCGTCAACCAAAACTGGAACATTTCCAGGTCCAACACCAATTGCCGGATTTCCGCTTCGGTATGCCGATCGCACAACTGGAGTTCCACCGGTTGCAACCACGACATCTGTTCGCTCATCAGTCATCAAAGCATTAATTAATGGAATTGAAGGGTCTTCGACAATTTGGATGATGCCATCTGGCGCTCCAGCTGCAACTGCTGCTTCAGACATTGCCTTAGCTGCTGCAACACAAACTTTCTTTGCCATTGGGTGCGGGCTAATGATGATGGAGTTACGAGTCATTAAGGCCAAAATAATTTTGAAGGAAACTGTAGCAACTGGATTAGTTGACGGGGTCAGTGCCAAGATCACGCCAGCAGGACGAGGGATCGCAACAATTTTGTTTACTTCATCTATCTCTGGTGAAACACAATCTTGACCACGGTAAGTTTCGACGATTCCAGTAGAACAAGCAATATTCTTAAGAACTTTGTGTTCAACAACTCCAAAGCCAGTTTCGGATACGGCATCTCGAGCAAACTCTTGTGCTCTGGTTGCAAGGGCGGAAGCAGCCGCGTCAACAATGCGATTCACCGTTGCGATGTCGTACTTTGCGTAAGCCCGGGCAGCCCAATCAGCACGTTCCACCATTGCACGACCACGTGGAACCCCGGCTGGCTCAACCATTAAAGGCTCAAAAGTCATTTCGCTCATGCTGACCTGCGCTCATTGCGAATTTCGGCATACGCTTTCCCGATTGCCAATTCCGTTCTATCTAGCATTTCTTCGGCAACTTCAGGCTTCAACAAAATACCTGGCTTGTACTGAAGTACCCGAGGATCAAGTGTTGAGAAAATTGCCCAGACACCATTTTCGTAAAGATGACGCATTACATATTTGGCACCTTGTGGGTGAGCAAATTCCAAGCCAAGGATTACTCCGTTTTGGCGAATGCCAACAAACCAATCCGGGTAAGTGGCTTGAATTGCAGCTAAGCGCTGGCCGACATAATCGGCAATGTAATGAACCATTGAGCGGGTTTCTTCTCTGGAACAAATCTCAAGGGTCTTAAGCGCTGCAATGCAACCAAGTTCGGCGCCACCAAAAGTTGAGATATGACCAAAGCCATCTTCGTTCAACCAGCCGGCTGCTTTCTCGGTGGCGAGTACTGCAGCAATTGGATATAGACCGCCTGAAATACCTTTACCGGTAACCAAGATGTCTGGTGTTATTCCGTGCTTGGTAATTCCCCACAGTTCCCCAGTACGCATCAAGCCAGTTTGAACTTCATCTGCAATGTAAAGAGCGTCATACTTTTCGCAAAGTTTCTTAACTGCTTCTAAGTAACCAGGATTAGGAAGTGGGAAACCATACGTTGCTGGAATTGTTTCCATAATTACCGCAGCCACATCTCGATCGCGAAGCGCATCTTCCATGGCTTCTAGATCATTAAACGGAACGTGTGGAAATTCTTCTGGCCGATCCGAAAGAAATAGTTTTGAGAAACGATCGTCGCCTGTACCAACTGCTAATCCGGTGTGACCATGGTATGCCTTAATGATTGAAACGATCTTGCGCTTTTGCGTGGCGTGCCGCGCCGTCTTAAGGGCAATGTCAATTGCTTCACCGCCACCTGAACCGTAAATAACTTTAGAAAGTCCCACTGGAGCAGTTTTGATCAAGGCTTCAGCTAACGCAGTTCGCGCTAATGACGGGAAGTGGTGATTGCCAATATCAAAATGTTGCATCGCCATAGTTACGGCCTGAACAACTTCCGGATTTCTGTGTCCCAAGTTGTAAGTACCACCATTTAGGTGTGCATCAATCAAGCGCTTACCTGACATGTCATAAATGAAATACTCTTCGCGTCGATCAATAACTAGTGGCACACCAGAGTCAATCCAGAATTGAGTTTTGCCTGGATTCCAAAATTCTTTTGACTTTTCTAGCATCTGCTCTTTGGAGTCGTATGAGAATAAGCCGTAGTCGAATTCAGGTGCAGCCGTATCTTCTTGTGTCATCCCGAACCCTTTCTCAATCTTGTGCGCTATCCGCGCGATGCCTTCGTAACCTAATGATTACATAAAATTAGACCAAATGACCATACCTTTTAGCAACTTTTGGTTGAACTTTGGTTTAACACAGAAAACCCAGTAAATTCAAGTCTTTACTGGCAAGTAAGTCCGATTTGTGCATTTTGCGTGTGATTTTTAGACCAAAATTCAAAAGTTGTTAACCAAAAAAGTTGGAAAAACTAGCCAAATCTCGTTGTACTTGGGTTCGTTATCTGGCAAGGTCGATTCAATCGTGTGACTCAGGTCACCCGCAACTGAGCAATATCAAGTGAGAAATGTTGGGAACTTCCCGGCGTTACAACGAAAGGGTCGAATGCATGTCGACAAATAACGAAAGCCAAAAAGGCCTTCGCAAGGGAGCCATTGGCTTAACCGCTGTTCTGTTCATGGCGGTAGCTAACGCTGCGCCTATTACTGCAATGAGCTTTAACGTACCAATTGGAGCCGGTTACGGTAACGGACTCGGCGTACCAGCTGGATTCTTATTCGCAACGATTGTTCTATCCATTTTCGCAATTGGATTCGCAGCAATGTCAAAGCACATCACAACTGCTGGCGCATTCTACGGATTTATCTCACACGGTCTTGGGCAAGTTTGGGGTATGGCTGCTGGTCTACTTGCAACAATTGCTTACATTCTCTTTGAAGGCACGCTCATTGGTGGCTTTTCATACTTCGCCGCAAACACTTTAAGTGAAATGGCCGGAATCGAAGTTAACTGGTTGATTATCGCAATGGGTGGCATGATCCTGATTTGGGTTTTGACTTACTTTGACATCACCGTTGCAGCAGCTGTACTTGGCGTCACTCTCGTTGCTGAAGTTGTATTACTTCTAGCATTCGGTTTCAGCGTCCTGGCCAAGGGCGGCCCTGATGGCTTCATGTTCAGCGAAACGGTGTCACTTGCAAATGCCTTCACCGGATTAGAAGCGAATGCTTACGGCACAACAGTCGCCGCTGGTACTGCTGCACTTGGTATTTTCTTTGCCTTCTGGTCTTGGATTGGTTTCGAAACCACCGCTGCCTATGGCGAAGAATCTAAAGATCCAAAGCGTGTAGTTCCTCGTGCAACCATGATCGCTGTTGTCGGTCTTGGTTTGTTCTACACCTTCGTTTCCTGGATGGTTGTTGTTGCTAATGGTCGAAAGGCAACGGTTGAAGTATCTACATACTCAACTGGAAACCCAATCGACTTGTGGCTGATCCCAGTGACAGACAACTTAGGTTCCTTGACAACTAGCTTCTATCGAGTGCTTCTGGTAATCGGTTCCTTTGCTTGCGCATTGGCATTCCATAATGCTGCGTCTCGCTATGTGTATGCGTTGGGTCGCGAACTACCATTCGCTGGGATTCGTAACCGTCTATCGAGTACTCATCCGAAGCACCAGTCACCAGCCGTTGCCTCAACTGTTGTAACTGTTATCAACATCGTTATGGTTCTGTTGTTCACATTCTTCTCAACTGCCTGGACATCTGACCCAGCAGAAGCAGGAGCGACATCAGATCCAAGTTTGATTCCGTACGGCGTTATTTACACCGTGCCTTCACTCGTTGGAACTGCGTTCATTCTGGTAGTACAGGTCATCTGCTCATTCGCAGTTATCGGTTACTTCTGGGGCAAAAAGAAGCACAAGGGCAATGTTCTAACGACCCTGGTTGCTCCACTTGTTGGCGCTGCCGGCATGATCTACGCCTTAACCCTTCTATTTGGGGCAGTGGGCTCAGGTTTCGCCGCTGGTTACCAGTCAAATTCGATATTGGTAAAGAACTTGCCACTAATCATTGCTGGAACCCTGATCTTTGGATTGCTTTATGCCCTTTGGGTTAAGTCAAAGCATCCAGATATCTACGAAGAAATTGGTCGTACGACTATGGAAGAAGCTCACGAACGCGCATAGCGCACAAACAAATGAAATTGGGCATCAGCTTTGCTGGTGCCCAATTTCATTTTTGATCACATATTTGGGTTAAAACTTAAGTGTCAAAGCGGTCGATCCACAAGAATAAAGACATGACAACTGAAATTGAAGTTTGCAACTGGGCTCCTGACGAAGATGCCGATCCGGCAACGCACACATTTACTTTCGGCGGACGCGAACCAGTAATTAGCGTTAAGCCAGGAACCATAATCGATTCATGGTCATTTGATTGCTTTGGTGGTCGAGTTAAATCGCCAAGTGATATGTCCACGCAGGTATGCGATCCAAGATTCCTAAACCCACAAACCGGTCCGTTTTATGTCGAAGGTGCCGAGCCAGGTGACACCTTGGCGGTTCACTTTGTTTCAATTGAACCTCGTGAGGCTTGGGGTGTTAGTACGACTGTTCCGTTCTTTGGCGCGCTTACTTCCACAACAACAACTGCTACTTTGCAGCCAGCGCTTTTGGAGCGTACTTGGATTTACGAATTAGATTTAAAGGATCGTCTAGTGCGTTATGCGGCGGCGGACACAAAATTCACAGCAGCACTTCCGCTCGACCCAATGCACGGCACCGTCGGAGTCGCTCCTGCTCTTGGCGAAGTGCGCTCGTCCTTAACCCCGGGTGACTGGGGTGGAAACATGGATACTCCTGAGATGCGAGCTGGCGTTACTTGTTATCTCGGCGTAAATGTTGAAGGTGCGTTGTTTTCATTTGGCGATGGACATGCCCGCCAAGGTGAAGGCGAGACTTGTGGCGTTGCAGTTGAAACCGCAATGGATACCGTGCTGATAATCGATTTAATCAAGGGAACTCCAACACCTTGGCCACGCATCGAATCCGACGATTACATCATCACAACTGGCTCAACAAAGCCACTCGAAGATGCCTTTCGAATTGCCCATACCCAGATGGTTCATTGGGTTAGCGAGCTAACTGGACAATCAACTTTGGACAGTTACCAGTTTGTTTCTCAAACTGCACTTACCCCAGTTGCAAACGTTGTAGATACCAATTACACCATGGTGGCAAAAGTTTCGAAAGATTATTTGGGTAATGTGAACGTCATGCAGGGTATGCATCAAAAAATGCGAGCTCGCGCAGCACAATGGCACGATTATCAGAAGGGTAAGTAATGCCAAGAGTTGAACGAATGGAAATTGATTTAGCACTAGCGATCGAAATGACGAACGCTGCCAAGGCTAAGGCAATTGAAATCAATGCGCCAATGTCGATTGCAGTCCTTGATGCTGGCGCTAACTTACTGAGCTTCCAACGAATGGATGGCGCGGAACTAGCAGGACCAAATTTTGCAGTTGATAAGGCTTACACCTCGGTAACAAATCGAATTGAGACTGGTGAGCTGCGTGCTCGAGTTGCACCCGATGGTGACTTGCCCGGAATGAGCGCTAACGGTAACGGTCGCTACATTGCATTCGCTGGTGGCATCCCGTGCTGGGATGGCGATCACGTAGTTGGCGCTATCGGAGTAACTGGTGGCTCATGGGATGAAGACCAAATTTGCGCCGAAGCTGGAATTGAAGTTTTTAAGCGGGCATGCCAGGCATGACCTCAAACGAGCCAATTGGCCGCTTTCGTTTTATGAACGAACAGCGGGTCAATCTCGATGGCTTCGCAACACCCGCACCTGAACTCGGGCTAGTTGCATTTAACGGCTTAAACGATCCAAAACCCTCATTAACAATTCGGGATAATCGAATTGTCGAAATGGATGGCCGAAGTGAATCTGAATTCGACTCAATTGATGAATTTATTGCTCGTCATGGTTTAGATCTCAACGTTGCCCAAGAAGCAATGGCAATTGACGACATCGATTTTGCCCGAAGACTGGTTGATCCAAATCACTCTCGCGCGGACATTGTGCGACTTTCCTCAGGTATGACGCCCGCGAAATTGGCAGCAGTTCTTTCGTTGTTAAGCGCTGCTGAACTCGTTATCGCAATGACAAAAATGCGGGCACGAAGAACCCCTAGCAATCAAGCGCATGTAACCAATAGATCTGACGATCCGCTTTTACTTGCAGCAGACGCTGCAACTGCCGCTGCTTTTGGTTTTCGCGAACTCGAAACAACTGTTCCGGTTGCAGCAGATGCCCCATCAAATGCTGTTGCAGTTTCTATTGGCGCAGCAGTTGGATCACCAGGTGTTCTAGTGCAGTGCTCTGTCGAGGAATCAGCAGAGCTGGCACTAGGTATGCGTGGCTTAGTTTCCTATGCCGAAACCGTTTCGCTTTATGGAACAGAACAAATCTTTATTGATGGTGATGACACTCCTTGGTCAAAAGCATTTTTAACAAGCGCATACGCAAGTCGCGGTATAAAGATGCGCGTGACTTCCGGTGGCGGATCTGAAGCGCTAATGGGTGGCGCTGAAAAGTGCAGCATGTTTTATCTCGAAGCTCGCTGTGTTGCACTGGCTCGAGCGATTGGCGCTCAAGGTGTGCAGAACGGTGGAATTGATTCTGCTGCGGTAGCTGGCGCAGTGCCAGGTGGTGTTCGGTCATTGATGGCAGAAAACGTGATGGTTATGTTACGGAACCTGGAAGCTTGCACTGGTAACGACGCTTTGATGAGTGAGTCAGATGTTAGGCGAACCTCTCGCACGCATCCGATCTTTATCGGCGGTTCGGACTTCATAAATAGCGGATTTGGTTCAATTCAGCGCTACGACAATATGTTTGGTCCAAGCCAGTGGAACTCAGAGGACATCGATGATTTCTTAGCTATGCAACGTGACTGGGGTGTGGATGGCGGACTTCGAACTGCCGACGAAGTAGAAGTTGAACGACTAAGACGCCGAGCCACTGAGGCTGTAACCGCGGTTTATTCCTGGCTTGGACTCGGGGACTTCTCGCAAGAGTGGGCTGAAGAAGCTATCGATGCAGCTGGTTCAAAAGATATATCATCTGGTGACTTGATGCTTCCCCTAACTGCGGCTCGCACAATCATGGAAACCAATGTCACGATGCTCGACGTAATAGCAGCGCTTGCGGAAAATGGCTTTGATCTAGAAGCCCAAAGATGTCTCGATATGCTTAAAGCTCGTGTGGCCGGTGACTATTTACAAACCTCAGCAATTTTTGATGAGCAAATGAATGTTCTATCGCTGGTCACCGATCCAAATGAATATTCAGGACCGGGAACTGGTTACCAACCAAGCAGCGCTCGGCAAACGGAAATCGACACAATTCGCCAACAGCGTTCAGTTTCAGATTTGCTCGCTGAACAGCAAAGCTTTGCAAACAAAAACATTTTTGCTACTGGGGCTGCTGAGACAAGTTACGATCCGCGTGATGTTGTTATTGGAGTTTCGCCAGCAACTGGCAAAGACATCTGGGTCACACTCTCAGGATTAAGTCTTGCTGACGCAATCTCAGAAGTCCTAGCAGGACTCGAAGAAGAAGGTTGCACCGGCAGAATTGTCAGAATTAACGACACTCTCGATTTAGGAATGATTGGGCTTACTGCAGCCAGACTTTCTGGATCAGGAGTTAGCGTTGGATTGCAGGCAAAAGGTACCGCCTTGATTCATCGCAGAGATCTTGCACCGCTAGCAAATCTAGAACTGTATTCCGTTGCGCCGACTATCACCCGTGAGCTTTATCGCATGATGGGAATCAATGCAGGCCGCCATGCCAAGGGTGCGACGCCTGAACCGGTGAGAAATCCATATTCAGACGAGGCAATCGAAGCGCGCTATCACACCAAAGTGGTTTCGCTTGTGGCGATTGAACGAGAGTGCGTAAATAGCAACGGACCTGAAGTTATGGAGCTTAGATAGTTATGAGTGAACAAAAAGGTTTTTCTGGAAAAAATGTTTCTGAAGTAACTGTTGAGTCAATTCGACGAGGGGACATTACTCTCGACGATGTCAGAATCCATCCTGAAACTTTGGCAAAGCAAGCCCAAGTTGCAAGAGACAATGGAAATCCCCAATTAGCCGAAAACTTTCTTCGCGCCGCAGAACTAACTTCTCTTTCAGACGAGCGAGTTATGGGTTACTACGATGCCTTGCGTCCGGGACGTTCAACTCCCACGCAACTATTAGAAATTGCTGACGAATTATCAAAGCATGGTGCGGAAAAGAATGCGGAGCTATTTAGGCAAGCAGCAGATGTTTATGCTCGTCGTGGTTTAGCAGCAAAATAGTTCATATGGGACTTGTTGCTGGAATCGATATTGGTAATTCCACGACCGAAATCGTGATCGCTTCCGGAAGTGAGCCGATCGCCTGGGATCGCAGACCTACTCGAGGTATGAAGGGTTCGGAAGCCTCAATCAAAGCAGCAGTTTCACTATTACAAAGTTTGCAGCGCGAGCACCAGCTAACAATCGAAAAGGTTGTTGTGGCCCCATGGCAACCAGTTGAGACCTTAACTTCGACTATTCACGAACCATTGCCAGATACTGGTCGGTTGCAAATCCTAAAGACCGCACATCAAAGCGTTGTCGGTGATGGCTGGGCAATTGGCCAGCCCTGGTTGATAACCCAAGAAGCAATGAGTGAAGTCTCATTGATCGCAGTAGTTCCAATTGGTGTTGGATTCGAGTTTGCTGCCGCGACCATTAATCGAGAGTTGGCGAATGGATCAAACATAGTTGGCGCTGTAATCGCCGATGACGAAGCCGTGTTGGTTGCTAAGCGTGTAAGTGCAGACATTCCTATCGCTGATGGCGTGGATACTGAAATCGCGCGTACGGCACACAGACTTTTTCTTGAAGTTAGGCCACAAAACTCTTCACTTAAAATCGCAACTGATGTTTGGGCACTACGTTCAGCACTTGAGCTTTCCGAGATGGATGCAAGTCCACTGAATGAAATTGTGCGATGGGTAAAGAATGAACGAACTGCGTTAATTGGACTTTTTTCGGAAACTCAAATCTCAAGTCCGATCAATAACGGTTTTATTGATTGGATAGATGGCACAACAACTGAGCTGTTTGAGGCAATTGCCAAAATTGAAACTTCCCTGATCGGCGATGTTTCTAGGATTGCGATTACAGATCCAATTAGCACCTCTGACATTTGGGCTTTTGACATCACAAAAGTTTTAGCCGATCGAGGGTTACGCCAAGTAGGACACACTCGAGATTTAGCACTCGCGCAACTTTCACCACACAGTTCAAGTTCAAATCTGGAACTTAGTGCAATGTTTAAGGTTCCAGTTGTTGTGGCTGAGTCAGAAAGTTTTGCGGCACGAATAGGTGCAACTAGTACACCTGGTGTTGGATCGGGTGCTGCAATCCTTGATATCGGAGGCGGCACAATCGATTTGATTTCCGAGGTTGAATTATCTGCCGCTGGAGCCGGTGAGCTTTTGACTGCTGCAGTCGCCTTTGCACTTGATACCTCAAGGGGTGCTGCGGACTGGATTAAACGTGGTCCAGCACAAAGACTCGAATCACCTCAAGTTTTGCTCTCTGAAGACGGCAGTAAGAATTTTGTTTCGGAAGCCGCCCCATACCCCGCTTCGGCAATGGGCTCATTAGTTACGCCTGGTCCAGCAGGGTTTCTGACTTTCGGGCAGAACTTGCAGCCTGCCGAATGGCGGATTATGCGTCAAGGGTTGAAGCAAGCAGCAATTGGAACGAACGTTGCACGTCTGATTCGGAGTCTGGAATCAAAAACTGGCACCGCAAAGGATCTGGACCTTGTCGTAGTTGGCGGTCCCGTTGCCGATGACGAACTTCTGCCAGTGATTGGTGCTATTCCTGGTGTCAAAGGAATTGGGCGCGGAAATGTCGCAGGAAAACTTGGCCATAGATATGCCGTCGCTTATGGGCTTTCCCAGATTTAGATTTGTATTTCAATTCCTACCCCGTAATTGAAAAAATCTGAAAAAGTATCAGTATCTACTTTTCATAATTCTGCAGGGGAGAAAAAATGGCGACAACAGTTTGGCACAATGGCAAAGTTTGGATAAATGAAACCCAGACTTCGAATGCGCTTGCCGCTACCGACGGCTTGATTGTTGCTCATGGTGATGCTGCCCTTGCTTTGAATGCAGATGAAAAAATCGACTTAAAGGGTGCAACCCTGTTACCAGGTTTTGGCGATGGCCATGCTCACCCAGTATTTGGTGGCATTGAAACTTTGTTCGCGCCAGTGCGCGGCCCAGAAAAACTGGAACAGCTACTCGAGGCAGTAAAAACTTGGGCAGATGCCAACCCAGATGCGCCATGGGTTCGCGGTGAAGGTTATGACCCAAGCCTTTCGCCACGTGGTGAGTTTGACGCCAAGTGGCTAGACGAAATTGTTCCTGATCGTCCAGTTGTATTACGCGCGATGGATTACCACACTGCTTGGGTGAACACGAAAGCGCTAGAGCTTGCAGGTATCACCAAGGACACACCTCAACCAGACGATGGTGAAATTTCATTGCGTGAAGATGGCACGCCATCGGGCACCCTTCGTGAATGGGGTGCTTGGAAAATGGTTTATGACTTATTGCCACCGCTTACTTTGGATCAACGTGATCAAGCCTTGCGCGCAGCATCGACAGCATTTTCATCTTGCGGGGTTACCTGGGCGCAAGACGCTTGGGTTGAAGAAGACACTATGGAAAGTTGGCTACAGGCAGCCAAATCTGGAGTCTTAAAGTTCCGCGCAAATCTTGCCTGGTTAGCCGAACCTGAAGGTGTTTGGAAAACCAAGATCGATTCATTTGAAACCAATCGTGATCGTGTAAAACGTGAAGCACCAGAACTACTAACTGGTAACACCGTTAAATTCTTTGCCGATGGAATTCTTGAAGGCGGCACCGCAGCCGTACTTGAAGATTATTGCGACTGCCCAAATAAAGGAATGCCGAACTGGCGTCGCGAAGAACTTTTTGAGGCAGTAGCTGCTGTGGTAGCTCGAGGTTTTCAAGCTCACATCCACGCAATTGGTGATGCCGGAATCAGAAATGCACTAGATGCATTTGAGCATGCTCGGAAAGTTGGTGGCAAGCTGATTAATCCAGTTATCGCTCATTCCCAGTTAATTGATCCAGCAGATCTTCCTCGATTCAAAGAATTGGATGTGATTGCTAACTTTGAACCACTTTGGGCACAGCTTGCCAATGAACAAGTTGTCTTAACTATTCCGCGACTTGGACAAGAGCGTGCCGATAGACAATATCCAATGGCAACTCTTCTGCACAGTGGTACCAAGATTTCCTTCGGTTCGGATTGGCCAGTGACTTCTCCAGTTCCTATGGAGGGAATTGGCATAGCAATCACCCGCCAGACAGATGAAGAATTTCCGCCAGGTGGCTGGGTTCCGCACGAGCGCCTGACTCTTAATGAGGCGCTAACTGCCTACACCATGGGAACTGCGGTTCAAGCTGGTGAAGATGAACTTTGGGGCGACTTGGCAATTGGCAAACGTGCCGACGTAGTAATGATGGACACTGACATTCATACTCTGGAACCAATGCGAGTTCGCAAAGCAAAAGTCGTTGGTACCTGGCTTGGTGGCGTTCGAGTTTTTGGCAAATAAGTTTTGTCTGATCGGTCAGGATAGGTTTGAGCCGTGGAATTAACGCCTTCGGAACTCGATCGACTCTTGATCTTTAATGTTGCCCAGCTTGCACAATCTCGCAGAGCGCGAGGCGTGAAACTAAACAAGCCTGAGGCTGTCGCTTTGATTTCCCATGCGGTTATCGAATCCGCGCGAGATGGCGCTAGCCATTCGCAAGCCCTGCAAGCTGGAATCAATGCCGTGACCGACGCTGACTTATTGCCAGGTGTTGGACCGCTGTTAAGTGGGATCGCCGTTGAGGCAGTTTTCTCGGACGGTCGCAGACTAGTTGTGGTTGATTTTGAATCTCAAGACCAGGATGTGCCAGGCAAAGTTACTCGCCTTGAACCAATTGCAAGCATTCCAAATCCAGACGTGAACTCCGTAGTTGTCGTGAATAAATCTGAAATTCAAATTTCTGTGACAACACACATGCATTTCTTTGAAGCTAATCCAAAACTTCAGTTTGATCGAGTTGCAACATATGGCAGACATCTGAACATCCCAGCCGGAGAACATGTTGACTTCCCACCAGGTGTTGAAGTTTCAGTGAACCTCGTTCCGATATCCGGAAACCGAATCCTAATTGGATTCGCCGGATTAGTGGATGGCCCTTTAGATGCACCTGGTGCCAAAGACGAAGCTATTTCGAAGGCTAAAGCGCTCGGCTACTTGGGGTTTGAGTCATGAAAAATCACGAGATCTCCGATAGCCAACAAGACATTGCAATTCATGGCGCTCGTAAAGGAGACTTTGTTCGCCTTGGTGATACCCAACTTGTAGTTCGGGTTGAAGCAGATGATCGGGAACTTGGGAATGAAGTTCAAATCGGTTTTGGCAAGAACATGCGTGATGGCATTGGAATGCGATCAGTACCAAGTAGCGAATCTTGTGACGTTGTAATCACAAACGTTCTAATCATTGACGCAATTCAAGGTATTCGGGTTAGTTCAATTGGAATTCGCGGTGGCCGAATTAGCGCTATCGGCAGGGCTGGAAATCCAGACACCATGGATAACGTCGATGTCATCATTGGCAGTGGCTCAATCGTGATTCCTGGCGAAGGTTTAATTGCAACAGCCGGTGGCATCGATACTCACGTTCACGCCATGTCACCAAGAGTTTGTGACGCAGCGCTTGCCAGCGGTGTAACCACGATTATTGCCCAAGAATTCGGCCCGTTTTGGGGTGTGGGAGTTAGCTCAAAATGGGCACTCGAACAAGCTCACAATATGTATGGTGCTTGGCCATTAAATGTTGGCATCTTGGGTCGCGCAGCCGGATCCACTAGAGCCCCACTTGAAGAGGCCCTTGCCGGTGGAGTTTGTGGATTCAAAATTCACGAAGATACCGGAGCTCATCCCCGCACGATTGATACCACGTTAACTTTCGCTGATGAATTTGATGTCGCTGTCGCGCTACATACCGATGGGTTAAATGAGATGCTCAGCGTTGCTGACACTATTGACGTAGTTGATGGTCGCGCGGTACATGCATTCCATGTTGAAGGATGCGGCGGCGGTCACTCCCCTGACGTATTGACCATGGCTGGGCGCGAAAACATTTTGGCATCTTCTACTAATCCAACGCTTGCCTACGGTGTCAATGCTGCGGATGAACATGTGGCGATGATTATTTCTGCACACGGCATGAATCCAGAATTACCAAGCGACGTTCAAATGGCGCGTAATCGAGTTCGTAACGCAACTATGGCGGCGGAGAACCGTCTGCACGATATGGGCGTGATTCCAGTTACTTCTTCTGATGCCCTGGGCATGGGCAGAGTTGATGACACTTGGCGTAAGACTTTTGCAATGGCAAGTATGTTTGCGGATCACGCGATACTCGATGGTTCCATCGCACCTGATGATGTTGCGATCAACAACGATCGAGTTTTAATGCACGTTGCAAAAATTACAACTAACCCCGCTCTAGTGCACGGCTTGTCTCATGAGATTGGTTCAATACAAATAGGTCTGATGGCTGACATCGTCCTTTGGCCATATTCAACTTTTGCTTCAAAGCCAAACATGATCATTAAAAATGGTCTGCCAGCTTGGGGTGTAGTTGGTGACCCAGGGGCTACAGTTTCAAATGCTCAGCCGCTACTAATTGGTCCACAATTTGGTGCATTTGGCGTAACTGCTGAAGATCTCGGTGTGCATTTCACCAACAGCAATTCAGACATTTCGTTGTCTCGCCGACGAAGTGTTCCAGTAAAGAACACCAGAACCATCAAGAGCTCGGACATGATTCGGCACGGAATTCTTGGCGAAATCCATGTCGATCACACCGGAAATGTCGTAACGTTCAATGGTCAGCACATTACGAGTGATCCCCAAAACGCAGCGACACTCACCCGTACATTTTTGCTTTAGGAGTTTGTGATGGCGTTAAACCTAGTCACTGCATCTGGGTCAGGCGCGGAACGCGGCGCACAACTTGGTGAGCAACTTTCAGATCTTCTTGAAACCGCTTGGAATAGATGGGTACTTCACTTCAGCAAGAACGATGTCGATGCTGAAGATTTGGCGCAGCGCTTAACTGAAGTGGGCGGTTGGGAAACTGCCGAGCGATACTGTCCAGACTTAGTTGCAGAACTAGAAGCAATGGCTGAAGCTGCCAGCATGCCCTGGTACCAAGTCGCTGCGCTTTCAATGTTGGATGAATCTTGGGCGCTCACTGGTGGCATGGGTTGCACAGCGATCGCCATAACTCGAGAAGGTTCGCGAGCTGCGGGACAAAACATGGACTTGCCAGATTGGACCAACGGGCTGCAAACCGTTTTGCGAGTTAAGGACAAGTCAGGTTTAGGTGTGATTGCCGCAACTTATCCAGGTTCACTTGCCACTATGGGCATGAATTCCAACGGAGTTGTTGTAGTTGTTAACGCGCTTGACCTTGCAACGAACATGACGGGTATGCCCGTTGATTTTGTTACCCGCGGCGCATTACATCAGCCAACCGCCGCAGATGCGATTGCCTATATCCGCGAGATTCCGCACGCCGTTGGGCAAAACTACACAGTGTTAGATAGTAAAGATTTATTCATGGTTGAAGCCGCTGCTGACAAAGTAATTGATGTTCAAACTCATAAAGAAGTTTCTGGACACACCAACCATGCGTTCACCCGGGAATACACCGGGTCAGAAGGCTCTTACGCCCGCATGGCAGCAGTCGAAGATAACCGAGAACAACTAAACACAGCCGAAGACATCAAGAATCTATTGTTGGATAAAGATTCTGGAGTTTGCATCACACTTGGGCGTTGGCGAGAAGACATGTACTCATTCATGGGTCTGGTTGGTGATTCAGGTACCAAGCAGGCTTGGGTTAACGCCGCCCCGGCATATGGTGGCGCTTTCGAAGAAGTTGATTTTCTCTAAGTCTGCACGTGTGCCCAACTCGTAAAGTCCCTAGGCTAGGGACATGAGTTCACAAAATAATGTCACTGTAATTGGCGGCGGAATCGTTGGCCTTGCCTGCGCCTGGGAATTAGCAAAGGATGGCGCTTCAGTAATCGTTGTTGAAACTGGTGGTTCGAGTTATGGCACATCACTTGCAAATGCGGGTTGGATTAGCCCAAGTCATGTAATTCCGTTTGCTGCTCCGGGCATGGTGCAAACTGGATTTAAGAATTTAGTTGGAAGAACTGGCGCGTTTGCAATGACGCCAGGAGCTGGTCCACTACTTGCACCATGGACTCTTAAATTTGCTCGCTCTTGCACTGATGCGCACGTCGATCATTGCGCCCCTGCACTAAAGGAACTTCTTGATACCAGCATTAACATCATTGAAGGTTTAACAGAGACCACTGACTTAACGCGCACTAATTTGCCGCAATGGTATGTCTACACATCAGATAACGCGGAAGCAGACGCGGAGCACGAGGTGGACTTAGTAAATCGTTATGGCGTAAATGCAAAGCAACTTGATTTAAAAGTTAGTTTAGAAAGTGAACCAATACTTAAGGACTCAGTTAAAGCGATCGTAGAATTTAGTGACGACTTTGGCTTAGACCCTGGAAAACTCGTAGAGGTTTACCGACGCAATTGTGAAGTACTAGGTGTGACATTCCGTAGCGAAAAAGTAACTGGCATGTCGTCAACTAGCCGAAATGTCACCGTAGTAACTACAACTGACTCTTGGATAAGTGACTATGTAGTTTTGGCGGCAGGTGTTTGGTCTCGTGACCTTGCCAAGACCCTTGGTGAGCACCTTCCGATCATGCCAGCAAAAGGACAATCGGTTACGTTACCCGAGGTAATCGAAAAGCCAACCCGCACTTTAATGTTGGCGGACCAACGAATCGCAACTAATCCACTCGATTGGGGCTTGCGCATGAGTACTGGATTTACGTTGACTTCAAAGTCCGACATGTCCGTGAATTCCAGAGCAAGTGACAAACTAATCTCCACTGCAAGGCAAGTGCTTAACCTTCCTGAGCGACTCGAAGTTAAGAATGAACTAGCTGGCTTGCGTCCGGCCAGTCCAGATGGCATGCCATATATAGGTGCGCTTCCTAAAGCGCCTCGGGTAATTGCTGCTACTGGTCACGGCATGCTAGGCCTAATGATGGGTCCTGGCACCGGAAAGTTTGTGTCCGATTTGGTTGCCGGACGTCTAGTTTCTCGCGATGTCTTGAAATTCTCCCCCGCCAGACCCCGTCTTTAATAGCCTTTTCCAGCGTTAGCAAACTGTGACATTGGGCAAATTGCCATTATTCAATGTCATTTCGTTGTAAGTTGCACTTGCGAAACCCGTTTCGCGTGAAATCGCAACACTTGAAAGTAGGCAACTTTGAGCGAGAAGTTTCTCGAGATTCGCAACATTACAAAGGTTTACCAAACTCCTGAAGGTGGCGAAGTTCGCGCACTTGATGACGTGACCCTGGATATTGCCAGTGGTGAGTTCTTTATCTTGCTAGGTCCTTCTGGTTGCGGAAAGACAACTTTACTTCGAAGTATCGCTGGTCTGGAATATCCGGATAGTGGCGAAATCATTTTGCAAGGTGAGCGTATTGACGATCGACCACCATATGACCGTCCCGTAAACACTGTATTCCAGTCTTACGCACTATTTCCACACATGACTGTTGGAGACAACATTGCATTTGGTTTAGAGATGGAAAATGTTGATAAAGATGAAGTTGCTAAGCGCGTAGAAGAAGCTCTTGAGCAAGTTCAACTTGCTGGCTATGCAAAGCGCATGCCATCACAACTTTCTGGTGGACAGCAACAGCGCGTTGCATTGGCTCGCGCACTTGCCAAAAAACCAAAGGTGCTTCTTCTCGATGAACCGCTTTCTGCGCTTGACCTAAAGCTTCGCCGCGGTATGCAGGTGGAACTAAAGCGTCTGCAGCGTGAAACCGGAATTACTTTCGTCTTCGTTACTCACGACCAAGAAGAAGCTATGTCGATGGGTGATCGCATTGCAGTGTTCAGTCAAGGCAAGATCGTTCAGCTTGATACTCCGGTTGAGGTTTACCGACGTCCAGTTAACGCATATGTTGCAGACTTCATCGGCGAAACAAACTTGATTAAGGGAACCGTTGCCTCAGGTGGCATTTCGCTACCGGGTGGCAACATTCTTCCGACCGATCAACTCGCTGCCGACTCTGTTATTCCAGCATCCGGTGATGTAACCGTTGCCATTCGTCCAGAAGATCTTGTGCTTGCCACAAACGGAATGATTAGCGGAACCGTCAGAGACGTAATCTTCACTGGAGATTCGGTTCGAGTACACGTAACGGTTGGTGACGTTGAAGTGATTGCTTCATTAGCTTCCTATGGAACCGAAATTCCAGCACAAGGAAGTAAGGTCACGCTAAATCCAGAGCATCGCGCAGCTCGCACGGTGGCTTCATGACCGCAGTAACGACGCCTCCAAAGAAGCAAGCGCAACGCGGCCGACCAGGTCAGTCATCTCCAAAACTTGCTTATCTGCCAATTATTTTCTTGGCTTTTGCAATTGGGGTGCCACTTCTCATAATTGTCGTTTACTCATTCCTTGAGAAGCCTTCGCAAGGAACCGGAGTTAAGTGGGTTTTCACACTAGAAAACTACAAGGCACTGTTTATTCAGCAGAAGCTTGATGGAACTACAGCACTTGACACTCGCTACATAAAAGTACTTTGGACTTCGTTTTACTATTCGCTACTAACAACCGTTGTTACCTTGGTGCTTTCAATTCCAGTTGCCATGTGGATTGCAACACGCGATGCCAGAAAGCGAAACCTTCTAGTTGCCTTAGTAACACTTCCCTTCTGGATCAGTATTTTGATTCGTACTTACGGCATGCGTCAGATCGTCGCGGATGAAGGTCCAATTGGAAAGTTCCTTGGCATCTTCAACATTGAGTGGAGTATTTTGTACTCTCCACCAGCGACAATCCTTGGTCTGATTTATGTTTTCTTACCATTTATGATTTTGCCGATTTACGCTTCGGCAGAACGATTCGATTTCCGACTGGCCGAGGCCGCATACGATCTCGGCGCCAAACGAATGACTGTAGTTCGCAGAATCATTTTGCCTTCGATTAGGCCTGGTGTGATTTCAGGAATTGCCTTGGTATTTATCCCGGCTCTTGGATCGTTCTTACAGTCCGACATGTTGGGTGGCGGTAAAACCAACATGGTTGCCAACGTCATCGCAAACAACTTTGGTCAGGCCCGAAATTGGCCATTTGGTAGCGCGCTTGCAGTGCTACTGATTGTTCTTACTTTGCTATTCGTATTGCTAATGCAAGGCGCAGCCCAGCGACGCGGAGACAAGGTGGAATTAGTATGAGTAACACTCAAACTGCGTCACGCAAGCGTGGCAAGTTAGTTAATCTTCGCAACTTCCCTGGGTTTAAGCCGACTGCATGGTTTGTGCTGTTCTTCTTATACAGCCCATTACTTTACGTCGTGATCTATTCATTTAACTCAAGTCGCATTGGCGCGGTCTGGGAGAGTTTTTCAGTCAAGTGGTACTTCAAGGTCTTTGAGAACACAGATATTCAACGCGCTTTGAAGAACTCACTTCAGGTTGGCCTGGTTGCGACAATCTTGTCGACGACATTGGCAGTAATGGCAGCACTTGGATTACTTCGCATGCAGCGCGCTGGCAAAGCAGTCGCGATGGCATTAATCGGAGCACCGCTTATCATCGCTGAAATTGTGTTGGCTGTTGGAACCCTTGGTTTGTTTATTGCCGTTGGAGTACCACTTGGAAAAATAGGTCTAATAGTTGCACATACGGCATTTTGTATTCCATTTGCGCTCTTGCCAATTCGCGCCCGCTTAAGCCAACTCGATATGGCACCGTTTGAAGCTGCATCAGACCTAGGTGCCAACGAACGCCAGATCTTGCGTCGCATTACATTGCCATTACTTGCGCCGGCCATTTTTGCTGGAGCCTTACTGGCCTTCGCAATTTCGATTGACGACTTCATCACATCGTTCTTTGTCGCAGGCCCTGGCGCTACGACATTGCCGGTTTACATTTTTGGCATGATCCGCTCAACAGTTACACCAGAGGTAAATGCAATTTCTACCTTGCTTCTGTTGTTCTCGGGCAGCGTGCTAATCGGATCGTATTTGATCCAACGAAAAAGGAGATAAGAATGGCTAGCAATAAGAGGCGTCGCGCCTCATATGTAGCAGCACTTGCCGCGGCAAGCGCACTACTACTTTCTGCATGTGGTGGGGAAACCACGGCAGATTCAGGCGCGGGCGAAGCCACTGCAGCTGCAGGGGAATTCCCAACTACTGGCTCGGGCGTAGTTAATGTTTACAACTGGACTGATTACATCGATCCAGAAGAGCTAAAGCGCTTCACTGCTGAAACTGGAATTGAAGTTGTTTTGGACACCTACGACAGCAACGAAACTTTGTTAGCTAAGTTGCAGTCAGGTGCTACCGGTTACGACGTAATTGTTCCGTCAGACTACATGGTTCAACAGATGGTAGACCTTGGCTTACTCCAAAACATTGGTGTAGCTAGTTTCCCAAATGGTGGAAACATTAAGCCAGACCTTGTAGATGTTTATTGGGACTCAGGACGCAACTACACAGCCCCTTGGAACTACGGAACCACTGGTATTGCATGTAACTTTGCTGCGGAACCAGGTTGCGCCAACATCAAATCTTGGAAGGACTACTTCACTGCAGGCCTACCAAAGATGGATTCTCTAAAGGATCAAGTTGAAGTTGTTTCTGCTGCACTTCGCGCAGTTGGAGTAGCCGGTGATGATCTATGCACGGATGACACTGCAAAATACATAGAAGCAGAGAAATTACTTGCTGGATATAAGCCAGCTGTAATTGAGTCTGACGGTGGTATCGAGCGCGTTGTAGCTGGCACATCTAACGTGCGTCACGCGTGGAACGGTTCAACCCACCGTATGACAGTTGAAAATCCAGATGTTCAGTACATCTACCCAAGTGAAGGTGTAAACCTTTGGGCAGATAACTTGGCAGTTCCAGTAGGCGCGCCTAACTTGGATAACGCCAAAATCTTCATCAACTGGATGATGAGTCCAGAATCTGCCGGCGCTCAGAGTAACTTCTCTGGCTACGACAATGGCATCAAGGGCTCAGACGCATTCATGGATGAAAGTCTGAAAACAGATCCAGCGGTTGTGGTTCCAGCTGACAAGCAGGCATTGCTTTCACCGCTACCTAACTGCAGTGAAGAAGTCCGCGAGTTGTACACCCAGGTGTTCACCACTTGGCAGGACAGCCAGAGCTAGCATGTGAAACCTTCGGGTTATCAAGTAACGCCCACCCTGTGGATTTCACAGGGCGGGCGTTACTTTTTTGTGACCATTTAAGGGGAAAATGTGCTCAAATGTCTGTTCTAATCAAGATTCATCTGGCATTCTGTAAGTACATTCCTACCTATAAGGGAGATCCATGAAGATTACGAACAAGCGCAAGAGCACTTACTTTGCAGCCCTGGCTGCCGCAAGTGCATTGCTACTTTCCGCATGCGGTGGCGAATCCACTGCTACTGATGGAGCTTCAGCACCTGCAACAGCTGCTGCTGGCGAATTTCCAACTTCCGGCTCTGGCGTAGTTAACCTTTACAACTGGACCGACTACATTGATCCAGAACTACTTGATAAGTTCGAGGCCGAAACTGGAATTGAAGTTATTCTCGACACCTTCGACAGCAATGAAACTTTGCTTGCAAAACTACAGTCCGGTGCAACTGGATACGACATCATCATGCCGTCTGACTACATGGTTGAGCAGATGATTGGCCTTGGCATGCTGCAAGAAGTAGATGTGGCTTCATTCCCTAACGGAAAGTACATCGCTCCTGAATTCATGGATGTGTACTTCGATCCAGGTCGTAAGTTCACTGGACCTTACATGTATGGCACAACTGGTATTGCTTGTAACACCAAGCTTGAACCAGAATGTGAAAACATTAAGTCTTGGGAAGACTTGTTTACTGGAAATTACGCAAAGGTCAACGCACTGAAGGATCAGGTAGAAATCGTATCTGCTGCACTTCGTGCCACTGGTGTATCAGCTGCTGATCTATGTACCACTGATACTGCAAAGTACGTTGCTGCGGAAGAAATGCTTGCTAACTTTAAGCCAGCAGTCATCGACAATGATGGTGGTAACGAGCGAATGATTACCGGGCAAGTACACATCCGTACATCTTGGAATGGTGATACCCATCGCATGAAGATGGAAAATCCAGACATCATCTTCATTTACCCAAGTGAAGGACTGAACTTCTGGTCAGATCACATGGCAATTCCAGTTGGTGCGCCAAATCTTGATAATGCCAAGATCTTTATCAACTGGCTAATGGATCCAGCAAACATGGCTGCAGCAAGTAACTTCTCAGGTTACAACAACGCAATCACTGGAACTGCTGACCTAATGAACGATGAGCTAAAGAATGATCCAGGTGTAATCGTGCCAGAAGAAAACAAAGCTCTTCTAAGCCCAATCCCTAACTGTGGCGAAGAAGCTCGCGAGCTATACACCGAGGTGTTTAATACTTGGTTGGATAGTCAGTGATAACTCACTAGTTAAACAATGCAGCCTCACCTTCGGGTGGGGCTGCATTGTGTTATGCCCCAATAATTTGAATTAGCTTTGAGGTGTTAAAAACAGCTGAAGCTCGCCTAGTGAGTTTTTCTGGATCATTTACCAGTGCCACAAGTCTGGCAGGTGGAATTGGATCGCTGATTTCAAGAATTGCAAATTTCTTGCCTTCAAGAGACTGGTTGTGTGACGGCCTTAAGTTCAACAATGCAACGCCAACTTCCCGAGCAACCATCGCTCGGACGAGTTCCGCACTTGTCGAGCGGTATGCAATTTCAAGATCAAGACCCGCCTTGCTAAGTGCTTGTGAAAAATATTCGCGACTATGCGGCAAGTCCAGAAGAACCAGCTTCTCCCCCGCTAATTGGCGAAGTGAGATTTTTGCTGATTTCGCTAATCGATGATTTGCCGAGACCACTACGTGGGCTGGGACATCAACTAAGTGTTCGATTGTCACTTGTGTGGAATGTCCGAAGTCGTACCCAAAGCCAATTTCAAATTTTCCACTTAAGACACCTTCGTTCAATTCAACTAAATCGACTTCAGAAATTCGGGCATCAATTTCGGGGTGATCTTTTGCCAGTCGGGAAACCAATTCCGGAACGAAGTAGGGAGCAATAACCGAAAAGATTCCGATTGAGATTGGCCCATTTGGCGCAGTACCTAAATCATGCGCAACCTGCTGGAGGCTTTGGGCATCTTCGATGAGGTTTCTAGCTTGAATCAGTAGTCGCTCCCCAGCATCAGTTAATGAAACTCCTTTAGCGTGATGGCGAACTAGGAGTTGAAGGTTCATGGCACGCTCAAGTTCACTTATGCCACTGGACAGTGAGGACTGCGAAACATGTAATGCATTTGCTGCGCCAGTCACTGAACCGTTTTCGGCAACCGCCAGCAAGTATTCCAATTGGCGCAGGGTGTAAGCGGGCAATTTGATTCCTTTGAACGATGACTAATTCGAATAATTGTATCGAATAAATCGAACTTAAAAACTATCTAATTCGACTTGACCGAATCTAGATTTATCTCCATTCTTGAAACAGTTGCCCGTTTAGGAGAGATGAATGTCATCCGAGGAATTTGAAGTAGTAGTGGTTGGAGCCGGCCAAGCTGGCGTTGCGATGAGCGAGCACCTAACTAATGCTGGAATTTCTCATGTCGTTTTAGAGCGGGCTCGAATTGCGGAGCGCTGGCGCTCCGAGCGTTGGGATTCCTTAGTTGCTAACGGCCCAGCTTGGCATGATCGCTTCCCTGGTTTGGAATTTGAAGGTTACGATCCAGATGCATTTGTGCCCAAAGAAGCAGTTGCAGATTACTTTGTTGCCTACGCCAAGAAATTTAACGCGCCGATTAGAACTGGTGTTGAAGTTAAATCTGTTACCAGAAATTCGACAAATGCTGGATTTAAAGTCGTAACTTCTGACGGTGAGATCCAAGCTAAGTATGTCGTGGCAGCAACCGGTCCATTCCAGAAGCCAGCGATCCCACCAGTAGTTCCAGCGAACTCAAATATCAATCAACTTCACTCAAGTGATTACCTAAATCCGGCACAACTTCCAGCTGGAGCCGTGCTAGTTGTAGGTGCAGGATCATCTGGAGTACAGATCGCCGCAGATTTGAGAAGTGCTGGCCGAGAGGTGTATCTATCTGTTGGCGAGCATGATCGACCACCAAGAAGATACCGAGGCCGAGACAATGTTTGGTGGTTGGGAGTGTTAGGTAAGTGGGATCTAGCTACTCCTCCAGCCGGAGCCGAACATGTCACTATTGCAGTCAGTGGATTCGATGGCGGTCGAACCGTAGATTTTCGAGATTTAGCTAGTAGTGGCATCACACTTCTTGGACTGACTACAACTTATGAAAATGGCGTGCTGAAATTTGCAGATGACTTAGAGCGAAACATTGCACGCGGTGATGCAAACTACTTATCGGTTCTTACTGAAGCCGATGAATTCATCTCGCAGAATAAATTGGATCTACCATTGGAGCCCGAGGCTCACGTACTGGGACCAATGCCTGATTCCGCAGTAAATCCAATTCGAGAGATTGATTTAGCGACTGCAGGAATCACAACAATCTTGTGGGCAACTGGATATTCAGTTGATTACGGTTGGCTACAGGTACCAAAAGCATTAACTGAATCTGGAAAGCCGCAACATCAACGTGGAGTTTCAAATGCAAGTGGGGTCTACTTCCTAGGGCAAGCCTGGCTTTCAAGACGAGGTTCGGCATTTATTTGGGGTGTATGGCACGATGCGAAATTCCTCGCGGATCAAATTCAAATTCAACGCAGCTACAAGAGCTACTCCGGCTCAGCTCGAATCGTCCAATAATTGAAATCGCCAATGTCCAGCCCAAGCTTTCGACTAACGTAAAACTTGAACCTACTAAAAGGAAAACGATGACTCACAAGAGAATCCGACCATTCAATACCAAGGTCACCTATCCTGAGCAGAATTTGGATAACGACTTGGCCCAGGCTGTCGTTGCGGGTAACACTGTCTATTTGCGCGGACAGATCGGTCAAGACTTAAATACTCGAGAATCTGTAGGTATTGGCGATGTTGAAGCACAGGCTGAAAAAGCAATGGCAAACATCAAAATGTTGCTGGAAGAAAGTGGTTCTGAGCTTGGTGACATTACCAAAATCACGATTTACCTCGTCGACATTCGTTATCGCGAACCGGTTTATCGTGTAATGGGCAAATGGCTAAAGGGTGTTCATTACGTCTCAACTGGATTAGTTGTATCAGCATTAGCTCGCCCGGAATGGCTAGTTGAAATAGATGCAACTGCCGTTATCCCAGAAACTAGAGATTAATGACAATTAGTATCGCTGCTCGCTGCGAGCGCACCGGAGCTTTTGGAGTTGCAATTAGTAGCTCAAGTCCTGCGGTAGGTTCGCGTTGCCCAAATGTTCGATCTGGTGTTGGCGCAGTATCAAGTCAAAACGTAACTGACCCAAGTTTGGGGCCGGCGATTTTGGATGCCCTGCAATCTGGACTGGGCGCACATGAGGCGTTGGCAAAGGTAAGTTCAGTTGCAACTCATCCTGAATTTAGACAACTAACTGTTGTAGATAACACCGGTGAATCAGCGGTTTACTCTGGTGAAAAGTCACTTGGCATCAATGCGGAAGTTACTGCAAAGAATGTTGCAGCTGCTGGAAACATGCTCGCTAATTCTGATGTGATACAGGCAATGGTTAATTCGTTCAATGCAACTTCCGATAACGAGCTTGCCGATCGATTGATTCAAGCGTTGGAAGCGGGCGTTAAAGCTGGCGGTGAAGCTGGACCGGTTCACTCGGCTGCTGTCATTGTGGCAACTGAAGTTTCTTGGCCCACTACAAATCTTCGAGTTGATTGGGATGAAAATCCAATTTCAAAACTTAGAGAACTTTACAAAGTTTGGGCTCCACAGTCACAGGATTATTTGACTCGAGCACTTAATCCCAACTCGGCACCTTCTTATGGTGTTCCAGGAGATGAGTAGCCATGTCAGATCATAAGCAAAATGTGATTAGTCGCGTTAACGAAGTTAGTGAAGAATTGCTTTCATTAAGTCACAAAATTCATGCCAATCCAGAAGTAGCCTGGCAAGAATTTGAAAGTTCTGCAGCCGTCATTAAGACACTGAGTGATCATGGTTTTGATGTCGTTGAGCAAGTATCGGCACTTCCGACCGCATTTCGAGCAGAGTTTGGCTCTGGTGATCTAACGGTTGCATTATGTGCAGAATATGACGCGCTACCTGGATTAGGTCATGCCTGTGGGCATAACATAATTGCCTCCTCGTCGGTTGGAGCTGCGATTGCTTTAGCTTCGGTTGCAAAAGATTTGAATATAAGGGTTGTAGTTCTTGGGACTCCAGCCGAAGAAGGTGGCGGCGGAAAAATTGTGATGCTGGAACGTGGCGCTTTCGATGGCATCGACGTCGCGGCTCTAGTTCATCCTGGTCCGGTTGATGTTGCATTCGCGGAACCATTCGCAGTTCGCCATATCGCAGTGAAGTTTTCTGGCAAAGCTGCACATGCTGCTGCATACCCTGAACAAGGCGTCAATGCCGCAGACGCATTCACGATTGCACAAGTTGCAATTGGATTACTGCGCCAACAACTTCCAAGTACGGTGCGAGTCCACGGCGTAATGACACGTGGTGGTGAAGCGCCCAATGCCATCCCCGAAGTGACTGAGGGACGATGGTACATTCGCGCAACCTCAACAAAACTTATGGAAGAAACTTTCGCCCGTGTTGAAAAGTGCTTTGAAGCGGGTGCTCTGGCAACTGGTTGTGTTCTTGAAATTCACGACGAAAGTGAGCCATATTCTGAGTTCACCAACCATCCAAACCTAAATGACATCTATAAGTTGAATGCGCAGGCAATTGGGCGAGTATTTGATGACAACGATCCTCGGATCAAGATGAATCGCGCCAGCACTGACCTTGGAAATATCTCAAAAGTCATTGCAAGTATTCATCCATACATTGGTGTCAACAGCGGTTCAGCCGTGAACCACCAAAAGGAGTTTGCCGCAGCTTGCATAACTGCAGATGCCGACCAAGCAGTCCTTGATGCCTCAAACGCAATGGCAATGACTTTGGTAGACATTGCCTCAGATCCAGCTCTTCGCGAGTATGTTAAGGGATATTCAAGGCCATGAATTTGCGACAAAGAACTATGTGGGGTGCGTAATGAAAACTCGGGATGAATGGGAAAAGGCAGCAGCTAGCCTTTCCGTTGATGGGCGTGCGGTAATCAATGGTGCACGAGTTGCCACTGAAAAAACTTCAGAGGACATCAGTCCGGTAACTGCAAAGTCTCTTGCCGATGTGTCCGAGTGTGGGCACCGCGAAGTTGATCAAGCTGTTGCAAGTTCTCGCGCTGCATTTGAAAATGGCTGGTCTCGAATGTCCCCTGGTGCGCGAAAAGGGGCACTTCACAAACTTTCCGAATTGATTCTTGCCAATGCAGACGAACTAGCTCTTCTTGATGTTCTCGATATGGGTAAGCCGATCTCTGATGCAACCGCGATTGACATTCCTGGTTCAGCGGCAATTTTAAATTTTTATGCCGAAGCAATCGACAAAGTCAGTGGCGAGATTCCAGTTACTGACCCAGGCAATGTGGCACTAGTTAGACGTGTTCCGCTTGGCGTAGTTGGTGCGGTAGTTCCCTGGAACTATCCATTGGAAATGGCAATTTGGAAACTTGGCCCTGCCCTGGCAGCAGGCAACTCCGTTGTACTTAAGCCAGCAGAGCAATCACCACTTTCTTCACTTCGCTTAGCCGAGTTAGCACTTGAAGCTGGTTTGCCAGAAGGCACTTTAAATGTTGTTACTGGCCAGGGCGAAACGACTGGTGCTGCCGTTGGCCTTCATCCAGACATTGATGTGCTTACCTTCACTGGATCAACTCAAGTTGGAAAGTACTTCATGAAGTACTCTGGCGAATCCAACATGAAGCAAGTTTGGCTCGAGTGTGGTGGCAAGAGTCCGAACTTGGTTTTTGCTGACACTGCCAATCTAGAAGAAGCGGCAGAGTTTGCCGCCCGAGCAATTTTCTTTAATCAAGGTGAAGTGTGTTCAGCAAACTCACGTTTGCTTGTTGAAAAGAGCATTGTTGAGCAATTCACTGAGCTAGTGATTAATCAAGCTAAGAAGATCAAGCTTGGTAATCCTCTTGATCCAATAACCACAATGGGTCCCCTAGTTGATCGTAATCAAACCAGACGGGTAGCTGAATTCATCGCTAGTGGATCGGATTCCGCCAAACTTGCTCACGGTGGCTCGCGACTAACAATCGATGGATCTGATTGCTACATCGAGCCAACTGTGTTCACAAACGTTCCTCTGCAAAGCTCCATCGCAAACGATGAAATCTTTGGGCCAGTTTTGTCGATTCTGCCGTTTGAAACGGAAGTCGAGGCAATTTCAATTGCCAACAACAGCATCTACGGTTTGGCAGCTTCGGTCTGGACTTCGAATTTAAGTCGGGCACATAGAGTTTCCGACGCACTACATGCCGGCACCGTTTCAGTTAATACCGTCGATGCACTTGGCATGAACATTCCATTTGGTGGATTTAAGCAATCCGGATTTGGACGTGACTTGTCACTTCATGCTTTGGACAAATACACCGGGTTGAAAACAACCTGGATTAGATACGAATAGAACTTAGAACAAAACTAGGAGAAAAAATGGCAACCAGTAAAAAGTCAACACAAGAACTAGCGGAAATTGATCGCGCCCACATTATTCATCCATACTTGCCAAAGTCGACAACTGAGAGAGTAATCATGGCTCGCGGTCAAGACTGTGCGCTCTGGGATACCGACGGTAAGGAATACCTAGATGCCACAGGTGGTTTGTGGTTGGCACAAATTGGTCACGGGCGTGATGAAGTAGCTGCCGTTGCTGCGGAGCAAATCTCAACTTTGGAATACTTCACAAGTTTTTGGGAATTCAGTAATGAACCAGCAATTAAGTTAGCTGCCAAGTTAGTTGAGATTTCTCCTGAAAATATCAACCATGTTTACTTCACTAGCGGTGGTTCCGAAGGTAACGAGGCCGCAATCAAGATGGCGCGCTACTTCCATCACCGAAAAGGCGAAGTGGGTCGCGATTGGATCTTGGCTCGTGAGCGGGCTTACCACGGCATCGCATATGGTGGCGGTTCACTATCAGGATTTGATGTTTACCATGATGGCTTCGGACCAACCATGCCTCATGTCCAGCATCTAACTACACCTTGGCCATACCGCCAAGAACTGTACAACGGTCAAGATCCAACTGATTTCTTGATCAATGAACTAGAAGAAACCATTGCTCGTATCGGCGCTGACAAAATCGCGGCAATGGTTGGTGAGCCAATTATGGGCGTTGGCGGAATGTTAGTTCCACCTGATGATTACTGGCCAAGAGTTCAAGAAGTTTTGCGCAAGCATGGCATCTTGTTAATTTTCGATGAAGTAGTAACTGCATACGGTCGCGTTGGCGAATGGTTTGCTGCCCAACACTTTAATGTCCAACCAGACATCATCATCACTGCAAAGGGAATTACATCTGGCTACATCCCATTAGGTGCTGTACTTACAACTGATGCGGTAGCTGCTGAGCTCGAGAAGGATTTCGGATTCCCAATGGGCTTCACCTACAACGGTCATCCAACTGCTGCTGCAGTCGCACTTAAGAATCTTGAAATTATTGAAGAAGAAGGGCTGTTGGAAAAGGCTAAAAAGATGGGCCAGTATCTGCATGAAGGGCTGCGAACACTTTTGGATCTTCCAATCGTCGGTGAAGTTCGTTTCGTAGGAATGATGCATGCAGTCGAACTTGTCACCGACAAGGAAAGCCGCACACCACTTCCAATGTTGCAGCCTATGTTGCCGGATGTAATTCGTCGCGAAGAAGGCGTTATTGTTCGCGACTGCGCACATAACTTAGTGCTTTCTCCGCCACTAATCATGACTGAAGCTGAGGCCGATCGAATGGTTGCGGCAATGCGCAAAGTTCTTGAGCGCACAACACCAGACGGCGTAATTCACTAATCAACTACGCAAGAACGGCAGTAACTTCTAGTTGGAGTTACTGCCGTTCTTTAGTTAGACATTAATTGGTTTGAATTTTGAAGTAGGCTCACTATCTGTGAGAGCCAAACTGTTGATTGCTTCATTTCTAGCCATAGCTGTGTCTTTTTCGTTCTCCATAACTCCTGCAACTGCAGCCGAGGCACCGATTATTGATTTCTGTGCCAAAAAGACGACCGGCAAAGTAAGAGCAATAACCGAGGGCACCTGCACAAAGAAGGAAAGATCACTTGGTGCCACGCCTATTGTTCGATCCGAAAAGCGCCCAAAAGCTTTAGTTCCAAAAGTAAAGAACCGATATGAAGCAGCAAAGGCGGCTGCAAAGAAAAAGGGTTACACGCTGGCAATTACCAGCGGTTACCGAAGTCTTGAGCGACAAGAATATTTGTTTAAACGCGCAGTGAAGCGGCATGGTTCAAAAGCTGCAGCGAGCAAATGGGTGCTTCCACCAAAAAAATCGAATCATCCTTGGGGCTTAGCAATCGACATTAACTATGGCGTTGGTGGAACAAAAGGAAAGAAAGCTGCGGCTTGGCTTGAAAAAAACGGTTACAAATATGGATTGTGTCGTCGGTACCAAAATGAATGGTGGCACTTTGAACCTCTAGTTGCGCCAGGGCAAAAGTGCCCCGCGATGGAGCCTTACGCTTCTTAACGGATGCCTAGAGTTGCGGTAAGTTGCGCAGTAATCGCATTCCATGCCGAGATTCCACGTTCTTCAGTCGACCAAGTATTTGAATAGCCCGTAAAAATCCAACGAGGTTGATTGCTCGGATCTGAAACATATCCCAAAGTGTTTACGCGCCATAATCCAACCGGAGGTCGGTCGCCAGCAACAGATAAATACCAACCATTTTTAACAGCGGATGTCCATAGCTCTGGAATTCCCCCAACACTTCCTGCTCCCCAGGCTTGCTCCGGGTTAACTCTGATCATCAAGTTACGAAGGGTTGCGCGCTGAGCTTCTAATAGCGGGCTCTCTGCTGTGCCAACCACTTGATTCAAAAGCGAGGCTTGGTCACTTGAGTTTGTCATTATTGTTCCCCAGGCACCGCCCGTAGTTGTATTTGTTAGCCCGTAGCGACTTGCAATGGAAGCGACTGCATTATTCTTGCCAATTATTTTGAACAGTCGATCAGCCGCACTGTTATCAGATTGCGTAATCATAAGTTCCATATCTGATGAAACCGTCTCGTAATCCAAGGTTCCAGCAGCAACCATTTCCAGCACACCCGTGGCAACAATAACTTTGCCAGTCGATGCCGTTTGGAAAGTTGCTGTGCTATCCCCCATTGAATATGTGCAGCCTTCAACTAAATCAACTACTGTCACGTTGAAATCTGTTGGCTGAAATTCAGCAAACCAGGCGTCAACAAAAGTTTGAGGTACGGGCGAGTTTGCTTCGCAATCATATGCTGGCGTTACTACGGGCACTGGAATTGGAGCAACAGAGCCTTCTGTCGGCTGGGATGTGATCGCCCCAGATACAAACCGTAAAATCGCTATCAAAATCAAAAAAGCTAATCCAAACACAAGCGTGCGACGAACCACGAATCTTGCTCGAGATGGGCGCTGATCACTCACGTGCCCGCGAAAGGAATCGAACCTTCGACCTTCTGCTCCGGAGGCAGACGCTCTATCCACTGAGCTACGCGGGCAAAACTAACTGCCTGTGTGACTTTATCAGTGCCCGCAATTTAGCCCCATAAACGGCAAAGATGACATACAGTGGAATCAGCAAGACACGGGAGTCCACAACAAGGTGGGCTGAGAGGGTGTCCGATCTTTTGATCATCACACCGACCGTTTAACCAGTCCGGTAATGCGGATTGCAGGAGGAATGCAGTCTATGTTTTCAGAGATCAATGAATTTGTCAGCACTGTTCTATTTACAGTTATGGGCTACCAGGTAACTCTGCTTGAGTTAACGGCAGTTATCGCTTCAGCCACAGGAGTCTGGCTGGGCACAACCGGTAAACGAATTATGTGGCCGTGGTACGGAGTAAGCGGAGTACTTTACGGTTGGCTGTTTTTCAATTACGAGCTTTACGCCAGCGCATCACTTCAGTTGGTTTTCATCGCTGCAGCAATTTGGGGCTGGTTTGGCTGGGGGCCGCAAGGTGCAAGCTCGCGCAACCTATCCTGGGCACTCCGCGTGTCTGTACTAAGTGCAGGAACTGTGATCTGGTTATTGATAACACCGTTCCTAGTTTCACTTGGTGCAGCCGCTGCTCGTCCCGATGCTTTTGGTTTAGTTTTTAGCGTTATTGCACAAGTCCTTATGGTTTTGCAGTTTCGTGAGAATTGGATTGCTTGGCTGGTGGTCAACATTGTCTTCGTAGGGCTCTACTGGTCACAAGATCTTAAGTTCACTTCGTTGCTCTATGTAGCCTTTGCTGCGATCGCCCTGCGCGGTTGGATTAACTGGCAAAAACTTCAACGCACGGTTAGTTAGCTCATGACATTTTTTGAGCTGTCTAAAGTCAAGTCAGCCATTGAAAATAGTGATGCACTTTGCGGTGAAACCAAAATTGTCACTATAGACGGTCCAGCTGGATCTGGTAAAACTACTTTGGCTCACGAGCTTTCTATTTCAATGTCTGATGCAAACGGCCCGATGAGTGTTGTCCATTTGGATGAACTTTATGAAGGTTGGAATGATGCCTTAGATCAGAAATTGTTTGATCGCATTGAAGCTTGGATTTTGACGCCAATTAGAAATTATCTAAGTCCCAAGTACCTAACTTATGACTGGCATCAGAGTAAGTACGCGAGTTGGTCTGACTTGTCACTGACCCCGATTGTCATTATCGAAGGAGTTGGCTCCGGACATAGTGCCCTTCGCACAAATGTCTCACAAGCTATTTGGGTTGAAGCTGACGAGAATTTGCTTTTAGACCGCGTTGTCCAACGTGATGGAGAAGTGGTTCGCAATGAAATGTTGATTTGGAAGGCTCGCGAACGTTCTTACTTCGATCTACATGATGTGAAGCGAGCTGCACATATTCACATGCAAGGACAATAATCTATTTGCCAGATGAACAGGCTCAAATTACCAGGGAACGATTTGACGATCTTCCCAGAGCAATCCAGTTTGGGTTTCTGAATTGTGTTCTCTGGTAGCTAGCCAAACGATTGTGTCGACTGCTTCTTCTGGGCTACGAGGTGCATCTGGTCCACCCATGTCAGTTCGGGTATGGTTTGGACACATCGCATCAACTAACACACCGCGGGTTCCGTTTCCGAGTTCTGCAGCCAAGTTTTTGGTTAATGCATTAACGGCAGTTTTCGAAATTCGATATGGAGCCAGTCCACCTGCAAGACCTGGTCCAGTGAATCTCCCTAGGCATGCTGACACGTTGATAATCCGACCAGATTTGCGTTGTGCCATTTGCGGTCCGATCGCAGAAATCATATTGAATGTGCCATCAAGATTGATTCCCATAACTCGATGCCACTCTTCACTCGAGGTGCGTAGGGTCTTGGCCATTTTCTCGCTCATAACGCCAGCTGAGTTAATCAATATGTCGGCTTGAGACGCTAGCAAGTGCTGACTTATCTTCTCTGAAACTTTCGCCCCATCGGAAACGTCAACACTGATGCTGTCAACATCTACGCCTTGATCCAAAAGGGCCGAGACTGCAGAGCTTAGGTTGTCTGGATTTCGCCCAACGAGCACAACTGTGGCACCGAGCGCACCGAGCGCCTTGGCAGCAGCTAGACCAATTCCTCGAGAACCCCCTGTGATTACCGCCACTTTTTCGGCAAGGTCGTATTGATTTGGATTGGAATCTGGTGCAGATGTCATGCTCTTACCCTGCCCTAGCCCCAGGGCTTATGCACGTTGAAGCCCTTGTCAGATGGGCGATACGATTTCCTTATAGAGAAGTATCTCGAGTTCAACAAGGAAGGCCCCCAAGCCGTGTCCGGACCAACAAATAGTCCATTTGGTGCAAACGATTGGCTCGTTGACGAGTTGTATCAACAGTTTTTGGAAGACAAGCAATCCGTTGATCCAGCCTGGTGGGACTTTTTCGCCGACTACTCCCCTGCTGACCACTCACCTCATGCTTCAGCAACAAAGCCTGCTGTGCCAGCAGCTGCACCTGCGGTTGCTCAGCCTGCAGCAACTGTTCAAGCACCTTCCGAAAGTGCTGCACCTGCTGCCAAGCCAGCACCAGCGTCACTTGCTGATGATGTCATTGAAAAACTTAAAGGAACTTCAGCTCGTGTTGTAACAAACATGGAAGCCAGTCTTGAAATTCCAACTGCAACTTCAGTTCGCGCAGTTCCTGCGAAACTTATGGTCGACAACCGCATCGTTATAAACAACCACCTAGCACGCGGTCGCGGTGGCAAAGTTAGCTTCACTCACATTATTGGTTTTGCAATTGTTCGGGCTTTGCGCGAAATGCCTGACATGAATGTTTCTTACACAACTGTTGAAGGTAAGCCTGCAATTGCTCGTCACCAACAAGTTGGTCTTGGCCTTGCAATTGACCTTGCAAAAGAAGATGGTTCTCGTCAGTTACTTGTTCCTTGCATCAAGTCAGCCGACACCATGGACTTTGCAGCTTTTTGGGCTGGGTATGAAGAGGTGATTCGTAAAGCTCGCGCCGGCAAACTTGCTGTTGAAGATTTTCAAGGAACCACAGCCAGCCTGACAAACCCAGGAACCATTGGAACCGTTCACTCAGTTCCTAGGTTGATGCCAGGACAAGGCGTAATCATTGGCGTGGGTGCCATGGATTACCCAGCTGAATGGCAAGGCGCTTCAGATGATGCGCTAGCTAGAAATGCCGTTAGCAAGATCATGACTTTCACTAGCACTTATGACCACCGAGTAATACAAGGTGCGCAGTCAGGCGATTTCTTACGTCGAGTTCATCAGTTACTGCTTGGCACCGATGGTTTTTACGATGACATTTTCCGTTCCTTACAGATTCCATATGAGCCAATTCGTTGGGCACAAGACTTAGCTACATCTCATGATGCTGATCTAGATAAAACTGCTCGAGTTCAAGAGATGATCCATGCTTTCCGAGTGCGTGGACATCTATTGGCTGACATTGATCCGCTTGAGTATCACCAGCGATCCCACCCAGATCTAGACATTGCCAATCACGGAATGACTTTGTGGGATTTGGATCGTGAATTTGCCACAGGTGGATTTGGTGGTCGCCCATTTGCCATGCTGCGCGACATCTTGGGAACGCTACGTGATGCTTACTGCCGCACCATCGGTATCGAATACATGCACTTGCAAGATCCAGAACAGCGTAAGTGGATTCAGGATCGCCTAGAACGCAAGCAGGACAAAGTCGATCGCGATGAACAGTTGCGCATCCTTCGCAAACTAAATGAAGCTGAAGCCTTTGAGAGCTTCCTGCAAACAAAGTACGTAGGACAAAAGCGCTTTAGCCTTGAAGGTGGAGAAAGTGCCATTCCTTTCGTTGATCAGATTTTGATCGAAGCAGCCAAAGATGAACTTGATGAAGTTTGTATTGGTATGCCACACCGTGGTCGCCTAAACGTTCTGGCCAACATTGCTGGCAAGGGATACGGCCGAATCTTCAGTGAATTTGAGGGTAACTACGGCGAAGAGTCAGTGCAAGGTTCTGGCGACGTTAAGTATCACTTGGGAACCAAGAGCACATACAAGGCTGGTGGTGGCGAAGAAGTAAAGGTTTATCTAGCTGCAAACCCTTCACACCTAGAAGCGGTTAATCCAGTGCTCGAGGGAATTGTGCGCGCTAAGCAGGACATCATTGCTCAATCTAATGAGGACGCTAAGGACAAATACTCAGTCTTGCCTCTTCTAATGCATGGTGATGCCGCATTTGCAGGTCAAGGTGTAGTTGCCGAAACACTTCAGATGAGCCAATTGCAGGGTTATCGAGTTGGCGGAACCATTCACTTGGTCATCAACAATCAGGTTGGCTTCACAACATCACCTAGATACAGCCGCACAAGTGTCTACTCAACTGACGTAGCTCGCACGATCCAGGCTCCGGTATTCCATGTAAATGGCGATGATCCAGAAGCTGTCGTTCGCGTTGCACAACTGGCTTACGATTTCCGCCAGGCCTTCCACAAAGACGTTGTCATTGACTTGGTTTGCTACCGACGTCGTGGACATAACGAAGCTGATGACCCATCACTAACTCAGCCACTTATGTACGACATCATCGATCAGAAGCGCTCAGTTCGAAAGCTTTACACTGAGGCGCTAGTTGGTCGTGGCGACATAACGCTAGAAGAAGCTGAGGGAGCTCTAAAGCATTATCAAGACGAACTTGAAGGTGTTTTCCAGGCTACTAAGTCTGATTCAGCTGAGCACTTCAATGCCTCCGCATCTGAAGTTATTTCTCATGGTCAGCAAACCCTGGCACCACAGACTCCAACTTGGGAAGTTCCAACGGCAATCAGTCGCGAAGTTATTGATCGTGTCGTTGCAAGCCAAACGAACATGCCTGAAGGGTTCACAGTCCATCCACGCTTGGCTCCACAACTTGCTCGCCGGGCCGAAATGGTTGCAACTGACGCAATCGATTGGGGTATGGGCGAGGCATTAGCTATCGGATCTTTACTCACTGAAGGCACCGTTGTTCGCTTGGCTGGCCAAGACAGTCGCCGCGGAACATTTGGCCATCGTCACGCCGTAATTGTGGACAAGAAAACTGGTTGGCAATACAAGCCACTTAAGACTTGTTACGAAGGCGGAGCCAAACTTGATGTTTACGATTCCTTGCTAAGTGAATACGCAGCAATGGGATTCGAGTACGGTTACTCAGTAATTCGCCCAGAAGCGTTAACTATATGGGAAGCCCAATTCGGTGATTTTGCTAACGGTGCCCAAACCATCATTGATGAATACATAACAACGGGTGAACAAAAGTGGGCGCAAAAGAGCAGCCTTGTCCTTTTGCTTCCACATGGATACGAAGGTCAAGGACCGGATCACTCTTCGGCACGTGTTGAGCGTTTCTTGCAGCAGTGTGCGCAAGACAACATCACAGTTGCCATGCCAACAACTCCGGCAAGTTTCTTCCACTTGTTGCGCTGGCAAGTGAAGTCCACTTTGACCCGACCACTTGTGGTGTTCACGCCTAAGTCGCTACTTCGGGCAAAGTATGCAACTTCGAAAGTTAGCGACTTCACCGAAGGCACTTTCAAGGCAATCATTGGTGACACAACCGTAAATCCAGATGAGGTGACTTCAGTGTTGCTGTGTAGCGGCAAGGTTTACTACGACCTAGCTGCCGAACGTGAAAAGCAAGGACGTAAGGACGTAGCAATTGTTCGACTCGAACGCCTCTACCCATTGCCTGCAATCACATTGCCGCCAGAACTTGCTCGTTACCAGAACTTGAAGAATGTTCGTTGGGTTCAAGAAGAACCTGCTAATCAAGGTGCCTGGAGTTTCATGGCTATGAACTTGCCGGCTTTAATAAACCGCGCAATTACTGGTATTTCCCGACCAGCTTCAAGTTCACCAGCTGTTGGGTCACATCATCGCAGTGAATTGGAACAGCAAGCACTTGTCGCCCAGGCATTTAGCTAATCGAATTTCTCGGAAGGGCCAAACATGTACTTTACTGACCGAGGCATTGAAGAATTAGAGAAGCGTCGTGGCGAAGAAGAAGTTACCTTTGAATGGTTAGCTGAACGGATGCGGGAATTTGTTGACACGTTTCCTGACTTTGAAGTACCAACTGAGCGCCTAGCAACCTGGTTAGCGCGACTTGATGATGATGAGGAAGATGTCTAATGCGCGCTGTAGTTGCAGTAAGTGGAAATCAAGAAAATCCATTTGAAGGATTTTCAATTTGTGATCACCCAGATCCAGTTGTACCTGAAGGTTGGGTTCGAGTTGCCGTCAAAGCTGCTGCCATCAATCACCATGACGTTTGGACTCTGCGCGGTGTAGCTACAGCGCCAGAAAACCTTCCAATTGTTTTGGGTTCTGATGCTGCGGGAACTTTGGATGATGGAACTGCTGTCATAGTTCATGCTGTTTTGGGCGATCCTTCCAAAGGTGATGAAACCCTGGATCCGAAGCGTTCACTTCTGAGTGAAGTGCACGATGGCACTCATGCTGAGTTTGTAACAGTTCCGGCATACAACGTGATTCCAAAACCTGATTTCCTTTCCTTTGAAGAAGCTGCTTGCTTACCTACCGCCTGGCTCACCGCTTACCGAATGCTTTTTACGAAATCAGGTTTAAAGAAAGGTGACACAGTACTTATTCAAGGTGCAGGAGGCGGTGTTGCTACTGCGCTTATTCAACTTGCTAATGCGGCTGGCTTTGTAACTTGGGTAACTTCCCGAGACGAAGCGAAGCGCGAATATGCAAAATCAATCGGTGCAGCAGAAACTTTTGAATCTGGAGCTCGACTACCGGGCAAAGTTGATGCAGTAATGGAAAGCGTTGGCGAAGCAACGTGGTCACATTCCATGCGAAGTCTGCGACCTGGCGGAAAAATAGTAATCTGTGGCGCGACCAGTGGTGCCAATCCACCAGCTGATTTGAATCGACTGTTCTTCCTACAACTTGAAGTAGTTGGTTCAACTATGGGTACTCGAGCTGAATTTGAAAGCCTTCTTAATCTCCTGGGCGAAACCGGAGTGCGTCCACACATTCAACAAGTGTTCTCACTTGAAGATGCGAAACAGGGCTACGAACTTATGCATCAGGGCGATATCCAAGGAAAGCTTGTAATAGTTCCCTGATTTGTTGTTTTTCTTGGGATTTAACTTCGTAAATCTATTGAATCGACACTTCACTATGGCACGCTTGAGTTATGAGCAAATTAACGATTCCAAGCCTGCGTAGATTCAACCTAATTGCCGGCGTTGTGCACTTGCTGCAGATGGCTGCAGTACTAGCCCTGTCGACAGACTTCAGTCTTCCGGTAACTGCGACTTACATGGCTGGTCCGCCTGGATCCATCTATTCCGACCCAGTCGTGGTATTTGAAACACCGCTGGCACTGATGGTGGCACTATTCCTAGGCCTATCGGCATTGGCTCATTTCATCGTAGCAAGCCCACAATTCTTTGGTCGATATGGCAAAGGCTTAGAGGATAAGCACAACTACTTCCGTTGGGTTGAATACTCAATTAGCTCATCAGTGATGATTGTGCTGATCGCGCAGATTACCGGCATTGCTGATATCACAGCACTGGTCGCAATCTTTGGCGTAAACGCATCTATGATTCTTTTTGGTTGGTTACAAGAAAAATACGAACAGCCTGGAAACGGTGGCTGGGTTCCATTTATCTTTGGCTGCATCACAGGTATGGTTCCGTGGTTGGCGGTTGCAATATACGTAGTTTCTCCAGGTAACCCGTCCGATGCAAGTGCACCGGCATTTGTTTATGGAATCATCGTGACCATCTTCGTGTTGTTTAATTCATTTGCTTGGGTGCAATACAAGCAATACAAAGCACAAGGTAAGTGGAGTAACTACTTACACGGCGAGCGCATTTACATTGTGTTGAGTTTGGTTGCAAAGTCACTGCTAGCTTGGCAGATCTTTGCAAACACGCTTATCCCTGTTTGATTCGTCCTGGTTTAGGCCAGAGTCGATAAGTAACGGTGCCCAGTACATCGTCAAATGGAATCAACCCGTAGGACCTTGAATCTGTACTGACTAAATCATTATCGCCTTGCGCGAAAATGCCGTCTGCTTCGATTCGGATAAGTCGCTTAATGTCGTATTGATTATTGCGTTTGAAAATCACAAGGTCACCAAGAACCATCGGGCCGTCGTGACGAATCAATAACCGCTCACCCGGTGCCAAAGTAGGAATCATGCTCAAGCCTGAAACCACTGCCATTCCGTAACGCATATTCCTATTGTTCCAGCCCTATTCTGCGGGCCGGAACCGGTGGAGGTAATCTTGTGGCAAGCGGACATCCGCTATATCTTCGGAGGAATTATGAAGCTTTTCGCATCAACTATTGCAGTGAATGCTCACTGCGACCTACCTTGTGGCATCTACGATCCAGCTCAGGCTCGGATCGAAGCACTTTCTGTTAAGGCCTGCATGGAGAAGTACCACGCATCCGATGACGCAGACTTCAAAGCCCGCGCAGTTGCTATCAAGGAAGAGCGCTCACACCAGGTTAAGGAACACCTATGGGTTCTTTGGACTGACTACTTCAAGGCCCCACACTTCGAAAAGTACCCAAATCTAAATGGACTTTTCAACGAAGCTACAAAGCTTGCTGGCGCTGGTGGCACCAAGGGAACTAACGATGTAGCAGTTGCTGACCAGTTGATCGCAAAGATCGACGAAATTGCAGCAATCTTCGCAGACTCAAAGAAGTAAGACCTACCTTATGATTTTGGTGCGAGAAGCAACGCCGGAAGACGTAGCTCAAATGCACCAAATGATTAATGAGTTAGCAGAGTACGAAAAAGCTCCAGAAGAAGTAATCGCGACCGAACCTGACCTGATGAAGGCACTGTTCGGTCGCGATTCTTCTTCCCCTGAGTTCGACCAGCACGACAGCATTTCTACTTCAGGTTCGGCAAATACCCCTCATGGGCAACCTGCAGTTTATGCGTTTGTAATTGAAGATCCGAATGATTCCGATCAACTTGCTGGAATGGCAATCTGGTTTTTGAATTACAGCACTTGGGATGGCACACATGGTGTCTATCTTGAGGACCTTTATGTTCGGCCACAGTACCGAGGCCAAGGCATGGGTAAAGCGCTAATGAAGCGACTGGCTCAAGTGTGTATCGATAACGACTACTCACGATTCCAGTGGTGGGTATTGGATTGGAATCAACCAGCCATCGATGTTTACCGCGCTATGGGCGCAAAGGCTATGGACGAGTGGACGGTTTATCGAGTCTCTGGCCAGGAACTTAAAGATCTCGCCAGCGAATAGTTAGGCGATCACCCGTTGCGACTGTGAAATAGGTTAACGTCGTAATGTGAACACAATTGATTTAGCCGTTCCGGCTACCCCAGAGTATGTCGGATTGATTCGAAGCGCTGCAGCACACATTGCAGCGCATGCTGACTTAACCATTGATGCCATTGATGATTTGCGATTGGCCGTTGATGAGGCATTCGCAGTTCTGATTGCGCACAAACCGGACTCCGGTGTTGTAACCATTAAGTTCAAGATTCACTCCGAGCGCTTGGACATTGAACTTACTGGCCCAGCCGGAAGTCCCCCACCTGATAAAACTTCGTTTGCTTGGACAGTTCTAAGTGCTTTGGTGCACGAAGTTTCCGCAGACACTTCACCGGCAGGTCTAGTGACTCTGTTGCTAACTGCCAAAGTGGTGGCTAGTGCCTAAAAACGACTTACGATCAGTTGATCGTGAGATGTTCGAGCAACTTGCAGCTCTAGAAGCAGGTACAAGTGAACACGAGGCGCTTCGTGCTGCGCTGATTGAACGCCATTTACCTTTGGTTACATTCATGGCACGAAAATTTGCTGATCGTGGCGAGCCTCTTGATGATCTGATTCAAGTCGGCACCATCGGCTTAATCAAGGCAATCGACAGATTTGAAATTTCTAAAGGATTCGAATTCTCGACTTTTGCAACCCCAACCATAGTTGGCGAAATCAAGCGTCACTTCCGAGATAAGACCTGGGCTGTTAGGGTGCCTCGAAGACTTCAAGAATTGGGCGCATCAGTAACTAAGGCAACCACTGAGTTGACCCAGAAATTAGATCGGTCACCTACTCCAAAGGAAATTGCTAAACATCTCGGTATAACTGTTGATGATGTTGCCGAGGCATTGGAATCGAATGCGGCTTATTCAACGGTCAGTTTGGATGTAACCTCTGAAACTTCTACAAGCATTGGAGAAACGTTCGGCGCATTAGATGAAGCACTTGAGGGCGTTGAATACCGTGAATCTCTAAAACCGTTACTCGCACAACTGGACGACCGAGAGAAAAGAATTTTGCAAATGCGGTTCTTTGAAAACTTGAGTCAAAGTCAAATAGCAACTGAGTTGGGTATTTCTCAGATGCACGTTTCTCGAATTTTAAACAAAGTCTTAAGTCACTTGCGAGAAGGCTTAATTAGTTAATGAATCTTCTTGTGGCGTTCTAAGTAGTGCCACAAATCCCGCTACACCAACCGCGCTGACGATAACTCCGAAAACTTTGTAAACAATTAATGTGCCATAAATAAGTGTGTACCCAGCGATTCCAATAAATAGCTGCAGCAGATAGAACGGAGTGCGAGCCCAGTTTTGTTGCTTTGAAATTCCGCGAGTGCAGGCAGCTAGAGATGCAGCGAAAATTGTGTAAATGATGAACTGCACTAACGGTGAACCTACCGTGCTTTTTTCCAAAGTTCCCCTGATGACAATCACTAAGCCATAAAGGAAAATGACTCCAGATTCAATCGCGCCAATGGCTAAAGTTAATTTCTTCACATAACAACCATATCGGATTCCTCAAATTTCGCAGATAGAGTTGAGGCATGCGGGCGCTCTTTGTTGCAAACACATTTGCAACTACTACAGATGATGCAATCCAAACCCAGGTAGTGAATGAACTTTCAAAGCATCTAGACATCACGGTTATGAATACTAAAGCTCGCAACGATGCCATAGAAATCGCTAGATCTGCTCAGCAACAAGGATTCGAACTAGTAATTGGCCTGGGTGGTGATGGCACCGTCAATGAAATTGCAAATGGGCTTTTGCTAGATGGGCCAAACCCCGATGGTCCCCTGCTTGCTGCCATACCGGGCGGAAATGGAAATGTATTTGCGCGGAACATGGGGCTGTCCGAGAATCCGCTTGAAGCAACGGCTCAAATCCTAACTGCACTTCAAACTAGCCAGTTTAAAAACATCGGTGTTGGCAAGATTGCGACAAACAATATTTCGCGCTGGTTTCTTTTCAACGCCGGTATCGGATTAGACGCTGCGGTAATTGCGGAAATGGAAGCGCGCAGAGCTGGTGGAAAAATGGTTAGCGATAGAGCGTACGCAGGACTGGCCTTACGAGAGTTGTTTGCCAGAACGGACCGCAAGAACGCTGGGCTTAGTTTGGTCTCTGATTCAGGTGCGGTTCATCGAAATGCGCATTTCGCCCTAATCGTGAATTTGGCACCGTGGGCCTATCTGGGGTCAAAGCCGCTGAACCCACTTCCAATGGCTAGCCATGAAACTGCGCTTGATGTTTATGCGCCTACCTCGCTTAAAGTCCGAGCCATTTTAAGGCTGGTTAGGCGAGCAATAGCTGGAAAATCCGCCGAGAATGAGCGAAATGTAATTGCACTTACAAATCAAAAACAAGTCCATATTCAATCCGATCGCCCACTTTGGATTCAAGTAGATGGCGATGTGCTAACCCAGTCGACGGAACTGACGGCTACCCATGTCCCAAATGCGCTTAGAGTGCTTGCCAATTTGTGAACCCATTGATTTGAATCTGGACGATTTTCAAGACTTTTAGAACTGACTGGGTCGCAGGTCACAAAAAAATCCCGATTTTATTGGCTAAAACCCTTGTGAAAACAGTCACTAAGTGAGAAACTGGAAACTGCAGATTGGATCCAAGGGAAACCAAAGAGTAAAAATCGCAAATTGACCGTTTATCCGTAACTACATCTTGGAGGATCGCGTGGACTGGCGCCATGAGGCAGCCTGCCGTGACGAAGATCCAGAACTCTTCTTCCCCATTGGCAATACAGGCCCTGCAATTTTACAGATCGAGGAAGCGAAGGCTGTATGCCGTCGCTGCAAGGTTATTGAACCTTGCCTGAAATGGGCACTCGAAACTGGTCAAGATTCTGGTGTTTGGGGCGGAACTAGTGAAGATGAACGTCGTGCTATCAAGCGACGTGCTCAGCGAGCTCGTGCTCGTGGCCTAGAGCCAACTCCGCATGTATTTGAAACTGACTTACCTAATCCATAGCCACTAACCGAAGTCGATTCAACATGGGCTACCGTTGAGGTATGTCAGATGTGCGTGCGGATATGGTCGCAAATGTGATGGAAATTTATGTCACTGAAGGCGCCACTTTAAACGTGGGCGACACCATTGTTTTGCTGGAATCTATGAAAATGGAAATTCCGGTAATCGCTGAAGAATCTGGAACCATCTCGAGAGTCGCAGTTAGCGTTGGAGATGTTGTTCAAGAAGGCGATTTAATCGTCTCGATTTCCTAATCCAGGTACAAAGTTTCTGGGCATAAAAAAAGCCTGGCGAACCAGACTTTTTTTGACAAATAGGCTTAAGCGTTTGGACGACGGCCGTGGTTTGCCTTGTTCTTCTTACGATCACGCTTTTTGCGGCCGCGCTTGCTCATGGGGTGCTCCTTGCGATTTAGCTTAGGTATACAGAATACGGGGTAACCGTTACTGGAGGAAATCTGCTCCCAAATCAGGTCGAATCCAAGCGGTAGGGGTTAAAACAAGGTCTGATTTGTCATTAATTCAGCGTTATTGTTTTTGACATTCCCAACGGCTGGAGAAACTTCCCACGCTTGTAATTTCACTTCAGCGGCAGAACCTAAAACATCCTGCAGCGGATTGGTTGGTGAATTCAACCAAGAATCTTGCAGCTCTGGAGTCAATAAAACTGGCATCCGATCATGAATGTATGAAAGATCTGGCCGTGCCTCTTGGGTCAAAATTGCAGAAGACCAAAGCATTTGACCATCAGGCTGCTTCCAAGATTCGTAAATCCCAGCAAGTCCTAGCACTGATTCGTTGGGCGCCGAAAAATAATAAGGCGTCTTCTTGCCTGGACTACCTTGCCATTCGTACCACCCATCAGCCGGAACAATACATCTGCGCTTTACTAACGCGGATCTAAATGAAGGTTTCTCAGCAGCGGTTTCACTTCGGGCATTAATCATTCTTGATCCGATTGCGGGATCCTTGGCCCAGCTCGGAATCAGACCCCAAGCAAATGCAGCCAGGAGCCTTTCCGCATTTTGCGAAACAATGGCTGGAATTTGATGCGTTGGTGCCACATTGAAATTTGGCTGAAAAGGATCTGATTCAATTTGATCTAACTTCTTTGCTGGCGAAGTTAAATCAGCAATGCGCCCTTCAAGGATTGCAATTGAGCTGACCTGGAATTGACTAGCAATTACCTTTGGGTCGGTCTTTAACGTGAATCTTCCGCACATATTCCCCTAGTCTGCCAGCCGTTAGGCTTAGAGATGTGCCTGATCTGTGGAATGCTCCTAACCGGACTAACCCAATAGCCGCGCGCGTTCGCATTCCTGGATCAAAGTCCTTAACTAACCGCTGGTTAATAATGGCTGCTCTTTCTGGCGGTGAATGCCGAATCAATCATCCGCTCCAAGCGCGCGACACCCTTTTGATGGCACGGGCTATATCTGCACTTGGTAGTTCGGTGGAAATTCAAGACGAGGCATTTATCGTTTCCCCTGGAACGACTTCCGAGCCAGTTCAAGTCGATTGTGGTTTAGCTGGAACGGTAATGAGATTTGTGCCGCCAGTGGCAGCGCTGAGTTCAGGTAACATTCGATTCGATGGCGATCCACACGCTCGAGTTCGACCAATGAAGCAGATCATCTCTGCACTTAGAAACTTGGATGTCGAAATCAGCGATGATGGCCGTGGAACTTTACCTTTCACAGTTGTGGGTAAAGGATTCGTTCCTGGTGGCTCTGTAACCATCGATGCATCTGAGTCTTCACAATTTGTTAGTGCACTGCTGCTCGCCGGATGTAGATACGATTCTGGTGTTTCAGTAATTCACTCGGGATCTGCATTGCCGTCAATGCCACACATTGATATGTCCGTTGAAGTTTTGCGAGAACTCGGAATTCGGGTCGACGTTGATATCAAGGATTCGACCAATGCCACCTGGACGGTTTACCCTGGCGTGCCACGTGCTTTCAATGTAACTGTGGAACCCGACTTATCTAATGCTGCGCCATTTCTTGCAGCTGCACTTGTTAGTGGTGGATCAGTGACAATTCCTGATTGGCCTACCCAAACAACGCAGGCCGGTGACGCGCTTGTAAAGCTGCTACCAAAACTGGGCGCAACTGTTTCTCGGGATGGAAGTGATTTAGTAGTTACCGGCGGATCAGAAATTAATGGGATCGATGTTGACTTACACGATGTCGGCGAACTTACTCCAGTAATTGCCGCGTTATGCGCGCTGGCAACTGGCCCGTCTACCTTGCGGGGCATTGCACACTTACGTGGTCATGAGACTGATCGATTGGCTGCGCTAGTTAGCGAAATCAACAAACTTGGTGGGAAGGCAACGGAAACTGCTGATGGAATTCATATCGAACCAGCAAAACTTCATGGCGGTCAGTTCGCCACTTACTCTGACCATCGCATGGCAATGGCCGGAGCAGTACTTGGGCTAGCTGTCCCAGATTTAGTGATTGAAGATATTGCAACAACCAGCAAGACGTTGCCTGACTTTGCAAACATGTGGCAAGAGATGGTTAACGCGTGAGTCAATTCGACGAAGATTCCATCTCAGGTAGACCTACCCGAGGTAATTCCAGGCGGCGAACTAAAGATCGACCCGATTTTTCAAAAGCCGAAGTCGGTCAAGTAATCGGAGTAGACCGGGGGCGAATCACTTGTTTAGTTCCTGCTGGTGAACTTTTCGAAAATCAAGTTCAAGTAACCACAGTTAAGGCACGTGAGCTTGGCCGAAAAGGCGTTGTCATTGGCGACCGAGTTCGCCTAGTTGGTGACCTATCCGGTGCTGTTGATACCTTGGCGCGGTTAGTTGAAATCATTGATAGAGAAACGGTTTTAACTCGAACTGCTGATGACAGTGATCCAGTTGAACGAGTGATCGTCGCCAATGCCGATCAAATGGCAATTGTCACTGCAGCAGCAAACCCAGAGCCTCGAATTGGCTTGATTGATCGTGCGCTAGTGGCTGCATTCGAAGCTGGACTTGAGCCACTTTTAATCATTACCAAAGTCGACTTGGGATCCCCACAAGTGATTCTCGATAATTACTCCGGGATGGACTTGCGACACATTGAAGTAAATCAACAAACCGGGGCCGGAATCTCTGAAGTTAGAGCTGCGCTATCTGGAAGAACAACTGTGTTTCTCGGCCACTCCGGTGTTGGCAAATCCACATTAGTGAACTCCCTGGTGCCTGACGCATTACGAACTACTGGTGAAGTGAACGATGTGACAGGTCGAGGAAAACACACTTCAACTTCAGCTCGTGCGATTCCCTTGCCGAATGATTCAGGCTGGGTCATTGATACTCCAGGACTTCGCTCATTCGGCCTGGCACATGTAAAGCCCGAAGATATCATTGAATCGTTTCCAGAATTGGTTGATGGCGCAAATGAATGCCCACGAGCCTGCACGCACGTGAACTCAGTTGGCCAGTCGCCTCCGGACTGCGCACTCGATGAGTGGGTTAGCCAGAATCATGCTGGCAGTGCTGGTGAAGGGCGCTTATCGTCACTTCGAAGATTGCTGTTCGCGCTTCAAACACCCTCAAGTTAGTGCGCCATATTTCTGTCCTCAAGAATTAGCCAGTAGCGTAAAGTCATGAACTCAGATCTGGAATTGGCATTGCAAATGGCGGACGTGGCAGATCAGCTGTCTATGTCTAGATACCGAGCCCTTGATTTGAGCGTAGAAACTAAACCAGATTTCACTCCAGTAACAGAAGCTGATCGCGCAGTTGAAACCACGCTTCGTGAACAACTAGCCAGCAAGCGTCCTGGTGATGGCGTGATTGGTGAAGAGTTTCCAAATACCAATGAAGCCGCATCTCGAACCTGGATTGTTGACCCAATTGACGCGACTAAGAATTATGTTCGCGGTGTTCCAGTTTGGGGAACTTTAATCGCACTTGCAATTGATGGTGAACCAGTTGTTGGCGTGGTATCTGCGCCTGCCATGGGAAGGCGCTGGTGGGCCAGCCCTGAAGATGGGGCATTTACTAAAGATGTTGATGGTTCAGTACGAAATATTTCACCTTCGAAAGTGCAATCGCTAAGCGATGCCTCATTCTCTTATTCTGATCCAATTGGCTGGGATTTACTCGGCAAAGATTCACTAGCAAAGATTACGAATGCAGTTTGGCGCACCAGAGGCTATGGTGACTTTTGGTCACACCTACTCGTTGCCGAAGGTGCAGTCGACATCGCAATCGAGCCAGAATTGCAAAACTATGACATGGCCGCGTTTATTGCGATTGCTAACGCAGCTGGCTGCAAGGTCACAGGAATAAAAGGTCAAAGCCCAATGCAGGCTGGACATGCAATAACCACTAATGCCTTACTGCATGATCAAGTTTTAAACTTACTGAACTAACCGGGAAATCCGTACCGGCATCCCAGCCACTGGTCGCAAAGTTACCGAAGCGTCAATCGGCACTTGCGAATTGTGCACTGCTTCGATATTCCAAGTTCTTGAGATGTGAGCAAGAATTTGTGATCCTTCGAGCCTTGCCATCTCCTTGCCAATACATAAGCGAGCGCCAGCGCCAAACGGAATATAGCCAAGTTGCGGAGTACCAGGTTTAAAGCGGTCTGGCATAAAGGTAGTTGGATTTTCCCAAGCTTTTGGATTCCTATGCACTAACCACGGACTAACAATCACAAGAGAATTTGCTGGAATCAGTACGTCATCAACTGTTAAGTCACTTAATGTCCGACGAGTGATGACCCAAGCCGGTGGATACAACCGTAATGACTCATCGAATACCAGCTGGGATCGAGTTGGATCATTCTTAAGCTTCTGTAATTCTTCGGGATTGGTAACCAATAAATGCCAAGCCCAAGTAAGTGCACTAGCAACGGTTTCATGACCAGCCACAATGAAAGTTGCTATCTCGTCGCGTATTTGCTGCTTGGTTAACGGAATTTCTAGATCTGGATCGAGTAACACATCCAACATATCTCGGATAGGTGCATCCGCTGGAAGTTTGTTTAGATTCCTAGAACTCAATATTGCATCGACTGCTTTATCAAGCCGTTTGATTGCTCGTTTCATTCTTAGATTCGCAGGTGTTGGGAAACCTAATGGAACTGAAATTGGATTACGTGCTCTAGAAACTACGCCATGAAGCGCGATTAAAGTTGCTGAAGTTATCTCGTCAACATCATCATCGACATCAATTCCAAACAAGGCACCGCAGGTTATTTCGAGTGCCAGGCTCATCATGGCATGATCGATATCAACTATCGCGGTACCTTCGGAAGTTAACTCATTCCACTGAGCATCAAGTTTTGCTAACCCAGCTTCAATGTGATTTACCGAAAGTGCCACCATCTCTTTATGAAAAGCTGGCTGCAGCATTCGTCGACGCGGTCGCCAAGCTTGAGTATCAGCAGTTAGTAATCCTTCTCCGGTTACCAGCGAGAGATTGTTGTATTGCAAAGTGCGCTTGGAAGTTTCGTTGTGCTGATTTACCAGAACTTCTCTGGCACCTTCTGGGCTGGTCACTAAATACGTGGCTGGTTTGGGAATTGGGAACTGAACCACGTCGCCAAATTCTGACCAAGTGGCTTCAAGATAAGTGAGTGGATCTGAAGTAATGCTTTTTATACTTCGTAGCATCGCGCCACCTTGGGGACCGATAGCCGTTACTGGAGTGTTCCACCCGTATCGCTTTGGCGTTTTCTTGCCAGACATTTAGGAAGCAATCGATTTAGCGTCACGGCGAATTGGCAAAAGTCCCAGCACTAATGCGCTACCAAGCAAGATGCAGGCTGCACCGATTAGGTCTGTGACAGTTACCGTCTCCCCCAGGAATGCTGCGCCGACGATTACTGCCACCACCGGAACCATGAACTCCGTTGTTAGGGCTTTAGTTGCACCAATCTCGGCTACTAGGCGGAAGTACAAAATGTAAGCCAAGGAACTTGCTGTGGCAGCCAATAAGAAGAGCCAGCCGAAAGATGCAAATGTCGGAGTCTTAACGATTGGCACCACAAACATAAATGGCAAGAGGTAAAGCCCGCCAAATGTGAAGGTACCGATAGTTTGCTCCCAGGCGCCGATATGTTGCGCCCTCACCTTGGAATAGTTTCCGCCAAGTGCAAACCCACATGAAGCAATTGTTGATCCGATAAATCCGAGAAAGAAATCTAAATCTAATGCCTGCGAAGAAAGACCGATCAGGATTACAACTCCCCCGAAACCAATCCACAAACCTAAGATCATTAACTTGGTGTGCTTAGCCTTACCCCAGACTCTTTCGATGAGTGCGCTGTAAAGCGGGATGGTCGTTACTAAAATTGCAGTAAGTGCAGTGCCTAGTTTTGAAAGCGCATAAGTCATTCCGCCCAGGTTCATAGCAACTGAAGTGGCGCCCAGAATCGCATAGTGCTTGGTGTCATTCACGTCATAAGTGAGTGCGACTTTCATAACCTTGGCCAGAACCAAAAGAATCAAGACCGCAGCGAATGCGCGGAAACTTACGCCGCCAACCCAGCCAAAAGTTTCAACTACTTTGGTTAGCCAAACAAAGGAAAGTCCCCAGAACATGAAGGTCCAGAAGTACATGTTCAGCTGGCGTGTAGTCACGCCTTAACTCTATCGGCGCAGGACTTTAGGCTCCCAATGCAGCAATCGCGTCGATCAACATGTCCCAGAATTTTTCAACATCTAATTCCATTGCAACATCAACATTTGCTTTTTGGCCGGTAGTGCCATGTAAGTCAACGACGGTTGCGCCGCGAGTAAGTTCACCTGTTAACTCAACAGAAACCGGGGCTGAAACAAGTTTCGCCACCGTCATGTCAATGATGATCGCCAAGGCAACCGGGTCGTGAACCGGAGGATCTGGCATTCCAAAAACATCTCTATAGGTATCGGCAAAGAACTTAAGTAAGTCGACAATTGTGTGCGCCAGTTTTGTGTCTAGCTGTGAAATACGATCCAATACTTCCGAAGTTGCTAGCGCCTGGTGAGTGATATTCAATCCAGACATGATCAAAGGCAAACCACTTCGCAACACAATGTCTGCAGCTTCCGGGTCTGCCCAAATATTGAATTCGGCATAAGGGGTCCAGTTGCCACGTTCAGTGCTGCCGCCCATAAATGAAATATGTTCAATTCGGTCATGAAGTTCGGGATGAGCCTGCAAAAACATCGCGATGTTTGTCAGTGGGCCAGTTGGAATCAAAGTTACTTTTCGATCGCAATCTCTGACAAGCTTTGCAATTAGCTCAACAGCCGATAGCGAGCTTATTTCATATGTCGGTTCTGGTAATTCAGCTCCATCTAGTGCAGTGGCTCCGTGGATGGTCGGAGCAGCACTTGCCTTGCCAGCCATTGGGTCATTTGCACCTTTTGCAATCGGAACCGTTAGGTTCGCGAGTGCACAAATTCGTTGGGCGTTATAGGTCACTTTTTCAAGAGAACCGTTTCCGGAAACCGTCGTTATGCCTAAAAGTTCAATTGCGGGGTGTGCTGCAGCGAATAAAATCGCCATTGCGTCATCGTGACCTGGATCGCAATCTAAGACTATCGGCGTAGGCAAAGTCATAACCCCATTGTGCCGCATGGCTAGAGATAGTCTTGTTACGCCTACTTACTTATCGGAGTCAACATGTCAACAACGCTCACTCTTACTTCTGAAGAGCAGGCGATGCTTGACGGTGAGCACGGTCCAGCTGTTGCAATGTGTATGCGCATTATTGTGGGAGTTGCTCGGGCCAATGGCGCTGAAAAGTTGATTGAAATTGAATCTGCCCATGCTGATGGCACTTTGTATCACGGTGAAGCTGGCTTAGATTTCACAGAAAAACTTGTTGAACTGGGTGGCAAAGTTAAGGTCAAGACCACAACCAATGTTGGATCACTTGATTTGTTACATCCAAATTTAGTTCATGGCGATGAAACACTAATGTCGCACGGACGTCGCTTGATGGATGCGCATATTGCTCTGGGTTGCGAACCAACTTGGTCGTGCGCGCCGTATCAAGCTGGTCATCGCCCAGCATTTGGAAGCCACGTTGCTTGGGCTGAATCAAATGCAATTGCCTTTGTTAATTCAGTACTAGGCGCGCGGTCAGATCGCTATGGAGACTTTCTAGATTTATCAGCTGCTGTAACCGGTCGCGTTCCGTTCGGAGGGCTTCATCACGATGCAGCTCGTAAGGCAGTTTTAGTATTAGATTTTTCCGAAATTGATTCAAGAGTTTTTTCTGAAGATGCAGCCTGGGCAGCACTTGGCGTTATCTTGGGAAACCGAGCAGGCACCAGAGTTGCTGCCATGGTTGGCCTTCCTGGTGATCTTTCTGACGGTGGCGTTACTGAAGATCGTCTAAAAGGTATGGGTGCAACCAGCGCATCCGCAGGCGGTGTCGGACTTTTCCATGTTGTGGGCGTTACCCCAGAAGCTCCAACTCTGGAAGCGATCGTTGCTCCTAATGCTGAGTATTTGAAAATGACTACAACTGATGTGCGAGAAGCTCGGGATACCTTAAGCACAACATCGAGTGAAAAACTAGATGCCGTAAGTCTTGGCACACCACATTTTTCGGTAGACGAATTTAGAGCACTAGCAGAAGTAATCGGCGACGGTCCAAAGTTTGCCGAGAACATAGATTTCTATATTTCAACCAGTCGAGATGTTATGGCACGTTCTAAGGACCTTGGTTACTTAGATGTATTCCTAACTGCAGGTGGTCGCGTGGTAACGGATACCTGCACCTACGTAACTCCAGTACTAAATCGAGATGTGAAAAACGTAATGACTAATTCCGGTAAGTGGGCCTGGTACGCCCCAGGAAATCTGGGAATCGACACAGTGCTCGGCAGCCTCTCCGAATGCGTGGCGTCTGCGCGCGCTGGAAAAGTAGTTCGAGATGAAAGCTTGTGGTCGTAATCATGACAAAAGTATTGACTGGCAAGATTTCTCATCCTGGCGTTGCTGAGGGTGAAGTGCTGTTACTGACCGAGCCTGTTTCATTTTGGGGTGGCGTAGATCATCATGGAGAAATCATTGATGTGCATCATGCTCAGCACAAAGCCAAAATGACTAACAAGATTCTGGTTATGCCTTCCGGGCGTGGTTCAAGTTCGGCAACTGCGGTTTTGGCGGAATTAATTAGAACTGGTGATGGTCCCCTGGCAATCGTGATGCTGCAATGCGACACGATCCTGGTGATTGGAGCACTGGTATCTGCAGAGATTTATGACATTAGTCTTCCAATTGTTGAACTTGAGCAAACTGAATACGACCAACTATCTGATGGAATGCAGGTATTTGTTGATGCCAGATCTGAAAATGAAGTTGCCACAATTAGTTTCTAGATGAAATGTGTTTAGAGAGGTTCAACATGAATAAAGTTGATCTTTTGATTACGAACGCTAAATCGATAGCCACTATGAATGATTCCCGCGACGTAATTCTTGATGACGGTTGGTTAGCGGTCCAAGACGGATTGATCGTTCAAATCGGCACGGGTAGCACGGGTCAGCCCGAAGCAACCACTGTTGTCGATGCCACAGGGTGTTTGCTGACTCCTGGATTGGTTAACTCACATCAACATCTTTATCAAAATTTGACGCGATCGATGAAACCAAATGGCGTCACTGGGCTAACCGAATGGTTTTGGACTTACTTTCCGATGTGGAAAGAACTTGATGAAGAAGCGATCCGCACATCTGTACGCCTTGGATTATTTGAACTCGCACTATCTGGCTGTACAACAGCAACAGATCATGAATACATCCATCCATTTTCATGTTTAATGGATGCGGTAATTGAGGAAGCGGCTGAAGTTGGAATGCGCCTGATGGCTGTTCGCGGTTCCATGACACTTGGGCCAGAACTTGGTGGTGTGTGCTTGCCTGGGATGGCAGAAAATGAAGAAGATGTAATCGCAGATTCCATCCGACTGATTGAAAAGTGGCATGACCCAAAGCCATCGGCAATGGTGCAAATCGCACTTGGTCCAAGTAATTTGATGAGCTCTACTAAAACCGTTTTTACTCGAAGCGCAGACATTGCCAAAGAGTATGGTGTTCGGCTGCATACCCACATAGCTGATGACCCAGATGAAACTGAATACGTACTGGAACACTTTGGTAAGACACCACTTGAAGTTCTCGAGAGCTTGGGCTGGTTTACCGAAGACACTTGGTGCGCTCATGTTGTTTACCCATCAGAAGCCGAGATGCAGCGCTTAGCTGCTGCCGGAGTTTCAGTCGCTCACTGTCCAAGTGCAACAGTGATAGATGGTGGTTTACCAGGTGGGCCAACACCTGTGCGAGACCTACTAAATGCGGGCGTAAATGTTGGAATTGGCTGTGATGGTGCAACTGCTGGAGATCACCAATCCATGTGGATGGAGACCAAGACCGCCTTACTTCTATCAAGACTTCGCGAAGGAACAGTCCAAGCCATGACTGCCATGGACGCATTGTGGCTGGCAACTAGAGGTAGCGCTAAAGCGATAGGTAGAGAAGGCAACATTGGTCAACTGTCGATCGGAGCCAATGCAGACATCGCTATGTGGAAAATGGATGGCATTCAGTACGCAGGATCCCTAGTAGATGACGTTACAGCTTTGCTACAAGGAGGACCTGCCCAGGTTTGGTCCAGTTGGGTTGGCGGGGTGCCATTAGTGCAAGAGGGGAATTTAGTGGGTGTTAACGTTCCCTCGGAAGTTGCTCGGCACACACAATCTGCGAGTCGACTTCAGTCCTTTAGTAAATAACCCCAGCGCGGCGATTTAAACGAAATTTCATAATCCAAATCGTAGTTACACTTAGAAGTAATTCAAGCAGAAAGCCAGCGATGTCCAAAGTAAGGAATTTCTTTACACCGCGGAATGTGGCGGGTGAAAAAGTCACTTTGGCTGATTTAATCAATGCACCATACTTTCGGCTGGCAACTCTAACAACCATTGCTGGAACATTGGCCTACTTCATTGGTGCAAATCTTCCACTGGTGTCTGGAGTCTCTGCTGCCATAACCGCAATTGTTTCGGTTCGCCATACTTTCCATGACTCAGCTCAAGAGAGTTTCCTTCAAATTCTTGGTGTGGTAATTGGAGGCACGGTTGCCTTTGCCGCCATGAAGTTGATTGGCTTTAACTCAGTTGTGGTGATGCTTGCAATCTTTACCTGTTTTGTAACGGCACGTCTGCTGAAGCTGGGTGAAGAAGGTGCGATTGCGATTGCTGTGACTGTGATTTTGGTTGTTGGACCAAACGTGACTGCCAGCACAATTGAACAACGTTTTTTTGGTGTATTGCTTGGTGCTGCACTTGCAACATTTGCTTCTTACTTCGTGCGCAAAGGGTCGCCACAAGATCGAGCATTGAAGGCAGGAATTGAACAGTCATTTGCAATGTCCGCGCTATTGAACGCCATAGCTAAGGCACTGACTGAAAATGATGGAACTGTTGATCCAAAGATTGCTAGTCGATGGCTAGCTCGCGCTGAATTTATTTCTAATGAGATTGATGAAATCAAAGCGAACGCCGAATCAGCGTTAGCTGGTTCTGCATGGTCACCTGCAATCGATCACTCCGAAGCAAAAGCAGTGGTTGAGCAGATGGAACTTACTGAGGCAACCGCCAGCACGGTGTTAAACATTTGTCGTGAATTGGTACTCACTTCAGGTAGTTCGCAACAGCTGCCAGCTCTGTTAGCTGCTGCCTTGGCTGGAGTCCTCAGCGCAACTGCTGAAGTGATTTCTGATCAAGCTGAAATTGCTGAGGACTCTCCTGCCGATGTTCAGCACGAAGATTTAGAAGACTGGCAAGACCAACGTCAGAAAGCGATTACTGAGCTTAGAAATCTCGATGACACCCAGCCACTTTTGATTGGTGGTTCTATCTTGCGAGATGCCGAAAAGATCACTGAAATTCTGAGTGATTAGAGCCACCTCAAATCCTGGCGGGGACAGCCGAATGCCGATAAACGAATTTGGTGCAAAGTGCTGCATTCGGAATATCAACTTCTGAGTTGGCTGGGAACCTCAAATCCGAGTGTCGCTAGAAACCAAAAATGAGAGTCCCGTAGGACTCTCATTTTTCGTTAGTAGCGGGGACAGGAACCCTCCCAATTTGCGGTTACACCCGCAAATTACTCGTCCCAAATCCTGGCTCACTTACTTAGATAAAAAGAAAAGACACCCGAAGGTGTCTTTTCTTTTTAGTAGCGGGGACAGGATTTGAACCTGTGACCTCTGGGTTATGAGCCCAGCGAGCTACCGAGCTGCTCCACCCCGCGTCGGTTTTTCAAGGATACGCGAGGATTCCAGCCCAACCAAATCGCTAACTAGTCGCTTGGGTTGGAGATGGATCCGGAGTCGCAACTGGAGATGGAGTTGGCGTTGGAGCCAGACTCTCACCCGCAATCTGACTACCAGCGGTTGTAGCGCGGTCTAGCGCCTCAGAAAGTCGATCCTGCGCTTCACCGTAAGCCGCAAAGTCACCAGCAGCCAACGCCGCTACACCGTCGGTGTAGGCCTTGTTAGCGTCGATGATCGCCTTCGCCAGGTCTTGTTCTGGTGTTGTTACCGGTGCCGTTGGAGCTTCTGGATCCACTGGTTCTACTGGAATAGTGGTTTGCCCGGTGAATACCTTCTTCAGAGCGGTTTCCAAATCATCTTCGAAGGCAACCTTGGAGCCAAAGGAAACCAGAACCTTACGTAGCAGCGGATAACCTTCGCCTTGCGAAGCTCGAACATAGACCGGCTCGAAGTACAGCAAGCCACCGCCAACTGGCAACGACAGCAAGTTACCAAGTACTACGTCTGACCCACCACTTCGTAACAACGAAAGTTGTTTTGCTACTTCAGGGTCGGATTCGAAGTTATTTTGCACCTGACGCGGTCCTGGAATCGTAGTGTTTCGCGGAAGTTGCAAAACTCGAATCGTTCCGTAGTCATCCCCATAATCAGAGTTCACTGACATGAACGCTGCCAAAGTTTGACGTTTAGTCGGCGCATACGTAGTTGTTAACGAGAATGTAGGCGCCTCTTGGTCTGGCATCTGCAATGTTAGGTAATAAGGCGGCTGAGCTTGACCAACAGTTGGCTTAGTTGGATCTTCTGGAACGATCCAGAAATCCTGACCAGAGTAGAACGCCTGTGGATCTCCGACGTGGTACTTAGCCAATACATCACGCTGTACCTTGAACATATCTTCTGGATAACGAATATGATCCAGAACTCCAGCAGGAATTGCAGACTTAGGTTGAACTACGCCAGGGAATGCCTTGCTCCAAGTTTGTAAGATTGGATCCTTTTCATCCCATGCGTAAACATTTACAGTTCCGTCATACGCATCTACAGTTGCCTTCACGGCATTACGAATGTAAGTGATGTTTCCAGCACTTAACGGAATAGATTCAAACTGAGTGTTCACAGAATCTGCAGTCGCATCACGCAAAGAAATACGAGCTGAGTATGGGAATTCATTTGTAGTTGTGTAACCGTCAACAATCCATTGCACCTTGCCATCGACAACCGCAGGGTACGGATCTCCATCTAATGTAAGCCAAGGCGCAACTTTAGCTACGCGAGTCTTTGGGTCGCGATCATAAAGAATTTTTGATTCTGAACCAATCTGATTTGAAAGCAAAATATTCGTCTCTTGATAGTTCAATGCAAAGATCGCGCGCTGAATCATGTTTCCAATTGGGACTCCCCCAGCACCTGTGTAAGTGTTGTTGGTTTGGCCATTTGCGCTCTTATCATCTGGAAAATCTAGTTCGATTGGTGGCTGGCTACCATCACTGCCAACAATGGAATAAGCCGGTGATTGCTCACCGAAATAGACGCGTGGCTGGTCAATATCCAGTTTGCCTGATGGTGGAATGTTGCTTTCCGCAAACTTAGGAGCGCCATCGGCTTCAGAAGTATTTTCATAAGCTGCAACCACACCGTAACCATGTGTGAAGACCATGTGATCGTTAAACCAATTTCGCTGGTCATCAGCGAGGCCATCGAGGTTTACTTCACGAACCGCAATAACAGTTCCCCGCTTAACTCCATCAATTAGGTACCGATCAACGTCAAGCGTGTCTGGGAATGCATAGAAACCACGAATCTGTTGCAGCTGGCTAAACGTCGGGGAATTCAAGGCTGGGTCAAGTAAGCGAATGTTAGAAAGAGTTCCAGCGTCTTCGGCCAAAGAGGCTAGTGACGGATTATCGATTGCTGCATAGTCGGTGAACTTAACGTCGTTCAAGCCGTATGCAGAGAGTGTGGAATCAATGTTTCGTTGAATGTATGGAGCTTCACGTTGCAGCTCCGAAGGCTTAACTTGGAACTGCTGAACGAAAGCTGGATACAAGCCACCAATTACAAACGATGCGCCTAGCATTGCGCCGAATGCAATAAATGGCAGCGCCCATCCTTTTCTGAAGATTGCGACAAAGAACAGAATCGCAGTTGCAAGTGCAATGTAAGTCAAAATTGTTTTTGCCGGCACAATGGCATTTACATCTGTGTACTTAAGTCCAGTAATCAATGCATCAGACTTTGTTGCCAAAGAATACTTATCAATTGAATATGCGCCGGCCTTTAGCAGGGCAAGGGTGCCAAGAAAGAACATTAAGTGGCGGCGAGCTGAATCTGTTGATTGCGAAATGCTTGTGCGAAGACCGCCATAGATGTAGTGAACGACAACATTCACAATCAAAGAAATGATCAGAATAGTAAATCCAAATCCTAGGAAGAACCTTAAGAATGGAAGTTCAAAAGCATAAAACGAAATATCTTTTCCGAATTGCGGATCAGTTTGACCAAATGAAGTGGAGTTGCTCCACAACATGAAAGTTTTCCATTGACTTGAGGCTGACAGTCCAGTGAGAACACCAAATGCAATTGGCCCGGCGATGAAAACTAAACGGCGAAATGGATCTAGGCTTTCGCGGTACTTCTGGAGAGCGAATTCCTCAGGTGTGGCGGGCATGTTGATCGGACGGGAACGGTAGGCCAAAGTGGCGGCGCCCCAAAGGCTGAGTGCCGTCAGCACTGTCATGGAGATAAAGAGGATCGCTCTGATTGTGAGCTGCTGAGTAAACACATCGGTTCGCCCTACTGAGCCATACCATTGCCAATCAGTGTAGAAGCCAGCGAATATTGAAAACGCGACAAAGAGGCCGGCAAGAACCGCAAGGGTTATACCGAGAGGGCTACGACGAGGACGTTCTGAATTTATGCTCACTTAAATACCTTACGTTGAAATATCGCAATCCACATAAGGCAGACTTACCCTATGGATTTTGCTTCAAACCTAGAACCCTTGATTCGGGAAGTCGAAGACCACGTAGCCAGCGCGGGCTGGGACCAGCCGGTCCGGCTATTTGCCCTTGTTCCTACGGCCAGTCTGCTTTCAGCCAATCCGGTTCTAGCTGGTGAACTGGGAATTAGTCCTGATATGCCACTTACTTCGGTAGAGCAAGAAATTGAGGATTCTCTAGAACTCGATGAACTCCTTGCAACTATCGCTTGGCCAGAAGATGTGGCTGGAGCGATCGTGGTGCTAGAGCGAATTGTTTTGCCACCATCGGCTGAATCCGATTTACCGTCTAATGATGATTCCGCATTGGTACAAGCTGCATCAGATCACCCAGAGCGTCGAGACGTGCGAATTGTTAGTGCAGTTCTGCGCAGTGGACAAAACTTAAACGCGCTGAGATACCGAACTCACGATTCTGCTGATGCAGTTGCGGTAGCGCCGAACTTGGTTGCCCGATTAAATGATGCCGTGGCATCTACATTTGCGGACTAGGCCATTGTCATAAAAAGTTTTTGCAATTGAGCAGAAACTTCTTCGTGATTCTTCTTGCCATCAGTTAGGCATTCTTTGAGTCCTGCCGAAATCAAACTAAAGGCAGCTTTATCAATCGCTTTAGAAACAGCGGCTAATTGATTAACTATGTCCTCGCACGATCGACCGTCTTCGACCATGCGAAGAATTCCGCCCATTTGACCTTCAGCCCGACGAATTCGCTTAACAAAATCATCAAGAGCTAGCTCATCTTCAACTACGTGCGTTAGCTTCTTTGCAACACTCATGCTTGCTCTCCTGCGTTCAAAGGTGCGCCCATCATTCGCCATGAGCCAGTGCCGCCTGCAATGTTTACAACGTCGAATCCTTGTTGTTCTAAGTAAGCACACGCTTGGGCAGATCGCCCACCCGCTTCGCAGATTACATAGTGCTTGGTTCCTTTATCAATTTCATTGTTTCTAACTGGAATCGTAGAAAGCGGTATGTGTACTGCGCCTGGCACATGGCCGTCAACATACTCATCCATTTCGCGAACATCCACGATGGACACATTCTTATAGATTGCCATTAACTCAATGGCGGAAATCTCTTGCATCAAATTCCTCGATTCCTGTGTTCTGTCTTAAGTTTAAGCGTTCGTTGTCTGAGTCTGCTGGTTAGCGATCTCGGCGCGAACTTCGTCCATGTCTAAGGCCTCAACCGCATCAAGCAATTCATTGAATGCTGGCGCAGGCAAAGCTCCAGGTTGGCTGAACACCAAGACTCCATCACGGAAAGCCATCAAAGTTGGAATTGAGGTGATGTTTGCAGCAGCAGCAATCTCGCGCTGGGCTTCAGTATCAACCTTGCCAAACTTGATGTGTCCGCGTTCAGTTGAGGCCGCTTCGAATACTGGCCCAAACATGCGGCAGGGTCCGCACCATTCCGCCCAAAAATCGACAAACACAATGCCTGATCCAGTAACGGTTGTTTCAAAATTTTCATTTGTCAATTCAATAGTTGCCATTTTGATTTCCTTATCGATTTATTTCGTCTAATTGAGGTTGTTCTTTCGTCTTCTTAGGCTTTGACAATGCACATTGGGATTCATTTACCAATCGCTTGCGCAGCGCGTACATCAAAAGCAAAAGGCCTGCTGCTCCGAGATACGGCTGAACTGGAGCGAAGTATTGAATCGCCCCAGTCGAACCAAGTGCGATAAGTGCAAGCTTGTTGCATACCGGGCAACCAACTGCCAAATATGCAAGGAAGCCTCCTACGGAACCGACCTTTGCAGAACTCTCGTCAGTTATCAAGGTGTCTATTCGCACATATGTCGCAAATAGCATTCCTGACAGCACGGATGTCGCAATAAGTACTGGCATCGACCACGAAGTTACGCCTATAGCTCTACCGAAAACTGGATTTGCGATAACCGCAGTTGGAATTCCGATGAGAAAGTACGTCGCTACAGCCACAGAAACTGCTGCGACCCACCTTTTAGCGGGCCAAAGCATTACTGCAGTTAAGCAAGTTGGAGTCATTACTTGCCGAATAGCTTTCCGAAGAATGATGACTTCTCGCCCGAGGCTGATTTTTTCTTTGAAGCACAATCACAGCGATTGCTCATTGGCACTCCAGCGAACACCGTATCGAGATGTTGTCCGCAACCACTGTATGTAACCTTGCCGCACTTACGACAATTAACGCGACTACACATTTGTTTTCCTTTTTCTATTAGTTGTTGTGATAAATAAAATTAACTGACTACTTGGCCGCCGGCAGCTTCCCAGTCGAGGATTCCACCTTGCATGTCATACATATCAACAAAGCCAAGTTCTGCCATCTGTTCTGTAGCTACACCCGAGCGGTTTCCACTTCGACAATAAACAGCAACGGTGGCATTCTTATCTAGTTTCGAAACTTCGCTTGCAAAATCAGATCCTTCAAGGTTGATGTTGATCGCATTTGCAATATGTCCAGCATTGAACTCTTCTGGGGTGCGCACATCTAGGATGATTATTCCTGGCTGCTTCACAACTTCGCTAAATTCAACTGGATCTACTTTTTTAATCGCTTCGTTGCTACCAGAGCAACCAGCCAATAACCCAACGGATGCAATGGCTGCTACGGCAAGTGCTACTGCTCTCTTCATTTAACTCCCCTTTAATCTGGTGTTAGTAAACTATAACATACCCCTAGGGGTATGCTTGAAACTACCGGAAACCGGATATTATTTTGGAGATTACGTTGAGCAAAGCAGCACAAAAATGGGCAGCCAACTTAAGTGAGTGGGCAATACCTGAAAACATCATGGCCCAAGCACCTGAGTCTCCATGGATCCATCCACCTGCAATGTTTACTTTGCCGGCTGAAATTCCAGATAGTCCGTCACACCAGCGTGCACGTGAAGCCATGCCTGCTGGTGGAAGTGTCTTGGACATTGGATGCGGGGGTGGCCTAGCTGCATTCGCGATTTCGCCGCCGGCAGGGACCGTTATCGGAGTTGATCACCAGGCTGAGATGCTCAAAATGTTTGCACAATCCGCAGTCGATAAAGGTTTCGATCACATGGAAGTTTTGGGCGACTGGCCAGATGTATCGCCACAGACTCCGCAAGCAGATGTTGTTACCTGTCACCACGTGGCATATAACGTTGCCGAAATTGAACCGTTTCTGGCTGCTCTAAATTCTCATGCCACAAAGCGCGTAGTACTCGAACTTCCCCAGCAACATCCACTTTCCTCGATGCGCAATGCCTGGAAACACTTCTGGAATCTGGAGCGCCCCGTTAACCCCACGCCGCAGGATTTGATCGAAGTGCTGGCGCAAATGGGAATCGAGGCGAACTTAGAACTCTGGCATGGGCCAAAACTGCGGCCACTTGCAATCGATGACGATGTGAAGTTTCTTCGCATTCGACTATGCCTTGATGATTCTAATGATGGTGCAATCAGAGAATATCTGGAAAGTCAGCAACCAATGGAATCCAGGGCTCTTGCAACAGTTTGGTGGGACGTTACCAACTAGATACCCCCTAGGGTATACACTCAGAATACTTAAGTGGAGGAATTATGGCTTTAACAGTAATCAACATTGATACGCCGACGCTGGGCGACCGCTCTTACATCGCGCATGATGGCAAGACCGCACTAGCGGTAGATCCGCAGCGCGACATTGATCGCGTTCAGGCAATTCTTGATCGTGAGGGATTGACACTAGGTGGTGTTGTTGAAACCCACATGCACAACGATTATGTTTCCGGTGGCTTGGTACTTGCCCAGGAGTACGGTGCAAAGTACATCGTTAGTGAAATGGATCCAGTCACATTTGAGCGCGTTACGGTTGCCGACACTCAAATTGAGGCAATTGGGGATTTTGCAGTTAAAGCCCTTCACACCCCAGGTCACACGTTTACTCACATGTCATATGCCCTACTTGATGGTGCAGAAAAAGCTCATGGTGTTTTCACGGGTGGTTCAATGCTCCATGGTTCAACTGGTCGTCCTGACTTACTTGGCATGGATAAAGCTCGGGAACTTGCGGGACTACAACATGGATCGCTTAATCGCTTGGCTGGCCTACTTGAGGATGGCGTAAATGTTCATCCAACACATGGTTTTGGATCATTCTGTGCGGCCACTGCAACTTGTGGTGATTCATCGACAATTGCAGATGAAAAGAAAACCAATCCAGCGCTTCTCTTAGAGAAAGAGGCCTACATAGTTCAGACACTTGCTGGTCTAGATGTTTTCCCTGCCTACTACAAGCACATGGGTCCAGCGAATCATGCCGGTCCAGGCCCAATTGATCTTTCTGAGTTGGCTCGGATGTCCACTGAGGAAGTGATGAAGGCCATGAAGGCTGGTGCGTGGATCGTTGATCTTCGCACAAGAAGTTCATGGGCTGCTGCACACGTTCCAGGAACAATGTCATTTGGCATTGATGGCTCGATGGCAACTTATTTTGGCTGGATGTTCCCGTATGAGAAGCAGTTGGTTCTAATGTCCGACAAGGCATCTGACATTGCCGAGGCCCAGCGCGAATTAGTTCGCATTGGAATTGATCGCCCATCCGGATCTTTCGTTGGCGACGTTTCAGAATTTGGTGATTCAAAGTCCACTCGTGCAGTTAGCTTCAAGGATGTTCCTGCAGTTATTGGAACACCTGGAGTGCATGTACTAGATGTTCGTCGTTCAAGCGAACGTGAAGCTTCCCACATTGAACCTTCACTTCACATCCCACTTCACGAACTTGAGGGTCGGGTTAATGAGTTGCCTACCGATGGCGAAATTTGGGTTCACTGTGCTGGCGCTTACCGCGCTGCTGCAGCCCTTGGAATAATCGAGGATTCAAAGCGCACAGCAGTTTTGATCAACGAGCCCTACGATGCCTGCCTAAGCGTTGACGGCCTAAACATTGTCACTGGTCACATGGACTCTAGTCCGGTATCACCATCTGACGTTGCCGCAAAAGCGTAGAGGAATTTACGATGCAGGATATAACTCCACAAGATGCATTTATTGAGATATCAAGTGGTCGCGCAATAGGTATCGATGTCAGGGAACCCCAGGAATGGGAAGCCGGACATGCGGAAAACGTTATCTGGAATCCCATGAGCACTTTTGATGTCAATGCGTTGCCAGCTGATAAGCCCTTGATATTTATTTGTCGCTCGGGAAATCGATCTGGTCAAGTAGCAACTGCAGTTGCCGAGCAGATGGAAAATGTATTCAACATGGTGGGTGGCATGAAAGCCTGGAACGAAGCTGGTTTAGCAATGGTTAGTGCAAATGGAAATCCGGAAGTCGCTTAACTAATGATGCTGATTGAAGGAATTCTTCTAGGCATTTTGATTGGACTTGTTCTTGGAACCATCGGTGCCGGTGGTGCAATTCTTGCGGTTCCTGGATTGATTGCAGTTATGGGGCTTTCCACCGTGGCTGCCACAACTTCATCCTTAGTGATTGTTGGCTCAGCTGCTGTGGCTGGTTTTATTCCGCGTCTTAAAACAAAAACAGTTGACGTTCGTCTCGGTCTAACATTTTCCGCACTCGGAATTCTTGGCACCTTTGTTGGTACTCAACTAGTAAAGGTTGTGCCTGAATCGGTTCAAATCATTTTGTTTGCACTTTTGATGTTCGGCGCTGCATTGGCAATGTGGCGTGGTCCCGTAAGCGAGTCGAATGCTGTAATTGAGTCGCAGTGGCCTTTGGTATTTGTTGTAGCTACCGCAATCGGAGTGCTTACCGGACTTCTCGGCGTTGGTGGCGGCTTTTTGATCGTTCCAGCACTGGTGCTTATTCTTAAAGTTCCAACTAAGACTGCAGCGGGCACTTCGCTAGTGGCAATCGCAAGCACTTCTGCTATTGCATTTTTGATGCGTTTTGAGTACTGGAGCGAAATTCCAGTAGGACCAATCGCTGCATTCACGCTAGCTGCAATTGTTTCTTCATTTTTAGCTGCGCCGATTGCCGGAAAGTTAAATGCCAAAACGCTGCAAAAGGGCTTTGCGATATTCGTATCAATTGCCGCGGTTTTTATTCTCGCTATCCGTAGCTTTTAACTCAGCTACAAACGTTGACCTGATCACCATTGATGAAGGAATCTATTTCGTCCATAGCGTCCTCTAACGAAGCAACGGCAGCCACAGTTAACCCATCAGGAATGTGCCCAACAACTTCATCACAATTGTCCTCAGGCGCCAGAAACAGCACTGCTCCAGCATCGCGCGCGCCGATTAACTTCTGTTGAATCCCACCGATTTCACCAACATTGCCCTCGGGATCTATGGTTCCGGTGCCTGCGATGATTTTGCCTTGCGTCAATGCACCGGGCGTTAGTTTGTCGATGATTCCAATCGCAAACATCGTGCCTGCACTTGGTCCCCCAACGCCGGTAACTCCAAACTTAATATCAAACTCAGCTGAGTAGTTAACGTCTACGCCAACTCCAACGTAAGGAATTGTCGCTTCGTCTTGTTCCGTCGCTGGATCATCAGGGCGCGCACTTGAAGTAACAACAATTTCAAGCTTGCTACCACTTCGCATGATTGAGAAGTTCAGATCAGTCCCAATTGGTTTGGATCTAACCGCATCAACAACTTGCTCAGGTGTAGTAATTACAGCACCATCGACTGCAAGAACTTCATCACCAGCACGAAGTTTGTCCTTTGCGGGCGCATCTATGCCAACGCTAGTAACAATCACTTGTTCATTAACTGGTTGTTCCAGATAATTCATAGCAGCTGCGATTGCGTAACTCTGTGAAGTGTTAAACGCCTCAACATTTCTTGCCGTATTCTCAGCTTCAGTCTCACCCTCTGGGTAGACGGATTCTCGAGGTACAACGCGGCGATCCGGACTGATCCAACCCCAGATGGCTTGAAACATATCAAGACCTTCTTGCGGTCCCCCAAATTCACTGACCGTTGTAAAGTCGAGTTCACCTTCAGTTGGGTAAGTCTGGGTGCCTGAAATTGAAATCAATTCAATGTCATTGACTTCACCAACCGTGTTAAAGACTGGCCCAGGCGACGTCATCACATATGGAACTGGAATGAACATTGCTGCGCCCAGCAGAATCAAGAGGGTCCACGTCAGAGTGGGCTTAAATCTTGAGCGCATCCAAATGCCATTTCTTTTTGGGAAAACAATAAGTTTCTAGGCTTCCAGCGTACGTCAAAAATCTGGATGTTCGCCGTGGGCTAGATGCAAAATGATTCAGTGTGGATGACACTGGGCATAACCTTGGGAGTAACTGGCCCTTTTGTTCTTCTGAGCGAAAAGATAAGTAGGAAAAATGAGTATGCCGTTTGGATTTGCCCCTGGAGGCGACGATAACAATGAGTTAGCCGACATGCTCGAAAACATGGGTCGCATGCTTCGCAATGGTGGTGACCCATCTGGTGGATCCGTTAACTGGACGAGCGCGCATACCGCCTCAGACCAGGCTTTAAAAAAAGCTGGGGATCCAGCAATCAACGAATCAGAAATTGAAAAGCTGCGATCAGCGGCTGACTTAGCTGATTTGTGGCTCAACGATGCAACCACAATTCCAAGTGCCGGACACACCGTTAATGGCGTGACCCGAACTCAGTGGCTAGCTTCAACTTTTGATTCTTGGAAAGTAGTCGTACAGCCAGTTGCCGATGCGATGTCTGGTGTTATGACTGGGATGCTGCCTTCAGGCAATGAGGCAGGAACTATAAACATTCCCGAAGAATTACTTTCCAGCCTTCCAGACGAAGTCGCTGCAAATCTTCGTGAGACTTTGGCCTCTCCTGACTTTGCTGCAATCACTGGTCCACTTATGGCAATGGCAAAGTCAATGGGCGCGACTATGTTTGGCACGCAGTTTGGACAGGCTTTAGGACAAATGACTACGGAAGTTTTGAGCAATTCAGACGTAGGTATTCCACTCAACGCTTCGGGTAAACCAGGTTTGGTTATCTCAAATACAAATGCATTCATTCACGGGTTATCAATTGATGAATCAGAAGCACGGCTCTACATAACCCTTCGAGAGCTGGCACATCAAAGATTGTTTACCGCTGCACCGTGGATTCAATCCCAGTTGATGGCTGCGATTTCCGACTACGCCCGGGGCGTCAAGATTGATACCAGTGCAATTGAAGAAGCCATGACTCAAATCGATCCAACAAATCCAGACAGCATCAACAGCATGATGACTTCTTCACTCTTCGAGCCAACCCAAACACCTGAGCAAGTGGCGGCGCTGACTCGAATTGAGTTGCTTTTGGCGCTCATTGAAGGTTGGGTCACTGTCGTGGTGACTCAAGCAGCTGGAACCCGTCTGCAATCTGCAGGAGCGCTTGAGGAAGTGTTTAGAAGACGTCGGGCCGCAGGCGGACCTGCTGAGAAAGTCTTCGGTGGACTGATCGGATTGGAAATGCGCCCACGCCGAATGCGCGAAGCTGCGGCGCTGTGGCAAAGGTTGGCTGAGACTCAAGGCATAGCTGCTCGTGACTCACTTTGGTCTCATCCAGACTTACTGCCCCGAGACTCTGACATTGATGACATCGATGCATTCCTGGCGACTGGAACTGAAGATTTAATGGCTGAACTCAACAAAGCGATTGAGTCCGCAAAAGAGGATCCAGAAGAAAACTCTTAGTTCAATTCCTCGACTTACCTGAACTAATCAACTACTCAGGCTTGAAATACTGCTGCGCGTGTGAGTATCCGTCTAAATAGGCTTTCGCTTTTTCATGTTGGGGAAATTTGTCCATTAGTTCATAAAACGCGGGGCTGTGATCGGTTACTAGCAAGTGAATCAACTCATGCACAATTACTGAATCGATTACATAACTTGGCATTCGTTGCATTCGATGCGAAAGTCGAATCGTTCCTTCATCCGGAGTGCACGATCCCCAGCGAGAATTTTGGTTTGTAACCCAGCGAATCTTTACTGGAACCTTGTGGGTTTCGAAAAAATCTTGACCTAAATACTTTCGAGAAAGAACCCGAGCCCGCTGCTCCAGGGCTTCTTGAGAACTAGTTCGTTCATCCCGATCATCGAGGCGATTCACCAGTTCAACAACATAGGCATCAATATCGCGCTTTGCCATTCTGGTTGGCACCGTGACGACGGTTTTATCGTTGTCTCGATAAGCAGTTACATTTCGCTTTGCTCGCTTGCTTCGCTTAACTTCAACTTTTGTTAAATCTGTTCTTTGATATACAAATTCCACGGACTCATTTGTTAGATCTGCGCTTGCCGTCCCTTCAGGATCGAAGAGCGATGGCTGATTTGGTCCGGTCACAGAACTCAGGCTAGCCCAGTCACCTGCCAAAAATGATGAAGCTCTCGAGCCGCGTGCTCGAACATTCGCCTTCCCCTTGCGAATGTCGGCTCGTTATCTCGAGAGCTTCAACTCGTGAAACCTACGCGCAATTAACGCACTTACGCAACGTAAATGAACAACTCTTGAATTTTGCTGTGGACAAGGTTGGGGACTAACTGGGGATAGATACCGAGTTATCTGGGGATTACTAGTGAACAACTTGGGGATAGTTTGATTGTGACCGTGTGAATATAGACATTTATCAGGCATTACCTTGTCCACTGAATGTGGAAAGAAAATAGTTTTATCCCCAAATGGGATATACCTAAGTCCACACTTTGAGTACCAACTTGGATGTGTTTTTTGGCATCAATTTAGCGGGTTGGAAAGTATCACATTGAGTTTGTGGATGGTTGTTTTCCTACACAGTGCTCTCGTCGCAAACTTGCAAAATGAAAATGTCTAATCCAAAGTTAGGGCCGGGAGTTCGCCTCTATGAACGTAGCCATTCTCAAATTCAAATTGGTATTGATCCAAATTCAGCGCTTGTTGTAGACAAGAAAGTTGGGCTAACTATCGCAAAATTGCTCACAGGCGCTAATTCGACTTCGGAAATTTGTAATCAATTAGTTGAGGCGGGACACGATTTACCCTCAAGTGAAAACTTTCTAACGCAACTCATGGAGCTTGGGTTAGTTGAGTCTGGTCCCATTGCCGCCACACACGATCACCAAAATCCAGTAACTGAGATTCAACGCCTCAATCTCACTCGCGAAACCTCAGGAGATTTAGATCAGATAAATCAACGAATTGGGTGTGAGATTTCGATTCGTGGTGCCGGTCGACTTGGCATGACTGTGGTCCTAATACTTGCAAGCGCGGGGTTTCCGAACATCACAGTTCACGATTCCACTTTGGTTAGCGAATCCGATTTAACACCATGGGGTGCATCACGAATTGATATTGGAATCCGGCGTGATGTTGTAGCAATGAACTTAGTAGAGCGAATGATTCGCGGAGCTTCGGCTCACAAGAACTCGTTGCGATTTAGATCGCATCGGAAAATCGAAGTGCTACTCCCCGATCAGCGAGCAGATTTTCCATGGATTTCTTCGATCAGTGCCGACCAGTTTGTTGCTACGGACACTGCTCATCTGTTTGCTGCCATCAGCACTAATGCGAGCTTGATTAGCTCGGTCATTCAGTCCGGAAAAAGTCCTTGTCTTCGGTGCCTGCATCTTCACCGATGCGATCAAGATCCACAATGGCCCCTCATTGATCTGCAAGTTTCCCAAAACCCAGTTCTCGACAGCGCTGGAATCTCACTAGTTTTGAAGACCGCAATGGAAGTGACCCGATTGATTTCAGAATGGGTAGATGGGGCCGAATCTGTTGACTCATATGTCCTCATGCTGAGGGAAAGCTTGGACGCTGTTGAGACCTATCCCACGTTCTTTCACCCCTCCTGCGGATGCCGATGGGACTTAACTGCCTGACAATTGGGTGTGAGCGATTTATCCCAAAGTGGCATGACCCGAAGTGCGCGGATTGCAGCATTGCCGATCCGCCATGCTGGCCGCCGTGCCATTGGTCTGGGTAAGCGCTTAGGTGGAATGTCTGCTCAAGATGCCACTGCGCAAGCACAGGCAAAGACTGCTGAACAAATCTTTAGTGTCCTTGGGGAACTCAAGGGTGGCGCCATGAAGCTAGGACAGGCTTTGAGCGTCTTTGAATCAGTGCTTCCTGATGACGTTGCTGGTCCGTACCGAGAATCACTTACCAAGTTGCAGGATTCTGCCCCACCAATGGCCATCGAATCTGTGCACCAGGTTCTAAAGGAATCACTCGGGGAAAACTGGCGCGAAAGATTCACCTCATTTGATGACGAACCAGCTGCCGCCGCTTCGATCGGACAAGTCCATCGCGCAGTTTGGCATGACGGTCGCGACGTTGCAGTAAAGATTCAGTACCCGGGAGCATCGGGCGCGCTTCTCGCAGACCTGCAACAACTTTCTCGTTTCGGCAGATTGTTCGCTGGCTTCTTCCCGGGCATTGACGTTCGAGCAATCTTGCGCGAACTTACCGATTGTGTAGCCGAAGAACTTGATTACTTACACGAATCCAAAGTGCAACGAAAGTTTGCCGTTGGTTTCGATGGCCACCCGGATTACTTCGTCCCCCATGTTTTAGCTGCCGCCGAGAACGTGATTGTTACTGAATGGGTCGAAGGCAAATCACTTGCTCGTTTGATTGAATCAGGCACGCAAGAAGAGCGTGATCACTTTGGAAAAATGTACCTGCGATTCTTGCTTTCCGGGCCAAGCCAGGTTGGATTGCTGCACGCAGACCCACACCCTGGAAACTTCAAAGTAATGCCAGATGGCCGACTAGCGATTCTTGATTTCGGAGCTACCGCAGACCTGCCTGATGGTCTGCCACCTGCAATGGGCACTCTGTTAAAGATTGCCTTGGTTGGTGACTCCGAATCTGTGGTTGCTGGATTGCGCGAAGAAGGATTCATTCGTCCAGGGATTGAGTTAGATCCACAATCATTGCTAGATTACCTCGGACCGTTTACTGAGCCGGCTCAAGTTCCAGTCTTCAAGCACAATCGCGAATGGATTCGTGAGCAGTTTGAAAGAACCAGTGACCCACGAAATGCAGACTGGTCAATTGGTATGAAAATAAACTTGCCGACAAACTACGTAATGATTCATCGAGTTTGGTTAGGTAGCATCGGCGTTTTGTGCCAACTTGAATCAGAGTTTTCAGTTCGCGATGAATTTGCGCAATGGGTGCCAGGTTTTGCCGAGGAAGTTAAGAGCTAAAGCTTTATATCTCGCAACAGTGTTGACTGTTCACGATATCCTTTGCCATCGGTATGGCGTGACTTTGCCCAAGAAATACTCAAATGAGTTTTTGCTCTTGTCATAGCCACATAAAGAAGCCGGCGTTCCTCGTTGAACTCAGTTGCCGTTGTGGCGTGAGAAATTGGCAGCAGGCCTTCACTAACCCCAGCGATGAAAACTGCTTCCCATTCCAGGCCTTTCGCGGCGTGAATTGATGCCAGGGTTACTGCGTTTGCACTTGGGGCAAATTCCATTTCACTTCGTAAATCCAAAGACTTAACGAAGTCTGGGAGTTGGGCAGCTGAGTCTTTAGCTTGCAGCTCGTCAGCTAAGTCCACAATCGTGTTCAACGACTCCCAGGTTTCGCGGGCCGCTCGCCCACTATCTGGAGCTTGTGCTCGCCAACCAACTGAACTCAAGATATCTCGGACGGTTTCAGCCATTGTCTTAGTTCCCGTTACGTGCAAACCTGCCCGCAGATTCAATAAGGCATTTTTAACTTCGGCTCGCTCAAAGAATCTCTCAGCGCCACGCAACGAAATTGGTACTCCCAATGCGCTTAGCTCTGCTTCGAAAATTTCAGACTGACTATTGATGCGATAAAGGACTGCAATCTCACGCGGGGCAATTCCTTTGGAAATCAGATCTAAAATCTGCTTTCCAATTTGCTTTGCCTCTTCCTCGTCATTTGCATATGCAGTCAGGTTTACGTTTGGACCTTTACCGCGCTGCGATTTCAGTCGAACTGGGCTGGTTGCATCTTTGGCAAGAACCTGATTCGCCACTGCGACAATTGGCTCAGTACTTCGGTATGAATGGCTTAATTGGAAATCCTGAGTGCGTGCGAAGTGTGACTTGAAATCAATTAAGTACTTTGAAGTAGCACCCGAAAACGAATAAATCGTCTGCGCAGGATCTCCAACAACACAAACATCATCACGATCACCAAGCCAAAGGCTAAGTAATTCAAATTGAACCGGGCTAACGTCCTGAAACTCATCAACTGTGAAATGTCGATATTGCTTTCGCACTGCAGTTGCCATCTCTGGATAATTCTCCATCATTGCGGTCGTCAATAGGAGTACATCTTCGAAGTCCATGGCATGAGCTTCATCGAGACGAGTTAAGTAAGCCTCAAAAACTTTGGATACTTTTTCAATTGTTAAGTCTCCACTTAGATCACGTCTGACTTCAACAGCCTTTTCACGATAAGCATCCGGTGAAAGGATGTTTACTTTTGCCCATTCGATTTCGGCAGCCAAATCTCGAATTGAATCCTTGTCGTTTGCAACTCGGCAGAGAGTTGCTGCATCTGCGACAAAACGAAATTTGCTTGGCATTAAATCCGGAAGGCTGGAATTAAAGAACTGCGGATAAAAGAATCTCAGTTGACGCAAGGCCGCACTGTGAAAAGTTCTAACTTGAACTCCAGAAACTCCGAGTTGTCCTAATCGATTTCGTAGTTCGCCAGCAGCTCTGGTGGTAAACGTGACAGCTAAAGTTTGGCTCGGGTCGTGAACGCCACTTGCTACTGCGTGAGCAATTCGATGAGTGATGGTTCGAGTCTTGCCTGTGCCTGCGCCGGCGAAAATCGCGACCGGGCCCGAAACGCATTCGGCCGCAGCACGTTGCTGGTCGTCTAGAGCTTTAAGAATGTCGGGCACTGCCCTATTGTGCCAAGCCCCTACGACAGTCCCGGAAGGGACATCGTAGGATTCTGCAGGTTTACAGTCCTAGCAGGCTTTTAATTTCGCCAATGCTGGGATTGGTCCGCGTAGAGCCATCTGGGAACACCAGGGTTGGAACGACCGCATTGCCACCGTTTACTCCCATTACGAAGTCCGCAGCGGTTGGATCTTGTTCGATATCAATCTCGTTGTATTCGATACCTTCGCGGCCCATTTGAGCTTTCAAGCGCTGGCAATACCCGCACCACGGGGTGCTGTACATGGTTACTTTTTCACTCATAACATCTCCGAACTTAGTTAGTAAGAAACTATTGCCTAGCTTCGACACCACTGGATTGGTATGTCTTCACCGTACCAAGACTGAATAAGTCTAAATGCGATTGACACTGGGCTAGGAAGTTTAAGTGTTTGCGCTTCGCAAGCAGCAAACAATTCATCCCGAGAAAACCATTGCACTTCTGTCATTTCTTCGTCATGCATTTCAACTTCAGTACTCGTTGCAACAGCGCGATAGGCAAGCATTAATGAAGCCGGGAATGGCCAAGGTTGCGATCCCATATACTTAAGGGATTGCAGATCCACGTGAATTCCAGATTCTTCGTAAACTTCGCGAATCACTGCAGCTTCACAGGACTCACCAGCTTCAACGAAGCCAGCCAAAGTCGAAAGCCAACCTTCTGGCCATTCACGGCGGCGGCCAAGCAGGATGCGTCCAGCAAGATCTTCAACCGCAACAATCATTGCTGGTTCGGTTCGGGGGTAGTGCTCAGAATCATGCACATTGCAGTTGCGAGACCAGCCGGCCATCGCAACTTCAGTCTTCGCGCCACACTTTGGACAAAATTGGTGACCTTCGTGCCAAGCTGCTAGCGCTATTGCTGCCGTGGCAAGACCTACATCTTTGGCGGAAAGTGAAGCGCCAACATCGCGCAGACTTGCCCAGTTCACATCTGTTAAGCCGACTTCATCTTCCATGATTGCGATGTAGGTGTGATCATCATCGGCACCTAAGAAAATGGCTGCTTGTTTCGCATCAGAATGAGACATCTTGAGTGACCACGGCTTGACCCAAACAATCGAAAGCTCAGCAGTGACTGGAATGTTTCGATCGTGAAGAACTAAAACTCGAGTGGTTTCAGATTCCCAAGCTTGGTCAAACCATTGTGGATTAGCCCGCAACTCTGCCAAGCGATCAACGGTGAATCGCGCTAACGGCAAGTCGTTCATTAAGGAGTCCACAAATAGCGATCTTACGCGCTTACGCATAGTCTGCAGATATGAGAGTTGCGACGTGGAATTTGCTACATGGGATCGCCCTAGTAGATCCACAAGAAGCGCCTAACTTGGCACAAGTTGCAAGTTCAATTACTGCTGACTTAATTGGCCTGCAGGAAGTCGATAGGCATCAAGAGCGTAGTAATCACGATCATCAAACCAAAACGATTGCTGATGCCATGGGACTTCCCTACTGGGTTTACGCGCCGGCAATCACCGGCACACCTGGTGAGTCTTGGGAAGGTGCAACAGACTCCCATATCCACTCGCATCAACACTCCGAATCTGATCCCGATCAGCCTCATTACGGAGTTGGCTTAGCCTCGCGCTATCCAATCTCAAACATTGAGGTCCTGCGATTTAAAGCAGCGCCAATTTCGTTGCCGCTTCTGGTGCCAAGTAACCCGCGCCCAAGAATGATTAAAGTTGCTGATGAGCCACGAGTTGCCATCATGGCCGATGTTGAAACCCCATTGGGCATTTACACAGTCGCAACTACTCACTTAAGTTTTGTTCCTGGATTTAACGTTAAGCAACTTCGCCAACTAACTAAGAAGCTGAGCGAGCGAACTAATCCGGTCTTGATTTTTGGAGACTTCAACTTGCCCGGAAAACTTGCCAAGTTTGTGTCGCGCTGGGACAGTCTTGCCGAGTTGCCGACTTATCCGACTTTCAAGCCACGGATCCAGTTCGATCACATAGTCGCTCGAGGATTGAGCGAGGAAACAATTAAGCGTGCGCAAGAGTCAGCTGAAGTGCTGCAATTACCAATTAGCGATCACTGCGCACTTGTCGTCGAAGTTACGAAATAAGTTCAGTTAACTCGTCAAGTGAAAGCAAGTTTTTTGCCGGGGTTACATCTTGATCAGCCACGTAATAGAAGACTGCTTGAACCTGATCTGGGTTTACACCCAGAGTTAAAGCTGCCGCTTGTCGATAGACACTCAACTGCAAATCATTAGCTGATCCAGATTTACCAGTCTTCCAGTCAACAACTAACCATTGGTCACTTGCATTAGGCTCTTCCAGGGTGCCTTTGAACAGCGCATCCATTCGACCCCGCAGAGTTCGGCCACCAAGTACCAAAGCAAATGGCATTTCCAGAGAAACTGGAGTTCTATCGACAAATGGTCCAGTTTCAAATGCCGACTTAAGCGCCTGAAGTTGCTCATCCGAATAGATTTCATCATCCATTGCGCCTGCAAGTGACTCGGCATCAATCAAAGTGCGACGGCCATAGAAAGTTTCAACCCAAGAATGGAAAGTGGTGCCTCGGTCTGCAGCACTTGATGGCTGGCGCGGCATTGGTCGAACTAAGGATTTTAAGAAAACCTCTTCGTCGGTATTCAAGGCGATTAACTGGCTGGCTGAAAGTGAGGCAGGCAGTCGAACCAATCTCTCAACAGATTCATATTGGCTAGCCTGCAAAACCAAAGCGTCGATGTCTTGTTGCCATGACTCAACTAACGCAAGCTCTTGCTCACTCAGTCCGGATTGATCATGCAATTCGATCGCGGCTGACTTAACTAGCTCGGCTTCGTGTCGGATTGCCGATCGCTTAGTCGAATCGACTTGAACTGGCCAGGTTAAATACTGAATGTCAGCTAGTAATGGATTAGTTGCATCTGGGTCTGGAGTATCGGTCCAAACATCTGGCCGCGTGGCACCTTCGTGTAAATCGATCAAGAAGGCACTTGGTCCGCGCAGTTTTGATTGCGTTGGACCCCACCAAGAACCGCTGGCAATAACTTTTTGTTCCGCGCGGGTAATCGCAACGTAGGCCAGTCGACGTTCATCAATCGTGGCGAGTTCTCCAGCAGCAGTTGTGAATGCCTTGAAGTCCACACCACGAGGTCCAGCCGGAGCTGGGAATTCTGGCAACTGCGGATTGATAGGTGCGCCAAGAGCGTCCGGTGGAATTCGGAAAGCATTCTTTGGCCAGTGTCTATCCTTTGGAGTTGACGGGAAGACACCAACTGTGAGGTCTGGAACCACCACGATTGGAAACTCCAAGCCTTTTGATTTGTGAATCGACATCACAATTACTGCATTGTCACTGAGCGTGACATCGGCTTCGACAAGCGAATTGAATCTCTGTCCAGTGCGCAGATATTCCAAGAACGCACCAACGCTGGAGTCACCTTCAAGGTTTCTGAAGTTTCCGGCTAAATCCATTAAGGCAGCAAGTCGATCAAAGTGTGTTGAACCTTCTGGCGAATTGACCACCATGGCTTCAATGCCAATACCAGTTACTCGAATGATGCGTGAGATTAAATCAATTGCCGACTCATTACAAAACTTTCGCAGCATTCGAAGTTGCGACGCTAATTCAACAAGTCGAACTCTGGCCTCAGGCGAATAAGGCAACGACTCATCTTCACTAACTAACTCAAGGGCATCAAGCAGGCTGACTCTTTGGGACTTATCAACTGCTGAAACTATGTGATCTAGTTGAACGTCAATTGGCATTTCTGCAGTGACATCAACACGAACTAATTCCGATGCATGTCTGCCAAGGATTGCCAGATCGCGAGATCCAATTTGCCAGCGCGGGCTAAGCAAGATTCTGGCAAGCGCGGTATTTGCCGTTGGATCGTAAATCGCCTCTAAGTAACTAACGACTTCTCGAACTTCCGGCAGATTTACCAGCGCTCCCGGATCAACAACTTGTACTGGTATTCCCTTGGCCTCAAGTGCGTTGACGTAATACTGGGCATTCTTCTTCTCACGCAAAAGAACTGCTACTTCATTCCAACTTTTAACTGGCTTGATTTTTGCAATCTGCTCAGCTACCCATTCAACTTCATCGGTAAAAGTTGGAAGTAAAGCAGTGTGAATTTCGCCAGCTGGCTTTGCATCATCAGCGGTCACCAGCTCGACGATCTCAGGATGAATTTCCCGCAACTTGTTACTCAAAGAGTTTGCTGCGGTCAAGATGTTTTCTCCAGATCGACGGTTAGCCGTCAACTTATAAATCTGGGCTGGCTCCCAATTTCCTGCTAACTCCCGTGGGAAGTCATCTTTAAAGTTTTCCATGTTGGTGATCTCGGCACCGCGCCAACCATAAATCGCCTGGCATGGGTCACCGACCGCCATAACTGGATGTCCGTCACCAAAAAGTTCCTGCAACAAAACCTTTTGCGACAAAGATGTGTCTTGATATTCATCCAGCAAGACCACATGAAATTGATCTTTCAAAATATCTCGCATAGCCTGCGAGCTTTGGGCAGCCTGTGCAGCAAGCCGAATTTGATCTGCGTAATCGATCACATCATTGGCAATCTTTGCTTGCCGGAAATCCATTACTAACTTGGCAAGCGCAATTCGCTTCTGGCAAGTCTTGATCATGTCGTGCGTAAGTTCTTGCTTCTTCTCAATTCTCTCGAGGCCAACTAATCTGTGGGTGTCACTTTCGATAATTTGATTTGGGTCTACTAAATAGTTTGAGCACTGTTCATCCAATTTCAACATCTCAGTTACTGCAGTGGATGGGCTGTAGCCAAGGCCGCCCAAGTCGTAGTGCGATTGGCAAACCACTCGCATGGCTAATTGATATCGCGTGGCATCAACAACAACGCGAGCATCCGGCTCAAGACCCAGTCGAAGGGCATGCTCCTTCAATAAGCGAGAGCCAAATGCGTTGTAAGTAGAGATCACTGGTTCACCTAAATCTGTATGAGCAGATTCATCGGGCAAGTACTTAAGTGCTGCTGGTAAAAAGCTACGAACTCGAGTCAGTAATTCGTTCGCTGCCTTGGTAGTAAAAGTAAGGCCAAGAATTCGATCTGGCTCAACTTGCTGGGTCATGATCAGCCAAGCAATCCGTCCGGCCATAACCGTGGTTTTACCCGTCCCAGCTCCAGCAACAATCATGCTCGGTTCCAATGGCGAAACAATGGCTGCTAATTGTTCGGCACTTGGGTTAAACCCAAGAACTTTTGTTAAGTCAGATGTTGTGATTTCCTTCATGACAACACCTGCTTTCCTTCAGGTGTTGCTGGGCACAAAGTTCGCACTTTACACAATTTGCACTTTTGGTCTTCGTAGCGCGCTTCGTATCGCTCGTCCAGAACTACTAAAGCTGCTTGGCCGATTCTTTGGTCGAGAGCGATCGTTGAATTCTCGTCATGGGTCTCGGGCGAAACTTGCTGCACTAATGCCAAGTCGGAATTATCTTTTTCGCCAACACGTAACTGAACTAAAGCAGCGCCTTTGACTGGTTGGTCAGAATCGCGCGATACTTCTTCACCATCTTTTGTGAAGTTGCCATTCTCCAAAAGGAATGTGTAAAGCGCTAATTGAACATCCTGGAACAATTCCTTACTCTTTTTAGCATCCTTGCTCGTCTTGAAATCAAAAATCATGATGCCGTCTTCAGTGAATTCAATCCGATCTGCGCGACCAGTTATTGCTAGATCAACTTCACGAGAAGAACCATCAGGACTTTCGACTGCAACCTTGGTTTTCCAAGAGAGTCCGGATTCGGTGATGCTTGCTTGATCTTTATGATCAAGCATCCAAGTTAAGAGGCGCACCGATGCATCATGGGCTGCATTTCGCTCTCGAGAACTTTCCCACTCCGCCTCGTAACCCATCCCTGGCCAGAGGCGATCAAGCTGATTGTCGATTGCAGAAATGTCACAAGCAAGTTCACCCGATGACAAACCTTGCGCGATTGCGTGCAGTGCGTTTCCAAAAATCATCGGGGTTGCAGACTGAGAAAGTGCATTCAGTTTGCGTTCCAGGAACCACTGCGCCGGGCAATGTTCTATCGACGTAATTCCGGAAGCTGAAATTGAAACCTCGGGGTTAACTGGGCGCTGGTTTTGCGTTTGCTCTAAAACACCCCACCATTTGTCTGGGTCGGCATGAAAAAACAGTGATCCGTGAGTTTTGTGAAGCTGAGCCAACTTGTTAGCTGCCGCAAGCTTCAATACTTCTGAAGATTCAGGAGAGCTAAGGGTGCGACGCAAGTTCGCAATAACGCCCTCTGGACTTAGTGGTCGTTTTGGACGTCCCGATGTATGCAAGATTTCAATTTGTGGCATCGCAGTAACGATGTCGGTAATAAACCGGGTGGGCGCAACGCCATCATCTCGAACGGAGGTGTCTGTAGCCGTAATCAAAAGGGTTTGCATGGCTCGAGTTAGTGCCACATAAAACAAACGTCGCTCTTGGGCCAAAAGTTCCCGCATCGTGAGCGGCATTAACTCCAGATTTGGACCAATTCGATCTGAATGCAGCAAACTTTGATGCTGACGAAGATCAGGCCAAAGCTCTTCTTGAGCACCGGCAACAACTACATACTTCCACTGCAAACCTTTGGAGCGATGCGCGGTTAGAAGCCGCACTGAATCGTTGCGAACATCGTTTTCAGCCAATGCTTCAGCTGGAATCTCTTGCGCTTCAATTTCATCAAGAAAGTTAGTTAGGTCTTTACCTCTACCGCGAGCCACAAATCGATTTGCAAGATCAAATAGTGAGCAGATGGCATCCAAGTCTCGATGAGCTCGCGTACTCTGAGTGCCAAAACCGAGAGCTTGCTCTTGGAGTCGAGTTGGCCAAGAAGTTCCTTGCCAAATGCACCAAAGGACTTCATGCGGACTTGCACCCGAATGCATAAGTTTTCTGGCATCGATTAAAACTGTGCCGATTTTTTGAATTGCAGCAACTACTGAATCGTGTCTGCCGGGTGGCACATCTAGCAGCAGCTTTGGATCAAGCAGCGCCTCGCCAATTAAAACCAAAGCAGGACGCGGTGCATGTTCTTTGGTTCGATCCGCCATGCGCAGATAACTGCCAAATCGCCTCAAGTCAACGGGATCAATCGCAGCTAGCGGACCGCTTAACAAATCAGAAACTACATCAACTGTCGCATGTCTTGGATTGTCGATAATGCGCAATGCGGTAACCAAAGGTGACACAGCTGGATCTTGATGTAGCGGAATTTCATCCGCTGCTACTTCAACTGGAATACCGGCTGCAACAAATGCTCGATAAATAGTTGGAATCGAGACGACTGCAGATCGAACGATCACGGCGAAGTCTGACCATTGCAAGTTTTCATTCGCGTGTACTCGAGCAATCATATCTGCGATGTGAGAAGCCTCAGCACCTGGTGAGTCAAAAGTTCTTATCTTGAGTTCACCGACATTTTCAGAAACACATTTTGGATTTCGGTGTTTATGGATATCTACCGAGTTGAATCCAATTGGTACTCGGTCACCAATAACAGCACTGGCGGCCGAACGGATCTGTGATCCAAAGCGTCGGCAAGTTGAAAGCACAACGTTCTCTATCGGTTTTGCAAATACCGATTCAAACTCTTGTTCAAAGTTTCGGATGCCGGTCTCATCTGCACCACGAAAACCATAAATTGCCTGATCAACATCGCCAACAACAACTAATGCGCTATCAACGTTCACCATCGCCTTTAGCAGTGCAACTTGGCCCGGGTCAGTATCTTGATACTCGTCTACATAGATTGCACTAAATGTTTTATGTAAATACTCTTGAACATCTGGTCGGTGACTTAATAGAACTGCGCGATGAATTAGTTCGGAATAATCCAAAACTCCTTCAGCATCTAGTACGTCTAAGTACTCGTCCATGAAGACACCAATAGAAGCCCAAGTCTGTCGACCAGTTTTATTACCAAGGTTTACTAAATCTTCTGGGTCCATGATGTGTGATCGAGTGCGAGACATCACTGCGCGAATTTCTTCAGCTAATCCCCTGGTGCCAACTGCTGGCATTAAGTCTGCTGGCCAATTCAATCTTTGATCGGCAATCGCATCAGCAAAAAGCTGTCGGGATCTAACTTGTTGTTCTGGTCCGGACAAAAGTCGAGTTGCTGAAATGTACGCCTCGTCAGATTGAAACTGCCTGACTAAGGAATAACAAAAAGAGTGGAACGTGCTCACAAGCGGTACTACGCCGCCGCCGACTGCAGCAGTTACCTGATCTCTCCAGTCGATAGCTGCCCGGCGACCAAACGTTAAACCCAAAACTTGATTTGGATGAAGTGCATCAGGGCCAGATAACCGTGCTGCCATTGCAGCCACCAAGGTTGTGGTTTTGCCGGTGCCTGGACCTGCCAAAACCCGCATGGCGCCATGTCGATGATTCACAACGCGAAGCTGATCCTCATCCAAGGTTGGCGCAACATAAGGCAATGCCGGGGTGCGATCAAGGATTAAGCGAGTCATTGCTCCTTATTCCACCATGTACGGGTGACAAATCCGCATCAGGCTTTCGCATTCTTTGATTATTCAGGCAAGATTAAGTGAGTAAGTACTTCTATTTGACCTATTGATTGGGGGATGTCCGTGGCACCAACGGCATCTGCCTCGACCTTGGTTATTGAAGATGCAGTGATCGATCGCCGGTTGCGTCGCCCGGCTGACTTGGCGCGATTTGCGTTTACAGTTTTCGCAATCGTGATCGTAGGACTTTTGGCATTTTTGGCGCAAAGTACCACGACCGGAATTGATCAAGACATTGCGCAAGGTGCAAATCGACTTCCAGCACCAATCATCTTGATCACAAATTTAGTCAGTGGTTTTGGTGCTCTGATTTTCCCAGCTGCTGCTGCCTTAGATCTTTTGATTCGAAAACGAACCCGACAATTAGTTGAATCCATTGCTGCCCTACTTGTCACGGTAGTAATTCTTTCCGTTTCTTCTTGGGCGCTAATTCAGTCCAGTTCCGATCGACTACTTCTTGCCTTTGCTGGAACGACTGATCCAGAAACTGCAGTTCCATTCAGCATTGTTGTAGGTGGTCTGGCAGCTTTCACTACGGTTGCCCGAATCATGTCTCGACCAAGGTGGAACATTGTTGCCGGAATCGTAATTGGATCTATTGCACTGGCAAACATTGTCAGTGGCGGTGTGACTGCAGCAGGACTTGGCGTTTCATTACTTGCAGGTTGGGCAACAGGTTTACTGATTCGCTACTTACTTGGAACTGACACCACTCGCCCATCCGGAAATGAAATCGCAAAAGCTATGACTGCGCTAGGTCTTCCACTAACGCTGCTTCGGGCTGCCGAAGTTCTGGAGTCTGGACGCAAATACGATGCCAGCACCACGGATGGTCAACGAATTGATCTAATCGTTTTGGATCGCGATCTCGAAGGTGCAGGTTTAGCGCAGGCTATCTATCGTTCCGTTAGATTGCGTGATGATTCGGGCGGCGCTGGAACTTCAATGCGTCGACGTTTAGAGCGAATTGCACTTAACAGCTGGGCAATTTCGACAGCCGGAATACCAACGCAACATTTAATTGCAGTGGCAGAAGTTGGACCTGATGCAGCAGTTCTGGCTTTTGAACACGTCCCAGGACGAACCTTTGATTCAGTTGGACACTCGCTTGGTGATGCCGAGCTTGCTGGCGCCTGGGAGATTGTTCGCGACTTGCAATCAGCTCGGATTGCGCATCGTGCGTTAATTGCTGAAAACTTTTTGCAGGCAAACGACGGCAAGGTCTATATCCAAGGGCTTGAAGATGGAACTATTGCCGCATCTGAAGTTCTATTGCGCATTGACCTTGCTGAAGCATTGGTTACTCTCTCAATAGAGTCTGACCCAATGCGCGCAATTCAAGCTGGTCGCGTTGTACTTGGTGATGCTGGCTTAGCTCGCGCGTTACCTGCGCTGCAACCAGTTGCACTTTCGCCTCATACTCGCGCACAGCTAAAAGACAATCGCGATTTGCTAACAACGCTGCGAGCTACGATTTTGCAAAACATGCCAGAAACCGATGTTGAAGCTATTGAAATTGAACGCGTTAAACCACGAACTCTAGTAACGATTTTTGCTGGAACGATTGCGGCTTACCTCTTGTTAACTCAACTAGGTCGAGTCAATTTCTCGGAAGTCTTCAGAACTGCTGACACTACTTGGTTGTTAACTGGCTTAGCTTTGTCTGCGCTCACTTACGTTGCGGCAACTTTGGCACTCTCGGGTGTTGTTCCCGAGCGACTTTCATTTTGGAAAACCTTCCAGGCGCAATGGGCCGCATCGTTTGCAACCCTGGTTGCGCCACCTACATTAGGTTCGGTAGCAATCAACGTTCGTTACCTTTCCAAACAAGGTATGCATACCGCATTAGCAGGCGCTAGTGTTGCCGTTGCTCAAGCTTTGGCGTTCTTTAGTCACATATTCTTACTATTCATTGCAGCAATCGCTGCGGGTACTTCGAGCGACTTTTCATTTCGACCGCCGCGCACCGCGATCATTGTGTTCTTGGTCGTAGCGCTATCAGCCTCTGCACTATTCACGATTCCTAACGTGAGGCGCTGGGCTACCCAAAAGATTCAGCCTATTTTTTCCCAAGTACTTCCACGACTTTCCTCCCTTGCAAACCAACCAACTAAATTGGCAACTGGGGTATTTGGAGTTCTACTTCTTAATTTGGCTTACTGTGCCTGCTTGATTGCAGCGGTGCGCGCTTTCACGCCTGATGCCTCGATTGCAGCGATCGCATTGGTCTATCTGGCTGGCTCTGTCGTCGGACAGGCCGCGCCAACTCCAGGTGGTTTGGGTGCGGTTGAAGCGGCTCTTGCTGCTGGCTTAACTGCAGCTGGTATCGATGCTGGCATAGCAATTTCAGCTACTTTGGTGTTTCGCTTAATGACCTTCTGGATTCCAACCATTCCTGGTTGGTTCGCATTTAGAAACCTACAGCGAACTGGTGATCTCTAGTACGAAGGTTTGTCTGGTTCGATTTGGCTAACCCAAGCCAAGATTCCGCCGCCAACGTGAATGGCATCTTTAAATCCCGCACCCTTAACCGCAGCTAAAACTTCCGCTGAACGACCGCCAACTTTGCAATGCAAAACAATTTGCTTGTCGGTTGGCATCTTGGTTAGCGCATCGCCCATCAAGAATTCATTCTTTGGAATCAAGACCGCACCAGGAATACTCACAATGTCGTATTCGTTTGGTTCGCGAACATCAATCAGCAGGAAGTCTTTTTCGCCACGCTCTCGAGCCTTCAACATTTCATCTAATTGCTTAACATTAATAGTTGAATCGACAATTGCTTCTGCCGCTTCAGTTGAAACTGCGCCACAGAATGCTTCGTAATCAATTAACTCAGTCACTGTTGGATTTTCGCCACACACTGCGCAATTCGGATCTTTACGCATTTTGATTTTTCGATAAGTCATTTCAAGTGCGTCATAAACAATTAAGGAACCAACAAGCGGATCGCCAATTCCAGTTAGCACCTTGATTGCTTCAGTAACTTGGATAGAACCAATCGATGCACAAAGCACACCGAGCACGCCACCTTCAGAGCACGATGGCACCATGCCTGGTGGTGGTGGCTCTGGGTAAAGGCATCGGTAGCACGGACCGTGCTCAGACCAGAACACACTTGCTTGACCATCGAAACGATAAATCGAACCCCAAACGTAAGGCTTGTTCAGTAAGACACATGCATCGTTAACTAGGTAACGAGTTGCAAAGTTGTCTGTGCCATCAACAATCAAGTCGTACTGCGCAAAAATTTCCATCACATTAGTGGAATCAAGTCGAGTTTCATGTTTGATTACATTTACATAAGGGTTGATTCCCTTTACTGTGTCAGCAGCACTATCAACCTTCGGACGGTCAATGTCACTTTGGCTGTGAATAATCTGCCGCTGCAAATTTGATTCGTCTACAGTGTCGAACTCAACGATTCCCAAAGTTCCAACACCGGCAGCAGCTAGATACATAAGTGCGGGACTACCAAGGCCACCTGCGCCAACGCACAACACCTTTGCGTTCTTAAGACGTTTCTGTCCGGCCATGCCAACATCAGGAATGATTAAGTGACGGCTGTAACGGCGCACTTCATCAACAGTCAGCTCTGCAGCTGGTTCAACCAATGGGGGTAATGACATTTTGACTCCTGTGAACGTTATGTCTCTATCAAACCCTGTTTTTCGGTTTCATGTTTAATCGCGATACATCATGGACAGTAATCGCAAGGGTTTTGCGGAAAACTGGGGTCAGTGGGACAGGCTTGCCAGCAAGGTCTACCGTAAAGGATATGGACCGCCTCCCATTTTTTGACACTGAATTGGCCGGATCTGAAATCAGGTCTACCAAGGATTACCATCGACGATCGGCAGTTATGCGTGCTGGTCTAGAAGTTTTTACCGAAAAAGGCTTCCACTTGACCTCTATGGATGACATTGCGGAACGCGCTGGGGTCAGCAAACCGATTCTTTACCAGCACTTTGCATCAAAACAAGAGCTTTACCTGGGAATTCTTGATGAACGAGTTGAAGCAATTGTGGAACAGGTCCGCGAGGCAATTGAAGCTGAGTCAACTAACAAAGCCAGATTGAAAGCCGCAATCGCTTGTTATTTCAATCTGGTTGATGATGCTGACCTTGGCTATCGCCTGATTTCTGAATCTGACTTCACGATGAACCATGATGTCCGAGCTCGAGTCGAAGATGTCGTATCCCAAGTGTCAAGAATTGTTGGAGCTGAAGTCTCAAAACAAACGGGAATGTCTTTAGGCGAGGCAAACATTCTCGCTGGTGGCTTGAGTGGATTGGCTCAAGCGGCAGCTTGGCGTTGGTTAAGACTAGGTAGGCCAATATCAATAGATCTTGCAATTTCACAAACCCTGGATTTGGCATGGAATGGATTGGCATCAATTCAAGCCAAAGAGGGTTCGCCTGAGGCTGAAGTACTTCACCTAGAAGATCGTATTAGTTAACGTAGACTGTTATTCAACACTTAAAATTTTTGGAGAAGCCAGCATGGAAATTCGAATTGGTATTCAGCACGTGAATCGTGAAGTTGTTCTAGAAAGCAACGAAGCTTTGGCTGCAGTTCAGAAATCTATCGATGCCGCACTTGCAACTGGCTCGCTCTTAACCCTTACAGATGAAAAAGGTCGCACCGTGATTGTTCCTGGCGACAAAATCGCATTTATCGAAATCGGAGCTCAGACTGCTGGCCGCGTTGGATTCACAACTGCTTCGTAATTTCCTGATTGCGCTTAATGCGCAATCAACCTAAACACTGTATCTTTTCGGACGTCCTTGCTTAGCTTGCTAAGCCTAAATTGGTTGCATGAAATGCAACCAAAATGAACACAGTGTCTATTAGGACATCATTGGTTTAGCTCGCTAAACCAATGATGTCCATACGCTTTGCATGGCCAACTGTTAATCGATTAACCATCGCTGTTAGCTCAGTTGCAGTCATTGCGGTTTCACCAGCAGGTGGACGCAAGAAAAGTTCTTGAAGTGCCGGACGAGAACCAGCAACCAAAGTTGCTTGGCTAATCATTTCGCCCATGAGGCGCCTTCCCCACAGCGCTAACCGTCCGGCAACCTTGGGGTCTTGTTGAATTGCCGTACGGATTCGCTCAACCGCAAATTCGGCATGACCGACGTCAGATAAAACTTCCGTTACTAATTTGGCAGTTTCGGAATCCATGTGAGATGAAATCTCACGATAAAAATCATTTGCGATTCCATCACCGACATAAGCCTTGAGTAGGCCTTCTAGCCAATCGCGCGGGGTTAGCGTGTTGTGAAATTGATTCAATGCCGAAACAAAAGGTTGCATCGCTGCAATTGGATCAGATCCCAGTGAAGTTAAATGTGCTGAAATTTGTTCGAAGTGGGCAAACTCAGCTGCCGCCATTTGTGCAAGTGCAGATTTATCTTCCAAAGTCGGAGCCAGACTCGCATCAGCAGCAGTGCGCTCAAAAGCCACTAACTCGCCATATGCGAGGACACCCAATAGGTCAATAACGGCAGGACTAGTCACAACGCTTAAGGGTAGGCGATAAACGGGTACAATTGAAGTCGGCCACGAAAATGTACGTGTTTGCCGTATATCTGCCAGGAGTTTTCTCATCGCTAGTTTTGCCGATCTCGGCGTTCCCCAAGACATCTGCTCGGCATTAGCCAGCAAGGGCATCATTGATGCCTTCCCAATTCAAGAAATGACTTTGCCATTAGCTATGTCAGGGCAAGACCTAATCGGTCAAGCCAAAACTGGAACTGGAAAAACCTTAGGGTTTGGAATTCCACTGTTAACTCAGGTCATCAGTCCAACAAATCCCCAATGGGCTGAGTTCAAGCACGCTGGCAAACCACAGGGCTTAGTCATTGTGCCAACTCGTGAGTTAGCAATCCAAGTTGCCGATGATTTAGAAACTGCCGGAAAGAATATGGGCGCACGAGTTCTAAGTCTTTACGGTGGCAAGGCGTACGAGCCACAAGTAGAAGCGCTTAAGAACGGCGTAGAAGTTATCGCTGGAACACCTGGCCGATTGATCGACATGATTAAGCAAGGCCACTTGGACTTAAGTGCAATCAAAGTTTTAGTTCTCGATGAAGCTGACGAAATGTTAGACATGGGTTTCTTGCCTGATGTTGAAACTCTTGTTAGCAAAACTCCAGCTAGCCGGCAGACCATGTTGTTCTCGGCAACTATGCCAGGACAAATTGTGGCGCTGGCTCGTCGCTACATGACACAGCCAACACACATTCGGGCATCTGATCCAACTAGTGACTCTTCTACTGTGGATGCGATCGAACAGCACGTATGGCGTTGTCATCAAATGGATAAACCAGAACTAGTTGCTCGAGTACTGCAAGCTGAAGGTCGCGGCCTAACCATGATTTTCTGTCGCACAAAGCGAGTTGCAGGAAATCTTGCAGAGGATCTTGCTAATCGTGGATTTGCTTCAGCCGCTGTGCACGGCGATCTTGGTCAAGGTGCTCGCGAACAAGCACTGCGAGCCTTCCGAAGTGGAAAAATTGATGTGTTAGTTGCAACAGATGTTGCAGCCCGAGGCATTGACGTCGCGGACGTAACTCACGTAATCAATTACGAATGTCCTGATGATGAAAAGACTTACCTGCACCGCGTTGGTCGCACCGGCCGCGCTGGTGCATCAGGTGTTGCAATCACACTTGTTGACTGGCAGGACATTAATCGCTGGCAAATGATCAACCGAATGCTTGGTATGGACTTCAATGAACCTGTTGAAACTTACTCATCGAGTGACCATGTGTATGAAGGCCTTGGTATCCCAAAGGGAACAACTGGCGAACTTCCTGGTTCAGCGCGCACGCGTGAAGGTCTAGCTAGTGAAAAACTTGAAGACCTTGGTGAAACTGGCGCAAATAAGGGCCGACGTTCCGGTACTGGAAAACAACAGACTGGAAAGTCCAGTTCCACTAATCGATCAACTGGTGGAAACAAGAGTTCTGCTACAAAGTCACGTCCAGCTAGTTCGAGCAATACTGCGACAAAGGAAAGTGCCGAAAAAGCTCCGGCTAAAGAGCGCGCACCTCGGCAACGTAACCGAACGCGTGGAACTCAAAAAGACGCTTAACTAAACGCTTTAACTTGCTGCCAGGTTTCATTTAACTTGGCCTCTAAGTAATGGTTGGTCGCTTCCAGGCTCAAGTCCGCGATTTCATTAGCCATTATTGGCGTTCCAAATAGTAAATGAATTGTTGGCCTGCGGAAAATTCTGGAAAGTGCTTGCACAATACTTCTTTCAACTGATCCGGACCCAAGCTTTCTGGTGTCGTGATGTGCAATCGGCAGGATAGGCATTAGGGCTGATTTTGCCATCGCAGTTGCGCCTGGTCGCCACGGCCTCGGCGATGCTTCAGCATTAACCTGCACATCACCCTCGGGATACATCAATACGCATTCATTGTTATTGAGCGCAGTTCGGGCAGCTCGATATGCGCTTCGCCCATCGTGCTGATCAGTTGGAATGATTCCACTTCCAGTGACGATTTGTTTGGCAAGTGGGAATTTCCACATATCTGATGTTCCAACGGGACGAATATGTCTGTGATGAGTGCACTTGCCCTGACATGGGCCGTCAACTGTATATCCGAGTTTATGCAAGGTACCAACGACAACGACTACATCCACCACGGTCGTGTGGTTTACAACGATCATTGCTGGACCGGATGAATTTATTGCAATTAAGTTCGCTTCGCCATGAACTTGAATTTTTGTAAGTCGGCGCGACAGAAAGTATAGAAATGTTCCTGGTTGACCGCGCATTTCTAAATTCTACTTCAAAACCTAAAAGCAGAATTAGGCAACAGGTTGCGCGCCAGTGATCTCCACAAGTGAGCCACACATAAATGCAGCCTCTTCCGAAGCCAAGAATGCAACTAGTGCTGCAACTTCATCTGGGCGACCAACTCGACCAAATGGAACTAGTGCATCAAGATCAGCAATTGTTCTTCCTGATCGCTTTGCGCCAGCTTCAAGCATCGGTGTGTGAATTTCTCCAGGGCAAACTGCATTAACTCGCACATTGTGAGGAGCGTAATCACGTGCCAAGTTTTGCGAGAAAGATGCGACTGCTGCTTTGGTTACGTTGTAGCCAATGCAATTTGGAGCTGGGTGTAAACCCCATTGCGATGCAGTGTTTACTATTGCACCGCCACCGCCTGAAATCATGTGTGGAAGTGCAGCGCGACACAAGTGAAACATTGCATTGATGTTAACTGCGAACAGATCGTTCCAGTCGTCCACGCTAATGTCCAAAATATTTCCACGTCGCATGATGCCTGCGTTGTTAACCAGGATGTTGATTTGGCCGCGAAGTTCAACTGCTTGCGCAATTAAATCTGTGCAGGCCGATTCGCTGGAAATATCTGCTGGAATTGCAATTGCTGATCCACCGCTTGCCACGATGTCTGCCGCGACTTTTTGCGCATTCTCTGCATTGGTGTCAGTAACAACAACGAATGCACCCTCACCAGCTAAGCGCTGACAAATAGCAGTTCCGATTCCACCGGCGCCGCCCGTAACAATTGCAGTTTTTCCAGTAAAACGATTTGTCTGGTTCATTGAAATTCCATTCCCTGTTCCGGTAGCGAGTATCGAGTAGTAAATCTTGTCTCGAAGATTGACCCTAGATGAATATCCGCTGAATTCAAAAGGAAATCAGGTTTTTGATCAAACTACGGATTCTTTAGATATAGGCCTTAACGGGTAATCTCGACACGTGAGCACAACGCAAACCCGCATCTACCTGGCCAGGCTGGCTGGGACTGCCGTATTTGACTCCGTGGGAGATCAAGTAGGCAAGATTCGTGATGTCGTCGTTACCTCGCGGTTAACCGGCAAAGCACCATCAGTTTTGGGATTTGTCGTCGAAGTTGCCCCGCGCCGCAGGATCTTTGTGCCAATGGCACGCATCACTTCGATTGAGCCAGGATCAGTTGTCACAAGTGGCGTAGTTAATCTGCGCAGATTTGAAGGTCGCTTCGAAGAAACTCTGGTTATTGCAGAATTGTTGGACCGTCGCGTAACACTGATCGAAACTAGTGAACTTGTTACCGTTCAAGACATAGGTATGACACAAGAGCGCACCCAAGAGTGGACTGTAAGTCGAATTTTCATTCGTAAAGCTGGATCAGGTTTTGGTCGTCGTGGCGAAACCATTGCAGTCGAATGGAACGCAGTAACTGGGTTGTTTTCGGAAAGCGAGCAACAACCAGTTGATCATCTACTGGCATCGATTGAAACCATGCGTCCTGCTGACTTAGCAAATTTGTTGCAAGAGCTGCCGCAAAAGCGTCGCCTTGAACTTATCCAAGGTCTTGATGTTGAAAAGCTTGCAGATGTATTTGAAGAACTTCCCGAAGATGATCGGGTTAAAATCATGTCTGACCTTGGGTTAGAGCTAGCAAGTGCTGTCTTGGAAGAAATGGACCCAGACGATGCGGCTGACTTACTTTCTGAATTACCACCCGACCAAGCTGAAGCGTACCTAAAAGCCATGGAACCAGATGAAGCAAAAGACTTGCGCCGCCTTTTGACTTATGACGATTTCAGCGCGGGTGGAATGATGACAACTGAACCAGTTGTGCTTTCAACCGACGCAACAGTTGCCGAAGCTCTAGCGCGGGTTCGCCAAGCACAACTATCACCAGCGTTAGCTTCCCAGGTTTATGTAACAAGAGCGCCACATGAAACACCAACCGGCAAGTACGTAGGCGTTGCCCATGTTCAAAGACTGTTGCGAGAACCACCGTCAAGTTTGGTTTCTGGAGTATTGGACACATCCCTTACGCCTATTGGTCCCGCAGCACCATTAGGTCAAGTGGCGAGATACTTTGCGACTTACAACTTGGTGGCTTTGCCTGTTGTGGACGAGAATGATCATTTGATCGGTGCCGTCACTATTGATGACGTCATTGACCATATGTTGCCAGCTGACTGGCGAGAAAACGAGTTAGATGAGGAGGGCTGATCATGGCACGCAACGAACTAAGAGGACCACGTTTGGATCAGCCGTTAGAAAGAGGCCGTTCCTTACGTCCAACTGTTGATTCCGAAACCGCTGGCCGGGTAAGTGAAAGAGTTGCTCGATTCTTAGGATCTTGGCGCTTTTTGGGCTACATGACTTTTGCAGTCTTTAGCTGGTTACTTTGGAACATCGTCGCCCCTGGTGATCTTCGAATTGATGCATTTCCATTTCTCTTCTTAACTTTGGCACTTTCGCTTCAGGCTTCATATGCTGCTCCGCTAATTTTGTTAGCACAGAACCGACAGGCAGATCGGGATCGAGTGCAATTCCACAAAGATCGGGATCACACCGAACGTCTACTTGCAGACACTGATTACTTGACTCGCGAAATTGCTTCCTTGCGCCTAGCACTAGGAGAAGTTGTCACACGCGACTACCTGCGTGGCGAGATCCGTGACTTACTGGAAGAATTCAAAGATATACAAAGTGTCGATAAAAAGGATGAGCCAGAAACTTAATGAGTGTTAACCAAGAAGCTGTTCAAGCCGCTCTCGCAACTGTAATTGATCCAGAAATTCGTCGACCTATAACTGAAATTGGAATGGTTAAGGACGTCGCCATTGCTGGGGGCAAAGTAACAGTTGGGGTTTACCTGACTATCTCTGCCTGCCCAATGCAAGACACCATTGTTAATAGCGTCAAAGCTGCAGTTTCTAAAGTCAGAGACGTTATTGAAGTTGAAGTTGAACTAGATGTAATGAGTCCTGAGCAACGCACTGCGCTTCGGGAAAAGTTACAGGGTCCAACTAAAGAGATTCGTTTCAATTTGCCTGGCTCCTTGACCAGAATCTATGCGATTGCATCTGGCAAGGGTGGCGTTGGAAAATCCTCAGTCACAACCAATCTGGCTGCTGCGATGGCAGTGCAAGGTTTATCAGTTGGCATTGTTGATGCGGATATCTACGGTCACTCAATCCCCGACATGATGGGAGTCACTCAGGCGCCACTCAAAGTCGAAAACATGATCATGCCGCCGCAGGGTCATGGTGTACGCATTATGTCGATGTTGCCGCTAAAGCCAAAGGGTCGTCACGAACCAGTCGCCATGCGTGGTCCAATGTTGCATCGATACCTTGAATCATTCTTGAGCGAAGTTTGGTGGGGCGACCTAGATGTATTGCTTCTTGACCTGCCACCGGGCACCGGTGACATTGCTATTAGCACAGCTCACTTGCTGCCACAGAGTGAATTAATCATTGTTACAACTCCCCAGCCAGCTGCTGCTGACGTGGCAATCCGGGCTGGCATGTTGGCACCACAAGTTAATCAACGTGTTAGCGGTGTGATTGAGAACATGTCTGCATTTGCTTGCCCACACTGTGGTGAACCAATCGACATGTTTGGTTCTGGTGGCGGAAAAATGGTTGCCGAAACACTTAGCCAAAATGTCGGGCAAGAAGTTCCACTATTAGGGCGAATTCCATTCGATCCAGGTTTACGCGAAGGTGGTGACGCTGGAATGCCATTCGTGCTTTCACATCCAGATGCGCCGGCTTCCAAGGCAATCATTGAAATGGCTACCAAGCTTGGAACTCGCCCACGTGGCTTAGTTGGAATGAACTTAGGCGTTACACCTAATCGTGATTAAGTAGCGTCTGGATCAAATACTGGATTAACTCTTGATGATCCAGGCGAAGCAGGGTTTGTCTGACCAGACAAACCGATTACTGAAGCTACTGTGCCAGTTGTCAGTCCTCGTGGAGTAAGTCCGCGCAGATCTTTGGCGAAATCAGTCACAACTTTAGTGTCAACAGATTTGGTTAGTTCAGCTGTGGCTTCACTTGCCTTGGTTCGTGTTGCCTTAATGAACTTGGCAAACTGCGCGCTCATTTCTGGCAAGCGTTCTGGTCCAAAGACAATCAGGCCAATCATCGCAATGACTAAGAACTCTGTCCAACCAATATTCATAACCCGACATTACTCCACTTGCAAAAGCTATTCTTGGTCTGAACCCAAAGTTACTTCAATGACACTGCCATCTTTAAGCGTTAACTCGACTACGTCGCCGGGATTTTTAGCTCTAATTCGAACCACTAATTCAGTGCCATCACTCACTTTGACGCCATCAATTTCAGTAATCACATCTCCAGCAGCTAGCTCAGTTCCAAAAGCCGGTCCGTCTTCGACCACTGATTGAACTAACGCACCTTGCCCCTCGTAAGTCATATCAATTTGAACGCCGATAACGGGGTATGTGGATGAACCTGTTGCGATTAGCTCAGTGGCAACCCGCCGGGCTTGATTAATTGGGATTGCAAAACCTAATCCAATGCTGCCGCTTTGTCCTGACACCGAGCTACCAGTTGTTGCGATCGCTGAATTAACCCCAATCACCTCGCCGCGAGAGTTAACCAACGGGCCACCGGAATTACCTGGATTAATTGCAGCATCCGTTTGAATTGCACTGATGAATGAAACATCAGTGGCATCACCAGCCGTGACCGGACGATTTAGAGCTGAAACAATTCCGCTGGTAACAGTTCCAGTTAATCCAAGTGGAGATCCGATCGCAATAGTGGCATCCCCAACTACAACATCATCAGAATCACCTAAGGCAGCAACTGGCAAGTTACCGCGTTCTATTCGCAATACGGCTAAGTCATATGAGGCATCAGTTCCAACAATGGTTGCTGAAGCTTGCGATTGATCCTGAAACGTGACCGTGATGTCCTGTGATCCACCAGCACCATCAACTACATGATTGTTTGTTAATACAAAAGATTCGTTTGCAGTGCTTCGGATAACGAAACCAGATCCAGTTCCTGAACCTTGACTTGATGAAACATCAATGGAAACCACAACTGGGAGAACTGCTTGCGCGATTCCAGCGATGGAATCATCCGCACGAGGTGAGGTATTACCGCTTGTAGTTGGAAGCGAGATCGTTGGTGCTGGAGTATTTCCAATCATGGAAGCGCTCATAAAACCGATCATTCCCGCCAGCAGACCACTGATAACGCCAGCTATGATCGCCTTCTTTACCGCGGGTGAGGCGCTGCTTGCTGATTGCTCAGAGAACGTAACTGGGGGCGCATACACAAATGTTGGGGTTGGCACTGGTGCCACAACCGTTGGGTCTTCTGCGGGAACTGCGGGCAGGACGACTGTCTCAGCATTGTTGGTTTCTGAAGTTGTTAAATTTGAATCGTAAGTAGGGAGGTCATCAGAGGTAGGTGTCTCGGGCAAGTTTTGTGGATCTTCCGGGGTCTGGGTCATGACCTAACTTTCTGGATAATGCTTGGATATTGGTTATACCCCCATTCTCTCTGATGAATCCCAAGGGTTGCCATTCGAACTCCTTACCGCGCTGAATCTGATGCGATAACTGGTCAAAAATTGGCAGGACCTTAGCCAAATTCCATTTGTGGCCGTACGCTTACTTCATGGCACCAACAGATCCACGAATCCTGGCAATTCACCGCGCTTCTACTGACTACGCCGAAAGCTGGGCAGGAGAGGACGGAATCCGTTCCCATGCCCGCGCTAAAGCTGCTGAAATTGGCTGCGTCGCCATGGGGCCTGGAGCCGGAAGTATCGTGCGCACTTTAGCGGCAGCCGTTGATGCCAAGAATGTTGTTGAGATTGGAACTGGTGCTGGCGTTTCAGCCCTTTGGTTGCTGGATGGCATGAATCCAGAAGGTGTTCTAACTAGCGTTGATGTTGAAGCCGAGCATCAGTTAATTGCCAAGGATGCAATCTCCCAAGCTGGCATCGCACCTAACCGAGTTCGTTTGATTAATGGCCGAGCTGATGAAGTTCTAGATCGCTTAACTGAATCTGCATACGACATTGTGTTGATTGCCGGCAAGCCACTCGAGCTTGCAGATCATATTTCACGAGCATTGAAGTTACTGCGAAGCGGTGGATTATTGATTATCGATCGCGCACTTTGGAATGATAAGTTGGCTGATCCCGCTCAGCGCGATCCAGATACGGTTGCAATGCGCGGCGCAATCGAGGCGCTAGCTAGTAACGAAGATTTTGTTGGATCCTTGCTACCTGTTGGTGGCGGATTGCTAGTGGCTGTTAAGAAGTAAGTAGTGCCAGATTGGGCAGTGTTTATTAATGCCGAAGAAGTTTTACTTCTTATTTGAATCCGTAGACCGGATTCAAATTTTAGACAGTGTTTATTGATGCCGAAGAAGTTTTACTTCTTATTTGAATCCGTAGACCGGATTCAAATTTTAGACAGTGTTTATTGATGCCGAAGAAGTTTTACTTCTTCGGCATTGAACTTACTGTGTCCTTTAGAACTGCTCCAAGGTCTTTAACTTCCTGAGCATTAAGTTCTACAACTAAGCGTCCGCCACCTTCGAGTGGAACTCGAAGGACATAGCCGCGACCTTCTTTTGGGCATTCCATTGGGCCGTCGCCAGTGCGTGGCTTCATAGCTGCCATTTTGGTCACCTTCCGATAAGTTTCGTGAATTTCGCTTTGTTACCTCTATTATCCCCTAAAAACAGGTGGTAACGAAATCCAGATAATTCCGGAAAACCCTTGCAAGCAATGGCTTTTTACCGACTAAACCACTGTGGTAAAGAGTATTTTTAGAGCTTGCCTTGCTCGACATGGTCGGCAAACTTTTCTAGTGACTTACGAACGCCAAATACGAATCCAGGTTTCACAAAAATGAATCCAACTTTTCCCAAAAGGCCAAGTGGTAGATCTAAATCTTCACTCCAAATGAATTTTGAAGTTGATTCACTAGTTGCTACGACCTCGAAAGTTCCAGTACCTCGAACAACTCGACCAGTGTGGTTTACGTCGCAGAGTCTTGGTGGATCCCAAGCGGTGATCTCCATAGTGTCCAAAAAACCAATGCGCCAAACTCCAGTGAAGGCCTCGATTTTGCCACCAACGCCTGTGCCATCACCATCGACCGACCAAACTTTTGTGCCAAGCATCCACTTGCTTTGGGCTTCCCAGTTTGTAATGGCATCCCATACATTTTGCGCTGGAGCCTGGATTGCAACTTCTAATTCAATGTGTTCCATTAACCCTTTAGCCAATCAAATACGGTTTTTTCACACTGCTTGAGCTGAGTAACTGAAACGTGTTCATTTCGAGAATGTGCTAACCCAGGATCTCCTGGGCCAAGATTTACCGCTGGTACGCCCATCGCAGAAAATCTCGCAACATCAGTCCAACCAAACTTAGGCGCAACTTTTCCATCAACGCGAGAAACTAAATCTGCAAGGGCTGGACGATCAAGTCCCGGCATCGCACCCGGTGCATTATCGACAAACTCCACAAGGAAGCCATCAAAAACTTCTCGAATGTGTGCTTCGGCTTGTGTTCCACTAGTACTTGGTGCGTATCGATAGTTAACTTCCACAGTTGCTGAATCTGGGATTACATTTCCGGCGATACCTCCGGTTACCTGAATTGCATTTAGGCCTTCGCGATACTCCAGGCCGTCGATCAAAACTTTGGCTGGCACATATGAATTAAGCCTTGCCAAAATGTCACCCAAATTGTGGATGGCGTTATCCCCTAGCCAGGAACGGGCGCTGTGAGCCCGAGTGCCCACGGTGGAAACTTTTGCGCGAAGTGTGCCTTGGCAACCAGCTTCGATGTTCGCATTTGATGGCTCAAGCAATACGGCGATGTCTGCAGTTAACCAATCTGGATGCTCGGCAGCAATTAGCGTCAAGCCATTTCGTTCGCTGTCCACCTCTTCGCATTCATAGAAAATGTAGGTGACATCAAACTGCGGGTTTTCAATACTTACTGCGGCTCGCAGGGCAACGGCTACGCCACCCTTCATGTCACATGAGCCAAGTCCAAAGACCACATCTTCGGGCACGACCGTGCCATCACTTGGTAAGCCTTGTCCGCTGGAGACGAAAACTGCGGTCTCATTGTCTGCGACTGGGACAGTGTCGATATGGCCTGCGACTATGACTCGGGAGGCCTTGCCTAGGTTAGTTTTTGCAACCACTGAGTTCTTGAATCGATGAACTTCTAACCAGTCACATTTGCTTAACTCGTCGAAAATGGCACTGGCTAAAGCAGCTTCATTGCCTGAAACACTTGGAATATTGACCAGATCAGTAGTCAACGCAACTATGTCGGCGTGCGGGTTTAACGCAACTATGTCCACACGACTACGGTAGTCCTGTAATGCTTTTTTCACTACTTAAGACCCCTAAATCCAAGGAATGACATGAGCCAGAGTCAAATTGCAACTGCAACCGGATTAGCCACGTACTCGGCTGATGTGCTGCTTGATGTTTGGTATCCACAGCCAGCCTTGGGAGAAAAAGCTGCGCACGTTACTGGTCTAGAACGAGGAATCGATACTGATGCCTTGCGTGGAGTCCGAGTAGAAGTAATTACTACATCTTCAGATTTAAGTGCAGCTCCAACTAATGCAGCCGACGCATACCTGAGATTGCATTTGCTATCACACCGCTTGATGGCTCCAAGAACCATCAACCTTGATGGTTTGTTTGGCCTACTCACCAATGTTGCCTGGACTTCACTTGGTCCAGTTGCCGTTGAGAGTGTAACTGAAGTAGCAATCAAGGCTCGCGCCAAAGGTATTCAGTTAAACGTTTTCGGACTAGACAAGTTTCCGCGAATGTTGGATTACGTAGTTCCAAGTGGGGTGCGAATTGCAGACGCTGATCGCGTGCGATTAGGAGCCCATCTGGCTTCCGGCACGACTGTTATGCACGAAGGATTTGTTAACTTTAACGCTGGAACTTTGGGTGCCAGCATGGTCGAGGGTCGAATCTCGGCGGGCGTAGTTGTTGGTAACGGTTCTGACATTGGTGGTGGTGCCAGCATCATGGGAACACTTTCTGGTGGCGGTAAAGAAGTAATCACTATTGGTGAAAACTGCCTAGTTGGTGCCAATGCTGGTGTGGGAATTTCACTTGGTGATAGTTGCGTCGTTGAAGCTGGTTGCTACATCACCGGTGGATCAAAAATCACGCTTCCAGATAACACTGTGGTTAAGGCTAAGGAATTGTCCGGAGCTAACGGTTTGTTATTCCGTCGAAATTCGGTTTCCGGCGCGCTTGAAGCCGTTGCTCGCGAAGGAACTTGGGGCGGACTAAACGAAGCCCTGCACAAAAACTAGTTGAATTTATCGCTTAGCTAGATCGACGTAGCCGCGTTCAGCTTCACCAATGTAAACCTGACGTGGACGACCAATCTTGGTGTCTGGATCAGTGATCATTTCCTGCCACTGCGCGATCCAACCTGGTACCCGACCAATTGCAAAGAGCACAGTGAACATCCGAGTTGGGAAACCAATCGCGCGGTAAATCAAGCCAGTGTAGAAATCTACATTCGGGTAAAGCTTGCGCTCAATAAAGAATTCGTCATTTAGCGCAGCATCTTCAAGCTCGCGGGCAATATCAAACAGCGGATCCTGAACTCCAAGCATGGTCAAAATGTCATGTGCATGCTTGCGGACAATTGCAGCGCGTGGATCGTAACTCTTGTAAACGCGGTGACCAAAGCCCATGAGCTTTACACCTTCTTCGCGGTTCTTTACGCGCTGAATGAACTGTTGAACCGTATCGCCAGAACTTTGAATCTCTTCAAGCATTTCAAGTACTGCTTGGTTAGCGCCACCGTGTAGCGGACCGAACAAAGCATTGATGCCAGCTGAAACTGAAGCGAATAGGTTTGCATGCGAAGAACCAACCATGCGAACGGTTGAAGTCGAGCAATTCTGTTCGTGATCTGCGTGCAAGATGAAAAGCATGTCTAGGGCTTTGACGATGTCTGGATTTGCTTCGTATGGCTCCGCTGGGACGCCGAATGTCATGTTCAAGAAGTTTGATACGTAATCAAGTGAATTGTCTGGGTAACGCGATGGCTGGCCAATTGTTTTCTTGTATGCATAGGCGGCAAGAGTTGGAATCTTTGCCAACAAACGGATCGTTGAAATCTCAACTTGGCGCTCGTTGAAAGGATCTAGCGAATCCTGGTAAAAAGTTGAAAGTGCACTAACTGCACTACTCAAGACTGGCATCGGGTGGGCATCGCGTGGGAAGCCATCAAAGAACCGACGAAGATCTTCGTGCACCATAGTGTGCTTTCCAATGTCTTCGGTGAACTTGCTCAATTCACTTGCACTTGGCAGGTGACCATAAATCAAAAGATAGGAAGTTTCTAGAAAAGTACTTTTTTCAGCAAGCTGTTCGATTGGATAACCGCGGTAACGCAAAATTCCCTTGTCGCCATCGATGTAAGTGATTGCAGATTCGCATGATGCGGTGTTCATGAATCCGTGGTCAAGAGTTATGTGGCCGGTATCTTTAAGCAACGACGACACGTCATAACCTGAAGCGCCAACGGTGGCTGGAACCTCACCAAGAAGTAGTTCGCCATTTGGGTGGACCAGTTTTGCTTGGGACATGGATCAAACTTACTATTTGCGCCCTTGCTAGGACTAATCAGACTATTTACTAATTGCCCGATAACCGCGCGGCGGCGCTGGCAATTCGCTCATCTGTAGCCGTTAGGGCAAGGCGCACATGGCGCTGACCTGCTGGGCCATAAAAGTCTCCTGGAGCAGCCAAGATGCCCTTCTCGGCAAGCCAGTTAACCGTTTCAAGGCAATCGGCTCCCTTGGTAGCCCACAAATAAAGGCCGGCCTGAGAGTGCTCAATTTTGAATCCAGCTGAAACTAGTGCGGTGTGAAGTACATCACGTCGCTGGGCATATTTGGCTTTTTGAACTGCCACGTGCGCATCGTCGGCAAGTGCGGCAACTGTTGCCAGCTGAACTGGCGTTGAGACCAACATGCCAGCGTGCTTTCGGAGTCCAACTATATCTGCGACTAACTTGGCATCTCCCAACACGGCGCCGGACCGATATCCTGCAAGATTTGATCGCTTAGACAATGAGTGCACTGCCACGATCCCAGTGAAGTCTGTGCCACAAACCCGAGGATCCAGAATTGAAATTGGCTGCGCTTCCCAACCAAGTTCGATGTAGCACTCATCACTTACAACTGGTGCGGAAAGTTCTCGACCACGGGCAACAATTTCTTTCAGTTGATCTGCGGTTAAAACTTCACCTGTTGGATTGCTTGGGGAATTCACCCAAATCAGGTCAGCATTATCTGGAATATCAGAGGCTTGTTTGTAAGTTACGTATTTAGCATGTGCCATCAATGCGCCAACTGCATATGTTGGATAAGCAAGTTCTGGAATGGCAACTGTGCTGCTGTTATTTAATCCAAAAACGATCGGGAGCCAAGCAACAATTTCTTTAGAACCAATTGATGGCACAACTTGATCGACGTTTAATTCAGCCGACAAGATTCGCGAAGCCCAAGAGACCCAAGCTTGTCGCAGTTCGATTAGTCCAGCTGCGGTTGGATAGCCAGGTGCATTAGCAGCGGCAGCGAGCGCAGCGGTGATCACTTCAGGAGTGTCATCTACGGGAGTGCCAATCGAAAGGTCAACAATTCCATCTGGATGTTTCCGTGCTACATCCCCTGCAGCTGCAATTCGATCCCAAGGAAAATCTGGCAACCCATTTGCAAGTGGGGAAATCAGTTAACTCACCTGTGGTGGAAGAGACTTAATTTCTTCTGGGTCATTGTCGGTTTTGCCAGTCTTTGAAGCACCACCTGGGGAACCAAGGGTTTCAAAGAAAGCAGTGTTAACACCCTTAAAACTGTCCCACTTCTCTGGGACATCATCTTCGTAATAAATAGCCTCGGTTGGGCACACTGGTTCGCAGGCACCGCAATCCACACATTCGTCGGCCTGGATGTACATCATGCGATCGCCTTCGTAGATGCAATCTACCGGGCATTCTTCGATACATGCCTTGTCCTTAACGTCTACACAAGGCAGTGCAATCACATAAGTCATTTCGACCTCCATACAAATCCTGCGAGAAACGTAACTTTCTCAGCAGTACAAACCTACCCGTCTATCGGGATTTTTGTCGCATCAGGCTTGGGAATCGGCGTCTATCTGCTGGGACGTTTCTGAAACCTGCATTGTTGAAAGGCGCATGGCAGGTAGTACCGCAGCCATCGAGAGTAAAACTGCACCGGCAATTATGTAGGCAGTTGAATACCAAGTCACAGTGAAAACCAAGTCACCATTTCCTGATTCGATTGCCATCCGAAGCGTTACAAGAACCCAGGTCACTAGGAATACGGTGCCAGCTAACCGAGTTTGAAACTGCCGATTGAGCCACAGAATAGTCAAGAAGCAAATACTCAATGAAAGCACTAGGCCATACGGAATTCTTACTCCCAAAATCACAATGCGATCAGCATGAGCAAACCCAGCAATGGTGCTGACAAATACGCCAACAGCTGCACTTATTAGAACTATCCAAAGCTTTGTCATTTGTCTAATCTATTGGTCGCTTGCGATGCCATTAAACAAATCGGTTTCTCTGCCTAATTCATCAAATGGTCCGGCAGGAACACCAGCAACCAAACGGTAGTACTCGGTTCCCATCACTTGGGAACCGAGATTGTTAGACAGTGCAAAGAATCCTTCTTCGGTACTAATCTGCGTTGCATGTGCCCGCAGGGCACGCATTTTTTGATCTGCGAATTCGCCACCGTCAATGGCAGTGGTCACATATTCATCTGGGCAAGCAAACGGAATCTCATCAGGATCTTGTGCCGCAAAGCCAGTATCTTCACCAGCAGCCTTTAACATTTCAATGCCAGCTCGCATCACGCTAACTGGAAAAGCAGTCCAATAAACCTTTTCAACCATCCAAGGTGCGCCTAGTTCAGGAGCAAAACTTGGTGCCGCTGCTAACTCCCGCGAATATGTTGCAACGCGATGTGCCTGAATATGATCTGGATGTCCGTATCCGCCAAAGTCATCATAAGTAACGAGGACTTGAGGGCGAGCCTGGCGAATCACTTTTACTAAATGTTTTGCTGCTTCCAACAAGTCAGAACGCCAAAAACAATCGGAGCGTTCGTTTGGTGGAGTGCCCACCATTCCACTATCGCGGTAGGTCCCAGGGCCGCCCAAAAGTTGCCAGTCAGTTACGCCAAGTTCGGCCATGGCAGCAGCCAATTCCGTAATGCGATGTTTGCCCAGTTCATCGGATCGATCTGAGGCTAAATGAGCAAGTTCTGGAACTAGAATTTCGCCTTCTTCGCCCAATGTGCAAGTGACTAGCGTTACCTGTGCCCCAGCCGATACATACTTAGCCATAGTTGCGCCACTGCCGATAGTTTCATCGTCCGGATGCGCATGCACCAACAGCAGTCGGTGATTTGGCTGGTCGACGGAGCTAGATGTCATGTACCAACTGTACGAGACACTCGCTTGTTAAACGTGGCAGGATCAAGGGGTGACCGAATCCTTTCCACGCCAAAGCGCGGCAACTCGCAATTTTCAACTTGGAGCCCCGCGCAGTTTCCAAATAGCTGAATCAGGTAACCAAGTTCTGTTTCTACGCAGCGACAGCGGCCGAGATTCTGTTAACTCACTTTGGATTTATGACGTGGCAAATCGAGTGGAAACCAAGTTTGCTGATCCTCGCGTGTTGCTAGCAGACGATGCTGAAGTTCCAGCAGCAGAGCGCGCCCGACGCGAGCGGATGCGCGAGACCACATCGGGGATCACTAGTTACTCAACATCTGAATCAGGTACCAAGATTGCGTTTGCGCTTTCTGGACAACTATTTGTTGGAGATACCGAAAGTCAGAGTTTAAGGAATCTTGGTGTCGCTGGCCCAGTCATTGATCCACGCCTATCCCCTGATGGAAACCTCGTTGCTTGGTCTAATGGCAAGGACTTATTCATAGTCGAATACGCCGGCGGCGAAGCGCGAAATCTAACTAATGAAGTTGATGAGCATACGTCCTGGGGTTTAGCTGACTTCATTGCATCTGAGGAATTTAGTCGGATGCATGGCTATTGGTGGTCACCAGATAGTGACAGTTTGATCGTTGAATCAGTTAATGATTCTGATGTCCAAACTTGGTGGATCTCCGATCCTGCAAGTCCTGCTAAAGCACCACAGGAAATTCGATACCCAGCTGCGGGAACTAAAAATGCCACAGTTGGATTACAAAAGATCTCAATCACTGGTGAGCGCACTTCAATTCACTGGGATAACGACGCATTTGAATACTTGATTTCGGTTTCCTGGCAAAAGGGTTGCAATGTACTAATCACGGTTGCTGATCGCGCCCAGCAAAACTTCGTTACTTACTCAGTCACTGCAAAAGGTCTGGAAAATGTCCACGAAGTTACTGATCACGAATTTGTTGAAGTAATCCCTGGTCAACCACGTTGGCACAACGAACAGATTGTCTCGGTAATCGATAACCGTAATTCGGATACGCGAGAACTACAGCTAGCTGGCAAGGCAATTTCTCCAGCTGGCCTACAAGTTATGTCAATCGTTGATATCAAGGATGAATACATTGATGTGATTGCAACTCAAGATGCGTTGTCGCGCGACTTGCTGCGAATTGGATTTGATGGCTCAATCACCGAGATATCGCAGGGCGGTATTGCTAGCGCAACAGCTACTTCAGCAGATTTTCAAGTTGTAGTTGAATCGCGTCTGGATACTCACACTCGCAGCTACCAACTTCGCCGTGGTGCAAAGACCGAACATTACTTTGATTCGCTTGCTGAGTCTCCAAACTTCACATCACAAGTACATGTCCTTCAGACTGGATCTCACAAAGTGAATACGGCGGTGTTGTTTCCGCAAGATCATGTGTACGGAAGCAAAAAACTTCCCGTCATGATGCGCCCATATGGCGGACCTCATGGCCCACAGGTTCTTAATGGGGCTTTAAGCTTTGCGATCGATCAGTGGTTTGCCGATCAAGGATTTGTTGTGATCATTGCTGACAATCGCGGTACTGGTGGTCGAGGCCCAGCGTGGGATCATGCAATTTACCAAGACTTTGTGTCACCGGTAATTGAGGACCAAGTTAACGCAATTGCTGACGTGGCCAAACATTTTCCTGATGATGTTGATGCCACTCGCGTTGGCATAACTGGCTGGTCATTTGGTGGTTACCTTTCTGCGTTGGCAGTCATGAAGCGACCAGATGTATTTCATGCTGCGGTTGCAGGCGCGCCAGTAACTGAGTGGCTTTGGTACGACACTGCTTATACCGAGCGATATCTTGGACATCCAGAGAAGTTCCCAGAAATCTACGAAGATCATTCTTTGATGCCTATGGCTAATCAACTAGAGCGTCCACTGATGTTGGTTCATGGACTCGCTGATGACAATGTTGTGGCTGCTCATTCACTTTCGTTGAGTGGTGCGCTACTGGCCAATAAAAAGCCGCACACCGTGCTGCCGCTTTCCGGAGTAACTCACATGACTCCACAAGAAATCATTTCCGAGAACTTGATGCTGTTAACAGTTGAGTACTTAAAAGAACAACTCGGAGTCGAGTAACTGCAAAGTTAACTTATGAAGTCATTTCCCGAAGCTGACGCGCTGCTCGAAACATCCATTGGGTAATGACAAGCGACTCTGTGTCCAACGGTTAACTCACGTAATTCTGGAACTTCAGATTCGCAGCGAGCCTGAGCCTTGAAGCAACGAGTTCTAAAGACACAGCCACTTGGTGGATTGCTTGGGCTAGGTAAATCGCCAGTCAAAATAATTCGTTCGCGGGAGCGCTCTAGATCTGGATCTGCAATCGGTACTGCTGATAACAATGCATGAGTATAGGGATGCAGTGGCGCTTGGTAAAGAGCGTCTTGTGGCGCTTGTTCCATAATCTTGCCCAAGTACATAACGGCAACTCGATCAGAAATATGACGAACAACTGAGAGATCATGCGCAATAAAAATGTAAGCAAGCCCAAACTCTTGTTGGATATCATCCAACAGGTTGAGCACCTGGGCCTGAATCGATACGTCAAGAGCTGATACTGGCTCATCGCAAACAATTAGCTTTGGCTTAAGTGCGATAGCTCGGGCAATGCCGATTCGTTGGCGCTGCCCGCCCGAAAATTCATTTGGATAACGGTTGTAGTGCTCTGGGTTTAATCCGACGCGATCCATTAGGCCTTGCACAGCTTTCATGATGCCGCCCTCAGGTTTTACTCCCTGAACTCGAAACGGTGCACCGATGATGTCGCCAATTGTGTGGCGTGGATTAAGTGATGAAAATGGATCCTGGAAAATCATTTGCATTTCTCGGCGAAGGGGAACTAAGTCCTTCTTCTTTAGATTTGTTATATCTTGGCCATTGAACTCAATAGATCCAGCAGTTGGTTCAATCAAACGAAGCATGGCTCGACCCGCAGTTGATTTGCCACAACCACTTTCGCCAACAAGACCAAGAGTTTCGCCAGGGAAAACTTCAAGATTCAATCCATCAACAGCACGAACATTTCCAACAACTCGGTTGAACAGTCCCCCGCCCTGAATTGGAAAGAGCTTCTGTAAGTCCTTAACTTTAAGAATTGGCTCAGTCATGATTACAGCCTGCCGATCTTGCGTTCAGATCGAATCGCAGTGCGCTGCGATTCAGATAGATGGCAACGTGCTTCATGATCCGGTGAAACTGCCAATAAATCTGGGAACTGGTTGGCGCAAGCATCGCTTGCAACTTGATCTTTGAACGTACAACGCGGAGCAAAAACGCAACCTTTTGGCATGTTAAGCAGCGATGGCGGAGAGCCAGGAATTGGATCGAGCTGTTCCTTCTTTGCCGAGATTTGTGGAATTGAGGCAAGTAGCCCCCAGGTGTAAGGCATCTGTGGTGAGTAGAAAATCTCTCGAACTGGAGCATGTTCGACGGCACTGCCGCCATACATTACTAAAACTTCATCGGCTAAATCTGCAACTACACCAAGATCGTGAGTAATCAAAACAATTGCAGTTCCGAATTCTTTTTGCAGTTCGCGAAGCAGGTCAAGGATCTGCGCCTGGACCGTTACGTCCAAAGCCGTTGTTGGCTCATCTGCAATTAAAAGCTCTGGGCCATTAATCAAGGCCATTGCAATCATCACGCGCTGACGCATACCGCCTGATAGTTGATGCGGGTACTCATCCATGCGCTGTTCAACTGATGGAATTCCCACTTTGGTTAACATCTCAGCTGCACGTGTCCGAGCTTCAGCTTCCTTAACTTTATGATGCACCAATACGGCTTCAGCCAATTGATCGCCAATTGTGTAATAAGGGTGCAAGGCACTTAGGGGGTCTTGGAAGATCATTGCCATTTCGTCGCCGCGAAGTTTGCGAACTTCTTCCGGATCAGCGCCAATTAATTCTTTACCATTGAAAAAAACTTCCCCTGAGATCTTTGTATTGGCTCCGGTGAGCAATCCCATAACTGCCAAGCTTGAAACACTCTTGCCAGATCCAGATTCGCCCACTATCGCTAGAGTCTTTCCGCGCTCCACTTTGTACGAAACATTGTTTACGGCGTGAACAATTCCATCATCGGTAGTGAAGTCAACGTTCAAGTTCTTAACTTCTAAAATCAAATTTGCCTCGTTTGTCATGACAGCCGCACCCGTGGGTCAATAGCGGCATAAAGAATGTCGACAACGAGGTTTGAAACAATTACGAAAACTGCAGCGATTAAAACCGTTGCAGTAATGGTCGGTAAGTCATACTCCGTTACGGCTCCAATCGCTAGACGTCCCAGGCCTGGCAAACTGAAGATGTATTCAGTAATAACCGCGCCACCAAGTAGTCCTGCTAGATCTAATCCAGCCGAAGTAACAATTGGCGTCAACCCTGCGCGGAAAGCATGCTTACGGAACACCACACGTTCGGAAAGTCCTTTAGCTCGGGCAGTACGGATGTAATCTTCGCCCATAGTTTCCAGCATTTGAGAACGCGTAAGTCGGGCGTAATAAGCCGCATACAGAATTGCAAGGGTGATCCAAGGCAAAAGCATGGTTTGGAAGAATGCAACTGGGTCATCGAATGGTGATTCGTAATCGGGATAAGGCAGCAAATTCCACCGCACGATGACAAAAACCAAAAGTAATAGACCAACGAAGAAAACTGGCAGCGAGTACCCGATCAAGGAAACGCCCATGATCGTGCGATCTTGCCACTTACCGTGGTTCTTGGCCGCCACAATTCCTGCGGTGATTCCAATTAGCATCCATAACAAGAATGCGCCCAGAGCTAAGTAAAGAGTTACCGGAAGTGCATCAACAATCATTGTCGTGACTTCCTCGCCATTGCGGAAGGAATAGCCCAAGCATGGCGCAGAACACTCAAATGTGGCAGAGCCACTGCCATAGGTTCTTCCGACAAAAATGCCCTTAATCCAATCAAGGTACTGCACAAAAAGTGGTTGATCTAGTCCGAGTCGGATTCGATTCGCTGCGACGATTTCTGGGGTACAAGTCTTGCCACAAGTTAGTCGAGCTGGATCAGTTGGCACTGCATTGAACAACAAGAAGGTGACGATGCTTAAGAGTGTCAACATAAGTACCATGACAAAAACTCGTCGCACTATGTAAGGAAACATCAATTACCTTTCTGTGTTTGATCCAAAGTTACGAAGGCAGTCTGCGGGCAAACCTAAGTTCGCCCGCAGACGCCAACGTTAGTTAACTAGTTAACTGATAGTGCTGCGTATGGCCAAGAGCCGTACGGTCCCCAAATGTAGGCACCGCTAACTTTTGAACCATGAATGCGCTGTTCCTTGCCAAAGCGGGTAGGTAAAGCAAGTGCCAATTCCATTGACTTCTTGTTTAGTGCCTGCCAAGCCTTAGCTTGTTCTGCGCGATCTGCGATAACCTTTGCGGCATCAGATTCAGCCAAGAAGGCTTCGTCATCCCACTGCGAAAGGTTGAATGATCCGTTGCCAGCAAACAGTTCTGGAAGAACTGTTGAAGCATTTGACCAGTCTGGACCCCAACCAGCAGCAGACATTGAGCCCTGCTTTTCTGGATCCATAACTACGCCGTAGTAGCCACCTGGTTCAAGTGCATTCAGTGTGGCAACGATGCCAGCCTTCTCCAGGGAAGCAACAAGTGATGCTGCAGCCTTGTCATTGGTTTCGCTCTTTGCGTAATCGATTACGAATGGCTGAGGGAATGCTTCGCCAGAATCAGCAATTAACTTCTTTGCCAATTCGGTGTTACCTTCCGCAGGAACTGCTTCGCCTAGAAGACCATCCCACAAGCCAGTTGGTGCGTAGTCAGCACCAATGTTTGGCTTAACGACGCCATCTGCATAGTCACCGGCGTACTCGCCACCAGCAATTGTGCGAAGTTCGTCACGGTTCACAGCGGCAAGAATTGCTTGACGATGCTTAACGTTTGGAACCTTCTTGGTGTTGATTGCGTAGTAACGAACGTATGGATCTAGTTCGTTGTAACGGCGCTTCTCGAATTTGGCATCAGAGAAGACAACAGCAAGTTTTGCAGAGTCAACGCTATCTGGAGAGATAGCCATCTGATCGTCGCCAGCATCAGCCATCAAACGTTCTGTGATAACTGCAGCTGGTTGAGCGAATACATATTCGATACGATCTGGGTAAGCCGGACGGAAAGTATCTGTCGCAGGATCCCAGTTTTCGTTACGAACCAATACCAGCTTGTCCTTCTTTACGTAGGACTCGATCTTGTATGGGCCGTTTGACAAAACGCTGTCATCGTAAGTTTCACCTGTGTCAGCATCTTCCCGAACTGCAGCAAACGCACTTAGGGTAACGGCGTAGTTGAAGTCAGATGCTGGCTTTGCAAGATTGAAAGTAATCTTGTTGCCTTCACAAACTACAGCTGCGTCATATGATGCCTGGCCAGCAGCGTCATCTGCGTAAGGTCCCTTGTAGTCAGTGACATTAAGCATTGTCATTGCATAGCCTGGACCGTCAGTAATGACGTCAGTGGCGAATGTGCGAGAGATGCCGTACTTGAAATCTTCACAAGTTACATCTTTGCCATCTTCCCACTTCATGCCGTCCTTAAGAGTGAACTCCCAAGTCTTGCCACCATCTGGTGTGGTACCAGTATCAGTAGCTGCATCTGCAACTAGCTGGCTGGCTTCATTGTTGTCCTTGCTCACTGTGTACTGAGTAAGGGTTCGGTTTAGGTAAGCGCTAGCAAATGCTAGATCTTCACCTGTGTAGTTGCGCTGTGGATCTAAGTGAAGGATCTGCTCTGCTTCTGTAAGGATGTAGAGAGTTCCACCTTTCGAGCCATCTCCTGACGCTGAGTCACTTCCGCCACCGCATGCGGTTAGCAAAAGGGCCAGCGACGCTGCACCAACGCCGAAGCGGATGCCTGTCGACTTCTTCATATTTCCTCCATTGAGATGCGGGTTCGCCGCATCTTTAGGTCGTGATTCGGGTGAATCACTTTTTCACTCCCCCGGTTGAGGTAGTGATTTTTTCAGTTCTCGAGAAACTGAAAAACTTAGTTTCGGTCCGCCTTTGGATCCAAGGCGTCGCGCAAAGCATCACCGAGGAGATTAAAGGAAAGAACTGCTGCCAAAAGCATGGTTAGTGGCACGAAGAAATAAAACGGATCCACAGTGAAATATCCAACGGACTCCTGCAGCATCGAGCCCCAGGTTGGAGTTGGTGGTACGACTGATATGCCTAAATAGGCAAGTGCTGCCTCTGCACCAATCAAGCCTGGCATTGCGATGGTTGCATAAACCAAGATTGGTGCCCATAGGTTTGGAAGTAATTCACGAAATATTATTCTTCGTTTGCTGGAACCAATTGAAACTGCCGCTTCCACAAATTCGCGTTCGCGCAAGGAAAGTACTTGACCTCTAATCAAACGAGCTAAGTAAGGCCAACCAAAAACACTTAACACCAAAATCAAGGTTGTAATTCTTGATGGATTACCTGCAGGCAATCCCCAAGCTTGAAGTCGTTGTTCCAGAACTGGTGACATTGCAATGATCACCAGCAGTAATGGGAATGCCAGAGTGATGTCCATGAAGCGACTAAGCACAGTGTCAGTGCGACCTCGCGAATATCCAGCGACAATTCCAACGATAGTTCCAACTACAACTGTGATAACCGTCGCAGAAAGCGCGATGAAAAGTGAGATTCGTGATCCGTAAAGCAAGCGAGCCAAAATATCTCGCCCTGTTAAGGGCTCCACGCCAAGCGGGTGGTCCCAAGAAACGCCACCAAATGGACCAATCGGCAAACTACCTGCATCACTTAACAGATCGGTATTGAAGTCATATGGGTTGACCCCAACCCATCGAGAAATTAGTGGTCCAAAGATAGCAATCAAAACAATAATCGTCAGAACAACCATGCTGGCAACAGCAACGCGATCTTTGCGCAGTCGAGCCCAAGCTAACTGGCGGAGGGTACGCCCGACGACGGCCTGTGATTGGGTGGCATCTACCAAAGTCATTGGGCGCTGCCTTCCTTGTTGTTTACGCTTTGTTAACCTACGAAGTCTATTTGGGTTGATACCTCCGCCGGTACCCAATCGCCTGATTTGTGACTTTGATTACGAAGGGAAAACCCAGTATTTACTGGGAAAAATCGCGCTTGCCGATGTTTACCAGATCATATTGATTCCCAAGTGCAATCTGAACGTAAACGTCAGTTAAACCACTCGGCCGATACAAAACGATGCGATCTACTGCATATGGCAAGTAAACCGCTTCCTGCATCACCAGTTCTTCAATCCTTCGATTGAGTTGAGCAGCTTCGATAGGTGTCTCGCTGACTTCTAAAGCATCTAGCAAGCTATTGATTTCATCCAGATTGATTTCGGCAAAGTTTTGATTTGAAGATGGCTTGATCTTTCTGCCGTCGATCAATGGTGCCCAAAATGAAAGTGCTGATGAATAATCTGGTCCCCACCCAGTTGAAGCAAGTCCAATGCCTTGGGTGCTCATGGTTTCCGGAGAACCAAGTCCAGTAGTGAAATATTCAGAAAAGTTTGCAAACTCAACTGGATCAACAATTATGCCAACTCGAGCCAAACTTTTTTGTACTGATAGAAATATGTCTTTTCCAATTCCAATAGAAACATACGCCATCTTTACCTGGAAGCCATCTGGGTAGCCGCATTGCGCAAGACTCTCTCTGGCCTTTCGAATATTTCCAGTTTCATCGCTTCCACTTGGATACGGATTGTAAGAATTATCATGACCCAAAATTGTTGGCGGACTCAAGGAATGAGCAATAGCTGCCGTTGCGCTTCCGCCCCGCACATTCTGTAAATCCATTTTGTCAACTGCATAAAAGATTGCATCTCGGCAAGGTACTCGATCTAGTGGTGGGATACTTGGGTTGATCGCAATGAAGTTAACAAAACTCATTTCAGGATTATCAATTAGTGATCTTTGAGATTCTTGCGCCAGCGTCGCATCCCGGGCAGTTGGAGCGAGTCCGTAATTCAACTTCACATCAATCTCACCATTTAATAGAGCTTGATCTGCACTATCGGCATCAGGGTAAATCTTCCAAGACATGGAATCTACTTTTGGAATTCGAATTCCGTCAGATTCCTGACTCCAACGATCGTTTTTAGTAAACGAATACTGCAAGTCAGCTTGATCGATTGTGATTACAAATGGACCATTTGATGATGGGTTACTTGCGTATGTCGAGCCGGCGGCACGCAATGATATGTCGCGCGTCATCTGAATTGGAGCAAATTGCGGCGTTGCCAGTAGCCGCGAAAATTCATAGAAGGATCGATTTAAATTAAACGTGATGGTTGATTCATCTGGCGTTACTATCGAGGGCAAATCTTCTGTAGGAGACTCGTAGGGACCTTTGTAGTCAGGCTTTCCAGCGCTACATGAGCTCAGCAAGCATAAGGTATCAAGTGCAATTGGGCTTTGTAATGAATCGTCAAATAATCGCTGTATCGAATACTTGATATCACTTGATGTAACTGTTGATCCGTCATTCCAGAGTGCATCTGGTCGTATTGTGAATGTCCAGGTTGTCTTGTCAGTATTCGTAATAGGTAAATCCAATGCCAAGTCCGGAACAACCACTAATCCTTCATCGCCAGGTTCGCCAGCAAACGACATGAGGTTTCTTGAAAATGTTCGGTGCACCACTGCACACCAAGGATCAAAAGTCTGAGCTGGATCAAGTGAGTCACACGGCGCAGATGACCCGAGTCGAAGAAGGCCACCTGGGGAGTCACCGCTGCCAACTGTCCTAGTTAATCCGGCATTAAAACCACCCGGTGAATTCACAACGATGATTGAACCGCCCAATAGGGCGATACTCGCAATTCCTGCAACTATAAAAGTCCGAGTTTTTTTCCAGGGGTTTGACTTCATGTTGCCAACCTAGTTATTGCGAGCTTTCGTTCGATTGCGGTCGCGATCAACTTTCGCTAAGGCAACTTTGCGGATTCGAACTGCAGTTGGAGTTACCTCCACGCATTCATCTTCCCGACAGAATTCCAGTGCCTGCTCGAGACTCAGTTGCTTAGCCGGGATTAGACGCTCAAGTTCATCACCAGTTGCTGATCGAACATTGGTAAGTTTCTTTTCCCGAACTACGTTCACGTCCATGTCTTCGGCACGGGCATTTTCACCAATAATCATGCCTTCATACACTTCAGTCGTTGGCGAAACAAACAAAGTGCCACGTTCTTGCAACCCAAAACATGCGTAAGAAGTAACTGCGCCGCGTCGATCAGATACCAGCGAGCCAGATGGGCGAGTGCGTAATTCACCAAACCATGGTTCATACTTTTCGAAGATATGGTGCATTAATCCAGTGCCACGAGTCTCAGTTAAGAACTCAGTACGGAAACCAATTAGGCCACGAGCAGGGACGATGTATTCCATACGAACCCAGCCAGTTCCGTGATTGACCATTTGTTCCAAACGACCTTTACGTAACCCAAGAAGCTGAGTCACAACACCGACATAATCTTCTGGGACGTCAATTGTCAGACGCTCCATTGGTTCGTGAATCTTGCCACCAATTTCCTTAGTAACAACTTGTGGTTTTCCAACCGTCATTTCAAACTTTTCACGTCGCATAAGTTCCACGAGTACGGCTAATTGAAGTTCGCCTCGACCTTGAACTTCCCAAGTATCAGGTCGCTCAGTCTCAAGTACTCGAATCGAAACGTTACCCACTAGTTCGGCTTCCAGCCGAGTCTTAAGTAAACGTGCCGTTACCTTGCTACCAGTTTCGCCAGCAAGCGGCGAACTATTGATTCCGATTGTCATCGAGATTGATGGCTCATCAATTACAAATAACGGTAATGCGATTGGGTTTTCTGGGTCAGCCAAAGTTTCACCAATTGTGATGGTTTCAAAACCAGAAACCGCAATGATGTCACCTGGTCCAGCCGAATCAACAGGAATCCGATCGAGAGCTTCTGTCATTAAAAGTTCGACAATTTTTCCGCGCTCAGTTGTGCCATCAGATTTCATCCAAGCGACTTGCTGTCCCTTGTTGATGTTTCCGTTTATTACGCGACATAGCGCCAAGCGGCCTAGGTAAGGCGATGAGTCAAGATTGGTGACGTGAGCTTGTAGCGGTGCTTCTGGATCATATGTTGGTGCCGGAATGCTGCCTATCAAAGTTGCAAATAGCGGCTCAAGATCTTCTTCGTCTGGCATTCCGCCATCAACCGGACGCGTTAGTGAAGCACGGCCTGCTTTAGCTGAGGCATAAACAATTGGGAATTGAATCTGTTCTTCATCGGCATCTAGGTCAAAAAACAATTCATAGGTTTCGTCAACTACTTCGGCAATCCGTGCATCAGGGCGATCAACCTTATTGATCAAAAGAATTACTGGAAGACGTTTTTGCAACGCCTTACGGAGTACGAAACGAGTCTGTGGCAGTGGACCCTCACTTGCATCAACAAGCAGAACGACGCCATCAACCATTTCTAGGCCGCGCTCAACTTCGCCACCAAAGTCGGCGTGACCTGGAGTGTCAATGATATTTAAAGTTACGCCACCCTCTTGAGCGGCAGGTCCGACATATCGCACAGCAGTGTTCTTTGCCAGGATGGTGATTCCCTTTTCGCGCTCTAGGTCCATGGAATCCATGACGCGATCATTTACGTCTTGGTTTGCGCGGAAAGCACCTGATTGCCAAAGCATGGCATCTACAAGTGTGGTTTTTCCATGGTCAACGTGGGCGATGATTGCAACATTTCGAAGGTCGTTGCGGACAGCAGATTGGGTCACTGTCCTTATTCTAGTTGAGAAATATCGCACTAATGAACCACGGAAGACCAGCCTTTAAGCGCAACGGCTCTAAAGTGGACTGGAGGCCACATCATGACATCACACCCAAATCCCCCACATGCATCAATCACCTTTGGTTGGCGGCAGCATCGCAATCATGACTGCATTCAGGAGCAGGCATTCAACCCCATTGACCAGTGTTTAATTGCAGGAATGGTGGCTCAGTGATTAAAGATGCCGTGGGGAGCGACCTAAGGTCGGGTGCGATTAACTTTTGCTGGGGCTTTGGAAAAACATATCCGGGTGTTCAAAAACAAATATTCGACTTGATTGAATCCCAGTTACCTCCTGGTGTTGTGACGCATACCGTTGAAGATGCGGTTGCAGGTGCGGTAAACCTATCTTTGTTTATTCGCCAGGGCCGCGAGCTTGATGATGCCCATCGCGTAGCGGCTGACGTAATCTTGGCGCACGGTATTGCAGATAAGCGCTACTTCTTTACGCAAGATTCAAGCACTTTAATGCCACTTGCAAACGAATACGAATACTTGCTCGTACCTGGATCGTGGCACGTGAATCGTTTGATAGAGGGAACGTATCGCAGGAATCCCCATTATCAAATTACTGTCGAGCACCACCAGATCAAAAAAGTTGGATGGCTTCGCTTAGACCCACTGATTTCGGAATCAAAAATTCCTGATCGGGAACCACATCACAGACTCAGGGTTTTATGGGCACCAACGCATAACGTGAAGCCGCGATCAAATGAAAAGTCAATTGACGAAATTGCGCCATCCAGCTTGCCTGGGTTTAAAACTCACGTGAAAAATACGGCTGCAAGATATATATTTCGAGTGTCGCTTCATCCAAGAAACCGATCTGATCGCACCCCGACTGGAAATCAACTTGTTTGGTCAGACGTAGTTATCAGCGACTTTGGCACAATGGTTTACGAAGCATGGGCATTAGGTAAACCTGTCCTATTCCCTCGTTGGGTGATTGATGTTGAAACACTAATCAATCGAAATCCACTAAGTGCAGAATCTTACATATATCGAAATCGCATCGGTCTGCATCCTGATTCGTATGAAGAGATGCTCGAAATGCTAGATGAGATTCAGCAACAATTAGTCGGAAGTCGACTTATCAGACTTGCAAAACGGGTTACCAGAATCAAGACAAGGCGAAAGAATTCAATTGATCTCCGCGGTAATGGGGTTGCCGAATTTATAGATCACTACATTGACCCTGAACACCGCGGTTCGGACGCGGCAAGAACGGCTCAGGTATTGACTGAAATTGCTCAGCTTTCGCGCTTTAAAAGTCCAAAAGAGGACTAATTCAAGATTCACCTTGTCTAGTTCTTTGATTAAGTCCAAATACCATAAAGAGATGGCAACGCGACTTTTAGTTCCGACAATCGCTTTGACAGTGACAGCACTGTTAAGCACTTCAGTTCAAACGGCACACGCAAGTTCGTCCGTAACAATTGTGGCTGTTGGGGACATTGCGAAATCTGGTGGTGGCCAGACAAAAACTGCAGCTCTTACAAAGAATTTGAAGCCCAAACAGGTGATTCTTATTGGTGATCTTGTTTATCAAAGCGGCACAGATAGAGAATTCAAAAAATACTTTTTGCCTAAATGGAAAAGTCTTTTGCCAAAAAGTTGGGCAGTCCCCGGAAATCATGAATATCGAACTGAGAATGCAAGTGGTTACCGAAACCTAATTGCTAAGTATTCGATGCCTTCCACTGGTACCGATCTGTGGTGGAGCAAGCGAACTGGTGCTTGGTCTGTTATTGGACTCGACAGCGAGGCCCTAACTGGAGACGCCGGGAAGCGACAAATTGCATTCTTGCGCAAGGCACTCTTAAGCAATGACGGTAGGCCAACAATTGTTACCTGGCACCGGCCAACCTTTTCTCGTGGTCATCATGGTAACCAAACAGATACCAAAGTTCTGTGGGACATTGTGAGCGCAGACGCTGACGTGAAGTTGATTTTATGGGGACATGACCATAACTACGAGCAAGTAGAACGCAAAGTGCAAGTTGGTGCCAGTAGCTCAAGAAAACTAAACACCATTGTGGTTGGTACTGGTGGCGCAAATCTTCGAAAATGCAAAACCAAAAACATTCCTGGTGAATTAATCTGTGGCAAGAAAAAAAACTACGGAGTTCTTCGACTTAAACTTTCGGACAATGGATATTCTTGGTCATATCGAAATGCCAATGGCAAAAAGTTTGGCAAGCAATTAGATAGCGGAAAAGTCACATTTTAGATTCAACTAAACGTTGCTGCATCTAAAAATTAGCGTTGTTTATTGTCGAATTTCGATTCAACTAAACGTTGAATCTAAATTCGACGACATCCCCATCAGACATAACGTACTCTTTGCCTTCCATGCGGACTTTGCCCTTTGATTTTGCTTCTGCCACTGAGCCTGCTAAAACTAAATCCTCGAACGCAACAATTTCTGCCTTAATAAATCCTTTTTGGAAGTCGGTATGAATAACTCCTGCAGCTTCCGGTGCGGTTGCTCCTACCGGAATTGTCCAGGCTCGAGATTCTTTAGGTCCGGCAGTTAAATATGTCTGAAGGCCCAATGTTTTAAACCCAACCCGGGACAGAATTGCAATTCCGCTTTCTTGCTGACCAACTGACTGTAGTAACTCAAGAGCTTCCTCTTCTGGAAGCTCGCCAAGCTCAGCTTCAAGTTTTGCATTCATAAAAACAGCTTCAACTGGAGCAACGAGTGCGCTTAGTTCAAGTTTTAAAGAATCGTCAGTCAATTCATCTTCATCTAAGTTGAAGACGTATAAAAAGGGTTTCGCAGTTAACAAGAACAGTTCTCTGATTGGCTCGTAATCGAGACCCGATTCAAAAATTGTTTGACCTGAATTAAGAATCTCTACCGCTTTCTCTGCAGTAGCTAGAGATTCGGCTTTCGACTTATCCAACCTAGATTCTTTCAGTAGTCTCGGCATAGCTTTTTCAAGCGTCTGCATGTCTGCCAGAATCAACTCAGTATTGATAGTTTCGATATCATCTTTTGGTGAGATTGCACCATCTACGTGAACTACGTCTGGATCTTTAAAAGCTCTAATCACTTGGCAAATAGCTTCAGACTCGCGAATGTTTGCCAAGAACTTATTTCCCAGTCCTTCACCTTCGCTTGCGCCGCGAACAATTCCAGCAATGTCCACGAAAGTTACCGTGGCTGGAAGGATTCGTTCAGAGTCAAATATCTTTGCCAGCACCGGAAGTCGGACATCTGGAACTTCAACCACGCCGGTATTTGGTTCGATAGTGGCAAAAGGATAATTCGCTGCAAGCACATTGTTTTTCGTCAATGCATTAAAAAGTGTCGATTTTCCGACATTGGGTAATCCGACGATTCCGATAGTTAGGCCCACGGCACATAAGCGTAGCCGTATTTCAACCTTCTGACGGACTTGGCCTTGACCCGATACGTTTAAACCATGGCAAACACGACAATCGAGCCGCTAGAGACAACTCCAGCCCAAATCGGTTGGACCTATCCTGGCGTCATTATTTTGACTAGCGCGGCCATGATGGTTGTGATGGCGCTGGACATTATTGTCACGGGTGATATTGGAATCGTTTCCAACATTGGACTTGTAATCATCGGACTTGTTGGTGCGATCAATGTCAGAACTGCCGATTACCAAGCAGCAATTTGGGTAGTCCCGATTGCTTGGGTGATTGCACTTTTAACTACGGGACAACTAGCTCCGATGCGTGGTGGTTCATTTCTGCGCGAGCAAGTTATGCATCTTGCATACGGGCTTTCTATGCACGCTTGGTGGATTCTCGGTGCCACTGCACTAAGTGCAAGCGTTGCGATCTTCAGGCGCGGCCGGCAGCCTTAATGTCTCTGCGTAATTCTGGTGGCAGGGCAAAAATTAAATGCTCTTCGACGGTTTCTACTTCTTCCACATCGGTGTAGCCACGTTCTGCCAACCAAGCTAAGACACTATTGACCAAGATCTCTGGAACTGAAGCGCCACTAGTTAGGCCAATGGTCCGCGCATCTTTAATCCAGGCTTCATCAATTTCGCCAGCAAAGTCAACGCGGTAGGCAGCGTTAGCGCCAGCCTCAAGTGCCACGTCAACTAGACGCACTGTGTTCGATGAGTTTGCGGATCCAACAACAAGCATTAGATCACAAGCTTGCGAAATTTCCTTAACGGCCTTTTGACGATTTTGTGTGGCATAACAAATATCGTCACTTGGTGGATCAAGTAGGTTTGGAAACTTTTCACGCAATAAATCGACGGTCTCTAAAGTCTCATCTACTGAAAGTGTTGTTTGAGAAAGCCAAGCAACTGGTCGAGTCGGATCGATTTCAATTTCCTGGACGTGGGCTGGGCCATCAACCAACGTCATATTGTTTGGTGCTTCGCCCATTGTGCCTTCGACTTCTTCGTGCCCTTCGTGTCCAATAAAAAGAATCTGGTAATCATCAGAAGCAAAGCGTCGTGCTTCAGAATGAACTTTTGTTACTAATGGGCAAGTCGCGTCAATGGTCTTTAAGTTTCGCTGTGCTGCTTCGTCGTGAACCGCAGGTGAAACCCCGTGAGCGCTAAAGACTACGGTTGCGCCTTCAGGCACTTCATCCGTTTCGTTTACGAAAATTGCGCCTTTGGCTTCTAGCTCAGTAACTACGTACTTGTTATGAACAATTTCCTTGCGCACATAAATCGGGGCGCCATGAACTGCTAAAGCCTTTTCAACTGTGACTACAGCTCGATCGACTCCTGCGCAATATCCACGAGGCTTTGCTAGCAGGACTTTCTTCTTTGTTTCGCTCACTCTCCTATCGTAAGCCCGCGCCTCCTCTCCTGCTTTCTGGCATTAGGCACAATAGATCCATGGACCAGATAGAACCAGCCAAGCCAGGACTCGATCCAGAGTCTCCCCTGGCGGTTCACTCAGTCAGCACCATGATCGGTGAATATATTGGCCGACTTGGAACCATTTGGATCGAAGGCCAACTGGCTGAAGTTAATCCAAGAAAAGGGTTAACTTACCTGTCACTGCGTGACACCGATCGTGATGTTTCGGTTTCGCTCTACGTTGCATCCGGAGTTATGGACTCGCTCGCAACCACAGTGGAACAAGGAAGTCGAGTTCTGGTTCAAGTCAAAGCTGATTGGTGGGCTAAGCGTGGCTCATTACAGTTCAAAGTTTTGCAAATGCGGGCCGTGGGTATCGGCGAACTCATGGCTCGCCTTGAGGCATTACGAAATCTCTTGGCTGCTGAGGGGCTTTTCAACGAAGATCGCAAAAAGCCATTGCCATTTCTACCAAGACGTATTGGATTAATCTGCGGCCAGGCAAGCGACGCCATGCACGATGTGATTGAAAATGCCAAACGTCGATGGCCCGATGTTCAATTTGAAGTCCGGGAAGTTGCAGTGCAAGGCGTTAACTGTGTAAAGCAAGTTAGCGGTGCGCTAACTGAACTTGATGCGATTTCCGATATTGATGTAATTGTGATTGCCCGCGGTGGCGGTGCTTTCGAAGATCTATTGCCCTTTAGTGATGAGTCATTGATACGTGTGGTTGCCGGTATAGACACCCCAGTTGTCGTAGCCATTGGACATGAAGAAGATCGGCCATTGATCGACTACGTTGCGGATTATCGTGCTTCGACTCCAACCGACGCCGCGCGAAGAATAGTTCCTGATGTTCTGCAAGAGATCTCTGACTTGAGAAATGCTCGATCCAGACTTCAAACTTTAGTTTCAGCAGGAATCACTCGTTTGGAGCAACAGCTTGCACTTACCAAGAGTCGCCCAGCACTTGCCTCGCCAGCCACTTTGATTACTCAGCGCCTAAGTGAGAACAATGTTTTGCGAACAGCCATGCACGTCAAAGTGAAAAACTTTATTGCACTTGAAGGTGCGCACTTAAACGGAGCTAAAGGAACACTGCGAGCCCTGTCCCCGCAAGGAACTTTAGAACGTGGATTTTCAATAGTTCGAGACGCCAACAATGTAATCATGAAGAGTGCTGACGGGGTAAGTGCAGGAGATGAACTTCGGATCAAGTTAGCTGATGGTGACTTAGTTACCCGCGTCGAAGGAAATTAGTCCTCGTCAGAATTGCTTGGACGCAAGGCTTCGAGTCTGGCTTTTGCGCCAGCTAATTTTTCCTCACAGATGGCCGCGAGTTTTTCACCCTGTTCCCACAAATTGACCATGTCATCTAGTGGAAGATCTTTATCTTCAAGACGCGTAACAATTTCGTCTAACTGAGATTTTGCAGCCTCATAAGACAGTTCTGAAGATTGATCCTTTGCCATAAGAAGATTCTATGGTTTTGCAGGTACTAATGATTCAGCAAACCGCAATAGCTCGTCCCATTGCGCGGTCCCAGAAACGATCGAAGTTACATCGCCTTCCGTCTTTACAAAGGCTCGGGTAAGTGGCTGATCGATTTCGCACTTTTGCCAGGTAGCGCCATTGATAGTTTCTGTTGACTCACATGGGGCGCTATTGGTGGCTGGAGCGACTACGCGCTTAACTGGTCCGTCACTTTGCCAGATCGAAACGTATTCACCAGCTTCCGTTTGAAATCCCAGAATCCATCGAATGTCTCCCTCATCACCATAAGTTTCTGGCTCTAATCGAGCACTGGTGGCTTGGTATCCAGTCGGCAAAGATTTAGGAATTGAAATTGGCCAGGTTTGCGCGATGACTGCACTAGCAACAGCGGTTTCGTAATCCACCTGTTGCTTTACTTCTTGCTGTGGCCGCCACGCAATCAACATGATCACGCCAACTGTCGCAATCACTGCACTCATTGACAGCACCATGTCCCAAGCAGTTTCCCGCCCTCTTGGTTTTTTGTTAGCCATAACTCTATTTTGCCCGCTTTATCTAAAGTTCGCTCTAGCACGGTCCCAACCGCCCAGCAACGAAAAACGGATTAGGCTAACTATATGAGCTCGTTTAACTACACCGAAATCTTGCCACTTGCACAAAACGAACCTGAGTACCGACTGGTTACAACCGAGGGAATCACGACAACGACCGTTGGCGAGAGGACATTTCTTAACATTGATGACAGTGTTTTAGAAAAAGTGGCCTACGAAGCTATCCATGACATTTCGCACTACTTGAGAACCAGTCATCTTGAGCAACTAAAAAAGATCATCGACGATCCAAGTGCTTCACCAAATGACAGATTTGTTGCCATTGATTTAATGAAGAATGCCAACATCGCAGCTGGCGGTATCTTGCCTATGTGCCAAGACACTGGAACTGCAATTGTTTCTGGCAAACGTGGTTCGCAAATTTTGACGAAAGGTCCCGACGAAGTTGCAATCAGTCGTGGCATTTTTGATGCCTACCAGAAGTTGAACCTTCGCTATTCCCAACTTTCACCACTGAACATGTGGGATGAGAAAAATACTGGCGATAACTTGCCAGCTCAGATCGAGATTTATTCCGACACTAAGCCGGGTCATGAAAACTCTTACGAGATGTTGTTCATCGCTAAAGGTGGCGGCAGTGCAAACAAGAGTTATCTATATCAAGAAACTAAAGCGGTTCTGAATCAAGAAAGCTTCTTAAGATTTATGGACGAGAAGTTGCGCCTAATCGGAACATCGGCTTGTCCGCCATATCACTTAGCAATTGTTGTCGGTGGCACGAGCGCTGAGTATGCCTTAAAGGTTTCTAAATTGGCCAGTACTAAGTATTTAGACTCGCTGCCAACCCAAGGTGGCCCAGATGGCAATGGTTACCGAGATCTAGAGATGGAAGAAGAAATCCTGAAGCTCACTCAGAATTTTGGAATTGGAGCGCAATTTGGCGGTAAATACTTCTGTCACGATGTACGAGTAATTCGCCTTCCGCGACACGGTGCGTCATGCCCTATTGCAATTGCCGTTTCTTGCTCAGCTGATCGTCAAGCGCTGGTAAAAATCGATGCCACTGGCGCTTACATTGAAAAACTAGAAACTGACCCAGCCCGTTTTCTGCCGGAAATTACCGATGAACATTTGAACGACGATGTGATCAACATTGATCTAACTCGTCCAATGTCAGAAATCCGTGAGACGCTTTCCAGGCTTTCGGTAAAAACTAGGGTTTCGCTCACTGGTCCACTCATCGTGGCCCGTGACTTAGCCCACGCAAAGATTCTCGAAATGATTGATCGCGGTGAAGAAATGCCGCAGTACTTCAAAGATCATGCTGTTTACTATGCCGGTCCAGCTAAAACTCCAGAAGGATATGCTTCTGGTTCATTTGGACCAACTACAGCAGGTCGGATGGATGCTTATGTGGATCGCTTTCAAAAAGCTGGCGGTTCTTATGTGATGTTGGCAAAGGGTAATCGAAGTGATGCAGTAACGAAAGCATGCAAAGAGAATGGTGGTTTCTATCTCGGATCAATTGGTGGCCCGGCCGCTCGACTAGCCAAGGACAACATTAAGAAAGTGGAAGTTTTAGATTTTCCTGAGATGGGAATGGAAGCTGTTTGGAAGATTGAGGTAGAAAACTTCCCAGCATTCATCGTTGTAGACGACAAAGGAAATGATTTCTTTGCTGAAACCATGCGTCCGATTGCTTTGAAAATACCAATCGGGCCACCCAAATAGCTTCTAAGGCTTGAATTTTTTAGCAGGGGGCCAAGGGCTCCAGCCACGCGCCAACCAACCTCTGTAAGCGACTCGATCCTGTTGTTTGCAGGTTGCTTTACTTGCTTTGGAGGCATATTTCTTACCTCCGTAGGTTTTCCAGAATCCGGCGTTCATTTGCCAAGTTCCTTGATATTTACCTTTTGAGCCGGTGGCCTTGCAGTTATTGTTAGATTCTTTTTTCTTTAGGTACTTTGCAGTTGGCGAGTTAACCCAAACTTTAAATGAAATCTTTTTCCGCTCTTCTTTAGAAAGATTGCGTGTTGGATCTTTAGCTGCCTGAACCGCAGCAGCACTTGGTTCGCTAATGACTGACTGCATCGGCAAAAATACACACAATGTAAGTGCAGTTGCTATCCAAAAACGCTTCGTCATAACACTATTTAGGTTAACAAGTGATTTTTCGGGTTAGGCAGGCAGGTCTTCGAGCATGTCTGTAACTAGAGCTGCAATTGGAGAGCGCTCTGATCTGTTGAGCGTTACATGTGCAAACAATGGATGTCCCTTTAGTTTTTCCACAACTGCGACAACGCCATCATGTCTGCCCACCCGCAAGTTATCCCGCTGAGCCACGTCATGAGTTAAAACAACGCGACTATCTTTTCCAATACGGGAAAGTACGGTTAGTAAAACATTTCGTTCAAGGGATTGTGCTTCATCCACAATCACAAAGGTGTCATGCAATGAACGGCCACGAATATGAGTAAGTGGCAGCACTTCCAGCATTCCTCTGTCTAGAATTTCATCGATTACATCGCCTGATGTGACGGCTGACAAAGTATCAAAAACTGCTTGAGCCCATGGCGACATTTTTTCGTTTTCGCTACCTGGTAAGTAACCTAACTCTTGACCACCCACCGCATATAGCGGCCGGAAGATAACAACCTTGCGATGTTGCTGACGCTCCATAACCATTTCTAATCCAGCGCACAGGGCTAATGCGCTCTTGCCTGTGCCAGCACGTCCCCCTAGTGAAACAATGCCAATCTCTGGATCAAGTAACAGATCCAGTGCGACTCTTTGTTCTGCGCTGCGACCATGCAGGCCAAATGCCTCACGATCACCACGAATCAATTGAAGTCGTTTATCCGAAGTGACTCTTGCTAACGCGCTACCTCGTTCACTCGTTAGAACAATTCCGGTATGACATGGATTCTCGCGTGCGCTTTCATGATCAATGATTTCACCACTGTATAGTTCATCAATTTCTGAAGAACTAACGGAAACTTCGGCCATACCCGTCCAGCCACTCGATGGCACCGTCTCTGCGCGATACTCCTGAGCTTCTAAACCAACTGCGGATGCTTTGACGCGAAGAGGCAAATCTTTACTTACTAAAACTACGTCGCAGCCTTCAGCCGATAGATTTTTTGCGACTGACAGAATGCGAGTGTCGTTATCTCCCAACCGAAAGCCAGCGGGCAAAATCTCAGAATTCGTGTGATTTAGTTCAACCCTCAATACGCCACCTTTGTCACCAAGTGGAAGAGGGGCATCGAGGCGTCCGTGCTTGATTCGTAAATCATCAAGACTTCGTAATGCTGAACGTGCAAAATATCCCAACTCAGGATGAGTTCGCTTTGATTCCAGTTCGGTAATTACAACAACCGGAATCACGACTTCGTGTTCATCAAATCGAAATAGGGCACTCGGATCAGAAAGCAAGACGCTGGTATCTAAAACGTACGTGCGCTTTTGAGTGTTCGATTCGGTCACGAGCTCACCCCAGATTTTCAGATTTATCCTTGGGAAGGCTCGGAATTGCCCGATATGAAAGACCGTATTCCTGCAGTTGAATTCACTGGGTCAGACACGCCGTAGCGCAGGGTTGCAAGTGGGTGAATTTTGCGAACATTTACTGGGATGCAGGTGCGACTTTAGCCATCTACTAATCTTGGGCGCATGGGAAGAATCCGCACACTCGTAGGTGATGTTGCTTATGACTTGTATGGGCACCGGCTAACTTCCTCACTTCCACGCGATCAGCTGCCTGCTCATGTTGGCGTGATTTTGGATGGCAATCGCCGCTGGGCTGCTGAAATGGGTTCACCAAGTGCCCATGGGCATCGGGCAGGCGGCGAGAAAATTACCGAGTTCCTTGGGTGGTGTGAAGAACTCGGGGTCGAAGTTGTAACACTTTGGTTGCTCTCGACTGACAACCTACTTCGTGAGCCAACCGAGTTGGATGCCCTATTAGAAATCATCGAAGACACAGTCACTTCCTTGGGGAAAACCGGTAGATGGCAGATCCATCCTGTTGGCGCACTTGAGCTTCTGCCTGAGAGAACTAAGGACTTGCTCAACAAAACAAAAGTTTCAACACAGAATATTTCAGGACTGTTGGTCAATGTTGCAATTGGATATGGTGGCCGGCAAGAAGTTGTTGATGCTGTTCGATCCCTAATGCTCGAGGAATCGGCTGCTGGAAAATCTCTTGATGAAGTTGCCTGCAAAATTGATATCGAGCACATTGCTGCACACCTTTACACTAAAGGTCAACCGGATCCAGATCTAGTGATTAGAACTTCAGGCGAACAGAGATTAAGTGGGTTCTTGTTATGGCAAAGCGCTCACTCTGAGTTCTACTTTTGCGAAGCATACTGGCCTAACTTTCGTAAAATTGATTTTTTGCGTGCGGTTCGTTCCTATGCAGCGCGAAATAGAAGATTCGGTATTTAGTTAAAAACTCCTATTGAGGTTTTTAATGTCGGTAAATCTGTAGTTGGTGCATCACACACAAAACCACGGCACACATAGGCAGTAGGTTTTCCATCAATAACTTTTCGATCCCTGAGTAGTGGCTGATCACTTCCCCACGAATAAACCATGCCTGGTGCCGTTCCGTTTACTAATACTTGTAGGAATTTCGAATCACTCGAGCCAGTAAGTGCGACCTCACGCGGGCCATCAAGCCAAGTCACAAACATGGCACTGCCCCAGCCTGCAAACCGAGTATGAGATGCAACCAGTGGAACTAGAGCAGGAATGAATTTTTCCGCCCAAATTCGCATCTGAACATCCCCAGATAGTGCCGAATAAGTCAAGGCAGCATCTATTGTTGCGGCCCAACCTGATGGCGTTACATTGTCAGTTGGATCAACTTGCCGAGTTGCAACATCTTTAGCTACCGGTTCGACATCATTTGCGGTATCAGTTAAACCTGAGTCTTGTTGGAAATGATTTTGGATGTCATTGAGCAGCGTCCCAGCTAGCTCGCGCCAAACGTCGTCACCATTAACCTGCGCTAACGCTAAGAATGCGCTTGCCACTATGGCTTGATCCTCTAGGACGCCAAGCGCATGAAGTCCGGCTTTCCCGTCGCGTGAAACTCGCACTAGCCTGCTTGGGTGAGTTGGATCGGCACCTAGATGAGTACTGACCAATAAGTCAGCAGCGCGCGTGGCGCACTCAATCCAGTCGGGACGGCTGCAAACACTGCCGGCATCAACCAATGCTCGGATAGCTAGGCCATTCCAACTTGCCACAATTTTGTCATCTCTACCTGGCCTAGGTCTGACTGCTCGGGCTGCCATTAGCGTTGTACGCAAGCGATACCATCTATCCCAATCATCGGGATCTTTATGAAGTGTGAGCACTGATTTCCCGTGTTCAAAAGTTCCCGCTTCTGTGACATTGCAAAGTTGGATAATCCATTCCGCATCACTTGAATCAGTTGAATCCGTATCCAGTGCATCCCTTATTTGTTGTGGTGTCCAGGCATAAAACGCGCCCTCTTCTGAATGACCCGTTTCCATGTCGATGCTGTCAGCATCAAGTGCGGCGGCAAAGCCACCTTCTGAGGTCAGCATTTCGCGAATCAAGAATTCGGCGGTTTCAGTAGTAATGCGTAATGCTTGCTCGTCACCTGTAAGCCGGTACAAGTGGGCATAAATCGAAAGTAGTTGGGCGTTGTCATAGAGCATTTTTTCAAAGTGTGGAACGGTCCAAGTTGCATCCACGCTATAGCGCGCAAACCCACCACCAAGTTGGTCGTACATGCCACCTCGTGCCATGGAATTGCAAGTGTGTTCGATCATTTGCCGGCCGCGGAAATCTGGCTCACTGCCAGTCAGTCTTGTAAGGGCTTCATTGCGAAGCAGAAATTCCAACGTAAGTGAAGGTGGGAATTTAGGTGCATCACCAAATCCCCCATTGATTGGATCATATGAAACAGAAAGTGATTCTAGGCCTGAAGTCACTGCAAATATGATTTCGTCTCTAGTGAAGTCAGATTTGGATTTAACAATTAGGTCATTTCGAGATCCAATATGCTCCATGATTCGAGCCGAGGAATCACTGACTCGCTCCCGATCACTAGTCCAGGTGTCATTAAGAGCAAGTAGGACCTGTGTAAACGATGGCATACCGTGTGATGGACGCGGCGGAAAATATGTTCCGGCATACCACGGCCGTCGATCATGATCTAGCCACACTGAGTTTGGCCAGCCACCCTGGCCAGTCATGGCTTGAGTCGCTTCCATATATAGCGAATCAACCGCTGGTAGCTCTTCCCGATCAACTTTAATATTTACGAAGTATTCATTCATCAGTGCTGCTACTGAGGGATTCTCAAAACTCTCATGTGCCATTACGTGACACCAATGACAAGCGCTATAACCAACACTTAAGAAGATTGGGACATCGCGAGTGCGGGCAAGTTCAAAAGCTTCTTCCGACCAGGGGTACCAGTCCACGGGATTATCCGCGTGCTGCAATAGGTACGGCGAAGTTGAGTCTACGAGGCGATTAGGCACACCTCATTGTTTCATTTCGCTTCAGTAATCAAAACTGGCCGTGAGATAATCACACCAGAGATAAGTTGAACCAACAAAGCAATGCCAAGTGCTAAGAACGCTGCTGACCATGAGTTAGTAATGTCTCGCAAGAATCCCAGAGTCAAGGGACCCAATGCTGAAATCACGTACCCACCACCTTGCATGAAAGAACCCAGGTCTCGCGCGGTTTCTGGCGAGTCAGACCGCAGCAAGACCAAAGTTAAGGCAAGTGGAAATGAAGAGCCGAGCCCAACTCCAAGCAAGAAAACCCAGAGCCAAGTTGCTGCTGGCCACAAGCCATAAATTGCAAAGCTATAGATTCCAATAAGTCCAACCGCAAAGACAGCAACAAATCCAACACATAGTCCAACTTGAGATGTGAACTTGGCAGCAAGTGGTGGCACAAACAAGCCAGTAGGTAGTCCAATCAAAACCAATAGTGCGAGTTGATTTCCTGCCGTTACCGGATCGGTTCCGGCTTCGCGCAAAATAGTCGGTAACCAAGTATTCATTGAGTGGAAATTTATGGACTGGAATCCGAAGTACAAAGTCAAACTCCAAGCCAATGGATTTCGAACTAATGCCTTCATGTTGTGCGGAGTATCTAGGCGCACGTCTTGGGAACCTGAATGCTTGTAGAAATGCCAAATAATCAAAACAATGAGTGGCAGGATTGCCCATACCTCGAGGGCTTCGCGCCATGAACCTAATCGATCAGCAATCGGGTAGGTAATCAGCGCTGCGACAGCTGCCGAAAATGATATGGCACCAGCGATCATCCCCATCACGCCACCGATACGTGTTGGAAAATCTCGTCGGGTTATCAGTGATGGGACAACGTTGCCAACAGCAACACCAAGTCCAATAATGATGGTTCCTAAGTAAAGAACCACAACAAATGGCAGTAAGCGAAGGTGGCCACCGATTGCAAGCGCTAGCAAACTCAACGAGATCGCCTTGTTTGGACTAATTCGATGAAGCAGACGAGGCACTAGCAGAGCGCCAAGACCAAACATAAGAATTGGAAGTGTGCTCAGTAGCGAGCCTGCGGTGGCAGATAATCCAAAATCCTCACGGATCTCAGGAAGCACCGGACCGACAGAGGTTGTTAATGGGCGAAGGGTCATTGCAACGAAGAAAAGTGGTAGTGCCTTAATAATGAAATCTTGCTTTTCTAACCCTTGACTTTGTTTCATCTGAAACTCCCAACTCTTTAAACCTAGTGGTCAACTATTAACTAGCGTGCTTGGGATGCAATGAATTTAGTGCAATGAAATGACACCCACCCGTCCGACCTGATTTTCGACCCCACATTCGCCTGCTGGAACTTTCGCAGCGTCAATCGCCACTAATAACCCTCGCTGTTTATTTTGACCATCTGGATCAAAGAACAGGCAGGACTTACTTCTAAACCGCACCGTGCTCAACGACCAAAAGTCGTCTTACGTGGACCGCTTTGCCTGCGGCTGGCATCGGCTTATTGCAAACCAACTTCGAAGAACTGGTTTGCAACGCAATCACGGACCCGGGTGGGTGCCGACCTTTAGGTTATCTGGTTTTCGGAGTACCACACAAAGCCAGTGCAAAAATTCTTTGGGCGCCTGCGAATCTAAGGGCCTTAGCTGCATTATTGAGTGTGGCTCCAGTCGTAACAACATCGTCAACAATTACAACCGTTCCGTGCATGACCCTGTGAACACCGAACGCGCCTTTCAAGTTCGCATTACGTTGTACGGCCGATAATCCAACTTGATCTAAAACTTGTCTACGAAGGAAGATGTTTTCCGCATCCAAACTGATTGATCTTTTGTCTCTCGCCAAACTTAGGCACAAATTTGTCACAGAATCAAAACCTCGCTCCTTAGCCTTTTGCTGCGAGCTGGGAATTGGGATCAAGGTCAATTTCTCAGACCCAAAGAATTCTTCAAAAGTATTGATCAAAATCCGTGACAACATTTCTGTGTATTTGGTCTGGCCATTCTTATAACAAATAATTGAATCGCGAAGCCAGCCCGAATACTCACCAGCACAGAAGCAAGCCTCAAGTTCGCTTAGATCCCTGGCTCTAAATGGCTTGACAGTATTGATGCAGGTGACACAGAACTCAACTCCTAGACGGGAGCAGATTAAACATCTGGGAGTAAAAACTAGTTGCTTTAAAACTGACACAAACTAGCCTGACGCCAAAATCTCGATTCCTGAAATGCCAGATTTGCACTTGTTCATAAAATCTGGGTGTCAATTAGTCGGAGAAAAATCCACCTATTCCAGAAGTAATTTGAGTCCAGGATCCGAAACTCTGCTGGAAAACTAGTTGACTTGTGCCATCAACGGCAGAGACAAACAACTTTCCAGTTCCATCTACAGAAATCTGTTGCGCACCGACGGGCACACTGAACAACTTCGTTTTGCCGTCTAGCAGTGACACTTCAAATAGCAGTTCACTCTTTGATTCATCTGAGCCAATGACTGCAATTGATGTTGGCGAGTTCCAAACAATGTCACGCACTAAGGTGATGGATCGTTCAATTCGATGCAAGCCAACGATTCTGGTATCTGAATCTGTCTTAAAAATGGCACCAACAGCAATCACGTCTTGAAGTCCATCCGAAAGAACAACAGCTACTCGAACACCATCACTTGCTACAGCAACTTGCTTTACTTGATCATTTGTTCCCAAAGCTGAAGCATCTACAAATACTGGGCGCACCAAGCCATCACTTAAAATCTCACTGACGCCTTTACCGGCATCTGAAAAGTAAATGTTCCCATCTCTATCCCAAGTCGGTTTAGAAATCTGATCACCTTGTGCTACCAATTCAAACTGTGATTCTGATACGTTCGTTATCTGCAGAGATTTACGATCGACAGTTACGGTAGCTATCCGAGCGTCAGTTGGATTTGAAGCTGCAAACACCAACGGAGCTGGAGCAATGTACTTCAAATTTTCGGAACCGTTTGCAACAGAAAAGATCTTTTCATTTCTAATCACATTTAGGCTAGTCATTTCAGGATCAGGTAGTGTCGAGAAGCTTTGCCAGTCTTGAATGGTTTGAAGCGCCCCAATGTTTGAAAGAGCCAACGGTTGACCAGAAACTGAGATCTGCACCGCTGAGACATTTGGAAGCACACTGAGTGTCCAGACAAGTTGGGCTGAAAGAGCACGACGGGTTAATTCATCTGCTCCCAAAATCTCATACGATAGGTCAACTTTGGCAACCCCATTCGTCACTGGAACTGAACCATAAGTCAAAGTGGTACCTACTGGAAAGGCACTTACGGCGACAGGTGATAAATACAGTGAAGGGCCATCAAGTAGTGACCGCACTAATGACGTCGCGGCACCGGAATCACTAACAGGCACTAAAACACTGTCAGTCACCAATGAAGTTAGCTCAGTATTGAAAAAGTAGATTGGGAAACTGCGAAATGATCGATCCACGTCACCACTCGATAACAAAATTCCATCACTTAAGTCTGAAATTCTCCACTCCCCACTTGCCTCTTGCTTTAACTCAAATGATTTGGATACTTGGGCGCCAGGATCGCTGCTTTGATATCTTCCTAAATCTGTAATTGTTCCGAGCTTTCCAGCACCCACCGTTAGAGTCGGAAGACTTTCTGTAACTTCAATCGTTGAAGGTTCATAAATCTCGATACCTGTCAACGGATTCCAGTCACCGGAAGATTCGATATCTAGGTATTGACGCGCAATTCCATAATTTTCGGAGGGATCTGCGCTTGCATCCAAGAATCCACGCACAATCTCTTCTGGAGTCATTCCCAAACTAGGTGGGCGTGCAATTACTCTCACAAACTGAGCAGACGTATCTGCAGAAATTTCTTCGCCGTAGTTGACATCGCCAGAGTTTGGAATTCCGGCACAAGCTGAAAGCAAAAGAACTAGCACAAATAACCCGCCATAAAGTTTTAACCTCATGGTGCACCTGCTGAAATTGCGACATCGGTAATGGCGCCCAATTCAAGACGAGGGAGCGTTAAAACAAACTGTGCACCTTCATTAGGTGCGCCCCAAACGTCAATGATTCCGCCATGAAGAGCTGCGTCCTCTGCAGAAATTGAAAGTCCTAAACCGGTACCTCCAAGAGTTCGTTGCCGTGCTGGATCAGCTCGCCAAAAGCGACCGAAGACTCTGGAGATATCTTCTACGGCTATGCCTTGACCGTGATCTCTAACTGAAATAGATACGCAGGACTCATTTCCCATGATTTGAACTTCGACATTGGTACCGTCACAATGCTCGATCGCATTCACAATTAGATTTCGGATGATTCGAGAAACTCTTCTCTTATCCGCTGTCACCATAGTGTCGCCATGACTCTCAAATGTAAACTTAGTCGAGTGCTCAGCGGCAATAACTTCATTGTCGTGCAAGATTGATTCAGTAACTGATGTGAGATCAACCGGAGCGCTCTCTAGAGGTGAAGCGCCTGCGTCAATTTTGCTCATCTCAAGCAGGTCACTCAAAAGTAAATCGAATCGGTCTACCTGGTTTCTCAGCAGTTCCGCTGATCGTGCCATATCTGGATCGAAGTCGGCCCGGGCGTTATAAATCATTTCGCTTGCCATTCGAACTGTTGTCAATGGCGTTCGCAACTCATGTGATACATCAGAAACGAACTGCTGCTGAAGTTGTGATAACGACTCAAGGCGAATAATTTGGCTTTGCAGGCTTGTCGCCATTTCATTAAACGAGCCAGCAAGTCGAGCAATATCATCTTCGCCATTTACTTGCATTCGTCTATCTAAATCTCCGGATGCAATCTGGACTGCAATTTCAGCTGCCTCTCTCACTGGATCAGTTACTCGAGCGGTAACAAACCATGCCAGTAACATCAGACTCACTAACAGAACAATTCCAGTTGCTGCAACTCCTTGTTTCACAAGATCAATAGTTCGTTGCTCATTTTCAAGAGGAAATAGCAAATAGAGTTCGTAGGCTCCAACTCGCGGAATAGAAACTGGAGATCCAACAACAAGGCCTGGAGAAGTTAAGCCACCCTCGTAAATCAAGTTTGAATAGACCCAAGCTTGGCGATCACGTTCCCGGATTGCAGTTCTCAAATTCTCAGGAATAGATGCTTTCGAAATCAATTTGGTTCCGCGTTCTGGCACGCCCACTAACTCTGGATCACTCAAGAACAAGGCGTCATAGATACCTGGAGATCCAGCGCGAACTGCAAGGGCTGTGATTACGGAATCCACAAGTCTGGTGTTGTTCGGTGCCACCAGTCCAACATCTGAAGCATCAAGGAGCCGTTGAACTTCGAGTCTGGCAGCCGTTGCTTCTGTTAACGCGCTTTGTTGTTTCGCTTCGAGGAGACCTGAGGTCACTTGATTAACCAGAAGAATGCCAACAATACTTAAGACCGTTGCAGAGATCACAAAAGTCAAGACAAGAAGACGAAGCTGCAGGTTTCTTCTCCAGTGGCTTCGAATCGATGTCTTCTCTCGAGCTAGCGTGCTCACAGCTTAGGTTTGCCCTGCCTTGTAGCCAACTCCTCGAACTGTAACAACAATTTCAGGATGCTCTGGATCAATTTCAATCTTTGCGCGAAGTCTTTGCACGTGAACGTTAACTAATCTGGTATCGGCAGCGTGCTGGTACTCCCACACTTCTTCAAGTAGTGCTTCACGTGAAAAAACTTGCCATGGGCGTTTAGCAAGTGTGACAAGTAGTTTAAACTCCAAAACTGTAAGTGGAATATTTCTTTCACCACGTTTGACCCCGTGACCTGCTACATCTATTACTAAATCGCCAATACTGATTTCATTAATAGCCGGTGCTTCAATGTTCCTTAAGCGCGCACGGATTCTGGCAAGTAATTCTTCATTCTTGATCGGCTTAACGATGTAGTCGTCAGCGCCGGCTTCCAAGCCGGTGACAACATCATCAGTATCGCTTCTTGCCGTCAACATAACGATTGGAATTCCACTGGTTTCTCTAATAGTTCGGCAAATCTCAATGCCATCTCTGCCTGGAAGCATTAAGTCGAGTAAGACCAAATCTGGATTCACAACTTGAAAAGCATTAAGAGCTTGATTTCCGTCAGCACAATACGAAACTTCAAAACCTTCTGCGCGCAGAAGAATACCAACAATCTCAGCAATAGATTGATCATCTTCGATGACCAAGATGCGCTGACTCATTTCGGGACTCCCTATTAACGCTATTTGAATGCCAAATTTACCTCACGAATGAGAAACCTCGGTACCGATTGGAGTTATGCCTATAAACGTTGGTTAATCTAAGGTAATGCTGCTTAAAGATTTCGTCACCAGAATGCGTACTGAGCTTGGCAAGTTTGGTGTCATCGGATTAGTGGCCTATGTGATCGACTTAACCGTTTTTAACCTTTTGAGGTTTGCTGGCGGCGAAGGGCCGCTTTACGACAAACCGCTAACCGCAAAAGTAATCAGTGTGTTATTTGCTACCACTTTTGCTTACTTCGGAAATCGAAACTGGACTTTTAAGGATCGATCCCGATCATCATTCCGACGTCAATACACCTTGTTTTTTGTTTTCAATGCTGCCGGAATGATCATTTCACTTTCTTGCCTATGGGTTAGTCACTACTTACTTGGATTTGAAAGCGCGCTTGCTGACAACATCAGCGCAAATGTTGTTGGACTAATCTTGGGAACCGTCTTCAGGTTTTGGGGATATCACAATTGGGTTTTTCCAAATGATGTTTCTAGCGTTGAACAGAACAGCTAAATAGATTTTTCAGAAGTTGTTCCAACTGACATCAGGAAAATCCCAAAGACTGCTGGCTTCAAACTTCGTAATTCGAGCCGGCCACCGTCAGAGGCAACTTGATTTCTAGCCCAGGCCAAACCTAGACCGGTACCACCAGTAGTTGCTCCTTGTGTCATTAAAGTACTTTCTATATCTTGCGAAATTCCGTTTCCTTCATCCTTGATTTCAATCAGAGTCCAGGATTGAAAATCTCGCGCAGATATCTCAATAGTTCCTGCCCCACGTTGTAACGAGTTCTCAATCAACACAGATAGCACTAGTTCCTGCACTTCTGGTGTACCCAATGCCGTTATACCTGGCTCGCATGCAGTGACAATCTTGCGACCTGAAGATTGAACTTTAGCTAACCATCTTTCTCTAACATTAATGAGTAACTCAGAAACATTTATTTCAGTAAGGTCACGATCTGTGGTTGATCGCCAAGTAGTCAGCAATCCTTCTACTAGTTTCACAAGTCGATCTACCTGAGCAAGCGCTGCAACGGAATCCTGCTCAACATTGGAATTTTTTGTGTCATGTGAGATTTGTTCTAGGCGAAGCGAGAGGGCAGTCAGCGGTGATCTGAGCTGATGAGAAACGTCGGCTGCAAGTGTGCGCTCGGCATCAAGCCGCCGCTGGGCATCAGTCGCCGCAAGATAAAGGTTGTTGATGGTTAAATCAACGTCGTGCATGCCAGTCTCTTCTGGTGGTGAGATTGATCGTCGCGTAGTTATCAAGTTTATTTGGCTTAGTAAAGTTTCAAATGGTCGAACGGTAGCCTTTGCCAATATCTGAGAAGCAAATACAACAAGTGCTGCCGTCAGTCCAACAATTGCTTGAATTCCAAAACTCAGGGCAGAAGAGTTGATAAACAAGTTATTGGAATTTGTAGCTTGATTTGAATCGATAAACCAAAGGTTCGCTACTACTGCTAACAGAATTACCCAGGGAAGTATCGCAAGGACAAAGAATCTAAACAGCCTCTGTTGCATGCCTAAGTCCGATCAAATCTAAACCCAAGTCCACGAATTGTGGAGATGTGTTCGCCTTCTTCCCCAAGTTTTCGGCGTAAAGCCGAGACATGCATGTCCAAATTCTTTGTTGAACCTGACCAGTCGGTATTCCATACATCCCGCAAAATTTGTTGCCGACTAATTACCCGCCCAGAGTTTCGCATCAATAGTTCAAGCAATTGATACTCGGTTGAAGTTAAGGCCACCTCAGCTTCATTGCAAGTACAGCTTCGAGCTTCAGTATTTAACACAATGCCATTGCCGATTAACTCAGTTACATCATGTCCATCTACTCGTCGCATCAAAGCGCGCAATCTTGCCAATAGTTCAGAGGACTTAAATGGCTTCATTATGTAGTCGTCAGCTCCGGCATCAAGTCCAACTACTAAATCAAGTTCTGAAGTGCGGGCAGTAAGAATCAAAATTGGCATATCTAGTTTCTGAGCTCTAAGGTTTCGACAAACATCAAGACCATCCATGTTTGGTAGACCTAAATCAAGCACAATCATGTCGGGCTTTGTTGACTTGGCTTTTTCTAGCGCACTTAGCCCATCACCTACAAGCGCTACTGAGTAGCCGCCGCCCTGAAGTGTGCGCACCAGGGGGCCCGCGATCTCAAGATCGTCCTCTGCCACCAATATCCTCGTCACACTTTGCAGTTTAGTGTCCTAAGGCAGTGTTGGCCTTACCTGCAGTACATCCCCTGACGTGATCTCAATTTGCCCATGTTCGGTATCAAGTAAGAGCTCACCCGACTTCAACACTGCAACTGCGATTCCAGTCACTATTGATTCAGATTTACGGGCTACCGAAACCTTGGTGCCGATAGTTGAGCTGTCTTTGATATATGAAGGCAACCAATCTTCGGACGTTAACTTGGTAACTTTCTCGAGCTCAACCAACAGTGCAGTGATCAGAGTTTCTCGAGATGTATGGATATCTAGCAGTGAAAGTGAGGTTGCTGCTTCAGTCGGTAACTCGTCAACTTCAAGGTCAGTGTTAAGCCCGATTCCAATAACTACATGATCGCCTTGGCGTTGAACCAGAATTCCGCCGATCTTTTTAAGTTCTGCAGCATCAGTTTCAATCATCAAATCATTTGGCCACTTTAACTTGGCATTGGCGCCCAAATTCTTTAGGCAATTGTTGGCTGCGATTCCGACAAGGAGTGGGATTGCTGACACTTCACAACTGAATAGTTTTGTGGGGACCGCAACGCTAAGTGCAATACCTGCGCCAAATGGACTATGCCATTCACGCTGCAATCGGCCACGGCCCTTGAGTTGTTCGTCCGCAGTTATTGCGAACACTGCTTCGTTGGGGTTGTTAGATAACTGTGAAATGGCAAGGTCATTAGTTGACTCAACTTGGGCAAAGACCTTGATATCGAGCCATTTCGAGGAAGTCTTGGCTAACTCACTTAATATGAGATCAGGATCAAGCGCTGGACGCCCGCGTTTCACATCTTTTATATCCACATCGCTAGGGTAGGCGAAGGACTAGTACGGAGGAACAAGTGAGCGCCGAAACCGCAAAGAATGGGATCGACATCCATACAACTGCTGGAAAGATCGCAGATCTCGAAGAGCGTCGTAATGATGCAGCCAGCCGCCGTTCTGAGGCCGTAGACAAGCAGCATGCCCGCGGCAAGCTAACTGCAATGGAGCGGATTGAGCGCCTTTTGGATGATGGTTCATTCCAGCAAATTGACGGCTTAGCTCGACATCGTTCCCATAACTTTGGCATGGAAAAATCCCGTCCTTACGGTGATGGCGTAATTACCGGTTACGGAACTATCGATGGTCGCCAGGTCTGTGTGTTTGCGCAAGACTTCACAGTTTTCGGTGGCTCACTTGGTGAAGTCTTCGGTGAAAAAATTTGCAAGGTGATGGACTTGGCACTTAAGACTGGCGTGCCAATGATCGGCATAAACGATTCTGGTGGCGCTCGCATTCAAGAAGGTGTTGTATCGCTTGGACTATATGGCGAAATTTTTAAGCGTAATGCGCATGCATCTGGTGTTATCCCGCAAATTTCTTTAGTGCTTGGCCCATGCGCAGGTGGCGCAGTTTACTCTCCTGCTTTAACGGACTTCATTGTGATGGTTGACCAGACTTCACACATGTTCATTACTGGCCCAGAAGTTATTAAAACTGTAACTGGTGAAGAAGTTGCATTTGAAGACTTAGGTGGCGCTCGTACTCATAACACCAAATCAGGTGTGGCTCACTACATGGCATCCGACGAAGATGATGCCTTGGAGTATGTCAAGAACCTTCTGTCGTTCCTGCCAAGCAACAATATGGACGAGGTTCCTTACATCGATATTGAAGCTGATCTGGAAATCTCCGAAGCAGATTTAATGCTTGACACCATCATTCCGGATTCACCAAATCAGCCTTACGATATGCATAAAGTAATTGAGACCATTGTTGATGATGGTGAGTTCTTGGAAACTCAATCGCTATTCGCACCAAACATCATTTGCGGTTATGGTCGCGTCGAAGGCCGCCCAGTCGGTGTTGTTGCTAGCCAGCCAATGCAATTTGCTGGAACTCTTGACATCGATGCCAGCGAAAAAGCTGCTCGATTCGTCAGAACTTGTGACGCATTTAATGTGCCAGTCATTACTTTGGTTGACGTACCAGGATTCTTACCTGGAACTGATCAAGAATGGCAAGGCATCATTCGTCGCGGCGCAAAACTGCTTTACGCATATGCAGAAGCAACCGTTCCATTGGTAACCATCATCACTCGCAAGGCTTATGGTGGCGCTTACGACGTTATGGGATCAAAGCACCTAGGTGCTGACATTAACTTGGCTTGGCCAAGTGCCCAGATTGCTGTCATGGGTGCACAAGGTGCAGTCAATGTGCTTTACCGCAAGGAACTAGCCGAAGCTAAGGACCCAGAGGCCGAGCGTGCCAAACTACTTCAGGAATATGACGACAAGTTTGCTAATCCATACATTGCTGCTGAGCGCGGATATATTGATCGTGTGATTGTCCCAAGCGAAACTCGCGTAATGGTAATTCGCGCGCTTCGTTCCTTACGTGGCAAGCGTCAAATTTTGCCTCCTAAGAAGCATGGAAACATTCCACTGTGAGTCAGGACATTAAAGTCGTACGCGGCCAGCCAACCGATGAAGAGTTGGCCGCAGTATTCATGGTGATTACTGCGCAAGCAGCGGCTGCAAGTTTGGCAAGTAAGCGCACGCAGTTGCGTCCCGAATGGAATGCCGCCCATCGTGGCGTACGTAAATCATTTGAGCATGGTGCAGGAACTTGGCGCCGCTCTGCCCTGCCTCATCCGTACTAAATCTTTCAGCGTTAGTAGATAAATGTCTCGTACTGTATTACTCGCCTCGGCCTCCACTTCTCGTTATTCGCTTTTGATGAATGCTGGCATCACGCCGTTAGTTCAAGTTAGTCATGTTGATGAAGATGCCATCGCAACTAAGTTAAGTCCGATCAATACCGCTGATCTGTGTGTAGCCCTGGCAACAGCAAAAGGTGAAGCGGTGGTCAAGGAAATAACTGTCACCGAGAATCGAAATCTCATGGTGATTGCAGCGGACTCAATGCTCGAGTTTGAAGGCCAGTCATTTGGTAAACCTGGCAGTCCTGATGTTGCGATAGCTCGCTGGAAAGCCATGCGCGGAAAATCTGGATACCTTCATACCGGTCACTGGGTTAAGGATTTAGTCAGTGGCCAAGTCAGAAGCGGTGTAGCTGGCGCCAAAGTAGAATTTGCAGACATCTCTGACGCTGAAATCACTGCATACGTAAACAGTGGTGAACCACTTTCAGTTGCTGGCGGGTTTACGCATGAAGGTAAATCTGCAGCCTTCATAACCAAAATGACTGGTGATAGTCCAGCCGTTGGCGGGATATCTTTGGCTTTACTTCGAGAATTCGTCAAGGATATGAGCATTGAATGGACCCAACTTTGGGACTTATAGACTTGAGAGACCAAAGGCCGTTCTAGGAGTTCAAGTGGGCACCAGTCGCAAGATTGAAAAAGTTCTAATTGCTAATCGTGGCGAAATTGCGATTCGAGTAGCCCGCGCCTGCGCTGACTCTGGCATTGCCAGCGTTGCAGTTTATGCCGATCCTGATCGAGATGCTCAGCACGTAAAAGCAGCTGACGAAGCGTTTGCACTTGGTGGCAGTAGCGCCGCTGAAAGCTACCTAGTAATTGAAAAACTCATTGATGCAGCCAAGAAATCTGGAGCCAATGCAGTTCACCCTGGTTACGGTTTCCTTTCCGAGAATGCCGAATTTGCCCAGGCAGTAATTGATGCGGGTTTGATTTGGATTGGCCCACCACCACAAGCCATTCGCGATTTAGGTGACAAAGTTTCCGCACGACACATTGCTTCTCGGGCAGGTGCGCCACAGGTGCAAGGCACTCCTGATCCAGTTAAGGACAGTAAAGAAGTAGTTGCATTTGCAAAAAAGCATGGTCTGCCAATTGCAATTAAGGCTGCTTTTGGTGGTGGTGGACGTGGACTTAAAGTTGCTCGCAATCTAGAAGAAATTCCAGAACTCTTTGATTCTGCGGTGCGTGAAGCAGTAGCTGCATTTGGTCGCGGCGAATGTTTCGTTGAACGTTACTTAGACAATCCACGTCACGTCGAGACTCAGTGCCTAGCTGACGAACATGGAAACGTTGTAATTGTTTCAACTCGCGACTGCTCACTCCAGCGTCGCCATCAGAAACTTGTTGAAGAAGCTCCGGCGCCATTCCTGTCTCAGGCGCAGATTGATGAACTTTACGCATCGAGTAAAGCCATCATGAAGGAAGCAAAATACGTTGGTGCTGGAACTTGCGAGTTCCTAATCGGCATTGATGGCACGATTTCATTCTTGGAAGTTAATACTCGCCTGCAGGTTGAACACCCAGTTTCTGAAGAAGTAGCTGGAATCGACTTAGTGCGCGAACAATTCCGAATTGCTCAAGGTGAAGCACTGGGATATGACGACCCAGAACTTCGTGGTCACTCCATTGAATTCCGTATCAATGGCGAAGATCCAGGTCGCGGTTTCTTGCCAGCCCCGGGTTCACTTACCGTTTGGAATCCACCAAGCGGTCCCGGCGTTCGCCTTGATTCAGGTTTCACCAAAGGCGATGTAATTGGCGGAAACTTCGATTCCCTATTGGCAAAGCTGATTGTTACCGGACGCGATCGCCAAGAAGCTCTTGAGCGTTCCCGCCGAGCACTAGCTGAGTTTGAAATTGATGGCATTGCAACCGCACTTACTTTCCATCGCGCAGTTGTTAGCGATCCGGCCTTCGCACCAGCTGATGCTGCCACTCCATTTTCGGTCCACACTCGTTGGATTGAAACCGAATTCAACAACACAATCCCAGCCTTCTCAGGTGGGGCCGGCGAACTTGCTGAACCAGAAGCTCGTAACCCGATCACGGTAGAAGTTAATGGCCGACGGATCGAAGTAGTTTTGCCCGGCGACATGTCAATCGGGTCTGGCGGCGGCGCTAAGAAGCCAGCGCGCAAGATTGGCAAGAAGTCCGGCGCAGCCGGAAGTGGCGACGCAGTGGTTGCTCCGATGCAGGGCACAATCGTCAAGATTGCAGTTACCGAAGGGCAAGAAGTAGCTCAAGGTGACCTAGTTGTGGTTCTAGAGGCCATGAAGATGGAACAGCCACTGACTGCTCACAAGGCTGGAATTATTACTGGCTTAAACGCTGAAGTTGGAACCACAGTTCCAACTGGCACTGAACTTATGGAGATCAAGTAAAACTTGATCAATACTCACTGAGATCAAGTAACTCTTAATGCAAGTTTTGGGTTTGGTGTAACTGCCTAGCAGCTTCTGCGATCGATCCTGATAGCGATGGGTAAACCGTAATTGTCTGGGACATTTGGTCAACTGTAAGCCTGTGTTCAACTGCCAGTGCGATCGAAAAGATCAATTCACTTGCCTTTGGCGCCACAACTACCCCACCTACAATTACGCCGGTATCTGGACGACAAAAGATCTTTACAAAGCCTTCCGAGATACCTTGCATTTTGGCTCTGGCATTAGTTGCAAGCGGAAGATTAAACACGTTCGCTAGTTCAGAACCCGAATCTACGTCAGCTTGGCTAACGCCAACCGTTGCAATCTCTGGATCGGTAAACACATTGCTTGAAACTGTTTCAAGGTTTAGCGGGTGCACGGCATCACCAAGTGCATGCCACATAGCAATTCGCCCCTGCATCGCAGCAACCGATGCCAGCATCATTACTCCGGTACAGTCGCCAGCGGCGTAAATACCTCGAACGCTGGTGCGCGAAACCTTATCCACTTCAATGAATCCAGCATCGTTAGTCTTAATTCCAACTTGAGCCAGACCGATGTTCTCGGTATTTGGCAAAGAACCAACGGCCATCAAACAGTGTGATCCAGTGATTACATCACCTGAGGCTAGTTCTACGGCAACACCAGATTCGGTTCGAGTTACCTGAACTGCGCGGCTTTGGGAAAGCACTTTCATGCCTCGGTTAGCGAAAACATCTTGTACAACTTTCGCAGCTTCCGAATCTTCACCGGGTAGCACGTGATCGCGGGATGAAACTAAAGTCACTTGGGAACCGAGGGCTTGGTAGGCACCAGCAAATTCTGCGCCAGTTACACCAGATCCAACAACGATCAATTCGGAAGGTAACTCAGTGAATTCATAAAGTTGCTTCCAATTCAAAATGCGATCACCATCAACTGCTGCGTAGCTTAGTTCCCTAGGGCGAGCGCCAGTTGCCAACAAAACAACTTCAGCGCTAAGGCTGATTTCAGTTCCGTCATTTAGTTTGGCTTTAACAGTTCCAGCTTCAATTAGTTCAGCAGTTCCAGTCAGAACCCTCACGCCATGTAACTGTAAGCGCTGGGAAATATCTGAGCTTTGAGTCGCTGCCCACTTCTTCAATCTGGAATTCACGTCTGCGATGTCAATCGTGACATTCGTTGCGTGAACTCCAATTGCCGAGCTGCCTTTAGTGTCGATTGCGGCTTCAGCTACCGCAATCAGGGCTTTACTGGGAACCACATCTGTAAGGACTGCTGCGCCACCAATGCCATCACGTTCAATCAGGGTTACGTCGGCGCCTAACTGAGACGCCACCAATGCGGCCTCATAACCACCCGGACCGCCGCCAATAATTACAACACTTGTCACAGATCTATTCTCTCGCAATTAAATGTTCGCAAAAACTTCCTTAACCATCTCGAGTGTGGTTCCGGGGTGTACAAACGCAAAGCGCCCAACAGTCTCGCCTTGCCAAGAAGTTGGTGTTACAAATGCAGTCTGAGATTCAATCAATCGATCTTGAAGGTCGCGATAATCCTTAGCCTTCCAACCCTTTCGGCGCCATAGAACCACTGAGAGTGAAGGTTCAATAACCAATTCCAGATCATCGTGCGCTCTAACAAAGTCTGCGACCTCATTAGTCAACGAAATAGATGCCTCGACTGCATCACGATATGCATCTGTGCCATTTACAACCACTGAGAACCAAAGCGGTAACCCTCTGGCTCTTCGAGTTAGGTGGTAAGCAAGATCCGTCGGATTGATAAGTGAGTCATCCTCATGCAGCACATCAAGATAAGAAGCATCTTGAGTATGAACTGAGGCTGCCAATTTTGGATTTTTGTAGAGGATGGCAGCCACATCAAATGGTGAGAACCACCATTTATGAGGATCCATAGTTATCGAATCCGCAAACTCGATGCCATTAAACTGATCTCGAACTGAAGGAGCAAGTAATCCTGCGCCACCATACGCAGCATCCACGTGGAACCACATTTCATGCGCACGAGCCACTTCGCTGATGCCAGCAAGGTCGTCAATGATTCCTGCATTCGTAGTTCCAGCGGTAGCGACGACTCCGACTACAGGTGCATCGCTCGCATTTACGTTTGAAAGCGCCCGCTCTAAATCCGCCTTGGTCATGGCAAAGCCAGAGGATTCAACAATAAGTGGTTCTATATCTAGAATTCCAAGCGAATTGCCAATTGAGGAATGGGCTTGTTTACTTAATGCAATTCGCACTGGCAATCGCTTGCCATCATGCAGTCGTTGACGACCAGAATCTCTCGCAACCGTCAGGGCGGCTAAGTTAGCCGCAGAGCCACCAGAAACAAATGTGCCACCTGCAGATTCCGGTAACCCAGCAACGTCAGACATCCATCGCAAGACTTGGTTCTCAGCAGAAATAGCTCCGGCTGCTTCCAGCCAAGAAATTCCTTGAATCGAAGCGCAAGAAACAATCATGTCGAATAGCAGCGCTGCTTTAGTTGGCGCAGTTGGGATAAAGGCCATGAAGCGAGGGCTGTCACCGGAGACGACAGTCCTCGAGATTACTTCGTCGTAGAGCTTTAGTACATCTGCCGCTGAATTGCCTTCGGGCTTTATCAATCCAGATATTGCTTCGGCCAATACCTTTGGATCGCCAGGGAAATCAAGTGGCACATCGGGCATCGATAGCCGATCCCGCATGAAATCAAATACTTGGTCAGTTAGCTCAGCATCAAATTGATGCATTAAGTTTGAATTTTCGCTTGCTGCAGACATTGAAACCACCAATGACTAGGTTCGTGAACCGCCGATCTCACATTAGCCAGCAGGGTTTTCACGACCACCCCTATGCTATCGGCTGCGCGACTAGAAAATATCTGGTGGGTTGTAACGACCCCACACCTTGCGAAGGGCGTCAGCTACTTCGCCACCACTTGCCTTTGCGGCCAAAGCTTCCTTCATTGGATACATCACGTTCTCTGTTGACTCAGCCGCCCGCATTAGGGAATCTAGGGCTCGCGTCACATCAGAGTTGTTGCGAGAATCTCTAATTGCCTGCAGGCGAGCCACTTGCTGTTCCCCGATTGCCGGATCGACTCGAAGTGGTTCATATTTCTCTTCAACATCAATTGCGAACTTGTTAACGCCCACAACGGTTCGCTCGCCCTTGTCGATTTGCAAGGCATAGTCATAAGCGCTGGTTTCGATTTCATTTTTTTGGAAACCAACTTCAATCGCTTTAGCTGCACCACCAAATTCTTCGACTTTGCCCATCAGGCGCAAGATCTCTGCTTCTAGTTCATCTGTCATAGCCTCAACGACATAGGAGCCAGCGAATGGATCTACCGTCGCTGTCACATCAGTTTCATAGGCCAAGACTTGCTGAGTACGAAGCGCCAATCGAGCTGCCTTCTCAGTTGGCAATGCAATTGCTTCATCAAAAGAATTGGTGTGAAGTGATTGAGTGCCACCCAGAACTGCGGCTAAGCCTTGGATTGCTACGCGAACTAGATTCACTTCTGGTTGCTGCGCAGTTAGCTGTACACCTGCAGTTTGAGTGTGGAAGCGAAGCATTTGGCTCTTTGGATTTGTTGCCTTGAATTCATCCTTCATAATGCGGGCCCAAATCCGACGAGCAGCTCGGAACTTGGCGATCTCTTCCAAGATGGTGGTGCGCGAGACAAAGAAGAAGGCTAGTCGTGGCGCAAAGTCATCGACATTCATTCCAGCCTTGATAGCAGCTCGGACATATTCGATGCCGTTGGAAAGCGTGAAAGCGATTTCTTGCGCTGGCGTAGCCCCGGCTTCACCCATGTGGTAACCCGAAATAGAGATTGTGTTCCAGCGTGGGATTTCTTTTGCACAGTAATCAAAAATGTCTGTAGTCAAACGTAATGATGCAGCTGGTGGATAGATATACGTGCCGCGAGAAATGTATTCCTTAAGTACGTCATTCTGAATAGTGCCATTTAATGCGGTTCCAGGAATGCCTTCACCTTCGGCAACCAACTGGTACATCAATAACAGTGTTGATGCTGGTGAGTTAATTGTCATCGAAGTTGAAACTTGATCCAACGGAATCCGATCAAACAAAATCTTCATGTCTTCGACAGTGTCGATAGCAACACCAACTTTGCCGACTTCGCCTTGGGCTAGTTGGTGATCTGAGTCGTAACCCATTTGGGTAGGAAGATCGAAGGCAACGCTGAGGCCAGTTGTTCCAGCCGCTAGAAGCTGGTGGTACCGCTCATTGGATTCTGCAGCAGTACCAAAGCCCGCATACTGGCGCATGGTCCAAGGACGCCCGGTGTACATGCTTGGATACACACCGCGAGTGAATGGAAATTCACCCGGTTCACCTAGTTCAACCGTTGGATCCCAGCCATCGCGTGATGCCGGCCCATAGACCGGATCAATAGGTAGCCCTGACTGTGTAATCCCCATAGGTAGAGGTTAGTCCGCTTTACGGCGTCCGATTGTGCGTCCTAGCCATACCAGTGGATCATATTTCTCATCAACTACGCGTTCCTTCATCGGAATAATCGCATTGTCAGTGATCTTGATGTGCTCTGGGCATACTGCAGTACAGCACTTGGTGATGTTACACATACCAAGACCGTGCTCTTCTTGAGCTTCCCGCTTACGATCGCGAGTATCCAATGGGTGCATGTCTAGTTCGGCAAGGCGAATGAAGAAACGAGGACCAGCAAAAGCTTCCTTGTTTTCTTCGTGGTCGCGAATGACGTGGCAGGTGTCCTGACACAAGAAACACTCAATGCACTTGCGGAACTCTTGGCTGCGCTGCACATCGATCTGTTCCATGCGGTACTCGCCTGGCTTTAAGTTGTCAGGTCCCTTGAATGCTGGAATCTCACGAGCCTTCTTGTAGTTGAAGGAAACGTCAGCAACCAAGTCCTTGATAACTGGGAAAGCGCGAAGCGGAGTTACGGTGATCTCTTCGTCTTCCGCAAACGTGTTCATGCGAGTCATACACATAAGGCTTGGCTTGCCATTGATTTCAGCGCTGCATGAACCACACTTTCCAGCCTTACAGTTCCAACGAACAGCTAGGTCTGGTGCTTCGGTTGCCTGGAGGCGGTGAATGACGTCAAGCACAACTTCGCCTTCGCCAACTTCAACTTTGTGTTCTTCAAGCTGACCGGCTTCGCTGTTACCGCGCCAAATTCGCATCGATGCTAAGTAACCCATTAGTTGCCTCCCATTCCAAGCTGCGCCAGTTCTTCAGGCAGCAGGTACTTCTTCAATTCTTCGCCGTCAAATAGTTCAGCCAATTCTTTTGGCATTGGAGGAAGGGTTTGGCGCTCAGTGCTTACCTTTGAGCCATCCCATGACGTAATGACGTGAATTGCGCGCCACTTTGGATCCATAGTTGGGAAGTCATCACGTGTGTGTCCACCGCGTGATTCTTCACGTTCCATAGCTGACTTAGCAACGGCTTCGCTGACAAGAAGCATGTTCATGAGGTCAAGCGCAATGTGCCAACCTGGATTGAACTTAGTGTCACCTGAAACGCTTACGTGTTTTGCGCGCTCCTTCATGAGTTCAAGCTTGTCGATTGCTTCCCGCATTTCAGCGCCCACGCGAATGATGCCGACTAGGTCGTTCATCATCTGCTGCAATTCGTAATGAACTGCGTAAGCATTTTCCTTGCTGTCTCCCTTGAATGGGGCAAGTGCTGAAGCTAATGCGCGATCGATTTCAGCCTGTTCCAACTTTGGCTTGGAGCCAAGAGCACTTACGTACTCACTTGCACCAACACCAGCGCGGCGACCGAATACCAAAAGGTCAGATAGTGAGTTTCCACCGAGACGGTTTGAACCATGCATACCGCCAGCAACTTCACCAGCAGCAAACAAGCCAGGTACGCCAGTTGCAGCACCGGTATCTGGATCAACTTGAACGCCACCCATTACGTAGTGACAAGTAGGTCCAACTTCCATGGCCTGCTTCGTAATGTCCACGTCAGCAAGTTCCTTGAACTGATGCCACATGGATGGGAGGCGTGCCTTGATTACTTCTGGGGCTAGACGGGTTGAAACATCTAGGAATACGCCACCATGTGGGGAACCACGACCGGCTTTAACTTCAGTATTGATTGCGCGCGCTACTTCATCACGAGGTAGAAGTTCTGGCGGACGACGGTTGTTGTCTGGATCGGTGTACCAACGATCGGCTTCTTCTTCGGTGTCTGCGTATTGCTTTACGAACACCGGTGGAATGTAGTCGAACATGAAGCGCTTGCCGTCTGAGTTACGAAGTACGCCACCATCACCACGAACCGATTCGGTAACCAAGATGCCTTTAACGCTAAGTGGCCAAACCATGCCGGTTGGATGGAACTGAATGAATTCCATGTGCATTAGGTTTCCACCAGCCTTTAGAGCTAGTGCGTGACCGTCTCCAGTACCTTCCCATGAATTGGAAGTTACCTTGAAGGATTTTCCAATTCCGCCAGTTGCTAGAACAACAGCTGGGGCTTCGAATACAACGAACTCTCCAGTCTCGCGCCAGTAACCAAGTACGCCAGAAACCTTGCCATCTGTCTTAAGAATTTCAGTGATGGTTAGTTCTGCGAATACCTTGATCTTTGATTCGTAATCGCCAGTTTCTGCGAAGTCTTCCTGCTGCAACGAAACAATCTTTTGCTGCATGGTGCGAATCAATTCCAAGCCAGTGCGGTCACCAACGTGAGCTAGGCGTGGGTATTCGTGGCCACCGAAGTTGCGCTGGCTGATTTTGCCTTCTGGAGTGCGATCAAAAAGTGCACCGTATGTTTCAAGTTCCCAAACGCGATCTGGAGATTCCTTGGCATGTAATTCTGCCATGCGCCAGTTGTTCTGGAACTTGCCGCCACGCATTGTGTCGCGGAAGTGAACCATCCAGTTGTCTTTGCTGTTTACGTTACCCATGCTGGCGGCAATGCCACCTTCAGCCATAACGGTGTGTGCCTTGCCAAAGAGAGACTTGCAGATGATTGCAGTGCGTAGACCACTTGCCCGTGCTTCGATAGCAGCGCGAAGTCCTGCGCCACCAGCACCGATGATTACAACGTCGTATTCGTGACGCTCAAATTCAGCCATGAGTGTTCAAGTCCCCTTAGAAGAAGTAGATGTTTGTGATTTGGCCTGTTGCGACACTGCGTACGTACAGGTCACACAGAGCAACGCCAATCAGCGAAACCCAGGCAAACTTCGGATGATGTGGATTTAGATTCGAAACGAAGGTCCATGCCTTGTAACGGAATGGGTGCTTGCTGAAGTGCTTCAAGCGGCCACCGATTGCGTGACGGCAGGAGTGACATGACAACGAGTACATCCATAGGAAGATTGCATTTGCCAACAACACAACGGTGCCAACGCTCATTCCAAAGCCGCCATCCTTGCCCTTGAATGCCAGCAAAGCATCGTAAGTCAAGATGACGTTGAAGATAAGTCCGGCAAAGAAAAAGTAACGGTGTGAGTTCTGAAGCAAAAGTGGCTGACGAGTTTCACCTGTGTAAGTTTTGTGTGGTTCAGCTACTGAACATGCAGGCGGTGACATCCAAAACGCACGGTAGTAAGTCTTGCGGTAGTAGTAGCAAGTCAAACGGAAACCTAATGGAAAAACCAAAATCAAAAGTGCTGGCGAAATCGAGTACCAATCACCGAACGGAGTACCAAAAATGGCTGCTTCTGGTGGACATGATGTGGCTAGACATGGTGAGTAAAACGGTGATACTAAGTGGTCTACGTAGTAGTACGCATTTTCAAATGCGCGCCAGGTTGAATACGCGATGAAGGACACAAGTACTACGACAGAAATCAGTGGTTCTACCCACCATTTGTCAGTTCTTAAATGTCTAAATGCGATTTTTGCGCGTCCCGGCGCCGAGACACCATTTTCCATTGATTTAACAGCCATAGCCAGAAGTTTAGGGTCTAGGACTCAAGCCTGCAGAGGTGCCAAGGAAAATCCGCTGTGATGTACCGCACACCACACAAGCCTGAATTCTTGGGCCGAATCTAGCGGGTCAAAGCCAGTTCTAAATCCGAAACTTCAGTCGCAATGTCCATGGCTCCGGCTGCCTCAAGTTCGGCCCGATCGCCATACCCGTAAAGCACTCCGATTCCAGGAATTCCATGCTCTTTGGCGCCCAGAATGTCGTGCTCGCGGTCCCCGATCATCACTATTGAAGTCCCATCGCACATTTTCAATTCCGCCAAGGCGTGCTCGATGACTAGCGCCTTAGTGCCGCGAAGCTCACCAGTTTCATCTGAGCCAGCAATCACATCGAAGTGGTGATCCAGGTTGAAATGACGCAGGATAGCCAGGGCTGCGTAATCGACTTTTGAAGTAGCCACCGCCAAACGCTTTCCGTCGTCATTCAACTTCCTGAGCAATTCCGGAATTCCCGGATAAACCGAATTTTCGAAGGCACCAGTTTCGTTGTAGTACTCGCGATACAAACGCACAGCTTCTGGGGTATCAGACTCTGGCATTCCGGCATAGTCCTGAAACGAAGTCCACAAAGGCGGACCTAAATATTTTTTCAATTCAGCATCGTTTGGTTTTGGGTAACCCATTTTTTCTAAGGTGTACAAAACTCCATTACCGACACCCAGTCCGCTGTCAGTTAGCGTGCCATCAAGATCGAAAAGTATGACATCCCAACTCATGATTTACTCAAAACTACGGATGCACGAATCCAAGTTTGTCATGAACATCAGCCAGAGTTTTTGCCGCAATCTCACGAGCCCGCAAGGCACTCTTGCGCATTAAGTTTTCTAACTCAGCTGGATCTGTCATGAACGAGTCGACCTTGACTTGGTAAGGCTCAACAAAACCTAAAACGGATGCTGCAGTTTCCTTCTTTAAATCGCCATACATCCGACCTTCAAAGCTTTTTACCAAATCCGGGATTGGTGTTCCGGAGTAAGCCGACATGATGGTCAGCAAATTTGAAACACCAGCTTTATTTGCAGGATCGAAGGCCACTACTGAATCTGAATCGGTTACTGCTGACTTGATTTTCTTTTCAGTTGTCTTTAACGGATCCAATAAATTGATGCAGCCTGATGGCGAAGACTTGCTCATTTTTGCTGTTGGATCTTGTAGGTCCTGAATTTTGGCAGTGCCTTTAACAATGTGAGCTTCCGGAACTGTGAAAGTGTCACCAAAGCGACCGTTGAATCTAATTGCAAGATCACGAGTTAGTTCTAAATGCTGACGCTGATCTTCACCAACTGGAACTGCGTTTGCCTGATAAAGCAAAATGTCCGCTGCTTGCAAAATTGGATAGGTAAGCAGACCAACGCTTGCGGTAGCTACGCCACCCTTTGCAGACTTGTCTTTGAACTGCGTCATGCGATTTGCTTCGCCTAAGCCAGTGATTGAAGACATAACCCACATCAATTGCGCATGTTCTGGCACATGGCTTTGCACGATTAAAGTTGATTTGTTTGGATCAATGCCAAGGGCCAGCAGTTGGGCATAAGAAAGTAAGGTCCGATTCCGAAGTGTCTTCGGATCTTGCTCAACAGTGATGGCATGCATGTCTGCAATGAAATAAACGCAGTCATGGGTTTCTTGCATTACAACCCAGTTTTGCAGCGCGCCTAGATGGTTACCAACGTGGAAACTATCGGAAGTCGGTTGAATGCCAGATAAAACGCGCGGTGTCATTCCCCTATTGTGGCAGAACGAACGACGCGAATTCGGGACACCCTTCGGCCATCCATTTCGAGAACTGACAAAGTTCCGGCATCAATCACAATCTCGTCGCCAACCATAGGAATTCGGCCTAGCTGAGCCGCCATAAAACCAGCCGCAGTGTCATATGGTCCGTCTGGCAATTCCATAAGAGTTTCCTCTTGGAAATCATCAAGATTGAGTAAGCCATCTACAACGACGTCTTTACCCGGTGGAATCACGCCTTCGGAAGCATCCGTGTCGTATTCGTCGCGGATGTCGCCAATAAGTTCTTCAACCAGATCTTCCATAGTGATAATTCCGGCAGTGCCACCATATTCATCAACAACAATTGCCATGTGAGCATTTGTGGCTCGCATATCGGTTAGCGCGGGAATAACTCGTTTCGTTCCAGGAAGTCTTGCGACATCTCGCACCAAATCACCAACGCGAATTGAGCGCTCCCGGATTTCTGGATCCAGTAAGTCACGAACGTGCACGAAACCCAAAATGTCATCTTCGGAATCATCTGACACTGGATAACGTGAGTGTGGTTTGTCAGCGACTATCTTTACCGCTTTGAAAACTGGCAGGTCGGCATCTAAGAAAGCTACTTCGGTACGCGGAATCATAACTTCACGAATCTCGCGCTCTCCAGCCTCAAAAACATCATCAATGAGTTCGCGCTCAGCGTGTGTCAAGTCTTCGTGCATTGCAACCATGCCACGAAGTTCTTCACCAGAAATTTGCTCTTTACCTGCCTGTGGATCGCCACCAACAACTCGTAACAATGCATCTGATGAATGCGAGAGCAACCAAATAAATGGTGCAGTGAATTTAGCTACTAAATCCAAAGGGGTTGCCAAGATAAGTGCAAATCTTTCCGAGTGCTGAATTGCTAAACGTTTTGGGGTTAGTTCACCAACAACAAGGGAAAGATATGCGATAAGTACAGTGGCGGAAATGAACGCCACAGTTTCAGCAACACTTTCACTCAGCCCCCAAGAAACTAATTGCGGTGAAAAAATCGGAACAATTCTCGATGCACCAAAGCCTGCTGATAAGAATCCAGCCAGAGTTACCCCAACTTGTACTGCTCCCAAAAATCGATTCGGGTTCAGCATCAACTTTTCCAGGCGACGACCACGCCTACCCGTGGCTGCCAGTTTCTTAACTTGACTATCGCGTAACGAAATCAGTGCAACTTCAGCTGCGGCAAAAACTCCACCGATTATCGTGAAAAGCAAAACGATTGCCATCGTTTGCCAAAAGGTCCCCATAAGGAGAGTCTACAAGTTAAATATTGCAGTTACTGGAGCGTGATCGCTCCACCTTTGCGCATATGAATCTGCTCTACCAACCATAATTTCTTTGCAATGTGGGGCCAGAGCCGAATTTGCAACGTGATAATCAATTCGCCAGCCGGCGTTGTTGTCGAAGGCCTGCCCACGCCAAGACCACCAGGTGTAAGGCCCTTCGACTTCCCCAGCATGCTTTCGTCCTAAGTCAACTACTCCAACTTTGTCGAACCACTTGTCAAAGTAAGCGCGCTCTTCAGGAAGAAATCCAGCTTTGGTTAAGTTGCCTTTCCAGTTTTTAATGTCGAGTTCGCGGTGACCAACATTAAAGTCACCGCAGGCAAGAAACAGCTGATCAGCCTTTTGTGCAGCTTGAAATCTTTTTGTCATTGCTTCTAGGAATCGATACTTTTCCTGCTGCACCGGCTTTTCGGCATCACCGGAATGAACATAAACCGACGCAACTGTCATGGGGCCTTTTTTGGTTTCAATTTCCGCCTGAACCCAACGCCCGGTATCAGCAAATTCTTTAGGTCCAACACCAGTTTTTATGTTGCTCAATTTCTTAGTACTCAGAATTGCTACCCCAGCATGTCCAAGACGAGCACTTGAATCATGAGCAACATGTAGAGCTGATAGCCCAGCAGCGGCAAGCACTTCGTGTAACTGATCTGTGGTTGCACGAACTTCTTGCAGGCAAACTACTTCGGCATTTCCGGCATCAAGTTGACTCTTGATCCAATCAAAACCGCCACGCTTTAGTGCGGCGCGAACGCCATTTGCATTTGCTGAAATTACGCCCAGCATGAATTAAGCCGACATGGCTTTCTGTAGGTTTTCATTTATAGCTGCTAAGAAACCTTCAGTTGTTAAGTAAGCCTGTTCTTTGCTAATTAGCAAAGCAAGATCTTTTGTCATTTTGCCGCTTTCAACAGTTTCAATACAGACGCGCTCTAGAGTTTCCGCAAACTTTGTAACCTCAGGTGTGCCATCTAACTTGCCACGATGTGCCAGGCCTTGAGTCCAGGCAAAGATTGAGGCAATTGGATTTGTTGAGGTTGGCTTACCTTGCTGGTGTTGGCGGTAATGACGAGTAACAGTGCCATGAGCTGCTTCGGCTTCAACGGTCTTACCGTCTGGAGTCATTAGTACAGAGGTCATTAGTCCAAGTGAACCAAAGCCTTGGGCCACGGTGTCTGATTGCACGTCGCCGTCGTAGTTCTTGCAAGCCCAGACATAGCCACCTTCCCACTTCAGTGCAGAAGCCACCATGTCATCGATCAAGCGGTGTTCGTAAGTTAGACCGGCAGCATCAAATTCAGCTTTGAATTCCTTTTCAAAAACTTCTTGGAAGATATCTTTGAACTGACCGTCGTAGGCTTTCAAAATTGTGTTCTTGGTTGAAAGGTAAACCGGGTAATTACGTCCCAAACCATAACGAAGCGAAGCGCGAGCAAACTCGCGAATTGATTCATCCAGGTTGTACATTCCCATTGCTACGCCAGAACTTGGGAAATCAAAGATGTTCAATTCCATTGGCTCGCCGCCATTGGCCGGTGTGAAGGTCATAGTTAATGAACCCGCACCTGGAATCTTGACGTCGGTTGCTTTGTACTGATCACCAAATGCGTGACGACCAACTATGATTGGCTTAGTCCAGCCAGGCACCAATCTTGGAATGTTGCTGATGATGATTGGTTCCCGGAAAATTACGCCGCCAAGAATGTTGCGGATAGTTCCGTTGGGTGACTTCCACATCTTCTTTAGCCCGAACTCTTCGACTCGAGCTTCATCTGGAGTGATAGTTGCGCACTTGATGCCTACGCCGTGCTTCTTGATCGCGTTGGCTGCATCAATTGTCACCTGATCGTCGGTTGCATCTCGGTTTTCCATGCCCAAGTCGTAGTACTCGATGTTGACATCCAAGTAAGGCAAAATCAGTTGCTCTTTAATGAACGACCAAATGATGCGTGTCATCTCGTCGCCGTCTAGATCAACAACAGTTCCTTGCACTTTAATTTTTGACATTTACTTTTCCTTAATGGATGTCTGAAAAAACTTATAGTCCGGCTACGTCTGCTTGCTTTTCACGTACTGCCTCAGATGCAGCCTTCAATTCAGCAAGCTCTGAGTCAGTTAGTTTTGTTTCAACTACTTTCGTGACGCCGCCCTTACCTATTTGAGCTTCGACGCCTAGGTAAACACCTTCGATGCCGTACTCGCCGTCAACCCAGGCGCAAACTGGCATTACTGCACCTGAATCTTCAATTACAGCTTTTGCCATTCGTGCGGCAGCTGCAGAAGGTGCGTAGTACGCAGAACCTGTCTTAAGTAGTGCTACAACTTCAGCACCACCGTTACGAGTGCGAACTACAAGTTCTTCGATTTTGTCAGCAGGCAATAGATCAGCAAGTGGCTTGCCATCTACTGTGCATCGGGAAGGAACTGGAACCATGGTGTCGCCATGTGAACCAAGAGTAAGAGTCTGTACTGATGCAACTGGAACCTTTAGTTCTTCAGCTACAAAGTGTGTGAAGCGTGCAGTGTCTAGCATTCCGGCTTGACCAAGTACGCGCTCCTTTGGGAAGCCGCTAGCAAGCTGAGTTAATGCAGTCATTTCATCAAGTGGGTTTGAAACCACGATGATCACTGCATTAGGTGCATGCTTTGCAATGTTTTCTGCAACGCCACGAACAATCTTGGCGTTAGTTTCGATCAAGTCCATACGACTCATGCCTGGCTTGCGTGGCAGGCCTGCTGTGATGATGACAACATCAGAACCAGCAATGGCTTCGTAGCCGGCGCCATCAACTGTTGTGGTCTGGCCAACAATCTTGGTTTCAAATCCTTCGATTGATCGCGACTGATTCATGTCAAGAGCTAAGCCTTCAGACTTGCCATCGAGAATGTCCGTTAGGACAACGGTGTCAACGATGTTGTATTCAGCAATACGTTGTGCGGTGGTTGATCCGTAGAAACCAGCACCTACGACGGTAACTTTGCCAGCCATGAGAAATCCTTTGTGTGAAAGTATCTTGACGTCAAGACACTTAAATCTTAGTCCCTCAAGTGTTATCGAAGGTATCTGGATATGGGATGCAAGGCAAAGCAGGATGTACAGTACAAATCACAGCACTAACCAACTCATTCTTGGAGGATTCCATGGTCGACTACCAGGCCTACGACGCACTAACTTTTGATTGCTATGGCACTTTAATCGATTGGGAATCCGGAATTCTGGCGGGACTTCGAGCGGCCTTAGGTTCCGAGGTTTCAGAAGTAACTGACGCTGAACTACTCGGCGCATTCTCGACACATGAACACGATGCTGAAGTGCCATATAAGGGCTACCGTGAAGTGCTGGGGTTGACTTTGCGTATGCTCGCGTCTGCCCGAGGAATTACGACCACTCCAGAACAAGAAGCGCAATTTGGTGGCAGCGTAGTTGATTGGCCAGCATTCCCAGATTCACATGACGCCCTTGTTGAGCTTAAAAAACATTTCAAGCTTGTCGTGATTACAAACTGTGACGATGACCTATTTGCGGCGTCCGCAGATCGTCTTGGTATCAAATTTGATGACGTGATTACCGCACAGCAGGTTGGGTCATACAAGCCAAACATCGAAAACTTTCACTTTGCCCACAAAAAAGTTGAACGCACGCTTGGCATCAAAAAGGATCGCATCTTGCACGTTGCGCAAAGCCTGTTTCATGATCACGCACCTGCGAAAAGCATTGGTATGACTACCGTTCACATCAAGCGACGTGGAAATGGTGCAGCGCCAGCTGCAAGCGCCGCTCCAGATCAGGTTTTCCCTGACATGGAATCATTTGCTTCCGCAGTTACTGGGTCTTAGTTTTCTTTCTACCACTGGCTAAAACTACTGCAGCTCCAGTTATTGAAATTCCGAGAAGCAACTGCCAGGTGATGTTTGTAGATGCCGTCGGAAACAGAACGTCCATAAGGATTGCACCGGAAAGTTGTCCTACGACAGATGTCAGGGTGAAGAGGAAAACTCCAAGCGTCTTTGCCATAAAGGCGGCGGTTAAGACAAACAAAACTCCAAAGGGTCCCCCAAGCCAAATGACTGGGTTCTCCCACGGCATTGGTGGAACGTTAAAACCTTGTGGACTCACTTGCTGCACAACCACGTAAACGATTACCAAAGTTATGAACCCAACGATGAAGTTAACCATTGTTGCGGCAGCTGGTTGTCCAGTTTGATTTGCAATCTGACCATTAAGTGCTGGCTGAGTCGAAACCAAGGCACCCGCAGCAAACGAAATCAACACGGCTCCGAACGCGAACTGTCCAGCTGAATCTTGGCCAAGCACTGAGACAAACACACCAACGATTCCCATAATTGCCGCACCGATGCGCGCAACCGTAACAGGTTGCTTGCCTGCAGGTCCGATACCAGCTTTATCTACTAACAACGCGGCTGAAGTTTGTCCCGCTACCGCAGCCACCGTGAAGATCGCCACCCCAATAACTTGAACCAAGCTGCTTTGACTTGCAACAAAAAATGCACCTGACAAGCCTCCAAACAACTGCCAGCGCTTTAGCCTTCCTGCGCGCACCAACTGAGGAATGCTTATGAATCCTTGTCGAATCGGACGGCTAAAGATCATCATTGCGCTCAAGATCAAAAGTCCAGAACCAAAGTTGATAAGAGCCGTAACTAAGGCGTTTTCAGTATAAGAATTTAGTTCGCTATTTACTGAGGATTGCGCGGTAATGATTACGGAAGCAATAAACGTAACGACGATATGTGAAAACTTAACTTTTGATTGAACTTCAGATTGCTGTGTCATGTGATTACTTACTTCCTTGAGGCACAACCAGCGCCAAAATCAAAAGGAATGTCCCAAGCGTTGCTAGCACAGTTAGATCTACTCTGCGCCTACGAATCTTTAGAAGTCCCGCGGCTGAATCTGGTAATCGCAATCTCAAAAGAAATGCAAGCAAAACACTAAGTGAAAGCAGGATCGCACCAAATCGAAAATCAACATAAACAACAACAATTAGAGCAGCCAAGATTCCCAAATAAACACTAAGGATTGGCCATTGCTGTTTTACAAAGGTTTTCATAACTTGCCCATCCTGCCACTGTTTGTTGGCCTGCGGTGGGATGCAGGCAAATGCTTTTACTTAATGGAAGAAATGCCTGGTACCGGTGAAGTACATAGTGATTCCAGCAGCATTAGCGGCAGCTATAACTTCGTCATCACGCACTGAACCACCAGGCTGAACTACGGCACTAACTCCCGCATTCAACAAAACTTCTAACCCATCTGCAAATGGGAAGAATGCATCGCTAGCTGCGACACTATTCTTTGCACGTTCTGAACCTGCTCTTGATACTGCAAGTCGAGCTGAATCAACTCGATTAACTTGTCCCATGCCAATTCCAACTGCTGCCAAATCTTTAGCTAATAAAATTCCATTTGATTTAACACATCTTGAAGCACGCCAAGCGAACTCTAAGTCCGCCAGAGTTTTTGCATCAGCTGCCGGACCTGAAACTAATTGCCAATTACCAACCTCGTCACCAAGACTTTGGAATCGATCTTGTGATTGCAATAGCATGCCACCTGATATCGGTCGCATTTCAGCGTGAATTCCAACAGCTGGCGCAACGACCTTAAGGATTCGGATGTTTGCCTTTTCCGTTAGGACAACAAGGGCATCTTGATCAAAACCAGGAGCCACAATTACTTCAGTAAAGATTTCTGAAACTGCCAGCGCCATTTCTTTGGTGACTTTGTGATTGGAAGCAATCACGCCACCGAATGCCGATACTGGATCTGTGGCGTTTGCTTTCTGGTAAGCCAGCGCAATATCTTTATCGCTTGCTACACCACAAGGATTTGCATGCTTGATGATTGCAACGGTTGGTGTTTTGTGATCATAAGCGGCTCGATACGCAGCATCCGCGTCAACAAAATTGTTATAAGACATTTCTTTGCCATGAAGTTGTTCAGCCTGCGCGATTCCGAAATTGCCAAACTTTGCAACATAGAGAGCCGCATCTTGATGCGGATTCTCGCCGTAACGCAAAGTTTGCGCGCGCTCCCAAACTCTCCCAACCCACGCCGGAAAACCAACTTGAGGTGGGTCTGAGTCTGGTAACACTACCGATGCCAGCCAACTTGAAACTGCCACATCATATTGCGCAACATGTTGAAAGGCCAGAGTTGCAAGCGCTACGCGTTGAGTTTTCGTGAAGCCATCGCTCTTGACTGCATCGAGTACCGAGGAATAAGAAGCCGGGTCAACTACTACCGCAACATTTGCGTGGTTCTTTGCACTGGCTCGAACCATTGCAGGTCCGCCGATATCAATTTGCTCAATACATTCTTCGATGCTGGCGCCGGAGGCAACGGTTTGGGAAAATGGATAAAGGTTTACAACAACTAACTCGAAAGCTTCAATTCCAAGTTCCGAAAGTTGGGCCACGTGTTCAGGCTTACGCATATCCGCAAGCAGTCCACCGTGAATTTTTGGATGTAAAGTTTTGACTCTGCCATCGAGAGATTCAGGAAATCCGGTTACATCTTTAACTTCAGTCACCGGAATCCCAAGAGCTGCAATGTTCGCCGCCGTGCTACCGGTGGAAACAATCTTTACGCCAGCTTCGTGAAGCCCTTGGGCAAGTCCAGTTAAACCGGTCTTGTCATAAACGCTGATAAGAGCTCGAGTAACTTTGCGGGCTTGGGTCATTTCATAGTCACCTTCCCATTCGCAATATCACTAACTGTTGCTACTAATAATTCACGCTCGGTTTGCTTGATGCGTTCATGAAGTGAATCTTGCGTGTCATCTGGCTCAACCTTAACTCTGGCCTGAGATATGACTTCACCTGTGTCAACGCCCTTGTCAACGAAGTGTATGGTTGCGCCAGTTTCGGCAACCCCAGCAGCAAGTGCATCACGTACTGCATGCGCACCCGGAAAGTCAGGGAGCAAGGCTGGATGCGTGTTTATGATTTTTCCTTGATGGAATCGCAACACAACTGGTCCAAGAATCTTCATGAATCCAGCCGAGACAATTAACGCCGGCTTTAGGCGACTTAACTCAGTGGCTAGATTCTGATCCCACTTAACGCGATCCTCGAGAAGTGGAACAACTGTTACTGGAATTCCGAGTTCCCGAGCGCGTTCACATGCCGGTACCTCAGCTTCAGAAATCAGACCAACAATCTGAATGCCAATTTGCTCGGCCTGATTTGCCAGGGCGGTGAAAAGGGTGCCTGTGCCCGAGGCTAATACAACTACGCGAAAATTCGGCACTAGTTAAGTCTATTTTGTAATTGCTTCTCGGTTAAACCAGCAGTGCAGAAGTGACATAACAGTTCGGGGAATTACCAGCGTAAGCAATGCAGAAACCCCACAAACTGAGATAGTTGCAAACGCAACCTCGGTAGGAACTGGACCGATGAATTTTAGAAATCCAGTACCAAGCGGTCCACTTGAGACAGCAGCTGCAATCCAAACAAAAGCAGAAAGTAGGCCAATTGAAACCAGCAAGGTTACAACTTCGCGCCATCGCACTACGAAAGAAAGAGCGATCGCAATCGAGTCACCCTGCGCGGCCCATCTTTCCCGTGGCATCAAGAAATAGATTCCGATACCAATAAAGATTGGAATCAAAATGAAATATGCAGCTAGCGCTGCTGGCTCACTTGGCAAAATTGATAGCAATGGGAATGCTGGCAACGCACCAGGGCTAGCATTTTCTGCGGTCACAACACCGCCTCCAAGTACGATGCCCGGACCTAACAGATATGACATTGCCCAAACATTTACCGTAGGTAGATATCCGATTCCTAACAAAGTTATAAAGAACCCATCAATCAAACCTGGGGCCATAAGTTCTGTTACAGCTTGAACTTGAGCCCAGTTAAGAATCAATGACACTGAAGTCAATAAAGACCCCGCTATGAACAATAGCCCGAATGAAATCATGGCGGGTTTGATGCCATCAACAAGCAACTTTGGTAAGGCATCGGTCAAAATAGTTCGCGACGGTGCATAACTCACAACACAAGCAGTGGTCACCGACAAGGCAACAAGAAATGCGTACAGTAGTGACGACGCAAAACCGGTGTAGAGATTGCTAGTTGATGAAATAAATCCAACAAGTCCTGCGCAAAGGGAATAGATGACACTTATTGAAATTGCTACTCGACTGAATTCAATAGCCGTCTTGGGTTGAGAACTTTTTAGTGCCCACTGTGTTGCCTTCCAAAGAATAAAAACTGGCACGGCCAAGAATCCCCATGGCAGAACACCGATTGTGATGGTGCCTATAACTAGCGGTGTTAAATGCAAAACTTGCCAAGCAATCCCAGCAGCTCGAAGCACTTGCACTGTCGATTCACTGCCATGAGCTGCAAATAGCCAGGCAGCAATGATGAATCCCAGCGTCAGGATGTAACCAATGACAACTGCGGTGGTGGCTGCAATCGTGCCAGCAATCAACGGTGGGTAGTGATTTATGTGATCTTCTGGAACCGGGCGACGCCACTGGCGTTGCGGTACACCCACAGGTTTCTTTCGAGGAAGATCGTTGCTCACACTTAAAATCGTCCCAGTTCAGCCTAAAAAAAGCCGATTCGACACGAATTACCGACTGGCTAAGACTTCCCGAACAAGTCTGGCTGCTTCACTAGGAGTTTTTCCAACGCGAACACCTACGGCTTCAAGTGCATCTTTCTTTGCGGCAGCCGTTCCAGATGATCCTGAAACAATTGCGCCAGCGTGGCCCATAGTTTTACCTTCAGGCGCAGTAAAGCCAGCAACATATCCAATTACTGGCTTTGTCACATTGTCCTTAATGAATGCAGCAGCTCGCTCTTCAGCGTCGCCACCAATTTCACCGATCATCACGATGACTTCAGTTTCCGGATCGGCTTCGAAAGCAGCAAGACAATCGATGTGAGTTGTTCCAATGATTGGATCGCCACCAATACCTACACAGCTTGAGAAACCAAGATCTCGTAACTCAAACATCATTTGGTACGTCAGAGTTCCAGACTTGCTCACCAAACCGATGCGTCCCTTTTTAGTGATGTCACCTGGGATGATTCCGGCATTCGAAAGTCCTGGGCTAATCAAGCCAGGGCAGTTTGGTCCAACCAGTCGAGTCTTGCCAGAATTTTCGGCGTATTGGAAGAAAGCCGCTGTGTCATGAACTGGAATACCTTCAGTAATCACCACGCAAAGTGGAATTGCTGCATCTACTGCTTCGATTACTGCAGCTTTTGCAAACTTAGGTGGCACAAAAACAACTGAGACATTGGCACCGGTTGCTGCCATGGCTTCACCAACATTGTTAAACACTGGGATGCCATCTACTTCTTGGCCGCCTTTGCCTGGAGTCACGCCTGCGACAACATTTGTGCCGCTTGCAACCATGCGACGGGTGTGCTTGGTGCCTTCAGCACCAGTCATGCCCTGAACCAAAACTTTGCTATCTGCATTCAGAAAAATTGCCATCAGAAGTCCTACTTACCTGCAGCTAGTTGGGCAACGCGTCGTGCAGCGTCATCCATGGTTTCAACACGTTCAATTAATGCAATTCCAGATTCGTCAAGAATCCGGCGACCTTCAACTGCGTTGTTTCCGTCAATTCGGCAAACAATCGGCTTAGTAATTGGTTCACCGCGTTCAGCAAGCATCCCAACGGCTTGCACAATTCCGTTAGCAACTGCATCACAGGCCGTAATTCCACCAAAGACGTTCACGAATACTGCCTTAACTTCAGGATCACCTAACACGATGTCCAAACCATTAGCCATAACCTGTGCGCTAGCGCCACCACCAATGTCAAGGAAATTTGCTGGCTTAACTCCACCAAATTCTTCGCCGGCATACGCAACTACGTCCAAGGTTGACATAACAAGTCCAGCACCATTGCCGATGATTCCAACTTCGCCCTGAAGCTTTACATAGTTCAAATCAAATTCTTTTGCGCGCAATTCGATTGGATCGGTTTGCGCGTCATCAATAAGAGCTAAGTGTGATTCATGACGATATTGCGCATTGTCATCAAGTGAAACTTTGCCATCAAGGGCAAGCACTCGACCATCAGTAATTTTTGCAAGTGGATTAACTTCTACAAGAGTTGCGTCTTCTTCAACTAAAACTTTCCAAAGGCTCTGCAGCATTTCAATTACTTGTTCCCGGACTTCCGCTGGGAACTTTGCCGCATCTGCAATCTCAGTTGCCTTTTCAAGTGTGCATCCAACAAGTGCATCAACGCGAATCATTGCTAATGCGGCAGGGTTGTTTACAGCAACCTCTTCAATTTCTACGCCACCTTCAACACTAGCCATCGCAAGGAATGTGCGATTGGTCCGATCGAGCAAAAATGAAACGTAATATTCTTCAGCAATGTCTGCGGCTTCGGCCACCAAAACTTTATGGACAATGTGCCCTTTGATGTTAAGTCCGAGAATGTCTTTTGCGCGGTCCTTGGCATCGCTGACGTTGTCAGCAAGCTTCACGCCACCTGCTTTACCGCGGCCTCCAGTCTTGACTTGAGCTTTAACGACAACTGTTGTGCCGATGTCCGTTGCAACTGCTTCGGCTTCTTCAGGTGTGAAACAAACTTTGCCTGGCACTACGGCTACGCCATGCTTGGCGAATAATTCTTTGGCTTGGTATTCGTATAGATCCACGGTTTGCGGGTCACTCTCTCGCTAGCTTGTGACACAACCTTAGCGAACGCTTGCGACACCTACGTTGGCGCTAACCCATTCAACGACATCTCCGATTGGAGTACCAGGGGTGAAAACATGTGCAACACCCGAATCTTGCAATTGGGTTACGTCATCAGTTGGAATTACCCCTCCGCCAAAGACCACAATGTCGGAAGCTCCCTTTGCCGCCAATAGTTCGATAACTGCCGGGAACAAAGTTAGGTGTGCGCCAGAAAGAATCGACATTCCGATTGCGTCGGCATCTTCTTGAATCGCGGTTTGAACGATCTGCTCTGGAGTCTGATGAAGTCCGGTATAAATGACTTCAAATCCAGCATCCCGAAGCGCGCGGGCAATCACTTTGGCGCCGCGATCATGGCCATCTAGACCAGGCTTAGCGATGACGATACGGATTGGACTCATGTCTTATTCATACAGGCAAATTCGGGGTACCCGCAATTTGCCTCGAATTCATACAGTCCCATAATTCGGGGTACCCGCAATTTGCCTCGAATTCATAGATATCCCAGGATTTGAGGGTGGGTTATGTCACTTCTGCCACTGACACCACATTTTCATTTCCCAAAGGGCCGAAATTCGGGTAGAAAAGACTTATAACTTAAGCATTTTTGCCTCCGATAGGGTCTACGTATGAGCACAGCACCACGCGGTCGTCATCGCGCTGCCCGTCATGCTGCCCCGAAGAAAAAAGTAGTTTCCGGCAAGCATCTTGGTGCACTTGTAAGCGTTGCTGGCATGAGCTCAGTAGTAGCCACTTCTGGTTCAACAGTCGCTGGCGTAGTTCAAACTGGCGACACGAGTGTTTTGGAATTCCCTGCCGCTACGGTCACAGCTGCGGGACCGCAGCAGGTAAGCACCTCCATTCAGACCAGCACTTCTCGCGCTCAAGCCGCCAGCCGTTCTGAAGATCGACAAACTCTTGAGGAAGCTGAAGTGATAGCGGCAGCTGCGACCTTAGACGATCCAACTAGCGATCCGGATGCAGTTATTGACACCACACCTACAGTTTCAAGTACCGAACGAAAATCTTTACAAGCATTGGCCGCGACTACGGATCAGCTAGATACCTTGGTGACCCAGGCACAGGATCAAAAAAATCAGCAGGCCCAAATTCTCTTAAGTGAACAGCAGGCTGCTGCTAACGCAAAAGCACAGGCTGAGGCTGAGCAAAAGGCGGCATTAATCGAAGCTGAGCGTCTTCGACAGATTGGCGTGATCGCAGTTCCAATTCAAGCCAACTACAAATTGAGTGCACGTTACGGTCAGCGCGGTGGAATCTGGTCCTCTGGATATCACACTGGTTTGGATTTTAGAGTCAAGAGCGGAACAGCAGTTGTGGCTGCTGCCAATGGCACAGTTGTTTCTTCGGGCTGGGGTGGCGCTTACGGAAATCGAATCGAAGTAGACCACGGAAATGGCTACATCACTACCTATAGTCATCTCTCAAAGATTGTCATTAAAGACGGTAAAGTCGCTGCCGGCCAAGAGATCGGAAAGTCAGGGTCTTCCGGCAATACAACAGGTCCGCACTTGCACTTTGAAGTAACTAAAGATGGCGACTTTATGAACCCATCTACTTGGCTCTGGGGCAACTAAAACTAAAGTTTTTCAACTGGCGCGTAACGCAGCAGTAACCGCTTTTCTCCCGCGCTCTTGAAATCGATTGTCGCCTCAGCTTTTTCATTTTGCCCAACAACGGCAGTGACAGTTCCCATTCCAAACTTGTCATGCAGAACTCGATCACCAACCTCAAGGACCATAACTGGTTCGTCTCGCTTTTGTGGCCTAGATGATCCAGATCCAGATAGCCCAAGTGGGCCAGGTTCTTCGCCCTGGCGATCAACAAGTTCGGCTGGGATTTCTGAAAGAAATCGAGATTCTGGATTGTAATTTGGCTGACCCCAAGTTGATCGAGCAACTGCGCGCGAAAGATACAAACGTTTCATAGCGCGAGTCATACCAACGTAGGCAAGGCGACGTTCTTCTTCAAGTTCAGTAGCTGAACCAAGTGCGCGTTGATGTGGAAAGACGCCATCTTCCATTCCAGTTAGAAACACCACTGGGAACTCAAGGCCCTTTGCGGTGTGAAGCGTCATTAGAGTTACTACTCCACCATGTTCTTCACCTGTTGGGATCTGGTCGGAGTCGGCAACTAAAGAAACCCGCTCTAAGAAATTTGACAGCGTTGCAACTTCATCTGAGTCGTTATCTTCTGCAAACTGTTCTTCATATTCTCGTGTTACGTTCTCGAGCTCAGCAATATTTTCTACCCGAACTTCGTCTTGCGGATCTTTACTTGCAGTTAGTTCCTTTAGGTAACCAGAGGCTTCCATTGCAGCTTCCAAAATTGCACTTGGTCCAGCGCCAGATTCATCAAGGGTGCGAAGGTTGCCGAGCAGTCGATTGAACTCAGTGAGTGCAGTAGCCGAACGGGTTGGCAGAGTATGAATTTCTGACAATCTGTTAAGCGCAGCACTAAAAGCTATCTTTTCGCGACGCGCGAATCCTTCCACTGCTTCTTCGGCTTTATCTCCAATACCTCGTCGAGGGGTATTCAGGATTCGCCGTACCGAGACATCGTCTTCTGGATTAGACACCGCTCGCAAGTAAGCCAGAGCATCCTTGATTTCCTTACGCTCATAGAACCGTGTTCCACCCACGACTTTGTAAGGTACGCCACGTCGAATGAAAACTTCTTCGACGCTACGAGATTGGTTGTTTGTGCGATAGAAAACTGCAACATCTTTGTACTCAAAGCCATGGTTATCAATTAAGTCTGCAACGTTCGTAACAATAAAGTCAGCTTCATGGTGTTCATCATTGGCGGTATAAATGACGATCTTTTCACCGCTTCCTTCGGCGGTCCAAAGTCGCTTTGCTGGCCGGCCAGAATTTTTCTCAATTACCGAATTAGCACTGGTAAGGATGTTCTGGGTCGATCGATAGTTCTGTTCCAAAACAACGGTTTTAGCATCTGAGTAATCTCGTTCGAATTCGACGATGTTTCGAATGTTTGCACCACGGAAGGCATAGATACTTTGATCCGCATCACCAACAACACATAGTTCAGCAGCTGCTATTCCATCTTTTCCATTACCGACTAGCTCGCGAATCAAAACATATTGCGCATGGTTTGTATCTTGATACTCATCAACTAGTACATGTCGGAAGCGACGATGGTAGTGCTCGGCAACGTCTGGGAAGGCCTGCAGCAGTGCAACCGTGTGCCCAATTAGATCATCGAAGTCAACAGCGCTGGCTAGCATCAACCTTCGTTGATACTCGCCATATGCCTGAGCAACGGTTTGTTCTTGCGCAGTAACGGCTTTGCTGATCGCATCTTCGTAATCAATCAATTCATTCTTTAAGTTACTGATTTGACCAAGTAAGTACTTTGGACTGTAAGACTTTGGATCAATGCCAAGATCTTTTGAAACTAAAGACAGCATTCGAACTGAATCTTGGGTGTCATAAATAGTAAAAGATGGCTTTAGATTTAGTCGCTTGGCTTCATTGCGCAAAATCCGGACACAAGCCGAGTGAAAAGTTGAAACCCACATACTTCTGGCCTTTGGGCCAACCATATGTGCGACGCGTTCTTTCATTTCGTTAGCGGCTTTATTGGTAAAGGTGATTGCCAAAATCTCGGTTGGAGCAACATTCCGCTCTGCCATTAGATAAGCAATCCTGCGAGTTAGCACTCGGGTTTTGCCAGATCCAGCACCGGCAACTACCAACAAAGGAGTTCCAGAATGAACGACGGCTTGGCGCTGCGGCTCGTTTAAGTCATCCAGGAGTTGTGAAGGCACACGGACAGTCTACGTAAGCACCCTGACATGTGCCGTTGTGGCATTAAAGAAATAGAGTGGTCGTCGTGAGCAGTGAATCAAATGAGCGAATTGAAATCCCAGAAGGTGTAACACGCGCACTAGTAGTAACTGCGCACCCTGACGACGTGGACTTTGGTGCTGGTGGAACTGTTATGGCTTTGGTTAAGGCTGGTGTTCAGGTCACATTCTGTATATGCACCGATGGTGACGCTGGTGGCTTTGATGATTCGACAGATCGCTCTGAGATTCCAGCCATCCGAAGAGCTGAGCAAGTAGCTGCAGCCGCAGTTTATGGTGTTACCGATGTGCGGTTTCTTGGCTACAAAGATGGCTACCTAGAACCAAGCCATGATGTGCAGCGCGACATTGTTCGCGTCATGCGCCAGGTGCAACCGCAACTTGTTATAACCCAATCACCAGAGCGAAATTGGGAGAGACTCCCCTCAAGTCACCCAGACCATATGGCTGCGGGCGAAGCTACATCGCGAGCGCTTTATCCAGCAGTGCGCAATCCTTACGCCTACCCCGAACTACGAGACAACGAAGGTCTAGATGCTTGGACCGTTAACTGGCTCTGGCTGCAAGGTCATACCGAACCCAATCACTGGATAGACACAACTGAATTCTTTAGTCGAAAAGTTGCAGCGCTTGAAGCACACGCAAGTCAAACTTCCCACATGGAAAATCTGGAAGAAATGCTTCGCAGCTGGGGTGAAATGCAAGCTTCGGCCGCAGAATTTGAAACTGGACGTCTGGCCGAAGCCTTCCGCCAAATCAAACTTCCTGACTAAGAATTAAAGCGCGTAAGCGATCACGATATTAGTTAGCGTTAGTGCGCCAATTAGCGCCCAGTAAAGCTTTTGCTCTGACTTGCGCTTGCCAATTGAGTACATCGCAATAATTGCAATCGCAATGATTAGCTTGATCGCAATTTTGGTGTGATCGACTACATAATCACTATCTAGCGAGCCAGACTCGTGTAGGCCTACAAGCAAAATGCCGGTCAAAAGCTGGGTGCTGGCACCATGAAGCATCGCAACATTTACGCCGAAAGTTTTCTTTGCAAGTTCCTTAAGGAACCCAAATCCAATTGCTGCAATTCCAACAAAGTGAAGTACGAAAAGAGCGGTGTAAAGAATTTCCATATTTTGATGCTACGCTTTCGCTAGTCCCAAACTGTACTTATTGTGAGTGGGAATTTCGGCTTCGCCTTATTCCTCACCAGTGCCTAGCGGCACTTGCGCCCAAGCAATGTTCACTTTGAATGGGAATTTCGGCTACGCCTTATTCCCATTCAATTGTGCCCGGAGGCTTTGACGTTACATCCAACACTACGCGATTGATTTCCCGAACCTCGTTAGTTATTCGATTCGAGATCTTCGCCAATACGTCATACGGCAATCTGGTCCAATCAGCAGTCATCGCATCTTCACTTGATACTGGCCGCAACACAATTGGGTGGCCGTAAGTTCTGCCATCACCTTGCACGCCAACACTTCGAACATCGGCCAGCAACACGACTGGGAACTGCCAAATCGAAGAATCCAAACCAGCCAGTGTGGTTTCTTCACGCACGATCGCATCAGCGGCGCGAAGGATGTCTAACCGCTCTTTACTGACTGCACCAACAATTCGAATTCCAAGACCTGGTCCTGGGAATGGATGACGCATAACCATGGCTTCAGGAAGTCCAAGCTCGCGACCAACTGCGCGCACTTCATCCTTGAACAATTCTCGAAGCGGCTCACAAAGTTGGAATTCAATATCATCCGGAAGACCACCAACATTGTGATGACTCTTAATGGTGGCAGCGCCCGTTCCCCCACCACTTTCAACAACATCTGGATAGAGCGTTCCCTGTACTAAGAAATCGATCGTGGCCCCAGATTCCCCGGCTTCAGCAATCAACTGCTTCTGCGCATCTTCAAACACTCGAATAAAGATTCTTCCGATGATCTTCCGCTTAGTTTCCGGATCAGTAACATCAGCAAGTTCAGTTAAGAATCGATCGGCTGCGTCAACTACAACAAGTCGGATACCAGTTGCTGCAACATAATCACGTTCAACTTGTTCCCGTTCGCCTGCGCGCAACAATCCGTGATCAACAAACACGCAAGTTAAATTGTCGCCGACTGCTTTATGAACCAAAGCGGCAGCGACAGCCGAATCAACACCACCAGACAAACCGCAAATAACTCTGGAATCGCCTATTTGGGCCTTGATACGGGCTACTTGTTCATCAACAATGCTGGCTGGTGTCCAAGTAGGTTCGATCTTTGCAATGTCATACAAAAAATGTTCCAGAACTTTTTGTCCGTGCTCGGAATGCATAACTTCAGGATGGAACTGCACACCAGCTAGGCCTCGGGATAAGTCTTCAAATGCCGCAACTACAGCTCCAGCACTTGATGCAGTTACGGTGAACCCGGCAGGTGCTTGTTGCACTGAATCGCCATGACTCATCCAAACATTTTGGATTTCAGGTAACCCATCAAATAGGCAGCTACCAGAAACGGTCTTTAACTCAGTTGCCCCAAATTCAGATAGTCCCGTTTGGGCAACTGTGCCACCAAGTGTTGCTGCCATTGCTTGGAAGCCATAACAGATACCAAACACTGGCAGGTTGGCATCAAATAATTCGGCATCAACTTGTGGTGCACCTTCGGCGTAAACGCTAGATGGTCCACCAGATAGAACTATCGCTAATGGATTTTTGGCCAGCATTTCGTTGACTGACATAGTGCTGGGAACTACTTCAGAATAGATTCGCGCTTCCCGGACTCGGCGAGCAATCAGTTGGGCATACTGCGCACCAAAATCAACAACAAGTACCGGGCGGGCGTCAGTCACATACTTAGCCTATTGGTAGTCAGTCCTTGGATAGATTGCACCCGCGAAGGCTCTGTCGCAAACACTAATTAGGTGTTACTACAACTTCGCAGCGCTGGAATTCCTTCAGGTCTGAATAACCACATGTCGCCATCGCACGGCGAAGGGCGCCAACCATGTTCATAGTTCCATCGGCGGCATGCGATGGACCTGAAATGATTTCGCTCAAAGTTCCGGTGGTACCCAGATCAACAAGTTCGCCTCTTGGTAGTTCTAGGTGAGTGGCTTCAATCCCCCAGTGCTTACCGCGACCTGGTGCATCAGTAGCTCGAGCAAATGTTGAACCAACTACAACTGCGTCGGCACCTAATGCGACTGCCTTTGAAACATCGCCACTTCGACCCATTGAGCCATCGGCAATAACTGAAACATATCGACCACCGGATTCATCAAGGTAATCGCGACGAGCCGCAGCAACGTCAGCAACTGCGCTAGCCATTGGTACGCGCACGCCAAGCACATCAAGAGTTGTGTGCGCAGCGCCGCCGCCGAATCCAACTAGTACACCAGCGGCGCCAGTCCGCATTAAATGCAGTGCAGCTGTGTACGTTGCGCAACCGCCAACAATTACTGGCACATCAAGCTGGTAAATGAATTCCTTGAGGTTTAATGCTTCGCCACCATTGCTGACATGTTCTGCACTAACAGTGGTGCCGCGAATCACGAAGATGTCAACGCCAGCATCAACTACCTGCTTAGCAAATTGCGCAGTACGTTGTGGACTCAATGCGCCAGCAACTGTGATTCCGGCTGCGCGCATTTCTTGAATTCGAGCAGCGATTAACTCGGGTTGAATTGGCTTGGCATAAATTTCTTGAAGTTTTGCAGTTGCGCCTTTGGCATCTAAGGCCGCAATGTCATTGAGTACGCCAGTTGGATCTTCGTACCTGGTCCAAACGCCTTCCAGATTTAGAATTGCCAAGCCACCAGCTGCAGCAAATGTTTTTGCTGACGAAGGTGAGACGACTGAATCCATCGGGGCAGCAATGATTGGGTGATTGAACGAATAGGCGTCAATTTTCCAATCCAGCGAAACCAGTGCGTCATCACGGGTGCGACGACTTGGCACTAATGAAACATCATCGAATGAATATGCGGCACGCGCACGCTTACTTCTACCGATTTCCACGTCTGACATTTTTCTCCCCTATCGAACGTGGTAGTTAGGTGCTTCTACCGTTAGCTGGACGTCGTGCGGATGACTTTCTTTTAGACCTGCGGCCGTAATGCGAATTAGGCGCCCATTGTTCTTAAGGTCAGCAACGGTTGCGGCTCCGGCGTAACCCATAGATGCGCGCAGGCCGCCAATGAGTTGATGTGCGACTCCCGCTAAATTACCGCGATAAGGCACCTGGCCTTCAATACCTTCCGGAACTAACTTGTCTTCCGACAACACATCATCTTGGAAATAACGATCCTTTGAATAGGACTTGGCATTGCCTCGCGATTGCATCGCGCCGAGTGAACCCATTCCACGGTATTGCTTGAACTGTTTGCCGTTAACAAACACCAGTTGTCCTGGCGCTTCTTCGCAACCAGCAAGTAGCGACCCCAACATAACGGTGTCCGCGCCAGCCACAATTGCTTTTGCGATGTCGCCGGAATACTGCAAGCCACCATCGCCAATTACTGGAACTCCAGCTGGGCCGGCAGCAAGGGATGCTTCGTAAATTGCAGTGACCTGCGGAACGCCAACACCAGCTACAACGCGAGTAGTACAAATCGAGCCTGGGCCAACGCCAACTTTTACTGCGTCCGCACCTGCATCAATCAAAGCTTGGGCTCCGGCACGAGTTGCGATGTTTCCACCAATGACCTGTACCTTGGCAGACTTCTTAATTCTGGAAACCATATCGAGAACTGCTTTTTGATGACCGTGCGCAGTATCAACGATTACTACATCAACACCAGCTTCAACTAAAGCAAGTGCGCGAGTATAGGAATCTTCGCCAACGCCAACTGCGGCGCCAACCATTAGACGACCGGCAGAATCTTTCGTTGCTAGCGGATAGCGATCACTCTTTACGTAATCCTTAACTGTGATCAATCCAGTTAGGCGACCCGATGAATCCACTAGTGGAAGTTTCTCGATTTTGTTGATTCGCAATAACTCAAGCGCATCGTCGCCATTCATTCCTGGGGCTCCAGTTATGAGTGGCATCTTGGTCATGACATCGCCGACTTTGCGATTCTTGTCATCTTCAAAACACATGTCGCGGTTAGTTACGATGCCAACCAAAATTCCTTGCGCATCAACTACTGGCACACCGCTAATTCGGTAATGGGCGCATAGTCGATCAACATCAGCCAAAGTATCGGTTGCACTGCAAGTAACTGGATTGGTAATCATTCCAGCTTCGCTGCGCTTAACCAGATCTACTTGAGCGGCTTGATCTTCGATAGCAAGGTTGCGGTGCAAAATTCCAAGTCCACCTTGGCGCGCCATTGCAATAGCCATTCGAGCTTCGGTAACCGTGTCCATCGCAGAGGACAGCAATGGAATCTTGAGAGAAATTTCTCGAGTTAACTTTGTGCTGGTATCTACTTCGCTTGGAATGACATCGCTGGCATCTGGCAGCAACAGCACGTCATCGTAAGTCAGACCGAGCATTGCAAACTTGTCAGGAAGGCCCTGTGGCATGGAATCCCCTTACTGATCAAGCTGGTAACTGCTGGCGATAGTCACCTAAACAAAGGTGAATTGCCTAAGGTTATCGCGGATCAGCCTGCGGCCAAAAAGCGCAATATTCTTGTTGCTTAACGGCCTGAGGCTGCGGCTAAGGCAATCAGAGTGCTGGTGAAATCAAGTGGCTTAACTACGCCTTCTGGCAGATCTGGTTGCCAGCCCGGGCCTACAGACATCAGCAGTGGCGCTGGACGCATTGGCTCTACCGAATCCCAAATGGTGATGTCAGCAGTTCCTTGAGTTTGCGACCAAACCACGATCGCACTTGGACCGATTTTCTTGGCTGCAGTGGCAAGTGCTTCAGCTGGCATGCGAGCACCAAGAACTCTGCTTGCAATGTTTTGCTCAGCAAGTCCCGCTGCTATTGCATACATCGGAATCGTATGAAGTTCATGTGGAGCGCAGGCTAACAAAACCGGACGAGCATTCTCTGGCTCAGATATTGAATTAGCAAGATTCCGGAAAAGCCCTGTTACTGACTCTGCAATTAGATGTTCCTGCTCAACACCTTCGCCAGTTTGTTCCCACTTTTCACCAAGAGCTACCAGTACTGGAATCAACACATTTTCCCAAGTCCAGACCACGCCATGGCTTTCTAAAGAATTAGAAATGATCTGGTCACAACCGCTGGCATCTAAAGTTGCGGCCGCACGATTTAGGGATCTGATGATTGCCTTTGGACTATCCAATGCAATGACATTGTCGGCTTGGCTTTCAGATTCTGTTACTAAATGCAAGGCCGGGGTCGCAGTAGTTTCGGCAGCCAGATTGGCTGGGATGACTTCTTGGACCAGAGCAGTCTTTGCGGCCTCGCTAGGGAGCACACCGTTGAGCATCAGCTTGCGCATTAGGTCAATACGGGCCACATCGATAGCCGAGTACCGGCGGTGCGAACCTGCTACGTGGACACTTGGTCCAAGGCCATATCGTCGGTCCCAGGTCCGCAATGTTGCTGGCGCGATTCCAATCCGACGGGCCACCGCTGCAACGGTTAGGCCAATCTCGACCTGAGGCGCGCGCTGTGACATGTGACTCATTCTTTCGCCCATTTGGGCATTCTGCACCTTGAGAATCAAGGAGTTCCAATAAACAATGGGGATTTCAGGCAAAACGTCTGAAAACGCGCCAAAACTAATTCAGCAAAGTTGCTTGACCAACTTATGAAGCGGTTCTAGAGTGAGGGTACAAAGCAACAACCTATCGGGAGGAACCAAATGGCTGATCTATCTAGATTGCCTGGTCCAAATGCAGACTTCTGGGATTGGCAGCTGCACTCAGCTTGCCGTGGCTTAGATTCAGATATTTTCTATCATCCAGATGGCGAACGTGGATCTGCTCGGGAACGTCGAGTATCAACTGCTAAAGCAATTTGTGCAGCGTGCCCAGTACTAGCGCAGTGCCGAGAGCACGCACTTAAGACTCGTGAGCCTTACGGCGTATGGGGCGGCATGAGTGAAGAAGATCGCGAAGCACACTATGCACGTCAAGCTCGCGCAAACCGTATCTCTTCCTAATTTAAATAATTAAAAACAAAACCCCCGGACAATGTCCGGGGGTTTTGTTTTGTTTCTAATAATTAGTGAATGGCACTTTAGTGCGTATGTTTGCGAAGCCTTGCGGTTCGCAAACAAATGACAATGCCCATTTAGGACACACGCACTTTAGTGAGTGTGTCCGGCGTGACCGTGGCCGTGGCCACCGCCATCTTCTGGAGCCTTTTCTTTCTTCTCAACAACAAGTGCTTCAGTAGTAAGAAGCATGCCTGCGATTGATGCAGCGTTCTCGAGTGCGGAACGTGTTACCTTCACTGGATCGATAACGCCCTGTGCAACTAGATCGCCGTACTCGCCAGTCGCAGCATTGATGCCTTGACCCTGACCTAGTTCGCGAACTCGATCTACAACTACGTAACCTTCGAGTCCAGCGTTCTCAGCAATCCAACGAAGTGGTTCTACAACACCGCGACGAACAATCTGAACACCAATTGCTTGGTCGCCAGTTAGTCCCAGGTCGCCATTAAGAACTGCAGAGGCGTGGATCAAAGCTGAGCCACCGCCAGAGACGATGCCTTCTTCGATTGCCGCACGAGTTGCAGAAACAGCATCTTCGATACGGTGCTTCTTTTCCTTAAGTTCAACTTCAGTGTGTGCGCCAACCTTGATTACGCAAACGCCACCGGAAAGTTTTGCTAGACGCTCGGAAAGCTTTTCCTTATCCCAATCGGAATCAGAATTTTCAATCTCACGCTTGATCTGGCCAACGCGATCGTTAACTGCAGAAGCTTCGCCACCGCCATCAACGATTGTGGTGTTGTCCTTGGTTGCAACTACGCGACGAGCGCTACCCAAAACTTCAAGACCAACCTGATCAATTTTTAGACCAATGTCAGCTGAGATAACTTGAGCGCCAGTAAGGATTGCAATGTCTTCCAAGATCGCCTTACGACGATCGCCAAATGCTGGAGCCTTTATAGCCACGCTTGGGAAAGTTCCACGAATGCGGTTAACCACAAGCGTTGAAAGCGCTTCGCCGTCTACGTCTTCAGCAATGATTACCAGTGGCTTGCTTGCTGCTGAAACCTTTTCCAAGATTGGAAGAAGTTCGGCAACGCTAGAAATCTTGCCCTGCACCAAAAGGATCGCTGGGTTTTCAATTACAGCTTCCATACGATCTGCATCAGTTACGAAGTAAGGCGAAATGTAACCCTTATCGAATTGCATACCTTCAGTGAATTCCAATTCCATTGCAGTGGTGCTGGATTCTTCAACTGAGATAACGCCATCTTTGCCGACCTTGTCGAAGGCTTCAGCGATCATGTCGCCAATTACCTGGTCGCGGGAGCTGATTGCGCCAACCTGTGAAATTCCTTCTTTGCCATCTACTGGACGAGCCTGCTTTAGAAGTTCTTCCTTCATTGCTGCAACTGCGGCTTCGATGCCGCGCTTAAGTTCTACTGGTGCGCCACCTGCGGCAACAACCTTTAGACCTTCGCGTACAAAAGCCTGCGCAAGAACAGTTGCTGTTGTGGTTCCGTCACCGGCAACATCATTTGTCTTGGTTGCAACTTCCTTGGCAAGTTGCGCGCCAAGGTTTTCATATGAGTCTTCAAGTTCAATTTCGCGGGCAATGGTTACGCCATCGTTGGTGATTGTTGGGGCGCCCCAGGCTTTGCTAATGACTACGTTGCGTCCCTTTGGTCCAAGGGTTACCTTCACTGCATCAGCAAGGGCATTAACGCCACGCTCTAATGCGCGACGAGCATCTTCGTCGAATTCAACGGTCTTTGCCATTTGTATTTCTCCAAAACTAATAGTTCATAAAGTTGCTAACGCCCCGATGTAAACGATCGGGGCGTTAGCTTGAGATTTTTATTTTTCGACGATTGCGAGAATGTCGCGAGCGCCAAGAAGAAGGTATTCAACACCGTTGTACTTAACTTCGGTGCCGCCGTACTTGGAGTAGATAACAACGTCGCCGACTTTAACGTCAAGCGGAATCCGCTTTTCGCCGTCTTCATCGAAACGACCTGGCCCTACTGCGACGACCTTGCCCTCTTGTGGCTTTTCCTTAGCGGTATCTGGGATTACCAAACCCGAAGCGGTGGTCTGCTCGGCTTCTAGTGACTGAACGAGGATGCGATCCTCAAGTGGCTTAATGTTGACCGACACGTCGTGTCTCCTGTTATTACTCGGTTTGAATTAGCACCCGAGGCTTTAGAGTGCTAATCCAAATGTAAGCAGGTTTTGGCACTCGGTCAACTTGAGTGCCAGACCAGAGCCTCATCTGGTTCAGTTGGCCCAAACCAAAGGAAATCCTCAGGTTCTGCGGCTTTGGCGGCAAAAATCGCCTGGATCTGGGCTTTCGCGATTGGGTTTGAGATAGAGATCCGACCAGTTTCGCTGTTTTGAACCTCGGCTAGGCATTCAGCCACGACAATCAGTCGACTTTCAGCTCCCGCAGCATGCAAGATCTCGGCTTCTAGGACTTCCGGATCGGTTTCGTCCCAAGTTCGCGCCCAATCCTCAGTCACCGCATAGCCAGCGGTTGTAACCAAAACATTTGAATCTTTGAATTCAGAGATTTGCTGAGCAGTTACCGGAATCCAAACGCGCATGGGTCCATTCTTGCCTATAGATAGGTAGGTGTCAGGATGTACCTATGGATGCAATCACAAATGTTCCCGCCCCTTACAACGAGCCAATTGGCACTTTTGCCCCAGGTACACCTGAGCGAGCTGGTCTAGAACAAGGTCTAAAGGATCTTGTTGCTACCACTCACGAATTGACCAACGTCATCGGTGGCAGAAAAGTTATGGCCTCAGGCGACAAGATCGAAGTTCGCAGTCCACACGAACATTCCCGAGTACTTGGCGTCACCGCTAACTCAACTCAAGCCGATGCCACAAGCGCGATTGCTGCTGCTAAGGCTGCAGCTCCAATGTGGCGCGACCTTCCATTCGATGAGCGCGCTGCTGTTATCTTGCGTGCTGCTGACTTACTGTCAGGTCCATGGCGCAACAAAGTATTGGCTGCAACCGTTTGGGGTCAGTCCAAGACTGCATACCAAGCTGAGATTGATTCCACTTGTGAGTTGATTGACTTCTGGAGATTCAACGTTCACTTCGCTCGCCAGATTTTGCAAGAACAGCCAGTGTCTTCACCTGGTGTTTGGAATCGAACCGATCATCGCTCGCTTGAGGGTTTCGTCTACGCGATCACACCGTTTAACTTCACTGCGATTGCTGGCAACCTTCCAACTGCTCCCGCCTTGATGGGTAACACCGTGATTTGGAAGCCATCCCCTACTCAGCAAGTTGCTGCATCGATCACGATGGATCTTTTGATGGCCGCTGGTTTACCGCCAGGCGTTATCAATATGGTTACTGGCGATGGCATTGCAGTTTCCGATGTTGCATTAGCTGATCCAGATCTAGCTGGTATCCACTTCACTGGATCAACACCGGTGTTCCAGCAGCTATGGAAGACCGTTGGAAACAACATTTCCAACTACCGTTCCTACCCTCGACTAGTTGGTGAAACCGGTGGCAAGGATTTCATCTTTGCTCACCCATCAGCGGAACACCGCACACTAATTACCGCAATGATCCGTGGTGCGTTTGAATTCCAAGGACAGAAATGTTCTGCCGCTTCACGCGCTTACATTCCGCGCAGCATTTGGAATGCAATCAAAGATGATTTCTTGGCCGAAGTTGAAGGCATTAAGCAGGGTCACGCATCTGACTTCAGTAACTTCATGACTGCGGTAATTGATGAGAAAGCTTTCAAGCGAGTAAGTGGCGCAATTGATCGCGCTCATGCTGACAAGTCAATCGAAGTTGCAGCCGGTGGAACTTATGACGGCAGTGAAGGTTGGTTCATTCGACCAACAGTCTTGGTCGGTACTGACCCGACTGCTGAATTCTTCACTGACGAATACTTCGGACCAGTGCTTGCGATTTCGGTATACGAAGACAACAACTGGCGCGATGCATTAACTCAGATGGAAGGTATTGCAAAGTATGCGCTAACCGGCGCCGTCATTGCCCAGGATCGTGATGCCATCAATGAAATGTCACATGCTTTGAGATTCGCAGCTGGAAACTTCTACATCAATGACAAGCCAACTGGCGCAGTTGTTGGTCAGCAACCATTCGGTGGCGCTCGCGCTTCGGGTACTAACGACAAAGCAGGAGCTGCAATTAACTTGCAGCGTTGGACCAGCGATCGCAGCATCAAGGAAACTATGGTTCCGGCGCAGCATTACTCGTACCCATTCATGGGTTAGGTTTTGTCGTCAATCCTGATTACTGATGGCAACTGCGCATTTTGTCAGCGCACAGCCAAAAAACTTGCTGGCATAGTTCCAACTGGTTGGGTGAATGTTCCTAGTACTGAGCTGGCCAATACTTATGGCTTGACCCAGGAACAACTGGAACACTCAGTTTGGTTAATTGAAAATCCTAATTCTGAACCAAAGCGTTACAGCGGCGCAAAGGCAGTTGGAAAAGTTTTGCGAATTCGGGGCGGACTTTGGGGCGCGATTGGTTGGCTCACTTTTATTCCACCAATGTCCTGGATAGCTGCGGGAATGTATCGCTTGGTTGCAAACAATCGAAAGTTCTTTAGTCGATTTGTTTAGGCGATGAAAGTAGCTTCGGGTTTTAGCTCGATATCAAACTTTGCTTTAACTCCAGCAACAATGTGATCTGCAAGTTCGGAAATATCAGCGCTAGTTGCATCGCCCCGATTTGTAATTGCCAAAGTGTGCTTGCTGGAAAGTGCTGCCCGGCCGTTCAAGGTGAAACCCTTGTTAAAACCAGCCTGCTCAATTAACCAAGCAGCGCTGACCTTTAAGGATCCGTCAACCTCTGGCCAGTGCGGCGCGTTATCTGGTGCTGTTGTAACTCTTGGATTCATAAAGAATGACCCAACGCTCCAAGTGTCATGGTCTGTTGAATCAAGGACCATGCCTTTGCCAGCACGAAGTTCTAAAACGGCCGACTGTAAATCAGAAGTACTCACTCGATCGCCAAGTTCAACTTTAAGTTTTGCGGCTAGTTCGTTATAGGCAATTGGCGCTGACATAGTTCCAAGTGGCAGCTGAAACGTAACGCTCAAGATAACCCAGGTATCAGGCTTTGCTTTGAATACTGATGTGCGATATCCGAATTCACAGTCCGCAGCAAAGATAGTGTCTACGGATTTTGTCTTGCGATTCCAGGCTCGAACTTGAGCAATCGTTTCGCTCACACTTTGTCCGTAAGCACCCACATTTTGAATTGGGGTTGCGCCAACAGTTCCAGGAATTCCTGCCAGACCTTCAATTCCAGTCCACCCATTTGCCACTGCGGTTGCCACGAAATCATTCCAGTTATGTCCAGCGGCCACAGTTACCCAAGCGCCAGCACAAGCAGATTCGTCATTTTCAAAACCTTGGGACTCAATCTTTATGACATCGCCCTGGAACTTATCACTAACTAAAACGTTGCTGCCGCCACCAAGAATCAAGGCATTGGGATTTGCTGAGACGGCTTCGATGATTTCTGACTCATTGGTCGCAACGACTAACGAGTTTGGCGTGCCGCCCACGCGCAAAGTAGTCAGTTCCGCAAGGCTGCGCATCATGTTCCTATTGTGCTAGTCGCACAGTTGCTTTTGCTAGACCTAAGACTTTGGTTTCGCCAAAGACCGCGCCAAGATCAATCTGAACGGTGCCGTCGTCATTAATCTGAGCGACTTTTCCAGTGAAGTTAACGACTGATCCTTCGGCAGTATTTGGTACTACAACTGGGCGGGTCATACGAACTGAATAGTCGATTACCGCAGTTGGATCGCCAACCCAATTAGTTACAACTTGAATAGCACGTCCCATGGTTAACATGCCGTGGGCAATTACATCTGGGAGTCCGACCGACTTAGCAAATTCTTCATCCTGGTGAATTGGATTCTGGTCACCGGAAGCATTTGCGTAAGCAACTAAGTCAGCTCGAGTGAATGCTAAATCCAGAGCAGGAAGTTCCATTCCTACCGAAACATCTGAAATCTTTAATGTCATGCTTCTGGTCCTCGCACAACAATCTTGGACCAGCCCGTAACTACAAGTTCGTCCCCAGAGAAAACATCGGTCTTGAAAGTTGCAATTTCGTTTGTGCCAAGCGGCTTAATTTCTTCTACTGATGCAGCGACTGTTAGTTCATCGCCAACGCGAATTGGGCGCAGGTATTCAAACTTTTGATCGCTATGAACTAAACGTGAATAGTCCAGTTGCAAAGCTGGGTCGTGGAATGCAGTATCCATGGCATTCATAGTGACCACAATTGGAAAAGTTGGGGGCGCAACAGTGCCTTCTGCATATGCAGGGTTTGTATCGCCAAGTGCTTTGACGAATGCAGAGATGTTTTCTGAAGTCACCAAGTAAGGCTTGGACGGTGGATAGACATGACCGATCATGTCGCGGTTCATTCCCATGGGATTCCCCTAAACAAGTGTTAACTAATTAACGAGTTTCCTTGTGAAGGGTGTGCTTGTTGCACTTAGGGCAATGCTTCTTGATCTCAAGGCGGTCAGGATCGTTACGACGATTCTTGCGTGAGATGTAGTTGCGGTCTTTGCAGTCTTCGCATGCCAAAGTGATCTTTGGACGAACGTCGTTACGTGCCATGGTCGTGCCTTTCGTTTGAGCAGTTACACATGGTGTGCAACTGGTCTTGCCTTTACGTACCGAGGGCCGGACTTGAACCGGCGACACAGCGATTATGAGCCGCTTGCTCTACCAAGCTGAGCTACCCCGGCTTAAAACCGTGCGTAAACACGGCCTTCGAGCCCCCTGTCAGAATTGAACTGACGACCTCTTCCTTACCAAGGAAGTGCGCTACCACTGTGCCAAGGGGGCCAGTCTTTTCTTCGAGAAACGCATTTCTGCGCCCCGTTAGCGTATCGAATACCTACCGTTACAGGGAAATTGAGCCCAGAAGACTTCCGGATCGCGCTTCTCGAGGGGCTAATTGCCAAATCTTGGCGCACCGAATATCCGCATGAATACTACGATTATTAAAACCCTAGGAAATCGGGAGAATCACATGGCAACATCTGCGGAAAATTTGAGCGTCTCAGTGCAAGACCAAGACGACCAACTCGGCATTTTGCAACGCCGCCGGATCGAGGCGAACATCATTTCTCCGATTTACCAGATCATGAAGCGTGAGTTAGGCCAGGAACGCGCGTCTGACATTATTCGGGAAGCGATCACGGAAGACGCTCATAAAGCCGGCGCTCGATTTGCAGCTAATGAGCCAGATGGCGCGAACTTGTTAACATTTATCGCCATCCAAGACCTATGGAAAAAAGATGATGCACTAGTCACAGATGTAATTGAAGAGTCCGAAGAGGTTTACACCTACGAAGTAAAGCGCTGTGCATATGCCGAGATGTATAAAGAAATGGGCTTGGCTGAAATTGGAAACCTACTTTCCTGCACTCGCGATTTTGAGTTCATAGTTGGTTACGATCCGACAATCGAGATCACTCGCACCAAAACCATCATGGGTGGCGACTCACATTGCGATTTCCATTACGTGCGCAAAGCTTAAGGCATGACCACTCCTGCGATTAATTCCGCTCGACTTTGGAATTCTCTTGATGAAATTTCGGTATTCGGTGCGACACCGGCTGGCGGGCTACATCGCTTAGCGGCATCCAAGGAAGACGGTCAAGCACGCGATTACGTAGTTGCAGCAGCTCGCGAACTTGGTTGCACAATTCGAGTAGATGCACTGGGTAATACATATATGCGTCGAGCGGGAACTGATGCGAGTGCAAAAGCAATTCTGGTTGGTTCACATTTAGATTCCCAGCCACTTGGCGGCAAATATGACGGCATCTATGGCGTAATGGCTGGCTTGGAGCTACTTCGAGTGCTGCACGAATCCAAAATCGAAACTAAGCATGCAATCGAAGTAGCAGTGTGGACGAATGAAGAAGGCGCTCGCTTCGCCCCAGCCATGATGGGTGCAGCGTATTTCGCTGGTAAGTTCACTGCCGAAGAACTTTTGGTTAGAAAAGATGTTGACGGAGTCCAACTTGGAAAGTCGCTAACTGAAATTGGTTATGCCGGAACTGACAAAGTCTCTCCTGTCGAGCATCAAGCATATTTCGAGATTCACATTGAGCAAGGTCCGATTCTGCAAGATGAGAACCTGCAAATTGGCGTCGTCACTTTGGTGCAAGGTATGCGTTGGTTCCGAGTTGGCATCACAGGCCAAGCAGGTCACACCGGAACTTATCCAATGGAAACTCGTCGCGATGCCCTAGTTGCAGCGTCACACTTAATTAAGGCAGTCCAGCAGATTGGTTTAGATCAACCACTTACTGGCCGAGCCACCGTTGGGCACATAGTTGTCACACCTAACTCCCCTAATGTGATCCCAGGCCACGTGGAATTGATGGTTGAGTTCCGGAATCCCGAAGTTGCTGTGCTTGATGTCATGACAGCCTCGCTCAAACAGGCCTTAAAAGAAACTGCTGATAAGTATGGTGTCGAAGTAGTTAGCAAGCAGGAGCTCGATTCGGCCACGATTGATTTCACCTCAGAACTAATTGACCTAGTTGAACAAGCAGCAGCTACTTGTGGCAAGACCTCAAAGCGGATGATTTCGGGGGCTGGCCATGATGCCTGTCAGCTTTCCGCAGTTATACCAACCACGATGATCTTCATCCCGTGCGACAAGGGAATCAGTCACGCCGAAAACGAGGCAATCACGCAAGAGTGGGCTGCTGATGGCGCCCAAGTTTTGGTTGAAACTGTTCTCGCTTTTGATTCAAAATAATCTAAAAAACAAAGAAAGCGCCAGTCCCCGTCGGAACCTGGCGCTTTCTGGTGGCAGATAGTGGGTTCGAACCACTGTAGCTAGATGTGCTGCCTAAACAATCCTCAAGCTAGTTTTTCTCTTGATTGCGGCAGGTTTCTTGCCTTTCTTTGGCTTTGGAGGTTGAACCGTCAAAGTAAAGACGCACTTACCTTTCTTCTTCGCAACCAATTTTCCATTTGAAACCTTACAAAAACTTCTAGATGATTTAGAAACTGTCAGCTTGAGCTTTGATTTTTTAGGAACCTTAATGCCCAGTTCCTTGGCTAGCGCCTTTGAAGATTTTTTCGCCTTAACCTTAATCGGCATTGGAGCTGTTTTTGTTGGAGTCTTTGTTGCTACTGGAGCTGCTTTTGGCGTTACCTGGCTGGAGATAGTGGCTGGACTTTCTCCAACTGAAGTTATCGCGTTGATTTTAACTCGGTAAGAGCTTCCATTTGAAAGCGAGTTGAAGGTTTTTGAGGTAGCAGACGAAGAAACATTCTGGATCGACTGAACTGCAATTAGATTGCTTGCATTTAGAACACTAAGTTGGTAACCAGTTATCTCTTGTCCCGAAACCGTTAATGCTTCCCAAGTTACCGTTACCGAAGCATCTCCGGCAGTGACTGCCAATATGTTTGGGGCATCTGCTTCCGCATAAGGAAATACCGAGTTCGAAAAATCAGAAAGATCAGATGAGCCTCGATTGTTTACAGAGGCTATCGAAAACTTATAACTGGTGCTCGCAATCAATCCACTAATAACCATCTCTGTATCACTAGTAGATTCATAGTCTTCCGGGGAGCACTTCGGGACACAATAAACTTCAAATCCACTAATTGGAGTTCCACCGTCATTTCCAGGAGGGGTCCAATTAAGTTTGATGGTTCCAACATCTACTCTTTCGGCAACTGGTGGGCTAGTTAATTGATCCGGCGTGCCGATCACGGTTTGCAAGTTTGATTCACTTGACGCAGCGGTGGCAGTTCGATAATTTGCAACAACTTTGGCTTTGTACTTGCTGCCCTTTATTAAATTGTTAACAATTGTTGATGTGGCGTTCGGATTTGTTACGACGTAGTCATTAACCAAATCATCATTCTCCCCGTAAATTCTCACGGTGTACCCAAGGACGTCTTCCACGCCAGTAGGCGCAACCCAATTAACTTGAATTGAATCTCCTGGAATGCTTGGATTTACAACAAGTTCAACATTGGATGGAGGATCAAATGTGCTGGCGCTAGCTGGCTGTCCCAGATAGTTGATTGAGACTACCAAGGAAAGGAGCAAAATCACATTGGACCTAATTCGTTTATTCACCGGCGGAACAACCACCTATGTCAAATACAACTTCAATTTGAGATGTGTTCTCATCAAGAAGAACCGAGATAGATTCCCCGTTATTAGTTAGAAGTCCATCGTCTACATTGGGCAGCACAGTTAAGTCATAGTTCTCTTCTTCTGTAAGCGTCAAAAGGCTAGCTGTTCCCGCTTCAAGGATTACAATCCTGTTCATTTCAGTAGCATGCTCAATCAATACGAGTCGCTTACCGGTGCAGATGTTTCCATCTTTCATTGAAATTGAAACATTTGGTGGGACATAGTCATAATCCGCATATATCAGACCCTCTTGCTCCAAATAGTCAAAGGATGCTCTACTTGCATAGTCCCAATCGGTAACAGATCCGCCACTGACAATAACATTCAACACAAGAGGTGCCTTGTTTGCGATCGACGTGTTTGAATATGCCGTAAGTGTGTAACGTCCATCAGCAACAAGGAAACTAAAATCACCAGATTGGTCGGAATTACCGTAATAGTTATAGCTATTGTCGTCCGCAATCAAGGTAATCCAAGCCCAAGACATTTGCGATTGGAAATCATTAAATGTTAATGATCCCTTTAGATTTGGTGAGGCTAACTCAATTTGAAGATCATCACATCTGTTCTCATTAACTTGCAACAGATTCGTGCCTGTGCACTCTAGATATGTTGGACTTTCTTCTTCATCGGGTGCAACTTCCGTCAAAACAAGTGTCGTGCTTATTGGGGCACCCACTGAGCTGCCATTCCATGGCGTAACTTCCAGACTATATTCAAGGCTTGGATCTAATCTGAAAGAAAACATTCCGTTGGAGTCTGTATTTGTTGTTTCCTGAATTTGATCGTCAATCTTTACAGCAACAGAAACTCCAACTGCACCAGGACAACCTTCCTGCGCCGTTCCGGCAATGCATACTTTGCCCACAACATTAGGCGTCCTTAGCATTACCTCAAATGGATCATCGACAGTTGCCGAACAATTAAGTTGTTCTTCATCGCATAACACTGAAAATGGTTCGGACTCCGCTGTAATTGCGTTTCTCTTTGCCCTGAAGCTATTCGGTTCCGCAACAATTACGTATTCACCTGGGTTAACGACATTAAAGCCAAACTTTCCATCTTTCGTAACATTTGTACTATCGACAAAAATTCGATTAGGGCCATCGATCTCTATCAATTGCACCCAGGTTCCAGTTACATTCACACCAGATTCAGAAGTAATTGCTCCAGCAAGATTTGGATTACTTAATTTCAATTCAAAGTTTGCCGCAGAAGGATCGACTCCCTCACAAATATTCAACTCACCAACAGGATTTGGGACAAAAGAATCTGGCTTCAAACATGCTTTTTCACTCTCGACAACAATTACTTGGGTGCCAGGAACAAATGTTTCACTTGTGTTCCATCCCTTTTGTCCAGTGATTCTGTAAGTTCCCGTTTCTAGGTTTAACGAAAAGCGCCCTTTAGGATCTGAGTTAAACCATCCATCATTGAAATACTCCCAATTGCTAATATCGCTTGACCACTTACTTATGTTTCCATATGAATATGGAATGAAGTTTTCCCCATCGGGATCAGTGACTGTTCCAGAAACATTGCCAGGTGACATTGTGAGCTGAATTGGAATTGTCGGGCCTACGAGTGATCCACCAATACATGATCCAGGCATCTGAGCAAGCTGTTGATTCGACACCTGGCATGACTTGATTTGGCCACCAAAGTCGCCAATCCAAAAATACTTCTTGAGCTTCGAAGCTAACGGAAGTGTTCCGCTCTCACTTCCATAGTAGTTTGGCTCAATTTCTAGCGCGTACGGCGTTGGATCTTCTAATTTACCAATTGACACAAATCCCGATCTTCCGGATATTCCCAACTGTTTCCTGTCGCTCCAATTCTGGGGATTTTGGTTTCCTAATACATCAACTGGATACATTGATCCCCATAGATCACTTGGCGTTTTTGCACCAGCAAGATTCACGGTGAAAGCAAAGTTTGCCTTATCTAGATTGACATTGAATTCCAACTTAGAAGCTGGTACCGGAGTTTCTGGACATTCAAGAAAACCGTCATTATTTGAGGCTAAACATAAACGCAAAATTCCATCTTCGCCAGTTTCAGCCTTAACATATCGAACAGTTTCACCAAAGCCAGATAGCCCATTAGGCGTCAGCTTTAACTCGTAAGAGCCATCTCTTGGAGCATTAAATTGGAATCTTCCTAAATGATCAATTCCAGATGTAATGCTTGTCCTAATGTCTTGACCAAAGGTTGCAAATTCCGCATAGACATAGGCATTATTAGGAAGCGCACCGTTGTTTATCTTTACTTGGCCGGTGACATTGGGAGCCTTAAGGCGAAGATCAAATTTTCCAGGAGCTGGATTACTAGTGCATTCTGTTTGAGAATCATCTAGTTTTAAACAAGTTTTGCCTGATTCTTCGATGAGTACATTGAATCGGGTAGTAACCGCGTCACGAGTGTCCCAATTTGGTCCAACTTCTACGCCGCACCAACCTGGCTCAAAATTTAAACCAAAGTTTCCGTTCCCGTCCGCCATTGCCATCCCAAAATCGGGTAACCCATCATCTCTGGCACAATCAAAGCCGATAACAGCCCACGGAACGAAAGAAGTTGAATTTCCTGGCATCAGAATCCGACCAGAAACATTTGGAGCCCTCAGTTTGACTTGCCAAGTATTGCTTGAAGGTTCAATTTGGACAGGTGCGTAAGTACTTGACGAATTCAAATCGGTGAACGCCGTGACCTTAAGGTTTTCACCAACAACAAAGTTAAACTCACTCGCCGAGTTAATTAAGTTTTCTCGGTATGGCGTCACTACCATCTTGTAGGTGCCAGGTTCACTCACTGATCCTTCTAGGTAACCAGATTTTGAAGTTTGCGGGTAAAGTCTGTCAGTTTGAGAAAATTCACCGCAATCTGACTGACAACTTATTACGGCTCTTGCATAGCCAAACAACTTTCCAGAACTATCTAATACTTTAACTCGAACATTTCCTTGCGGCGCTGTGATCAATACGCTGGTGCCAGAATCAGAAACTTTGGCAATGCCTAATTGCCCTTCTGCTTGATCATTCCAAATAATTTTTTGCACAGAGTTTGTGGTTTGAAGTGTGAAATTCAACAAGGTAACTCCGGCAGGTTCACCAAATTCCTCTGATGGAGAATGATAAAACCAATAAGTTCCATCATTAAGGCTTGTTATTGCTCGTCCCTTTTCCAACAAAAAGCTAAGTGAGTTTGGGCAAACATTCTCCCTAGTTAGAACATCGTTTGCAGTTTCGCAAGAATCCGGAACTACTTGAAACAATTCGAATTGGTCATAGCGATCCACCAAGTTAGAAACATTAGTGTAGTTCCACGAAATGGTTGCTTCCCTAATGCTCAAGGCGCCTGCTCCTAACGGCACTTGTTCTGCCATATCTGCAGGTGTCGAATCATTAGAACTAGGGTAAATTTCCATAACTCTAGAGAGGTCGTCCGCTTCGGTAACGATGACAATAAAATATGTATTTGCCAGCGTCGACTTAGCAATTGATTGAATGGCCCTGGTACTGAGCAAATACTCTCCGGGTGGTAGATCAAGGACCACATTTCCATCGGCTAAAACTTTGTAAAAACGATCCTGATTAATACCTTCCGATTGCGAGAATACATTCACTAACTCAATGTCGAGTGAACTAAGTTCTGCTGCGGAGAGATCTCTCGCCGGGCCAGAGTTTGGCTGAAACTTCAATCGCAGCGATCCGGTTGCTGATGGAAGATTTACTGCGCCATCAACTTGATTGGTGAAGGTTGCCAAACTTGACTGAACAAGAAATGGTTCCCAACCTGGCATTGCACCACCAGTACTTCCTGATGGAACCGAAAGTCTTGTTGGTGTGAACGTTACGAAGTAGTCACCGTCCGGCAGACCAGAAAGCTGCATATTGCCACTTGCCCCTGTTTCGCCATATAGAAGCAGTTCATCGCCATAAGGATTGGCTTCAGTAACTTTGCTCAATGACCAACTCGCGCCAGCAATTGCTAAGTTCGAGGACCTAACCACCTGAGAAAACTGGTCGCTGGATCCAATGTTTAACCGAGACAAGTTAACTACTTTGTTGGCATCCAAAGACTTAACATTTTCAGTTGTCAAAACGTATTCTGCATATACAAACTTGCTGCCGCTTGAAGACGCCTGTTTGTAGAGCACTGTGATGATGTCCCCAAAGGAAAACTTTATTTTACTCGAAACATTTTGCTCATAAACGGTTCCTATTTCGATGTATTCATCGATTTGCGCAGCCGTGACATTACATATTGTGATGTTTCCTGCTGTATCCGTAGTCGCATCAAGTTTTATTGGACTATAAAATACAAAGCGATCTTTAGGTACGTAAGTAACTTGTGCAGTACCAGCGACTCCAATGCCCGCGCTAGTAGCCGCTCTGGTTTTAAAAATCGGATCGCAGGTTCCGGCTGAGGCAGCAGTTTGGGAGCTAGCAAAAAAGGCAGATGCGAACAGCGCAAACCCGAATAATGGCAAGGTTCTTTGGAATAGGGTACGCATTCAGCACTCCACAATTGGTAAATTGCTTCTTTCGTTACTATAAGGCAACGGAATCAAATTCGCGCCTTTTCAATAGTTTTTTGCATTTGTTCCACCCCTGGAATGCTGCCATTACTATAAATAGGTGCGTAATCGCAGGTTCACTGGTTCAAAACGGGCTCTTGGCATGAGCATGGTTGCCGTGCTGATTCTAATTGCCCTAATTGCCTCTCAGGACAATTGGAGTAGTTTGCCATGGGCTTCTGATGGTGAGACTTCGGAAGGCATAAGTGCACCGCAGGCAGAGAGTCTGATCCCTGAGGTATTCCCTGGAATTGGTCCTAACCCGCTACCAAGTTCGAGTCTGAAACCAAGCTTTAATGATGGATTTGGTCAACCTAATAGTGATTCTCAATACCCAGGTGGTCCGTCGGGTGAGCCCAACGGTAATCCAGGTTTCAGTCGAATGAACTTCGAATGCACTGGATCCTTTAATGTGCTCAAAGTAGATGGAGACATCATTATTTCTATCAACTTAAGTGCACCGCCTGATATTGAGTTTGTTTGGGCTCGAGTTACAAGTCCAAGTGGCTCCACAGCGGGCGAGATTCCAATGCGAAAAGGGCAGGGCTTTATCGAAGTACCCTTGCCGTTTCTGGCTTCATTGAAAGAAAAAGTTAATGTGGAATTTTTTTCAACACCCAATTTTTCTTCGGATGATTTAGTCTGCTCAGCGGATTAAGATAAAAGAAAGCGCCAGTCCCCGTCGGAACCTGGCGCTTTCTGGTGGCAGATAGTGGGTTCGAACCACTGTAGCTTTCGCGACGGATTTACAGTCCGCTCCCATTGGCCGCTCGGGCAATCTGCCATTTGTCGCCCGAAGGCAACTTAGTAAGGATAGCGAGTGAATGGCTGAAAATGCCAATCGGCAATTGGTTAAAACGAGTCCATAATGTGTCGATTGCCACGATCAAAGGTTAAATAGTTCCACGTCCAGTCAGCCATAGTGCCAATCTTGTTTCGACCACCAAGGATGTAAAACAGGTGCAGCCAGAGCCAAGCCAGCCATGCAATTGGTCCAGAAATTTTGATTCCCTTTACTTCAACAATTGCTTTGTGACGACCGATAGTTGCCATTGAGCCTTTGTCTTTGTATTTGAAATTCTCTAATGGTTTTGCCGCAGTTAGCGCTTGAATTTGCTTGGCAAGGAATCGCCCTTGCTGCATTGCAACTGGTGCAACCATCGGAAGTGGTACGCCATCAGCTCCCACGGCTCCAGCAATGTCACCAATCGCCCAGACATTTTCGTAACCCGTGACTTGAAGTGTGCTGGAAACGTCAATTCGTCCCCTCGTAACCGGCAGATGCAGCTGATCCATAGCTGGCACACCCTTAACACCCGCTGCCCAAACCGTTGTATTTGCTTGGATCGTATTTCCATCAAGGGTAAGGATTGAATCTGGCAATACCTCTTTTACTGAAGTGTTAGTAAGCACTTTCACGCCAAGTTTTTCTAAATCTATTTGAGTTTTGTTAGAAAGTGATTCAGAAAAAGATGGAACTAATCTTGGGCCAGCTTCAATAATGGAAACTCGAACTCGATTTGCTGCATCAGCATAATCTGAACGCAAAGGTCCGCGAACTAACTCCGCAAAAGCACCAGCCATCTCTACTCCAGTAGGACCGCCGCCAACAATTGCGATATCAAGATTGTCTTTGTTCCCTTGCCGGCACATGTCTTCATATGAACGCATAACTTCAGATCGAATCGTTAAAGCTTCGCCGACTGTCTTCATTCCTAGGGCATTTTCTTTAACGCCAGCAATTCCAAAATCCGCTGTGGTTGAACCCAGAGCAATAACTAGATGGTCATACTTAATAACTTGGCCATCAGTCAAAGTTAACTCGCTGGCTGCAGCATTTAACTTTTTTGGGGTTCCCATGCGAAACTGCACATTGGTTTTGCGCAATGCGCCACGAATTGGATATGCGACATGATCCGCAGCAAGGCCTGCAGTTGAAACTTGGTAAAGCAACGGTAAGAAAGTTTGGAAGTTGTGTCGATCAATCAAGACAACTTCAGCGTGTTTGGAGAGAGCGCGTGCTGCAGTCAGTCCACCGAAACCGGCGCCAAGTATTACAACTTTTGGCATTGCCATACTGGCCTCGATTCCTTGTGTCTAGCAGGTCAAGACTAGTCCCCAAAGCCAGGTCGTGGCACAGAACTCATTAGGGTCTGGCTAAATCCGCCATCTGCCACAAGGTCGGCTCCCGTTATATAGCGGGCTCGATCACTGGCGAGGAACGTGACAACGTCCGCGATGTCATCGGGTTTAGCTACTCGACCTACTGGCACAGCTGCGTCACGGCGCTGGGCAACGTCTCCAACTTGGTAGTAAGCCTCGGTCATAGGAGTGCGAACTAGTCCAGGACTAACCGTGTTACTTCTAACCCCTTTTGAGCCAAGTTCAAAGGCTAGTTGCTTAGACATAACTACTACTCCAGCTTTGCTTACGCTGTAGGCGCCGCTTGAACCTTGTGGGTTTGTACTCGAAATCGATGCAATGTGAATCATTGATCCATTTCCAGATGCAATCAAATGTGGCGCGAATGTCCTAGCCATCAAGAAGTAACCAGTGAGATTTACTTTCAATAAGTCTTCCCACTCTGAAGTCTTTAGGTCAGCAAGTGCACCTGGTCGGACCAGCCCTGCAGCATTTACCAAGATGTCACAGGTCTTGATTGAAGCTGCGACTATCTCGATTGCCGCTTCGTCAGTGACATCACATACGTGCCCAGTTGCCTGGCCGCTATTTCCTGCAATCTCAGCGACGGTGGCTTCTACTAATTCACTGGTTCGATCTAGTACATTGCAGTGCACACCATTTGCTGACAATTCCATGGCAACAGCTTTTCCAATGCCGCCACCGGCGCCAGTAATAACTGCAGTTCGACCAGTTAGCCCGAGCCATTGACTCATGAGGAGATTGATTCCTTTTGCACTTCAGCCATGATGCTTAAAGCGGTTTTAGTGTGTTCAACTTGATCGAGCCAGATTGGCCGCAAGATATCAATGCGCCATTCTTTCTCTTGCAGTTTTTCCAGTGGGCCAGCGATAGCTCGGAAGCCACCAGCTTGCTCATGCAGTCGGGCCATCTCAAGTGCAATTTTTGCCTGGATCAGATAAATCGGTGGTTGTGGTCCACGAGCTCCAATCATTCCAATCAAGTAAAACTTCTCTAAGCCAATTGGAACAATTGCAGCGCCAACGCGCAGTGGAACGCCTTCTTGTCTTTCAATGTATTCCTCAGACAAGAACGGCAGCGAAGCGTGGAATCCAGTTGCATACAGAATCGTGTCGTATTCCTTTGAAGTCCCATCGCTGAAGTGAACAGTCTTGCCATCAAATCGTTCGATGCCTGGCTTAACCGAGATCCGGCCATGATGAATCCAATAAAGTAGCAATTGATTTACAACCGGAGGTCCATCTGCCAAAGTGCGATGATCCGGTGCCGGCATACCTGGGTAGTTCTCATGAGTGCCAACAGATAGCCGAATCATTAATCGAGCGATTAAGTCTTGTTCTTCAAATGTGAATTCCTGCATCCAGCCCAATTCGGCGCGTGGCACACCAAAAAAAGTTTTTGGCTGGAAGAAATGACCACGTCGAATCACAATGTCAGTCTCAAAATGATTTTGCGCGGCATCAACAGCCACATCACAGCCGGAGTTGCCAGACCCAATAACCAACACTCGGGTGCCGTCAATATCTTTAGTGTTTGTATAGCTTCCTGAGTGAATTGTTTTGCCAGTAAATTCGCCGGGAAATTCTGGTCGCTTTTCATCCCACAAATGTCCATTGGCTACAAATACGCCATCGTAAGTATTTGTCTTGCCATCACTTGTGGTTACATTCCAACCGGCTGAACCAGTTGGCCCATCTGTTGGCAGTGGCTCAACTCGATCAACCGAAACTCCAAAGGTTACGTACTTTCGCAAATCAAACTCATCTGCGAAATCTTCAAAGTATTGGAGCATAAGTTTGCGACTTGGGAAAATTGGCCAGTCTTCTGGCATGGGGTGACCGTCGTAACCTGTGACTTTGCTTGACGTAATCAGATGCAAAGCTTCATAGTCTGTGTTCCAATGACCACCCACGGCTTGAGTGCGTTCAAAGCAATCAAACTCCACACCAGCATCAACCAGAGTTTTCATGGATGCCAGGCCAGCTGGGCCAGCGCCAATTACGCAGTACTTACTCATCGCACCGTCTCCGTATTCAAATAACTTGCTACAAATCTAGTTTGTTTTGAAATCATCGCATTACATCCGCACCCGAGATCACAATAGTTTCACCATCGACGAAGCCTGCCTTGGTTGGGTCCGAAAGTAACCAAACCCATTCGGCAATTTCTGAAGGCTGGGCAACCCGACCAATCGGAATTGATTTGGCGGCTTCTTCCATTCGACCCGTCGCAGCATTTCCTGGCGTAGCAACCCAGCCTGGTGCAATTCCGTTTACCCGAATCCCTTTTGGGGCAAGTTCAAGTGCGAGCGACTTTGTAATCATAATGACTGCAGACTTTGAGGCACCATACAAAAGTTGGCCGCGTGAAACTGTGAATCCATCAACTGATGCGAAGTTAACTACCGCAGATCCCGACTTCATATACGGAACACAGGCAGCAGTTACATTAAGTACACCCAGAACATTCACATCAAATATGAAGCGAAAATTCTCTTCGGTAAATGTTTCAAGAGTTGTAGGTGGGAAAACGCCAGCAATGTTTGCAACTGTATCTATTTGGCCACCAGCTGCAGCAACCGCTGGTGCCAGGACTGCCTCTAGGGTTTCCCGATTTCGCACATCTGCTTTAACCCAATGTAAGTTTGCAGATTCCAGACCTGGGTTATCGGAGATATCAATAGCTATGACTTGCCAATCCCGGTCAAGATACAGTTCTGCGGTGGCTCTGCCCATTCCGCTGCCTGCTCCGGTGATTACTGCCACACCCATTTAAACTCCAATTTACAAATCGCTTATAAATACGAAGATTACGGCAAGTGAAGTTAGCGTTCATAGGTTTTCCAAAATAGCCAGATAGTCCAAATTTTCGTGTCGTGGACCTCTTGGCATTGACTCGATGACTGCAAAGTAAAATGGGGTGAAATATCCAGTTTCTAGTGAGGTAACAAATGGCTGATTCCAGTATGGACATTGTGAGCAAAGTTGATCGTCAGGAAGCCGACAATGCCCTCGGCCAAGCTGCCAAGGAGCTTGCGACTCGGTTTGATTTCAAAGGAACTGAAACTTCAATCGAATGGAAAGGTGAACTCGGTATCGAGATCATTTCCAGCACCGAAGATCGGGCTAAAGCAGCACTTGAAGTATTCCGCGAAAAATTAGTAAAGCGTGGCGTGAGCCTAAAGTCCTTCACCACTGGGGACCCTCGCGTTTCCGGCAAGGATTACAAAATCAATGGTGAATTCAAAGCTGGAATCAGCCAAGAGCAAGCCAAAAAGATTGGCAAGATCATCCGTGATGAAGGTCCAAAGAACGTAAAGACTCAAGTCCAAGGTGAAGAGCTTCGCGTGACTGGAAAGAGCCGAGATGATTTGCAAGCAGTTCAGCAACTGCTCAGTGAATCTGATCTAGATTTCGCAGTTCAATACACGAACTACCGGTAGTTATTTCTTTCGTCTCCCACTTGGTGGTTCATCAATCTGTGGTGCCACTGATCCATCACTTCGCTTGGCACTTGGTAACGAGGCAGCCAACGCATCAATTCCATAAATAAGTTCGCCTCTGCCCTGTCCAGCAGGCATTGGTGAGTCTGACCAGAACAATGCATCAAACGGACAAACGTCAATGCAAATGCCACACCACATACATTGTCCAAAATCAATTGTGAATTGATCCAAAACATTTTTTGTTGCTTGTCTGCGGGAATTGCTATAGGCCGGCGCATCTGGATCTGGTTCAGAATGAGCTTGCACAGTTATGCACCAATCTGGACATTCCCGAACGCACAGCATGCAGGAAGTACATGATGCTGGATGTAATGCAATTGTTGAATGATTCATGACGTCCACTCCGGTAACACACCTGGCGGTAGTGACGGACGACGCTTTGCGTTTTCATCCGGCTCAACTGCCCCTGGCCACTGGGTATTTGTGCGAGTGGCGAGCGCAAAATCTCGTCGCAGTGGGAAGCCAGCAAGATCTATCTCGAATGCAGGTGATGCGTTTTTTAGTCCGACGAATTCAAGACCAAACATTTGCACAACCTCTCGTTCATGAAACTCAACGGCTGGATAAACGTCCGAGACAGATGCGATGCTTCCTTCTGTCTTGGTTGAAAGAATCATATGCTCAGATACATCTTCTTTAGAAAGCATTAAAGAAACTTTGAATGAGTCTCCCCCATTGTGAGTCGCGGTCAGCCACTCACACCTAACAAATCCCTTTTGCTTCATCTCAGCAGCCTGTGCTTGCCACTCAGATTCATCTACGTCCTGAAATGTTGTCATTTTCTGGTCAACTCCACTGCTTGCAGCAATGCTGCCGCCAACTCTTCTGGCCCAGGTGGGCAGCCGGGCACTTGAATATCAACGGGCACAACTTCATGAGCGCCGGAAATCACTGAGTATGAATCCCAATACGGGCCGCCCGATATCGCACATGCGCCGAATGCAACTACCACTTTTGGTTCCTGTAAGGCGTCATAAGCAGACTTAACAGTCGGAGCTAATGCATGGGTCACGGTCCCAGCAATCACCAAAATATGCTCAGCCGCACTTAGTTTCGATACTGATTCAGTTTGCTCCCAGGCGCCAGCCACTAAATCGACAGAGCTGGATTCCACACCACAACAAGCTAAACCGGCCTGTAGTACTGAAACATTACTCACAGTATGACTCTAGTCAGGATTTGTTACTAATGACTTACTGACATTGCGACGATTGCGCAATGCATCTACCGTGAGAATTATCAGAGCAATCCAAGTGATGACAAATCCAATAAATCTGACCTGAGGCATCTCCTCTTGAGTCATCCAAACTCCAACAAAGAACTGAATTGTTGGGCCAATGTATTGCAACATCCCAAGAGTTGTGAATGGCAGCCGCGTAATCGCCACGCCAAATGCCAACAGTGGAATTGCTGTGACGATTCCAGCGCTGGCCATCCAAAGCGTGTGGTCAAGTCCATATGTCAGGAAAGTATTTCCACCATTAAATTGCAACCAAATTAAGTAGGTAATCGCAACGGGGGTGAGTATCACGGTTTCAATCATCAAACTTTCCAGGGCTTGTACGTTTGCCAACTTCTTGACATATCCATACATTGTGAAACTAATCGAAAGTGACAATGCAACCCAAGGCAATACGCCCATAGCGAAGGTTATAAACAGGACAGCAAATGCCGCAATTCCAATTGCAAGCCACTGCATCGGTCGCAATTTTTCCTTGAAGAAAAACACCCCTAGTGCGACATTTAAGAGTGGGGTTATGTAATAACCAAGTGAGGCGTCAAGCACATGGCCGTTCATGCTCGCCCAAATAAACAGTCCCCAGTTAAACCCAATCAAGACTGAGGCCATGGTTAGAAGCTTCATCTGTCTTGAATTTTTGAATACTACACGAAGCGTCACGATGCGTTTTTGATAAATCAAGATCGCCGAAACAAACAACAAGCTCCACAGAATTCGATGCGCCAAAATTTCAAGCGGCTGTGCTGGCGCCAGATAAGGCCAGTAGAGGATTACTGCACCCCAGATTATGTATGCAATAACGCCATTTATTAAGCCAATGGAATGCTCGGAGCGCTTCTCTTTCTCAACCTGCATACTCATGATGAATCAAAACTATTGCACAGAACAATTCGTTTGTTCGTTGGGTTACTAAACCGTGCGGTAAGCAACACTGTCGACGAGTGTGACCATGGCAGACTTTGCATCACAGTCTGGCAGGGCTGTTAGCCGCTCCCGGGCTCGATCTGCCCATTGCTCTAGAACTTCTCGCGCCTGATCCATAGCTGGGTGAACCCGCAGTGCTGCTAGCGCCTCAGCATGTTCGGCGTCATCAGTAATGGCTCTGCTTAACAATTCCCGCAATCGTGGTGGTGTGTCTGGATCTGCAAGTGCAAATAGCACTGGCAAAGTACGAATGCCTTCGCGTAAGTCTTTTCCTGGAGTCTTGCCCGAAACTTCTGACTCAATATCTAATAAGTCATCACTTAATTGGAAAGCAATTCCAATACTTTCACCAAAGTCTGCAATTCGATCTGTTAGTTCAGGAGACACGCCACTCATCATTGCGCCATATCTTCCAGCCGCTGCAATCAGCGATCCAGTTTTGTCAGCAAGCACTTCTAAGTGGTGAACAATTGGATCTTCATCCCCTTGCGGTCCAACGCTTTCCCGCAGTTGACCAATCACAAGTCTTTCAAAAGTTTCGGCTTGGACGCGAACTGCATCTGGGCCCAAATCAGCAAGTAGTTTTGACGATCGGGCAAACAAGAAGTCACCACTGAGAATTGCAACAGTATTTCCCCAGCGACTATTTGCAGACTGCGTGCCTCGGCGAACTTCGGCCTCGTCCATTACGTCATCGTGATACAAAGTCGCTAAATGAGTAAGTTCCACAACGACTGCTGAAGGAACCACACCTTCTGATTTTGGATCACCAAAATGTGAGGCTAAAAGTACGAGTAACGGGCGGAATCTTTTGCCACCAGCTTCGACTAAGTGACGTGCGGTAATGTCAGCAAGTTCGTAGTCACTGCTGATCTCTTCTCGAAGGCGATCTTCAATCGCGGCAAGCCCGACAAACAGCTCTTCTTCAAGTGCTGACAGCTCTTCTGGAAATAACACGCTCACAGGTCAATCCTCGCATTACGCAGGCAAAGATGCGACTTTAGCCTTAGCGAATGAACAATCCTGCATTAATAACTAGATCTAGGACTGGCTGAGGGGCGATTCCTAGTAACAAAGTGAACGCTGCGCTGGTTCCAATGGCCACAGTTGTAAACGCACTTGGCACCACAACGCTTGGCCCATCGACCGGTGGTTCAGTGAAGAACATCAAAACAATGACTCTGGCATAGAAGAATGCGGCTACCGCACTGGCAACGACAGCAATAATCACTAGCGGGGTGGCGCCACCATCTATCGCGGCGGTAAACACTGCAAACTTTCCAGTGAAACCACTTGTAAGCGGAATGCCGGCTAAGGCCAATAGGAATAATGCAAAGATGCTTGCCATCCAAGGAGACTTTTTACCGAGCCCAGCCCATTGCGATAAGTGCGTTGCTTCACCGGAGGCATCGCGAACTAATCCAACGATTGCAAAGACCCCAACTGAAGTGAAGCCATATGCGAGTAAGTAGAACAAGGTGCTTGAAAGCCCAGCAGCACTGGTTGAAACAACGCCAAGCAAAATGAAGCCGGTATGAGCAACTGATGAGAATGCCAGCATGCGCTTCATGTCAGTCTGAGTAACAGCAAGCAATGAGCCCACAACCATGGAAAGACCAGCGATAACCCACATCATTGGTCGCCAATCCCAACGCATACCACCGAAAGCTACGTAGAAGACGCGAAGCAATGCACCAAACGCAGCAACTTTAGTAGCTGCACTCATGAAGGCAGTTAATGGCGTTGGTGAACCTTGGTAAACGTCGGGTACCCACTGGTGGAATGGAACTGCACCAACCTTGAAAAGCAATCCAACTGCAATCAAGGCAATTCCCGGGATTATTAGTCCATCTTGAGATGAGTTTTCGATTGCAACGGCAACTGTGCTAAAGCTTATTGAAGATGTCGCAGCATAAATCAGTGCGGCACCGAATAGGAAAAATGCACTCGAGAACGCACCAAGAATGAAGTACTTCAGCGCTGCTTCTTGACTTAGCAATCTACGACGACGTGCCATAGTAGCCATCAAGTAAAGCGGCAATGAGAAGACTTCTAGTGCAACGAACATGGTTAGGAAGTCATTTGAAACTGGGAACAGCAGCATTCCACCAACGGAGAATAGGTACAGCGGCCAAATTTCGGTTTGTAGCCACCCTTGAGCCGTGAACTGACGTTCATCCTCGCTACCAGGAAGCGTGGATGAACGGGAAGCAAAAGCATCACCTTGTGGATCAATTTGTCGCTCTGCAAGAAGCAGTGCAGCCACAAATGAAACCAACAGAATGATTCCTTGAATCACCATGCCCGGGCCATCGATAGCGATTGCGCCACCTGCAGCTAACTCGCGCAACCCCTTTACCTGACCACCGATAGCGGCAGGATCCCCTACAAGTTCGGCAGTGGCATTGATAACTACATAGGCAAATGCCAAAACTATGCTTGCCAAGACCAACATAAGTTGAATTGGACGTCGCAAGGTGCGCGGAATAAAGGCCTCAATCAAGACCGATAGAACTCCAGATGCAAGCAAAATAATGATTGGAGCTAGAGCTTGGTACTCAACGGAAACGTTCATGAGCCACTCCCTTCAATTACAACTTCTGCTTCTGGATCAGTCACACCTACATATGTTTGAACTTGCTCAACTGCAGGGTTGATTACATTAAGTGCGACTTGTGGAACGAAGCCAAGTGCAATGATGATTGCCAAGATAGGTGCAATTGCAACTAGTTCTCGACGCGAGATCTCAGTAACAGTTTCTTCGACTTCTTTACTTGGCACTCCAGTCATCATTCGTTGGTAGAGCCAAAGAATGTACACGGCGGCCATAACAATTCCGAGAGTAGCGATAATCGCAGCTGTTGGATTTACGGCATAGGTTCCAGCCAAGACCAAGAACTCCGAAATAAAGCTGGACATACCTGGCAGAGCTAGGCCAGAAAGACCTGAGATCAGGAATACCCCGGTAAGAATCGGAGCAACTTTTTGGACACCGCCAAAATCTGCGATTCGTTTTGAGCCTCTACGTGAGACCAAATAGCCCATAACCAAAAACAGTGCGCCAGTGGAGAATCCGTGGTTAACCATGTAGAACGACGAACCGCTTAATCCTTGTGACGTCATCACAAAAATTCCTAGAACGATAAATCCGAAGTGAGAAATCGAAGTAAATGCAACTAGGCGCATTACGTCGGTTTGTCCGATTGCTAGTAGTGCGCCATAGAAGATGCTGATTACCGCAAGCACAATGATTGCCGGCGCATAAAACTTACTTGCTTCCGGGAAAATCGGTAGCAAGAAGTGCAGCATTCCGAATGTTCCCACTTTGTCTAGTACACCAACTAGCAGTGTCGAAGTACCTGGAGTAGCTTCAGCAGTTGCATCTGGCAACCAAGTGTGGAACGGAACCAGTGGAGCCTTTACCGCGAAGGCAAAGAAGAAGCCTAGGAAAAGCATTTTCTGCGTAGCAGGATCTATGTTCAATGTCGTGAGGGTTTCGAAGTCGAAAGTACCTTGGCCTAATTCACGGCTGGAAACTACATAGAGTCCGATCAGCGCAGCCAACATAAACAGGCCACCAACAAGTGAGTACAGCAAGAACTTCATTGCTGCATAAGCGCGCTGCGGTCCACCAAATCTTCCGATCAAGAAGTAGATCGGGAACAGCATGGCCTCAAAGAAAACATAGAAAAGGAACAAGTCATTAGCGGTAAAGACTCCGATAATGAAAACTTCTAGAGCCAGAATCAATGCAAAGAAACCCTTAACGGTTCCTCGACCTGAATTTTCGGCATCCCACCAACCAGCAATGATTACAACTGGTACCAAAATGGCTGCCATCACAATTAGTGCCGCAGATATTCCATTGACTCCGAGTGTCCAAGAGATTCCAAAAGCTGGAATCCAATCGTAAGACTCAACAAGTTGCAGTCCCCCAGATGAATTGTCTAGACCCATCACCATAAACAGGGAACCAACCAATGTGGCCAGAGAAAAAACGAGAGCTATTTGTTTAGCTAGCGTAGCTTTCGCAGCCGGCAACAAGAAAACAACTATCGATCCAACTAGTGGGATCAGCATCAAAGTCGTTAGCAACATGACTAAAGCCTCACTAGTAGAAGTATGAGTGCAATCAAAACTGCGCCGCCGAGCATGGTTAACGCGTATGAACGTGCGTAACCATTCTGTAGTCGACGACCGCGAGCAGATAAGCCACCAATTGCGGCAGCAAGTCCACTAACTAATCCATCAATTGCTTTGGAATCAAACCAGGTAAGTGAGCGAGTTAAGTACTGGCCTGGGCGCATGAAAACTGCTTCGTTCAATGCATCGCCATAAGCGTCTGCTCGCGCAGCACGAGTTAAGAATCGAACGTTAGTAGGTGCCACAACTGGGACTGGACGACGTCCGTAACGAAGCCAAGCAAACAGTGCGCCGCCGAGCACAACCGCGAGTGTGATCGGTATCAAAACAGAATGTGAAACTGAGTGTTCTGGCTTGGCATATCCAGTTACCGGCTCTAGCCAGTGCTCAATGTCTCCTACAAACAACATCGCCATACCGCCAAAGACTGATCCAACTGCCAAAACAATCATTGGAATTGTCATTACGGCTGGAGATTCGTGTGGATGAACATCGTCTTCCCAACGAGCTTCGCCAAAGAATGTCATGGCCATCATGCGCGTCATATAGAAGGCAGTGACGCCTGCACCTAGCAAAGTTGCCATACCAATTATGAAACTCTGGCTAAATGCTACGTAAATGATTTCGTCTTTCGACCAGAAACCGGCAAATGGTGGCACACCAATAATTGCCAAGAACCCAAGCCCAAATGTCACGTAAGTAATCTTCATCATTGTGCGTAACGCACCGTAATGTCGCATGTTCACATCGTCATGCATGCCATGCATTACCGAACCGGCGCCAAGGAATAATCCTGCCTTGAACATGCCATGAGTTAATAGGTGGAAAATTGCAAAGACGTAACCAACTGGTCCAAGACCAGCAGCCAAGATCATGTAGCCAATTTGGCTCATAGTTGAACCAGCAAGACCCTTCTTTATATCGTCTTTTGCCGTTCCAATAAAAGCACCTAGTAGCAAGGTGATGGCACCGATGATCACAACAGCGGTTCGAGCAGTTTCAGAGAGATCGAAAATGGAATGTGCTCTAACAATTAAGTAGACACCAGCGGTAACCATAGTTGCTGCGTGTATCAGTGCTGAAACTGGAGTTGGACCTTCCATTGCATCAAGTAGCCAAGACTGCAGCGGGAATTGTGCACTCTTTCCGCAAGCTGCCAAAAGAAGTGCAAGACCGATCCAGGTCACCGTAGATGATGATCCTGAAGCTACTGCTGCATCTACGCCTTCGAAAGTTACGGTCCCAAATGTTACAAACATAAGCATGATTGCAAGCGATAGGCCTACGTCGCCAACTCGGTTTACCACGAAGGCTTTTTTGCCTGCCGCAGCTGCTGTTGGTTTTTGTTGGTAGAAGCTAATAAGTAGGTACGAAGCCAGGCCAACGCCTTCCCATCCGACGTATAACAAGAAGTAGTTATCAGCGAGTACCAAAAGCAGCATTGCAGCCACGAATAAATTCAAGTAAGCAAAGAAGCGACGGCGATTAGGGTCGTGTTCCATGTACCCGATTGAGTAAACGTGAATCAAAGTTCCTACGCCAGTAATCAGGAGCACGAAGACAATTGACAATTGATCTAGATGTAAACCAAATGGAACCTGGAAAGCGCCTACCGAAATCCAATCGAATAAGTGTTGTCCTACTTCACGTTCTTCTTCGGATTTTCCAGCCATCTGAATAAACAGGTATGAACCAAGCAGGAATGAAGCAGCAGACATTGCAACGGCTAAGAAATGTCCCCACGCGTTGGTGCGACGGCCCCCGAGCAAGAGCACTGTGGCGCCAAGTAATGGCAGACCAATAAGAGCGGCAATCATGTTCAGTTCCTTTAGTACTTCATCAGACTTGCTTCGTCGATCGAGGCTGATCGACGAGTACGGAAAATTGTCACGATAATTGCAAGGCCAACTACAACTTCAGCTGCCGCTACAACCATCACAAAGAAAGCGACCACGAGGCCATCAAGCGTTCCAGTGTTTCGGGCTGCTGCCACAAATGCAAGATTTGCAGCGTTGAGCATAAGTTCAACGCTCATGAAAACGATGATCGCATTTCTGCGAACCAACACGCCATAAGCCCCAATCGTGAAGAGTATGGCAGCAAGGATCAAGTAGTTATTTGGATTCACTTGCCCGCCTCCTCAATTGAGTTCGGCTTGGAAACTTGACCTTCGCTACGGAACGCATTTGGAAGTGACTCAAGTGAGGTCGATCCATCAGGCAATAGCGCTGGAGTATCCACTGAGTTGTTTCTAGCTAACACACCTGGTGCTGGAAGCGGAGTTACATGGTTACCCATAGTCCGTTCCCGCTGTAACTGATCTTGCGTCTTTCGAGGTGTCCATCTTTCATTGTGTGCCAGAACCATGGCGCCCAGTGCGGCAGTGATCAAAAGTGCCGACAAAGCTTCGAATGAAAACAGATAAGTTCCAAAGATTAGTCTTGCTAGGCCTTGTAAGTGTCCACCGTAACCAGCATTTGTAATTGCTAAGCCTGCTGAAGGTGAGGCCAAAGTGCTTGCTATGGAACCCACAATCACGCCGCCGAAAGTTAATGCGAACAGCGCTGCAAGGAGTCGTTGACCCTTGATTGTTTCCAAGAATGAATCTGATGCGTCTACACCTACGATCATCAATACGAATAAGAACAGCATCATTACTGCTCCGGTGTAAACGATGATTTGCGTAGTTCCTAAGAAAGGAGCCTCAAGTGCAAAGTAAAGAACTGCAATGTTGATCATTGCAAAGGCTACCCAAAGCGCGCTGTGTACAGCCTTCTTAGATGCCACCATGCCTAACGCACCAACTACGGCGAACGTACCCGAGACCCAAAAAACTACGCTTTCACCGTTCACTACTCGTCACCTACTTTTGCTGCAGTGGGTGTTGGGCTACTTCCAACTTTGCCTTCGTAGTAATCGATTGCGGTAGTACCTGGAGCCATGTCGTGCGGTGGAAGTTCCATGCCAGCTAAGAGCGGAGCAAGAAGATCTTCCTTGGTGAAGATCAATTTCTCGCGGCTATCATCTGCTAACTCGTATTCATTTGTCATCGTTAACGCCCGGGTTGGACAGGCTTCAATGCAAAGTCCACAAAGAATGCAGCGAAGGTAGTTAATTTGATAGGTGCGTCCGTAACGCTCCCCTGGTGAGAAGCGTTCTTCTTCAGTGTTATCTGCACCTTCAACATAAATTGCATCTGCCGGACAAGCCCAGGCGCACAATTCACAACCGATGCATTTTTCTAATCCATCCGGATGTCGATTAAGTTGATGGCGGCCATGGAAGCGCGGCTTTGGTGGATACTTGTCGCGCTCTTCTGGGTACTGCTCTGTTGTTACCTTCTTGAACATTGACAGGAAAGTAACTCCGAATCCACGGATAACTTGTGGAACTTTAGACATTATTGCCCTCCGTAGTTTCCGTTGTGGCCTGCGCAGCGGCGCCACTTGAAATCATTGCCTTTGTGCGGCGTGATGGCTGAGCAATTTGCCCTGGCATCGGCGGAACTGGGAATCCACCCGCGTATGGATCGAATTCTTGATCCGCTTCAAGTGCCACTCGCTCCTCTTCAATCTCGTCAGATTTTTTGCGTCGCAAATCAAGAGTGTAAGAAATCAAAACAATGACAACCACTACTGCACTGGCAGCAAACAGCAAGTTTCGTGACTCTAAACCACCTGTCGTGCGGAGATAGCGAGCAATTGCAACGATCAAGATCCAAGCTATCGACACTGGTATCAAGACTTTCCAACCAAACTTCATAAATTGGTCATAACGCAAACGAGGTAGCGTTCCGCGTAGCCAGATGAATACGAAGATGAAAGCAAAAACCTTGCCGAAGAACCAAAGCATTGGCCACCAACCAACGTTGGCTTGATCCCATAGCGAAATCGGCCAAGGTGCGCGCCAACCGCCAAGAAACAGAGTTGTGGCAAGTGCTGAAACGGTAACCATATTTACGTATTCAGCCAAGAAGAACAGTGCGAACTTCAAAGATGAGTACTCAGTGTGGAAGCCACCAACAAGTTCGCCTTCAGCTTCCGGCAAATCGAAAGGTGCGCGGTTGGTTTCGCCAACCATTGCAGTTGTGTAAATGATGAAAGATGGAAGTAGCAGCACGATGTACCACATTGGTTCTTGGGCTGCGACAATCTGTGATGTCGACATTGACTCCGCGTAAAGGAATACTGCAACAAACGAAAGTCCCATTGCGATTTCGTAACTGATCATCTGGGCAGAAGAACGAAGTCCGCCAAGTAGTGGGTAGATCGAGCCAGATGACCAACCCGCAAGTACGATTCCGTAAATTCCTACTGATGCGATTGCCAATACATATAGAACTGAAACGGGGAAATCGGTCAGTTGAAGTGGAGTCACTGTGCCAAAGATCGAAACCTGTGGTCCCAGCGGAATCACAGCGAACGTAAGGAACGCTGTTGTTGCTGCAATCACTGGTGCAATCACATAGACGGCTAAGTGGGCACCCTTTGGAATGATTTCTTCCTTAAGGGCTAACTTGATTCCATCCATCAAAGACTGCAATAAGCCAAATGGTCCAACGCGGTTAGGTCCAATGCGCATTTGCATGCGACCTACTACGCGACGTTCTGCCCAAATTGTTAGCAGCGTCATTACAACCATGATTACAAAGATGCCAAGAACTTTGACAGCAATAACTGCGCCTGGGTCGTTACCAAAGATACTTAGATCACCTTGAGCTTGAGAGCGAAACATCAGTTACCTCCCTGCGAAACATCAACAACGCAACCGGATGGCAAGTTCAAAGAACTGCCTTCGCTGTTTGCTGGTAACCACACAACATCGTCGGCCATTCCTGCGGTGACAATTAATGGCGCGCTAGCACTGTTGCCACAGCAACTTACCGTCGCGGTCGCGCCATCAATTAAGTTCAACTTTTGAGCAGTGGCTGGGCTAACTCGGACTACTGCAACTCTGGCAGTTGCAGCCAAATATGGTTCGCCACTTTGCAGTGAACCCTTATCAAGTAGGTGACGCCAGGTTGAAAGCACGGCTTGCCCATTTCCTACAGTTTCAGTTGAATCTGAATCGGCTTTAAGTGCAGGCTTAGTTGCAGTTGCCCAGAAATCGGTAACTGAAAGTGATTTTCCAAGTTCTCGGGCTAACTCGCCAAGAACATCAGCATCACTTAGCGCGCCAGGAGTTGGAATGACCGCTGCAAAACTTCGGTCGCGGCCTTCCCAATTGCGGAAAGTTCCAGCTTTTTCAGTTACAACTGCAACTGGCAAAACGACATCGGCTTCGGCTGTTACCTCAGTGTGGCGAGTCTCAAGGGAAACTACGAACTGTGCTTTTGCAATTGCAGCCATTAGGTCGCCGTCAACATCTTCAGGTGAAACGCCACCGACTACTAGTCCCTTGATTGCTGATCCTGTAGCAGTCACAATTTCAGAAGTGTTGCGACCATTAATTGGAAGTAAGCCAGCATCAAGCGCACCGCGGTCACCTGCGCGTCTTGGAATCCAAGCAAGCTTTGCGCCAGTCTTTGCAACTAGTTCGGCAACCGCTGTCAATGCACCAGGTGTTTGGGCAGCACGTTCGCCAACCAAAATCACACTATCGCCTGAAAGATGAGTTGCCGCGGATGCAATTGCCGATACTTCTTCACGCGGTCCAGCGGTTAGCAAAGTGCCCTTCATCTTGGCAAGACCAGCACTTGTATACGGCGCTACTGAGTAAACCTTTGTCGTACCACTTAATGCAGCTTTACGTAGACGCAAGAAAACAATTGGTGATTCATCTTCAGGTTCAAACGAAACCAAAAGCACACTCTTAGCTGCTTCTAAGTCTCCGTAAGTTACCTCAAGTGACTTGTTAGCTACATGGTTTGCAAGGAATGCGGTCTCTTCATTACTTACTGCGCGAGCACGGAAATCAACATCATTTGTACCTAGAACTTCACGAGCAAATGCTGCATAGGCTTGAGCATCTTCAACAGTTACTCGCCCACCGGTTAACACTGCAGATGCTTTTCCAGTCTTTGCTAAACCTGCAGCGGCAACTCGCAACGCTTCTGGCCATGATGCTGGAACCAAATTGCCCGCATCGTCACGAACCAACGGATGAGTTAAGCGACCTTCGTTTGTGTAAGGGAATGCGAATCGACCCTTATCGCAGTTCCACTCTTCGTTAACTTCAGGTGCATCCCAAGCCAAGCGACGCATTACTGTGCTGCGACGAACGTCAGTACGTAGGGCACAACCACTTGCGCAGTGCTCACATGCAGTTGGCGTGCTTACTAAATCAAATGGACGGGAACGGAAACGATACTTTGCACTTGTTAATGCGCCAACTGGACAAATCTGAATTGTGTTTCCAGAGAAGTAGGAATCAAACGGTTGATCTTCCGAAGCACCAACTTGTTGCTTTGCGCCGCGTTCTAGTAATTCAATAAACGGATCGCCAGCAATTTGGTCTGCGAAGCGAGTGCAACGAGCACAAGATACGCAGCGCTCACGATCAAGCAAAACTTGAGCGCTTACATTGATTGGCTTAGGGAAAGTGCGCTTGGTACCTTCAAAGCGAGTTTCACCCTGTCCATTTGTCATTGCCTGATTTTGCAGTGGGCATTCGCCGCCCTTGTCGCAAATTGGGCAATCAAGTGGGTGATTAATCAGTAAGAACTCCATGACACCGGCTTGAGCTTTTTCGGCCATTTCGCTGGTGTGCTGAGTTTTGATGACCATGCCATCAGCAACTGTGACCGCACATGAAGGTTGCGGTTTACCTTGTCCTTCAATTTCAACAAGACACATGCGGCAAGCAGCAACTGGATCTAAAAGGGGGTGATCACAGAAACGCGGAATTGCAGTGCCCAGCATTTCTGCAACGCGAATAATCAAAGTTCCCGCTGGAACTTCAACTACTACGCCATCTACGGTGACGGTAACAGTTTGTGTGGTTACGGTCATCGAGTCGCTCCTGCAAATACTGTGGCAGCTACTGGATCAAAACTTTCGTTAGCTGGCGTATTTGTCGCTTGCACAAATTCGTCACGGAAGTACTTAAGTGCTGCTGGGAATGGTGTTGCGGCAGCATCACCAAGAGCACAGAAGGAACGGCCCGCAATCTGTGAGCAGATGTCAATCAACTTATCTAGATCAGATTCGGTGCCATGACCATCTTCAAATCGATGCAGAACATCGCTCAACCACCAAGTTCCTTCACGACATGGTGTGCACTTGCCACAAGATTCGTGCTTGTAGAAAGCAAGCCAACCAGTTACGGCGCGAACCACAGAAGTTGTTTCATCGAAAATCATTGGGGTTCCAGTGCCAAGCATGGATCCGGCTGCTGCAATGTCTTCGTAAGTTAATGGGGTATCAAGGAGATCTGGAGTCAGCATTGGAACCGAAGATCCACCTGGTAGCCAGAACTTAACTTTGTGTCCGTCGCGAACTCCCCCAGCATGTTCAAGAAGTTCACGCATTGTGATTCCAAGTGGAGCTTCATAAATTCCTGGACGATTTACGTGACCTGAAACTGCAAACAGCTTGAAGCCTGGCGACTGCTCAGTTCCGAATGACTTAAACCAATCAACTCCGTTGTTAACGATATATGGAATGTTTGCAATTGTCTCAACGTTATTTACACAAGATGGTGAGGCATATAGACCAGCTACTGCAGGAAACGGTGGCTTCAAACGTGGTTGGCCGCGACGACCTTCAAGGGAATCAAGTAACGCAGTTTCTTCACCACAAATGTATGCACCAGCGCCGGCGTGCAGAACAACTTCAAGATCAAATCCAGATCCCATGATGTTCTTGCCAAGGTAACCGGCTGCATAAGCTTCGCGAATCGCATTATTAACCCGACGGAAAACGTGTGGAACTTCGCCACGAATGTAAATGAATGCATGGTTAGCGCGCATTGCATATGAAGCAATGATGATGCCTTCGATTAATGAGTGCGGGTTAGCCATCATTAATGGAATGTCTTTGCAAGCACCTGGTTCAGACTCATCGGCGTTGATAACTAAGTAGTGCGGCTTGCCATCGCCTTGTGGAACAAAGCTCCACTTAAGGCCAGTTGGGAAGCCAGCGCCACCGCGTCCGCGCAGACCTGAGTCTTTAACTAGCGAAATGATTTCATCTGGGCCAGTTGCGAACGCCTTCTTGAATGCGGTGTAACCGCCGTGGCGCATGTAGCCCGTAATTTTGTAGGAGTCAACTTCATCCCAATGTGCACTGAGTACCGGAGTTAATGTCATTTCTTTACTCCTGGTGCAGTTTGGCCAAGTTCCTTAGCGCGATTCAATCCGGCAAGCATTTGTGCATCAGCCTGGACACCTTCATCAACTAAGCCATCATCGAAGCCAGCCAAAGTTAATTCGTTTTCCTTAAAGGTACGAATCTTTGGACCACGGGTGCTGATAACTTCTTTGCCGCTGGCAAGTTTTTCAACAACATCGATTGCAGATTCTGGTGTCATGTTGTCTAAGAATTCCCAGTTAGCAGTCATTACTGGTGCGTGCGTGCAAGCAGCCTGGCATTCAATGCGCTCAAGTGAGATTTTTCCATCGGGAGTTACTTCGTCATGACCAATGCCAAGTCGGGAGCTTAGCTTTTCCCAAATTGCATCGCCGCCGAGAATTCCACAGCCAGGGTTGATGCATACGCCGATGTGATATTCGCCGGCCGGCTTGCGGTGATACATGGTGTAGAAAGTTGCTACTGCTGCTACCTCAGCAGTAGTTAGTAAAAGCTCGTCGGCGCATAATGCAATACCATCTGCGCTTACATAGCCTTCTTCAGCTTGCACCAAATGCAGCATTGGAAGTAGTGCGGATCTTGCCTGCGGATAACGCGAAATAATTTCGCGCGCTTGCACTCGAGTTGATTCCGAAAGTGCCATTAGCGATCAACACCTCCCATAACTGGATCGATGGATGCAACTGCAGCAACTACGTCTGCAATCTGCCCGCCTTCACACATAGCTGCTACTGCTTGAAGGTTTGTGAACGATGGATCGCGATAATGAACTCGATATGGTCGAGTGCTTCCGTCTGAAACCATGTGAACACCAAGTTCACCACGTGGAGATTCAACCGCGCTGTAAACCTGACCAGCAGGAACTTGGAAGCCTTCGGTAACTAACTTGAAGTGGTGAATCAAAGCTTCCATTGATTCACCCATGATGTGGCGAATGTGATCAAGTGAGTTTCCTTGACCATCAGAACCAATCGATAGCTGAGCTGGCCAAGCAATCTTCTTGTCCTCAACCATTACTGGTCCTGGCTGCAACTTATCTAGGCACTGCTCAACGATATTGAGCGACTGCTCCATCTCGGATAGTCGAATCAAGAATCGACCATAAGCATCAGAAGTAGTCTGAGTCATGACGTCGAACTCGTAATTTTCATAACCGGAATACGGATTGGTCTTGCGAAGATCTTGCGGCAGGCCAGTCGCACGCAACACAGGCCCAGTCACTCCAAGTGCCATGCAACCAGCTAGGTCTAACTTTCCAATACCTTGGGTTCTGGCTAACCAAATTGAGTTATCGACAAGTAAGTCAGTTGTGTCTTTCATGCGACGCGGTAAAGCCATGATTGTGTCGCGGATTTGCTTTTCAGCGCCAGCAGGCAAGTCTTGTGCCACACCACCAGGTCGGATGTATGCACTGTTCATGCGAAGTCCAGTTACAAGTTCGAACAAATCAAGTACTGATTCACGCTCACGGAATCCGAAAATCATTGCGGTAAGTGCACCAAGTTCCATGCCACCAGTCGCAAGTGCCACTAGATGAGAAGAAACGCGATTAAGTTCCATCATCATTACGCGAATGATCTGGGCGCGCTCTGGAATATCGTCAGTGATACCCAAAAGTTTTTCGACGCCTAGGCAGTAAGCAGTCTCATTAAAGAATGGTGATAGGTAATCCATTCGGGTAACAAAAGTTACACCTTGCGTCCAGGTGCGATATTCAAGATTCTTTTCGATACCGGTGTGCAGATATCCGATGCCACACCGAGCTTCGGTAACTGTCTCGCCTTCAAGCTCCAGGATCAAGCGCAATACTCCGTGCGTTGATGGGTGCTGCGGGCCCATGTTCACAACAATGCGTTCGTATTCGCCCTCAGCAGCGCCAAGAACTGAATCCCAGTCTTGGCCCATAACTGTATAAACGCGACCTTCAGTCGTTTCGTAATTTGGTGAGTAAGTATCAGACATTAGCTGTAAGACCTCCGGGTATCTGGAGGTGGAATTGTTGCGCCTTTGTATTCAACCGGAACACCACCGAGTGGATAGTCCTTACGTTGTGGATGGCCTTGCCAATCATCCGGCATCATGATGCGAATCAAATGCGGATGGCCATCAAAGATGATTCCAAAGAAGTCATATGCTTCACGTTCATGCCAGTCGTTGGTTGGGTAAACCGACATGATCGAAGGAATGTGTGGATTGGAGTTCGGAACTGAAACTTCAAGTCGAATTTGGCGATTGTGGGTTAGGGAACGGAAATGGTAAACCGCATGCATCTCACGGTCTTTGTGTTCTGGGAAATGAACTCCACTAACACCTAAGCAAAGTTCAAAGCGCAGTCCAGGTTCATCGCGAAGGGTTTTCGCGAGTGCTACTAATTCGCTTGGTCGCACATAAAGAGTTAGCTCATCATGATCGACAACTACTTTTTCAATTGCCTTATCCCAAGATGAACCAAAATCTGGAAGGGCTGCAATTAGTTCGTCAGCAAGTTCATCGAAGTATCTACCGTAAGGTCGTTCGGATGGTGCAGGCACTGGCACAACCGTTGTAAGTCCACCAAAGCCAGAAGTATCGCCAGAACCAGTAGCACCAAACATTCCTTGGCTGGCACTAGTGACTTCAAGCAACGGCTGACCGTTGTGTATTACTTCATTGCTCATCGAAGTAGACCTCGCTGGGCAGTTACTGGTGTTGCAAGTAGCGCTTCTTTTTCAAGTTCAACAATTTCGCGTTTGCGATTTGAGCCCAATTTGGTGTCGCCGATTTGTTCGTGAAGTTTTAGTAGGGCATCGATAAGCATTTCAGGGCGAGGTGGACAGCCCGGTAAATAGATATCAACTGGGACTATATGGTCGACACCTTGCACGATTGCATAGTTATTGAACATGCCCCCAGATGATGCACATGCACCCATGGCAAGAACCCATTTCGGCTCTGGCATTTGATCATAAATCTGTCGAAGCACTGGAGCCATTTTCTGGCTAACGCGACCAGCCACGATCATTAGATCTGCCTGGCGAGGGGAAGCACGGAAAACTTCCATACCAAAACGCGCTAAGTCATATCGTCCGGCGCCAGAGGCCATCATTTCAATGGCGCAGCAGGCAAGACCAAATGTTGCTGGCCAAAGTGAGTTCTTTCGGGCATAACCAGCTAAGCCTTCAACCGTGGTGAGTAAAACACCACTTGGCAATTTCTCTTCTAGTCCCATTTTTTCCTCTAACCTCTAAAAATTCTTAATCCCACTCAAGTCCACCGCGACGCCAAACAAATGCGTACGCAACCAGAACTGTGAGAATGAAAATGATCATTTCAATTAATCCAAATAAACCAAGCGCATCGAAGGTAACTGCCCATGGGTAGAGAAAAACTATTTCGATGTCAAAAATAATGAAGAGCATTGCAGTGATGTAGTACTTGACTGGGAAGCGTCCGCCACCAAGCTGGGCTTGAGCTGGCTGGATTCCACATTCGTACGCATCGACTTTGGCGCGGTTGTATCGCTTCGGACCTGTAAATGAAGCGGCGGCGACTGAGAAAACCGCAAAACCAAATGCCAAAAGACCTAAAAAGAAAATGGGTAGGTATACATTTCCCTGTCCCACAGTTAGGCCACCTTTCGCTTGCGCTAATCAATCCTAGAGCCGAAAAGCCCCTTGAAAATTCAGCATTTGTGCGTTTGTGAAAAGATTCACTAATGCGCCTTTAGTTTATTTGTCACGAGCAAATAGGTCACTTTCGGGTCCTGACTTGAGCCCCACTGAATTACTTGGCTGATTACTTAGTTGGCCTGTGTAGGGCAACTTTTCTTACTTAGTTGCCCGGTGTAGGGCAACTATTCCACCAGTTAAATCACGATATTCGCAGGTTTTCCAGCCGGAACCCAAAATCACTTTGCTCAGTTCATCCTGATTTGGCCAGGCCCGAATCGACTCCGCCAAATAAACGTAGGCATCAGGATTGCTTGACATCTTGTTTGCAACCGCTGGCAATGCCTTCATCAGGTACTCCATGTAGACCGTGCGAAATGGCGACCAAGTTGGATGGCTAAATTCGCAAACCACAAGGCGTCCCCCTGGCTTTGTGACTCGAGCCATCTCAGTTAGCGCGGTTTTTGGATCTTGAACATTTCGCAGTCCAAATGAAATCGTGACTGCATCAAAAGTTTCATCTGCGAAAGGCAAGCTCATTGCGTCGCCTTGCACGAAAGTCAAATGTGGAAATTGCTTGCGTCCCACTTCAATCATGCCAGCGCTGAAATCGCAAGCTGTTGGATTGGCGCCCGCTTCATAGAAAGGCTGAGTACTCGTTCCGGTGCCTGCTGCTAAATCCAAGATTTCTTCACCAACAGTTGGAGCTACCGCAGTAACAACGGCTTTGCGCCAGTTACGAGTTTGCCCCAGACTCAAAACATCGTTGGTGATGTCGTACTTCTTTGCGACAGCATCAAACATCGCAGCCACTTCATGAGGCTCTTTGTTTAAGTATGCGCGTGACATGTCTCTAGTCTGCCATCTTTTATGCCGTACGCATTCCCAAGCGCTTAGGCTAAAGCTGCCAACTTTGAGAACACGGTCCTCCAAAGTGCGTTCACATTTGGAATAGCAGTCAATACGCGATCCACATCTTTAGTCAGTGTTGCATCTCGTAAAATCACACTTGCAGTCGTTGGTGATAGTGCAATGTCACCCACAAACAATGACTTCCATACTTTGTCTTCATCGCTTCTGATCTTTTCTAAATTTGCCAGATCCTTGCGAAGTGAGGCGGCCTGGGTCGTGAGATTTTCGCGGCGTTCTTGTGACAAGGTTACGATTCCACCGAGGACGGCTCCCCCGTTGAAGAAGATAAATGGGATAGCGGCATATGCCAGGGCGGCCCCGTAAGCAACAGAATTATCGCCACCAAAATATCCAAGAATTAATAGCCAGAAAAACAAATACGAAACGACAGTGGCCTCATAAATCAAAACCCGAACGGATACGGGTTGTGCGACAACCTTTGTAACTACATATTTTTCGTAGGCCCAAAAGATTGCAAAACTGGAAATACTCAATATCGTCCCCCAAAAGAATGCAGCTGAATCATCTAGGAAGTAGCTCAACCAACTGCTGAATCCAAAAAATGCAAAAGCGCAAATCAGACCTGGTAATGCCTCGTTCTTCTTGGTGCTGGCGTTAACTACGCTGGAAAAAGAGTAGTTGGCTTTCGCACTAAATTTTGCAATTCGAACTGTGCCTGGGAATCTACTGGAAATATTACTTACTCGAGTTTCAACTTCATCTAAAGTTTTCTGAAGTTGATTGATTTGATTATCAGTCTCCTCGTTACGCGAACTTATTGAGACAAAATTCTCTAAAGTACCTTTAGTCGATTGAATCTCGAGGGATACCTCGCGGATTGCAAATGTCCTGGCGTCTCTGATTGTCAAAGACAGTTCGATTTGTTGCTTCGACAAACTTGTAAGTAACTCTTTGCCAAGCTTTACTTGCTTGAAGTTCAAATCTAAGGCTGCAGAAACCCAACCAAATCCTAAGTAGATAAATGTTGCAAATAACAGGCTTATCACTCGCTGAAATATTGATTGTGGAATCGGCTCTAGGTTCCAGCTTCTAAGTATTAACTCAAACAAGATGGTGCTGAGAATGTTCACAATCAAAATCGCAACAACAGCAACGATCGGTCGAAGCTTTACAATCGGAGCGCGAAACAAAAGTGTGCCAGTAATCAAAAGTGTGATTACAGCAAAACTTTGCGAAATAGCTAGGGCACTAAGGCTGTAAACAAGGTACTGACTTTGGTCCGCGGCATAAACCGTTAGTCTCCCAAGTGAGAAAACCAGCGCCGCCAGAATCAAGGAAACCAAGTTGAATGTGTATGGACCGGCAAGACTTTGGAGCAACTTGCGCGCTGGGGTGCCCATTGGCGCAGAAGTTGTTGGCACAGAAGTTGACTGGGTCACACCACAAGTCTATGGAGACCCTTCGCACATGCTAAGAATGAAAAGACACCGTAGGCTTAATGAGTTATGACTTCATTAGCCGCGGACCAAGAATCAATCTTGTACGTCCGAACCATTGAAATCCCTGACATCCCAAATCTGTTGTCGCTGTTACCGGCAAGTGGCGGGCTAGCTTGGATTAATGGCTTAGCCACCAATCAGATGGGAATTGTTGGCTGGGGAGAAGTCACGCGTAGTTCATTTCATGGGCCTGAGCGATTTAGCCGGGCGCAGCGCTGGTGGTCGCAGCAATGCTCAACCTCAAAAGGTGACGAGCCAATCGCTTTTGCCTCATTTGCCTTCGACAAAGATCCTGGTACTTCCGTTCTAGTCATTCCAAAAGTTGCAATTACGCGCACCCAAACTGGAACGCGCTTGACTATCACTAGTGATGTTGCAATTTCTGAATCTCAATTAACTGGAGTGCTTAGCGAGATAAATCGTCCACATGCGGTATCCCAAGGAATAAACAACGTAACTTGGCTACCTGGATCGCGTCCAGTTTCCGAATGGCAGTCATCGGTCGACATAGCAGTTTCACGAATTAATGCCGGCGAACTGGACAAAGTAGTTTTAGCTCGAGATATCGTCGCCCAACTAGATGAGCCGCTTCATATTGGAGCGCTTTTAATTCGACTCAATGAGTCATTTCCTGAATGTTGGACTTTCTGTGTTGATGGATTAGTCGGGGCTACTCCAGAACTTTTGATTCGCCGTGATGGTGAACACGTAACTAGCCGAGTACTTGCTGGAACGATGCGTAGAAGCCGGGACACAGATCGCGATGGCCAACTTGCTGCCGAGTTGCTTGACTCAGACAAAGATCAAGAAGAACATGTTTACGCCGTCGAGTCAGTTGCTGCTGCGCTTGCCACACATTGCACAGATTTGAATGTGCCGGAACGACCATTCATTTTGCGACTGGCTAACGTTCAGCACTTAGCAACTGACGTTACTGGAGAACTTGTTGATGCTGCCCCAGCATTGGCGCTTGCCGCTTCACTGCACCCAACTGCTGCGGTTTGCGGAACACCGACTGAGCGTGCCACTCACGTTATTCGAGAACTTGAGGGCATGGATCGTGGCCGCTACTCCGCACCTGTTGGTTGGTTGGCAGCTAATGGCGATGGCGAATTTGGTATTGCACTGCGATGCGCTCTGATTGAAACTGAAGATCGTAAAACTTTGCGATTGTTTGCTGGGTGCGGAATTGTTGCTGGGTCAAATGGCGAATCTGAAGTTGCCGAGTCACAAGCAAAATTCGCCGCGATGAAATCGGCTTTGGAATAACTAACCGTTGTTAGCTGGAATTGTTTCCCAGCCCCGCAGGACAAAAGTTGGACGTTGTACTGGCGTTCCAGCCAACTGCAAATTTGGAAATCTCTCGAACATCATGGGTAGCGAGTTTTGCATCTCGAGCCGAGCTAGCGGTGCACCAATGCAGAAATGAATTCCAGCACCAAATGCAATGTGTGGATTGTGCTTCCTGGTGATGTCGAAGCGATCAGTGTCTTCGAATATTTCTTCATCACGATTTGCTGAACCCAGCATTGCCACAACTTTTTGTCCTTCAAGTACTGTGGTTTCGCCGACAACAGTTTCAGTTGTTGCGGTTCTTTCAAACATGTGAAGTGGCGAATCAAACCGCATCATTTCTTCCAGTGCAGTTTCAGTAAGTTCACGGGGCGAACTTTTCATCAACTCAAGTTGATCTGCATTACGGAACATTGCAACCATGCCATTGCCGAAACCATTTACCGAAGCCTCATGTCCAGCATTGAGCAGTAAAACACACATCGCAATAAGTTCATGCTCATTTAGCTTTTCGCCTTGTTCTTCAACTTCAACTAGGGCGGTGATCAGGTCTTGTTGTGGATCGACTTTTCGCTTAGCGGCCAAGTCAGCAATGTAGGAACTGAATTCAAGTCCAGCTTTCTGGGCGGCAAGCTCTTGTTCGCGAGTTCTGCCGTACTCATACATCTTTACTATGTCCTGTGACCAGCGACGCAAATCGTTAGCCATGTCACGTGGGACGCCTAAGAGATCTGCAATGACTAGAACTGGCAACGGCTCCGCATAATCGACCAAGATGTCGAAGCTTCCAGAGCTTGCAAGCTTTGCCTCGGCATTATCAAGAAGTTGCTCACAGATATCTTTAATGTTTGGTTCAAGTGCCGCGATCCGTCCAGGCGTGAAGGCTTTTTGAACCAACGAGCGCAGCCGAGTGTGTTTAGGTGGTTCGCTATCCAGAATCGAATCTGAATGCAGCCAATTAAAGATCTCCCACTCGTCAAATGGTTCTTGTGCTTTGTATAGCCGACCCAAACTTTTGTTTCGCAGGGTTGCATTAGCGGTTTCATGTGTGGGTGCCAACCAAAGCCCGAGACGATCGCTCCAAACTAGATCCCGTTGAGCTCTAAGCTGGCGGTAAATGTCGTAAGGGTTTGCGACCGTTGCTGGATCGCGAGTATCTAAAATGTCAGCCAAGCTCATGAGCTAGTTGGCTGCTCTTCCTTGTAACCAATGGACTTGATTGGAAGCGTGATCAAATACAACGCAGCAAACCCAGAGCCAATACCAACAAAAACCCAGCGTCCCGTTGTTGCGGTGCCTGGCGCAAGATAAGTCAATGCCGCTAACCCAACTGATACCAAGATCATTACAACCGCAGCTCTGCGAAACGCTGGGTCTCCAGCATTGCGCGATGTTGTCGCCATATGAATTGCTAGTGCAACTAGAAGTACGCCGGTCAATCTAAATGACCAAACAACAGATTCATTCGAGGGCACACCGATATATGTCACAAAGGATGAGGGATCAGCTAGGAGCGCCGCAGCACTAACCGCAAACACGATGGATCCGATGATCATGACTAGCCGAGAGTAACGATATCTGGAATTGCGCATGAGATAAGTCTAGAACTGCATGCTGCAAACAAATTCAGGCACTCGACTACTTATGCAGAAGTCCCGCATCGCTTAATTTGGTGTCGCATTCGGTGGAGCCAGGAACTGGAGCTTCTGGGGTTCTTGCTGGACAGACTCGTTCAAATGCGCAGTAATCGCACAAGCGGGATACTCTCGCTTCCCACGACGAGTTCTGCACATCACTTTCACTACCCGCCCGCATCTGAGCAAGTTTTTCACCCTGTGAAACAACTAACCCAGAATCTACCGGTCTTCTAACCACTTCTTGGGCATTAAGAAAAATCAGCTCAACTTCATCAACGTCGATGTCATATTGCGTCTTGAATCCCAATGCATATAAATATGGCTGCGCTAATTTGTCATCAACAAACTTTCCTGGACTTTTTCCAGTCTTGTAATCAGTAACTCGATTAACACCATCTACGGTAAACCGATCAACTTTTCCAAAAAAGTTAACGCCATTAATCTCGACACTAAGTTCCATTTCAAGATGTTCTGGTTGGACTACGACTTCAGGAGGGTTCTCAACCTTAAACAAATTCTCAATAGCCTCTTTCACGCTGTACTTCATTTTGTTGTCAGATTCGAATGGTTTGTATTCAGCGGCCTTGAGCATGCGTGGACCATGCTCTCTAAGTAATTCCATGGCTGCGTCCAATGTGCGCTCTTCAGGAGCCAGTCGGTAAAGGTGTTCAACAACTTCGTGGGTAATTGAGCCACCTGCTAATGCAGATGTTGGAGGTTCCCGCCAACCATCAATGTAAGAGAAGAAATACTTCAATCCACATTGTTGATATAGCGACATCTGGGAATAAGAAACCCGCTTAGGGAGATTTACTTTCGCAGGTTGCTCAACGTCAACTCGTAAAGATTTATCAGCCACTTTTTGTACTCCCTTGTTGCACTAACCGTACTTGGCTTGACTGACTTTTCGTTCGTTACGGCTTAGAAATGCGGGATTTAACTTGATCGTGCGGAAGCGCATACGAAGTATTTCCGTCTCGGCCAACCATCGTTTCGTTGTTTACTAGTGAATTCAATACCGACTCTTCAACGCTTTGGACAACTGCTGTAAAGAAAGCATCCAAATAATTCCAAGGAACGAATTCAAGAGATTTCAATTCCGCTTCCTGACGGGATTTAGTTGGAAAGCCACTTGAAAGCTCACCTGGTTGAGCTGTAGAAACAGTCAAGAAAATATCTCCACTGAAATGTCCGCCTGCCGTTCCAGTTCTGGCTAATCCAAGTGGAACGCGTCTGGCCAATGCCCGACATTGATCCGGAAGCAGTGGTGCATTTGTGGCGACAATGACAATTACTGAACCAGCTCCACCAGGTACCGTTCGAGATTTGTCTCGGTCGATCCAAGTTGATTCGTCCATTGGATTTGGCACATCTAAATCCGACATGTCTTGCCCATGGATCTTAAGTTCCCGGCGATCACCAAAGTTTGCTTGAACAAAAACACCAACGACATATTCTTTGCCGCCGAATGGAACCACTCGGGATGCCGTTCCATTGCCACCTTTAAATCCGTAGCAATTCATTCCAGTGCCGCCACCATACGATCCCTCACTGACTTGGCCGCCAGTTGCCGAATTAATTGCACCGATGGCATGTTCCGCTGTTACATGCGCACCATTGATGTCATTTAGATAGCCATCCCAAGTTTCCGCAACAACTGGAAGTAGCCATTCCATGGCTGCCTCAGGAAAGTTTTGTTTAACCCATTCGATAACTCCACGATGAACAGTTCCAACTGCATGGGTGTTGGTAATCATGATTGGACCTGAGAGGCCACCAGTTTCATTTATCCAGTGTGAGCCTGTCATTTCACCGTTGCCATTTAAGGAATAGATTCCTGCAGGTATCGCCTGTTGAGTACTTTTCTTTCCGACCGGCAAAATTGCTGTTACTCCAGTTCGAACTGGTCCTGCATCAGGGATCAAATCACCTTCACCTGAAATCAAAGTCACCATGCCAACTTCAAGACCGGGAACATCTGTGATGGCATTTAATGCGCCAGGCTGACCTTCAAACTTGATGCCTAAATCACGAGCTCGCATTTTGAATCCTTAACTGCTTTTTACCTGAGCGACGATTTGTTTAATCAAATCATTCTCTGCGCTTCGGTCTCCTGTCAGGCAAACGATAACTTTGATGCCTGGCATTTTTTCAAAACTTTCTAGTGCAAACTTCAATTCAGTTTTGGTTGTTACTTGCTTTGCCGGAATGCCCAAGGATTCTGCAATTACCCAAAGGTCTTTGCCATGTGGGGTACCAAAGACTTTCTCGTAATGTTCTTGGTATTCCACTGCACCCTGTTCAAGCTGGCTAAAGATTCCGCTGCCATTGTTGTCCAAAACTACGATCGTTAAGTTTGGCTGATCTTGACCTTCGCCCAAGTTCAGGCCGCCAAGATCATGCAGAAATGCAATGTCTCCCACAAGCAAGACAGTTCGTTTCTTGGTACCAATTGCTACACCAGTAGCGGTTGAAATCAGGCCATCAATTCCATTTGCACCTCGATTGCCAAATACCTGCAAACCATTTCGTTTGGAAGCGTGTGCTTCAAGGTGACGGACCGGCCAGGAAGCAGCAACAAATAGTTGATCAGCTTCACCAGCTTGATTCCAAACCAATTGCGCAGCACTTGGTCCCGTTAAGGTATTGGCGGCTAAAGCAGTTTCTATTACAGTCGACGCTTTGCTATCCAACGTTTGCCATTGCTGTAACCACTCTAGGTCAATTTTTGTCGTTAGCTTTGGCACGCATTCCAAAATTTCTTTTGCACTCGACACTGGATCTGGTGAGTCTGACCCAGCAGTTGCGCTATGGATTGCCAAGTGAGTAGGAACGCTCTTCAGTAATCCCAAAATCGCACGCGATAACCCAACCGTTCCCAGGGTGACTACAACATCAATTTTTGGTGCGATGTCTGCTTGCAGTAAAACCACGCCATGAGAGATTGCGTTGGTAAGCATGTGGGCATTTGCAGTTGGTTCCCAAATAATCGGCCAACCTATTTCTTGCGAGATCTGATTAATCTCTTCCACTGCTTCTGGGTCGGCGTTATCTCCAACTAGAAAAATCCCTCGACCTGAAACTGCGATTTCTTTCTGATCACATTCAGTTTTTGAAATTGCGGCAATACTCGGTGTCATTGGTTGCCATTTCATTACTTTCTCATCTGGCAGCAGTGGCATTTCGAACTGCACGTTTACCTGAACTGGACCAGGCCGACCCGAAACCGTCGACTCAATTACCTGGCTGATGTCTAAAGCAACTGTGTTACCAGCAGCCATATCGATCTGCGCCTTAACAAAAGTTCCAAACATTCCAAATTGATTAATGGTTTGCGGAGCGCTTTTTCCACGCGCAGATGCTGGACGATCCGCACTCAAAACGATCACAGGTACTGCGCTATGAAAGGCCTCGACGACTGCCGGCATTAAGTTGGCAACTGCCGAACCTGAAGTTACAACTACCGGAACTGGCTTTCTAGTTGCTTTGGCAATTCCTAGTGCTAAAAATCCAGCATCACGTTCGTCGATACGAACTTGAATTTTGATGAGTCCAGCTTTCTCAGCTTGCGCAAATGCCCAAGACAGCGGTGCATTGCGAGAGCCAGGAGCAATTACTACTTGCTCGGCGCCAGCATCGAGGCAGCTTTGAACTATTGATCGAGCTAATGCTGTTGACGTTATATCATTCGATGTCATTGCTCCACTGCCTCCTTCACACTCGGGCTCACCAAATCATTGGCACCGTTCTGCCATGCTCGCACAATGCGCTCTTGCCACCAAAGTCGATCAGCGTCAATGACTTTGCCTGCATAGCTTGCAAGTAAATGCGCATCAGGACTGGCTCGCCTAACCACAAGTTCGCCATTTGTCGGCAACGTAGTAGGTGTTACTAAATCTTCAGCAAACAAAGTCCCGGTACCTAGTCCACAGGCTCCATAAAGTTGCGGGATGCTGGCCGCAAGCGCGATGCCACTAGAGAGACCCACTGATGTGTCTAAGGATCCACTGACTACCGCAGGTAAACCAATTTGCGTTACCAAATCCAGTGCGCGCTGGACACCGCCTAATGGAATTGCCTTAACTACCAGAATGTCGGTAGCTAATTTGATTTGGGCAACGTCGATGGTTTCGGCTAACCGTAAAGATTCATCGACCGCAATCTGGACTGGTTGATCCCAGTTTTGCATTCTGTTCTTGAGTTCTACCAACTCAGCAATTGTCGAACAAGGCTGCTCAATGTAATCAAGTCCGCCAGCTGCTTGGTCAAGAATCGGAATCGCTTGCATGGCTTGATCAAGATTCCATTGCCCATTTACATCGATTCGAATTTTTCCTTCGATGCCTAATCGGTCCAAGGTGGTGCGAACTGCTTTAACTCGCTGCTCATCAGTAGTCAACGAATTTGATGTTGAGTCTGCAACTTTCACCTTAAAAGTTGTCATGCCATAAACATTGACTGCGGCTTCGACTGCGGAAATGGTTTGCTCAACATTCAACATCGGGATAATGGAATTCACTGGGACTGAAGATCGAAGTTTTGTAGGAAAAGTTCCAAAGGCAGATTCGAGTGCTCCAGCCAACCACTTGGCGCAGACCTCGTCGTCGTATTCCGGGAACGGTGCAAACTCGCCCCAGCCTGATGGTCCACTGATCAATACGCCAGTGCGTGTCTGAGTATTACGAAACTTTCCGTTTAGCTTTAATGCAAACGGAATAGCTTGTTCCGCAATCTCCGCAATAGTCATATCGCTTATGGGCGTTTTGGAAACTGTGAGAAATCAGGTCGACGCTTTTCTTTATAAGCGTTACGACCTTCTTGTGCTTCTTCGCTCATGTAGAAGAGCAGAGTTGCATCTCCGGCAAGCTGTTGAATTCCCGCCAGACCATCATCGGCAGCATTATGACTTGCCTTAAGCATGCGAAGTGAAAGTGGTGATAGTCGCAACATTTCACGACACCACTGAACTGTTTCGATTTCAAGATCTTGCAGCGGCACAACTGAGTTCACTAAGCCCCAGTCATACGCTTGCTCGGCACCGTACTGGCGACACAAGAACCAGATCTCGCGGGCGCGCTTTTGACCGATGTGACGAGCAAGTAACCCAGAACCATATCCGCCATCGAAGGAACCAACAATCGGGCCAGTCTGACCAAAGCGAGCATTGTCGGCAGCGATGGAAAGGTCGCAAACTACATGCAACACATGTCCGCCACCGATTGAGTAACCAGCAATCATTGCAACGACTGGTTTTGGAATTCGACGAATTGCAATTTGTAAATCTAAAACGTTAAGTCGGCCAACACCGGCTTGAGCTACTGCGTCATCACCGATGTAGCCATCATCGCCACGAATCATCTGATCGCCGCCACTGCAAAATGCCCAATCGCCTTGACCGGTCAAAATTACAACGCCAACACTTGGATCGTCACGAACCACATCGAAAGCGTGGATCAATTCCTGAACGGTTTGTGGTCGAAATGCATTGCGCTTCTCGGGGCGGTTGATGGTGATTTTTGCAATGCCCGAATCAACACCTGCAGATCGTTCCAAAATAATGTCGGTGTAATCACCAGTTCGCACCCATTCGCAGGCAGTGGTGATCGATGAGTAACTTGGGTCTTTTTTGGCAGGACTGTCGTCTGCAACCACTGGCGGAAGCACGTACTTTGTTCGGGTATCCATCACAAACCTTAGGAAAATCTTGAGGAATAGTTCTTCGCTCTAGGCTAGTCTCGATGACGCAATCTGACACATCCAGAAAAAGCCAGAATCCGCGGGTGCTTACCGCGGTGACGGTTCCCCCTGGCATGGGTGGAGTTCTAAAACTTGCCTCAGTTATAGGCCCAGCCCTAGATGGATCAGGCCCAGCAATTGCTCCGATGGCTGACTCCCCTGAATTCATTGTGACTCAGACCATGAAAGCGCTTCGCCCAGACGATCCAAAATATCCTCTCGAATCCAATGACATTGCAATTGTGTGTGCAACTTCCGGATCAACCGGAACCCCCCGAGGAGTGATGTTAAGCCATCAAGCTTTGTCAGCTTCTGCGACTGCTTTTGGAAACCGATTCGGTACCAACAATCGTTGGGTGGTCTCTATGCCAGCTCATCGAATCGCTGGCGTCATGGTTTTAGTTAGGTCTTGGTACCACAACAGTCCATTTGAAATTGATCCAAGTGTTGGCGGTGCGCGAACTTTTGAAGCGGCTGCGTTTGCTGCCACAACAATGCGAGCTGTTCGGGAAAGCAATAAAGATGGCCGAGCACTCATGGTGTCTTTGGTCCCAACTCAGATTGCTCGATTAATTGAATCTGGCAGTGTGGGAATAGAAGCATTGCAGTCTTATGACCTAGTACTTAGTGGTGCTGCGGCAACTCCGCAGCCGATGTTAAACAAAATGCGCGAACTTGGGATCAAAGTTTCTATCTCCTATGGCATGACCGAAACTTGCGGTGGCTGTGTATTTGATGGTCGACCGCTTGATGGCGTGAATATTTCACTCGGCACTAAAGATGATGTTGAACCTGGTCGAGTGACAATTTCTGGAGCAGTAGCTGCAAGTGGCTACCGTCTGCGTCCAGATTTAGATGCAGTTAGCTTCATCTCTGGACAAGTTCAAACGCACGATGTTGGAAAACTCGATTCCAGCGGCCTTCTTCATGTCTTGGGCCGCTTAGATGACGTCGTGACAGTTGGTGGCGTTAACGTTGCTTTGAGCGCTGTTGAGTCTTTGATCCGACATCATCCAGCGATCGAAGATGTTGCAGTTATTGACTTACAAGATGAACTTTGGGGTTCGATTCCAATTGCTTACATCGTAACTCGCAGCCATGTTTCCAATCTTTCAAGTTTGATTTCCGAAATTCAAGGCACAATACGTGATCAAATTAGTAGAGCTGCAGTTCCTCGAACTGTGCAATTGGTAACTTCACTACCCATGCTCGATTCTGGAAAAATCGATCGGATAAGTTTGCGGATGCAAGCTGCAAACGAAATGACACAAAAGCTGTTTCCACACCCAGGAACAAATCATTAAGGATTTTAATGGCTACCCGCACTCAATGGATTGATGGCGCACGAACCAGAACTTTTCCGGCTGCAATTGCTCCGGTTTTAGTTGGTACCTCAATCGCAGAATTTGAAGGATCATTTCGACCCCTAATCGCACTGCTTGCCCTCGTTGTGAGCCTGTCATTACAAGTCGGTGTCAACTATGCAAATGATTACAGCGATGGCATCCGTGGCACTGATGAAAATCGCGTTGGTCCAGTTCGTCTCGTTGGACAGAAGTTAGCGACTCCAGAAGAGGTTAAGCGGGCGGCATTCATCTCGTTTGGAATTAGTGCGCTGGCTGGGCTCGGCATGGTTTTGTTAAGCCAAGTTTGGTTACTTGTTCCGATCGGGATTGCTGCAATCGCTGCAGCTTGGTTTTACACCGGAGGATCGAAGCCATATGGTTATGCCGGCTACGGAGAACTATTTGTATTTGTGTTCTTTGGATTAGTTGCCGTTGCTGGCACAAGTGCTAGCCAAACTGGTCAAGTAACCGTTTTGGCATTGCTCGGTGGTGTCGCATGTGGCGCGTTTTCAACTGCGATTTTGGTTGCAAATAACTTGCGAGATATCCCAACTGATGAATTGTCTGGAAAACGAACTTTGGCAGTTCGATTAGGAGATTCAAAAACCCGGGAACTTTATCGCGCCTGCATATTGGTGGGATTCTTTATGCCACTTGCCATGAACTTTTCTGAAACCGGACCCGAGAGCGCCTTCATTGGATTGTTCGCAATTTTAAGTGCCCGACGTCCATTGCAAGCAGTTCGTAATGGCGCTACTGGTCCAGATTTGATTCCAGTACTCGGAGATACTGCTCGCCTGCTTTTACTTTTCTCCGGGATGCTTTCCGGAGCCATTTGGTTGTCACCAAACGGAATGTGAAACTACTCGTCAAAATCCTCTTTACGAGTATTTGCATCTAGCCTTTGGTTGATTCCGGAAAAGTATCCCGAAATCCGGCCGCCTAGCTGTGACCTTTGACCATTTAGTAGCACCAGAGATATCAGCCCAGAACCTAAGAACCCCAAAATGATTAATAGTGGACCACGCAGGCCAAACAAATAGCCAATGCCCAAGGTGACTGCAAGTAATCCGAGTCGAGCCAGAGTGTAAGAAATGAATGGATTCACTTCATTAGTTTATGTCTGTTCGCCAACTTTCGAATTCTGACTTACGATCTAAGTATGCCTCGCTTTGTTTTAACCGTTTTAGTCATCGGTCTGTCGGTATACGCCCTTGCCGACTGCCTACAGACGCCAAATCCAAAAGCGCTACCAAAATTGGTATGGGTTGCAATCATTGTCTTCATACCCGTAATTGGTCCATTGCTATGGATTTTGTTTGGTCGCACAAATGGTCGCGGCTGGGGGCGAGGCGATGACGATGTCTTTGCTCCGGATGACGACCCAAGTTTCTTGCGTGACCTTTCGCCGAAGCGCTAGAGGATCCTAAAGGCCTGAATATGAATGCAAGCCTTGTACGAATATGTTCACAACAAAGTAGTTGAACAAAATCGTGGCGTATCCCGCAATTGCCACATACGCAGCCTTTTTGCCGCGCCAACCGGCTGTTGCGCGGGCGTGTAAGTAAGCCGCATAAATCACCCAAGTAATGAAAGCCCAAGTTTCTTTTGGATCCCAGCCCCAATAACGACCCCAAGCAGCTTCAGCCCAAATTGCGCCAGCAATAACTGCAAAGGTCCAAATTGGAAACATGAAAGCATGGATTCGATAAGACATTAAGTCCAAGCGGTCTGCTGACGGAATACGCTCGGCAATTGCTGCGCTACGACCCGGTCCTTTACCTTCGGCAACACGATCCTCGGCAGATTGCGCCACAAGATACAAACCGGAAAGCGCAGCGCCAATTGTGAAGGCACCAAAACACAAAACTGCTGCTGAAACGTGAATGGCTAACCAATATGAATTCAGTGCCGGAACTAGTTGAGAACTTTCAGCATAAAGAACAGTGAGTGCAAGACCCAGATCAAGTAATACAGGGACCGTGATGAATACTCCGAGCCAACGCAGGTCGCGAGAAATAGACATCAAGCAGTAAGTCAGCGATACTGCGAAACCAGCTGCAAGCGAGAACTCATACATATTTCCCATTGGGACTCGGCCAGCCGAAAGTCCTCGAAACAGAATCGCCATGCCCAGCAACAGAGTTCCAAGCCACGTTAGGGACATACCAATGTTTCCAGCGCGGCGACCTTCTCCTAAGTCACCATCATCAGAAACTGACGTTGAAACTGAAGGCTTATCTAGAGTTGTGGTTGATCCCATCCGGACTTGATGTGAAGCACTCGTACGTTGCGCGGAAGTTTCGATGGTTTCAAGTCTGCGTCCTTTGGCTAACGAAATGCTGAAAGCAACCATAGCTCCTGTGAAAGCGGTCATGGATCCGTAAACCATGGCGTTACTTGCTTGCGCCAATGTTTCATTTACAGTCATAACTTTTCCTCCGGAGCATTTACCAGTTTGGCCAGCTGTGAAATTTCATCTACCAAGCCAGGAGCTTCAGTTTTTGATAACCCAGCAACTTCAATCAGATTACCTTCATCTTTGGAAGTCGTCACTCGCAGCCAAGCTCGGCGCCTTGGTATCAAAAGCGACAACGACAAGCCAACGATGGATGCAATGGCTGCGCCTAGCGCCCAGCCTTTACCTGGATCTTTTGTAATCACAAAGGATGCCCATTGACGATAGCCAGTAAATTCAACGGTTCCGGCCGAGTTTGGAAGATTCCAAGTATCGCCAGGAGCCATCTCTTCAATTCCAATTCGTTTCATGTTTTCAGTTTCAAGACGGTAGACGCTTTGTGGCATTCCAGAATCGAGACCTAAATCACCCTGCCAGGCACTCAGATAAACCTCGGGGTCATCTGCTGCCGGAAACTTTGAAACTGGACCGTTTGTGAAATCTTCCGAAACGGTTGGGAGGAAAAATCCCTGCAGACCAATTTGTGGAACTGTATCGGGAACTTTAACTACTCCGCTTGAAGTGAAGGCAGAGTCTTGTGGAAGAAATACGGCGGCATCTTCCCAAACAACTTTTCCATCAGTATCCCTAACAGTGAATTCAGGTGCGTAACCATGTCCAACTAGATAAACCGTTATGCCTGAGGTTCGAAGTGGGTAGTTAACTTCAATAGTCACTGGCCGTGGCTCTGACTTGGGGTCATCCTTGACTAGTACGTCAGCACGGAAGGCTCGTGGCGCGCCATTTTGCTGACCCCCACGTTGGAAGGTTGCTTCAAACTCCGTGAGCTCAAATGAAAATGGCGGTAAGTCATCGGCACCAAACATGCGACCTGGGGCAAAGGTGTCGTACTGCGTAACGTTGTTCGCAAACCCAGCATCTTCTCGCACAATTACAGTTCCGCGATAACCAACTGCACCGCCGTAACCAACAGCGACCAATAAAACTAAAAGCGATAAATGAAACAGCAAGTTTCCGGTTTCGCGCGTGTAGCCCTTTTCGGCCGAAAGCCAATCCTCGCCTTGGCGAACTCGCCAGCCGCGTTTCTTCCAAGCATCTGCTGTCTCTGTAACGACCTGTGAAGCTTCTGCATTACTTTGCCACTGCTGGTAAACCGGCAATCGACTTAAATTCCTAGGTGCTGCCGGAGGCTGGCTCCTAAGTTCTTTGTAGTGATCAACTGCTCGTGGCAGCACACATCCAGTTAGCGAGATAAATAGCAGCAGGTAGATCGAAGCAAACCAAGGTGAAGCAAAAACGTCGAACATGTAAAACCGGTCGAGAATCGGACCAGTGGTTGGGTTGTCCTTTAAGAACTCATTTACTCGCAGCGGTGACGTACCTCGTTGCGGAAAAATTGATCCCGGAATACTTGCCAGCGCTAGTAAGAAAAGCAAAATCAATGCAATCCGCATGCTGGTTAGCTGTCGCCATAACCACCGCATAGTTGCCATTACTTACTCACCATTAATTCTCATTAGATTGGTACTCCCCAATCAGCTGCCCAAACGCGCAATCCAATTGTTAGATCATTCCAGTAACCAGTTACAAGGAGTAACCCAATCACAATAAGCATGACGCCACCGAAATACATAATTCCTCGCGAATGCTTGCGTAGGACTTTCACAGTTCGAATGCTTCGTTCAAAGAACAACGCAATGAACACAAACGGAAGTCCCAGTCCTAAGCAATAGGCCGCACTCAAAATTGCGCCACGGACTGCACTGGCTTCAGTCAGCGCCATACCTTGAACTGCAGCCAAAGTGGGACCGATGCAAGGCGTCCATCCAATTGCAAACAATGCGCCAAGTAAAAAGGCACCGAACAAAGTTCCAGTCGGAACTCGATGGATTCTGATGTCACGTTGAATTGCAGGAATTGCACCCAAAAAACCCAGGCCAAGAATTACAACAACAACACCCATAACCATCTGGATGGTTCGCTGATACTCAAGGAGTAGTTGCCCGATGCCGCCAAACAGTGCGCCATAGGAAATGAAGACAATTGAGAAACCGGAAACAAAAACGATTGATCCCCACACCGCGCGGGATCGCGAAACTGAGGTGCGTTGCGCAGTAGCCCTAGCTCCCGCAACTCCTGTTATGTAAGAGAGGTATCCGGGCACTAGTGGAAGTACGCAAGGTGACAGAAATGAAACTAGACCAGCAAGAAATGCAAGCGGGATAGCAAGCAAAAGCGAGCCGGATGTGATCGTTTCTACAATCTCAATTACTGGCATTAGCTTTCGCTCTCCAGAACGGCTGCAATTACAACTCGCAATTCAGACTCAGTTGTCGGTCCCAAGATGCGTGCGGCAACTCTGCCTTGTGAATCCAAAATGATGGTTGAAGGCGTTGCTGCTGGACCTAGATTTCCGAAAACTAAAGTTAACTGTCCGTCCTTATCTCGAATAGATGGATAAGAAACTTTGAATCTTTCGTTAAATGCTTTGGCTGCCGCAAGTCCATCGCGGGTGTTTAGCCCAAGGAACTCGACGCCTTGATCTTTGAATTGCAAATACGAGTTTTCTAAATCAACTGCTTCAGAGCGACATGGCCCACACCAAGAAGCCCAAAGATTTATGACAACTGGTTTACCTTGCCAGCTCGCAATGTCTAGTGGCATTCCATCTAGCGTCTCGCCTGCGAGTGAAATCGGTTCGCCACGTTCTTCGGGTGCAACCAGGACGGTACTACCATCGCCAGAAATGTAACCAGTGTCAGAAGTATTTGAAGTACTGCTCGCACTACATCCAGTCAGGAACGCTACGCATGCGCCTGCGAAAACTAGAGCGGCAACTTTACGCACCGGCGATCTTGCTCGCTTTCCCCAAAAGGTCAGCGCTCGGTTCGGTGTACAACACCGCTACTAAAGCATCGTCATCAAAAGTCAGTGAAGTTAGCGAAGCCAAGCTGCATTGACGTTTACGAGGATCATGCGGGAAACGTCGATCTTCGAAATCAAGACGACTTATCCAAATTGGAAGTTGGTGGCTGACCAGAACCGCTTCATGTCCGCGCGCTGCATCACGAGCATCCGCAACTGCTTGTCGCATCCGAGCTGCAACAACCACATAAGGCTCACCCCAAGATGGACGAATCGGGTTGTAGAGATGTTTCCAAGCTCGTGGTTGACGAAGTACACCGTCGCCAACTGAAACCCGTTCGCCTTCAAACACGTTGTCAGCTTCAATCAGATTTTCGTCAGTGCCAATTGTTAAACCAAGCACACCCGCAATTGGAGCCGCGGTTTGCTGGGCACGTTCTAACGGTGATGCGGTCACTACTGTCACATCTCGTGAAGCCAGAGCTTGCGCAGCTCTTTCGGCCATTTCATGGCCTAGCTCTGAAAGTCGATATCCAGGTAGACGTCCATAAAGGACCTTGTCCGGGTTATGAACTTCACCGTGACGCAGTAAGTGAACCGTTGTCCGCATACTACTAATCAGATCACGTTGCGCGACGTCGTGCAGCCGAGCGCTTACGAGATGGGCGCCAGCCAACTGAGCCTGAAGTTTCCGCTTCATCGCGAAGGGCGCCGCCATGAACTGCCAAGGCATTTGCCAAGGCTGTGATGGTGGCATCTTCTGGAAGTACATCAACCCGTAGGCCATGCTCTTGAGCAGTCTTAGCGGTAGCCGGTCCGATGCAGGCAATGATCGTTGTTGGATGAGGCTTGCCAGCGATTCCAACCAAGTTACGTACTGTGCTACTTGAGGTGAAAATCACAGCGTCGAAGCCACCACTCTTGATTGCTTCCCGAGTTTCTACAGCTGGAGGTGCGGCTCGCACTGTGCGGAAGGCAGTTACGTCTTCGACTTCCCAGCCAAGTGCAGTCAGACCAGCAACCAAAGTGTCAGTTGCTATGTCAGCCCGTGGCAAGAAGATTCGATTAATCGGATCATTGATTGAATCAAACTCTGGCCATTCCTCGAGCAAGCTGGCAGTAGTTTGTTCTTCTTCCGGAACTAGGTCTGGACGAACACCCATTGCAATCAATGCATTAACCGTGTCTTCGCCGATGGCAGCAATTTTGATTCCTGAAAGTGAACGAGCATCTAAGCCATACTCTTCGAAACGTTCCCGAATTGCGCGCACTGCGTTAAGGCTGGTGAAAACTACCCATTCAAATCTTCCAGATACAAGTCCATGAATTGCACGTTCCATTTGTTGTGGTGTGCGAGGTGGTTCAACCGACATAGTTGGAACTTCAAACGGCACTGCGCCAAATGAAATCATTTGTTCGCGTAAGTCTTCGGTCGAATCCTTTGTGCGAGGGACGAGCACGCGCCAGCCATGCAGTGGTCGATTTTCAAACCACGCAGTGCGATCGCCAACGGTTTCGCCAATGATGACAATTCCGTTGCCGCTTTGCTTGGCAAGCTTCACTGCATTTGGAAGAGCTTCAAGGGTTGAATGCAAAGAACGCTGCTCAACTGTGGCACCATCACGGACGATTGCAACTGGTGTTGAACCTTCGCGACCGGCCTTGATCAGAGCCTTAGAAACTTCAGTTACGCGATCTGCCGCATTGTGAACAACTAGTGTCACAAGCGGATCAACGTGTGCTGTCCAGTCGACGATTGGCGAATCAGCATCGATGATGCGAACTTCGCGAGTGCGACCACCAGTTAGTGAAACACCAACGTGTGCGGCGACTGCGGTTAATGGCGAGACACCTGCAGCAACTTCGAAGGCGTGTCCTGCCTTGGCGATTGCTGAAGTCTCCATAGCAAGGCGCCCATCAAGAACTGGGTCACCTGAAAGTAGTCGAACTACCTGCAGGCCATCCTTACGAGCATCAAGCAAAACTTTGGTGCGGGCAGCCAACGAAAGTGGTGCACCGGCATTGTCCACGGCAACTAGTACTTGTCCTGAGGAAACTATCTCGGCAAGGCGAGTTATTTCTTCGTCAACAACTACGACGTCAGCTGATTGAAGCAACCGATGTGCGCGAACTGTTAATAGATCTGGGTCACCGGGTCCGGCAACCACAAAAGACACTCCGACTGCGGCAGATACCTGCGAGCTAGCCATTTACACACCTACCTTGTTTGTGTACTTGCAGCTTTGGGAAGTCATTTTTTATCCTGCATTCGCTTGAGTCAGTGCGCTTTGGGATTTGCGCTGTTCGTGGAATGCAAGAATCTGTAGTTCGGTCGCAAGGTCTACGCGACGCACGTCAACACCAGCTGGTACTTCGATAAGTACCGGTGCGAAATTCAAAATACTTGTGATGCCGTTGCGAACCATTACGTCGCAAACTTCTTGAGCAGCTATTTCTGGAGTTGCAATAACTCCAATTGATGCGCCACTGCTTAGTACGACCTGTGGCAGTTTTGAGATGTCCGTAACAACGATTTCTTTGCCAGCAACAGTTACTGTCTCACCAACTCGATTTGGGTCAGTGTCAAACAAGCCCACAACCGAAAAACCTCGGGAAGCAAAACCTGGGTAGCCAGCAAGTGCGTTACCTAAGTTTCCAATTCCAACAATTACTACTGGCCAAACCTGAGTCAGACCTAATGCGCGAGCAATTTGATAAAGCAAGAATTCAACGTCATAACCAACGCCACGAGTTCCATAAGAACCAAGGAAGGAAAGATCCTTGCGAAGTTTTGCGCTAGACACACCACTGGCCTCGGCCAACTCTTCGGACGAGACCAGGAGAACTCCACGCGCAGTTAGTGAAAGCAGACTGCGGTGATACATCGGAAGACGACTAACGGTCGCGTCAGGGATAACACCACGAGCACTTACGTGCGAGTTCGGTGTCTGCGACAGCGACATTAAAACCATCCTTTTTGTGACCGTATGGCGATCAGGTTATGCGCCTTTTCGCTTTGTGCAAAATTGGCGTAAACACCCTAGATCGTGCTAGGGAAATCAAGGATTTTTGATGTTACAAACGTGACTGATGTGACTTGACGAAGTGGCAAAAATTAGTTGGTTTTTTTCGTTAGCGCAGACCGAAGTCGTGCTTCATCAACTCGCCACTTGTCATGAATCTTTCCATCAATCATCGTGACTGGAATTGATTCGAAAAACTGATCTGCCAGTTGTGGATCATCCAAAATCGATTGTTCACCCCAAGTTTCACCAAGTTCCTCGCATACTTTGGCGATTATTAACCTAGCGTTTTCGCATAAATGACAATCTGGTTTACCAATGAGTACAACACGTGGCTCCATTTTTTTGCTCCCATCGGTCTGTAACCAGTGTGGCACATTGCATTCGCAGTACCCTATAAACATGGGTTCAAATTCAGCTGGAATGCCTATTAATGCAGCCATTCCGGAACCCCAAAAAATTGGTGCGTTCTTTGATATCGATAACACCATTATGCGCGGTGCGAGCATCTATCACTTAGCTCGCGGTTTGTTTGCTCGCAAGATTTTGAGCGCTACAGACTTAGCTAACTTTGCAATCGCCCAGGGGAAGTTTTTAACTTACGGTTCTGAAAATCTTTCCGACATGGCTCGGATCACAGAGAATGCGCTTTCGTTTGTTACCGGCCGAACCGTCGAAGACGTAATCGGGTTATCTGAAGATATTTATGACGAAATCATGGCTGACAAAGTTTGGCCTGGAACTGTGCAGTTGGCGCACACTCATCGAGCAGCTGGACACCAGGTCTGGCTGGTCTCGGCAGCGCCAATTGAACTGGCAAACATCATCGCTAGCAAACTTGGTTTGCGTGGTGCAATAGCAACTGTGAGTGAAATCGAAAATGGCGTCTACACCGGACGGCTAAAGAATCCTCCGATGCATGGCGAGCAAAAAGCTATCGCAGTTGCCAAGCTTGCTCATGAGCATGGGTTGGACCTGTTACATAGTTTTGCTTATTCCGATTCCAGCAATGACATTCCACTTTTAAACAGTGTTGGGAATCCAACTGCAATCAATCCAGATTCGTCGCTACGAAGTCATGCCATCGAAAATGGATGGCCAGTACATGATTTCCGCAGACAGAGATTAGTTAAGCGTTATGGCGTACCGGCAGGTGCAACAGCCATTGCATTAGTAGGCGCGGGTGCCGGGATAGCAATTGCTGCCACCCGACGCTCCCGCGCCTGAAGTCTTTGTAAGAGTTTACTTACCCTTATTGCGACGCTGTGAACGCGTCTTCTTAAGCATTTTGCGATGCTTCTTCTTGGCCATGCGCTTGCGGCGCTTCTTGATCACCGAGCCCATTTGGACCACCTTTACTTGTGTTGTTACATCGAGTCTACGTGCTTGCTTTAGTGAACTTGCGTTAGGACTGGATTGCTCCAGATTCCCAATTTATTAACCTGCTTCTACAAATGATTCTTGTAGGTAGGTATGAACAGCTTGTTCTGGAATTCGAAATGATCTTCCAACCTGAACTGCTGGTAGTTCACCGTTATGCACTAGGCGATAAACAGTCATTTTTGAAACGCGCATTGCAGTTGCAACTTCAGCAACAGTCAAGAAGCGAACTTCTCCGAGCGGACGTTCATTTGATGCACCCATAGGTCACCGAAACCATTCTGTGTGGGCTAAGCACCGGCTTCCCCTCCGGGCTGAACTTCACACTCATTCGTAGATGCTTACATTAGTGGCGAATGGGACGTAAGTGAAAGTCGGTTCAGAAAGTAACTTAAATTACACGTGTGTAATTTATTGCATACCCAGTTCTACTTGCTTGCATTGCAAGCACAATTTTGAGCTGTACTCATTAGTTCAAAAGAACTGGTTATTGCATACCCAGTTCTTTTGAACGATCACGAGCAGCTTCCATCGCGCTCAAAAACGCAGCGCGAACTTTAAAGTCATCAAACTGTCGTAGTGCAGCAACCGTAGTGCCACCGGGCGAAGTAACTTGTTCGCGCAAAACGGTTGGGTGTTCGTTGGTCTCCCGAAGCATGGTTGCTGCGCCATAGACGGTTTGTAGGACCAACTCGTTGGCCACATCGCGTGGCAGGCCAAGCATTACGCCACCTTCAATCATTGCTTCTACAACATAAAAAATGTAAGCCGGACCGGAACCAGAAATCGCGGTAACTGCGTCTTGATACTTCTCAGGAACCCTGACAACTTGACCGACACTTCGTAGCAAAGTTTCAACGGTTACCAAATGTTCTTCAGTGCTATTCGTGCCTGGACTTATTGCAGCCATACCTTGATCAACTAAAGCTGGAGTGTTTGGCATAACGCGAATCACTGGTGTTTTGGCTGGCAAAAAATCTTCCATAAAGCCAGTGGTGATACCGGCCGCTAATGAGACAACCAAGGTTCCCGGACGCAATGAGTCTTTGATTTCATCCAGAACTATGGCCATATCTTGAGGTTTTACCACCAAGACAACGGTGTCTGCCTTAGCGGATACCTCTTGATTGGTTCCATTTGCTACGCCATGTTCTTTAGTAACTTCAGCTGATCTTTCGATTCGACGATCAGCAATTAACAAGTCAGGTTTTGGAACTCCGGCTCTTAAGAGGCCCGCTAACAAGGTCTCCCCCATTACGCCAGCCCCAATGATGGCGGTGGTCATATTGCAGTCCTAACCTTTGGAAACCAGTGAGCGCAGGAACAGTGACAAGTTCGATGGCTTTTCAGCCATCCGGCGCATTAAGTATGGGTACCACTGATCGCCATACGGCACGTAAACCCGAACTTTGTGACCCAGCTCGGCCAAGCGCACTTGCTCGTCTGGACGCACGCCAAGCAGCATCTGGAATTCGAAAGTTTCTTTACTACGGCCGCTACGAAGTGCCAGCGCCTGACCAATTTGGATTAGGCGAGGATCGTGAGTTGCAAGCATTGGGTACGCATCGGATTCGATCAAGGTACGCATGCTACGAACATAGGCTTTATCAATTTCGCCGCGATCAACGAAAGCTACGTCTGCCGCTTCCGCGTATGCACCTTTGCACAGGCGAATGCGGGAGTCATTGTAAGAATATGCAGCTACGTCATCTTCGGTTCGTAGTAATTGGGCTTGCAGTACGCCACCGGTAGTTGGAAATTCTTTGCGAACTGCCGTCAAAATCCGCAGCGTTGAATCAATCGTTGTGTGATCTTCCATGTCAAAAGTGACGGTGGTGCCAACTTGCTTTGCGATGGAGCAAATCTCAAGTGCGTTTTCCAGTGCGATGCTTTCGCCACTATCTCCAAGGGCTTGACCCACTGCGGATAACTTGACGGAAACTTCAGCGCTATCGGAAAGTCCAGCACCGGACAATGCGCGAAGCACATCTTTGTAGTCAGCAACAGTGGTGTCCGCGGCAGCACGATCCAAAGTATCTTCACCAAGTCGATCAACTGTTGCCAGCAGTCCTAGATCATGCAAATTCTGAACGGTTGCAACAACGTCGGCAGTGGTGGTGCCTGCCACAAATCGGTTAACTACACCACGACTCAATGGCGATGTTGATACAAGATGTTCCAGCTTTTCACTACGTGATGCTGAAACTAATAACTCGCGAAGCATGGCTCTCCCACCTATGGCGATCCAGGTAATGGATCTAGCCCTTACTTTACGCCGTTATTGGGTTAGTCGACATCGTCAGGGAACCAGTCCAAGCGACGCAGGATGATGCCTTCCCGAAGCGCCCAGGGGCAAATCTCCAAGGTGTCTAACTTCAAAAACTCCATGGCCTCTTGCGCCACGATTGCACCGGCAAGCAATTGTTCTGCCCGCCCAGCTGAAATTCCTGGCAATTGGGCCCGCTGCGAATAGTTCAATTCGGAAATTCTTGGTACCCAATCATTTAAGTCCTCCAGCGATAAATCACGCCGTACCCGTTGACCTTCACTCGATGGCGCAGCACCACCAAGTCGAGCTAATTGCTTAAAAGTCTTACTAGTAGCCACTGCATGATCAAATTCGCCTTCTCGCAAGTGAGCCAAATCAGTTTCTAGAGTTTTTTTGACGTGCTTGCGCAATGCCTTGACTTCATCGGCACTTGGAACTTCTCTTGTGAAGAATTCGCGAGTTAGTCGACCGGCACCGAGCGGTGTGGACATGGCCAACTCTGGATGTTCATCCGTTCCGATAGCAACTTCGAAAGAGCCACCACCGATGTCGGCGACCAAAAGTCGGCCAGAAGACCAACCAAACCAGCGCCTAACTGCCAGAAAGGTCAGAATCGCCTCGTGTTCACCATCAAGTACTTGGAGATCTATCCCGGTTTCCGTCTTTATCTTTTCCAGAATGGCATCAGAATTCTTTGATTCTCTAATTGCCGAGGTGGCAAAGGCAAGCAACTCATCACAGTTGTGTTCCTCAATGAACTTGTTGCATTCGTGCAGGACTTCAATTAAGGACTTGACGGAAGATTTCTTAAGGTCGCCATCATCCTTAAGTTGTTCAGCTAAGCGGAGTTCGTACTTTTGAGACATTGCTGGAACTGGGGCTGCTCCAGCATGAGCATCGACGATCAAAAGGTGAACAGTGTTTGAACCAACGTCTAACACTCCCATTCGCATAGGCAAAACATTACTAGTGGACAAGGTGCAGTGCGCGAAAGCGCACTCAAGCCCAATAGGATTTATCCGTGGTTGAAAAGAATCAAGATTTCCCTCGTGCGTGGGTCGAGTTTGTTGACCCTGAAGACGACACAAATTTGTATCGCTGCGATCTGACCTGGCTTACAAGTCGATGGACTTGCATCTGGGGTAATGGCTGCAAAGGAATCGACAAAGAAAATCCTGACGTTGGCTGTTGCAACCTCGGCGCCCATATTGCCGACAAGGAAGATTTCAAAAACACCAAGAAGCATGCTGCGATGCTGACTCCCGACATTTGGCAAAACTACGCTGAAGGTCACGAGAATGGCATGTTCGAAAAAGACGACGATGGTGCCAAGAAAACTCGCGCTTTTAACGGTGCCTGCATTTTCCATAACCGCAATGACTTTGAAGGTGGCGACGGTTGTTCACTGCACATCCTTGCTGGTCAAATGGGTGTCAATCCTTTGGTCACAAAACCTCAAGTTTGCTGGGAGCTTCCAATCCGTCGCACGTTTGAAGAAGTTAAGCGACCGGATGATGTGGACATCATCGTTATTGGAATTGAAGAGTACAACCGACGTGGCTGGGGTCCTGGCGGCGAAGATTTGGATTGGTACTGCACAACTGCAACCGAGGCTCATGTTGGAGCTCGCGCGGTTTATCAGTCCTACGAGCCAGAGCTAACTGCGTTGATGGGCAAGAAGGCCTACAAGATTTTGGCAGAGCATTGCCTAGCGCGCGAAGAAATGATTGCGGCAGCAAGGGCTTCCGATAACACTCGCGCTATCAAGTACCTAGCTATTCACCCAGCAACGCCTAAATCCTAAGTTTTTATTCACAGGGGCTGTAGTTCAACTAAGGCACACCAAAAGATTCGCTTGTCGGTGCGGGCGCGTAACCTAAGGGCATGGCCAAAGCAGTTCGCGCAACATATAAATGCACCGAGTGTGGGTGGACTGGCCATAAATGGGTTGGACGTTGTCCCGAATGCCAAGCCTGGAGTTCAGTTACCGAATCTTCAGTAGCTGCCAGCAGCGCAGGACTACGAACCTCAACAGCTGGGGTTGCGCCTGGCAAACCTGCACGTGCTGTAAAAGACATTCCACTCGGTGAAGTCGAACGCACTTCAACTGGCATCGAAGAATTTGATCGCGTGCTTGGCGGCGGATTAGTTGCAGGTCAATGCGTCTTATTAGCCGGTGAACCTGGCGTTGGAAAATCCACTCTTTTGCTTGAGGCCGCAGATAAATTCGCTCGCGCGTCTGGCAAACCTCGAAAAGTTTTATACATCTCTGGCGAAGAGTCGGCTGAACAAATTGGAATTCGCGCCAGACGGATCGGCGTCAACGCGGACACATTGCTGGTAGCTGACGAAACCGACCTGGCTGTATTGCTAGGGCATGTGGAAGATATAGATCCTGACTTGTTAATCGTCGACAGTGTGCAAACAATTGCATCTGCTGAATTGGATGGCCGGGCAGGTGGCGTTGCCCAAGTTCATGAAGTCACCCAAGTCTTAACTCGGGCCGCTAAAGGTCGCCGCATGCCACTTTTGCTCATAGGTCAGTCCACGCGTGATAACTCAGTTGCTGGCCCTCGCTCGCTTGAGCACTTAGTTGACACCGTTTTAACTTTCGAGGGCGATCGTGGAACTCCGTTGCGACTACTTCGAGCAAATAAGAATCGTTACGGCCCTGCTGATGAAGTTGCCTGCTTCGAACAAGCCGACGATGGTTTGCGTCAGGTTACCGACCCTTCCGCACTATTTCGATCTCAGCGCGACCAAGCTATCCCGGGTACTTGTATTGCGATCACATTAGAAGGTCGCCGCGCCTTATTGGTTGAAGTCCAGGCTCTGACTACAACCAGTCCCGGCAACAACCCAATGCGCCGGACTACGGGATTTGATAACGCTCGAGCAGCCATGTTGATTGCGGTAACTGAGCGGGCGGCTCGGTTAAAGCTCTGGGATAAAGACGTATACCTAGCTACTGTGGCTGGAGCCAAGATTTCCGATCCAGGCGCCGACCTTGCTATGTGCTTGGCAATTACCTCAGCTGCCCGCGATTCTGCATTGCCAATTGACCTTGTTGCTATCGGTGAAGTTGCCCTCAGCGGTGATGTGCGCCCGGTGCCAGGCATGAATCAGCGCTTGAGTGAGGCCGCTCGAATCGGATTCAAAACTGCGCTGGTGCCAAAAGGCACCCGCCTACCATCGGGGGTCAAAGGCCTTCGATTGATCGAGGTCGGCTCACTAGCCGATGCAGTAAACGCAATCTAAATTTTCCTACCAATCCTGCGAAATTCTTGAGATCAGACGTAGACTCAACTCAACTCCAGTAAGAAAGAATCCCCGTGGCAACCAAAGAGCAAGTTAACTCTGCTGAGTTACTGAGATCTGTTTTGGCACAAGTTGCCCCTGGCACTGAATTGCGCGATGGATTAGAGCGAATTCTTCGTGGAAACACCGGAGCATTGATTGTGTTGGGGCAAGATAAAACTGTAAATGCAATCAGCAGTGGTGGGTTCGATGTAAACATAGATTTCACTGCGACTCGACTTCGCGAACTAGCCAAGATGGACGGCGCAGTTATTTGCGATCGTGATGCAACCAAAATTGTTTCGGCTGCGGTTCAATTGCTACCGGATCCTTCGATTCCAACTAATGAACAAGGTACTCGCCATCGCACTGCCGATCGCGTCTCTCGACAATCAAATTTGCCAGTCATTAGCGTTAGTAAGTCGATGCGAATCATTGCACTTTACCTTGATGGGCGTCGTTATGTACTTGAAGATTCTGCAACCATTCTTTCTAAAGCAAATCAAGCACTAGCAACTCTAGAGCGTTACCGAGCTCGCTTGGATGAAGTAGCTGGTTCGCTTTCCACAATGGAAATTGAAGACTTAGTTACAACTCGCGACGTTGCCACAGTGGTGCAGCGTCACGAAATGGTTCGTCGCATCTCAAGTGAAATCTCCGCCTACGTTGTTGAGCTTGGAACTGACGGTCGTTTGCTATCGCTTCAACTCGAAGAGCTGGTATCCGGAACTGCAGCTGACCTTGGCTTCATTATTCGTGACTACATGCCAACGGGTGGCCGAAAAGCCAATAAAGCCGGGGGAATTTTGGATGGAATCGCCAAGCTGGATGCCGCTTCCCTTTTGGATGTTTCAAACATTGCTGAGGTTATCGGGCTGCCAAGTGATACTGAATCACTCGATAACACGGTTCATCCGAGAGGTTTCCGCTTGCTTGCCAAAGTTCCAAGACTTCCAGAACAAATCTTTGAAAATTTGATTCAACACTTTGGTAGTTTGCAACATTTGTTGTCAGCATCTGCTGAAGAACTTCGTGACGTTGAAGGTGTTGGCGAAACTCGCGCCCGCGCAATTCGAGAGAATTTATCACGTGTAGCTGAAGCCAGTTTACTTGAACGTTATGTTTAAAGACTCTGTAAATCGTTACTGAACTACAAACCTGGCGCCATCACTATTGAGACTGCCATTTCGGCCATGTGCCCAGTAGGCACCTGGCTCAGCCATATTTCTAACTTTGCAGCCCTTGGCCGTTTGCTTGCCAATCCAGACAACCTTCACGCTCCACTCCTGCCCTGGAGCCAATTCAACAAGATTTTTGTCGGTGCTTGGGTTGCAATGATCGGTCGACCAAATCAAAGCTGGACCCGAGATAACAGTTACCTCGTTTGCGCCGCTACCAACATCTCGTTTGCAGGTAGTACCTGAAATATTCTTGACCACCATGTTGATGTGAAGACCTTCACCAACTTCAGTTGTCTTGCGATCTATTTCAACTTTGATCGAAGTGTCTGCATCAGAGCACTCACCATCGGCAACAGCCGGGACTGTTGGTTGCGCAGTTGGCTGCAAAATTGTCGGAGTAGGTGTTGCATCCGCGACACTTGGTGCTGATGAAGCCTCTGGAGTTGCAACTACGGCTTCGGAGCTTGGTGTAGCTAGTGCAGCAGCTGTAACAGAATTGTCACCGCCAGTAAGGCTACGAAACACTACGAATAATGTGACTAAGGCGGCCAAGCCCAGCATTAACCGTCGTCGCCAGTAGACCACTGGTTCTTCTGGTCCTACTGGGTGCACAACGCCGGTCACATAGTTAAGGTATTAAGCAAATGGCCAGAAGTCGCTTAGGCGCGAGCAAGCGTTTGAGGAGATATCAGGCATTTCCGGGTTTGAAAGAATCAGATTCGCAATCTAGACGGAAAACGCTGGAATTACTTTTCCAACATGAACGCCGCCACCAAGTAGTTCTTGACTGTCCAATTGTCGTTCAACTTCTTGGGAAACCACACCCATTACATTTTGCAGAATCGACATTGCTACAACGATGCGAGCTCGATCAGCGCCATCTTCAATCTTTAGCGCAAGTGCTCGCCCATCCCCTAGGCCAATTCCATAAACGGCTTCGGCGCCATCTTTGGCGACCAGACCTGGAACTCCTTGCATAAGTTGGGTGACATCGCGTCTAGTGCCACCGAGGTACTGAGGGTTTTCTTTGACTGCAGTTGCAATCTTCTTTTGGTCCGCGTCAGCAGCTGGTCCGGCAAATTGGGAAAAGGATCTTGCCAGTCCGGTCAGCGACATTGACATCAAAGGTGCCCCGCAGCCATCAACACCTATGTGCTCAACTTTCTCGCCAGTTACGGACTCGATAGTTTCTCGGCAGGCTTCTTGCATTGGATGATTTGGCTTCAAGTAAGTCTCGGTATCCCAGCCATTTAATACGCTGGTGAAAAGCATGGCCGAGTGTTTACCGCTGCAGTTCATATAAAGCGGCGCTTTACCCATTCCCGCAGCCAAGAAAGTATCTCGCTCAATTTCATCAAGCGGCCAGTCCGATGGGCATTTCAAAGAGTCAGTATCTAAATTTGCGCCATTCAAAATATCGCGCACACCATCTAGGTGAAAATCTTCCCCGCTGTGGGATGCGCAAGCTAGCGCAAGTAGTTCATTCTTCAGTGGCAGACCATTGCGGACCATAGCCAAACCCTGCATCAACTTGTTCGAAGACCTTGGAAACATGGCACTTGTTACATCACCAATAGACCACTCGACTTTGCCTTGAGCATCTACAACAACCGCGCTACCAAAGTGTGCGCCTTCAACAAGACCGCTTCGGACTACATAAGCAACAGGAACTGACACTCCCCTATAGTTCCACGACTGAGTATCGGACACCTAATGCGAACTGCCGTTAAAGCACGGCAGAATGTCTGTATGCGTGCAGTTGTTCAAAGAGTTGATGGTGCCAGTGTCGTTGTCGAAGGCCAAACTATTGGTGCCTTTGAGGGGCCTGGACTACTGGTCCTGATTGGCGTAAGTGTCGATGACGATGAAAGCAAATGCGCAGTTCTGGCAGACAAGATTTGGAAGTTACGAATCTTCGAATCTGCAGATTTGAAAGCAGCTGGAAAAACCGTTAACTCAGAATCAGTTGAAGTTGCGGCCGCTGATGCTAGCTTGCCAATCTTGGCTATCAGCCAATTCACACTTTTCGCAGACACCTCAAATGGTCGCCGCCCCACTTGGCAACAAGCAGCGCGTGGCCCACAAGCCGAGCCATTAGTTGAAAATGTAGTTCAAGCCTTGCGAGATCTTGGTGCTCAAGTTGAAACTGGAAAGTTTGGCGCTGATATGAGAATTAGCGCAGTTTGTGATGGCCCGATGACCGTCACGCTCGAGGTTTAGTTATTCAACAATTACGGTTTGGCTGGCAGCAACTGTGCCAGCGGTTAGAACTGCGTCAGTTGGAACCGAGCGCTTGATGACAGCTAGGGCCAGTGGACCGCTCTCATAATCCTGCGTAACCGAAGTCACTCGTCCAACTTCTTTGCCATCTAATAGAACTGCATCACCGATTGCTGGCAGGTCGTTAGTTGAACCATCCAACTCGAGTTGAACTATTCGACGTGGTGGTTTGCCCAAGTTATAAACCCGAGCTACTGTCTCTTGGCCGCGGTAGCAACCTTTATTTAAGTGAACTGATGAGCCAATCAAACCAACTTCGTGAGGAATCGTTTTGTGATCGGTTTCAAAGTTAAGTCTTGGCACACCAGCTCGAATCCGATGTGCTTCCCAAGCCCACGTGCCAACTTGAGTCTCTTGGCTGAGTACTGCTTCAAGCTCAGTGCGCGGCACAAACAGTTCGCTAACTTTCCAGTCTGCTGGCCTAGTTGCAACATACTTGTCACTTACCTGCAAACCATTTACAAAAGCTTCGGATGAATGCCAAACCGGATAGGTATCCGATTCGATCCAACCTGGCGCGCCAACAATTGCAATCTCATCAGATACATCATTAATTTCCACTCGAAGCATGAACTTCATGGATTCCAAGTAATGAATCAAGTCGTTAACCGTTCCTGGTTCACAACTAATCCACACCGTTTCATTGTGATCTGCTACGTGAATATCGTGCTCAATGTGACCATGTGGCGACAAGATCAATGACGTTAGATGTGCAACTGGGGATTCAAAATCCTGAGTTGTAATTGAGTGCAACCAAGACTTTCGATCTGGTCCCGTAACCGTTACTACTCCGCGATGCGAAAGATCCACTCGCCCACGGCCTGCGACCAACTCGCGTTGCTCTTTGAACGGTTCCCCATAATGCCATGGCACGCCAGCATCAATGTTGGTGTCATCCATGTGGGGAATTGCAGTCATAACAACATTCTCTCGCAATTAATGCAGGCTGGAAACCTTTATTGCTAGGAGCTAAAGCAGCTTTTGGCGATCCATGCAGGATGAGCACTGGCCATGAACTGAAACGTGAGCCACGTCTGTCTCAAATCCAGCTTTCTCTCTCAGCATTTGCACAAACAATTCCGCAGCATCTGCCGGAATCGATTGCACGCCTTGGCAAGTGTCACAAACAAGATGGATATGGGCGTCGTTATCAACTGAATGGTATGTCGGTGCGCCATGGCCAATGTGGGCATGAGTAACCAGACCAACTTGCTCTAGAACTTCTAAAGTTCGATAGATCGTCGAAAGGTTAACTGCGGCTGCAGTCTTTTGAACTTCAGACAGAAGTTCTTCTGGTGTGGCATGACCCAAAGTGTTAACAGCTTCCAGAACTAACTGGCGTTGCGGGGTGATTCGATAACCCTGATCACGTAATACGTCATCCCATTCATTGCTCATGGTGCCATTGCCTTTGTTAGATGGAATGATGCATGCGATTTCATGGCATGACCTTCAGCCGCCATGTCATAAACCCAACCGATGTTGCCATCGACTAATCCGTAAATACGTTCACCAGAATCAACTTGCTTTGCCGATGCCGTACGTAATACTGCGTCAGTTTTTAACTCAACCCGAGCGCCAGTGATCTGGGCATTTTCTAAACCAGTGATTGTGACTTTGCCAAACCAAGATTCTAGGAATCCAGTTGGATGAGCCAGAAGTAATTCAACTTCGTTATCTGGGCGCGGACGCCAGAAACCACTCTCTAAAGCCAGTGGACGAACTCGTTCACCTTCGTCATTTAGCTCCCAAGTGCGGGACCAGTGAATCAAAAATGGCCGGCCATCCGAATGAATGCTTAGTTCTTGTCCAACCTGAATATCAGATTCCATGGTTGGGTAACCAACGACGCCCACTCCAACCCAAGTTCCAACTAGCCAAGACAACGGAGCTAAGTCCGGATGCAGTTTGGTGCTCATGCTTGACCCTTAAAAAGTTTGTAGACCATGTAAGACGCATATCCAGTGATAGAAAGTGAAGCGACAACCAGTAATCCGGTATAAAACGTCTCGGCCATGGAACCAGTCTATCCGCCCAGTATTGTCAGGTAAGTAGCCAAGCCGAGGAGTAATCAACATGAACAACGCCGAAATCAAATCAATTCTTGAAGAGGCATCCTCAGTGGCTGTAATAGGTGTCTCAAGCAACCCGGAACGAGCAAGTCATCAGGTTGCTGCTTACCTGATTGAGCAGACTCACCTTGATGTGTACTTGGTCAACCCAACTGTGAGTGATGAGATCTTGGGCCAACACGTTTACAAATCACTTGCTGATCTACCAATCGTCCCAGACATCATTGATGTATTCCGCAAGGGCGAAGACATGCCAACAGTTTTTGAAACTGAATTCCCAGCTATTGCCGATTCTGCTGCAGGCAAGACCTGGTGGATGCAATTGGGAATCGTGAATGAGGAAGTGGCCAGTGCCGCAAAGGCTGCAGGTATGAAAGTCGTAATGGACCGTTGCATCAAAGTCGACTACATGAATCTGGTTCCTGAGGGAAAGTAAGTTTTCAAAACAAAAGGCTAGCTTTCGGGTGAAAGCCAGCCTTTTGTCTTAGTTTGATCTATTTGGTTACTGCGATGTCTACGTCAAGAACCTTGCCGATTGTTGCTTGAACCTGAGTGCGTGAATTTGCACCTGGAACTAAAGCAACCACAGTCCAATCGCCAGCAACTGTGAAGAATCTAAACTCACCCTGCTTTGAAATCGGAACTTCAGCAACGAACTCATCGTTTCGATCGAGCAAGCGGGCATAGCCAACCGAAGCCGGAACATTCCCGGATGAGATCACGCCCTGGATTACCGCTTGGTTAGTAATGTCAACGTTGTCTAGTGAGACTCCGCCGACTACTGCGCCACAACCGCTCATGCGGAACCTGGTTTGTCGCCAACAGCAACTGGCACGCCAACTAGTGAGCCATACTCAGTCCATGAGCCGTCGTAGTTGCTGACGTTCTTAACGCCTAGCAATTCGTGCAAAACAAACCACGAGTGAGCCGAGCGCTCACCAATTCGGCAATAAGCGATGGTGTGTTTCTTAAGGTCCACGCCAGCACCTTCATAAAGGGCCTTTAGCTCGTCGATTGACTTGAACGAACCATCTTCATTTGCAGCCTTGCTCCACGGAATGTTTGCCGCTGTTGGAATGTGTCCACCAATGCGTGCAGCTTCTTGTGGCAAGTGCGCTGGCGCTAGCAAGCGACCGGCGTACTCATCCGGGCTACGCACATCGACCAAGTTCTGAGTTCCGATTGCCTTTAGAACGTCATCGCGGAAAGCGCGGATTGAGCGATCCTGATCTTTGGCAACGTACTTAGTTGCTGCGCGACTTGGAACTTCGCTAACTAACTCGCGGCTGTCGAGCTCCCACTTCTTACGTCCACCATCGAGCAAGCGAACATCGCCATGACCATAAAGCTTGAAGTACCAGTACGCGTATGCGGCAAACCAGTTGTTGTTTCCACCGTAAAGCACAACAGTGTCATCGTTGGAAATACCCTTGGCACTTAGCAATGCTTCGAACTGTTCTTTGTTTACAAAATCGCGGCGTACTGGATCTTGTAGATCGGTCTTCCAATTAAGTGCGATTGCATTCTTAATGTGATTTCCAGCGTATGCCTCGGTGTCTTCGTCAACTTCGACAAAAACTACTTTTGCATCATCTAAATGCGCCAGTGCCCAGTCGGCATCTACTAGTGCTTGGTTACTCATTGTTACTCCTTGTTTGTACTTAAGATTTGTTAGGAAAAGATTCGCTTGCCAATTAGATACATCTCGCAGCCCAGGCAGAAGTTAAATGCTGCGTTCAAGAACGCAGCGCCCAGTGCAAATCCGACTGCAATCGTTGCAACTACCTCAGCGCCGGCAAGAAGTGCGATCAAACCGGTTGCTGCAAATAAAAATCCAACGAACTGCGCGAACTGCGGTGGCTCAACTGCTTCTAAGGCTGTTGGTTTTGCAATTCGCGGCAACACAATCTTTCGATAAATGATTCCGTATGGCTGAGCGTGCAATCCCACGAAAGCACCCAGCGCAAACACAACTGTTTGAATTCCCAACAGCACGGTTGCAAGGCTTGTTGGAATAGTCAGCAAAATTACTGCTAGAACAACTGTTGTGATGGCAGCACCAAAACGTGGTCCACGTGGATCGATTTGCTTGCTCATTAGATTTCCTTTTCAGTTCCGAATTAGCTTGGCTTTGATTACGAGGCAGCCGCTATAAGGACTGCAGGATTAAGCGCACATACACATCGAGGAACCAAGGCGGCCGTAATCAACGACTCGGCGCTTGATAAGAACTGTGGCTCTCGACATGACCCAACCATAGGTCAGGTTTTGCAACCATGCGGGCTTGTAAATGGTTATTGCAAAAGCCTCGCATTAGGCATTCGAGTTGGTGAATGTGTAAATTGCCCCTAAATTCAAGGGGTGGGTAATTGGAAAACTCCCTCATACATTTGAAAGCCAATAAGGAGCAGAAATGAACAACGGCGAATATGTTCTAATCGCTGTCTTGTTGCTCTCGGTGGCTTTTGGGATTTATCGGAAGGTAAGCGATGGCAAACTCCGCGAAGAAATCGTGCCACCACTTCAAGGGCTAACTGAACACCTTCACTTGGATCACGATCACCCACCCCAGGTGACATTCCTGCAGTTTTCTTCCGAGTTCTGCCAGCCTTGTCGGGTAACCAACAAGCTTCTCGACGAAGTCACCAACAGCTTCCCTGCAATCTGCCACATTGAGTTGGATGTTGTTGAACACATGGATCTGGTGAAGACCTATGGGATCACCCGAACCCCAACCACATTGATTATTGACAAGTCTGGAACCGTACATTTCCGAGCCACTGGCGTGCCAAAGAAGGCAGAATTAACAGCTGCTGTCACTGACTTGGTTAATGTCTAAATTCTTTAAGCAAATCAAGTCAATTACCTCCCTTTTGGTTCTGCTCTAGACTTATGGACAGCGACTATTTAAGTAGGTGATGGCATGGCTCAAGTCTTGTTGCTTACCCGTGCGCTCACACCATCTAGTGCAGTTCTGCCTGGTTTAGAGCTTTTGAGTCACCATATAAAGGTGATGTCGCCGGAACCAACGGCATTGATTACAGCTCCTGAAGTTGACGTGATTTTGATTGATGGCCGCACTGATCTACCTGCAGTTCGCAGTTTGTGCCGCCTTTTGGAAACCACAGGCAATACCTCGCCAGTAATTCTGATTACTACTGAAGGTGGCTTGGCAGCTGTCAATCACGAGTGGGGTTTAACTGACGTTTTGTTAGTTGATGCCAGCCCAGCAGAAATTGAAGTTCGAATTCGACTTGCCACCACCAAAGTTGAAGCACCTAATGGTTTTGAATCCAGCAGTGAGATCAAAGCTGGCGAACTTTCAATTGACGAAGCAACCTACTCGGCAAAGCTTCGGGGTCGAACTCTTGATCTAACTTTCAAAGAATTCGAATTGCTTAAGTTCTTAGCCCAACACCCAGGTCGAGTTTTTTCTCGTGACCAATTGCTTCGCGAAGTTTGGGGTTATGACTACTTTGGTGGAACTAGAACCGTTGACGTACATGTTCGCCGCCTACGTGCAAAGCTCGGTCCAGAAAACGAAAACCTAATTGGTACAGTTCGCAACGTTGGCTATCGCTACGTAACAACTCCAGTAACTGACAATGAGTCCCACGAAGTTCTTGTCTGATCCATGTCATTTGAAGTCTCGGTTTTAACTCGGTTATCTGAAATCCAAACTGAAGAAGTTATGCAGCTGGCATTTGCTGCTGCCGCAATCGATGAGATGGCTCCACTTTCTGAGCACGTTTTGATTCACCTGCATCATGGTGGTGACGATGCAGATGAGCACTTAATTGCAACATCTGATTCTGGAAAAATCATCGGCTACTTGCATCTGGATCAAACCGATGCGGTGGCAGGTTCGGTAGTTGAAGTTGTAGTGAACCCTGAAAATCGAAAGCAAGGTGTGGGTCGAGCTTTGGTCGAAGCTGCGATCGCAAAGTCCAATGATCCACGAATGCGACTTTGGGCTCATGGTGAATTAACCAGTGCCTACACTTTGGCTGCGAAACTTGGGTTTACTAAGACTCGAGAACTTTGGCAGATGCGTCGCTCCCTTTTTGCGCCACTTCCAAAGGCAAATGATGCAGCGGACATTACGGTTAGACCATTCAAAGTTGGGACAGATGAGAAATCCTGGCTTGAACTAAATGCGATTGTTTTTGCGGATCACCCAGAGCAAGGTCGAATGTCAGCTCAAGATTTGGCAGTGCGCATGTCAGAGAAGTGGTTTGATCCTGCTGGATTCCTAATTGCGACTCAAAAACAATCGGGTTCAGAAGTAATGGTCGGTTATCACTGGACCAAAGTTCATGGTGGCGCAGGAAGTCATGGGCATTCCGAAATTGGTGAGATCTATGTGCTCGGTGTCTCTCCAGAGTTACGTGGCACTGGGTTAGCAAGACTACTAAGCATCAGAGGATTAGAACATTTGCGTTCAAAGGGTTTACCGGCCGCAATGCTTTATGTTGATGCTGATAACAAAGCAGCAATTTCTCTCTATGAATCTTTGGGCTTTGCCCATTGGGACACTGACGTAATGTTCCGCAGGTCATCTGTATAGCTAGATCTTCGGTGTGACTAAAGTCTGACCGGACTTGAATTCTTTACGATGGCCATCAACAAACAGCCAGGCTGACCGGCGCCCTTGGACTTCCCATTCAAATGGGCCACCAACAATTGCAGTGTCTTCATCAATTCCAACAACGCTTACGCCATTTGGCACCTTCATAAACCTGGTCATGAAGTCTGGAATTCGAGCAAACATTTTGTCAAAGTGTGGCAACACTCGTATGTGCGGCAATAGGCCAAGTCCGCTTGTTGCAGTGTGCGTCGGTAATCGCAATGCAGGAATGTGATCTGCCAACGCCATTGCGCCAGCGCTGCACCCAGCAAGTGCTGCGCCATCACGCCAGGCACTTTCAATTTCCTTCCATAACAAAGTTTCGCGCAAAGTATTAGCCAAAAAAGTTGGGTTGCCGCCAGACAGATAAATCAAGCCAGCATCTTTAACTTGTTCGGCAAGTCTTGGGTCATCTGCATCATTACGATCATGCGCGACAATCGAGACAGCTTCTACGCCAATTCGCTCGGCCTGGGCTTTACCTAATGTGATCCAGTGGCGCAGTGACGATTCGCCTTCAGGCGCAGCTGCGGTCGGGATTTGCACGTACTTTGGATTTCTACCTGCAATTAACTTGGCCTCTATGTCTTGCATAATCGGCAAGTATTCGCCGGAGCCAACTAATGCAATCGGCCCTGGAGTCATGAGGACTCAATGTCCCAACTAGATCCATCTTTGGAGTCTTTGATTGTCACTTTCAATTCCATTAAGTGATCGCGAATCGCATCAGCATCATCCCAGCGACCGCCAGCGCGAGCTGCTTGACGGGCTTGCAGTAGTGCATCGATGTATGGTCCAACGACTGACATGATGTCGACTTTTGGACTTGCGGCAATGTGACCCAAACGTGTGACTAGGGAGTGCACAGCTGCACGAGTTTCCGTGTCGCGATCAAGTTCGTCAAGATTCAACAGCGCGTTAACCGCATCACTAACTTTTCCAGCATCTAGCAATTCTTCAACTTGATGTGGGTCGACCTTGAACAAAGGAGCTGGTTCACCCAAGACGATGGTGCTACCAGTGTGGGAGATTATCTCTTCGAAGGTTGCCATCTCGCCTGATGCGACAGTCCAAGATTCGCCATGGTGACGAATTGTCATAGTGCCGCGACCAAATACGTGCGCCGTTCGAGTTTCTAAATCAAAACGGATTCCAGTATGTTCATCGACACCAATTATGAAAACTTCTGGCGGAAGAAGTGATTCCATTACGCGTAATCTACGTTCACCTATGTAACAAAATCTAGTGTCATGATTTGCGCCATCTGCATTGTCGTAATGCGGAATGATTGCGGCTGGCATTCCAGTGTGGCGTTCAATCAAATTCAAACCTGGCAACCAATGTGGTTCGTCACCAACTTTGTACATTTCGTAAACCGGAATCGTGTGAGAACCGGCAGTAAGTGCAGCAGCGGATGCCAGCACGACAGTTCCATCAGCCAATACTTCATCGAAGTGCGGGCTAACGCCGAGTTCGTGCCAAACCTTCAAGGCATATGACGGGCTACCAGGACCAGCAAATAACCAATCTGACTCGCGAATTGAGTTCACCGCTTCACCAAGAGCTGCGCCCGTGACTGATGTGTTACGCAGTGAAATAGCCCTTGGGGTCGCGCCTACGGAATGGGAGAAGAATTCGATCAACTTCTCAGTAAGGTCATCCGCGTTTTCCTGAAATCCAAATGGGGTGTCCAAAATGGTGAGCTTAAGTTGATCCAATTTGCCCATCGAAGCCAGGATTTGCTGGTGTGGGGTAACCATAGTTGGACTGGTTTCCCCTGATCCCATAACCACTATTTGTCTTGACACCGCTAAATCATCCCACTTTTGGGTCAATTGTTCACCTTCTGGAAAATCTCATTTAGGAGTTGTTTACCTAAGTATGTAAGGCTTACTGACGTTATGACTGATACTTCCCAATCGGCCCCTGTGGTCACAGCCTTACCTGGTGATCGTTTCCTAGATCGCGAGCTTTCTTGGCTCGCCTTTAACCAGCGGGTTTTGGAATTAGCCCAAGATCCAGACATGGAACTCTTGGAGCGAGTTAAGTATCTTTCAATTTTTGCTAGCAACCTAGATGAATTCTTTATGGTTCGGGTTGCTGGACTAAAACGTCGACTTGCAACCGGTATTGCCAAGAAAACCGTCTCTGGCATGCTGCCAACTGAAGTTCATAGCGCTGTACTTGCTGAAAGCTACGCGGCAATGAAGCAGGCGTCACAGACATTTAACGATTCGGTACTACCAGCACTCGTGGCAAGTGGAATTGAGATTCTGCGTTGGGAAGAGTTAACAACTGATGAGCGAGAAGCGATATCGACGCTCTTTGACGAACAAGTTTTTCCTGTTCTAACTCCTCTAGCGGTCGATCCATCGCACCCGTTCCCATACATTTCTGGGCTTTCGCTTAACTTGGCGGTCGTGGTTAAGAACAAAGAGGCGGATAACGAACTCTTTGCTCGCGTTAAGGTTCCACCATCACTTCCACGATTTATTGAAGTTTCGCGCCAACGCTTTGTTCCACTGGAAGATGTAATAGCTGGACACTTAGACAAACTGTTTCCCGGAATGGAAGTTATTCAAACTCATGCTTTCCGAGTAACTCGTAACGAAGAACTTGATGTTGAAGAAGATGATGCTGAGAATTTGCTCCAGGCACTCGAGCGAGAACTCATGAGACGTAGATTCGGTCCAGCAGTTCGACTTGAAGTTGAAAACTCAATCGATGCACACGTGCTTGATCTGATCATTAGTGAACTTGGAATTGAATACAACGAAGTATTTCGTTTAAGTGGCCCGCTTGATCATGAGTCTCTGCTTGAATTTACTCGCCTAAACCGTGATGACCTCAAGGCGCCTGTGTTTATTGCAAGAACCAGCACAGCACTGGCAGAAGTTGAAACTTCTTCAGCTCCAGACATTTTGGATGTTATGCGCCATCGCGAGGTTTTGCTTCACCACCCTTACGATTCGTTTTCAACCAGTATGCAGCTATTCCTGGAGCAAGCATCGAACGATCCAAACGTATTAGCGATCAAGCAGACTCTGTATCGAACCTCTGGAGACTCGCCAATCGTCGATGCACTAATTAATGCAGCTGAGATGGGCAAGCAGGTCTTGGCCGTCGTTGAAATTAAAGCTCGGTTTGATGAGCAGAACAACATTGACTGGTCTCGCAAGCTTGAAGAAGCTGGTGTGCACGTGGTTTACGGCATTGTCGGATTAAAGACTCATGCCAAACTGTGCCTAGTAGTTCGTAATGATGGTGGCAAACTTAATCGCTACATGCATATTGGAACTGGAAATTACAATCCAAAAACTGCCCGACATTATGAGGATTACGGCCTGCTAACGACAGATCCAAAAATTGGCGACGATGTAGCCAGTTTGTTTAACCATTTAAGTGGCTACGGCGTCCAAGGTGAATACAACCGTCTTATCGTGGCGCCAAAGGGGCTTCGTACCGGATTGGTAGCTCGGATTGAGCGAGAAGTTGAGCACGTAACGAATGGAAAAGAAGGTCACATTCGATTTAAGTGCAATTCCATCGTTGATGAAACGATAATCGATTCGCTTTACCGAGCGTCACAGGCAGGCGTAAAGGTCGACATCTTAGTTCGTGGAATTTGTTCGCTTCGTCCTGGTGTTTCCGGATATTCTGAAAACATTACAGTTAGAAGCGTGTTGGGTAGATTCCTAGAACACAGTCGAGTTTATGACTTTGCAAACGGTGGCGATCAAGAAACTTGGATTGGGTCTCCTGACTTAATGCATAGAAATCTCGATCGTCGCGTTGAGGCGCTTGTTCGACTTGGATCTGCGGATGCAGAAACTGTAGTTGAAGTTATTGATTTAGGAATGTCAGACAACACCGCTTCCTGGCATCTTGAGTCCGATGGCAACTGGGTCAGGCATCACGAAGATGAGAATGGCGAACCCCTAATTAACTATCAAGAACTCTTAATTAATCGTCATCCCGTCGCGCGCTCAGCCGCCGATGCACCTACGCCAAGACGAATAGATACTCTGCTAAACAAGGTTGGACTCTTTGGCAGCCACTGACAAAATCGTTGCGGCCGGAGCGGTTGTCACTAGACCGGGCGCCAAAGGTGCTGAGTACTTACTTGTCCATCGTGGTTATCGGGAGGACTGGACTTTTCCCAAAGGAAAAGTTGATCCGGGAGAGCATGTTTTAACTGCAGCAGTTCGCGAAGTTCGCGAAGAAACGGGTTTTGCAGTTCAACTTGGAATTCCTTTGCCAACACAGACTTACAAGGTTGAAGGCAAGCTAAAGGATTCTCATTACTGGTTTGGAAACCTGTTGGCTGGTGAATTCGTCTCAAATGATGAAGTTGATGAAATTGCCTGGCTAACATTTGAGCAAGCCACAAAGAGACTCACTTACGAGCATGATCTGGAGGTCTTAACTGCTGCATCCGCTGCAAAGCAAACTTCTCCGCTAATGATTCTTCGTCATACCCAATCCGTTAAGCGAGCCGAGTGGCTATTGAGTTCAGATGGTTTGTCAGAGATCGACGCAAGTCGCCCATTAACGGCAGTGGGTCGAATGCAGGCAAATTCCCTCGTCGGCGCACTTGCCGCATTTGGGATCAGTGAAATTCATTCCTCCGACTCTCGTCGCTGCCGTGACACAGTTGGCCCCTTTGCAACTGCTCGCAGCTTAGCTGTGACGTTAGAAAAAACAGTCAGCGAAGAACGTCACCAAGAACATCCGGAGAAAGTTAGGGCTCGAGTAGCTGAGTTAGTCAGACAATCAAATCCACTTGTACTGTGCACTCATCGCCCAGTTATGCCAACAGTTATGGAATCTTTGGCAGAGTCATTCAAGTTAGAAAGCGAAGTTAAAAGGGCTTTTGATCCAGCTCTAACACCAGGTTCTATGGTTGTTTACCACCGAGATGCAACCGATCTTTCGAAGGTAGTTTCAGTAGAAAGACACTTGCACTAACTTGATTTATCCGAATCGACCTGAAATGTAATCTTCAGTGCGAGAATCACTTGGGTTAGTAAAGATTTTTGAGGTTTGATCCATTTCAACCAAGTGACCAAATCGCTGTCCTTCATCGTCGACTTTTGCACTAAAGAATGCAGTGCGATCTGACACTCGAGCTGCTTGCTGCATGTTGTGAGTAACGATTACCACGGTGTAGTCATTTACAAGTTCTAGCATCAGATCTTCAATCAAGGACGTTGCAATCGGATCAAGGGATGCACATGGTTCGTCCATCAGCAGGATGTCTGGTGATGTCGCAATTGCGCGAGCAATGCAAAGGCGCTGCTGTTGTCCACCGGATAGTGCAAAACCACTTTGGTCAAGCTTGTCTTTAACTTCTGCCCAAAGACCTGCTTTATTCAGGGCGTGCTCAACAAGATCAGCTACTTCGGTCTTATTCAACTTCATGCCAGTGACACGTGGGCCATAAGCAATGTTGTCAAAAATTGATTTTGGGAATGGATTTGGCTTCTGGAAAACCATGCCTACTCGACGTCGGACTTCGATTGCGTCAACCGTTGGGCCATAAAGATCGTGCCCTCGGTAATCTATACCACCTGTAACTCGAGCACTTGGTACCAAATCATTAGTGCGATTCAAGCAGCGAAGAACTGTCGACTTGCCGCAACCGGAAGGTCCGATAAACGCGGTAATTTGATTGGCGCCAATGTCCAACGAAATATCGCGTACCGCATGAAAGTCACCGTAGTAAACGTTTAGGTTGCGCAGTTCCATAATTGGATGCACGGTCTCCCCACGCGAGGAGCCACCTAAGTGCATACTTCGACTTAGCCCTTGGGATTCTGATGTCATTTTTTCTCCTACCAGCGTTTCGCGAACTTGTTTCGAATGTAAATTGCAAGCGCATTCATGCTGAGCAAAATCACAAGAAGCAACATGCTGGTAGCCGCAGCTAAAGCCTTAAATTCCTCTTGTGGAGCACTTGTCCAACCGAATACTTGGATCGGCATAGTTGTAAACCCAGAAAGCAAAGTGTTTGGATCATAAGTTATGAAAACCAGTGCACCTAAAAGCAGAAGCGGAGCTGCTTCACCTATCGCCCGAGATACTGCCAAGATTGTGCCAGTAGCAATACCAGGAATGGCTGCTGGCAATGTTTGCTTTACAACAGTTTGCACCTCGGTTGCGCCTAAGGCGAGTGAGCCATCTCGAATCTCTTGGGGGACAGCACGCATAGCTTCTCGAGTTGTCAAAATAATCACCGGCAATATAAGTAAGGCAAGTGCTAATGAGCCACCAATAACAACATTTTTATTTTTTAGCCCGGCAATGTTTAGGATGCCAAGTGTCAACATTCCATAAAGGATGGCAGGAACTGCAGCAAGATTTTGAATATTTAACTCAATGATGCGATTTAGTCTTTTGGTTCGGTCCGCAAACTCTTCTAGATAAACTGCAGCAGCGATACCGACTGGAATGGCCATCAAAGCAGTAACTGAAACAACAAATAGCGAACCTAGAATTGCAGCTCGAGCGCCCGCGTCCTCCGGTGTGGTGTTGTTGTATTCCGTAAATAGACGCATGTCATAGCGACCCGCACCATTCATGGCTGTTGTAACTAGCAAAACGACTAAGAAAAGGAATGCGATAAACAGACTCAGCCAGAGCAAACCCAGAAACATGATGGACTTGAAATTCTTTTCATGGCTCTTGCCCTCGATGTTCCAGTTAGTAACCTGAATTGTCATTAGTAAGCCTCTCGATATCGGCGAACCAGACGAATACTTATGAAGTTAATGATCAAAGTCATGGTGAATAGAAGGAGCCCAACTGCAAACAAGGTGTCGTACTGTATGGATCCAACGCGAGAGTCGCCAAGCGCAGCATTGGCGATAAAGCCAGTCATAGTTTGTGCGCCTTCAAGTGGATTACTTGAGATGTTTGGTTTGTTACCAGCAGCGAGAGCCACAATCATGGTTTCACCAACTGCTCGCGAAATTCCAAGTACAACTGCGGCTGCGATACCAGAGAATGCTGCTGGAAAAACTACGCGCAATGTAGTTTGCATCTTGTTGGCACCAAGGGCAAAAGATCCTTGTCGCATTGCAAGTGGCACTGCAGAAAGCGCATCTTCAGATAGTGAAGCTACCGTTGGGATAATCATGACGCCCATTACTAGACCTGCAGAAAGAACGCTGAAAGTTCCAACATCCAAATCCATCCAATCCTTAAAGACGACACGAGTTACGAACTCGATGGCAAAGAATCCGTAAACAACGGTTGGGATACCGGCCAAAAGTTCGAGAACTGGCTTTAGCCGTCGGCGCGTTTTGTCACTTGCATATTCAGAAAGGTAAACCGCTGATCCAAGTCCGAATGGGACAGCAACTAAAAGTGCGATACCAGTTGTCCAAAGTGTTCCAACTACCAGTGGAACTACACCGAATGAAGCCGGCTTAAATCTAGGCGCCCAGCGAGTTCCTGTTAAGAAATCCATGATTGGGACTTGGCGGAAAAACTCAATTGCTGGAATTACAAGCGACCAAACAATTCCTATTGTGATCAAAATTGAGAAAGTAGATGCAGTGAAAAGTGTTCCACGAATTACTTTCTCGCCGTAACGTGGCGATGAGCTGCGAAGCGAAAAATCCTCTGTGTTAATTGGACTAGTACTTTGGCTCATAATCGTGAACTCGATCTTTCTAGTCTGTCGGATTGGGTCTACTCAAGGTTACTTCAAGAAATTCTGGCCCGGCAGGAGCATCCCACCGGGCCAGAATTTGCCTTGATTTCTTACTTAAGTCCAGCTACTGCGGTCTCAGCAGCTGTTTTCTGATCAGCACTCAACGGGACGAATAGTGCCTTTGCAGTGATTGCATCATCGTTCTTGACGAAGAAGTCAACGAAGGAGAATACTTCTGGCTTCGCAGCTGCTTCGTTGCTTACATAGATGAATAGCGGACGAGCAAGTGGAACATATGTTCCACCCTGTGCGTTGTCACTGTTAGGAGCAACACAACCTGCGCCACCGTCAATTTCAACAGCAGTTAGCTTGTCAGCGTTCTCTTCGAAGTATGACAAACCGAAGTAGCCAAGGCCACCTTCAGAACCTTCAACGCCCTGTACGGTTACGTTGTCATCTTCTGATGGGTTGTAGTCAGTGCGGGACGCACCTTCTTCGCCATTGATTTCATCGGTGAAGTAATCGAAGGTACCGGAATCTGTTCCAGCGCCGTAAAGATCAAGCTCTACATCTGGGAAGCCAGCGCGGATCTGTGACCAGTTAGTGATGGTGCCTTCTGCTGCTGGTTCCCACATTTTCTTTAGTTCATCAACTGTTAGGCAAGTTGCCCAATCGTTTTCCTTGTTGACAACGACGGTTAGCGCATCATTGGCAACTACAAGCTCTGTAAATTCAATTCCAGCTGCTGCGCATAGTTCTTTCTCTTCATCCTTGATCGGACGAGATGCATTAGAAATATCGGTTTCGCCGGCACAGAACTTCTTGAAACCGCCACCGGTGCCGGAAGTACCTACAGAGACGTTAACGCTTGGGTTTTCGGCTTTGAATAGTTCGCCAGCTGCTGCTGCAAGTGGTGCAACGGTTGATGAACCATCAACACGAACTTCTGTTGAAGCTACAGCAGGTGCTGCTGAAGTCTCAGCTGGTTCGGCTGTTTCATTTGAGCCGCCACATGCGGCTAGAAGTAGTGCAGCTGGGATTACTACTGCAGCTACTTTCAGGTTAAAACGAGGCATTTGCCTTATTCCTTTCGGTAGGAGAACTTCTCTCTGTCGCCAAAGTATTCAAGGATGGCAAACTGACACTTTCCTCAAGGTGAACGCAAGGTGAACATATATGCCTCTTTTTTGACCTCTGGTTGGTTCGTTTTCCTTTGAAAATCAAGGTATTTAACCTGCTAGGGTCTTAAGGAGTTCAAATTCCTATAGATCAGCCACAATTCAGAGAGTTAATTCCAGGTTCCCTTAACAATGTCCAAGCACAAAAAAGCCCACGAGAAGAATGCCAAGTTGGGCTATTCCCTCTATCTGATTGCAGCTACGGCATGGGCTCTGAATGGCACAATCGCAAAAGTTATTCTGCAAGAAGTTGGCGACCCAATTCGAGTTTCCCAATTCCGGGCAACTGTTACCGCAATATTGCTTTTTGGATTTGTTGCCTTAACTAATCGAAAAGCATTCCGAATTGATGCCAAGGAAGCGTTGCTGTTAGCAGGGTACGGGATTGTCGGCGTAGCAATGTGTCAGTGGTTCTACTATGAATCTATTTCTCGCATGCCAATCACTATTAGTTTGTTAATCGAATTCATGGCGCCGATCTTTGTGGTTCTCTACGCCAGATTTGTAATGAAGCAAAATGTTAGAAACACGGTGTGGCTTGGACTGGGTCTTGCAGTTGTTGGCCTAGCTATGGTTGCTCAAGTCTGGCTTGGTTTTACTCTGAATCGCCTAGGTGTAATTTTTGCAGTGATGTCGATGATGGCCTTGATCGTTATGTACATCTTGGGTGACAAAGCAAGCCAGCGCCGCGATCCGGTTTCACTATTGATGTGGGCATTTGGATTTGCCACTTTGTTCTTTGCAATTCTTCGCCCTTGGACCGGTTTTCCGTGGGAAGCTTTGCAAGCTCAAGTCACGCCATTTGAAGGTGGCACGGGCGTTTACCCAATCTGGCCATTCTTCGCATCGATGGTAATTCTCGGAACTCTAGTTCCTTATGTTTTGGTGATTCATTCGATCCGACATATTGGTGGAGCTGGTGCGAGCATCATGGGAATGACTGAGCCACCTATCGCAGCAATTTTTGCTTGGATTGTTTTGGGTGAAATTCTGACCCCAGTTCAGTTATTAGGTGGGGCAATTATGTTGGTGGGAATTGTGGTCGCACAACAGGCTCGACAGCAAAAAGCTCACGAAGCTCTGCCCGAATACGAAACGGCCACCTAAACTGATTTGATATGGCAGGCTCCCTAGGTCAGGCTTTAACCCCGCTGTTATCAACGATTACTGACCCAGAAATCATCTCGTCTTACACATCTGATTGGACCGGCCGATTCACAGGTCGTGCAGATGTAGTTATCAGACCCGAATCCACCGAGCAAGTTGTTGCGAGCGTTCTCGCTTGCGCTTCGGCTGGAGCAAAAATCCAGATCCAAGGCGGCAACACTGGACTTGTAGGTGGCTCCGTGCCACCGATTAAGTCTGATCACGAAGTGTGCCTAGTATCGACGAAGTCCTTAACTGAAATATTCGACTTTGATGAAATTTCAGGACACATCACGGTCGGTGCCGGCACCACTCTTGGCCAAGTGCAAGAACTGGTGCGTGCAAAGGGCTGGGATTTTGCAGTTGATTTAGCAGCGCGAGATAGCGCCACCATCGGTGGATTGGTGGCTACAAACGCAGGTGGTATTCGGGTTTGCGCATTTGGAATGACTCGGCGAAGCGTAGTTGGAATAGAAATGGTGCTAGCCGACGGTCAAGTTTTATCAAATCTATCTAGTCCACTTAAAGACAACACTGGATACTCCGTTGTCGATATCGCAATTGGAGCTGAGGGAACCTTAGGAATCATAACTGCTGCAAAGCTAAAGCTTATTCGGCCAGTTGCCGAGACCACTTTGTACTTGATTCCAGCACAATCTATGAATGATGCACTAAAAATGCTGGCTGAGGTTCAAGGCTCTGGGCATCAATTACTTGCTGCTGAGTACATCGATGCAGTTACTATGCAACTTATTTTGGAACATGCAAACTTACGGCCACTTTGGAAAGAGATACCTAAGCTAACTTTGCTATTTGAAGTTGCTGGCAAAAATGTGAATTTGAACTTTCCACAGGACTCACTTGGTTCAAGTGAGATAGTGGAGAAACGAAACTATTGGCAATATCGCGAGGTCGCGAGTGATACCTGGACTGCACTTGGCAAAGTTCATAAATTGGATGTGAGTGTTGCAGTTTCTGATATCGCAGAATTCGAATTATCACTTCAGAATCTACTTTCAACTTTTAAAGGTGTAGAAACTTTTGGATCATTTGGCCACTTGGCTGATGGCAACCTACATATTGAATTCGTTGGTCCTGCAATTGATGACTTTGCGGCTGACTACGCAGTTTTGAAGTTAGTTGCCGAATTTAACGGCAGTATCAGCGCCGAACATGGGATTGGCAGAGCCAAACGAGAATATCTCTCACTGACTAGGCCCGCTCTCGATATTGAGATAGGAAAGCAAATTAAATCCGTTTTTGATCCAACGGGTTTGTTCAATCCTGGTGTTCTGTATGTGGACTAATTCGCGCTACTAAACCAAAGGCAAGCGCCACGCTTTGCCCAATTAGTAAAGCGAACAATAAGGTTCCAACCCCGACTACCCCACCTAGTAGCCAGCCCATTGCTAGTACAACTACTTCGATCATGGTTCGAACTCGACCAACACGGATTCCCGTCTTTTCATTTAAGCCAGTCATCAAGCCGTCACGCGGACCTGCTCCAACGTTGCAAGTTATGTACATCGCGCTAGCGATTCCAGTCAAGAGGATTCCAAATAAAACTTGAACAGATTGTGCAACAACATTTTCAGGAGAAGGCAGAATTGGAATCATCACATCAATGGCAACTGCAATCACCAAGATGTTCATCACTGTGCCGAGACCCGGCCGACGTTTTAGTGGGATCCAGAGCAACAACACGATTACCGAAGTGAGAAATGTGGTTTGCCCGATAGTCATGTTTAGGGTTTGCGCCAAACCATCTGCCAGAACAGTCCACGGCGACTGACCCAGGCTGGCGTCAATAATGAGTGCTTCCCCAGTGCCAAATAGCCAAAGACCGAAGATCAAAACGAAAAAAGTTTTTGGGGAGACTTTCCAATTTGAATCCCCTGCAGACCAAGAGGTTTTTGGAACCGTAAGTGCTGGTCTTAGCCATTGCCCAAACGATGCCATCAGCTATACCTTTGGCTTACTTACTCGACTCACAATTCCAAAGAAAATTGCAACAACTTCACCGACCAGGACAGTTACGAGAACTGTGCCAAGGCCAACAGATCCTCCAAGTAGCCAACCTGCCAGCAAGAATGCTGCTTCAATGACGAAGCGCACTCGGCCGATTGGGATTCCAGTTCGATAGTGGAAACCCGTCATCAAGCCGTCTCTCGGGCCAGGGCCTAAATTGCTTGGGATGTAGAAAGCGCTGCCTAGCCCGATCACCAAAATGCCAATCATTACCATCGCGACGGAAACTGCATAGCTTTCCGGGCTTGGGAAAAATGGCATCATCACATCAATTGCTACTGAGACAAAGATGATATTTAGTACTGTTCCAATTCCAACTTTGTTCTTTAATGGAATCCAAAGAAACATAACACCGATTGAAATGTAGAAACTTGTCCAACCAATTGTGTCTCCAGTAATATTTTGGATTCCTTGTGCCAACACAGTTCCAGGCGATTGACCTATGTCAGCTTTGATCAGAATTGCTTCGCCTGTGCCATAAAGCCAATTACCAAGCATCAGATAGAAAAAGGTTTTTGGTTTTGCCTTCCACATTGATCCCGACGCGCTCCACGAAGTTGTGGGCACTGTGCGTGATGGCTTTAGCCATTGACTCAAAGAAGACATGGAAACTAGACGATGTTTTTTTCTGGGCGCAGTTCTCCACCAGTTGCAAAGCGATCGTTACTCAACGGAGTGATATCAACGAACGGCTCCTTGCCTAGATACATGTCACGCAAGATTTCACCGATTGCAGGTCCTTGCAAGAAACCGTGTCCGCTGAAGCCGGTCGCGTACAAGAATCGAGAGACACCTTCCCATTCACCCATAATCGCGTTGTGATCGGGTGCTACGTCATAAAAGCCTGCCCAACCACTAGCTGCGCCAAGGTCAAGTAGGCGTGGTGCGCGCACATCCGCAAGCTCGCCAATTTTTTCTAGGAAGTTTGGATCGCGGCGAGTATCCCACGAGTAATCAACCGTCTTGTCTGAAAAGCCCATAAGCATTGCGTTGCCTTCGCGGTGCCAATACAACGAGGTTGAGTAATCGATTGTGAACGGCATATCTTTTGGCACATCATCGAAGTCTGCTGTTAGCGGTTCAGTGATCAGAAGTTCACGACGAAGTGGTTGAACTGGAATTTCCAAACCAACCATGGCCCCAATGGTTGGCGACCAAGCACCAGCACAGTTGATAACTGTTTTAGTTTTAACTTTTCCGGCAGAAGTTGTAACGCTAACAATCTGGCCATCAACAACTTCGATGTCTGTTGCTTCTGTTTGAGTCATCACAGTCGCGCCATGTTTGCGCGCTCCTGTTGCATATCCAAGAACGACTGACTCTGGTGTGCAGTAGCCATCGTTTGGCGTAAATGAGGCTGCCAGGATTCCATCGATTTCAAGAATCGGGCTTAATTCCTTGGCTTCTTCTGGAGTTAGCATTCGAGATTCCACGCCAGCTGCAATATGTAGCGCAGTTGATTTCTCAAACAGCGCTACATCTTCTGGAGTGGAAAGCGCGAACATGTAGCCCGGACGATGAAGGTCAATTTCCTGACCTGGGCGATTTGGAAAATCTGCCAATAGATCAAGAGAGCGAGCGCCCATCGCAATGTTCAACTCATCAGAGAAGTTGGCACGAACGCCACCTGCTGCTTTTGAAGTCGAACCACTAGCTAGGTCGTTTTTCTCAACGAGCAGAACACTAACGCCAGCTTCTGCTAAGTGGAAGGCAGCGGAGGCACCCATAACGCCGCCGCCGACTACAACTACATCTACTTCTTCCGGAAGGTTAGCCATAAATGGGTTCCTTAGATTTTGAAGTCTGGGTTGTGAGGAACTTCTTCGTTGTCCATTTGAGCCTTCTGAAGCTTGCCGGACCAATCCCAGTTAAGTGACTGCCAGCGAGTGAATACATCCAGAACCCAGATACCAGACTGGCGTGAACCATTTCCACTCTTGCCGTTTCCGCCAAATGGGAGGTGGGCTTCTGCGCCTGAGGTTGAGTTATTGATTGAAAGCATGCCGGCGGAAATTCCTTCGCGGAATGTCCAAACTGTCTTTGGATCACTGGTGTAAATCGCAGCAGATAAACCAAATCCGTGATCATTGCCCAATTCAATTGCTTCTTCAATAGTTGAGAAGCGACCAACTGTTACAAGCGGACCGAAAGTTTCGGTGTTGTAGAGTGCATCGTCTTTTTTAATGCCGGCAACAATTGTTGGGTGAGCGAATACGCCAGCTTCAGGATCTCCGACAAAACCTGCGCGAGGATTATCTTTTGTGATTCGACCAATTCCAGTTGAACCATGCACGGTGTGATGCGGCTGAATCATCTTTAGATTCTCTTCGTGAGTCGCAAGATACTTCTCGCCAATCATTGGACCAAATAGTACGTCTTGCATTGGGTCACCAACCTTTGAGCCAGCAACCTTGTCTGCATACATCTTTAAGAACTTGTCGTAAACCGAATCATGGATCCACAAAGTACCAAGTGAAGTACAGCGCTGACCTGCAGTGCCAAAGCCTGCGAACAATGCGCCATCGAGTGCGAGTTCAAGATCTGCATCCGGCATGATGATCATTGGGTTCTTGCCACCAAGTTCTAGACATGCACTCTGAATGTATTCGCCGACCTTGGCGCCAATTAAGCGACCGACTTCAGTTGAACCAGTGAAGCCAACTTTGTTAATAGTTCCTTCATCAAGACCCTTAACCATGCCTTCAAAAGTTTCTTTACCTTCAGCGACAACAGTAATCAAAACATCCTTCGGAACCCCTGCGGCATGGAAAATCGCAGTCATCGCCTCAGCAACTGCTGGGGTGTATTCCGAAGGCTTCCAAACAACTGAGTTTCCAGTTAGCAAAGCCGGGATGATGTACCAAGATGGCACAGCCGCTGGGAAGTTTCCAGCAGTAATAATCAGTGCGGTGCCAACTGGCATGCGGTAAGTAAATAAGTTCTTGTTTGGCATTTCACTTGGAACGGTTTGACCGTATAGTCGGCGGCCTTCACCAAGGAAGAAATCACAGGTATCAATTACTTCTTGGACATCGCCAAGTGCTTCGCGGTAAACCTTGCCCATTTCGCGGGTTACCAGCTTGGAAAGGGCTTCCTTGTTGTTCTCGAACAACCGACCAGCGTTGGCAATTACGCGACCGCGTGCTGGGGCTGGCATTTTTGCCCAGGCCTTTTGCGCAGCCTTGGCACGACGCGCTGCAGCAGCAATGTCATCGGCGGTAGCCAGTTTTGTCTCGACGACTACGTCGCTCAAGTTGGTTGGATTTAGAGATTTGAAGGTGGACACCCGGGGCCTCTTTCATTGACGATAAAGTGATTTACATGTCTAACAATGCCACTTCGAACCACCAAACTGTAGCCGGGGTAATCCTGGATCTGCTCTGGGAAGCGGGTGTTAAAACGACTTTTGGTATTCCAGGAGTTCACAACCTGGCATTTTGGGACGCGCTTGGTCCAAATCGCCCTGCCATTGTTGGTGTTAGGCATGAACAGACAACGGCTTATGCCGCTGACGGCGTAGCGCGCACAACTGGATCCCTTGGTGTGGCATTGACCACAACTGGCCCAGGCGCTGCAAATACCCTCGGTGCCTTTGGTGAAGCGGCCATTAGTGGGTCCCCAGTGTTTGTGATTTCTTCTGAGGCACCCATCGGCAAACGATCCAAAGATGGTGCTCGTGGCTTACTCCACGAAATGGATGATCAGGCAGCAATGTTCGCTCCCCTGGCTAAGAAACTTGCTGGGGTATCGATGGCAGTCAGCGTTACTGATGGCGAGACTGCAGTTGACGTCGCTGCCGAAATGATTCGCGACTTACTTCGCGCTCCAGTAGGTGCTGGATACCTAGGAATTCCAGCTGATGTTTTGGGTCAGCAATTCACCGGTATCAAACCAAAACTTGAAATTGGTCAAGAAGTAATTGAAATTGATGTTGCAGCTGCCCTGGCCGCACTTACTGATGCCAAGAAGATTGTGATTTGGGCCGGTGGTGGCGCAGTTGATTCTTCTGATTCACTTTCTGCACTTGCCGCACATTGGAACGCACCGATTCTCACTTCGTTTGCCGGTCGCGGAATTGCTGCAGATTCGAAGTTGACTTTGGTGCCGCCGATTCACGAACCAGAAACTGAGGCTGTGTTAGCTGATGCTGATGCACTGGTTGTATTTGGTAGCCAACTGGACGGCATGAATACTAAGAACTGGGCAATTGCTTGGCCTAAGACAATTGTGCTTGTTGACGTGGAACCAACAAAAACTATGCGCAATGTTGATCCAACTGCAGTTGTACTGAACAACAATATCAACGGTGTTGCATCCGCGTTGATTGCCGGAACTTCTGTTCTAGATTCATGGGTTGATGTTTCATCAGTTAATAAAACGGTGCGAGATCGTTTGCGAGTTGGCGAAAAATCAAAGCGCGGCATCGCACTTGTTGAAGCTATTGAAAAGCATTGGCCAGCCGATGGCACGATCGTTTGTGACATGTCTGTCTGTGGTTACTGGACTGGTGTCTATGCCGAACAACCAAGATCGCGTCGCATTGTTTATCCAGTTGGTTGGGGCACTTTAGGGTTTGGCCTGCCAGCCGCAATTGGTCCTGCCGCTACCGGCAGTCGCACGCTCGCGGTATGTGGTGATGGCGGTGTTGCTTTCGCACTTGGTGAGCTGGCAACTATCGTGCAAGAAAATTTGCCGTACACATTGTTAATCGTTGATGACGGTGGTTACGGGATGCTTCGTTACGACCAGCAAGTCATGGGTCACCCAGAGCGTGGTGTGGATTTGGTATCCCCAGATTGGGCAATCTTGGCGCAATCCTTTGGGCTTTCATTTACTGAAACCACCATTGAAGATTTAGGCGAAGCTTTGGATCTAAAGCAACCAGGAATCATTTTGATTCGCGAAACTTTGTATCCCCCAAAGAGCACAAGTCCACGTTGGAATGAAAAGTAACTTTAAAAAAGAAAAGGCCCGCGAGATGTTTCGCGGGCCTTTTTCGGTTAGAGCGTCGGTTGCCCGACATCCACTACTGACTCAATACTCAAATACTAACTGAATTTCTGGCCGGTTAGTTGTTCGTAAGCAGCAACGTAACGTTCCCGAGTTTTTTCGATTACATCCTCAGGCAATGCTGGTGGAGAGTCGCCAGAGTTCTTATCCCAACCAGAAAATGGAGAAGTTAGCCAGTCGCGCACGAACTGCTTGTCGTATGACGGCTGGGCTTGACCAGGCACCCATTGATCAGCTGGCCAATAACGCGAAGAGTCTGGAGTCAGTACTTCGTCAGCCAAAACAATCTGATCTTTGTTGGTACCAACTAAACCAAGGCCGAACTCAAACTTCGTGTCAGCCAAAATGATTCCGCGGTCTAATGCAATCTCGGCAGCTACGTCATAGATCCAGGTTGTGTAGCGCTTAAGTTGCTGCGCTTCTTCCATGCCAATAGAAGTAATGACTTCGTCAAAAGTTACGTTCTCGTCATGATCACCGATGGCTGCTTTAGTAGCCGGAGTGAAAAGAGTCTTTGGAAGTTTGGCACCGTCTTTAAGACCTGGCGGCAAACCATTGCCACAGATTGATTGATCCCGTAAGTAATCGGTGTAGCCAGATCCAGCTAGATATCCACGCGCTACACATTCCACTGGAAGCATTTCTAGCTTTTCGCAATAAGTTGCGCGACCTCGAACTGAATTTGGAACGTTGGTGGAAAGAATGTGATTCGGCACAATGCCTTGCAGGCGATCAAACCACCACATCGACATAGCGGTCAGGATTCTGCCCTTGTCCGGAATTACAGAAGGCAGTACCCAGTCGTACGCCGAGATGCGATCGCTGGCAATAAACAGCAATCGACCATCTGGGGCTTCATAAAGATCGCGGACCTTGCCAGAGTAAACATGCTTAAACTCAGCACCTAAGTCATAGTCGGTGGGCTGAATTGTCACAGGATTGGCTCCGGTCGATAGTTACCAGCTTCAGGTGAAGTTGCGACGAGTTTTGAAACTTTAGCGGCCACTGCAGCAACCTGATCACGAGCAGCGCCCGTGAATTCAAGTGGCTCTGATATCAACGCTTCTAAATCTTTACGGCTGATACCAAGACGGGAATCATTAGCAAGGCGATCTAGCACTGCGTTGCCATCGCCACCACTTGGTCCCCGCATCTCTAACGCAACAGCAACTGCATGTTCCTTGATTACTTCATGCGCAGTTTCACGACCGACGCCATTGCGAACTGCTGCCATCAAAATCTTGGTTGTGGCAAGGAATGGCAAGTAGCGAGAAAGTTCCCGATCGATTACCGCTGGGAAGGCACCGAATTCTTCCAAGACCGTTAAGAAAGTTTCAAACAGGCCATCAATTGCATAGAACGAATCTGGCAATGCAACACGACGAACTACGCTACAGAACACATCGCCTTCATTCCATTGATTGCCAGCAAGTTCGCCGGCCATAGATGCGTAGCCACGCAGAATTACGGTGAAGCCATTTACCCGTTCACAAGAACGAGTATTCATCTTGTGTGGCATTGCACTCGAACCAACTTGGCCTTCTTTGAATCCTTCAGTTACAAGTTCATGTCCAGCCATCAAACGAATTGTTGTTGCTAAGGAACTTGGTGCGCTTGCCAGTTGAACTAATGCCGTCAATACTTCGTAATCCAAAGAGCGAGGATAAATCTGGCCAACACTAGTTAGTACGTTCTTGATACCTAAGTGATCTGCAATTCGAGTTTCAAGTTCGGCAAGCTTGCTGGCATCGCCACCAAAAAGATCGAGCATATCTTGCGAAGTTCCAACAGGGCCTTTAATTCCGCGTAACGGGTAACGGCTCAATAGATCATCGAGACGTTCGATGGAATGCAATAGTTCTTCGGCTGCGGATGCAAAGCGCTTACCCAGAGTTGTGGTTTGGGCTGCAACGTTGTGACTGCGACCAGTTAATGCAACGTCTGTATATCGAACTGCTAGCTCAGCTAAACGGGAGGCTGTAGCAAGTGCCTTGATCCGGATGTAATAGCTGGCTTCAACAATTTGAAGTTGCTCAACATTTTCCGTTAGATCGCGGCTGGTCATTCCTTTATGGATATGTTCAAACCCAGCAAGTTCGCAGAATTCTTCAATTCGAGCTTTAACGTCGTGGCGGGTCAACTTTTCGCGCTCATTAATGCTGTCCAGATTGATGTTAGGCAATGCCTTTTCGTATGCAGCTATTGCTTCCTGCGGAATATCGATGCCTAAATCTTTTTGTGCTTTTAGAACTGCAATCCAAAGGTGACGTTCAATTGCAATCTTGTTTTCCGCAGACCAGATGTTTGCCATGCCAATGGACGCATAGCGACTGGCAAGAACGTTTGGAATCGATGGCTTGGTTGATTGCGATTTATCCATGATGTTCTCCCAAATCAATCTGGCCAAGTGCTGCTTTTTCTGCAATGTCCGAGCGGTGATGTTCCCCGTCGAATTCAATTCTCTCAATTCCAGAGTGGATCTGGCGCCGTGCGTCACTTAAATCGCTGCCCGTTGCGGTAACACTAAGCACTCGCCCACCATTGACTAGGATTTCCCCAGATTCATCGGTCTTAGTTCCGGCGTGGAAAATCGTTAGGCCAAGCTTCTCGGCCTCCACGATTCCAGTAATGGTGGCGCCTGTCTTAGGTGAATCTGGATAACCTTCAGCGGCCATTACAACCGTAACCGCTGATTCTGACTTCCACTTAAGTTCGGGCAGGTTAGAAAGTTTTCCAGAAGCTGCAGCGAAGAGCAATTCACTTAAGGATGAATTAAGTCTGGCCAAAACAACTTGTGTTTCTGGATCGCCAAAGCGAGCGTTGAATTCAATTACTCGAACTCCCCTGCTTGTGACGGCAAGACCAGCGAAAAGTAAACCTTGGAATGGAATACCTCGACGATTCATTTCGTCAACCATCGGCTGCAAAACATTCTTCGTCACGTCAGTGACGAAATTTTTAGGTGCCCAAGGCAGTGGTGAATATGCGCCCATGCCACCAGTGTTCGGGCCTTCGTCGTTATCCCCGACTCGTTTGAAATCTTGCGCTGGAGTCAGCGGCACAATCGTGGTGCCATCGCTTACGCCAAACAAACTAACCTCGGGGCCATCTAAGAATTCTTCGATTACAACAGCGCCACCATCACGGCTATCGATGCAAGCCATTGCATGAGCAACTGCAGTATCGAAATCATCAGTTACAACGACTCCTTTGCCAGCAGCTAAGCCATCGTCTTTAACCACATATGGTGTGCCAAACAATTCAAGTGCGGCTCTGGCTTCAGGCACCGTTTGGCAATACTTACTGTCCGCTGTTGGCACCCCAGCAGCTTGCATGATTTCTTTAGCAAAAGCCTTGCTGCCTTCTAGTGCAGCCGCAGCCTTACTCGGACCAAATACAACAAATCCAGCATTGCGAAGTTCATCAGCAACGCCAGCAACCAGCGGAGCTTCTGGCCCAATTACTACTAAATCGGGTTTGTGCTTTTTCGCTAGTGCCACAAGGGATGAAACGTCTGTGATGTCTACGGCGTCTACCTGTGCGATCTCAGCAATTCCAGGATTGCCGGGCGCGCAAACAACTTCAATTTTTGAATCTTGTAGCAGGGTGTGGGTTATGGCGTGCTCTCGTGCACCTTGACCAATAACCAGGATTAACACTTTCCCAAGCCTATTGCTTATTTGCACAACAAAAAAATCCCGAACCTAGATTCTCACTAGGTTCGGGATTTTTCTTAAGACTTACTTGCCTTCGTAGTACTTTCCTAGGCCAGCAAAGACTTCGTCCAAAATTGCTAGACCTTCCTTGGCTTCAGTTTCCGAGACAGTGCAAGGTGGAACAATGTGCCAGCGGTTGTAGTTAGTGAATGGCATCAAGCCGTGCTTCTTAGCTGACGCTACTAGTTCGCCCATTGCAGGAGATGTGCCACCGTAAGGTGCAAGCATTTCCTTAGTGTCGCGATCCTTCACAAGGTCAAGTGCCCAGAAGACACCCTTACCGCGAGCTTCACCAATGATCTTGTGACGCTCTGCTAAATCCTTAAGTCCTGGACCAAGAATTGTTTCGCCAATGTGCTTGGCGTTTTCCACAATCTTTTCTTCCTTCATGACATCGATAGTTGCCACGATTGATGCAGCAGCTAATGGATGTCCAGAGTAAGTTAGGCCACCTGGGAAAACTTGGCTGTCGAATGTTGCTGCGATCTCATCGCTGATAACAACGCCACCAACTGGAACGTATCCACTGTTTGAACCCTTAGCGAATACAAACAAGTCAGGCTTTACATCAAATGCATCGAAGGCAAACCATTCACCAGTGCGACCAAAGCCAGCCATAACTTCATCCAGAATCAAAACGATTCCGTTGTCAGTGCAAAGCTTGCGAACGCCTTCTAAATAACCCGGAGGTGGAACAAGTACGCCAGCGGTGCCAACAACAGTTTCGATGATCAAGGCGCCAATTGTATTTGGGCCTTCATACTTAATAACGTCAGCCAAGTGAGCTAAAGCGCGCTCAGTTTCTTGCTCTTGGGTTTCTGACCAGAAACTTGTGCGGTAAAGATGTGGGCCAAAGAAGTGAACGTGACCGGCAGAGAATTCGTTTGGCCAACGACGCGGGTCACCAGTTGCGTTAATCGCTGAACCAGTGTTGCCGTGGTACGAGCGGTAGAACGAAAGTACTTTGTGCTTGCGAGTGTGAATGCGTGCCATACGGATCGCGTTCTCAACTGCATCGGCTCCACCATTAGTAAAGAAAACTTTGTTCATGTGATCAGGAGCTAGATCAGCGATCCGCTTTGCAGCTTCGCCACGCATATCGTTTGCGTGTTGTGGCGCGATTGTTGTTAGCTTGCCAGCTTGTTCTTGAATTGCTTTAACAACTTTTGGATGCTGGTGACCGATGTTTACGTTCACTAACTGGCTTGAGAAATCTAGGTAGCGGTTGCCGTCATAATCCCAAACGTATGAACCTTCACCACCCTGGATCACCATTGGGTTTAGGGCGCCTTGCGCGCTCCAAGAATGAAATACGTGATTGCGGTCTAGGTCGTAAACTTCCTTGCCGCGGGCTGAATTAGCTTCCATGGTTATCGCAACTCCTCTTACCAAGTGGTCGAGTCAATGCTACGCCTGTGGCAATACCCTTGCGAACTTAAGTACCAAATCCACTTATCGCTGGACGTCGAGGCTTAAGTTTGGCCAGCGTGACTCAACAATCGGTGCCGTTAGGTCAGATAGCCGGAGAATCTGGTTGCCGTCTGTATCGAAGTTTTCTGGGTCCAACCAGGCTGTGAATGCATCCTGGGCTACCGGCCAGTCTCGATCAAGTATTGAAAACCAAGCAGTGTCGCGATTCTGACCCTTAACTATGGACATTTGTCGAAATAGTCCTTCAAAAGACATACCCAAACGCATCGCTGCATTGATTGATGGCTGGTTTAGTGAATTGCATTTCCATTCATAGCGACGGTAACCAAGGTCAAATGCGTACTTCATCATCAAATACATGGATTCAGTAGCAATTGGTTTTTGCTGAATGACAGGTGAGTAAGTAATCCAGCCAACTTCAATTGAATAGCTATTTGGATCGACTCTTAAGAATGAAGCAACGCCTACTGCTTTTTTAGTTTCGCTATCGATGATTGCGTAAAAGAATGGATCAGCTTTGTGATGAACACCTTCAACCCATGCGCGGTATTCAGTTTCATTCTTGAATGGTCCTTGTGGCATATAAGTCCAAAGCCGGCCATCAGTATCAAGTGAGTAAACCGACCAAAGATCTGCAGAGTGCTTATCTGCATCTAAAGCTTCTAGGTAGCAGTAGTTGCCAGTTAGCTTGATTGATTCATCAGGTAAGCCTGGTCGAGTAACCTCACCGACCGGTAGACCAATTGGATCGCCGAATTCATTCTTGCCTGAACTGATCTTCATTTTGATTACTTACGTAGAAGGTCGTTGATACTGATTGTGGCATTGCGATCTTGGCCAACTCCAACTGCGGAGATTGGCGTACCACTTACATCTTCTAAGAACTTGATGTAAGCCCGAGCATTCGCTGGCAGATCTTCCATAGTCTTTGCGCCGCTGATGTCTTCGGACCAACCCGGCAACATTTCATAGATTGGCTTTGCATGATGGAATTCAGTCTGGGTCATTGGAAGTTCTTCGGAACGCTTTCCGTCGATTTCGTATGCAACACAAACTGGAATCTTGTCCCAACCAGTTAGTACGTCCAGCTTGGTTAAGAAGATGTCTGTTAAACCATTGATGCGAGTTGCATAACGCGCAATCGGAGCGTCGAACCAGCCACAACGACGAGGGCGGCCAGTTGTTACTCCGCGTTCGCCACCGATTGTGCGTAGCTTTTCGCCATCTTCATCAAGTAGTTCAGTTGGGAAAGGTCCAGAACCTACGCGAGTTGTGTAAGCCTTAAGAATTCCGACAACACCGGTGATCTTGGTTGGGCCAATGCCAGATCCTGCGCAAGCGCCACCAGCAGTTGGGTTGCTGGAAGTTACGAATGGGTATGTTCCGTGATCAACGTCAAGAAGTGTTCCTTGTCCGCCTTCAAGCAAAACAACTTTGTTTTCATCCAGTGCGCGATTCAACAGCAATGAAGTGTCGGCAACGTATGGTCGCAAACGATCTGCATGCTGCATCAAGTCTTCTACAACTTCGTCAACCGTTACGGCGCGACGATTGAATACCTTGACCAAAACTTGGTTCTTGCTAAGCAGTGAGCCGTCGATTTTTGCGCGAAGAATTTTTTCATCGAAAAGATCTTGAACGCGAATACCTAAACGTGATGTCTTATCTGCATATGACGGGCCAATGCCTCGACCAGTTGTACCAATCTTGGAGTTACCCAAGAAGCGTTCAGTCACCTTGTCAAGAGTTACGTGGTAGGAAGTGATCAAATGAGCGTTAGCGCTAATCAACAAATTAGATGTGTCGATACCTTGGGCTTCAAGTCCATCAATTTCTTCAAACAAAACACCGACATCGATAACTACGCCGTTACCAATTACTGGCGTGACTTCAGGAGTCAGGATTCCACTTGGCAATAAGTGAAGTGCAAACTTTTTGTCACCGATTACAACGGTGTGACCTGCATTGTTTCCGCCTTGATAGCGAACGCAGTAATCCACACGACTTCCAAGAAGGTCGGTAGCTTTACCCTTACCTTCGTCTCCCCATTGAGCACCAACTAGCACTACGGCAGGCATGGCAATTCCCCTTATATCTCGATGAACCTAGATAAGGCTAGTCCTTATTTCTGGTGAACCTTTACTCGGCTAGTGCTTGTGTTGCAGCCGGGTCACAGTCCGTCAAAAACTGGGCGCAGCGAGTGGCTTCTGCTGACTCCCCAATGGATTTCGCGCCACGAGCAAGAGCGTTTAGACAGCGCAGGAATCCTCGATTTGGTTCGTGGGCCCAAGGCACGGGACCAAAACCCTTCCAGCCATTCTTGCGAAGTGAGTCCAGTCCGCGGTGATATCCAACGCGAGCAAATGCATAAGACTCAATAACTCGTTTTTCACTCCAAGCCTGATCGGCCAGCGCTGCCCAAGCAAGGCTACTTTCTGGAAATTCTGCAGCTACAACTTCTGGAGATTTCCCTGCAGCAATTGCTTCTAGCGCGCGATTGTCTGCTGGTAAAAGTGTTGGCGGTGGGCCATCGAGTAGATCTTGTCCGATTGTCATTACTTGATACGTGTTCCGGTTGCGCGAAGATCTTCGCAAGCCTTAACAACGCGAGCCGCCATTCCAGCTTCAGCTAACTTGCCAAATGCACGTGGATCGTAAATCTTTTTGTTTCCAACTTCGCCATCAATCTTTAAGATGCCGTCGTAGTTTTTGAAGATGTGATCTGCAACTGGACGAGTAAATGAGTACTGGGTGTCAGTATCGATATTCATTTTGATCACGCCGTAATCAAGTGATTCGCGAATTTCAGAAAGCAATGAACCTGAACCGCCGTGGAAAACTAAATCAAGTGGCTTGTCCTTGGTGTTGTGCTTTGCCTGCACAGCATCTTGAAGTTCCTTCAAGATCGAAGGTGTTAAGACAACGTTGCCTGGCTTGTAAACGCCATGAACGTTTCCGAAAGTTGCAGCTACCAAGTAACGCCCACGCTCACCAAGACCTAAGCGATCAGCCATTGCTAGTGCGTCTTCTGGGGTTGAGAACAACTTGGCATCGTGTGAGGCTTCGATACCGTCTTCTTCGCCACCAACTACGCCGATTTCAATCTCCAGAATGGTTCGGGCTGCTGCACATTTATCCAACATTTCGTCAGCGACAGCTAAGTTCTCTTTCATAGAAACTGCTGAGCCATCCCACATGTGTGATTGGAAAAGTGGTTCTTGGCCAGCCTTAACGCGATCAGCAGAAATCTGAACTAGCGGGCGCATAAAGCCATCAAGCTTTTCGGCTGGGCAGTGATCGGTGTGAAGCGCAATGTTTACGCCGTAACCCTTGGCTACTGCGTGCGCGAATTCTGCCAATGCAACTGAGCCAATGACCATATCCTTGACGCGCTGACCCGATGCATACTCCGCGCCACCCCATGAAACCTGGACAATGCCATCGCTTTCGGCTTCAGCAAATCCCTGAATGGCTGCAACGATGGTTTGCGAAGATGTGCAGTTGATTGCTGGATAAGCAAATGCGCCAGCCTTGGCGCGGTCAAGCATTTCGTTGTAAATCTCTGGGCTAGCGATTGGCATTTGGCAGACTCCTGGAATCAATAAATCTGTGGGCTTGGCCTTGCCGCTACCCACGTACTTATTGTGTCACGGGTACAGTCATATGGTGATTGCAACTACCCCATTAGAATTCGCAACATCAATCCTAGCTGCTGGTTTTTTGGATCCTGAAGGTTTACTTAAGGGACTTGGTGGATTTGCGCTTTTGGTAGCCTGCCTAATTTTGTTCGTCGAATGCGGGTTACTAATCGGGTTAGTGCTTCCTGGTGATTCCCTGTTATTTGTGGTGGGACTTTTTCTGGCCACTGGATTTATCGCAACCCCGGTTTGGCTCGCTTTAGTTTTCTTATCCATCGCAGCAATCGCTGGAAACTTATTGGGGTACTGGACTGGCGCGAAATTTGGTCCAAAGCTTTTTGCTAAACCAGACTCACGAATATTCAAGCAAGAGTATGTCGTTAAAACTCAAAACTTTTTTGAAAAATATGGTGCCCCAGCAATTGTCTTAGGACGTTTCGTGCCAGTTGTTCGCCCCGTGATCACGGGTGTTGCTGGCGTAGCGCGAATGAACTTCCGGGTTTACGCCATCTACAGCACCATCGGTGGCATCTTATGGGCGGTAACGCTAACTCTTGCTGGCTACTACTTTGGAAACATTCCCGTTGTTAAAGACAACATCGAATACGTACTCATGGGATTTGTACTTCTTACTTTGATTCCAGCAGCTCTAGCAGTCGTTCGTCAGATGCTGAATAAATCAAAGTCCTAGATCTGGCAAGTTGTACGCGTAAAGATACTTAAGACCTGCGGCCTCAACTGCCGGCGCAGCGGCACGTTCCACAATTACCGCAACTGCCACAACTTCGGCTCCCGCTTCACGCAGAGCCTCAACTGCAGTTAAGACTGATCCACCAGTTGTGCTGGTGTCTTCGACAGCAAGTACGCGCCTGCCTTTAACATCTGGTCCTTCGATACGTCGTTGTAGGCCATGAGCTTTTTCAGCTTTGCGAACTACAAAGGCATCAAGTTTGCGACCTTGCGCGGTGGCTGCGTGCAACATTGCAGTTGCCACTGGATCTGCACCAAGTGTTAATCCGCCAACGGCATCAAAATCTAAATCTTTAGTTAGCTCCAACATCACGCGACCAATGATTGGTGCCGCTTCAGAGTCAAGTGTTACTCGTCGCAAGTCAACGTAGTAATCCGCTTCTTTGCCACTGGAAAGAATTACCTTTCCGTGCACCACTGCTTTATCGATTATCTGTTGGCGTAACTCATCGCGATCTGACATGCCCCTAGCCTATTTCGATTGATCATTCATTGATGGGTTGACCTGGGCATAACAAAAGGACCCGAGAAAATCTCGAGTCCTTTTGTATAAGGTGTTGGTCTTAAACCGGGCGTACGTGCTCTGCCTGAGGACCCTTTGGGCCTTCGCCGATTTCGAACTCAACTCGCTGATCCTGTTCCAGGGTCTTGAATCCATCAACCTCAATAGCTGAGTAATGAAGGAATACATCGCGATCAGTGCCATCAACTTCTACGAAGCCATAGCCCTTTTCCTGGTTGAACCACTTGACTGTGCCTAACATGGCATCTCTTTTCTTAATGGGTCGAAGCGACGTTTGCCGCTTCGGGTCTTGCTCCCTGCCCACCAAGGTGAGAGTTCGCATCGTGCTCGCGAATCTTTGTCTTCGAGTCTTGCTCTCTAACGAAATGCTTGCCTTCGACCGAAATTAACTCTACGGCACATAAGCACAAGGTATTTGCCACATTTGCAAAAAACGCCCATAACTATCGCTTTTTATCCACTTAGCCTGTCGGAATAGTGAACTTTTAGCCACCTGCAACGGCAGGGACAATCGAAACTGTCACTCCTGTCGCTGTTGGGGTATTCAGTCCATCAAGGAAACGAACATCATCATCGTTCACATATACATTCACGAAACGTCGCAACTCGCCAGTATCAGAAATCACGCGCTGCAAAATTCCAGGTGCCATTGCCTCTAAGGCATCAAGGACACCTTGCAAAGTTTCTGGGTTTGGCTCAATTTCAACAGTCGATTGATCGGACACATAAGCCCGCAGGATTGTTGGGATTCGGACAGTAACACTCATTAGGCACCTTCAATAACTTTTGCAACGGATTCAACATTTGGAGAAATTGTTGCTGAGAAACCATTTCCGGTTGCCACAGCATCAAGAGTTTTTAAGCCTTCACCCGTATTAACGATCACGGTCTCAGCAGTTGGGTCAAGTAATCCTTCAGCAAGAAGTTTGCGAGTTACCGCAACAGTTACGCCACCTGAAGTCTCGCCAAAAATACCTTCGCATTCGGCCAGCAGTCGAATACCTTCGACCACTTCTGCATCGGTAACATCACCAATCGCACCATTGGTTCTACGCACTGCATCTAATGCATAGGGACCATCAGCTGGATTTCCAATCGCTAATGACTTTGCAATAGTGTCTGGCTTAACTGGCCGCACAACTTCGTTGCCTTCGGCCCAAGCGGTCGAAACTGGATTACATCCAGTTGCTTGCGCACCAAAAACTCGCCATGGCCGGTTTTCCACTAAGCCAAGTTCCACAAACTCGCGCCAGCCTTTATCTACCTTTGTAAGCAACGCGCCAGATGCAACCGGAATCACTACCTGATCAGGAAGTCTCCAACCAAGTTGCTCGGCAATTTCATAGCCAACAGTTTTCGATCCTTCGGCGTAGTACGGGCGAAGATTTACGTTTACGAATCCCCAGTTTGATGAAACTTCTTCGCCAATTAGTTCGCCGCATAGGCGGTTAACGTCGTCGTAGTTTCCTTCGATTCCAATTACGTGGCCGTTGTAAGCAGCAGTTGCTTGGATCTTGTGCTGTTCCAAATTCGATGGAACTAGCACTACTGACTTTTGACCAGCACGAGCGGCGGCGGCGGCTACGGCATGGGCTAAGTTTCCAGTCGAAGCACAAGCCAAAGTGTTGAAGCCAAGTTGAATGCCAGCACTCTGTGCAACAGCAACTACGCGATCTTTAAACGAATGGGTTGGGTTGCCACTGTCATCTTTAACCCAAAGCGTGCCAGTAATACCCAAGGCCTTTGCCAAGTTGTCAGCGCGATGAAGTCTGGTCATTCCGGGAGCTAGATTCCGGGACTCGGCAATGTTTGCTGGAACTGGTAATAACGGCGCATAACGCCACAAAGAGAACGGACCCGATTGGATCTGTTCTCTCGTTACTGTTCCAAAGTCATATGCAACTTCAAGTGGGCCAAAACATTCCCAACATGAGTAGTCCGCGCCAAGCTTTGCATGGGCGCCGCAAGCACGACAGACAAGATGGGTTGCTGCACCAAATGGCGCAGTATCGATTCTTTCGAGTGTTACAGACATTGAGCTGGAAGCCTTTCGTCATCTGTACTAAAAACAGCGAACTGTTTCTAGTCGGAATTGGCACCGTGTCGCAAGGCCTTAACGGTTCTGCGGTGGTTGCCGGGGCTTCATCGGGCCGTTCCCTCTGCCCCTCTGGATGAGGTGTATTTAGTTTTTTGGAGCGTTTCCGCGTCCGTGGAAAAACTGTATCAGGGTAATGGGAAAAAGCAATCTCAAGTATCAAGTACTGATACGGAGCAGGTAGTTATTGAATAATCACCAGAGTTAATGCGGTTTGGCTCATGTCAGAAGTTGCTTCAACCGGAGTGCCACCAGTTTGGGTTGCTAGTTCTTCAGCTGAACTAAACCCATCTACTGGGTAAAAAATTGTGGTTTCCAGAACTGGCTCCCCAGCCCAGTTACCGGTTTCTTCGATAACCCAATCCGCATCATGCAGATCGTCACTCATGGATTTTGCAAGTCCAGCTGTTTGCGTTCCATTGAGCACAATAACTGGCAGTCGGCCATTGACATCAAGATTTGGATCAGCTGATGCATCACCGCTCGGTGCTGGAACTGGATTAGTTGGTGCGGCTGAAGAACTCGATTCAGCAACTGCTTCGTCAGCAACTGGAGTTGTGTCAATACCCATCAACCGGGTGCCGATTAGAAACAAGCCACCAACAGTGGCAAGAATTACGACTAGCGGAATAGTTACTTTTTGGTTAAAGGTTTGCGGGCCAGACATGGCAACAACCTAATTCTTAAGTTCGATACCCAGGCGACGAGCAGAGCGTGCTCTTTGGCGAGCAGCGCGCATGCGCTGTAAGCGCTTGACCAACATAGGGTCAAATGCAAGAGCTTCTGGTTGATCAATAAGTGCGTTCAAAACTTGGTAGTAGCGAGTCGCTGACATATCAAACTGTTCGCGGATTGCCTGCTCTTTTGCACCAGCAAACTTCCACCACTGGCGTTCGAATTCAAGGATCTGCTGATCGCGCTCTGGGAGTACACCAGAGTTATCAGCAGAGAGGGCGCGCGCGACTTCATTCACGTTACTAATGCTAAACCTTGAACCTCTCAAATTACGTTCACCCCCCACATCGGGGTGTCACGTGAAGTGGTATGAAGTCCTGCGCCATGATTGGCAGGTAGCTTTCTCGGCTCAATAGCGCAAAGACATTTTCCGACCAAAGATACAAAGTTTCGATTACGGCCTATAAACAACTCAGAGCCCCCTATCCGATTTGAACGGATGACATTCGCTTTACAAGAGCGACGCTCTACCACTGAGCTAAGGAGGCCGGGAAACTTACCGAAGTAAGATCACCAGTTTCAAAGATTAGTGCATAAATCCTTGAAGCAAAAATGCGCCTATGAATACCGCTCTTTACGAATCACTTCAGCCGCGCTCACCCAGGCGACAACTGCGTAATTCTCAAAGTATTCGGCTTCTAGATGGTTCATGATCTTTATGCTCAGTTCGCGAGAAGCCAGGCACTGAATCATTATGTTTCCACCATCCACGTCGCCGGCACGACGATTTCGCGGCCCCTCTCCATTAGCAGCAACAATCGTGAAGCCAGAGGCTCCCAAGTGATCTAGGTCTTTAGTGAGGCGAGACTTCAGCGCTATCTCGGCAACAATCGTTACTAATGAGACGGTGGTTAATTCTGACATTTTTATCCAACCATTCCTTCGAGTGACTGTGCCACTAGCACAATAAGTGGAATACCAATCGTTAAGTTAAACGGAAAGGTAATTCCTAAACTAGCTGCTAAATAGATTCCTGGATTCGCTTCCGGGAGTGCAAGTCTGACTGCAGCTGGAGCTGCGATGTATGAAGCGCTGGCCGCCAGTACTCCAAGAACGGCCGCGCCACCCATTGAAAGACCTGATGCGTATCCAAAGACCACGCCAAGAAAACCCGAAGCAATTGGGAACAGGATTGCAAAAACGATGAGCCCTGCGCCTGCAGACTTGACGTCGCGCATTCGACGTCCAGCTAAAGTTCCCATTTCTAATAGAAACAAAGTGAGCATGCCAATAAACAGTGCCCCAAAGAACGGTTCGATCTTTGCGTATCCCAAAGTTCCGGTAGCAAAACCTAAAATTAGGCCGCCAACCAGCAACAAGATTGAACGGCTTGAGAAAATTTCCTTCAAGGATTCACCCCAGGAAACATCTCGCTTAAGGTGACGCGAGCCGAGCATCAAACCAACAATGATGCCTGGGATTTCTAGCAAGGCAAGAAGCGTCGTAACAAAGCCTTCATATTGAATTGAAGATTGCTCAAGAAAAACTAAAGCTGCAGTAAAAGTAACCAATGAAGTAGAACCGTAATGCGCAGCTAGGGCACCGCGATCAACTTCACTTAGTTTTGTGATTTTGCCACTAAACAGGAAAGCTAAAACTGGAATCAACAAGCCAAGAATGATTGTGGCTAGAGCTGGGACAGCAACATCACTTAAGTCAGATTCACGCAGCGCGACGCCACCTTTGATGCCGATGCCAAGCAAGAGGTAAATCGAAAGACCTTGATAAATCGGATCAGGTAATCGCAGGTCACCTTTAACCAAGACTGCAAGCAAGCCAATAGCAAATGCCAAAACTGGAGGCGAAGTTAAGTTCGCGATGATTACTTGCGCTGAAGAGTCCATTAATTTGATGCTAACAAATTAATTTGGAATCACTTACGGATGGCGGATTTTTGCCAATTCGTAGAGTGCGATTCCGGCAGCAACACCTGCATTGAGGGATTCGGTTTCATCAAACATTGGAATCGAGACGATCATGTCGCAAGTGTCTCGAACTAACCGAGACATTCCTGTTGCTTCACCGCCGACAACCAAAACGATCGGGCCAGCTGCAATTTCTTGGCTGACGTCTTGGACAAATGAATCACCGTCAGCAGCAAGGCCAATGACAGTGCAGCCAGCGCGCTTGAACTCAACAAGTGATCGAGTCAGGTTTACTGCGCGGGAAACTGGAACTCTGGTTGCCGCTCCTGCTGAAGTCTTCCAAGCCGAGGCAGTCATGCCCGCAGCTCGGCGCTCTGGAACCAATACGCCATCTACGCCAAAGGCAGCTGATGAACGAATTACGGCGCCAAGGTTGCGAGGATCAGTCACGCCATCGAGGGCAACTACGAAAGCTGCTTCGTCATTATTGAAGGCATCTTCCAGAAGATCGATTGGATCAAGGTAAGAATATGGCGGGATCCGAAGTGCGACACCTTGATGAACTGCACCATCGGTATTTCGATCTAGTTCGCTTCGCGGAGCCTCTAGAAACGGAAGTCCCCGATCATTTGCTAACTGCAAAATTTCTTTAACACGGTCATCGGCATCCATGAACTGTTGCATGTAAAGGGCATTCGCTGGAATGTTGGCCCGCAGTGCTTCCAGAACTGAGTTACGTCCGGCTACCCATTCGATTCCGTCACGGTCACGTGGGCGACTGACTCGAGTGGAACCGCGCTTTTCTGCAGCACGTTCAGCAGCGCGAGCGCGCTTTGCAGCTGGGTGCTTATCGCGCTCAGTTGCTTTTGGCGTTGGACCGCGGCCTTCAAGTTTTTGCTTGCCACGACCACCAGAGCCAACGGCTGCACCTTTTTTGGAAGTGCGGATCGCACCTTTGCGCTTGGAATTGCCAGCCATTACTTCTCCAGATTCCAGCGCACACCATCAGATGTGTCTTCTAAGGCGATGCCAGCATTCCGCAACGAATCGCGAATAGCATCTGCAGCTTCAAAGTTTTTGTTTTCCTTAGCTGCATTACGAACTGCTATTGATTGTTGCACAAAGTAATCAAGTGCTGATTCAAGCAATTCTGCGTTCTTGCTGTCATCTGCCCAAGTTGGTGAAAGCGGGTCAACACCCAAAACATCAAGCATTTGGCGAACTGAGGTTAGGCAGCCCTTAAGTGAAGCAGCATCAGCTTTCTTGGCAAGCAAAGCATTACCTTCGCCAACAACTTCGTGCAACGCTGCTAACGCTGCAGGGACATTCAAGTCTTCGTTCATGGCGGTTTCAAAGTCAGCACACATTACTGAGTTAGCAAAATCAACTTCGCCCACAATTGCTGCGGCGCGATCAACGAAGTTTTCAATTCGCTGGAATGCCACTGCAGATTCTTGCAATGCGCTATCAGAAAATTCCAAGTTGCTTCGGTAGTGAGCGCTCGCTAGGTACCAACGAAGTTCAATGGGACGAACTCGCTTTGCGACTTCAGTGACAACTAATGAGTTACCAAGTGACTTCGACATTTTTTCGCCAGCAGTTGTTACCCACGCATTGTGTAACCAAAAATTTGCAAAGTCTTGTCCTGCTGCTTTGGACTGTGCAACTTCATTTTCATGATGTGGGAAAACTAAATCCAATCCGCCACCGTGAATATCAAATGCATCACCTAAGTAAGCCTGTGCCATTGCGGAACATTCAATGTGCCAACCAGGTCGACCATTACCCCACGGTGTTGGCCAAGAAGGTTCACCGGGCTTTACAGATTTCCAAAGCGCGAAGTCGCGGGAATCCTTCTTGCGGGATTCACCTTCGGAATCCCCAGCAGGAAGTAAGTCATCAATTTTTTGTCCTGAAAGTTTTCCATAATCCGCAAATGAGCGGACATCAAAGTAAACATCGCCATCGGCTGCATAGGCATGCCCACGCTCGATCAAAGTTTGCATTAGCTCAATCATTTGAGTGATGTGGCCGGTTGCGCGTGGTTCAACAGTTGGTGGAGTGCAACCAAGAATCTCGTAAGCCTTTTGGAATTCGCGCTCGTAATGCGCGGCAACTGCCCACCAAGGTCGATTCTCGACAGATTCTTTTGCCAATATCTTGTCATCAATGTCAGTTACGTTGCGAACTAGCGTTACTTCATAACCAGAAGCTCTTAACCAACGAGCCAATACATCGAACGCTACGCCGGAACGAATGTGTCCAACGTGTGGGGCAGATTGCACAGTTGCGCCACAGACATACATTGAAACTTTGCCGTCAACCAACGGAGTAAATTCTCGGACTGCTCGAGTTGCAGTGTCATAAAGGCGCACTGTTCAAGGTTACCGATCTTGCGGGGCTTCTAATAATGCTGAAGCGATGGCTGCCACACCTTCGCCACGGCCAGTCAATCCAAGACCGTCAGTTGTGGTGCCAGCAACTGAAACCGGTACTCCACCTAATGCCTTAGACATCGCAGTTTGAGCCTCCTCCCGACGCGACCCAATCTTTGGGGAATTCGCAATTACCTGAACGCTCACGTTCACGATTTTCCAACCAGCACCAGAAATGCGTGACTGCACTTCGGTCAATAGATCTGCGCCAGATGCTCCGGACCACTTTGGATCGGAAGTTCCAAAAACTGAACCTAAATCCCCCATGCCAGCTGCAGACAAGATTGCGTCACATGCAGCATGAGCAGCTACGTCACCGTCAGAGTGCCCTTCGCAACCTGCGGCTTCGTCTGGCCAACTTAAGCAAGCCATGAACATTGGACGTCCACTTACTAATGGATGTACATCAACACCAGTTCCAATTCGCAGGTTACTCACTTGTTGCCTCCAACAAACTCAATGCATGCTGCACATCAGACATAGTTGTAATCTTCAAAGAACGTTCATCGCCTGCAACTGTCAATACTGGGATGCCAAGTGCATCCATTAATCCTGCATCGTCGGTTGCAACAACCTCTGGATTTTGATATGCCAAATCCAAAGTTGCTCGATCAAAACCTTGTGGCGTTTGAACTCGACGCAATTGATTTCGATCAACGGTTTCGATTGCAATCCCGTTATTGTTTACGCGCTTGATCGTGTCGACAAGTGAAAGTACTGGAATAACTGCCCTGGCACCATTGCGAACTGCATCCACAACATTCTGGATTACTTCAATTGGCACGAGTGGTCGAGCTGCGTCGTGCACTAAAACAATTGAGATATCCTCAGGAACCATGCGTAATGCATTTGCTACTGACTCTTGGCGATGCTCGCCACCTGCAACGATGTGAATCTCAGCATCAACTTGAGCTAGTTGCTCACTTGCTTCATCTAATGCATCCGCGGGTGCAGCAACAATTAAAACGTCGGCGACTGCACTCATTGCTAATGCGCTACGGGTAAGAAGTGAAAGACCACCTAGAGCAAGAAAGGCTTTTGGAACGTCCGAACCTAAGCGAACGCCTGATCCAGCGGCAGGAATAATTGCCGCCACTCGTCCAGTAGCGGCAGTCGACATTAGGAAGCCAATACCTCGTCGAGGACTTCCTCGGCGCGAACTTCATTAGTTTTTTCAGCTAATGCAATTTCGCTAATCAACTGCGTGCGAGCGCGAGCAAGCATGCTCTTTTCGCCAGTTGAAAGTGGCTTCTTTTGGGCGCGACGCCATAGGTCACGAACAACTTCGGCAACTTTAATAACGTCACCTGAGGAAAGCTTTTCGGTGTTTGCCTTGAATCGGCGGGACCAGTTTGCAGGATCTTCAACGTATGGCATACGTAGTACGCCAAAAACTTTTTCTAGACCAGCTTGGCTAGTCACATCGCGGACGCCAACTAGGTCCAAATTGTCAGAAGGCACCCGAACAGTTAGATCGCTCTGGTGAACCCGTAGTACGTAATATTCACGCTCTTCACCCTTGATGGTGCGCTTTTCTTTAGAAATGATGTCTGCTGCACCGTGATGAGGGTAGACGACAGTTTCCCCGACTTTGTAGGCCATTTAAATTGATCCTTTGGTTGCCTTGAACCTCAATTCTACCACGCGACACGCCGTCTCGATGCCAAAAAAACCCATTAAACAATGGGGATTTTGGCTAGTTTTCAAATTCTGGGAATTCACCCACAGCGCTCTATTGGGTGAGGAAAACCCAAAAAATCTCACAAGTAGACTTAGGAATAAGACTTTTTGTACTTGTAATTCACCTAAAGGGGACGTTATTCATGGCACGTAAGAACATTGCAGTCGCAGCCTTCCTAAGTGCTGCAGTCCTTGTGCTCAGTGGTTGTGCCACCGGCTTTGACGCCGCAACTAACACCCAAGGTGACTCTGGAAATGGCCGCAGCATGGATGTTGGTTCGCTCCAAATTCGCAACGCCACCATTGTTGTCGATCCAGCCGACACCACCCGTGCCACCGTCTTAATGACTGTCATCAATACCGATGATTCCGTTGATGATGTTCTTGATGGCGTAGCTGCTGCAAAGTCTGTTGGCGTTGTTGGTGAAGTTAACATTCCACTGCCCCACAAAGAAGTAGTAAATGTTGGCTTTGATCCAGAAGATCGAATCGGCATACCAACTATTGTTTTGACGAGTGTCACTGGCGATCTTAAGCCTGGGACCTTCGTAAACCTGTCCTTCATGTTTGCCAGTGGACAATCTGCACCAATGTCGTTGCTAGTTAACGAGAAGTCAGGGTTCTATGCAGACATCGAGATTCCAGTTGCGGCTGAAGCAGTGGCGCCGTAACCAGCTCCAAGCACTTCTTAGCCTTCGAAGCGATATCCAAGTCCCCGAATTGTCGTTAAATAAACTGGGTTTGCTGGATCAGGCTCGATTTTTGTACGAATTCGTTTGATGTGAACGTCAAGAGTTTTCCCGTCACCAACGTAATTTGATCCCCATACGCGATCCATTAACTGACCTCTGGTCAAGACCCGTCCAGAGTTACGCATCAAAAGTTCAAGTAATTCAAATTCTTTCAGTGGCATAGGCACTGGACTGCCGTTTACTGTTAACGCATGTCGTTCAACATCCATGCGAATCGGTCCACCTTCAACTGCACCAATTGAATCTATTTCGAAGTCGCCACCCCTGCGAAGTACAGCTTTGATTCTTGCTAGCAACTCACGAGTAGAGAACGGCTTTGTAACGTAATCATCGGCACCAAGTTCAAGTCCAACAACTTTGTCGATTTCAGTATCTTTTGCCGTCAACATGATGACAGGGACGTTTGACTTGGTGCGAATGTATTTGCAAACCTCAGTACCTGAAACTTCTGGAAGCATTAGATCCAATAGGACAATATCGGGATTTCTAGTATCAAACAGCTTCATGCCTTCTGCGCCGTTGGGTGCCAAGATTACATCGAAGCCTTCACGTGACAACATGAATTGAAGAGCATCGCGAAATGATTCCTCATCTTCAATGACTAGAACGCGTGTCATTTACCTGTGACCTCCGTTGGAATACCTGCACCATTTTGGTACGCGGGGAAACGTAATGTAAAAGTTGATCCTTGGCCAACTTGTGACCAAACCAGACAGTCACCACCATGATTCGCACAAACATGTTTCACAATTGCCAGACCTAGTCCGGTACCGCCCGTGTCACGGGACCTCGCTGGATCGACTCGATAAAAGCGCTCAAAGATTCGACTTTGATCATCTTCTGGGATGCCTGGACCTTGATCCGTTACAGAAATCTCAATCACGTCTTCGTTGCGACGGGCACCGATACCAACTTTTGTGTTATCTGGAGAGTACTTGATGGCGTTTGAAATCAAATTGCTAAGTGCAACATTTAATTGGTCTTCATCACCAAAAATTTTTCCTACGTTTACATCGTCTGCAACTACAACGTGAATTCCTTTTTGCTCAGCCGAAATCTTCGTAGCATCTACTGCTTCCCCAATAATGTCTGAGACATCAACAGGCGCAGAATTGCGTAGTGGGGCATCACCTTGGACTTGAGACAATGCGACTAAGTCGGAGATCATCGCAGTAAGGCGTTTAACTTCAATTTGCATTCGACTGGTGAAGTGCCGGACTTGTTCAATGTCAGTATCAGCTGCTTGTACCGCCTCGGCCAACAATGAAAGTGCGCCTACTGGTGTCTTTAATTCATGAGAAACATTTGCAACAAAATCTCGGCGGACATCATTAAGACGTCTCTCTTCGCTTAAGTCTTGCGCGATCAGAAGACTTAGTTCATCATCGATCGGCGAAATTTGAATTCGAGCTTCCCACTCACCAAGGCGAGAACCATTTCTCTTAACCACTACGTCGCGGCTTTGGGTCTTACTCAGACGGTGAACTTCTCTATTCAAAGCACGAACTTCTACAGGCGCGATCCGATCAAGTGATACCAAACCCATTGCTACGCAATTAGCACTAGCTGCTAAAACCTGATCAGCATCATCAACGATTGCAGCCGCGTCAGGTAATACATCCAAAATCTGACTTAGTGCGGCAACTCGATCGGCTTGGAGCTGGGCAGCTTCTGCATATCCGGCTTTGGGCCGTCCCGGGGTCCTGCGCGCTAGCATGGAACCTCCTGGGACTTCGCTTGTTTACCTGCGTTCACAGTCTAAGGTTAGATAGAAATTCACTTAGACACCTTACGTCAAGCCTGATTTCACTAAATGTTCATAATCTGTACCAAACCCGTTTGCCCTGTATTTGCCGAGTGTTTCAGTTATGAATACCGACTGAGCATTCCAAGCCGTATTAGACTGAAAACTATGCGCGATGACTTTACAAACCAATTAGGACAAATCGACGAGGCTCTAGTAGCAATGGCTGGCCTCGTTGGTAAATCAATTTCACTTGCCACAAACGCACTACTTGAAGACGATCTAACCGCTGCTGAGAAAGTAATTGCCGGCGATGAGCGCATCAATGACCTTAATGCTGAAGTAGAAGAAATGTCTTCTCGCATCGCAGCACTTCAAGCACCTGTTGCAACAGACCTTCGTCTAGTTATGAGCGCTATCCGAATGGCAGGCTCACTTGAACGAATGGGTGATCTTGCAGTTCACATTGCAAAGCAGGTTCGCTTGCGTTATCCAAATCCGTCAATCCCAGCTGAACTAAAAGATACTTTTGCCAAAATGGGTGCTGCTGCTAGCAAGATTGTTGAGCAGACTGGTGAAGTTATTTCTTCTCGCAACACTTCACTTGCAGACGAGATGAAGAAATACGATGACACTTTAGATGATCTACATCGTGAACTATTCACCGTTGTACTTTCAGATGACTGGAAGCATGGAGTAGAGGCTGCAATTGACGTAACCTTGCTCTCACGCTTCTATGAGCGCTTTGGTGACCATGCAGTTTCTGTCGCCCGTCGAGTCATTCACATCGTGACCGGCGAACCTTACGCTAAATAGGAATTTTCCTTCCAAGTACCTAAGTTCTGCCCTTTTCGCTAAGTTAGTTAAGGGTTCTCATGGCTAATTCATTAACTGATCTGCATCGTATTGCGATCCTTTCTGTCCACACTTCTCCATTGCATCAGCCCGGCACAGGCGATTCTGGTGGCATGAATGTCTACATTGCTGAAACTGCAAAACGAATTGCCGCCCGTGGCATCGAAGTTGAAATCTTTACCCGAGCAACATCGCTAGTTGAGCCGGAAGTAACAGAACTGGCACCTGGCGTTTTAGTTCGACATATTCCAGCTGGCCCATTTGAAGGTTTGCGCAAAGAGGATCTGCCTGCACAGTTGTGCGCAGTGACTGCAGGTGTACTGCGAGCTGAAGCAGCAAAGAATGAAGGTTTCTACGATTTAGTACACAGCCACTACTGGCTATCTGGACAAGTGGGATGGATCGCACAAGAACGTTGGGGCGTGCCACTTGTGCACACCATGCACACTATGGCTAGGGTAAAAAATCTGACTTTGGCTCAAGGAGATTCACCTGAACCAGCGATTCGCGAAATTGGAGAAGAGCAAGTTGTCACAGCAGCCGATCGTCTTGTAGCAAACACTCATGCCGAAGCTAAAGAATTGATCGAGCTTTATCTCGCTGATCCAAACCGGGTTCGCGTTGTCCATCCTGGTGTCGATCTTGATGTATTTGTGCCTAGCAATCAATCACTTGCTCGCAAGGATTTAGGTGTTACTGAAGATGCGATCGTTTTGTTATTTGTGGGACGCATTCAACCTTTGAAAGCGCCAGATGTTTTGATCGAAGCAGCCGCGGAAATTTTGAAACGTAAACCTGAATTACGAAGTCGACTAGTTGTGGCAATTTGTGGTGGGCCCTCAGGCAGCGGACTTGAACGGCCTGATGCCCTGGTTACGCTGGCCGATCAACTTGGAATTTCTGACATCGTTAAGTTTGTACCGCCAACTAGTCGCGCCGAATTAGTTAAGTGGTTTCAAGCAGCATCAGTTTGTGTGGTTCCGTCCTACAGCGAATCGTTTGGACTGGTTGCAATTGAAGCTCAGGCTTGTGGCACTCCAGTGATTGCAGCTCGCGTAGGTGGCCTGCCAACTGCAGTTCGCGATGGAATCAGTGGCGTTTTAGTTGATGGCCATGAGCCAGTAACTTGGGCTGATCAAATTCTCGCTGTCGTAACTAATGATGCACTTCGAACCAAACTTTCAACTGGTGCGATTGCGCATTCTTCTCACTTTGGCTGGGAAGACACAACAGACAAACTGATTTCGGTTTACAACGAAGCTATTAAATCTTCACGGATTCGGGCGCAAGTATGACCCTTACAATCTCTGATGTTACCGATTTTCTAACTTCACAAGAATTGCAGTTTGAGTTGGCTGGCGAGAAAACCGTTGTGGTTTCCCTTCCTGGAACCAATAAGCAATTTGTCAATGTGGCAATGACAATTGGTGACAAAGTTTTCAAGATTGAGAGCTTCGTTGCTAGGAATCCTGATGAGAATCATGAAGCGGTTTACCGCTGGATTTTGGAACAAAATCGCAAACAACTTGTTATCAATTACTGCTTGGACCACCTTGGAGATATATATCTTTCGGGAGTCCTGCCGATTGCCACGGTTGACCTTGAACAAATCGATCAGATGCTAGGTGTCATGCTGCAAACCAGTGACAATTCATTCAACATTTTGCTTGAGTTAGGTTTCCGTTCAGCCATTGAAAAAGAGTGGGCTTGGCGAACCAGCAGAGGTATGGACATGGCAAACCTGCAGGCCTTTGCTCACTTCTTTGAGTAATCGGGCAGAATTGAACCATGAGTAACTACTCCTTGATCTTGGTTCGTCATGGTGAAAGCCAATGGAATGAAAAGAACTTGTTTACCGGTTGGGTTGATGTAGACCTAAACCAAAAAGGTCTTGGCGAAGCCACTAGAGCTGGTGAGTTGCTTAAAGAAGCAGGCATCCTGCCAGACGTACTTCACACTTCACTTTTGCGTCGAGCCATCAAGACTGCAAACATCGCGCTTGATGTTGCCGACCGTCACTGGATTCCAGTTCACCGCACTTGGCGTTTAAATGAACGTCACTATGGAGCTTTGCAAGGAAAAGATAAAGCTCAAACCCTCGCTGAATATGGTGAAGAGCAATTCATGTTGTGGCGTAGATCCTTTGATACGCCGCCACCACTAATTGATCCAAACAATGAATACGCACAAACTCATGATCCGCGCTACGCAGACTTGGGTAAGAATTTGCCTGGAACTGAATGCTTAGCCGACGTAGTTGTTCGCATGTTGCCTTATTGGGAATCAAACATCGTTCCAGACCTTAAAGCCGGAAACACCGTAATGGTTGCGGCACATGGAAACTCATTGCGCGCTTTGGTAAAGCACTTAGATGGCATCAGCGATGATGACATTGCTGGCTTAAACATTCCAACTGGAATTCCATTGGTCTATGAATTAGATCGCAACTTCAAGCCCGTTGTTCCCGGTGGCAAGTATTTAGATCCAGAAGCGGCAGCCACTGCTGCTGCCGCAGTAGCGAATCAAGGTAAGAAGTAGAAACTTCTACTTTGGTGCAACTACATCCCAAGGGATCGTAACTTCACCTAATCGCCAGCGAACTTTGTTATCCAGGATTGGGTAACTTGATCGCAGAGCTTCAACCGCTGCAACCCAGCGCTGCCTAGCGCCAAACGGAATCATTGCTGAGTTACCTAGCCAAGCTCGGTCAAACTCTTGCAAGAAGTCATAGATTTTTTCACCTGGCACATTTCGGTGAATCAAAGCTTTAGGTAATCGAGGCGCTATTTCAGATGGCATCTCTAGCGAGCCAACATGGAGTGAAATCGTAAATGTTTCAGGAATCTTTTCTTGACTGCGCAGTGCAACCCATGAGCTGCGCCGACCAATCTCATCGCAAGTGCCTTCAACTAAGAAACCTTCAGGTGCCAATCGATTTGTCATTAGCTGCCAGGATTTTGAAACTTCACTTTCGTCGTATTGGCGAAGCACATTAAACGCTCGAATCGCAATTGGCTTTTGTGAGTCTGGCAAGGGAACTTCAAAGCCCCCGTATGCAAAGTCAAGTCCTGGCTCAACAATTTCCAGAGCCTGCGTTACTCGAATTGGATCAATCTCAATTCCAACTACTTCAACATCAGGTCTGACATGTTTGCGGAATCTATGGAACATTTCTTGCGTCGTAATCGACGAAGCGCCATAACCTAAATCAACTACGACTGGATCTTGGGCACTTCTAATGATTGGGCAAACAGCGTGCAGCATCCATCGGTCAATCCGACGAAGCCGATTTGGATTAGTTGTTCCTCTGGTGATGTCACCGAGAACCGAAGGGGTCACCGACGACCTGTCATGTCATTGATCTTTACGCGGATATCAGCAAGGTAAACGCCACAGGCAATCAAGCCGATGATTCCAGTGAAGCCCCAGGCTCCAAAAAGAATGTGGCCCAAAATGCTGCCGACTGTGATCGCCAGCCAGATGTTCTTAGTTTGCCGATTTAGAAATGGGAATGCTTCAGCTGGAGCTTTGATTACATCCGAAAGCGCCCAGGCTTTGATACCAAGTGCAATGTAGCCAGAAACTAACCAAATCAAGTCAACTGTTGATTCCACGATTTTCCAATCCTTCGTTTTCTAAATCCTAATCGAACTTTTTGCAAACATGATTCGCCATGGCCAGGGCGCTGGTCCACGCTGGTGAAACGGCATTTAGTAGGTGAGTTGAGTTCTCATCGCCGCGAACCACAAAATCCATTTCAAGTTTCTTGTTCTTTATGTCTAGAAGTTGAGCCCGAATTCCAGGTTTGCCACGCTGTCTGAAATCTTTTGGATCCACACTTGGTACCAAGGCTTTAGCCTGTGAGACCAGATGGCGCTGCAAATACTTTGGCATTTCGGTTTTGATCAAACCCAGCACATCGTGGTGCTTACTAGTTAGAAACTTTGGATAGATACCAACAATGTTGAAAATTTCCTTAGGGCTTAATCCCCCAAAGCCGGCGTAACTTTCTCGCGAAAAAATTGGAATTGCAGTTGGGCCAATTTTTGCCCGGCCATCTATCGTCACAGTTAAGTGCACCCCAAGGAAAGGGTTGCGAACATCAGGAACTGGGTAAACGTGGCGTTGAAGTTTGCCTGGTTCCCAGTTTCCGTACCAATACAAACCCTTGAAAGGCAACATTGCATAGTCATCGCAGTATCCAAATTGTTTTGCGACCTTGTCGGCATAGAGTCCAGCGCAGTTAATGATGTGGCCAACGGAATAGTTGCCAAAATTGGTAATGATTCGATTTTGCGTGGTACGCAAAACTTCTTGACCCAACTTAAGAGTCGTGCCTTCCCGAACAACTTTGTTTCCTAGGCTTTGAGTTACCGCGAGCGGATTAGCAACTGCAGTATGCGGAGACCAAAGCGCTAACTCCGAAGTCTTGGCTAAAGGTTCTAATTCAGCTAATCGCTCCAGCGAAACAAGTTCAGTGACAACCCCATTGGCATTACCGCGGCGATGCAACTCTTGCAACGCAGCAACTTCGGTAGGATTCTGCGCGACTACAACTTTTCCAGTTTCTTTGACTTGGATGTTTTCTTCGCTACAAAAATCTCGCAGCAATTTATTGCCATCTCGAGTTAAAGCGGCCTTTAGCGAATCAGGTGAGTAATAAAAGCCGGCGTGCAGCACGCCACTATTGCGTCCACTTGCGTGCTCACCAACCGAGTTTTCTTTGTCGAAAACTGCAATCGTGGCATCAGGATGGATCTGGCGAATTCGATTCGCCATGGCTAAGCCAACAATTCCAGCTCCGATTACCCCGAAGTCAAAATTGTTGGCAGCCATCAGCAGTTAATTACTCAGAAACTCCAGCAGCATCGATCGGTGCGATTTCAATGTCAGACAACTCTCCCTTGAATTCGCCTCTGATTGTGAACTTGGCATCTTCGCCTTCGCCCTCAACATCAACAATTACGATTTCGCCTGGCTTGAGATCACCAAAGAGCATCTTTTCGCTCATTGGATCTTCAATTTCACGCTGAATTGTTCGGCGCAATGGACGCGCGCCCAAGACTGGGTCGTAACCACGCCTAGCCAGTAAGGCCTTCGCAGCCGAAGTAAGTTCGATTGCCATGTCCTTGTCCTTCAAGCGGGAATCCAACTTGGCGATCATTAGGTCAACGATCTCGACGATTTCATCTTCGCTCAACTGGTGGAAGACGATGATGTCATCAATACGGTTCAAGAACTCTGGACGGAAATGAGTCTTTAGTTCGTCGTTTACCTTGGCCTTCATGCGCTCGTATGAAGTTGTTGTGTCATTGCCATCAGCAAAGCCAAGGCTTATACCCTTTGCAATGTCCCTAGTTCCAAGGTTTGTCGTCATGATAATGACTGTGTTCTTGAAGTCAACAACGCGACCTTGGGCATCAGTTAGACGACCGTCTTCTAGAATCTGCAACAAGGAGTTGAAGATATCTGGGTGAGCTTTTTCAACTTCATCGAAGAGCACGACGCTAAATGGTTTGCGACGAACCTTTTCAGTTAACTGGCCACCTTCTTCGTAACCAACGAATCCTGGAGGAGAACCAAACAGACGAGAAACAGTGTGCTTCTCGGAGTACTCAGACATGTCCAACTGAATTAGTGAATCTTCATCACCGAATAGGAACTCAGCAAGTGTCTTTGAAAGTTCGGTCTTACCAACACCTGAGGGACCAGCAAAGATGAACGAGCCACCTGGACGCTTTGGATCCTTAAGGCCAGCACGAGTACGACGAATCGCCTGAGACAAAGCCTTGATTGCCTGCTCTTGTCCAATAACTCGCTTGTGTAGTTCGCCTTCCATGTGAAGCAGTCGCTGTGACTCTTCTTCGGTCAGCTTGAACACGGGGATTCCAGTTGATGCGGCAAGAACTTCTGCGATCAATTCTTCATCAACAGTTGCGACCACATCCATGTCGCCGTCCTTCCACTCTTTTTCGCGAGTGGCGCGGGCAGCGATTAGGTTCTTCTCATCATCGCGTAGCGAAGCTGCGCGCTCGAAATCCTGACCATCAATAGCAGATTCCTTCTCAAGACGAGTTGCGGCAATCTTGTCATCAATTTCGCGCAAATCTGGTGGCGCAGTCATGCGACGAATTCGCAAACGTGCACCAGCTTCATCGATCAAGTCAATTGCCTTGTCTGGCAAGAATCGATCACTTACATAACGATCGGCCATAGTTGCGGCGCCAACTAGCGCAGCATCAGTGATCGTGACCCGGTGATGATTTTCGTAACGATCGCGAAGGCCCTTGAGAATTTCAATAGTCTGAGCAATTGTTGGCTCATTTACCTGAATCGGCTGGAAGCGACGCTCTAGTGCAGCATCCTTTTCGATGTACTTACGGTATTCATCAAGTGTGGTTGCACCAATGGTCTGAAGTTCACCACGAGCCAGCATTGGCTTCAGGATGCTAGCTGCATCGATTGCACCTTCAGCTGCGCCAGCGCCAACAAGGGTGTGCATTTCATCAATGAAGATGATGATGTCGCCACGAGTTTTGATTTCCTTCAAAACTTTCTTTAGACGCTCTTCGAAATCACCACGGTAACGAGAACCGGCAACGAGCGCACCAAGATCAAGTGAGTAAATCTGCTTGTCTTTTAGAGTCTCAGGAACTTCACCCTTAACAACATTTTGCGCAAGACCTTCAACAACTGCAGTCTTACCAACACCTGGTTCACCAATTAGAACTGGGTTGTTCTTGGTGCGACGAGACAGCACCTGCATTACGCGTTCGATTTCTTTTACGCGACCAATAACTGGATCAAGCTGACCATCACGAGCAGCTTGAGTTAAGTTGCGACCGAATTGATCAAGCACCAAAGAAGTGGATGGAGTTCCTTCAGCCGGACCAGCACCTTGCTGCTGTGGTTCCTTGCCCTGGTAACCCGAAAGCAATTGAATAACTTGCTGACGCACGCGATTTAGGTCTGCGCCAAGTTTTACTAGAACCTGGGCTGCAACGCCTTCGCCTTCGCGAATCAGACCAAGCAAGATGTGCTCGGTACCGATGTAGTTATGGCCAAGTTGCAAAGCTTCGCGAAGGGAAAGTTCAAGAACCTTCTTTGCGCGTGGCGTAAATGGAATGTGACCAGATGGAGCTTGCTGACCCTGGCCAATAATTTCTTCAACTTGAGCGCGAACTGCTTCAAGCGAGATGTCCATGCTTTCAAGAGCCTTGGCAGCAACGCCTTCGCCCTCGTGAATTAGTCCAAGGAGGATATGTTCAGTTCCGATGTAATTGTGATTCAGCATTCTTGCCTCTTCTTGGGCAAGCACCACAACGCGACGAGCACGGTCGGTAAATCTCTCGAACATGTGCAACTCCTCTTAACTTTTCGGCCTTGAGTCAATGCTAGAGCCAATGCATGACAGCGCATCTGCGGATTTATAAACCTGCAAAGGCTTGGCAGCAGGGTCTGCCGTATTCAATGGACTTTTCGAATCTAGGTCTATCTGCCAGTAGCGAACAGTCGATATTTAGAGGTTTTTAAGCATTCTGGTGTTGCCCAGAGTGTTCGGCTTCACATGCTCTAGATCCAGGAATTCTGCAACGCCCTGATCACCCGAAAGCAAAAGTTCGGCATATGTAGAGGCATCAACCGGTGACTCTTCGATTGGCTGAAAACCATGTCCCGTGAAAAATTTGGTTTCGAATGTTAAACAAAACAATCTGGTTAATCCAAGGTCGGTAGCACGCTTTGTTAGGGCATCAATGATTTTGGAGCCAACACCCTGACCCTTGGACGCTGGATTAACAGCAACAGTTCGGACTTCCCCTAAGTCATGCCACATCACATGCAGAGCGCCACAACCAATCACTTTTCCATCTTGTTCCGCTACATAAAACTCTTGAACATCTTCATAAAGCGTCACAGTATTTTTTCGCAGCAACCGCGGGCCATCACCGGCATAGTTTTCAACTAAGTCACGAATGGCTAAAACATCTGCGGTTATTGCTGGGCGAACAGTTACAGTCATGTCTATTCAGGCTTCACTAATGGGAACAAAATAGTTTCGCGAATATTCAAACCAGTTAATGTCATTAGCAATCGATCAATACCCATGCCAACTCCACCAGTCGGTGGCATGCCGTACTCAAGCGCACGCAAGAAGTCTTCATCAAGTTGCATAGCTTCTGCATCGCCACCAGCTTTAAGTGAAGACTGTTCCATCAAACGCTCACGCTGGATCACTGGATCAACAAGCTCGGAGTATCCGGTTCCGGCTTCGTAACCGTCGATGTAAAGGTCCCACTTTTCGGCAGTTCCCTTATGAATTCGATGTTCGCGAACCAACGGTGAAGTATCAACTGGGTAATCCATGACAAATGTCGGTTTTTTCAAATGCTCAACCACGTAATGCTCAAGTAATTCTTCGACTAGCTTTCCGTGAATTGCTTTTGCATCGTGTGTGATGCCAGCGGCAGCACAAAGTTTGCGAAGTTCTTCAATTGGGGTTTCTGGAGTTATCTCTTTACCAATTGCCTTACTAACCGATGGGAATACCGAGATCTGATCCCACTCGCCAGATAGGTCACGAGTGCCACCATCAACTAATTCATAATTCAAAGTTCCATGTACTGCCAGGGCAGCTTCTTGAATTAGCTCTCTGGTGAGAGTCGCCATGTCGTTGTAGTCAGCGTAAGCCTGGTAATACTCCAACATTGCAAACTCTGGTGAGTGAGTTGAGTCAGCACCTTCATTGCGGAAGTTGCGATTGATTTCAAATACTCTTTCGATGCCACCAACTACGCAGCGCTTTAGGAAAAGTTCTGGTGCAATGCGCAAGAACAATTGCATGTCGAAGGCATTTGATGCGGTTACGAATGGTCGAGCTGCTGCACCACCGTGCATAGTTTGCAGCATTGGAGTCTCAACTTCGATGTAGTCACGCTTTGCAAAACTTGCCCGCAAACTCGACATTGTTGCTGGACGAAGTCGCGCAACGGTGCGTGCAGTATCGCGCATGATTAAATCTGCGTAACGCTGACGTACTCGAGTTTCTTCACTCAAAGGTTTGTGAGGATTTGGAAGTGGACGCAATGCTTTCGCGGCCATGTGCCAGCTGTCTGTCATTACGGAAAGTTCGCCGCGCTTGCTGCTGATGACTTCGCCTACAACAGCAACTACGTCACCGATATCAACTAGACCTTTCCAGGCATCAAGTTGATCTTCGCCAATGCGATCAAAGGAAAGCATGGCTTGAATGGTTTCACCGGTTCCAGCCTGTAATTGCGCGAAGCAAAGCTTGCCAGTGTTACGCATGAACATAACGCGGCCAGCTATACCGACAGTGTCGCCGCTTTCTTGTTCGGCGACCAAGTGTGCGTACTTGTCTCGAACTGCAGGAATTGTCGTAGTTACTGGAACTCGAACTGGGTAAGCATCCTGACCGTTAGCCAAAATTGCCGCCCGCTTTTCGTGGCGAACCTGCATTTGTTCAGGCAGGTCGTCTACTTCTTCGGCAGCTGGATTCTGATCGGTGGTCATTGACCAAGATTATCGGTACTAAGCGTTGCGCTCGAACATCAGACGCAGACCAATCAAAGTTAGATCTGGCTCGTGGTGGGTTATGGTCTCGGACTCCGGGACCACAATGGCCGATAAGCCACCAGTTGCAATCACTGCTTTAACTGGAGTTCCCAACTCATCAACGATTCGATCCACTAAACCATCCACTTGTCCCGCAAATCCATAGACAGCGCCAGATTGCAGGGCTTCGACGGTGTTTTTGCCAATTACATTGCGTGGTGCGATCAATTCGACTTTTCGTAGTTGCGCAGCTCGCGCCGCTAAAGCATCAATCGAAATTTCAATGCCAGGTGCCAGAGCGCCACCTAGGAACTCACCTTTGGCTGAGATCACATCAAGATTCGTAGAAGTTCCAAAATCAACCACGATTGCCGGGCCGCCATACAACGTGAAAGCAGCTAATGAATTAACAATGCGATCTGCACCAACTTCTTTCGGGTTGTCAGTTAGAACTGGGACGCCTGTCTTGATTCCGGGTTCAACAATTACTTGTGGCACGTCTTGGTAATAGTTGTTCAACATAGTTCGCATCTCACGGAGCACAGCTGGCACGGTTGAACAAAGCGCAATTCCAGTAATGTCTGGCGCATCGCTAAGTATGGCCTTGAACTTAAGTGCCAATTCATCTGCAGTCTCACGGCTATCGGTCTTAGTTCGCCAAGATGAAACTAATTGGTCACCTGCAAACAACCCAAGAACGGTATTGGTATTGCCGACATCAATTGCTAACAGCATGCTTTTCCTACTTTGCTATCTCGAGGTTGTCGATAAGTCTTACGTCTTCAATGTTTACTGCCACAAAAACTCGAGCGTTACCAATTGTTGGCAGTGACACTAAATCATTGGATCTGATTTCAAAATATTCAACTTCAAACTTTCCACTTTGTTCCAAGATCGCATTACCTGCAGCTTCTGCTTCGTCGATTGAACTTGAACTCAAAAAAACTTCAGCTGCTTCATTCATAGCAACGGGAATCAATTTAGCCTGCTCGATAGCTAGCTCTGAAAGTCGGCGATTACGACTTGATAGCGCAATACCAAATTCATCTCGAACTGTTGGTACTCCAACGATTTCAATTGGCATCTTTGTAGCAGCAACCATTGCTTTAACCAGAGTTAACTGTTGGAAATCTTTTTCACCAAAAAATGAGTAGTCAGCATGGGTAATTGAAAGCAATCGCTCAACGACCGTCAACATTCCACGAAAGTGACCAGGGCGAGCTGTACCTTCTAATACATCACCAATTGCGCCAGGTTCCATTGGTGGATTTACTTCCAGCCCGTTTGGATACATCTGTGCAACGTCTGGTACAAAAACTGCATCAGCACCAGCGCTTTGCAAAGTGTCGAGATCAGAATCCAAAGTTCGCGGATATTCAGCTAAGTCTGAAGAATTATTGAACTGTGTCGGGTTAACAAAAATTGTCGCAATAACTCGAGTTCCACTTGGAGTATTTGCTTTTGCGTATCTGACCAACTCAGCATGGCCTTGATGCAAAGCGCCCATGGTCAACACTGCTGCGATTGGGGTGGTTTCTTTCTCGACCCAAGCATCAACCTCGGCGACAGTGTTTAAAACTATTGGGCGGCTCATGATTCATCTGCCAAAACAATTAAGAGTTCTTCAGCTAACTGTGGTTGTAAAGTTCCCGACGCAAGAGCCCGAATCGCAGTTAACCGTGCCATCGCTCGATACGCCTGACTAACTGCCGGATCAAAGTTTGCTAACACGCGCAAATGTTCCCGAACTGTTCCCGCATCACCGCGTGCAACTGGGCCAGTGATCGCCGCATCACCATTACGTAATGCGTTATCTAACGACGCACCTAGTAGCGGTGCCACTAAGTTCTCTGGATTTGTAATTCCAGCGGCTTCCAGTAGCTCAGTGGTTTGGGTTACTAACGTCATTAAATTGTTTGCACCAAAAGTTAAGGCTGCGTGATATAGCCCGCGATTTTCTTCGGGAACCCAAATTGGTTCGCCGCCGATTTCTACTACTAATGTTTCAGCTACCGGGCGCAAAGTCTGAACTGTTGTGATTCCAAATGGACATGCAGAAAGACGATTCAGATCGATGCTTGTTCCGGTGAACGTCATGACTGGATGAAGTGCCAGCGGCAAACAGCCTTGATCTGTCAGCGGGCGAAGAATTTCAATTCCATATCTGCCTGAAGCATGCATTACAAAAGTTCCTGGGCTAACAGCAGTGGTTGCAGCTAAACCATTAACGACTTGGCTGAGGTAATCATCTGGCACCGTCAAGAGAATCAGGTCTCGATCTTTAACTGCATCTTCAATTGAAGTAACCGGAACACCAGGTAAAAGTGATTCAGCTCTTAGTTTTGAGATGTCGCTAACTGCAGTGCAGGCGCGGATGTTGTGTCCCGCTCGCTTTAGGGCAGCACCTAACACGGAACCGGCTCTGCCAGTTCCGACTACGCCAACGTCAAGGCGTGGAGGTTTTTCGGTCCAAGGCTCATCGCTCTCGGCCATCGTGTTGACCACGTAATAAGACTAGTAGCAACTTTCTAAATGTCGAATAAATCGATAAATCATCAGGGGTATGACACGATAAGTTCCGTGGTTGAGCGCAGCAGAGTGGGGATCTCTCCCCTAGATACAGCAAGGTCTGATCACACCTCAAACTTGGCATTGCATGCCCCAGCCACTCATGGAATGATGCGAATCGATTGTGAGTATGACGGCGAGATCATTACTGCGGCAAAGCCAATTCTTGGTTCTATGCATCGAGGTGCCGAAAAGCTTTTTGAGTCTCGTGACTACCGCCAAGTCATAGCACTTGCCAATCGCCATGAATGGTTAAGCGCATACTCAGGCGAAGTTGGAGTCGCTCAATTGGTAGAAACTGCACTTGGCATCGAGGTTCCCGATGCCGCCCAGTGGTTTCGCACGTTGCTCCTGGAATACAACCGAGTGACTTCGCACCTAGCTTTTCTGGCAGGATTCCCATGGCAAGACCAGCAATTGATTGAGAGTTTGCGAAAGTCCCGTGAGCTTTGGGTGAATCACTATCGCGTTTACACCGGAAGTCGGATGCATCCGATGTTGACTCGCATCGGCGGACTAACTCACGCCCCAACGGCTGAATGGTTAGAACAGGTTCAGCATCTTTGTTTTGATACTGCGCAGATTGTTTTGGAAACTAACTGGCTATCACTTTTGTCTGAATACGAAGCAATCGGGGTTTTGACTAAAGCGCAGGCTGTTGAGTCAGCCGTTAGTGGTCCGGTTGCTCGTGCCAGTGGTTATGCCATTGACTTACGCGAAACCACACTCGGACTCAAATATTCAGAACTCAAAAGTTTCGCTGTTGTTTTGCAAACCTCTGGTGACGTGAGCGCACGAATGTTGCAGCTTGTAGACGAGGTCACTGTTTCGCTAGCGATGATTTCAGAATTAAATGAGCCATGCACTTTTCACTTCGCTGACGAAGTAAATGTCTTGCTTCCAAAAGTGGTTCGCGTTCCTGAAGGAAATTACGAACACAGTATTGAAACACCACTTGGCATCGCATCCTGGTTCTTGGTTTCCAGAAATGACAAAATGCCATATCGGCTAAAACTTCGTCCAGCTAGTTTGCATACAGTTTTAGCATTATCGAATGTGTTACCAGGAACATACAAAAAAGATTTTGATGCAGTAGTGGCGAGTATGCCGTTTATTGCAGGGGATGCTGACCGTTAGTCTTTGCGCTTCAGGGCCAACTCGGCCAAGTCAGCAAGGCGAACCATTAAGTTCTCAATTAATTTCTGGGATGAATCAAGACGATCGCGCAAATCCTTGATTTCATCTCGCATGATTACAAGTTCAAGTGAATGAGTTTGTTCCGCAGCTTCATCAATGATGATTGTTGGTGACGCTTGTTGCGTTGATTGAGTGTAAACGCGTGACTCTTCTCGCGTTTCGGTTCTTACCGACTCAACCCTTGGAGCTTGCTGTTGCTGAGTTGAGCTTTGGGTAAACACTGGTTCGGGTGCGACCGGCTGTTCCACAACTAAATCAGTTTCAAACAAAGACTCAAATGACTTTGGTTCTTCTGTCACTTCAGCCACTGGGGTTGGACTTGGATCAGGTACAACGACAGTTGGTGTCTCTGTTTGTGTGACAGGAATAAACGGCGGAGCTTCTTGAACGGAAACTTCGATTGGCGCAAAGATTGGGTGATCAAAACTTTGCGAAACTCGATTGATATTTGTTTGCAAGCTTGCGCGCATCTGTGCAATCCGACGTCGCGCTTCTTCTAACGCTTCGGCTGGAGAAACTACGAAGTCTGGGTCAGGAACAATCTCAGTTGGAAATTCATACGGCCTTACTTCAACAACTGGTTCGCGAACCGTCATCGGCACGTCAGAAGCTAAGTCATCAGGTGCAACAAATTCAGATTCATCGCTGGCAACAACTTCAATTGGAGCCCAAGCATTTGCATCAACATTTGGCACAGATGTTTCAAAGCTTGATACTCGATTTTCTTCACGGGCTTTGGCTTGATCAAGAGTTTCGCCTGATTTAATCAGCGGTACCCAGCCGGTGTACTCGCCACGAATGATTTCATCTGCATCAGGTGGCAGTGGTGGCCTGCGACGAATAATTGTGTCTTCATCGATTGGCATGAACTGCTCGATTGGTGGCGCAAGTGTTGGCTCATCCACATCACTTAAATCCCAAACTGGAGCAGTTAATGGATCCCATTTTTCGGAGCGCGCGTCATTAACTGAGTCATCAGTAGACATTTATTCGCCTCCTAGGGAAGATGTGGAGAACCCAAGCCTATGGGCATTTTGTGCACATGTGAAACTATGAATCCGTGTAATGCTTGGAAGCATGGGGTTTCTGGCTAATTCGGCTCTTGCTATCGGGGCTACCGGAGTAGGAAGCCTGACTTATGGCCTAGTCGAGGCCCAAGCATTCAAAGTCCGCGAACTTGATCTGGCGTTGCTTCCACCTGGCAGCGAGTCGATCCGAGTGCTTCATATTTCGGATTTGCACATCACGCCCGCCCAAACTCGAAAAATTAACTGGGTTAAATCGCTTGCCAATCTTGAGCCTGACTTTGTCGTGGGCACTGGAGATTTTCTAGCACATCAACTTGCAGTTCCAGCCGTAGTCGAAGCCATGAATGAATTGCTGGACATGCCTGGTGCATTTGTTCTAGGTAGTAACGATTACTTTGCTCCTACGATCAATAATCCATTTATGTACTTCAATAAGGATCGAGAGATTCGTACCGAAGGTACTGCGCTTCCGACTTCTGACTTAATTGAAGAACTCACCGATGCAGGTTGGCTAGATCTAAACAACAAACAAAGCACTGCTGTGATTAACGGCGTAAAGATTCATTTCCGCGGGACCGATGATCCACATATCAATAAAGATGACTACGCAGCAGTTGCGGGTGCTTTTGACTCTGATGCATTTGCATTTGGTGTGACTCATGCACCGTATCGAAGAGTTCTGCAAAGTTTTGAAACAGACAAAGCAAATTTGGTATTAGCTGGCCACACACATGGTGGGCAAATTTGCATTCCGTTTTACGGCGCTCTAGTTACAAACTGTGATTTGCCACAAGGCCAAGCAAAAGGATTTTCTACATTTGGTGAAAGTGAAATGCCACTTCATGTTTCTGCAGGAGTTGGAACATCACCGTTTGCGCAAATTCGGATTGCTTGTCGCCCAGAAGCAACGTTGATCACGCTGAGTGCAAAAACTAACTGAACTCTTGCATTGCTTCTTGGCAAAAGAATTTAACTAAATTCTTTTGCAACTACCTCTGCTATTTGTGCAGTGTTTAATGCGGCACCCTTGCGTAAATTGTCGCCACACACAAAGAAATCAATTTCATTTGGATATTCTTTGGAAACTCGAATTCGACCAACGACTGTTGGATCAGTCCCAACCACATCAATTGGTGTTGGAAAAATCTTGTTTGCCGGATCATCAGTAACAACAACGCCTTCAGCATTTGCCAGCAAAGCCCGAACTTCATCAGCAGTAACAGCGCGATCCAAAACTGCGTGAACCGCCAGTGAGTGTGTTGTTACAACTGGCACGCGAACACATGTGGCGTGAACCTTTAGTTCTGGCTTACCAAGAATCTTGCGAGATTCATTGCGCACTTTAAGTTCTTCACTTGTGTAATCATTTTCCGAAAGCGATCCTGCCCATGGCACAACATTCATTGCAAGGGGTGCTGGGAAAACATCGTTATTTGTTATCACGTTACGAACGTCTTTCGTTTCGCTTCCCAAGTTCTTGCCTGCAACTGCATCCAGTTGCTCATGAAGTGCATCGATTCCACCTTGGCCAGCACCAGAAGCTGCTTGGTAAGAGGCAACAACAAGTTCTTTGACGCCAAATGCTTTTTCAAGTGCCCCAACAACCACGATCATCGAAAGCGTTGTGCAGTTTGGATTGGAGATGATTCCGCGAGGACGATTGCGAGTTTGTTCGGCATTTACTTCAGGAACCACAAGCGGAACATCGACATCCATGCGGAATGCTCCACTGTTATCAACCGCTATTACACCCTTCGCTGCGGCAATGGGTGCCCACTTTGCTGAAATTTCGTCTGGGACATCGAACATTGCAACATCCACGCCATCAAAGGCGGCTTCAGTTAATTCTTGAACTACGACATCTTCGCCACGCACCTGCAGGACTTTGCCAGCTGAACGAGCAGAGGCCAGTAACTTGATCTCGCCCCAAACATTAGGACGAGTTGAAAGTATGTCAAGCATTACGGTGCCGACAGCACCGGTAGCGCCGACTACAGCAAGGGTTGGTTTTTTATTCATTCCTTATCGTCCCGTTCCACCGTAAACAACGGCTTCACCGTCAGCATCCAGACCAAACGCGGTGTGAATTGCAGTCACTGCTTTTTCTGCATCGTCCGCGCGGGTAACAACTGAAATTCGAATTTCAGAAGTTGAAATCATTTCCACGTTTACGCCTGCGTCGGCGATTGCTTTGAAGAAAGTTGCAGACACACCAGGATGTGAACGCATACCTGCACCAACAAGTGAGATCTTTCCGATGTTTTCGTCAGTATCAATGTCTTTGAAGTTAACTTCTTTTTCAATTCGACGAAGTGCGAGCTCGGCTTTAGTTGCATCAGCACGTGGGCAAGTGAACGTCACATCAGTTGCACCTGACTCGTGAACACTTACGTTCTGCACAATCATGTCCATGTTGATGCCAGCATCGGCAACAGCCTGGAAGATTGCGGCTGCCATACCTGGACGGTCAGGAACACCAACGACGGTTATCTTGGCATCTCCTAAATCATGTGCGACGCCGGCGATGATTGGTTGTTCCATAATTGCTCCTACTTTGGACAACTTCTTTAACTTGGACTGATCGTTTAGATCAGCAATAACAAATGTTCCTTCTTTGTCCGAAAACGAAGAACGAACGTGAATTGGTAAATCAAACCGCTTTGCATATTCAACACAACGTAAGTGAAGGACTTTTGCGCCAGCAGCGGCAAGTTCCATCATTTCGTCATATGTAATGCGTGGAACTTGTCGGGCACGCGGCACAATGCGCGGATCAGCAGAAAAAATGCCATCGACGTCGGTGTAGATTTCACAAACATCGGCATAGAGCGCAGCCGCTAAAGCAACCGCTGTTAAATCAGATCCACCACGGCCAAGAGTTGTGATGTCTTTAGTGTCTTGCGAAACTCCTTGGAAGCCAGCAACGATTGGAATTGCATTTTCCCGCAATGCCTCTTGAATGCGCCCTGGAGTTACATCAACAATTCGCGCTTTGCCATGACTTGAATCCGTGATTAATCCTGCCTGGGATCCGGTGTAAGAACGAGCTTCATAACCCAAATCATTAATCGCCATCGCAAGAACAGCCATGGAAATTCGCTCACCAGCAGTTAGCAACATATCAAGTTCGCGACCTGGCGGATTTGGTGAAACTTGCTTAGCTAAATCAATTAGATCGTCAGTGGTATCACCCATTGCTGAAACTACGACTACAACTTCATTGCCAGCTCGTTTGGTGTCTGCGATTCGCTTGGCTACACGCAAAATTCCAGCAGCATCCGCAACGGATGACCCACCGAATTTAGCGACAATTAAGCCCATAGAACATAAGTCTAAATGGAATCTCGAACTCTGAAATCACCGTCCAAACTGTGGAACTGAGAACCAGGTATCAAAGCTAAGGACTAACTTGGCGTCGACCCTCAAATGCTCTACCTAGAGTGACTTCGTCGGCATATTCAAGGTCGCCGCCTACCGGTAATCCAGATGCAAGCCTGGTTACCTTTATGCCCAATGGAGAAATCAGTCTCGTCAGGTAAGTAGCTGTAGCTTCACCTTCCAGATTTGGATCCGTGGCCAGGATGATTTCGACAATTGCTCCATCAGCAAGGCGAGTCATAAGTTCAGTTACCCGCAGATCATCCGGGCCAACGCCATCTATCGGACTAATCGCGCCACCCAGTACGTGGTACCTGCCACGGAATTCCCGAGTTCGTTCAACCGCTAAAACATCTTTAGGTTCTTCAACGACACAGATTGAAGACTCATCGCGACGAGTGTCTGCGCAAATCCGGCAAAGATCATCTTGGGCAACGTTGTAGCAAGTTCGACAGAACTTAATTTTGTCCTTAACTTCAGCAAGTACCGTTGCTAACCGAGTGACATCAGCACTATCGGTTGCAAGTAAATGAAATGCAATTCGAGTCGCACCTTTTGGTCCCACGCCTGGCAACTTGGCAAGTTCATCGATCAAGTCCTGAACGATGCCTTCATACATGTTGCTCATGCCTCGCGCGAACTTTCGCTGATTACTTGTCCACCAAGTGAGCTAGTGATGATATCGATTGAAGATCTAGCAGGTGTCGTCTCGTCATCCGGGGATGCTTCACCTGCATCAGTTGCTGCCGGCTTTTTTGGCTTTGATGGAGCAGCACGATTTGGATCAACCGTTGGGTCGATACGCACATCAACATGGAAGAGGTTTTGAATCACTAAACGCAAACGATCGTCGTGACCACTCTTAACAGCGTTATTCATGGTGTTTGAATTTGGGAAGGCAACTGCCAAAACTTTGTCTTCACCAAATGAAACTGGTGCGGTATCAACCATGACAATTCCAGCGACGCGACTTTGGCTACCGAGAGTTTGCAGAATCGCTGGCCAAGCATCACGAATTTGTTCGAACGAAACTGGACCTGTAAGTGTTGTCGGAGCTTCAGCAGATTTTTCTTCCGCTTTTTGAGTTGCTGCTGCTGTGACTTGTGATGGCTTCATCGGTGCAGGTGTTGTAGAAACTTTTGGTCGAGTTGGTGGAGTCTTTGCCGCCGCAGGTGCAGACTCAATTGGAGTCTCAGATTGTTGAGTTACTGGTTGTTCTGCAGCGACCCGAGCGCGAGCTGGTACGGGCGCAGAGTTTGAAACTCGTGGGCCATCTTGCTCAAGTTTTTCAACGCGAGCAATTAAATCTTGAGTGACTTCATTTGTAACTAAGCGAGCAGCAAGAAGTTCAAGTTGAAGCTTTGGTGACGCTGCGCCACGAAGTTCAGATAAGCCTGAGCTAACTAAGTCAGCAACTCGAACTAATTGGGCTGGCGTGAAAAGTTTGGCTTGGCTAACCAAATCATCAATTTGTTCGTTAGGAATTTCAAATAATCCAGATGTTGCCGCATCTGGAACTTGAGTAACAACAACTAGATCGCGCAGGTGATCTAGTAAGTCATTTGCAAAGCGACGTGGTTCATGACCTGAAGTTACAACTTGTTCAATCAAAGTGAATAGTGAAGCACCATCACCATTTGCAATCGCAACTACAACTTGACTCAATAGTGATTCATCGGTGAATCCAAGTTGGGCAACCGTGTCTGCATAAGTAACGCCCTCTGGACCGGAGCCAGCAATAACTTGTCCGAGTACAGACTGCGCATCGCGAACTGAACCAGCGCCGGCGCGAGCAACAAGTGCGAGTGCGGCTGGATCTGCTGCAATACCTTCGCGTTCACACATCAACGCCATGTGTTGTGCCAATGTCTTGGCGGAGACTAAACGGAATGGATAGTGATGAGTTCGCGAACGAAGTGTTGGAATGATTTTGTCTGGTTCAGTTGTCGCAAAGATAAATCGCAAATGTGGTGGTGGTTCTTCAACTAGCTTTAGCAAAACGTTGAATGCATCGCGAGTTAACTGATGAGCCTCATCGATGATGTAAACCTTGAATCGAGCATTTACCGGTGCATAAACTGCGCGCTCACGTAATTCTTTTGCGTCATCGATGCCTCGATAAGTAGCAGCATCAATTTCAATCACATCGATAGAGCCGGGGCCGTTTGGAGCTAAGTCAATACAAGACTGGCAAACGCCACACGGATTCGAAGTCGGTCCTTGCTCGCAGTTCATCGAACGAGCCATGATGCGAGCTGATGAAGTTTTGCCGCAACCACGAGGGCCGGTGAATAGATATGCGTGATGGATGCGATCACTATCTAGTGCTCGGGAAAGTGGGGTCGTGACGTGTTCTTGCCCGATTACGTCAGAAAACTGACCAGGTCGGTACTTTCGGTAAAGAGCCAAGGACATATGTAAGAGAGTAGTCGGTAGCCCTGACTCTTGATCTATTGAGTATCTGGTGGATTCTTTGTCTCTGGCTTCTTGGTTTAGAGCCAATAGAAAACGTTCTACGCCAGAGGCATTCCGCGTCGTCCCCAGTGTTTATTGATTTGCTGTTCCTGCAAGGCAGGAACAGGGGACCGACTCGTGCTCCATAGCTTTGGCTTTAGAAGTTTTCTAGAGTCTCATTACTGATTCCTTCTCTTGATTAACACCTCAATCGAGATTGCAGGTAATCTCGTCCACGGAGGATTCGCCTAGTGGCCTATGGCGCTCGCTTGGAAAGCGAGTTGGGTGAAAGCCCTCAGGGGTTCAAATCCCCTATCCTCCGCGCAAAGGAAGACCCCCGCTTGTCGGGGGTTTTTTCTTTGCCCTGGATCACGCGATTTGGGAGCGGATTGCGTGATCGCTGGCGATCACTTGCAATCGGAGTGGCTATTTGAAGAATGCCTTGTTGCGAGAGCAAGCGACGGTTCCCCTATCCTCCACATCGAAACTCCATATCGAAAGTGAACATTTAGCAAACAGACTCATTTCACTTAGGCAGTTACCTACTAGCCAAAATAGAGTTCATTTTGTTGATATAAACAGGAGTGAGAAAAATTCTCAGAAAATGGCTTGCCGAGTACATCGGAACTGCGACGTTAGTTTGTGTCGTTGTCGGTTCCGGCATTATGGGAACGAATCTTTCTAAGGATTCTGGCGTTGCGCTATTAATCAACGCGTTCTCGACAATTTTCGCTCTTGCCTTGCTCATCTTGATAATCGCGCCGATCAGTGGTGCGCATTTCAATCCAGCTGTGTCGCTGGTTCAAGTTATTCGCCGCGAAATGAATGCTTTGGAATTTGCAGCATTTGTCTCGGCCCAAATCGCTGGCGCAATTTCCGGTGCCATTATCGCGAATGTGATGTTTGATCTTCGAGCAATCCAGATTTCCACTAATGAACGAGTTTCGACAGGCACTCTGATTGGCGAAGTTATCGCTACTGCTGGATTGATTGTGGTGATTTTTGTTCTAGTTGCTCGAGCTCAAGACAAATTGATTCCGGTTGCTGTGGCCGCTTGGATTGGTTCTGCATACTTATTCACTTCATCTACATCATTTGCAAACCCTGCGATAACAATCGGTCGTGTGTTTTCAGATACCTTCGCAGGAATCAACCCTGTTTCGGTTTTACCTTTCATAATCGCCCAACTAGTCGGGGCAATGATCGGCATTGCATTAGTTAAAGGAGTTACTCGTGCCTAATACAAAAGCCACCGTACTTTTTGTTTGTGTGCATAACGCAGGTCGTTCTCAAATGGCTGCCGGATATCTGCAGGCTCTTGCTGGTGATCGCATCCAAGTTTTGTCAGCTGGAACTCAGCCAAAGGATCAGGTAAATCCCTCAGCTATCGAAGCGATGGCCGAAGAGGGAATCGACATTGCTAACAATGTTCCAAAGGTATTGAGTGAAGAGTCTGTCAAAGATTCTGATTACGTAATCACTATGGGTTGTGGCGATGCCTGTCCATTCTTCCCAGGTAAGACTTACCTAGATTGGCCATTAAACGACCCGGCAGGCAAGGGTGTTGACGAAGTTCGACCAATCCGCGATGAAATCAAAGTCAAGGTCGAAGCGTTAATCGCCGAAATCGACGCCAAGTTTTAAAGACAATCTTGATTCTGCTCAAAATGCGAGAGAATCAAATATGAAAATTGGATTCTTGGGTGTTGGAACAGTATCTGCTGCCGTAATTGAGGCCATGGCTTCCCGAGGTGGGACGCAAGAAACGATCTATCTCTCCCCTCGCGGTGAGAAGCGATCGACAGATTTGGCGGCCAAATACGATCACTGCATTCGACTGGATTCAAACCAAGCCGTAATCGATGCCAGTGACATGGTTGTGCTCAGCATGTTGCCAAATCAAATTGATGAGGCACTGGCGGACCTATCTTTTCGCGAAGACCAGATCATTGCCAGCTTTGTTGCTGGTACTCCGCCAACTGGAATTGCAAAGCTAACTGCGCCAGCAACCCAAGTCAGCCAGTTGATTCCGCTGCCACCGATTGTTCATCACAAGGGACCACTTGTGATCTGCCCTTCACATCCAGATGTGGTGCGGGAATTTGCTGGCCTTGGTGACATCGTGATTTTGGAAGACGAGAATCAGATTCGAATTCTTAGTGTTGCCTCAGCGATGATGTCGACATATTTCACATTTCAAAACACCATCATTAAATGGACTGAAGAAAGTGGCATTGAACACGACACTGCTTCAAAGTATGTGCGATCACTGCTTGAAGGTTTAGCCATTGAAGGCCAAGCCGCAACAGATGCAGAGGTTGCCCATTTGCCAGTTGAGCACGAGACGCCTGGTGGATTGAATTTCCGCAATCGCACCGGCTTAGAACAAGATGGCTGGTTCGATGCGCTTTACGCTCGACTGCAAGATACATATTCAAATGCCAATTTAAAGGCGAAATCGAGCGAGTAATTATCTAACTAGAATATGAAACAGCCCCTCGCGTGGCGTAATCCTGTGAACCTCCCCAGGGCCGGAAGGCAGCAAGGATAAGCAGGCTCTTTCGGGTACGTGAGGGGTCTTTTTTATTCTCCGCCGTAAACGTGTGGAGATAGAATTCCAACTTCGCGTAGGTTGCGGTACTTCTCTGCGTAATCCAAACCAAATCCAACTACAAATTCATTTGGAATATCGAAGCCAATGTATTTGGCTGGAACTTCAACTTTGATTGCATCTGGTTTACGCATCATGGTCATAACTTCAACTGACTTTGGATTACGAGACTTTAGGTTCTTGATCAACCAAGAAAGTGTTAGACCTGAATCCAAAATGTCTTCGACGATTAGAACGTCGCGGCCAGCTAAATCAATATCTAGATCTTTTATGATGCGAACCACGCCACTGGACTTTGTGCCTGAGCCGTAAGAAGACACTGCCATGAAATCAAACTCAACTGGAATAGAAACCGCACGAGCTAAATCAGCCATGACCATTACTGCGCCTTTGAGAACGCCAACCATTAAAACTGGTTTTTCGGCACTTGCGTAGTCTGTATCAATTTCGGCAGCAATCTCACGAATTCGGGTATCGATTTGCTCAGTCGTCAAAACGATGCTTGTTAATTCATTTCCAATTTGTGCTGCGTCCACGCATTGCTCCTGGATTTCTATGGCTGATAGAACGTAAGTCTTTCATGTCGTCTTTCGACGTTGACACCGCCTGGCAGATTTAGCGCACCTTGGCCATGCCAGTTTGTAATCAAAGCATCGATCGACAACACATGATCCCTGGTTAAGTCATTGATTGGACACCCGTTAGAGATTGCCAGTTGTCGGATCACTCTGGTTCGAATCGCCCGAGGCAATGCGCCAATCAAATTCACGTCATCACTGACTCGGGTAATTTCAAACCGAGCTAACGCATCAAGTGCATCAGCATCATCGCGTAATAAATCGGCACTTCGGACTAGTGCTTGAGATACTCCCGGTCCAAGTTCAGATTCCAGCATCGGCAGGATCGTATTTCGCACCCGAACCCGCGAGAACTTGTTATCGCTATTGTGTGGATCTTCAAAAACCTTAAGGTCGCTAACTTCTGCGCGGACTATCGCGCGATCAACGCCCAAAAATGGCCGACGATAAATTCCTTCGATTGCTCGCATCCCTGAAAGCGAGCGCGCACCTGAACCACGAGCTAATCCGAGCAATACAGTTTCGGCTTGATCTTCCAGAGTGTGGCCAAGCAAAACAGCCTTGGCATTATGTTCCGTTAGCACATTCCCAAACGCAGTGCGACGGGCATTTCGGGCTGCTGCCTCCATGCCACCTGAACCCGCTCCGGTAGCTACATCGACATTTACGATCAAAACTGGATCCGCGCCAAGTTCTCTTGCCGCATCAGCTGCTGCTTTCGCAGTCTTTGCTGAATTCGCTTGAATCTGGTGATCAATAACGATGGCGCCTACTGAAATGGTTTTTTCTTTACCAACATGAACTGCACATTTAACTAACGCCAAGCTATCTGCGCCACCACTGCAGCCAACAAAAATAAGATCGCCAGCTTCTAAATCTGCCAGATTGGCGATTAAGCCTTGTCGAAGCTCTAGGTTGATCATGTTCTGACTCTACGCAACTTTGAACCTAGGGCGTACGACAGCCACATTGCGCAAGTGCCTTAACAACTTCATCTAACGCTGCTGCGCCCTGCTTAGTGCTACTTGGAATGTCATTTGCTATAAAAGTGAAAATCAAAAGATCGCCACTGGAGTTAACAAGAGTTCCAGAAAGCGCAACGACTTTAGCTAGCGTTCCAGTTTTAGCTCGTACGCTGCCACGACCTGGCTCTCCGAACTCATATCGATCAACCAAAGTTCCAGAAATACCTGCAACCGGCAATCCACTTAAGTTTGTCCATGCTGCGCCTTCAGAACTATTTGCATAACTTAGCGCAGAAACTAATGACTTTGCGCTGGCCAAATTCGAACGACTCAAGCCTGACCCATCAAGAATTGTTACACTGGTCAAATCAATTTGCGCTGCGTTGAGTGCTTGCAATGTGGCACTGGCACCACCTTCATATGTGAACCCTCCACCTGCTCCACCAATATGGTGTGCTAAAAATTCAGCCATCGTGTTGTTACTCGTGGTAATCATTCGCTCAACAATGTCGGTTACTGTTGCGGACTTAATGCTTGTCAGAACCGTTGCCGTTTCGCCAGCTAACTTTCTTTCACCCAAGGTTGCTGCAATTCCACGCGCTGTTAACGCGTCTGCAAAATATTGCGCAGCAGATTTTGCTGGATCTTTCATGACCGCTTCGGAATCATTAATTCCAAAATCCATTGTTAAGCCTTGCGCTGGAGCTACCTCGCCAGTACGAATGTATAAATCAGGCCAAGTTGAATGTGCTCTTGGTTTTGCAAAAAGTGAATCATCAAAATTCACCACGAAAGATTCTGGGGTTTGGCCGATCGATGCCACTGCTAAATCTGCAAGCTGATCAATTGATGGAGGTTGTTCCGAACCAGGTGGTTTGCCGCGCCAGTTTTTTGGAGTTTGCGAAACCAACGTTGGGTCGCCACCTCCAACGATCGTCAGCAAATTATCTTCGCGCTTTACGATCGTTTCGAATCGAGTCTGTGATCCCAAAACATCCATGGCCGCGATACCGGTAAAAATCTTTAAGGTAGAGGCCGGAACCATTGGCTGTTCACTATTTATGTCGACCAAAACTTTGTCTGAATTTGCATCAATCACGTAAGCGGTGACATTGCTGCCTAATCTAGGATCTGCAAGTTTCTCTTGAACTAAAGTCTCGGCTACAGATGCATCAACCTGTCCAGCATTGACAGCAGGAGCAAATATTCCAATCTGTTGTGGAGCCAGTGGAACCATACCAGCGGTTTCTGCATTGGAGCTAGTCGATATTCCAATGCCACCGATGAGCAACGCAAAGGAAAGCAGGCTGCGACGAAAAATGAAGAGCCTCCTTGAATAGGGGTATCTATCGTTTACATCTAAGATTGGGTAATCACTAACAAGAGTAAGTGGAAACAAAGATTTGGTGGGGCATCATGGCACTTGAGTTTGACGTACTAGTAGAAATTCCTGGTGGTAGCCGCAATAAATATGAAGTTGACCACGAAACAGGGCGCCTGCGTCTTGACCGCATGCTTTTCACTGCAACTCGTTACCCACGCGATTATGGATACATCGAAGGAACTCTTGGCCAAGATGGCGATCCATTAGATGCCCTTGTACTGATTGAAGAGCCAACTTTTCCAGGTGTCTTGATTAAATGCCGCGCAATCGCAATGTTCCGAATGAGCGACGAAGCCGGCGAAGATGACAAGATCATGTGTGTTCCGGCCCATGATCCACGCAAATTGAGCCTGCAAGACATCGGTGACATGCCAGAATTTGAACGCCTTGAAATTCAGCACTTCTTTGAAACTTACAAAGACCTTGAACCAGGCAAGTCAGTTGAAGGCGCTACTTGGGGTGATCGCGCCGAGGCCGAAGCCGAAGTTCTAGCTTCAATCGCTCGCGCGAAAAACGCTCACTAAACCTAAGCGTTAACTCCGGCAGCCAGACCCGACTTAAGTCGGTTAACCACGTCAACAGCGCTCCAGCCAGTTGGGAACTCTTTCAACATTCCTTCTACGTCACTTGTGGTTGCGCCCAAAGTTAACAGCGGTGCTTCCTTGTAACCATCTGGTCGCTCTTGACCAAGACCTACAGCTGCTACCAATCCATTGCACAAACAAATTCGCGCTGCTAAATCTTCTTCTTCGCCACCCTTTTTTAGGTAGGGACTATCTGGTTCAGCAGCGCATCGGTAACTAACCTTGCCCGCTTCATCAATATGACTTGAACGCAAGTAACCAAGATCGCAAAGTCGAGGACGCGCCTTGTAAACCTCAGCGTCACCAATAGTTCCAGGCAGGTCAACGACCTTGAATGGGAATCCAGTTGGAGAAGCGCGGTGATCGGTACGAACTCGCAAATTACCTTCGCGGGCAGCCTGCAACATTTGTTCGCGATACTCCGGAAGCAAACCTGATTCATTACTTAATGCAAATAGTGAACCAACCTGAACGCCTTCTGCCCCAAGGGCAACTGCGTCAGCAACTGATTCAGGAGTTGCACGTCCACCCGCAAGCCAGAATGGTAAACCAACATCGGCGACCTTAGGAATGTTTGCTTCATCCTTTGGACCGTAACCAGTTTCAGTGTCTTGAAGTTTGCGAGGTGGCGCGTTATGTCCACCAGCCATGAAGTGTTCAACAACAAAACCATCTGGTCGAGTTATTTCATCACGAGCTAAATAAGAAGCAAGAACTTCCGCAGTCACAATTGCTAAGAAAGCTGGGCGAGGTAATTCAGGTGCTTTACCAAATGATTCAAGCGGATTGAATTCCAAAATTGGAGCAGCCATTCCAGCTGGGCGATCCGAATCAATACTTAATTGGCCTGGCTTACCTTGCGAGAAGTCAGTCATAAGTTTTGGAATCTCGCGCGGGATTCCTGCGCCCATCAAAATTGCGTCAACGCCGGCAAGCATCGCGCCGTAAAGCGCAGCTGGAGTTGCGGTCTGAAGTTTTTCTAAAAAGTTGATTCCGACTTTGCCGTTGCCAGATTGCTTAGCAAGCCAAACTTCTACGAAGTTTGATGCCACAGCAAGTTGATCGTGTTCTTTATGAGCGTCAAGACTCAAGCGGCGCATTGGACGAAATGGTTTTCCCTGTCGGCCTTCTGGTTTGTAAAACTTTGCGAGAATTTCTTCGGCAACTTCCGGATAAGGGAAGTGAGCAAGGGCTTCTTGCATGTGACCGCCTTCATCGCCGTTTTGCAGGCGACGTGTCACGACAGTTTCTAACGCAGTACCTGAGACGACACCGAGTTGTCCCTCATTTGCCACAGTGCGAGCTAAGTACCAAGAAGATACGGCCGCACCCATGCCACCTTGAATAATCGGTGGCAAACCCAGGTTGTTCATGAAGTCTCCAAAACCTCTTAATTGCAATGACTAGCTGGCTACGAAAACGTAACCTACGCTAGCGTAACCTACGCAACCGTAGGTTGGGCCATAAACCCGTGTTTAATGGGTTTTGTCACCCAAAAAACTACAAATTCAAGGGTTCTGACAGGTTTTCGGTGAGTTCTGAGGGTTTTGCCTCAAGCTGGCGAACGGCTGGAACTGAAATCATTACGGCCAGAATAACTATGAATATGACGCCCATATAAATCAGAGTTGTTGAAGATCCAAACTTTTCAGTTATCGGACCAGCCACAATCAATCCCAGTGGCGCTAACGCCAGCGAACCAAATGCGTCATAGGAAGTAACCCTTGAAAGTGATTCGCGTGGAATATGGGTTTGCATTGCGGTTTGCCAAAGGACAAAAAAGAAGTCAAACGCAATGCCAGCAAAGAACGCACTAACCATGATTATTGGGACCCAGTTAGTAACACCCATCGTCAAAATCCACACACCGACTGCCACTTGTGCGCTAAGTGCAATTACCAATGGATGCTTCGGTCGAATTTTTAAAGAGAATAAAACTCCGGCAACCATTCCAGCTGAAAGTGCAGCCAAAATCCAGGACCAAGGCTTTGGCCCACCAAGCTCTTGTTCCGCATGTACGGGGCCTACTACAGCAAAGACGCTTTCAAAAATCATGTTGAGAATTGCATAGCCTGCAACAACAGCAACAACCCAGCTGCGACTTATGAATTCTTTCCAACCATGAACAAGATCCCCATAGACCGTTGGTGAATGTTCGGATTGAACTCGAGTCTTTCCATACTTACGCAGCGTGAAGACTAGCAAGCCAGCAATCAAGAAACTGATTCCGTCTGCAACCATCGCCCAGCCCGCACCGATCCCAGCCACAAGGATTCCGCCCGCAACAGTCCCTGCGATGTTTGCGCCATTGGCTCCTAATCCAACGACCGCATTGGCGGACTGTAAATCTTCCTCGGCAACAATCTCTGGCATCAATCCCGCAAAAGCTGGCCACCACATTGCATTCAATGAACCACTGATGAAAGCGATGACGGCCAAACTGAAAACGGTTGCGGTGCCATTAATCAGCATCACTCCATTGGCGATAACAAATGCGCTCAGAAATACGTCAGATACTCCAACCACCATTGCCCGCGGAAATCTGTCTGCAATAACTCCGCCAAACAACATGAATAAAACCATGGGTCCCATTTGTGCAGCCATGACAATACTTAATGAAGAAGCAGTTGCCTCTTCCAAGCTCAATACGCCAAATGCCAAAGCAATCGGACCTAAACCATTTCCAAGATTTGAAATGATTCGAGCGATCAACAAAGTTTTGAAGGCAGGAACCAGCCAGAGTCGTTTAAGGTCAGTAAGCATTTCTATCGCACCGACAAGTCAGTATTGCTGTCGTTGACCCAATTGATAACGCCTTGCCAAGGAGTCCAACCATCATCAACTGCAAAGTGTCCAGCACCTTGAATTACAACAAATGGCAGGACTAGCGGCTTTGCATATGTTTGTTCAATTCCTCTTGGCAACCAATGATCTGAATCGCTACCAACCAGCAAAGTTTCCTTAGCCGCCTTATGCGCTGCGGACTTTACTGCCGGTGCTGAAAGATCCATTTGAAAATCAGGAACTTCACCACATAGATCTGGATCAGCCGGAGCCACCAGCATTACGCGTGAAGCTTGCTCCTTAAGAATCTCGCTCTGGGCAATGTGGAGCCAAGTTAGACAGCCAAGTGAGTGCCCAAAGACAATTAGTTCGCCATCGCCTGCTTCCTTGAGCATGTCGAGCTCGACTTTCAAAACTGCAAGCCACTTTGCCAAGCCGGGCAATTCGGTGTCTGGTAGCTGCGGGTAGGCAACCACATGACCTTCTTTACGCAGGGCTGTGGCCAATAGCCGGTGCCAGTGACCATCGGGGCGATCGTTGCCCCAGCCATGAATAATCAGTACCCGCTTCATGTATGCAACTTTAGCGGTCGCTGCAATAGGTCTTCGCCGTAGAATAAGGAAATGGCTGAGTATCAAATTACTTACTGGCGTGACTTTCCTTCCATGGTTGTGGCTCGAAGCGGAGATGAGACCGTAAAGGTATCTCTGGCAAGTAGGTTTCAAGAAGCAATCGACGAGGCGGCTATGAGATTAGATGCTGCCGATGCTGATGCTTATCTAGATGGTTGGATTCGAAGTGATTGGACACCTACCGATGGCGAGCCCGCCGAGGTAGCCGAGCGCATTAGCGCTGATCTAGAGAATTCCCTAGACGAAGCAGCACTACAAGCAATGCTCGACAAACTTTCCTAAGATTTCAAAATCAAGTTCCTAATTAAGGAGTAGACATGGCAAACGTTTATGAATGGCTAGATGCCGGCAACACACTTGTTGGTGATGGTGCCATGGGTACTGCGCTGCAGGATCTTGGTTTGATCGATGGTGGTGCTCCAGAACTATGGAACGTTGATCAAGCAGCAAAGGTTGCCTCTGTTCTAGAAGGCTACGCAGCCGCAGGTGCCAACGTAGTTACCACCAATACCTTTGGTGGTACCAAGGGTCGTCTAGAGATGCATGACCTTGGTGATCGAGTATTTGAATTAAACAAAGCTGGATCTGAAGTTGCCCGATCAGTTGCTGACAAATTTGAAAATGTTTTTGTCTTTGGAGATGTCGGTCCATCCGGTGAATTAATGGAACCAATGGGAACCTTAACTCCAGAATCCGGTAAAGAACTTTTTGCCGAACAAATTAAGGGGCTTGTAGCAGGTGGCTGCGATGCGATCTTGATTGAAACCATGAGCGATCTTGGTGAAGTTGCTGCTGCGGTATCTGCTGCTCAAGAAGTTGCACCTGGAATGCCTATTGTTGCGACTTTAAGTTTTGATACAAACCTTCGCACCATGATGGGTGTTAAGCCAGCTCAAGCAATCACAGAAATTGCGGCCATGGGCGTTCGTTTAATTGGTGCAAACTGTGGTCGTGGCACTGACGAAATGCGCGTGATCGCAAGTGAACTTGCAGATGCAAAGCCCGCAGACGTGCACGTATTCGTCCAGTCCAATGCTGGCTTACCTCAGCTAGTTGGTGCCGACTTTGTTTACACTGGCACACCAGCTGAAATGGGTGAGTTTGCATTAGAGATGAAGGCACTTGGAATCAATGCGATTGGTTCCTGCTGTGGTTCAACTCATGAGCACACTGCAGCAATTGCTGGAGCTCTCAAGTCCTAAATGACTGAAGCACCTGATCGTGGCGACTTAGGCCCGGGCGAGTTCTATCCGGTAGTCGGAGTTGGACCGCATCCATTGCCGTGGCCAACCCAGCCACATTTTGATCCAGAGCTCTTAGAGCTTGGCGATCGTCGCAATGTCGTCGACAAGTATCGCTATTGGTCTGTTGAGGCAATTGTTGCCGACCTTGATACCTCGCGAGCAAAACTGCACATTGCAATTGAGAATTGGCAGCACGATCTAAACATTGGATCGGTGGTCAGAACTGCTAATGCCTTTAATGTCTCTGCAGTTCACATCGTTGGAAAAAAGGGATGGAATCGACGTGGCGCTATGGTTACCGATCGGTATTTGCATCTAATGCATCATCCGACGGTTGCCGAATTTGTGGAATGGTCGCAAGAAAACCAAGTCCCAATCATTGGTATTGACAACGTTCCTGGTTGCGGCAACATCGAAAATTCAACGTTGCCAGAATCTTGTGTTCTATATTTTGGCCAAGAAGGTCCTGGGCTTTCCCCGGAAGGAATTGCTGCCTGTTCCCAAATTCTTGGGATTACGCAAAGTGGTTCTACTAGATCAATGAATGCCTCTGCCGCTGGCGCTATTGCGATGTATGCCTGGGCAATGCAAAACGTGCACGGACGTTCTATCTAACTTTTACTTTTGTGGATTTTCCATTTGTTGCAAATACTCCACCATTTGTTTTGCTAATGATTCGATAAGTTGCTGATTTATTCCATTTAGCAGTGAAACCCACAACACCGTTACCATCGGAGTTTGCGGTCATTACGGTTTTCCACTTACTGCCCTGCTTAATTTGCAGTTGCATTTTTTGGCCAACTACTGGAGATCCAGTTGTCCCAGAAACTCTTGCAGTGATCTCGGTTTTTTTACCTTTTCCAACCGTGCCAAGCTTGGTTGTCTTCGTGACCTTTAGCTTGGTAAACCCAAGTGATTTCAAAGCAACCGCTACATTTTTGCAAGTTTTTTTCTTGAATCCAGGAGTCTTGTTCTTTACAAACGCATCGCAGGAATTCATCATTTGTCTTCCAAAGTCAAAATAATTTGACGTGGGACTCAGATTGCTCGTTGTAGCAAAAACTAATTGTGACATCCTTGCTGTTCCAACGCATTCTTTTCGTGAGTCGCAGAGGTTGTTCTTCGTGACAGAGTTTGCATTTGATCCCAGTGCTTTGATTTTTACTTTTCCAACTTTGCCACCGTTGGCTAGCAAAAAAGCCAGGCGGTTTACTGGGCCACTGTTGTCATGGCTATCCCCTGGCTTCCATTTCTTATCGATCTTCTTTATCTTGGGATTTTTTAGACTGCGAAATCCTCCGCGCTTTACATCTTCGCCAATTGACCAAGTCGGGTCTGCTGCTTCACCCCGCTTTACGTCTAGTTGATCCATTGCCTCTCCAAAAATGTCAGAGATAGCTTCACTTAACGCAGCAGTTTCAGATGTGTCTGCTAGAGCAGAACGCAACGCTAATGAATAAGTCACGCCATGAGCAAGTTCATGTGCAATCACATCGTCTGCTTTATCGAATCCTCTTCCCAAGAATATTCCGCTGCAAGCACCAGATCCACATTCTTCGGATTCCCAGGGAACCCAGAATGCATTTCCATATGGACACGCCTCCTCAGTCCCATCTATGACACAGACGTTAATAAACGCGCTGATTCTAGAGGCAGAGTCATTGTTTATGTCTGGAGCGATATTGCCCAAATACTTTTCTTGATTTATGTCTTGGCCAAGTACTGAACTGAAATAGTTCCAAGTTCGCTCAATGCCATCGGCAGCCAACTCAGTTCTAGCGACCGCAAGGCCAGAGGTATTTGCCCCACAAAGTGGCATACCTGGAACATTCGAATCAATATTCAAAAATCTGTTACTTCGGCTACCAGTTGTAACTCCCGGCGGCAATACATAGTTCTCACTAGCAATATCTACTTGCAGATCACACACGAACGGTTCAGTGTTTATTCCTCTAACAAATGGAAGTGAGGATAGGACTTGCTTTCCGTCTTCTGAAAAATAGGTCATGGATATAGAGGTTGCTTGGTTCAAAACAGATGTTGTTGCACGCCAAGCTAAGTACTTACCACTTGGAACATCATCAACAAGAGCGCTATCAACAATCACTAGTTTTACTTCAGCTACAACTACTTGATCGTTTGCAATTCCGAGATCTTCCGACAAGTTCAGTTTCAACAACTCTGTGACTTCAGCTTCATTAATCGATGCCAGTTTTTCACCTGAAAAATCAGAAATTGATTTTGTATGAGATAGCAAGGATCCATTTTTATCCACAGTGATGGCTAAGAGTGAGTTAGCGACTTCAAGATTGCCGATTGTCTGTCCAAACCGCACAACTGTCATGCCAGCAACTCCATCAATTGCCATGGTTGGGGTGAATTGCATTGGATCAATTCCCCATTTACTCGCATTTTGAGTTAAGTGGGCGCGGGCAGCTTTAACGGCATCTCGCTCAACTCTTCCCAACGACTCCGGGCTCGTTACTACCTCTGAATCAAAAAGTGATTCAGTACTCGGAGTTGAATTTGGCCCTGATACCGCATTTGCTGGCGAGGCACCGATTAGTCCAGCGAATAGCGCAAAACTAAGCAGGAAAAGCCCAGATCGTTTCGCACTAGGGAAGATTCTCACCTCCCTAATCTATGTCAGCGAACGTCAAGAATTGGCTCACCGAAATCCAAGAACCACCCAAGAATCAAGCGTGCGATAGTCTGCAATTACACAAAAAGGCCCAAGCACTGGGCAGTTACGAAGGCGACCAAACATGAGCGATTCGATGACGCTGCGACTAGTAGTTGGAATGGCAATAACTATCGTCCTGTCTGCCCTGGCACTTAAGCGCCTCTGGTTTTTGTACCAACTTGTTCAAAGTGGAGAGCCAGCTGTAGACCGAACGGCTCAAAAACGAGTTCGCGCAAAAGCCGAAGTCACCGAAGTTTTTGGCCAAAAGAAACTTCTTGCTTGGACTATCCCTGGAATTGCTCACGTTTTAGCTTTTTGGGGCTTCATAGTTCTTTCGTTCACAATTATCGAAGCGTTTGGAGCGCTATTTGATTCCGAATTCGCAATACCCGTTATAGGTCGCTCACCAGTTTTGGGTTTTGCTGAAGATCTATTCACTATTTTTGTATTCATTGGTATTGCAATGTTTGCGGCAATCCGACTTGTTAGAAATCCCGTCAAGATGGGTCGAGAATCTCGCTTCTATGGATCACACACTGGCGCCGCTTGGTTCGTACTATTCATGATCTTCAATGTGGTTTGGACTCTGCTTTTGTATCGCGGTGCGCAATACAACGTAAGTGCTGAACTTGGAACGGATAACTTCCCATTTATGGCTGGAGGAGCATTTGCATCCGAAGCGGTTGCTGGTTGGTTAGCGCCACTTGGGCTACATGCAAATGAATGGATCGAAATGATTGGGCTTTGGCTCAACATCGGAGTGATTCTTGGCTTCTTAGTTTTGGCATTACACAGTAAGCACTTACACATCGGTGCTGCGCCACTAAACGTTTTGTTTAGCCGTCGCCCAAATGCACTTGGTCCACTGCTTCCAATTTATGCAGGTAAAGAAGTTTTAGATTTCGAAGATCCCGCAGACGATGCAATCTTTGGTCGCGGCAAGATTGAAGACTTCACTTGGAAAGGCAACTTAGATCTATTGAGTTGCACTGAGTGTGGTCGTTGTCAGGACCAATGCCCGGCTTGGAACACCGGCAAGCCATTGAGTCCAAAACTTATGATCATGGATCTTCGTGATCACTTGTTCGCCAAGGCTCCATACATTCTTGCGGGCAGCGACGATTCCAAACTTGAAGGAATGAGCGCTGCGGTCCAAGCTGAAGTCTCTCGCCCAATGGTTGGCTCGCGCTCCGATGATCCAAATGCATTAACTGACGGCTATGACGCAAAGGGTCATCGATCAAGTGAAGGCGCAGTTATTGACTACGACGCACTGTGGTCTTGCACATCTTGTGGTGCTTGTGTTCAGCAATGTCCTGTAGACATTGAACATGTGGATCACTTCATGGACCTTCGTCGTCACCAAGTTCTTGTTGAGTCTGAATTCCCTGCTGAACTAAATGGCCTGTTCAAGAACTTGGAAACTAAGGGAAATCCATGGGGAATGAATACTAGTGGCCGCATGACTTGGATCGAAGAAGTTGAATTCCCAGTTCGAGTCTTTGGCATGGATGGCGAAGACAAGATCCCATCTGATGTTGAATACCTATTCTGGGTTGGCTGTGCTGGTGCATACGACGATCGTGCAAAGCGCACTACAAAGGCAGTTGCCGAGTTGCTGCACACTGCAGGTATTGAGTTCATGGTTCTTGGTGAAGGTGAAACCTGTACTGGTGATCCGGCTCGTCGTGCTGGAAACGAATTCCTGTACCAAATGCAGGCTGCGCAAAACGTTGAAGTACTTAATGAAATTGGGGCCAAGCGAATTGTTGTTACTTGCCCGCATTGCTTGAACACAATTGCCCGCGAGTACCCACAACTTGGTGGTAACTACGAAGTTGTGCATCACACCGTTTTATTGAATCAATTAGTTAGTGAAGATCGCCTAACCATGTTGACTCCAGAAGATGAGACTGTTACTTATCACGATCCGTGCTACTTAGGTCGTCACAACAAGATCTACATGCCACCTCGTGAATTGATTACCAACATGCCTGGCATCAACTTGGTTGAAATGGATCGCAACAAAGAGAAGTCATTCTGTTGTGGTGCCGGTGGTGGCCGAATGTGGATGGAAGAAACTATCGGCACTCGCGTAAACATGAACCGCGGTGACGAGGCACTATCCACTGGTGCAACAAAGATTGCGGTTGCTTGTCCGTTCTGTTCCGTGATGCTAAATGATGCGGTGACAGTTCGCGGTCAAGAAGCCGGCGGTGAACCTGCAGCTGAAGTTGTGGATGTTGCAACTTTACTTTTGGATCGAGTGAAGCAAAAGTAACTAAGAAATTACCGTCCTATGAAAGTTTGCATGGGATCGGCTAGGTGTTGGTCCACGCTGACCTTGGTATCTCGAACCATAAACACTTGAACCATATGGATGCTCAGCATCTGAAGTCATTTGGAAGAAGCAAACCTGTCCGATTTTCATGCCTGGGTAAAGCAAGATTGGCAGTGTTGCAACGTTGGCAAGCTCTAGAGTCACGTGGCCGGAAAAACCTGGATCAATAAATCCTGCTGTTGAGTGTGTCAAAAGTCCAAGGCGGCCCAAGCTTGACTTACCTTCGAGGCGAGCAGCGATGTTAGTCGGCAAGGTGACAACTTCATAAGTGCTGCCAAGAACAAACTCTCCTGGGTGCAATACGAATGGCTCGTCGCCATTTGCTTCGACTTCGCGAGTTAAATCTGTTTGCTCAGTCGACGGATCGATGTGCGGGTAACGGTGATTTTCAAATACTCGGAAGAATTTATCCAAGCGAACATCAATACTGGAAGGCTGAACCATGGCTGGTTCATATGGGTCAATTCCCACCCGGCCCGACTCGATTTCGGCCTTTATGTCTTTGTCAGATAACAACACGTGATCAAGATTACTCAACGCTTGGCTATGCGGTGATAACAGGTCTAAATATCTATAAAACCCAATAGCCGTGGGGAGAAAAACCCACGCAAAATCCTTTTGGGCAATGACCGTTGGTTCGATTCCAATCGATCGCTCGCGTACCCTAAGACCATGGCTATTTTCTTAAATCCTCAGCGAATCATCGGCGCAATCCTTTTAGCAACTTTGGGCATTTTTGCTCCAATGACTCCTGCTGCTGCTCACACCGACTTAGTAAGTACTTCGCCAACTAAGGGTTCAGATGTATTGGCTGCCCAGGAGACGATTTCACTAACATTTAGCGAACCTCCGTTGGTAGATGGCGCAGCCATAGTTGTCATGACCGCTGAGGGAGACATCCTGGATTCTCCAGCACCAGCATTGGAAGGAGCCAGCCTTTCAATTCCATGGCCAGCTGATCTAACTACTGGCATGACCACAGTTCAGTGGCGAGCTACTGCACAAGATGGCCACGTCGAAAGTGGTGAATTTGTATTCAACTACACCGCAGCCGCTGAAGGTGGAATGGCTCCAAGTCCAGCAGCCAGCACGGTCCCAACTGAATCTGCTGAGCCAACTGCATCAGCAGAGCCAATGATGACTGCAATGGCAACCCCAGAAGTTATTGCGATGCCACTTGCAACTGATGATGCTTCGGGTGCTGAGGGTAACAACAACTTGGTTGTGGTAATCGCAATCGTATCTTTGGTTGGTCTAGTTGCTGCTGGGTTATACCTGCGACGCAGTAAGTAAGACTTCATGAAAGGTTTTATTGCACGACTAGGAATTTTCCTGCTTGCAATAATTTCATTTTCAGCTGTTCTTATTTACGGTGGTGGCGCTTGGGCTCCACTTCCCGAAGGAATTCCTGATTCCGGACAAGCCACAAGTTGGACTTTGCAATTTGCGATCTTTGCTCATGTCGTTTTTGGGCTTCGCGTATTTGGATTGCTGGTTACCTGGACATTTATTGCACCGACAACTAGTGAAACGATATCGCGCGAAGGTCGCTCGGCTGTTTTACATGCCAGTGCAATCGCAGCTCTTTGGTCATTGTCTGCAGTTATTGCCGGCCTCACCACAATGGCAAATGTTTTGGGTGTGCCATTTCGCGAAATCTTCAGACAAGGATTCATCGCAACTTACTTGATGTATTTGCCGCCTTCGCGCAGTTACATGATCACCGCTCTGATTGCACTCACGATTTCAATCGCTGGTGTGTTCTTAGTTTCACTTAACGCAATCTCGCTCTTGGCTGCGTTGGCTGGTGCAGGTATCGCTGCGCCACTACTAAATAGCCACGCAGCTTCGTTAGGTAGTCACTCGCTTGCCCTAACTTCATCCGTGGCACATGGTCTAGCCATGAGTGCTTGGGTCGGTTGCCTGTGGGCAGTCTCAGCTTTTGTGAAAGCTAAAGACGTAAAAGTGGTTGCCAGGTTCTCAGCGTTGGCAGCGACCAGCGTTGCAGTGCTAGCAATCTCAGGAATTGCAGCCGCTTATGCACGGCTGGATTCAATCAGTGATCTGTGGCTCAGTCGTTATGGACAAATTGTGATCCTGAAGACCGTGTTCTTCGCATTACTTATGTGGCTTGCAATTCAAATCAGAGCCAGACTTACATCAACTGGAAGTCTGACGAAGTTCTTGTCAGCTGAAGTGGCAATAATGGCTACTGCAATTGGAGTTGGTGTGGCGCTTCACTCCACTCCAATGAGTCGGATTTCAGCACCACTAAATTCTGCGGGTGAGGAAATTCTTGGATTTGCTTATCCGCCTGCGCCAACGCTTTCAACCATTATTTTTGGTTGGAATCCGGAATGGTTTATGTTGACGATCTGCTTGGTGGCAGCAGCACTCTACACAATTGGCGTAATTCGAGTTAAGCAAAATCAGATCAAATGGAGCACGCTGCGAACCATTTCCTTCATGGTTGGAGTTGGCTTAATCATTTGGACGACTAATGCTGGAATCAGCATGTACGCAAAAGTTTCTTTTGAATATCACATGATTCAACACATGATGCTTTCGATGATTGCGCCAATCTTTATCATCTTGAGCACTCCAATTACCCTTGCGCTACGCGCACTTCCAGCCCAAAAGAGTTCTGACCACAGAAGTATTCGGGAATGGATTTTGGCGTTACTTCACAGCGCATATTCAAAATTGATTACACATCCACTTATGGTGCTGGCGATCTTTACCTTCGGCTTGTATGGCATGTACTTCACGCCTTTGTTCGCAACATTGATGGGAAGTCATACCGGGCACATCTTTATGGAACTGCATTTCTTGATTTCAGGTTTGCTGTTTTCATATGTAGTGATTGGCGCCGATCCAAGTCCACGCAAAGTTCCATACTGGCAGCGCTTAATGATTGTTTTAGTTGGCCTTTCACTACACGCATTTTTCGCAATTGCGCTGATGCAGTCCAGTGAGCCAATTGGAGTTGATTGGTACATCCAGGTCCAGCCACCATGGATTACAGATTTACTTGCCGACACCACAGCAGGTGGGAGTATCGCTTGGGCCCTTGGCGAAATTCCAACGTTCTTGCTCTTGGTGATAGTTGCAGTCATGTGGTCGCGCGATGATAGCCGTCTAGCAAAGCAAATTGATCGGGCTGCGGATCGTGATGGCGATGCTGACCTTAAGGCTTACAACGCACAACTTGGTGCGCTAAATAGTCGCGATAACGCGACTAACGAATAAAGCGATCCTTTTGGAATGGGTGCTCGTTTCTAAACTCAGCAACCTGCGATAAATCAATATCTGCGTAAAGTACTTCTTCACTCTCGCCCGCTTCCGCAACAATCTCACCGCGAGGGCTCACCACCATGGAATGGCCTCCCAGCATGATGTCGCCGTTTGGACCAACTTCATTGCAGGCAACTACCCAAGCTTGGTTTTCAATCGCTCTTGCCTGATTGAGAACTCGCCAATGATTAATCCGAGGAGTTGGCCAGCCCGAAGTGATCAAAATTGTTTCAACACCTTGATCATTCATGCCACGGAATAATTCTGGGAAGCGAAGGTCATAACAAATTGCTAAGCCAACATGGCCAATCGGTGTTTGCTCTTGAGTAACAATTTCAGTTCCGCGGTTAAGAAGTATCGCCTCGCCGTGATCAAATCCATATAGATGTATCTTGCGATAAAACTTTACAATTTCGCCTGCGGGATTAATCAAGACTGCAGTGTTTGCCATCCCACCATCGGCGAGGCGCTCGACGAACGAACCGCCGTGTAACCAAAAATTTCCAGCCTTTGCGCGAGCCTGTAACGCAGCGACGAGCTCACCATCGCGCGGCTGAGCATAACTCTCAAGAGCTCCTGAATTAAAGGCGCCAATAATCCAAAGTTCTGGAAGTACTACAAGATCGCATTTGCCTTTTTGTTGATCTACTAAATCTAAGACTCTGGGAACTCGCGCTTCTGGAGTTTCCGAATCGCTGACATTAACTTGAAGGAGGGCAACCTTGCTCATGCTGAAATCCTAACGGCCAAGAACTAAGTTCTGCCCTATGGCTCAATGGGAGTTGGTTCCTCGACTAAAAGCGAAGCGGTTGGCTCTGGTGTCGGAATAGAAGTAGGTGCGACTTGGGAATCTGGAGTCGCTGATGATTCAGGTAAAGGTGTTTCGGTAGGTTCAGGCACGGCGCTGATCTCTGGTGTTGGCGATGCTTCTGGAGACACTTCTAATACCGGTTCCTGGGTTATCGTCCGAATCTTTGTCACCGAATCTTTAGATTCCTTTGAAGGTGCCTTGGTTGGTTTTGCTTCAGCAACAACTACATCCGGCTCTTCAGCTAGCGGCTCTAAAACTGGAGCGATTGATGCGGAAGTCTCAGGCAAATCTAAAGTGGAAAATAATGCGCCCGCAGTTCCTATAGAACTACTGGATCCCTCATTTAGTACCGATGAAAACAGCGACCCAGCAGAGGATCCGCCCACAACTAAAGTCGTGAGCATGGCTGCTGTGAGTTTTGAGGAAGTCTTCACGCTTTAAATCTACCCCTATTTATTCGAAACAAAAGTGCCCGATTTCCAAGAAACGTACAAGTCAGGCTTAGAAGTTCATTTTCCGCTGATTTCAGAGGAAAATAGGGGAATGCACATTCTCTTGGTAGAAGATGATCCATCTGTTGCTGCCAGCGTGATCGATGGCTTGGTCAATGCCAGCATGGACGTTAAGCATGTCTCAAATGGCGCCGAGGCCATCTCGTTAGCGCTATCAGACAACTTTGACCTGATTCTTCTCGACCTTGGTTTACCAGATATGGATGGCCAAGACGTTTGCCGTTCCGTCCGCGAAAAATCTAGGACCCCGATAATCATTTTGTCTGCCCGAAGTGAAGAAATTGATCGGGTCCTAGCTTTGGAATTTGGTGCTGACGATTACATGGTCAAGCCATTTGGAATGCGGGAATTAGTTGCGCGAATCCGAGCCGTTGCTCGCCGTGCCGGGCCTGCAGATGCTGCTCCCCCAGCTGCAACGCAAGACATCGGGCCATTAAGTATTGATCGCCGTACCCAAAAAGTTTTTGTTAATGGCCAAGACGTTTATCTGACCCCGAAAGAATTTGGACTGCTAGCGTACTTAGCGACAGACCCAGGTGCCGTCTATCGCAGGAATGACATCATGAGCGAAGTTTGGGACACCAATTGGTATGGCACCACTAAAACTGTTGACGCCCATGTTGCTGCACTACGTAAAAAACTTGGAAATCAAGAATGGATTGAAGCAGTACGCGGTGTTGGGTTCAGGCTCGGAGTCCCTGACTCGTGAAGTGGAGACTCGTAGCAGCTCTTCTTGGATTATCTGTGGTCGTCTTGCTTGCGCATGATCTTCCTTTAATCAACTACTTGAGAACTGTCGAGAAAGAGCGAGTTGCAACTGTTTTGGAACGAGACAGTTTCATAATTGCTGGCCGAGCAGAACCTGCTACTCAAGATGGCTCTGAAGAAAGTATTAAATACATCGAAAAGGCAATTGCTGAATACAGTGAGCAAAGCGGATCTCGGGTAATTGTTACTGATGACAAAGGTATTGCGATCGTTGTTTCAAATGATGCAGACACTGTTGGAAATTCATATCTAGATCGACCAGAAATTCAAAAAGCCTTGACTGGTGAAGTGTCATCAGGTCGGAAATTTTCAGAACTTTTGAATCAAGAGATTATCTTCGTATCAGTGCCAATTCTTAACGGTGACAAAACACTTGGTTCCGTGACTCTTACCTTTCCGGCAATTGTTGTAGATGATGCAGTCAATGATCGACTTCGAGGAATTTCAGCCGTTGCTGGTGTAACACTTTTGATCTCGGCTCTCGTGGCATTGCTTCTTGCACTTGGTGTTACGCGAAGATTGACCAAGCTAAGGAATGTGACCGAAGAGTTTGCCAAGGGCAACTACAAAGTTCGGGCGGAGATCGACGGTGGTGCCCCAGAAATTAGATCTCTGTCACGGAGTTTTAATGCCATGGCTGATCAGCTAGACCGGTTAATTGCTCAACAGAAAGCTTTCGCGGGCGATGCTTCTCATCAACTGCGGACTCCGTTAACTGCATTGCAGCTTCGGCTTGAACGAGCAACTGAAATGCTCGAAACGGATCCTGCTGGTGCAGCAGAGCGAATCGAAGCAGCAATGGTTGAGACCGATCGCCTACAGCGCCTAGTTGAAGGATTGCTGGTACTAAGTAGATCTGAAAATGCAGACAAGATTACGCGGGACATCTGTGATGCTGCGCAGACTGCTCGGGAGCGAATTCTGAATTGGGAAGCATTGGCGAGTGAGCAGAATGTTTCACTACGGATCAACGCTCCTGAGCATGCAATGATTGCGGCGATTCCAGGTGCTGTGGAGCAAGTTATTGATAACTACATTGATAATGCCCTTGAAATTGTGCCATCGAACTCGATAATTACCGTGGAAATAACAGCAGATTCAGAGTTCACAAAAATTTCTGTGATTGACCAAGGTCCTGGCATTCCAGAAGCTGACATTGATAAAGCGTTCAATCGATTCTGGCGAGCTCGCAGCGATACTCATGGCTCTGGGCTAGGTCTTGCAATTGTTGATCGACTAGCGACCGCAAGTGGTGGTCGCGCTGAACTGGTTAACTTAACTCCACATGGCTTAAGCGCTGACGCTTACTTCCCTACTGTTTAAGCGCGAGTTCCATTTATCGAGTCTCTGTCGTTAGGCGGTTCTTTTAACAGACAGATTCGTTCGAGCCAAAGTGCTACCGCCGCAGTCAACAAGCTTGCAAAAGCCGTGACTGCAGAAATTCGAATTCGATCTGTACCTGCACTGGAGTAATCAGCGACAACATTGGCCAGAAAAACTCCAACATAAAATCCAAATGCCAAGGCACCAACGCGAGATGCCGACATGGCTAGTGCCGCAGTCCTTGCCGCGACAATTGGATGCAACCGGTTGATTGTTGCCCCAGGCTTTAGTCGAGCCCGAGTCATTAGAGTCCAGATCAACAAAGTGATAAAAACCAAGATCATTGCAATTGCTGAGCCGACAGATACTGGCATACCTTGGCCAAAGAAGGTTGGCCAAAGCTGTGCAAACGACCAACCAACTGCGGCAGCGAGAATTGCTAAAACTACAAGCATGGTGATTTTTGTTTGCTGCATCATGCGTGTGCCACCAAAGCCAAATCATTACGATAGCGAATCCCAGTTACTTCTAATCCTTCAAGTAACTTCACTACTGAATCTTTTCCTGGAATCACAAAGTCAGGATCAAGCAGCGACCAAGGCAGAAGTACAAAAGCGCGCTCATGTGCTCGCGGATGAGGCAGTTCTAATTCTGGAGTTGAACGAACTTCAGTGTCCATAGCAAGCAAATCAATGTCGAGAGTTCGTGGACCCCAGCGCTCGTTGCGCTCACGGTTTTGCTCAAGTTCAATCTGCTGAGTCGCTGCCAGAAACTGTTCTGGTGACAATACGGTCTTAACAACTGCGACTGCATTTAAGTACTGTCCTTGTTCCGGACCACCAACAGGATCGGTTTCAAAAACTGGTGATACTGAGTGAACCTGAGTACCAGTCATTTCATTAATTGAATCAAGCGCATTCTGCAAGTATTGAAAGCGGTCACCGAGATTTGAACCCAGACTGATGGTCGCCTTCATTATGGCAAGGTCCTTGATACCGAAACGTTTTCAAATGGTACTTCAATTGGAGCGTTTGGTTTGTGAACAGTGACGGTAACTGAAGTAACACCTGAGATGTCTAAGCATTCCCGCGCAATCAGATCTGCCAACTTTTCAATTAGATCAAACGGTTCACCAGTAATGGCAGCATGTGCGATGTTGGCAAGTTCAGCGTAGTTAACAGTGTCACGAACATCATCAGATTTAACCGCTGCAGAAAAATCTGAAGTTACTTCGATGTCGACTGTAAATGTCTGGCCTTCACGCTTTTCTTTTTCAAAAACTCCGTGGTACCCAATGCCAGAGACACCCGTTAAATGGATTTTGTCAGTCATGAGGTTTTCGCAATTCGATCTACTACAGCTATTGCATCTCTTGTTGATTTAACTTCGTGAACTCGAACTGCCCAAATACCACGCGCTGCCATAAGTGTGGAGATCGCAGTGGTTGCACTCTCGCGTTCATCTGAATCACGAGCCACTCCATCTTTTGCCAGCAATTCACCTAAGAATTTCTTTCGGGATGCTCCCATCAGAATTGGCAGCTCTAAACCCTCTAACACATCCAAGTGCTTCAAGATTGGCCAATTCTGGTCTACGGTTTTTGCAAAACCGATTCCTGGGTCGATCGCAATGCGTTCGCGGACAATTCCTGCAGCGACTGTAACATCTACTTGATTACTGATTTCCCTGGCCACGTCAGCGACTACGTCGTTGTAATCGGTCAGAGCATTCATGATGTTTGATGGGCCGCGCCAGTGCATCAAGATATATGGCGTATTCAAGGTTGCCACAAACCCCAGCATCTCGGGATCTGACTTGCCACCACTGACATCGTTGACCATGCAGGCACCAGCATCCACGGCTGCGCGCGCAACTTCAACTCGCATGGTGTCAATACTTATTGCAGCACCTGAACCAGCCAGGGCTGAAATCACAGGTAGCACTCGATCGAGTTCTTCTTGCACCGAAATACGTTCAGAACCTGGTCGAGTTGATTCACCACCAATGTCGATGATGTCCGCGCCGTCTTGAATCATTTGAAGTGCATGATTGGTTGCAATCGTTGGATCGTTAAATCTGCCACCATCGCTGAAGGAATCTGGTGTGAGATTAAGAACGCCCATAACAAGCGTCCGATCGAGGCTTCGCAGATTTTCTGGTAGACCGCTTGGATGCAACATGGAATGTTACTTTCCGTTAATTAGTGACATCGCTTCAACGCGAGTTGCGGGATCGCGTAGCTGACCTCGGACAACTGAAGTTAAAGTTGTCGATCCAGGCTTACGAATACCACGCATCGACATACAGAGATGTTCGCACTCGATAACCACGATCACGCCGCGGGCACCAAGTATGTCTGTCATCGCGTCAGCTATTTGAGTTGTGAGCCGTTCCTGAACTTGTGGGCGACGGGAATACATGTCAACCAACCGAGCAATTTTTGAAAGTCCTGTGATTTTGCCATCTTCACCTGGGATGTAACCAACGTGGCCAACTCCGTGGAATGGTAGTAAGTGATGCTCGCAGGTTGAATAGATCGGAATGTCTCGCACTACTACTAATTCGTCATGACCTAAAGAAAAAGTAGTTGTCAGAACATCGCGAGCAGTCTGATGTAGTCCGCCGAAAATTTCCGCATATGACTTAGCAACTCGAGCAGGAGTTTGTGACAACCCTTCCCGATCTGGATTTTCACCGATACCAATTAGCAATTCTCGAATCGCAGCTTCAACGCGAGCCGCATCGAATGGCTGCAACGCAGGTGGTTCGCTTAGTTGCTCGATTGGATCGATGCTCACGCGTCAGCCTGAGGTGACTTAGCCCCTTTGGACTTAACTGATTTAACTTTGGTGGCTTCGGTCTCAGCTTCTACGGATTCGGCAACTGCTGGTTCAGCTTCTACGGATTCAGAAGGCTTAGCTGGAGCATTTGGTCCAAAAGCATTCGTGTTAGCCAGAGGTGGCACATCAACCGGTGGACGATCGCTTGGGTTTCGACGAGCCGAACCAGTCCAAGCCGGACGACCTGGGCGACGCTTTAGTGGCTCAAAGATGCGCTCGATTTCTTCGCGATTAAGTGTTTCCTTCTCAAGCAACTCAATAACCAATGCATCTAGAACATCTCGGTTCTCAGCAAGAATTTCGTATGCCTCATGATGTGCCACATCAATAAATGCGCGTACTTCTTCATCAATGGCAGAAGCAACTTCTTCAGAGTATTCCCGGCCATGACCCATGTCGCGACCCATAAACACTTCGCCAGATTCGGCGCCGTATTTAATAGCACCGAGACGCTCGGTCATACCGAACTGCATAACCATCTTGCGGGCAACTGAAGTTGCCTTTTCGATGTCGTTGCTGGCGCCAGTTGTTGGATCGTGGAAAACCATTTCTTCAGCAGCACGTCCACCCAGCATGTAAGCAAGTTGGTCTTGCATTTCACTTCGCGTTGTTGAGTATTTGTCGTTTTCTGGAAGCACCATGGTGTAACCAAGTGCACGGCCACGAGGCAAAATTGTGACCTTATGTACTGGGTCAGTATTTGGTAGTGCAGCTGCAACTAATGCATGGCCACCTTCGTGATACGCAGTAATCAATCTTTCGTGTTCACCCATTACGCGAGTCCGCTTTTGTGGTCCACCAATTACCCGATCGATGGCTTCATCAAGCGTTGCATTAGTAATGATCTTTTGATCGGTGCGAGCGGTAAGCAAAGCTGCTTCATTCAAAACGTTAGCTAAGTCAGCGCCGGAGAAACCTGGAGTACGACGAGCCACAGCCATTAGGTCAACATCTTCGGCAATCGGCTTACCCTTTGCATGAACAGCCAACACATCGCGCCGGCCAACTAGATCTGGAACATCAACCGAAATCTGTCGATCAAAACGACCTGGACGAAGTAAGGCTGGATCCAAAATGTCTGGTCGGTTAGTTGCGGCAATTAGAATTACGCCCGTGTTGCCATCGAAGCCATCCATTTCAACCAGCATTTGGTTAAGTGTCTGTTCGCGCTCATCATGGCCACCACCCATACCGGCACCACGATGACGTCCAACAGCATCAATTTCATCGATGAAGATAATTGCTGGAGCGTTTGCTTTTGCTTGTTCGAATAAGTCGCGTACTCGACTTGCGCCAACACCAACAAACATTTCAACAAAGTCAGAACCTGAAATTGAAAAGAATGGTGCGCCTGCTTCGCCCGCAACGGCACGAGCAAGCAAAGTCTTACCTGTTCCCGGCGCTCCATATAGAAGCACGCCCTTTGGAATCTTTGCACCTAGTGCTTGAAACTTTGCTGGCTCCTGCAAGAATTCTTTAATTTCCACAAGTTCTTGAACAGCTTCATCGGCGCCAGCAACGTCAGCAAAAGTTGTTTGCGGCATATCTTTGGTAATCATTTTGGCTTTTGATTTACCAAACTGCATGACCTTGCCGCCACCTTGCATTTGTCCCATGAAATAGAACAGCAAGCCCAAAATCAAAATGATTGGCAGCACGGAAGCTAGCAAGCTAACCAAGAATGATTGCTTTGGAACAATTACGTTGTAGCCATCTGGCAAATTACCCTTTGTCTTTTCAGACTCCAAAAGGTCAACTAAATCAGTTCCTTGGCCAGCGATATAGTTAGCAGAAAGTTTTGTCTCGTCAGTCAAAATCACATTGATTAACTGGTCTTTATCGACCAAAGTCACGGACTTGGCGCGACCCTGCTGGATGTCATCAACGATCTTCCAGGTGTCTACTTTTTCAGATGAACCACTGCCAGTGATCGTGTTGCTGCCAATCAGCAACGCCATTACGGCAAGGATTATCCAAGTAAGTGGGGATCGAAAAAGTGACTTAATTTTCATGCTCTAGAAACCAACGCCCTTTAAAATCGCGTATTTAATTGAATCTTTACGGTACTACCCAATGGCCCTGACCGCTAAACTCTGTGACCATTATGTGAGCTTTGTTCGCTGCTAGCGACATACCCAAATAGTGAAATACCCATACTTAGCAGGGTTTTCCCTATTGTTTAAGTGTGATCTTTAAGTCAGTCCTAAATGAGCGCCCATATCCCGAGCTGGCGATTGCCAGCGAGGAGTGGGGGGCCTTGGCTCCGCGCCAAATCAAGCTTGCCGACGTTTCTACTATTCGCAGCACACTCGATTTAAATGCGCTACTCGCTAGTGATTCAACATTCTTTGGTGACTTGTTTGCCCACGTCGTTCGCTGGAACGGCCAGCTGTATTTAGAAGATGGATTACACCGAGCAGTTCGCGCTGCTTTGCAAGGTAGGACCTCGCTTCACGCACGAGTTATTGATCACCCAGGCGCTTAAAGTCGTCCGGCTTCGTGAACCCGGCGAAGGAAATCTTTAGTTTCATCTTGTTGCGGCGCTGAAATTACTTGAGACGCCGGACCGCGCTCAATGATGTTGCCATCCTTCAAGAAGCAAACTTCATCTGCTACTTGAGTAGCAAATCCCATTTCATGAGTTGCCAACACCATCGCCATGCCATCGGACTTTAAATCGCGAACAATTGAAAGCACTTCATTTACTAAAACTGGATCAAGTGCTGAGGTGACTTCATCAAGCAAAAGGAGTCGCGGTTTAACAGCAATGGATCGAATGATTGCAACGCGTTGTTGTTGCCCACCGCTTAAACGATCTGGATACTGATCTGCTTTGTCTGCCAAATCAAATCGGCGCAGTAATGTCATTGCTTCGTCACTTGCTTGATCTTTCGACATTTTGTGAACTCGTATTGGTGAAAGCGTGATGTTGTCAAGAACACTCATGTGCGGAAAAAGATTAAAGGATTGAAACACCATGCCGAGACTTTTGCGAACCTCATCGACATTTACTTTGGGATCAGAAATTTCTTTGCCATCTAGATAAATAGAGCCATCGTGAATGGTGTCTAGCAAGTTGATACAGCGCAAAAGTGTTGACTTACCCGAACCAGATGCTCCAATTAAAACTGTTGCAGTGTGATCAGGAACATCAAGTGAAAGATCATTCAAAACCACATTGTCTTCAAAACTCTTACGCAGGTTCTTAACTTCTAATACGTTCATGCTGCGCCCTGCGCATTCTGACGCTTAATCGACTTGGCCAATACCCGATCGGTGTAACGAGTTAGCGGAATTGTGATTAACAAGAACAAAATTGCAGCTGTTACATAGGGCGTGTAGTTGAATGTGCGCGAACTTGCGATCTGTGCCGCACGCACCGCATCTGTCACACCAAGAATCGAAACCAAACCGGTGTCCTTTAGAAGTGCTACTAGATCATTAAGAAGTGGTGGTACTACGCGCTTAAGTGCTTGTGGCAAAACTACGTGACGCATGGTTTGTGAGGAACTTAATCCAAGGGAACGAGCAGCAGCGCGCTGACTTGGATGAATCGAGAGAATTCCACTTCGAATTACTTCAGCAACGTATGCCGAGTATGTGAGAACAACGGCAGTAGTTCCAAGAATCAGAACACTATTTGTTAGGCCTTCAATCCTAAGTGCCGGAACACCAAAACCAATCAACAAGATTACGAGCAACAACGGCACGCCACGGAAAATGTCTACATAAGCTGTTGCCAAAATTCGAAATGGGGTAAGTGCTGCTGAACGTGAGGTGCGAAGCAATGCCAGAATCATTGCAAAAATACCGATCAAAATCGCGGCAATGATTGTTAGTCGAATATTTACAACTAAACCTTTAGCAACAGCACCGAGTACTTCCCCACCGTATGACCAGTCAAAGAAAGTGTCTTTGACTGATTGCCAGCCTGGTGAAGTAATAATCAGGCGAATAAGTGAGCCGATAACAATTACCGAAGAAAGTGTCGCGATCAGAGCTTTTTTGCGCCCTATGGCTTTGCGTGATGCCTGACGTTCGAGTTCGCGTTGGCTCGGAGTCCACGACAAAGCCCGACCCGAATTGTCTCGGGCCGGGCTGTCGTTATTCATGATCTAACTAAACCAGAACTATTTAAGTACTGGTGCTCCAGCGTCTGTTGAAAGCCACTTTGCAGTGATTTCATCAAGTTCACCGCTGGTGCGGATAGCATCCACAGCCTGTGAAACACAGGATGTGATTGGGCTGTCCTTGGCTAGCAACAAACCGAAGTTGTCACCATCGCCAGTTGATGGAAGCTGACCAATAATGATGCCGCCGTCAACTTCTACGCCTGATAGGTAGAACGCTGTTGGAAGGTCAACGACGATACCGTCAATCTGACCGTTCTTAAGCGCAGCTACTGCAGCAGCGTTGTCATTGAATGCCTGTGGTTCGGAACCGAACACAGTTGAGATTGCATCTAGAGATGTTGTTCCAACGCCTGCTCCAAGATTTGCGCCCTTAAGTTCTTCGATGGTTGTTAGACCTTCGATTGGACTTCCGGTGTAAGAAACAATTGCCTGTGGTGCTGAGTAGTAAGGAGTTGAGAAGTCAACAGCTGCTTTGCGTTCTTCAGTGATGGAGAACTGCTGCAAGTTGAAATCGAAGTCCTTTGCACCTGGGGTGATTGCGCCATCAAATGTGGTGCGAACCCAAGATACGTCTTCAGCTGCGAAACCAAGTTCGGTAGCAACTGCGTATGCAACTGCTGCTTCAAAGCCTTCGCCTGATTCAGGGGCATCGTCGATGACCCATGGGTAGAAAGCAGGTTCGCCAGTTGCAATTGCAAGCTTGCCTGTTGTGATTGTCTGCAAGCTTTCTGGTGCACATGCACTAGCAGCTGTTTCGGCTGTAGTTGGTGCTGAGGATGCTGCTGTTTCTGATGACGATGAGCATGCTGAAAGGAGCAGCGCTGATGCTGCAGCTAGGGCAATGCCAAATCGACGTGTTGATGCGTTTTTCACGCTTGTCTCCTTGATACTTCAGGTGGCATGGGTCAACGGTTGTTCACCCATGTTGGGCCCTGTTATGGACCCGCGCTTGCCACTTACGTGGCCAGGTCCTCGTCCGGAGGCACCCCATCGCGGTCTGCAAGGGTTGTCGGATAGCTAGCCGGGACTTATCGCTATCACTCTTGACCTGTTGAAAGAATAACAAAGTTTTCGCGTTGTGAAAAATCGAGAGCAAAAGTGAAACAATAAGGACATGCCAGGCAAAGAATTCAATGAGGCCATGCAGTTAGCGCTAGATCTGGCTGCGAAAGCTTCGCAACAGGGAGATATTCCTGTTGGTGCGATTGTGTTGAATTCCAATGGAGAGGTTATTGGCCGAGGATTTAACACTCGCGAAGTTAATAACGATCCAATGAATCACGCTGAGATTGTGGCGATGCGTGAAGCAGCGATTACAAGCAGCTCATGGCGACTTGATGATCACACATTAGTTGTGACACTTGAACCATGCACGATGTGTGCTGGCGCTGCGGTGCAATCTCGAATTGGACGAATAGTCTTTGGTGCCTTCGATGATAAAGCCGGAGCAGTTGGTTCACTTTGGGATGTGGTTCGAGATCGTCGATTGCCACACCGACCAGAAGTTGTGTCAGGTGTTTTGGCGGATGAGTGTGGCGCGATTTTGAGCGAGTTTTTTAAAGCCCAAAGATAAATCAACGATTTCGATTGTCATTAAATAACTAGTAATCTTGATCTCGGTATCGTGTCCGAGCGGCCGAAGGTGCAACTCTCGAAAAGTTGTGTGCGTGCAAGCGCACCGTGGGTTCAAATCCCACCGATACCGCCACGCAAAAACTGTCCATGTTCGGGCAGTTTTTTGCGTGAAGGGTAAATCAGCTGGCGGGATTTGGGAGCGAAGGCGTCGCCTTCGCGGTTCCCACCGATACCGCCATAAATAGAAAACCCCCGTAGTGGGGGTTTTCTATTTATGTTTGGGGTCTCTTTGTTGAATCTCTGCTTTTGGAGTTACAGCCGTTCCAGGTCTTGGCTGAAATGCGGCAATTCCATCTCCAGTTGAAACAACTAAAATTCGATTTGAAAAAGTTTGAGCCATGATGAACCTACGCCAAAGTGCTACGTCAACTCTTACCCCTTCAGCAAGTTTACCAAGTAGTAGTCTTTGACCTTCTGGCAATACAACAACTTGCGGCCCACCGTATCTGGGCCAATTTGACGTTACCGAAACCTCGTCTTGCTTAAAGAGTTGCGGCTCAAGTGTTGCTGATATGAAGTCCGACCTGTCAATACCTTCTCTACAACCATTGGAGTCTAGATATATGGAGTAATCAGGCGCACCGGGAAATTGAATAGTAGCTAGAACTCGTAGATCTGAGCGAAGCGAAATTGAGTTTGGATCGAATTGAATCCCATCAAATGCCATAATTCACTCTCCTTACATTTTGTTCATATTATATTTGTAGTGAATTGCACCAAAGTGAAATTGCTTCCCGTGAATCTAACGACCTTGATCAAGAGATTACGTTTAGACAAAAGGGCTTTAGGTTCAAATACGGGGTTACCCTAAAGCCAACGCACTAGGACATTTCGAGTAAGTTTGTAGGATTTTTAGCTTTGTTCGAGCGCGAATCTAGCGATCAGGATCATTCCAGAATTCGCGGCTGGTTGAAGTGACCAGAAGCTACACACATCATCAAGAAGTTCAGTACCAAGACCTTCGGTTTTGCCTGATTTTGAGGAAGAGCCGTTATCTTTCGCTTCCAAGACAAGTACTGAACCTTGAATGTTTATGGCAATTTCCACACTGCTGGCCTTTCCATGCTTTGAAGAATTACTAACTGCTTCGCGCAAGACTTCGGCCAAGCATTCGGATGTTGCCGGATTCTTCCGCAAGGCCTCGAGGACGTTGGGTGCTACCTGCCAATTGGTTTCGATCGTGCCTGCCCAGATTTTTGAGATTTCCTGTTGGGCCTGTTCAAAGGAGTAGCTCTGCCCAGCTTCAAATCCCACTCGCTCAAGGGCACGGGCAATGTCGCCTCGTATTGACTCAATCAGTTCCGGAGTTGGATTACTTGTGGACCCAAGCTGAAGGACGGCTGCATTGAGTGCACTCTGCAGTGAGCCATGCATTACAAATCCGACTTGGCGACGAGATAGCCATTCCTTTTGACTCAAAAGTGAAATAGTTGATTCCAAATCTTCGATTGTTGCCGTTAGTTCAGAAGCCAATTGCGTTCTTTGGCTGGTCAAGATTGTGTACCCAAGGTTAGCGAAACCAAAAATTAGTCCAACAAAGACTGTCGCGCTAGAAATATTTTGTGGAATGTCAATAGGAAGAAAAGCTTCTACAAACAAAATTAGTGGCCCAACTGAGGCAAAGATAGATGCTCCAACTACTAAGCTAATTGCTAACTGTAACTCTCGGTTTCCAAATATCTTTTTGAAAAACACAAAGTACGAAATCGACAACACTGTTGTGATTACGTTGAATGGAAGAGCTTCAACGAAGGTCATAGTTCGTTGCGCAGCTGCGGCATAAGTTATGAAGAACAAAACTGTAGTTATGTATGGTCTCATTGATTGTGACAAGTTAATCGTTCTAGGCAATTCAAACTTCTTTTTTGAAGTTTCTATATGCAGGTCTATAGCTTGAAGTGATTTATCATGCGCAATCTGATGACTAAACGGACGTAACTCAGTTTCAACATACTCTTGCATTTCGTGAACTGCTACATCTTTATTTCCACCAGACTTTAATGCAACTAAAAGTTGATCGATTTGATCTATGCGAGGTGTGACAACTTGTTTGGCATACTCACGCAAGTTTCTTGTCGCTTCTTGGAGCCGAGTATCCATAGTTGACCGGAGTTGCGTTAATTCTCTTGATTTATTTTCAAGATCTTTCACCAGGTTTGAGTGCTGATCGAATATCGCAATGCTAATTGCGATTACAGATAGCACCGTTGATATAAAAATCCCGCCACTTATGATTCGAAATGCCAGCTTTGGATCGTCCGTAAACCCAAGAAACACCGTGGAAAAGCCAAGTATTGATCCCCGTAGGCTTTGCGCGGCAACAAAAGCGAGCATGGTGGCAATTGGGTGCGATTCGTTTTGGCGATTCCCATGAATTAGCTTTCCAGCAATCAGAATTGTGACCGTAAATCCAGAGTGCGCAAGCAGAATCAAGCCGATCCAAAGCAGACTTGATCCGCCAAATTCTCCTCGATCAATGAAAATCGGACTTATTGATCCTGGGAATAGAAAAATTATTGTTAGTCGAAAACTTAACGATGAACGTAAGCCAAGCAGGTACCAAAGAGAGTTGTTTCCAGAATCAACTTTGGTGTTTTCCATAGCTGCCGATTACATTCCTAAACTGACACTTGGTCAGATTTATTGTCGGCTCTAATTCCTACAACACTTAAATACTTTGTAACCGCTGCAGTTCGGGAATTGCCATCCAGTGAACTATCAATTCCAATTGCTTGGCACGCACGTCTGATTGCATCTTCAGTTGCTTTCAGCGAAGTACCGCGCGCAGTTGCAATTTGGGAATTCGATTTACCCTGCGACATTAAGTGGAGTACTTCGATTTGTTTTACTGTAAGAGCGGCAAATGGTCGCGCTTTATCTAGATCGTGTCTGTGAAGTGTCGTTACTTCCCCACGCATTGCAACATCTAATGCATCATACAAAACATTCAGATCTGCTAGGGCTGACTTACGAATGTATGCAATCCCATTAGGCAGACCCTGCTCGTTTTCAACTGCAAATCTTGGATCCGGCAGTTGTGTCAAAAAGACAACGCCGGTGCCTGGTGCATCTTTGAGTGCAGTTTGGGCAAAATCAAAACCATTTGGACCGGGCCCTAGATCAACATCTAAGACCAGACCATCTGGATCAGTGGCATGGAAGAGTCTTTTGGCCTCAACCACATTTGCTGCAGTTTGAACGGTATAGCCACGTACTTCAAGCGCGGTGGCAATTAGCTCGCGCAGTAGGTCATCGTCTTCGACGACCAGTACCAATCTTGAGCTCATCCAAACACACCGTTATCCCGTTACAGGCACACCCCCGTGATGACCTGGTACTTCCCAAGAGTGCCTTAAGTGGTTGGGAAATTCACTTCAATACGGGGAAAACCCCGTTTATGTCCAAAAAGTCCGAGTCGCCACAACTACAGGGTTTTCAGTGAGTTAACTACCTTGGTCAAAGAATCCTTGGCATCACCGAAAAGTAATGAAGTTTTAGGGTCAAACAGCACTTCGTTCTCGATGCCAGCAAAACCTGGTCGCATCGAGCGCTTTAGGAACACGACCTGCTGAGCCTGATCCACATTCAGGATTGGCATGCCATAGATCGGTGCAGTCTTGTCGTCTCGAGCAGCTGGATTAACAACGTCGTTGGCACCTACAACAAGGGCAACGTCAGTTGATAAAAATTCTGGATTAATCTCATCCATTTCCTTGAGCTGTTCATACGGCACATTCGCTTCGGCAAGAAGTACGTTCATGTGTCCAGGCATGCGCCCAGCAACCGGGTGAATTGCGTAATCGACTTCGATTCCCTTTGAGATCAAAATTTCAACTAGTTCGCGAATTGTGTTCTGTGCCTGAGCTACTGCAAGGCCGTAACCCGGAACGATGATGACCTTGCGGGCGTAACCCAACATGATTGCAACATCTTCAGGTGATGCGGACTTAACTGGACGATCTTCAGCCGAAGCCGCGGACGTTGATGCCTTTGCGGTGAACGCACCAAACAACGTGTTGGTCAATGGTCGACCCATTGCTTTTGCCATCATGCGGGTTAGCAATGTTCCGGATGCACCAACAAGTGTTCCAGCAACGATCAATAGGACGTTTCCAAGAACGTAACCTGACGCCGCAACTGACAAGCCAGTGAAAGCATTAAGCAGTGAGATAACGATTGGAACGTCGGCGCCACCGACAGGAAGCACAAGCAAGATACCAAGCACTAAGGAAAGATTAAGCAACAACCAGAGCAATGTGTTTGATGGATTTACAATCAGCAATACGGCAGTAGCAATTGTTGCAACTGCGATACCAATTGTGATGAAACGGCCAAGTGGAATTACAACTGGACGAGATGTCATTAACTCTTGAAGCTTGGCATAAGTCAACAATGAACCAGTGAAGGAAACTGAACCAACAACAACGGTGAAAATTGTTGCAGTCAGAATTGGAATGCTTTCGGATTCAACAGATAAGAATTCAATTACTGAAATAACGGCAGCAGCTCCACCACCGACACCGTTGAACAGTGCAACCATCTGTGGCATCTGAGTCATTTGGACTCGGCGCGCAGCAACCCAACCGATGATGGAACCAATTGCGATAGCAATCAAAATTTGTGGCAAGTGCTTAACTGGGCCACCGTAATATTCTTGACCGTAGAAAAACACAACTGCAGTTGCAATCGCAGCGCCAGCAGCGCCAAGTAAGTTTCCGCGGCGCGCAGTCTTTGGTGAAGACAAACCCTTAAGCGCAAGGATGAATAAAACTGCAGCAAGTAGTTCGGCTAAACGAACCCAAGTAGGTGTGATTGTCGATGCTTGTTCAGCAAACCGAATCGAAGTGGATGTCATTTAGACACCTCTTCCTTCTCAGCCTTCTTGGGTTTAAACATTTCCAGCATTCGGTCAGTAACTACAAAGCCACCGACCATGTTGATTGTTGCGAGCACAATTGCCACTAAACCAAGGTAAAGCTGGACATTATCGGTTGCTTTGCCAGTTACCAAGATCGCGCCGACCAACACAACACCGTGGATTGCATTCGCGCCCGACATCAAAGGTGTGTGAAGGATTGCGGAGACTTTCGAAACAACTTCAATACCAACGAAAATACTAAGTATGAAAATAGTTAGCAGTGCAATTGCATCCATGACTATTGACCCTCTCCGGTTGCTAGTGCAGGTAAGTTCAGGGCTTCGCGAGCCATTGCATTTCTAATCTCACCGTTGAATACAACTGCGGATCCTTGCACGACTTCGTCTTCTTCATCCGGTGTAACAACACCTTCGGCTGTCATCAAAGTTAGAAGTGAAACAACGTTTTGTGCGTAAAGCTTGCTTGCGTGCACTGCAAGTTGGCTTGCAAGATCTTTGCAACCAATCAAAGTGATTGATCCACCCGGAACGTTTACAACTACATCTTCGCCAGCAACGCTGCCGTCAACGTTTCCGCCGGATTCTGCAGCAAGGTCAACGATGATCGCGCCTGGCTTCATTTCAGACATCATGTCGGTAGTAATAAGTGTTGGTGCTTTGCGACCAGGAACTGCAGCAGTTGTTATAACAACATCTGAAGCTGAAATAAATTTCTTAAGCGCATCTTGTTGTGCCTTTGCGCGTTCTGGTGTCATTTCACGTGCGTAACCGCCTGCGCCTTCAACTTCATCCAGACCAAGGTCAAGGAAAGTTGCGCCCATTGATTTAACTTCATCAGCACTTGAAGCGCGAACGTCGTATGCACTAACGATTGCACCAAGGCGCTTAGCGGTAGCCATTGCTTGCAAACCAGCGACGCCAGCGCCAAGAACTAGAACTTTTGCAGCTGGAATTGTTCCTGCTGCGGTCATTAACATTGGGAAGAATTTTGGTGCGCGTTCTGCAGCTATAAGTACTGTGCGGTAACCAGCGCAAAGTGCTTGCGAAGTTAGCGCATCCATTGATTGTGCGCGAGAAATACGTGGCAACACATCAAAGGAAAGTGCAGTTACTTTTTTATCTGCTAACGCCTTTACGGTTTGTGCATCATTTGCTGGTGACAGGAATGAAATTGTGATTGCGCGAGACTTCAATTGTGCGATCGCATCGTTTTCTAAGGGACGAACTGTGGCGACTACGTCTGCATTACTAATGGCGGATTTGCCCGCAACAGTTGCACCGGCAGCTTTGTATTCATCATCGTGATAGCCAGATGATTGGCCAGCGCCTTCTTGGATCGACACTGTTAGCCCAAGCTTTATGAGCTTTTGAGCACCTTCTGGAGTTAAACCAACGCGACGTTCGCCCGCCCTGGTTTCCGCTGGGATAAATACCAACATCAGTGATTCCGCCTTAGATCAATTAGGTACGAGCCTAGGGTGATCCTTAATGTACCGCAGAACCGAGTTGGACTTTCCGGGCTTGTTGAGTCGCAATTGCGATCAAAATAAAGGAAAACAGGATCAATGCCAGTCGCTGCGGAACCTGTTGGCTGAGGTAAACCCCAATGAATGTGGCTGGGATGCCAGCGATGCCCGAAAGTAGGGCAAATGCCACATCTATATTGCCTTTTCGCAGGTTGGCAATGGTTCCAGAAATTGCCGACCCGACAATCACAGCAAGGCTGGTACCTCGGGACGTTAAGGAATCCATGCCCGAAGCGATGATCAAAGCGGGCACCATAACAATTCCGCCGCCGACGCCAAATAGGCCTGACATGACTCCGGCAAAGAAACCAATCACCACCAAGAACCCGATTGCGGCGTTACCTTCTAACAGCTGTTCTGGTGTTGAGGACCAAATCAATCGCATTGCGGATAAGTAGAGCAACCCAGCAAAACCTAGTTGCAAGAACTTAAGCGATACCTTGCCCAAGAGTTTCACGCCATACAACGCGCCAAAGATCGAACCGACTAGCAAAGCGGCGGCTGCATTCCAGTCAACGTAGTCAGATGCGGAATATCCAATGGCGCCAGCTGCTGCGATTGGCAGCACGGCAGCAAGTGACGTTGCGTGTGATCGTCTTTGATCAAGGCCCATCCACAACACATAAAGCGGGACCATCAAGAAGCCGCCACCAACGCCGAACATGCCCGCGAGAATTCCGGCAAGAATTCCTACGACAAGAGATTGTTGGATTTGCTTTCGAGAAATTCCGGAAAACATGTTTATGCATCTCGCTTAAAGGACGGCATAAATTCAGACTAACGCAAGCAAACTTTCAAACCTAACTGAAAACTAGTTATCTTCAGTTTTTGAATTGGCCTTAACTTCCTGTGCAAAAATAGCGAAAGTATCAGTCAACGCAGCGCGGCTGTCTGTGATTCGCGCGAAAACATCTGCTGCTGCAGCTTCGGCTTCAGTAAAGCGTGCGCCAGCCTGATTTGAGATTTGGTTCATTGTTGATTGAGCATCGAACCATTGTGCGCGAAGGTCTGCGATGCGCTTTGTTAAATCATCGAAAACCTTGCGGTTTGCATCAACTGAAGTCAATACATTGTCGCGGTAAGCAATTGCTGCTTGACGTAAAGAGTCAGCATCTGCTTGTGAAACCTGAGAAGCAACGCGGATGATTTCATCTGCTTTAGCTTGTGCTTGCGAAACAATAAGTTCAGCTTGCTTTTCAGCTGTTTGAAGTTTCGCCTGAGCATCAGCAATTGTTGCAGCGTGGCTCTTGCTTGAATCTTCACCTAATGCGCGAGCATCACCAGTTGCTTTTTCAAGCATGGCTTGCGCAGCATTTGTTGCTTCAGTTTGTAGACGCTTTGCTTCAGCTTGAGCTGCTGCAATTTGTGATGAAGTGCTCTTGTCAGTTTCACTGCGCAGATTGTTTAGCTCGGCTTCGGTATTTGCACGAAGGGTTGCTAGTTCTTGTTCAGTATGTGAGCGCTGCGCTGCTAAATCTTTATCAACGTTTGCTTTTAGAACTTCAGCTTCAGAAGCCACTTCGTTTGCACGACGTGTTGCGTCATCAAGAAGTTTTGCAATGACTTTCTGATTTTCAGCAGCCTGTGAGTCGGCATCATTCTGAGTTGCTTCAAGTAGTTGAGCTGCTTGATCACGAGCAGTTTCAAGTGTTGCGGTAGCTTCAGCACGAAGTTTGCGAGCGTCAACATTTGCGGCTTCACGAGTTTGGCGGGCATCTAGCTCACAGCTGGCGCGGATTTGTTCGCGCTCGGACTCTGCTTGCTGCAAAGTGTCGGTAGCTTGTTCGATCAACTTGCCAGCGCGAAGGCGTGCGGCGCGGATGATTACAGCTGCATCTTCAGCTGCAATCTGAGTTAATGCGTCTTCATCCATGTCGATAAAACTTGGGCGGCCAACTGCGCCCTCCAGTTCAGTGATTCGACCCTGTAATGCATTGATAGTTCTTTCGGCTTCCGCGAAATCACGCACACCGTTTGAACCGGCATCGCCAGATTCGTCACCCTTGAAAAAGCGTCCTAGACCCTTGCTATCGCTCATATGAATTCCTCATTTCCCCGTATCCAAAGAATAAGGGCAGAACGCCTTCGTTGGAAATCCGATTTGTCTGGATTAGTCCAGATCTAGCGGGAGCGGGATCCGCCGCGGGATCCGCCGGATCGACCCTGTGGGCGTCCGCCACCAGATCTGCTTGGACCGCCTGGTCGACGGCCACGAGCTGGTGGTTCTGCTGGTGGTTTCCAAGCAATTCCGGTTGGCTCTTTGGCGCCTGTGATGGCAACTAGTTCCTTGGACATCGGCTTAACTTTGACCACTTCTGGATCTACTCCAGCGCGGGAAGTCATTGCCGTTACTGCCTTTTGCTGACGTGGCCCGATCATTGTCACGACCTTGCCAGTCTCGCCTGCGCGAGCGGTACGGCCAGCGCGGTGCAAGTAATCCTTGTGATCATTAGGTGGATCGATGTGAACTACCAGGCTGACCCCATCAACGTGGATACCGCGAGCAGCAACGTCAGTTGCAACTAACACATCGGTAATTCCTTCTTTGAAAGCATTCAAAGTGCGGGTACGAACGGCTTGGGTTTTCCCACCATGCAATGCGCCAGCTGGCACACCCTTATGAGCAAGGTCCTTGGCGATGCGATCTACGCCGGCTTGAGTGCGAGCAAAGAACATGGTCTTGCCCTTGCGGGAACCGATCTCGGCCAGGATTGCTGGCTTGTCCTCACTATATGTAATGAATAAGTAATGCGTCATTGTCTTAACTGATGCCTTACCTGAGTTCGTTGCATGCTCGACTGGATCGTGCAAATACTTGCGAACGATCTTGTCCACGTCTTTGTCCAAAGTCGCGCTGAAAAGAAGGCGCTGGGAATTTGGCTTTGTCATATCTAGGACTTCAACGATCTGTGGCATGAATCCCATGTCACACATCTGGTCGGCTTCATCGAGAATTGTGATTTCGATTTTGCTTAAGTTGATGTGTCCTTGCTCAACTAAGTCATTCAGGCGACCAGGTGTTGCTACCACAATTGGCACACCACGCTTTAGGGCATCAATCTGTTTTGCGTATGGCATGCCACCAGCAATTAAACGAATGTCTAGTTCAACAGCTTGCGCGTAAGGCATCAATGCATCCGTTACCTGCATCGCAAGTTCACGAGTTGGAACTAAAACGATTCCAAGTGGATGCTTTGCAGTTGCTTTGCGATGGGCTAAGCGAGTAACCATTGCAAGGCCAAACGCCAAAGTTTTTCCGGAGCCAGTTTGTCCGCGACCTAAAACATCGCGACCACTGATTGCATCTGGCAAAGTCTTTGCCTGGATCGGGAAAGGTGTGTCAATTCCTTGACGCTTTAGTGTGCTGAGTAATTCAGTTGACACACCTAGTTCAGCCCAAGAGCTTGATGCAGTATCTAATGCAACTTCAGCAGAGTCTTCTGACATTGCGCTCTTGCTGCTTACACGTTCAGTCGAAACTTTTTCGCGAGGCAAGCGAGACTTTGGTGCATAAACTTCTTCGCGCTTAGTGCGAGGTGCGCGTGCTGGAGCTTCATCTCTATATGTACGTGGCGCACGACTTGTTGGTGCATCGTCACGACGGGCGCGCGGTGCACGACTCGGTGCTTCATCGTTGTACTTACGTGGCGCGCGTGCTGGAGCTTCGTCGCGACGTGAGCGACTTGGCGCTAAATCATCACGGCGAGCGCGTGGTGCGCGTGCTGGAGCTTCATCTCTATATGTACGTGGCGCACGACTTGTTGGTGCATCGTCACGACGGGCGCGCGGTGCACGACTCGGTGCTTCATCGTTGTACTTACGAGGTGCGCGTGCTGGACGATCGTCTTCATAACGGCTGCGTGCTGCGCGAGTTCCGGCTGGTTTTTCGCCACCTTTGCGTTGTGGTTTGCCTGAAGGATTCCAAACATCATTGCTGCGCTTGGCGCCACGAACTTCAGCACGTGGAGATTCTGCTCTGCTGCGTGCATCTGGGTCGCGTGGTTCGCGAGGCGCGCGGGATTCGGCTTTTGCCACCTTAGATTTTGGCTTTGCGCGCTTCTTGGCAGCAGTTGTTTTTGCGGCAGCATGGCGAGGCGATCCGGCTTTTGGGTTGGATTCGGTATCGCGGGCGCGGTCTCGTTCTAGCTTTCGGGCGCGCGGCTTTTTCTTAGGACTTGAGGGAGTGGACATTAAAACCTTCTTTGGGGAATGTACCAACGGTAGGCGAGAAAGGGCGCAAAACCTAATCGTCATGGCGGTTTTCAAGGTTTTGTCACTGCCCAATGGGAGACTTACCTCATGGACGTTACCTCTTTAATTGTCATTGTCGTAGTCACTGCTCTAACTACTGCTGCCATTGTCGGCGTAGTTGTTAGTCGAGCCATGAAGAATCAAGGTGGCTTATCAGCGCAAGACATCCGCCAGCAAGTCGCTGATGCTGCGCGTGAACAGTACTTAACAACTGCACAGATGTTGGAAACATCAACTGAGGCAAGGTTGCAAACAACAACGGCATCGGTTGCTGAACAATCAAGAGCTGCGTCTGCTTCAATCCAGGAAATCATCAAGCCACTTGGCGAAAGTTTGAAAGCACTTGATGCAAAAGTTGGTGACTTAGAAACTAAGCGCGCCGATGCTTACGCCAGGTTAGATCAGCAAGTTACAAACACCACTGGCTTGCTTGACACCTTGCGAACCGAAACCACAAATCTTTCCAGCGCACTTCGTCGCAATGATGCACGTGGCCGTTGGGGCGAACTTCAATTACGCCGCATCATCGAAATGATCGGTATGTCTGAACACGTTTCTTTCGATGAACAAAAGCAACAAGTTGGTGAAGGTTCCGGTCGACCTGACGTAACAATTCACTTACCAAACAGTCGCGTGCTTTACGTTGACAGTAAAGCTCCGATGAATTCATATCTTGATGCAATAAATGAAGTTGATGTTGATCGACGCAAAACTTTGTTTGACGCGCACGCAAATGCACTTAAAGGTCACATCAAAGCACTAGCCAGTCGTAACTACGTTGACGATAAAGAATCACTTAACTACGTCATTATGTTTATTCCAACTGAATCCTCGCTGGCTGCGGCATTCGAGGTTTATCCAAACTTGATCGAAGATGCAGCGCAAGCAAAAGTTGTATTGACTTCCCCAACTTCATTAGTGATTGCACTGAACACAATCGCAATGTTGTGGCAAGAAGACACTCAAGTTCGCAATGCGCAAGAAATGATTAAGGAGTCTGGTGATCTTTATGGTCGCTTAATTACTTTCATTAATCACTTCAGCAAGGTTGGAGACAACTTAAAGCGTTCAATGGACACTTACAACAACGCAGTTGGTTCCTTTGATCGTTCGGTAATGCCAAAGGCTAAGGCCGTGGAAGAACTTGGTCGATTCACCGACGAGTTGCCTGCGCCTGAGAAGGTAGAAATTGATCTACGTGAATCAAAGTATGCAACTCATGAGACGCAATTAGGACTTGTTTCTGATCCCGATGAAGAAACGGCATAAATCTTTAACTAAGTGCCTAGAAACACAGGGTTATCATTAGATCGATGATTTAACTCTGGGTTACTGACTGCGTCCAATGTTGCTCACGTTAAGTTTTTCTTATGGAAAATGAAAAAGCGCAAATGGCTAAGCCTTCAAATCCTTTGGCCTTAACCGATGACTTCGTCAACGAGAAGTCAAAGTTGCGCCAGAGCTTTGGGCGTAAAGAAGTTCTCTTTTTCTCGGTCTGTTCCGTTATTGGGTTAGACACCATCGGAGTTGTCGCTGCTGCTGGCCCCGAGGCAATCTCTTGGATGGCGGTTTTAGCAATTGTTTTCCTGATCCCGGCCTCAATGGTTATCGCGGAGTTAAGCGCTGCCTTCACAACCCAAGGTGGGCCCTACATGTGGGTTCGCTTGGCCTTTGGTCGCCTAGCTGGCTCAATAACTGCCTTAATCAGTTGGTTAAAGAGTCCAATTTGGTTTGGTGGCATCCTGGCATTTGTTGCAGTTGCAACCGCCGAGACGTTTTTCATGGCTGGGACCCAAATGTCCCAGTTCTCGTTCTATCGATTTGCCCTAGCGTTCATATGGATCGGAATCATTGCGGCTAACCTTTCGTTCAAAGTCGGCAAATGGGTTCCGATCTTGGGCGCACTATCGCGTTTGATTCTGATTCCGTTCTTCACAATCACTGTCATAGCCTTTGGCATCGCAAATGAATTACGCGGTGTAGTTTTCTCTGACTTTGGACTTAGCTTTGATGGGCTCCTCGCGACTATCGGAATCATTCTGTTCGCGTTCCTTGGTTTAGAGAATGTGAGTGCTGCCAGCGATGAGATGACACATGCCAAGCGCGACTTGCCATACGCCGCGTTTAGAACTTCGGCTTTGGCTATGGTGCTTTACGGAATTCCGATCTTGACTGTGCTATTGGTGCTACCAATTGGCCAGGTAAATGGTTTGACTGGCTTTGTCGATGCATTGAAGTCAGCTTTCACGGTTTACGGCGGCAGCATTGCCGAAGATGGAACCGTTACCTTGACTGGCGCCGGTGTTTACCTCGGAGCATTTGCTGGCGTGTTGATCATCATTGCGATTTTCGCCTCAGGCGTCACATGGTTGATGTCTACTAATCGCAATTTAGCTGCGGCTTGCTTAGATGGCGCTGGCCCACGATGGATCGCATTTACTAATTCTCGTTATGGCACCTCAGTTCGCTTGAACAACATCACCGGAATCATCGCTAGTGCGATTTTGATTCTTGGCTATCGTTTGGCTGATGGCGACATAGCAAAGTACTTTGGCGTTGCCGTCGGATTTGCAATAGCGATGTCCTTGGTCAATTACCTTGCGATCTTCCCTGCGTTCTGGGTGCTTCGTAACAAGTATCCAGATGCAACTCGTCCATATCGGGTCCCGGCACATCGCACAGTATCTATTTGGCTAACCGTTGTGGTTGCCTTCGGCATAACCCAACTACTTGCACCTGGTTTTGGAGACAAGTGGTTCGGTTATGCATATCGTCCAGCGGGTTGGGTATCTTATGAGGGTCGTCCTTATTACTTGATTCAGCTGGCGGTAATTGGTCTCGCGTTTCTCATTGCAGTTGTTTTTTGGTATTTGGGTAGTCGAAATCTCAAAGCAGCTGGTAAAGCGCGCAAAGCGGCGGCCGCGCATAAGCAGGCCAAGGTGGCGGAGTCGACCAACAAGGAATCGGCCCCCGAAACAGATGGCGTCGAGCAAGGCTCCACTAACTAAGCATTTTTGCCGTACGGTTACAACATGATCACATCTGTTGTTGAAGTCGCAAACGCCGAAGCCTTAGTTGCAAAGTATGTAAGTGAGCTAAGCAATGAGGATGTTGCCGCCGATTCACTTTTGCCAGATTGGTCTCGTGGGCATGTGCTTTCACATCTAGCTAACAATGCGCGTGGGCTTTCTAACCTAATTGAGTGGGCCTTAACCGGTGTACAAATAGATATGTATGCCTCAGTTGAACAACGCGCAATAGACATTGAAAATGATGCTAAACGTTCGGGCAAAGAGATTATTGCTGACTTTCTCGAACAATCAAGAATTTTCGCAACAAACCTTGATCGACTTATGGCCGGACCGCTTCTAAGTGAAGAAGTTGTTTTGGGCAATGGCTCACAAGTCCATCCACATGAGATCATCACGCTGCGTGAGCGCGAGCTGCTCGTGCATCTCGTTGACTTGGGTCTTGGTTACAAAGCGAACGACTGGGACATCAACTGGTGCATCAAAACTCTAAAGAGTGTAAGCGCTGGAAAGCGCAAAGAGTCGATCAAGTTTCGCCTCTTAATCGCAGGCGATCACACTTGGACGATGGACCAAAACGGTATGACAGATATTTTTGGAACTCCGCAAAGTCTGGCTGCCTGGTTAATGGGCCGCGAACCAGACGACAAACTTGTAACGTCTGACGGTTCACCGCTTGGCAAACCACCACTATGGCTTTAAAGTCGAAACAGTACCTAGGAAAGTGAGTAACCATGTCTGAAGAACAGCCAACAATTACCGTTCGAGCCAACGGATCATTGCGCGTTAAAGGTGCAACTTTGATCGGTGCTGATGGAAACGTAATCAGCGACAAAGAAACTTTCTCGCTATGTCGTTGTGGTCATTCAAAAGATAAGCCATTCTGTGATGGCGCTCATCGTGAAGCTGGCTTTGAAGATTCCGGCGAGCACGCACCTGTTGAGTGATTAGGTTCAATAGTTAATGGAGTTAACTGAACTTAAAGATCGCTGGAATGAAGTTCTTGATGAACTTGAAGCAACCGACCGCATCGCGTGGCTAGCGTTTTTTGATGCACGGCTTGCAGACCTAACCGATGGCGTCCTGACTCTAGATTTCTCGGACGCTACAAAATTCCAAGACGGTCATGATCTAAAGAAGACGCTTCCAGAAAGCAGCCACAAATCATTGACTTCGGCTATTCAAAATATTGTTGGAGTAACGCTGGAACTTAAGTTCTAGCCAGCGCAGTTAATTCTGCGATGCTAGAGGTAAGTCTCTGGCGCGCTCGAAGGGATTCGAACCCCTAACCTTCTGATCCGTAGTTTCGCCAATACTTCAGTTATCTACTTATCTACCTTTATTTTACGGCACATTTCAGAGCCTTTGTTTCATCCTGTTTCACGGTATTTCATCGGAGTCGCTGAGTGAATCGCTGACTGATTATTCATGCTTGGGCAGACATTAGTTTGGGGATGAGCAAATGCCCATCCCCAAACATCTAACCTTGGTTAAATTTATCCAACTAATGCATTTTGCTTGTATGCAGCAGATTCGAAATCCATGTACCCACTAAAGGAGCAAGCATCAGCGAATGGAAGAATTTGAGTACCCCAAAAACCACCAATTCCATTTGATCGATCAATCCAATAGAACAGATTCGCAAGCCCTGCCCATCCGATGGAATTTGCTGGCCTGCCCGTTGGAGCTTGTTCATCATTTACCATGAAAGTAAACGACCACGACTTCTTCAATCCTGGAAAGAATTCCGCGTCATTTGAAAGCCATGGGATTACCCCCGGCAAAACGACAACCTTCTGATGGTCCTCAAGTCCGTTCTTTACAGCCATTGCAACTGTTTCTTCTTTGAGAACTCGACCATTTACTCCATCACCATCGTTAAGCCACATTCGTATAAATTTCATGTACTCTCCAACAGTGGAATAAAGTCCATGGCCACCCATGTGGACCTCAGGTTCTTGGGTCAGAACTAAATCAGTTTGCGGATCAAGTGAGCCATCTTCTCCTCGAAGGTGAATTGATGCTCTGCGACTAGCCATTTCTGGTGTCATTACGAAACCAATATCAGTCATTCCAAGTGGATCAAATACTCGATTACGCATAACTTCACCAAGTCGTTGACCTCTAATGCCTTCAACGACTTGACCTGCCCAATCAATGTTTGTTCCGTATTCCCACTTATCACCCGGATCAAATAGCAATGGAGTTTCAATGGATCCCCGCGAGGCAGTAATAACGCTAGGTTGCCCGTGGTCTTCTGCCAAACGATTATACTGAGCATTAAAGAAGTCATATCCAAATCCTGCAGTGTGTAACATCAACATTCGCGTTGTTACTTCTCGCTTTGGTGGCCGAGTAATCGGATTTCCATCCCCATCAAAACCATCAAGTACTTTTAACTTTCCTAGGGCAGGGGCATAATTTTTTGCCGGCGCATCTAAATCAAGCAAACCCTCTTCTACACATTGCAGTACACAAGTACCTGTAATTGCCTTTGTAGTTGAAAAAATTGCAAAGACGCTATCGGTAGTCATCGGTGCACCAGTACTTAAGTCCCTCACTCCTTTTGCACCTTCGTAGACATTTTCCTTACGATCAGTAACCATAGCTACAACACCTGGGACTCTTGGGTTTCCTGCTACTACACCACTGAGAACTTCATCGAAAGATTTTGATAAATTGTTCATGCTCTTTCCTTTGTTCTAATGCGCACAGATACGCAATATGAAAAGAGTAGGACTGCGCTCACCTACAAACAACTACTTTTCAAAAAATAAAACCCATAAAAATTGGGCAATTTCGGGAATTTGAAGCGCAGTTAATTCTGCGAATCTAAAGGTATTTGCCTGGCGCGCTCGAAGGGATTCGAACCCCTAACCTTCTGATCCGTAGATCCTCGCGCAGTGTCTCCCACTATCTCTAGTGGTGTAAACATGAAGCAAATATATCACATTCGTCTCACGTTGTGTCAGGTAATTCCAAGAGTTTGGCTAGTTGGTTGGCTATTTATATACGTATCGCATTTCTCTAATTAGAGACCGTTTGCATCTGCTCCAAAGTTTGCTTCTTCCGTTGTAAACCCCTCAAATAAAAGTTGATCAATTAGGCCACTTCTGGAAAATCCTTGCATAGCCAAATATTCAGCACCCTTTTTTGCGGCCTGCTCATTCCAGTTGACAGACATCATTGAATCTACGGCGAGAGTTGCCTCCGTCTCTGGGTAGCCTTCAAACTTTAGCTGCTCAATCAGGCCACTCCTAGAAAACGCCATCGAACTTAAGTATGATTCCGCTGTTCGCTTGGCATTCTGTTGCAGAGTTAGGGGGGCATCTTCAACAACTGTTCCGGGGGTATACCCGTCATCTGATGCACTAGTTAATGAACAGGAAGAAATAAGGAATGCAATCGGTAATAGTAGAAATGTTTTCCTGCGAAGCGCCTTGTTTGGTCTCATAAATTCACGTTATCAGCATTTTCAGGGGAAAAGGATTTTTCTAGACGCTTGACATCCATAGACTCCAGTCAAAACTTGATGACGAATGCTAGCGATCTAATTCCAATTTACTAACTGCTGCAATAAAACTTTCCATTTCGGCTGGTTCAACAAATGCAAGTTCACCACGCCCACTCAAGGATTCTGTGTCCCACCTAATTGGATTTAGTAGTTTCATTGGCCCATGTGCCGTCTGAGAATTCTGGAATCGATAAATTGTATTGGCACCAAGATCACGGGCTCTGTAAGCCATAAGTTGACGAAGGCTCATCAAGGATGCATTTTGTTTTGAAATCGATTCAGAAATCTCTCCCATGCTGGTCAAACTTGGAACATCGTCACCTACAAAAAGAACTCCGTGTGAAATCTTTAAACCTTCTTTCGGAAGGTTTTGCTCAAAGTTGGCTCTTTCTAAAATGAAAATTATTTCGTTTCTTGAACCCCCTACTATTCCTATCCCAGGAATATCAGCAGTAACAGCTTCTTTGAGTCTCCATCCTTCGCTGGCATAGTCATTGAGTGCGGATTGAAGTAATGCCGGATCAAATTTGCCACCAAAGTACCTATCCTTGAGTGTTATTACTTTGTACATATTGTCAGAGCTAGGTAGCATGCCTGGATTCCACCAAGGACCATCGATGTCTACTGGTAATGGTGCTTTGCACCACGGACAGAGCTCAGCATTTGGATTACTAATTGAGCGACCACATGATTTACATTTAATAGCTTCACCAATCCTGCTTGATCTAGAAAAAGACCCTTCAAAGTGCGCTTGCCACTACTAAGACAATACTGGAAGCTGCTTGATTGCAAGTAAGTATAAGTGTCAATTTTCCATGTAATTGCTTGCCAGTAGGCGCAGTTTTGAATGATAAAAACGGCGAATTTCGCGACTATGCGCACTTGGCTGGGTCGGGGTATGCCTTGGCAAGGCCATGTGAGATTTTTAGCCGTCCCCCCTTATCGCGTAGGGGCAGGCAGCAGATTACTTGTCTTTTAGTAATCCCTTAACCGCATCTAGCACTTCAGCATCCGTTACTTTGCAACCGGTCTGTTTAGCGAGAGTTAGTCTGATTTCTTTAACTACGTTGGCACTTAACAGTGCCTTTAGAACCTTTGGTTCACTTGTAGCTTCGACGCGCTTCCAAACTTCAAGAATAACTTTCTTTTTCATCGATACTAAATGTAAGTAAAAAAGTGCTGATTCAATTTCTTTTGGCGATGACTCGATTAAGTCAATGTCTATAACTAAATCTGTCTGAATAGGAAGGCCTTCGGCTTTCAAGTGGTAAACCTGCCATTGCTTGGCGTTTGTCAGAATCAGCCAATCAACACCTTCATTGACTGCATAGGTCTGCACTTGCCTAAGATGCTTGTCGCTTAGCTTTAGACTGATGCGCTTAGCCTCAATAAAGGCAATAAGCTTTCCGTCTATTTTGACTCCATAATCAGCCCAGTCTCCATTTACTGCATACTCCGCAGTCAGATTTGTGTACTTGTCATAACCAAGTACTCGCTCCATAAAATCTGTTATGTAAAGACGGGTATCTGCTTCTACGGCATCTTTTGTGACTAAGTCCGTCAGAGGCTTCTTAAGTGCTTTGAGACCAGATTTGATTTGTAATCTGGCATCAACTTCCCACTTAGGATCTGTTTTCTCTTTGGAAACTATCTGGGACGTCGATTCAAAATCTGTTTCAGTCATGATAACGAGTCTACATACCTCGATGGTGTAATTCTACAACGATTGCAGATTCCAAATCCTTGACGTAAGTTCTTCATGGGCTGTTTGACTTATGTCCTTGAATCTTCCTTAGAAGTTCCCTACCTCCCCCCATTTACCCCTGTCTCTCTTACCTTCCTTTCTGAGTCCCTAAACAATGACGAGATGCCTTCTGCGCCCCGGTTGACTAATGATTGAACGCTCTTTCCATAGATGTCCATAGTTACTGAAGTCGTCGAGTGACCAAGCAGGCGACTAATCACCTCAACTGGTATCTCGGCATCTAAGCCAAGCACTGCAACTGTATGCCTTAGATCGTGTGGGCGGACATATCTGAGACCTGAGCCTTTATGCAGGTTTACGTACCGCTTATAAATGTTTGATGGGAATGACCTGGTTCCTAAATCGGTAGTAAACACAGAATCAGTTTCCTGCCATGCTGCACCTGCCTTAAGTTTTTGCTTCCTCTGTTTGTTTTGTTGACGTTTAAGTGCATGCAGAACTTCTTTTTCCAGCGGAATCTTCCGGCTTGAATGAGAAGTTTTAGGCGGGTTAAGTACCAGCTCAGTCTTAGATGTTCCATCGCTTCGCTTTGATGTGGTTTCTTTTGCAGTTCGATTGATTGAAAGAGTTAACTCATCAAAGTCGATGTCGGACCAATTTAGTCCGATAATCTCTCCGCGTCGCATGCCAGTGAATAGCGCCAGATAGATAAGAAGATCGAGATTGGTATTTCTAAAGTACTCAAGATACGCGTGGGCCTCCTTTAATGTAAGTGGCGGCTGAACTCTAGTTTTGAATCCTGGTTCATTGGCTGGAACCTGCGAATCAATTACTGGATTTTGAAGAGCGTAACGCTTTCGAATGGCAAACTTAAAAATGGTGTTGCAGGTTTGTCGCGCTTTCTTTCTCGTGGAGGCGCTAAATCCCTTTGACTTTAGATGTAAGAGCCAAGAATCAATTTCGTTGACATCTATCTCTGTAATGGGTCTGTGGCCAAGAAACGGTTTTATATAACGGTCATAAATGTCTATGTATCCATTAGCTGTTGATTGCCTGACATTTTCTGAGATCCCAAACTCAATCCATTGACTAGCTACCTGGTTCAGAGTCTTACTCTGATTCGAAAGTAGATCATTTTGCCTATGCCTGATTTGCATTTCCCTTAGTGCTTTTGCTGCCAAGACTTTAGAGGTGGTTGTTTTGGTGCTTCTATTTCGCTTGCCGTTCACGCCCATGCCAAGGTCTAAAACTGCAACCCATTTTCCATTTTTAATTTGATATACCGAGCCGTCACCGGGTGATCTACGGCTTAGAGCTGTTTTCACCATGAGGCATACTCGCTCTTAGTTTTGGCTTTGATGAAGCCCTCGAGTGCTTGTTGTGAAATTCTTCTGCTTCTACCAATTTTAAGCGTCACAATCTCCTTGTTTGCTATCAACCGATAAATGCTTGAACGGGATATTGCAAGAGCCTGAGCTGCTTGGTCCACTGTGTAAAGAAGCTGGGTAGTCATTTTGCGCCTTTGGTTCGATGAAGGTGGCGCGACTTTCCAAATTGCTCCCAGCGCGATTTTGCTTCTCCTAGTCCAATGAATTGGACGCTTAATTGCGGCAAGCCGCGCCATGCCTAATGTGGCACAGGTCAGTGACGTACGACGAATCAGAATCGCGTAAAAAATGCCAAGTTTTCCACAGGCTGAAAATACTTTGGCTAGTTGTTTGGCTATTTGATAACGCAGGTAGCAATATGCGAAATGGCTATTGCCTTGTAAATGCTGGGAAACCTCTGCGCGCTCGAAGGGATTCGAACCCCTAACCTTCTGATCCGTAGTCAGATGCTCTATCCGTTGAGCTACGAGCGCGTGCGCACCTAAATGCGCTACGCCAGTCTAGCCCAATTAGAGGGTCTGCCAAAAATCGCAGATTACAGGGAAATTAGATGTCTTCGATTGAGTCGTGAATTGGGATTACTTGATCAAGTCCGGTTATGCCAAACACCTTTAGTACGCGTTCATTTGTAATAACTAGGTCAAGATCTTTGTCCGCTTCACGGCAACGCTTTAAGCCTCGAACAATTACACCCAAACCAGATGAATCCATAAATGAAACATCAGTTAAATCGATTGCAACTGAAGATGTTCCGGACTCGATAGCAGCAATGATCGCGATGTCCAATTCAGGTGAGGATGCAAGATCTACTTCGCCAGAAACCGTGATTACGTAACGGTCTGAGCCTGGGGTCGTTGCGATTTGCATGGTCATCCTTTTCAAGTTGTAGTCCTAATCTACGCTATGTAGTTATTCTCCACTTGCTATCCCTGCCCTGGAACTTGCTTGAATATTTGCCATATATATGCGCAAAAATTGATTTGGATTTGTTTCTGAGAGCAGGATTTCAATACTCGCTGAGTCGGATACGCATTCTACTTTCAGCCTGAAATTCAAGGTGCTGAACTCTTGTGCAGCGGCGCAAGCGTGAGCTTGATTGAACTCAAGTTCAATTGCTCCAGCAAGTGCAATGCTTTCTGCTTTAGTGTTCAATTTCTGTTGAGCGACTATAACTTCAGCAACCATTCCAATTGCAAAGGCTCCAAGTAGGAATGCAATTGCTGTAGCTAAAACTAGGATTGAGATTTGTCCGGATTCGCATTTGATCGATCGAGGCATTGTTAACCAAATTCTTCAAAGACGGGCTCGAGTCGAGCTCGCGCGCTCGCCATTAATTCAATTCGGTACTGGAACAACATCACGCCGATATTTTTGGTGGTCTTCAATGTGAACTGCACAACTTCAGCTTCAGCGTCAGGTTCAATAACGATTTCAGTTCCTTCTGGAAGTGAATTTCGATATGAATCCGGAATCGGATCACCGCGTCCGATAATTCGGGCGCCTAATGCGGCGCTACTTTCTAATTGAATTTGCGTAACTGTTAGGCCTACTAATGACACTGACATCGCAACGACGATCAAAAGTGCTGGGATTGCCATTGCAAATTCAGCAATTGCATATCCGTGGCTGCGTTGGACTAGGTGTTTGCCCTCATCTAGTCCAACGCCAGATTCACTAATCATGTTTAGCTTGAAAAGAGAAAGCTAAAGGCCTGCTGAACAATACTCCAGAGCAATTCTTGTACTTCTGGACTTGTCAGCATCTTTAGCAACAAGCCGCCTAGACCAGCAGCAGCTACAGTTCCAACTGCATACTCAGCAGTTGTCATGCCTTCCTCATTTGTAATCGCATTATTAATTCTTGACTTCACTTATCCCTCATTTCTGATGTTGCGCGAGTGCGCAATTGAAGTCTTACGAATTCCAATTCATTGCGAAAGATCAGAGGGTGAATTGTTAACTTGACACTGCTGTGGATTACTGAGTTATTCCACCAATCAAGCCGGCAACGATCGGTATTACTGCAAGCAAGATGAAAGCCGGCAAGAAACATAAACCCAAAGGCAAAACACTTTTTACTGCAACAGATTTGATTTGCTTCAACTTTTCGGTATCTATCGAACCTTGCAACACGAACTCAACGTCAGCTAGCTGATCGGCAACAGGGGTTCCGAAATGTAACGAAGTGATTAGGGCATCTGAAATAGTTCGCCAACCAGGATTTGTGATTGCCATTTCTTCAAGACCACGGGAGAGAGCAAAGCCCATTTGGAATTGGTTTAATCCTTGTTCAATTTCTCGTGAAACTGTGTGCGATGTGTGTCTCTGGGTGTAACGCAGCGCGTCACTTATCGTCATCCCCGAACTAATGCCTAATCGAATAATCTCCAAGGCTTGTAGAACTTCAGAGATTGAGGCAGTCTTTACCTCGGCAGCTATTTCGATTTGTGTTTCTAACGGCGGGTGCTTAGGTGACTTTCGTTGAGGCAGTGGGTAATACAGATATGCTGCAATGAAAATGCACAGAATCGCAAGAATTTTCATGCAACATCCGCCAACGCACGGTTGAGTAGTCGCTTGATCCAAAACCAACCCACTAGTTCAAGCCCAATCCCTAGAACTAAACAAACTCGTCCGGCTGATGAACCCAGCAACCAAGATATCGAATCTGTGCCAAGAATTAGACCCATGCCTGCGCCCATAATTGGTAACCCAGCCAACACAAAAACTGTGGCTTTCGTGCTTGCCAATTCGGTAGCAATCAACTGCTCTTGGTTTCTCCGAGTCATCAACTTGTCAGCCACTTGTGTCAGTGCCTCATTAACGCTGCTACCAGATTGCGAACTTAACTCAAGTAGATTCGCGCAACTTGCTATCGATTGAATGTTGTAACTTGCCGAATCATCATGCAGCGCCGAATAGACATTGGTTTGTGAAGTTAGAGCTTGCCGAGTGTTCTTAAATGCAAACTCTGGTGCTCGACTAACCGCAAATCCAAGAGCGTCCATTTGATTTACCCCAGCATGTAGCTGACTCTTTAGATTGAATACAAATTGGAGTTCTTGTTCGAAAGAAATCTTACTTTTAACTTTTGATTTGAGCGACAGTTTCGGTATTTGAATTTTCGACATCCATCGCAAGCTTGGTAGTGGCCGCACTAACATGGCAGCTCCGATTGAGATGAATGCCGTGGCCACCAAAAGTTTCATGCGGCTGTACTAATCAAGATTGGTTGAGTGATGACGGTGCCATCTGCGACTCTAGTGAATTTTGCCAGCTCTGCCACTCCCCGCTTTCCACGTCTGGCATCACGCATCTGGATAACCACATCAAAAGCCGAAAACATCTGGGCGTGAATAGTTTCCCGCGGCAATCCAGCCAATAGTCCCAGTGCTTCAATTCGGGTTGGCACACTATCCGCATCATCAGCGTGAATAGTAGTAGCACTTCCTTTGTGTCCTGTGTTTAACGCGAGCAATAAGTCACTGATCTCTTTACCGCGCACCTCGCCAACTACGATTCGATCGGGACGCATTCGCAACGACTGTCGCACCAGATCTGTCATCGTGATCCCGCCGGCGCCCTCACTGTTTGCCAGACGCGCCTGGATGCTCACGACATGTGGATGCGAGATGGAAAGCTCAGCGGAGTCTTCGATTACAACAATGCGCTCAGTGGCTTTCACTTTGGCCAACATCGCTGCTAACAGCGTCGTTTTGCCGCTGCCGGTTCCACCGCTAACTATAAAACTTTTTTGTGCTTCGACTACTTCACAAATTGCTTGATAAGTATCGATGTCTAAGTTGTCAGTTGCAAGCATGTCTTCAAGTGTCAGCGAATTTCGTGATGGGGTCCGAATGGATATAGCCACTCCAGACGGCGAAATAGGTGGAAGCATCGCATGAAACCTTAAACCAGCCTCTGTTTGAATGTCGACAAATGGTTGGGCTTCATCAAGCCGGCGGTGTCCTCTGGTTGCAATTCGTTTGGCAAACTCCTCCGCTGCGCTCTCGGAGCTGAATCTAACTTGGGTTTTCTCTAATCCGTTTCCTCTATCAATCCACACATCATCAAATCGATTAACCAGAATGTCTGTGAGATTAGGTAGGAACAAAAGCTCTTCTAATGGACCAAGGCCAAATATCGATGACAAAACTTCATCAACTAATTCAACCAATTCGGAGTGAGGCGTAGCTGGATAAAGTGAGCGAACTATCTGAGAGATCGATTCGGCATTTGGTTCAACTTTGGCTTCAATGCAAGCCGCTTGGATTTGTTCCAGAGTGTTAAGCAACTGACTTGAGCTCCGCTAGGTTTGAAATCCGCTGAGCTAGAGCATTTAGATTTCTGGTAAATCCCCCAAGGTTGATTCCGGAAACCCCAAATCCTTGTTCTATTTGTTCAATAATCCGAACATCGGTATTCACGGTTGCAGCAAGTGGTGTGTTCAACAACTCTGCAATCTGTATAGGGTCAAGATTTGACCCGGACACATTCCTCACCACTAATTCAATGTTTCTTGCATAGCCCGCAAGGCCTGCAATGCTCCGCTTCGCGCTGGCGCATCCTCTTACAGTTGCTGTAGTTACCACTAGAACCAAATCGCATTCAGAGATTGCCTCTAGTGAGAAGTGTTTATCACTTGCTTTTGGAAAATCTATGACAACTAATTCGCAAGCTTCTTTGAGTTTGTCCAGTATCAGATTCCTTGGAATCAAACCTTCAGCGGACATTAACTCACCGTGTGTTAGCAGGCCTACATTGTCACGACTTGGCAGACTTCGATAAATGTCCACACCACTGATTGATCCAGATAGCTCTGAGAAATCATGCCAGCGCATACCTGATTGATTCTCAAGTCCAAAAGTTATATCTAAACTTGCTGAACTCTGATCGAGATCAACAAGTGCAACACTTTGAAAAACTTGGCGGCCGTGAAATGCCAAACCACACGATAGAAGGGAAGCTCCGGCGCCGCCTGATGCTGGAACGATTGCAACCGAAAGTCCTTTGGTCTTGATTGGCTGAGTTAAGTTCTCAATCAGCCAGTCCCGGGAGTCGGGAATGGTGGCGACTTGTTTGGCTGACAATCGCAGCGCACTACTCCAAGTTTGCGAGTTCGAGGCGCCAACCATCACCAGAACTACCTCACTATGGTCGATATCAATCTCAGAAGATTCTTGGCTTACAAATACTCGATACGCCAAATCGATTTCTGACTTCGTTGGATCACTTGCAATAACCAAGTGAGTTTGAGTGACTGCAGCTATGGTCTTAAATTCGCTAACTACTCGGTCGTCACTTGTGATCAATAGGGCATGCATTCAGACTCCAGATTCCAATTAGCGCAAGGTTGCGCAATTCTTGAAATCATCAAACTTTTTCAGATGCATACGAAATGGTGGAGATCCAGTTGTGGTGATCTGGTGGGTGTGGAAAAGGTGAGAGCCCTCTCGGGGGGAGAGGGCTCTCTAATCGATACGGGGGGTGTATCGATGTGACTACTTAAAAGCAATCATTACTAGCGTGACGAATTTCTTTCAAAAATTCAAGTTATTTCTTGGTGTTAGCCAATTCGGCCAGTTCTTTAGCCATATCTATCCCGCGCCTAATCGCTTCACCTTGCCAGGCAACCCAGGCAGCTACACCTTCTCGGGTTCCAGAAATGTAACCTGTCAACGCTTTTACATATGCTGGTCGGCCAAGAAGAAATGCACCGTATTCACTCATGATAAGTCCGTCGTTATCCACGTCTCGTGCAGCAAGGATCAAGCGAGTGCTTGCGCGGGCAACCAAATATGAACCTTGTGTAAATGGTCGCAAAGTAGCAAGTTCGGCATGCACTATCGCTGCCACCAAGACTGATGAAGCTTTGGATTCAATAACTAAATCAACTAGCTGACTCAGTCGCTCTTGTAGAACTTCATGAGGTGGCAAACTTCCTAGTCGGAGTGGATCATTTACTTCATTAGTAGTTCGAGGTCTGCCTCGATCTTCATCGGTGGAAACAAACGTGTGAAGTCTTGCCAAAACTTTAAGTGGTTCAGTTCTAAACGCTAAGCGTTGTAAGTCTGCTTCGGCAGTAACTAACAGCCCTTGATCTGATAGTGAACCCATCGGTGAAACTTCAGGCTCCATAGTTGGATCCTTTGGCATTTGCGCGCCATCAAGAGCTGCAGTTGCAAACCCAGCAATTCTTCGAGTGTAAGGAATTAGCGCATCTTTGTGTCTGCGTACTGTTCTATTCCACATCAATTCGTCAATTGCTTTTAATGTAGTTTCACATTCACTTGCAACACCAGGAATCGTAAGAAGGTTACTTAGTGGGTCAACCTTAGATTGCGAAGACACTTTTATTACTTGGAGCCCGGACGCAAATTAGAAATTGTGTTGACGGTATCTGTAACTGACTTTGCGGTCTTGGTACCGAATGTGATCTTTGAAACTTGACGCTTTGCGAGTAACCCAAGAAAAACTGCACCGAGAAGTAGCCCGCCAACAACAAATAGGAAGCTCACCCAAAGTTCAAATCCGAGGGTGTTTATGTAATAAGCCGCTGCTATGAAGACAAAAACGATTGCTAAGTTCAACATAGCAATTGCGGTGATAAAAAGGCCAGAAGATTTCGCTATGCGACCCACAGACTCTTTGGCTTCTGCTTGAGCCAATTCGATGTGGCTATTAACTAGCGACGTTAAATCATCCTTAATTGAATTGATCATAGATACGAAACTTTGATCTGACTGCTCACTCACAAATCTAAGCCTACCGCGAAGTCTAAAAATAGCGAAGGAATAAATACGGTGCTGCGATTGCGATTGATACAAAGGTTACCGGAATGCCATACTTTGCAAACTGCCAAAATGAAATTTTGATGCCAGCTTTAGCCGCCAGCCCAATCGCAACAACGTTTGCGCTTGCGCCAATGATGGTTGCATTTCCACCAAAGTCAGCGCCAAATGCAAGTGCCCACCAAAGTACATCTCCGTGAACTGCAGGTACTGATGCGCTCAAATCAGCTACCACAGGAGACATTGCTGTCACATAAGGGATGTTGTCGACAATTCCTGAAACGATTGCGGAAACAAACAAAAGTGCACCAGTGGCAAGCTGTGGTTTCCCATCAACCATTTCTGCTAAGTAATCAGAAAGTACTTGAATGGCACCAACATTCACCAATGCACCTACCATGACAAAAAGACCTGCGAAGAAAACTAAAGTGCCCCATTCAACATCTTGAACGTAATCCGATGGCTTTAGGCCACTAATTGCAATCAATAGCCCAGCGCCAAGAAGCGCTATAACTGAGGGCTCTGCATGTATCGCTGTGTGCAATAGGAAGCCAACAACAACAAGTCCAAGTACAGCAAGAGACTTTTTCATAAGGACAGGATTAGTTAGGTACGCCTTTTCGTCCAACTCATGTATCCGAGCACGGTCCTCCGGGGTATTAACTAACTCCTTGCGAAACATCCACACCAGCATTGGGGTAATAACTATCATCGCCACAATCACAAGTGGAGCCATGTGGATCAAGAAGTCGTTGAAGCTCAGATTCGCTCGACTCGCAATGATTATATTTGGGGGATCTCCGACTAATGTCGCAGCACCACCAATGTTGGACGCAAAAACTTCGGCCAACAAAAATGGAACTGGATTTACATTTAGTTGCTTGCAAATCACTAAGGTCATTGGTACCGCAAGCAAAATGGTAGTTACGTTATCCAAAATCGCACTTGCAAAGGCTACTAAAACTACTAAGTAAACCAGCGCTTTCTTTGGATCACCTTTGGCTATTTTGATGGCCTTAATGGCAATAAATTCAAAGACACCAGTTTTGTGAATGACGCCAACAATTATCATCATGCCCAGCAACAAGAAGATTACGTCCCAGTCGATACCTGTTTCATGACTGTAAAACGCTTTGTCTGAATCAGTGGCACCAATTATCAGCATTGCTGCGGCTCCACCTAGTGCTATCGCAATTCGACTTATCTTTTCGGTCGCGATTAACACATAAGCTAAAACGAAAATTGCTATGGCTAAAGACATTGTCATGTTTCTACATTACATCAGAAATATAGGGTCATAAATTTCAAGAGTTTGTAATTCCCTCTACACATATTATATAAGAGCAATTTACTTATCTAAAAAATTTAGTCATCGTCGCTTGATGAGTTACTCAATCCATCACTAATTAGATTCATAATCGTTGGATCTGCAAGCGTTGTTACATCTCCAAGTGTTCTATTCTCAGCAACGTCCCGAAGTAGGCGGCGCATGATTTTGCCAGACCGAGTCTTTGGCAATTCAGCAACGATCAAAATCTGGCGAGGCCGCGCGATGGCGCCAATCTCTTTAGCCACATGCGCGCGTAATGCTTGCGCAACGCCTGGTCCGTCTTCAGACCCTGCTCGCAAAATCACAAATGCAACAATTCCTTGACCGGTTGTTTCATCGTTAGCACCAACAACTGCAGCTTCGGCAACCGTTGGATGTGAAACTAATGCAGACTCAACTTCAGTTGTTGAAATTCGATGTCCCGAAACGTTCATGACATCGTCGACTCGTCCCAGTAACCAAATTGCGCCGTCGTTATCCCACTTCGCACCATCTCCAGCAAAGTATTGCGACTTGAAGCGTGACCAATAAGTTTCTTTGTAGCGATCCATGTCGCCCCAAATGCCACGCAGCATAGCGGGCCAAGGTTGCGTCAAAACTAAATAGCCACCACTGCCATGACCAACAGCAACCCCAGCATCATCCAGAATTTCAGCCGAGATTCCAGGAATTGGTCCCATTGCAGAGCCTGGCTTAGTTCCGGTTACACCTGGCAATGGACTGATCATGATTCCACCAGTTTCGGTTTGCCACCAAGTATCAACGATTGGGCAGTTGTTCGCGCCGATAACTTCGCGGTACCACATCCAAGCTTCTGGATTAATCGGTTCGCCAACGCTTCCAAGCAGTCGAAGGCTTGATAGATCATGTGCTTGTGGGAATTCGTCTCCCCACTTCATGAATGTGCGAATTGCAGTCGGTGCTGTGTAAAGAATTGTTACACCGTACTTAGCAACGATCTCCCACCAGCGACCTTTATGTGGAGTGTCCGGCGTTCCTTCATAAATAACTTGAGTCGCACCGTTTGCAAGCGGGCCATACGTTACATATGAGTGGCCAGTAATCCAGCCAACGTCAGCCGTGCACCAGTAAACATCGGTTTCAGGTTTCAAATCGAAAACTACTCGATGCGTATAAGAAGCTTGAGTTAGATAGCCACCAGTAGTGTGCAAGATCCCTTTAGGCTTTCCAGTCGTTCCAGAGGTGTAGAGAATAAACAGCGGATGTTCGGAATCAAAAGCTTGTGCGGTGTGACTAGTTGACTGGCGAGAAACTATGTCGTCCCACCAGACATCCCGATCACTATTCCAATTAACTTCTTGCTCGGTTCGCTTCACAACCAAGACGTTTTTGACGCTCGGCATGTTTTCGATGGCTTCATCTACTGCAACCTTGAGGCCAAAGGCACTTCCCTTTCGGAAGCCACCGTCAGCAGTAATCACCAAACTTGCTGACGCATCTTCAATGCGACTGCGCAGTGACTCCGCAGAAAATCCTCCAAATACAACTGAGTGTGGCGCACCAATGCGCGCGCAAGCCAGCATGGAAATTACGGCCTCGGGAATCATCGGCATATAGATTGCGACGCGATCCCCAGCTTTAATTCCTAATTCCGTTAATGCATTCGCGGTTTGACTAACTGAGTCGAGTAAATCCTTGTAAGTAATGGTTTGGGTATCTCCGCGTTCACCTTCGAAGTGAATTGCTACTCGCGACCCGTTTCCAGCTGCAACATGTCGATCCACACAGTTAACCGAAACATTTAACTTACCGCCTACGAACCATTTAGATACTGGAGCTTCGGACCAATCAAGAACCTGACTCCACTTGGTATCCCACTGCAGATTTTCTGCTTGCTTTTCCCAGAAACCTTCGCGATCGGACTTGGCGGCCTCATACAGATCTGCTTTACCATTTGCCTGAGCAGCGAATTTTTCAGAAGGTGAAAACACCCGATCTTCGTGAGATAAATTCTCTAACGCTTCGCCGCTCATTTTTCCACACTTTCATGTTGGTTCGTTTTTACGCTATAGATCTAACAACGATAGTTCTCTTAGTTAAGGCTCGGGTCAAGTTAAATGCAGATTTTTCTATTAATCTGGCTTCAACTTACGCGGTTAGCGCCTTGATTTCAGTTGTAATCTTTGTAACTAAGTTCGAAGGCTGCATCGCACTTTCAAGTCCGGCCACAATGCCTAGCAGTTCGGGAAAACCTGCAAGCGCACCCGTTCTGGTTACTTTGCGTAATGGGTTCTGTGCCTGTGGCGCTTCGTCACGATCGGCAATCAGTCCTTGCCAGGTGGTTTCCCAGCTTGCCAGTATTTCTGGTTCTTGCGGAACTGAAAAGAAGTGACCAACGGGAGCATCATGTCGCAAAGTTAGAAGAGATGACTCTTTTAGTCTGCGGGTTAAGACCATTGCCCAAGCTAAATCTGTATTTCCTTTTCGAATCGAGCACGGCGTTCGACAAGTTCGCTGACCGCTGACATCTGATGATGGATTTGGCACGCTCGCACAAATACTCAAGGAGGTCGCTACTCGAGAGTGACTATCGCGTAGATAAACACTCCAACTCTTTTGTGAACTATTGGCAGTGATGACATTTGCAAAAGCTTTACGCTGTTGTCGATTGAGTGGGCAAGCATCGCTGTGCCACATTGCATCTCGTTGTGAGAGATATTCGGCAAGTTGCTTTGGATTTCCCGCATGACCTAATTCCTTTTCCCATCCCAGTAGCGGCAGGTATTCGGTCATAAGATGAATGATCGATAGGCCCATGCTGATGTCGCCCTTAAGAATGCGGGTCTCAAAAACTTCTAACAAGAGTTCGAATGTTGGAATCAACGACTGTAGCGCTCCAGTGGCTTCATCTTGTATCTTGAGCGGCCAGACCCGAAGTGCTAAGTCATCTCTAATGTGTTGCGGGATCTGATCATCCTGACACCACGATTCAAAATCATGGGTGTCTACGTTAAGCACTGCTTCTCCGAGTCTGGCTAGATTTCGAATCTTTGCGTGGACCTCTGGTCTGCTCGTAGTTGCAGCAGTTGCAGGAGCGCCGAAGTCAATTGCATCTAACAAGCGCATGATCAACCAAAACTCATTTAATGTGGCCAGTTGATTAACTAGATTTGAAACATTGTCTTTTTCTACATCAGCCAAAAGGTTGAACATGACATCAGTGCGTTTGCGAAGCCCTGGCTCGGTCCAAAGACGCGTTACGGCAGACGGTATTTGTGGATCAGACACCAGAGCACTCTCCCGTTGCTACGGCTTGCGTAGTAGTACTTGCTGTTTCAACTCCAACCATAAACTCTTTGGCTGTTAAGGCATAGCCGGTTTCTGAATCTGTTGCTGAGGAGGCGAAAACCAATCCGGCAACCGTGCCATCTAAGGCAAACATTGGCGCGCCGGAATCACCTTGTTTAATGTCCGCAGAAATTGCATAGATTTCTCGGGTTACTTCGCCTTTTCCATATATGTCTGTGCCTGTCGATTCCGAAACGCTTCGTACTCTTGCCGGAATCAAAGTGAGTGGACCGCCGCCAGGAAAACCTGCGACTACTGCGTTGTCGCCACGAGAAAGTGGCTCACTTATTCGTAACGCCACGGATGGGAAATCTTTGGTTTTGATTATTGCAACATCTCTAGCTGGGTCGAAATAAACCACAATTCCTTCGAAAGCTTTACCTTTACCCTTGACTCGTAGCGTTGGATTTTCTACACCAGCTACAACGTGGGCGTTGGTGATGATCAGATCTTGACCCACCACAAAACCTGAACCAGTTAATCGAGTGCCGCACTCTTCTGCGATTCCCTCAACTTTGACCACGGAATCTAAAGCAGCGATGACCGAAGGAGCGTCAACTGAAGATGTGTCGGGTGGTTCGACTGCAGGCGCAAGCAGTACGTTTGCAAATCCTTCAGGTAAGCCTGAGTTTGAAACATAAATTCGAACCGAATCAACGCCATCACGGACTTCTGTCGGCATATATTGCTCAAGTATGTTTAAGACTTTTGATTGTGAAACGGTATTTGTCAGATTGGAAACTGGAGCCGCCAATAACGTTGTGGCCAGCAACCAAAACACTATGGACCACGCAACTAGTGACAGAGCGGCACCCGTGAGATTATCTATCAATCGGATTGGCGACCAACTAAAAATGTTTCGAAGCCGCCTACCTACATAGCCACCAACTGCACTACCCACTCCGATTCCGATGAACAAAGTTGCGGCACTGAGTGCCGTGCGAGTGAGTGATGTCGTGGTTGATGCGCCAGCGACAATATCAATTAAGGATCTGCCAAGCCACGCGCCAAGGATTAATCCAAGCAGGGAAAAAACGCTTACGAATAATCCGCGTCTCCAACCCGAGACCAAAATGAAAACTGCAAAGCCGATCAAGATCAGATCGAGATAAAACGGATTCAACTTGTTACTTCAGTGTTTGGTGCCGGTGCCGGCAATTCAACAATTTGTGATTCATCCCAAGGGATAGACCAACCGGCTATATCTATAAGTCGACTAATTAGTCCACCCGTAAATCCCCAGATCAACATCGATTCAACATTAAAACCTGGACCGAATGACCCGTTTATATGTCTAACTCGAGTTCTATTCTTTGGATTTATCAAGTCAGCCAATGGAATTTGATGCACTGCTTGAACTTCATTGGCATCAATTTTTGTAATTGCGTGCGGAGAATGCCACCATCCGAGAACTGGTGTCACTTTAAAGTTTGATGGCGGAATCCAAAGTTGTGGCAGCTCGCCAAGTATTTCAATCGATTCTGGGTCTAGTCCAATTTCTTCTTTCGCCTCACGTAAGGCAGTTTGCGAAAGTGAGTTATCCCCTTCTTCGACTCGACCACCAGGAAATGCTGGTTGCCCGGGATGTGCTTTTAAGTGAGATGCGCGCTCAATAATTACAACTTCACCAAAATTTTCACGTGGGCCGAATAGAACAAGGACCGCTGCTTCGCGAGTGGATTCTTCCGGAACAGAATGCCTCGATAGATCACTTGGCTGCAATGTTGGCAGTCGGGTGATCAATTGGTTCATCCACTCTGGTGTGCTCATCTCAATCACCAGTCTTCACTAGTTTTGCCGCTTCAGCCGGATCGGTTGGCCCTTCACCAAAAGATGGGCACATGCTGGCCAGTTCACACGCGCCGCAGGCTGGTTTGCGGGAATGACAGACTCGTCGACCTAAGAAAATCAATCGATGATTCATCATGGTCCAATACTCCGAAGGCATGATTTCCATGATGTCGAACTCGACTTTTACTGGATCAGTGTTTTTAGTCCAGCCAAGTCGTCTAGCAATCCGACCAACATGCGTGTCAACCGTTACACCAGGAACGCCGAACGCATTTCCTAGAACGACATTTGCCGTCTTGCGTCCAGCTCCTGGTAGCGTCACTAACTCTTCTAAGGTATTTGGCACTTCGCCGCTAAAGCGTTCAATGATGGCAGCTGACAAACCTTTAATTGACATTGCTTTGTTGTGATAAAAACCAGTCGAGCGAATAATTGCTTCAATGTCTTCAATTGGTGCAGCTGCTAAATCAGTAACTGTTGGATACTTCTCGAATAGAACGGGTGTAACCATGTTCACGCGCTTGTCGGTGCATTGAGCTGATAACACTGTTGCAACCAATAGCTGTAACGGATTTTCATAATCCAATTCGCATTTAGCTTCTGGAAACATTTGCGAAAGCTTTGTGTCAATTGCTAGTGCGCGGGCTTTTAAGGCAGATTTAGATTCGCGCGGGGACATTACTTAAGACTAGATGATCTATTAACGAGCGCGTTTTGATAACCGCTCAACATCAATAATCTCAACTGATCGGGTTTCTAATTTGACCCATCCACGGCTAGCAAAGTCGGCAAGTGCCTTGTTTACTGTTTCGCGCGAGGCGCCGACAAGTTGTGCCAGTTCTTCTTGAGTTAGATCATGATGAACATAAAGTCCATCATTAGTTTTGGTTCCAAACTTTTCGCCGAGTTCCAGAAGGGCCTTTGCTACTCGACCTGGCACGTCAGCAAAGACTAAATCTGACATGGTTTCATTTGTGCGACGTAAGCGATGTGCGAGTGCTTGAAGAAGTGACTTGGAAACTTCAGGACGACCAGCAAGCCATGGGTTTAAGTCAGTATGACCTAGACCTAAAACTTGGGAATCTGTAATTGCGGTTGCAGTAGCAGTTCTTGGTCCTGGATCAAAAAGTGAAAGCTCACCGAACATGTCGCCCGGACCCAAGACCATAAGCAACGACTCACGACCATCGCCAGAGGCATGACTCAATTTAATTTTGCCTTCGGTTACAACGTAAAGTCGATCGCCCGGATCTCCCTCTTTAAAGAGGTCTTGCCCTTTTTTAATTGTCTGCGGCACCATCGATTGCTTTAGCGCAGTCGCAGCTTCCTCGTCGAGGGCAGAAAAGAGCGGAGTGTCATGCAAATTGCTATCAATCATTTCCGTTTCCTTTCTGCCGATCCGAGTTTAAAACTTAATCGCGTACTTCGACGATCACTTCAACTTCGACCGGGGTGTTGGCTGGCAAAGCTGCAACGCCAACTGCGGATCGAGCGTGCTTGCCCGCATCGCCGAAAGCTTGAATGAACAAATCACTTGCACCATTAATTACAACTGGCTGCTTTGTGAAATCAGGAGTGCTGGCAACGAAGCCAACAACTTTAACTACACGAACTACTTTGTCTAGATCGCCAATTAACGACTTGATTGCAGCAATTGCATTTACCGCACATTGAGCTGCGCACTTGGCTGCAGTTTCTTCATCAACATCTTTACCTAGCAAACCAGTTGCCATTAGCACGCCGTCAACGAAAGGTAGTTGACCTGAGGTGTAAACCAAGTTTCCGGTGCGTGATGCTGGTACATAAGACGCTACTGGTGGAACAACTTCTGGAACTGTGATTCCTAATGCGAACAAACGATCTTCTACTGCGCTCATGCTTTTTCCTAATCTCTTTGTCGCTTAAGCAGCGACTAGTTGTCCTTTGGTCGCTTGAAGTAAGCAACAAGATTTTCTGAATTCATACCTGGAATGACTGCAACCAGTTCCCAGCCATCAAGACCGAAGTTATCCAGGATTGCCTTGGTGTTGTGAACCAATAATGGCGCTGTCAGATATTCCCACTTTGTCATGTCATGAGCATACGACAGTTGGTGGTTTAGTAAAAATGTTGGAGTTAGGCTCCGCGAACAAACGCCACTGGGTCAAGGCGGTCATAGTCTTTGCGGGCATTCATTAGCAACTCTCGCCATGAAGTCACATTCGAGCGTTTGCGCAACAGGGCACGGCGCTCACGTTCAGTCATGCCGCCCCAAACACCAAATTCGATTTCATTGTCAAGAGCGTCCGCTAGGCACTCAGTACGAACTGAGCATCCCGCGCAAATAACCTTCACGCGGTTTTGTGCGGCGCCTTGAACAAACAAAAGATCTGGATCTGTGTCGCGGCAAGCTGCGCTGCGACTCCATTCTGAATTCCACACTGACACTGACATTGACGATTTGTATCCCCTCATACTTGGATTAACGTCTCTTGATCTCTTACCTAGTCTTGATATCTTCCCTGTGCGAAATGCTAGAGCAAACACCAATGGCTCAACTATTGGGGTATGGCATAGGCCGTGTCAATACCTAGAGCAAGATATTTATGCGAAAATGCAACTGTTATCTATTAGATATATCCTCGTTTCGTTTCGGACAAACCGAGAGTTACCATTGACTAACTATGGATAATAACCTTGGGGCAACTGGGCTAGGCCGATTTGGTCTTCTAACCAGAATGACCACTTTTGTTGCACTAGCTGGCGTTGTCGCAGCATTTGTCGTACTGCCAGTTATTGGTGGCCTTGGGCTGGCTTCTCGCAATAGTGCCCAGGCGTTTAGCAATTTGCCGAGTGATCTAACCGAAGTTCCACTTCCACAGCAAAACACAATTGTTGACTCAGACGGTGAAATACTCGCGGTACTTTTTGCGCAGAATCGAATTGAAGTTCCACTTGAAGAAATTTCACCAATTGTGCAACAGGCAGTTATCGCTATTGAAGATCAGCGATTTCTAAATCACGCTGGGGTTGATTTTAAGGGTACTTTGCGGGCTTCAATCTCAACTGGCGCTGGTGGTCAGGTACAAGGTGGATCCACTATTACTCAACAATATGTAAAACAGATTTTATTGACGGCTGCCACTACTAAGGAAGAGCAGGAAGCTGCAACTGCGGTTTCGATAAACCGTAAGTTACGCGAAGCTCGTTATGCGATTGCTCTTGAAAACAAACTTTCTAAGAGAGACATTCTTGAAGGGTACTTAAACATTGCATACTTTGGCGCTGGTTCATATGGCGTTGAAATCGCAGCTCGTCGATATTTTTCAACTAACGCAGACAAATTAACTTTGAGTCAGGCTGCAACTCTTGCGGGGTTGGTACAAAACCCTTCTCGCTTTGATCCAACACAATTTCCAGAGCGTGCCCAGAATCGTCGTGATGATGTGCTGAACGCGATGGTAAACACTGGATACATCACACAAGAGCAGGCTGATGCAGCAAAAGCGATTTCAGTTGAAGATGATCTGGATCCGCAAGTACTTCCAAATGGTTGCACCACCTCGATAGCTCCGTTCTTTTGTGACTACGTTTTGACTGTTTTAAAGAATGATCCGGCTTTTGGTGAGACACCCGAAGATCGTCAAAGGTTAATTGATCTTGGTGGGCTAACGATCACCACAACTCTAGATAGCAAGGCCCAACTTGCTTCACAAAAAGCAGTAGAAGAACGGATTCCTTACGACGATCCAAGCGGTAAAGCTGCAGCCATAACAATGATTCGCCCAGGAACCGGCGAAATTACCGCAATGGCTCAGAATCGAAAATGGGGTCGCAGTGGAGTTGGATACACAACGGTTAACTACAACACACCCGTGAATGCAAACGGTACGGTCGGCTTTCAAGCTGGATCGACCTTTAAAGCCTTTACCGTGGCTGCCGCCTTCAAGCAAGGGTGGGATCCATTCGAAGTAATTAGTGCTCCTGAGAAAAAGACATTTAAAGATTTTGTCGAATGTGAAACTGGAGCTAAGTTCGCGCCATACGAAGTGAAGAACTCAACTGCTTCTGGGTCTTTCGATATTTTGAGTGGAACTGCGTTTTCGGTTAACACATACTTCGTTGGCCTAGAGGAAGAGCTCGGCTTGTGTGATCCTGTAGATATTGCAACCGCTACCGGTGCGCGACAGGGAAATGGTGAAGAGTTTGAAAAATACCCATGTTTTACTCTTGGGTGCTTTGATGTAACAACTTTGGATTTAACTGTAAGCATGGCGACCTTCGCCGCGCATGGCGTTCATTGCAATCCAATCGCCATAAATAAAATCGTCGATCGTTTTGGGGATTCACTTGATGTCCCAGATGCTGACTGCAAGCGAACTGTTGATCTGCAAGTTGCAGACAGTACGACTGCGGTTTTGGCAGGTGTAATTAATGGTCCCTTAGCTGGAAGAACTGGCCGAGCTATGGACTTAGGTCGCGACGCTGCAGGAAAAACTGGAACGACCGATAATTCTGCAGCTGTTTGGTTCGTTGGCTACACCCCTGATATGGCCGCTTCTGTATGGGTTGGTGATCCTCGTGGTGGACAGAAGTATCCGATGAAGGGCATAACCATCAACGGTCGTTACTACTCCCAAATTTTTGGCTCAACTATGCCTGGCCCAATTTGGCGCGATTCACTAATTGGAGCCCTTGAAGGCACGCCAGAAACAGAGTGGGATTTGAATACTCTCAATGGCGTGAATGTTGGTGGCTACGGCAACAAGATTACGGCCACAAAAGATGAGTGCGTGGGCTTAAAGGAGGACGAACTAATTGAGTGCAACACTAAGAAATCAAAGAAGAAATACAAGAAAGAACTTAAGGCTGGAACTCTCATTATTGATCCGAAAACTGGAAAGGTAATTCCAAATCCAGATGCCCCGGTCGAAGTAGTAGATCCATCGGCCACGCCAGCACCCTAGCGTAATGGGCCGATTAGTCTTGCTGATCTGACAAGGTATAGATATGGCAAACCTCAAAGAACAACTCCACATAGACCTAACTGCAGCAATAAAGGCAAAGGATTCCCTAACTTCTGGGACGCTGCGGATGGTGCTGGCTGCAATTACAAATGAGGAAGTTTCCGGCAAAGAAGCTCGAGTACTTAATGATCAAGATCTGATCACTGTTCTAAATCGTGAAGCAAAAAAGCGTAAAGAAGCAGCAACTGCATACGACGAAGCAAAGCGCCCAGAGCTTGCTGACAAAGAACGAGCTGAACTTGAAATCATTCAGGCTTATCTGCCAGCGGCGCTTTCTGACGAGGACTTGGCAAAAATAATTTCAAGTGCTGTAGCCGAAGTTGCTGCAAGTGGGTCTACCGGACCGAGTGCAATGGGCGCAGTTATGAAACTTGTTTCACCGCAGGTTTCAGGCAGAGCTGATGGTAGCGCTGTGGCTGCAGCTGTGAAATCTGCACTGGCTTAATTCCCTCTTACTTAAGCCATTGAGACTTAGCTTGACCCAAAGCATTCTTGTCCCTTGTGTCGCAATAGTGTTTGCCTGTGAGTAGTTCAATCAAAACCAAGGTTGCTATTGCTTTAGGCATTATGTATGTGGCGTGGGGAACTACGTACATCGGTATTGCTTTCACGATTGAAACTATGCCGCCACTTTTATCTATGTCATTTAGATTCGTCGCCGCCAGCATTGCCTTGTTTGTATTCATTGGAATTCGAAGCGGTTGGGCATCATTGCGATTAACTCGAAATGAGTTTGTAAGTGCGAATTTTTTAGGAGTCTTAATGCTTGGCATGGGACTAGGAACTATGGCTTTGGCTGAGAAAGTTGTTCCTATTGGGGTTGCATCTCTGATTGTCGCAGCCATGCCAATCTGGACTGCATTGTTTCGCACCTTGGATAAAGATCGTCCTACGATTTCTTCCTTATTGGGAATCACCGCTGGATTAATTGGGATCGCAATCATCATGTTGCCAGGCCAAACCATTGCCAGACCTGACTCTGGTGGCCAGAATGTGACGCTCTGGATGTTCATCATTTTGCTTGGAAATCTTTGTTGGTCGCTTGGATCTTTCTTGGCTCCAAGGATGCAAACCCCGAGTAATCCGTTGGTGCTAAGCACATATGAAATGGCTGGGGCGGCTGGGGCGCTATTTATCGCAGGAATGATCAATCAAGAATCTATTTCAGATTTCATGGATGCCAGCGTTAGGTCATGGGGTGGTTGGATTTATCTAGTTACTGTCGGTTCACTAATTGGATACACCGTTTACACCTGGCTACTTGAAAATGCGCCAATCACATTGGTCTCGACATATGCGTACGTGAATCCAGTGGTTGCCGTGGCTCTTGGAATTGTTATCTTCAATGAGACGCTGACTACCAACATATTGTTGGGCGGCTTCATAGTTATTGTCAGCGTTGCAATCGTCGTTGCTGTCGAATCTGCTAAAAAACAAATTCTCCTGCAAGTTCAATAACTCTCTCCAGCGCTTGGCGCTCGCCAATACTAATCCGAACACCTTCACCTGGGAACGGTCGAATCGAGACAGCTATTCCTTCGCTACGAAGCGCAAACTCTTCAGTGCGCTCGCCAAGTGGCATCCAAACAAAGTTTGCTTGACTTGGCGGAAGCTTGAAGCCAAGTTTTATTAGTTCAGATTCAAACCAAGTTCGCTCTGCGATAACTTCTTCGACTCGCTTAAACAATTCCGCTTCATGTTCAAGTGAGGTTACTGCGGCTACTTGCGCGATGTTTGAAACACCGAATGGAACTGCAGTCTTTCGCACCGCCTCTGCAATATTTTTTGGTCCAACAAAATAACCAACACGTAATCCAGCAAGGCCATATGCTTTCGAGAAAGTCCTTAGGACTCCCACGTTTGAATGTGCCTTCATGGTTGCAATGCCATCAATTGCGTTCTCGTCACGATTGAACTCAACATAGGCTTCGTCAATAACTACTAGGATATTTTCTGGAACTTTTTCTAGAAATTCATTTATTTGTTGCTGGGTAACAATTCCGCCAGTTGGATTGTTTGGGGTGCAAACAAATATCGCTCGCGTCTTTGTTGTTATTGCTTTCAACATGCCATCAAGATCATGTTGTCCATCAGTTGTTAATGGCACTTGAACGCTAACTGCTCCAGCAATTGTTGTGATGATTGGATACGCCTCGAACGAGCGCCACGCGTAAATTACTTCTTCGCCTGCTCCTGCCACGGACTGGATAATTTGCTGACAGACGCCAACTGATCCAGTACCTGTTGCGATTTGCTCGGTTGGGATAGCGAACTTATCTGAAAGTGCTTGAATCAAATTTGTTGTAAATGGGTCTGGGTAGCGATTGATTTCATTGGCTGCATCGACAATGGCGGCCACAACGCTAGGTAGCGGCGAATGCGCCACCTCATTACTGGAAAGTTTGTAGGCAGTGAGGCCATTTACCGGAGCAACTTTCTTCCCGGCTTTATAAGTTGGCAGCTTGGCCATTTCAGGTCGAAGCTGTGGGTTCACCGACTCACTCATGATCCGAGCCTACGGGTAATCACAACAACTGAGACGTCGTCGCGGTTCCAAGTGACAGAATCTTGGCGCGCGGATGAAACAATTAGATTTGTTAATTCAGCCGAGTTTGCACTTCGTTCTCCAGAAACGACAGAGGTTACTAGGCCTTGAGTACCAAACTCTTCACCCTTTTCATCTTGAGTCTCTAGTAAGCCATCTGAAACAAGCACGATTCGATCCCCTGGCCCAAAAAATATTTCTTGGTTTCGCCAGACTCCCCCAAATCCACCGAGCATAGGACCGGTTGGGTTCAATGTTGTTATCAAATGATTGGTATCTACCCAATAGCCTGCTGGATGCCCTGCGTTTACCCATGTGGTTGGCTGACTTAGCTCATTTGGTATTTCCAAAATCACGGCAGTAGCCAACAAGGCATCGACATCTGATAGCCCCGCTGACACTCTTTCCATAACTGCACTAGGTGTAAATCCTGCTGAGAGCGCCGCTGTCATGATTGCCTTGATCTGAAGTCCGACTACTCCCGCTTCTGGTCCGTGTCCCGTGACGTCAACCATTACAAGAGCGGTGCCCTGTGGAGTTCTGATGACATCCCACCAGTCGCCCGCAATTGCTCCGCTGGCTGGCAATGTTTGCCCAGCAACATCGAGGCCGAATTTTTCGGTATCGATCAAAGTCGGTGAGAGTGCTTTTCGCATAGATGCAACCAATGGAGCATCCTGCTCAAGTCCTTGCCAGGCTGCACGAGCTAGATCAATCTGGCTAACCAGATTTTGTCTCATAGATTCAGCATCAGCAGCAGCGAGTTGGATTTCGGGTGGCTTTGCAACTTCGATCACTTGATGAATGGTTCCGCTAGCAACCATTCGTAGCTCAGTGCGCATTTCGTCAAGTGGCGCCAGCACCCATCTTTCGAGAAAGAACCACGCCAAAATTAGCAAGATGAGGCTGATGAAGATTGATGAGCTCAGTACCCAAGATAATTGGTCGGCAACTTCGTCAAGTCTGATATCAAGCGCAAGGGTTTCACTAATCTCTGCGCGTGCTTCCAAATATATGATTCGTTCCCAGATGGCTACACCCAGCACAGTTACTGCAAAAAATGCAATAAAGATCTGGAGCCTTCGGCGTAACGTCATGATGAAATTCTAAGTCGAAATCGCCCAACAAGAAATCAGGCTTGAGTTAGCTCTGATAACGCTTGCGCAAAGAGTGAGCCATGGCGATCAACTTGCTCTTTAGTTGTGGTTGGACACATTAATGCCATGTTATGGAATGGCGTCATAAGCACACCACGATTGCACATAAACAGGTGCATGAACTCGTCTAGTTCGTCATCGCCCGCATGCATAGCTTCGGTTCCAGTTTTTGGTGCTGGATATGTAAATCTGTATTCAGCTCTGGCGCCTAGCTGGGAAATCGACCACGGAACTCCGAACTCATCTAATGCTGCATTGACTTGATCGGTGTAACGAGTTGCAAGTTGGATCATGTGCTCGAAAGCTTGTTCTGTTAAAACTTCGCCCAGCGTTGCTCGCATTGCAGCTAATGACAATGCGTTACCGGCAAGAGTTCCACCGATGCCACCAACATCTAGTAAGTCAGCTTCGGTGTGGGAATTAATCAGATCAACGACTTCTTGCTTAAACCCATATGCACCTGATGGAATTCCCGCGCCAATGCTCTTTCCAATTATGAAAATATCTGGATCTAACTTGTCGCGTAATGTCATGCCGCCATATCCGGCCGAGATAGTGTGCGTCTCATCAATCATTAAAAGTGCGCCATACTTTGTCGCCAACTCGCGCATGCCTTCAAGGTAACCCGGTTCAGGCAAAACGATTCCGATGTTTGTCAGCGCCGGCTCAGTCAAAATAGCTGCCACATCACCGTGCTGCAACGCAGCTTCTAGTCCAGGCAGGTCGTTGAACTCAACAACACGAGTTGTTTGGTCGATTGGCACTGGTGGCGCAACATTGCCAGGCCTTGATACGGTGTTGCCGCTTGAATCCAAGACACCGAAGGTTTCGTCTACAGATCCGTGATAGCAATACGAAAAAACCAAAATTTTGCTCTTGCCGGTTGCTAGCCGAGCCAGCCGAATCGCCCATCTATTCGAGTCCGTTGCAGAAACCGTAAATGACCAAAGCGGAACTCTAAAACGGCGGGTTAGTTCGGCGCCAACCCACTGCGCGTCCTCAGTAGGCATCATGGTTGTTATGCCACCTTGGTCTTGCATTCGATTAATAATCGCTTTCACGCTGGCATCTGGTGAATGTCCCGTCATTGCAGCAGTGTCACCGAGTGCAAAGTCAATGTACTCGTTACCATCAACGTCAGTAATGATGTTGCCTTTTGCGCCCTGCATGTAAAGCGGAAAGCCACCAACCCATTTGTTCATCCATGGCATTGGAACGCCGCCAAATAAATTCTTTGCGTCTTTGTATAGCTCAAGAGATTTTGCATGGTTGTCGCGATAAGTTTTGCGCTCGCGCTCTAGCAAAGTAACTAAGTTAATTCGATCTATCTGGGTTGACCTGCTGGACATGATTTGCTTTCTGGTTGAGCTAGAAATTTACGATGTAGCCATGTCTACGAAGCGGCTGTAGTGGCCTTGGAATGCCACAGTAACTGTTCCAGTTGGACCGTTGCGATGCTTTGCCAAGATGAAGTCAGCTTCACCTGCGCGCGGTGATTCTCGTTCGTAAACATCTTCGCGGTGAAGTAATACAACCATGTCAGCGTCTTGTTCAAGGGAGCCAGATTCACGAAGGTCAGAAAGCATTGGACGCTTATCTTGACGTTGTTCCGGTCCACGGTTTAACTGACTGATCGCAATCACTGGAATCTCTAATTCCTTTGCGAGCAGTTTTAACGAACGTGAAAATTCTGAAACTTCAACTTGGCGACTTTCAACTTTTCGTCCAGACGACATAAGTTGCAGGTAATCAATGATTAGAAGTTTCAAATCGAAACGTTGCTTAAGTCGACGGGCCTTTGCTCGAATCTCCATCATTGTCATGTTTGGGGAATCATCAATGAATAGTGGTGCGTCATTGACTTGTCCCATTTTGTTTGCAAGTCTGCCCCAGTCGGCATCACTTAGTGTTCCTGCGCGCATGTGATTCAAACCAACTTGCGCTTCAGCCGAAAGCAGTCGCATAACAATTTCGTTGCGGCTCATTTCAAGTGAGAAAATTGCAGAAGTTAAATTGTGTTTGATGCTTGCAGAGCGCGCCAGGTCTAAACCTAAAGTTGATTTACCAATTGCAGGTCGCGCAGCAACAATAATTAATTGACCGGCGTGAAGTCCATGTGTGATGTCATCGAGTTGTTGAAATCCAGTTGGCACACCAACTAGTTGTCCGCCGCGTCCTTCAATAGCTTCGATCTCGGACAAAGTCTGCGGCATGATTTCGGAAAGCGGCGCGTAGTCTTCTGAAGTTCGTCGGCCGGTAACGTCATACACTTCGGCTTGCGCACGATCAACAAGTTGATCTACTTCGGCATCGCCGGCATATCCCATCTGGGCAATTTTTGTTCCAGCGTCAACTAGTCGTCGCAAAATTGCGCGCTCAGTAACAATGCGCGCGTAGTAAGAACCGTTAGCTGCCGTTGGAACACTTGCAACCAAGGTGTGAAGGTAGCCTGCGCCACCAACATTTCCTAGTGCGCCAGACTTGCTCAAATAGTTCGCAACTGTAATTGCATCGGCTGGTTCGCCGCGGCCATAAATATCTAGGATCGCGCCGTAAATTGTGGCGTGCGCAGGTTTGTAAAAATCAACTTCTCGCAAACTTTCGATGACATCAGCGATTGCATCTTTACTGAGCAGCATTGCGCCTAGAACTGATTGCTCGGCAACGATGTCCTGAGGTGGAACTAATGCGCCATCTTCTTCGTAATTGCGGGGAAATTCCGCGACGCTCATGTAATCCACCTTTTCGCACTTGGTTACAGCCAAGTGCCTTTTCCACTGGTAATGACCAGGTGTTATTGACTGTATGGGTCAGGACTGACATAAACAATGACCCCTGTGGATAACTAAGTGGACAAATTGGGGAAAACCCACGAAACAATGGGTATTCAGCTGGGGATATCCTGTGTGGACAGCCTGGTTTTGCCTGTGGATATCCCCATTTATCAGGGATTTTGGGGATTTAGCCCTGTGTGCAAAAAGTATTTACCAACTATTTTGGGCAAAACAAAAGCGAAGGCATTTGCCTGCCTTCGCCTACGTTTCTTACTTCTTCAGTTGTGGAGAATAGGGGACTCGAACCCCTAACCCCTGCCTTGCAAAGGCAGTGCTCTACCAATTGAGCTAATTCCCCGGCGGTAAAACCGTAGAACAAAATCTACTCTGAAGTAGCCTGTGTCCACAATTCTTGCTCGGCTTTGCTGTTTTCTGCCTGCTGGTAAATGACGTAACCAGCAACCGCTAGCAATGCTAGTGACAAAAGTTTCTTCATTACGCTTCCTACCTTTCTTGACCAAAACACCTTGCGTGGGCCCAGGTGGACTTGAACCACCGACCTCTTCGTTATCAGCGAAGCGCTCTAACCAAGCTGAGCTATGGGCCCTGATTTCTTAAGGATCTTGATTTTCTTGCGATTTGTACCTATTTCAAGGCACGAGTTAAGAGGTTACCCCAAAGCGGGCGTTAGCCCAAAATGGTAGATCAGCCTCGGTCTGTGAAGGTGTACTCGATGCCGCCAGTGAAGCCAACGCTTAAGTTGTAGAGGACTGCGAAAAGCGTGGAAAGTACGCTTAAAAGCACAATTTCAATTGCAGATACAACCATCATCAAACCCATTAGTCGGCCTAGGGACAAGAAGCTGATTCCAGTTCCAGTGTTGCCCGATGCGTCGCTCCACAGATTTGAAACTGCTTCAAATACACCTGCGGCAGAAAGCATTAACCAAAGCACGATTGTGGCAATCACCAATACACCGGCAATTGTTACACCTAAAACAAACGCGCCTTTAGCAACTGACCACGGGTCAACATGAGTTAAATGAAGTCGCACTTGTCGAGCTGGTGCTTGCGCTGCTACCGGAACTAGGTTCTCTTCACTTTTTTCAGATGTCTTTAGTGGATTCTTGAAAAAGTTCCGCTTAGTTGGCTGATCATCGTTTAGATCGATATCGATATCTGACATTTAGGCCTCTTCCCCATCGTTGGCAACTTCTTCGTTAACTGCTTCAGACTCAACTGGCGCTGGTTCATCTGCAACCTCAACGTTTTCCAAGGCAGCCATCGAAGCTGCGGTGCTGCGTGCTACTGCAACAACTTGATCGTCATCTCCAACCTTCATGAAGGAGACACCCATGGTGTCGCGTCCAGCTGCGCGAATTTCGTCGACGCGAGTTCGGATTACAACGCCATTGCTAGCAATAGCAAAAATTTCGTCCTCTGCTGCGCAGATTAGTGCGCCAGCTAGTCCGCCACGTTTTTCAACTAGACGCATAGCTCGAACACCTTGGGTGCCACGACCCTTCGCGTTCCACTCTTCGATCGAAGTTCGCTTAGCCCAACCGCCTTCGGTGACTGTGACTACGAAGGAATCTGGTGTTGCTACTTCCATCTTTAGTAAGTAATCATCATCAGTCTTGAACCTGATTCCGATAACACCACCAGCAGTTCGTCCCATTGGGCGCAAGGTTGCATCGTCAGCGTGACATCGAACTGAGTAACCCATTTTTGAAACTAGAAGTAAGTCATCTTCATCGTTTACAAGTTGGGCCGAAACTACGTCGTCTTCGTCGCGTAGTGTGATTGCAACTAGTCCAGTGCTACGTGATGAGTCGTAATCTGCTAACCGTGACTTTTTGATTACACCATTTCGGGTAGCAAGAACTAAGTACTTGGCCTGGCTGTAGTCGCGCAAGTCTTGAACTTCAACTACCTGCTCTTCTGGAGCTAGGGATAGCAAGTTCGCAACGTGTTGTCCACGTGCGTCTCTGCCGGTGTCGGTTAGTTCGTATGCCTTAACTCGGAATACTCGACCACGGTTAGTGAAGAACAAGATCCAATGATGAGTTGTCGTTACAAAGAAGTTTGTAACCACGTCATCTTGCTTCAGAGCTGCACCTTTTACGCCACGGCCGCCACGCTTTTGAGATCTGTATAGCGCAGCTTTAGTGCGCTTGATGTATCCATCAGCAGAAAGGGTGACCACGATTGGTTCCACTGCGATTAGATCTTCGTGAGTTACATCATTTTCATCAGCCACGATTGTGGTGCGACGTTCGTCACCGAACTTGTTAACGATGTCGGCAAGCTCTTCGCTCACGATGCTGCGCTGACGAGTTAGGTTCGACAAAATGTCTTTGTAGTCGGCGATCTCAGCCATTAATTTGTCGTGCTGAGTTTGTAATTCGTTGCGCTCAAGCGCTGCAAGCTTACGAAGCTGCATATCGAGAATTGCTTGGGCTTGAATTTCATCGATGTCGAGAAGTTTCATCAGGCCAGCTTGTGCAACCGATGCTGACTCTGATGCTCGGATTAACGCGATAACTTCATCGATGCGATCGATTGCCTTTAGTAGGCCGATCAAAATATGTACGCGCTCTTCAGCAATTCGCAAACGGTAGGCGGTGCGACGTTGAATAACTTCAACTTGATGTTCGATCCAATTCGATACGAACGCATCAAGTGTCAAAGTGCGAGGCACGCCATCAACAAGTGCCAACATGTTTGCGCCGAAATTATCTTGCAGCTGGGTGTACTTAAACAAGTTATTAAGTACGACCTTTGGCACCGCGTCGCGCTTAAGAACTACAACAATGCGCATTCCAGTGCGTGACGAGCTTTCATCTACCAAGTCAGCGATTCCGCCAACCTTGCCTTGCTCAACCAGCTCAGCAATTCGCTCAAGTAAGTTGTCTGGATTAACTTGATAAGGCAATTGCGTAATCGCAATAATCGTGCGGCCACGCTTGTCTTCAGTAATTTCGGTAATGGCTCGCATTGTTACAGATCCACGACCGGTGCGATATGCATCTTGAATTCCGCGGCGTCCAACAATCTGGCCACCGGTTGGGAAATCTGGTCCAGTGATTCGCTCCATCAACGCTTCGAGTAATTCTTCGCGCGTTGCGTCTGGATGTTCTAGCGCCCACTGCACGCCTGCAGCAACCTCGGTGAGATTGTGCGGTGGAATGTTTGTCGCCATACCAACAGCAATGCCAGATGATCCATTGACCAAAAGGTTTGGGAACCGGCTTGGCAGAACTGTTGGTTCAAGATTTTTGCCATCGTAGTTTGGTACGAAATCGACGGTGTCCTGATCGATATCGCGCACCATTTCCATGGCAAGCGACGCCATGCGGCATTCGGTGTAGCGCGCAGCTGCGGCTGAGTCGTTTCCGGGTGAACCAAAGTTTCCTTGGCCCTGTACCAATGGATAACGCAATGACCACGATTGAGTCAGACGAACTAAAGTGTCATAAATCGCACTATCGCCATGCGGGTGGTACTGACCCATAACTTCGCCAACTACGCGCGCGCTCTTGTTGAATGCGCGATCTGGGCGGTAGCCACCGTCGTACATTGCATAAATCACGCGGCGGTGAACTGGTTTCAAGCCGTCTCGCACATCTGGCAATGCGCGCGAGACGATAACGCTCATCGCGTAGTTAAGGTACGACCTTTGCATCTCGACATTAAGGTCGACGATTTCAATTTGATCGTGGGTTGCGTCATTAATTTCAGTCATTAGATGTCCAGGAACCGCACGTCATGTGCATTGCGTTGAATAAAGTTGCGTCGGCTTTCGACGTCTTCGCCCATAAGGGTTGAGAAAAGTTGATCAGCTTGTGCTGCGTCATCTACTGAAACCTGCAACAAAACTCGGGTTGCTGGATCCATTGTGGTTTCCCAAAGCTCTTCAGCATTCATTTCGCCAAGGCCTTTGTAGCGCTGGACATCTTCAGTGCGAAGTTTCTTGCCAGCTGCTAATCCAGCTTCGACGATTTGATCGCGCTGCTTGTCTGAATATGCATAGCCTGGGGCTTCGCGCGACCATTTCACTTTGTAAAGCGGTGGCTGGGCAACATAAACAAATCCACCATCGACAAGTGGTCGCATGTAGCGGAACAAGAATGTTAAAAGCAAAGTACGGATGTGCTGTCCGTCCACGTCAGCATCGGCCATCAAAACCAATTTGTGATAGCGCAATTTATTGATGTCGAATTCATCTTGGATACCAGTTCCAAATGCAGAAATGATCGCTTGAACTTCAGTGTTGGCAAGTACCCGATCGATTCTGGTTTTTTCCACGTTAAGAATTTTTCCGCGGATCGGCAAAATTGCTTGTGTGCGAGGATCGCGACCTTGACCTGCAGAGCCGCCGGCCGAGTCACCTTCAACGATAAACACTTCACACTCTGAAGGTTCGTTACTCGAACAGTCCTTCAACTTTCCAGGCAAGCTACTGCTGCCTAGTAAGCCCTTGCGATTACGTGCCAAGTCGCGCGCTTTACGTGCAGCAAGTCGAGCAGTTGCTGCTTGTAAAGATTTGCGCGCGATGTCTTTGCCTTGTGCAGGATTTTTCTCAAACCAAGCTGCTAGTTCTTCGTTAACAACTTTTTGCACAAATGCTTTAGCTTCGGTGTTGCCAAGTTTGGTTTTTGTCTGACCTTCAAACTGTGGTTCGTGAAGTTTGATCGAAATGATTGCAGTTAAACCTTCCCGCACGTCTTCACCAGAAAGGTTTGTGTCTTTCTCTTTCAGAATGCTCCACTCGCGCGCGAACTTATTAACCAACGAAGTTAATGCGGTACGGAATCCTTCTTCGTGGGTTCCACCTTCGATTGTGTTAATTGTGTTTGCGAATGAATAAACCGACTCGGTGTAGCTGCTGTTCCATTGCATAGCAACTTCAAGGCTGAGGCCACGCTTAGTGTCTTCTGAGAAAAATTCAACTATGTCGTTGTGAATTGGGGACTTGCGAACATTTAGATGTTGAACGAAATCCCTGATACCGCCTTCGTACATGTAGGTAACGCTGCGCGGGCCATCAACTTTTGGTTCGCCGGTTTCTTCGTCTATGACTAGTCCGGTAGAAGCGCGCTCATCGGTGAGTGAAAGCGTTAAGCCGCGATTTAGGAACGCCATTTCTTGGAAGCGACGGGAAAGAGTTTCGAAATCATAAATAGTAGTTTCGAAAATATCTCCGTCTGCCCAAAACGTAACGGTGGTTCCGGTTAAGTCGGTTTTGCCGCCTTTTTTCAAAGGCGCAACTGGGACACCGTACTTGTAAGACTGGGTGTGAATGAATCCTTCACGACGCACTTCTACGTCGACGTTTCTAGATAGCGCGTTAACAACTGAGACGCCGACACCATGCAAGCCACCGGAAACGGCATATCCGCCGCCGCCAAATTTTCCGCCTGCGTGCAAAACGGTCAGAACTACTTCAACAGCTGGTTTGCCTTCGGAAGCGACGATGTCTACTGGAATTCCACGGCCGTTGTCCACGACGCGAACGCCGCCGTCTTCCAGAATTGTTACTTCAATATGGGTGCAATGTCCTGCTAGAGCTTCATCAACTGAGTTATCTACGACTTCGTAGACCAAGTGGTGCAGACCTCTTTCACCGGTTGAACCGATGTACATACCTGGGCGTTTTCTAACTGCATCAAGGCCTTCTAAGACCTGGATGGCACTGCCGTCATACGTCACTTTTGGGCCTTTCCGTCGTGCGTTGTTGGCTCCTGAATGTCAGACCCTAAATAGGGAGTTTTTCAGGCGCGCTAGTACCCCTAATCCTATCTGTTTATTGAATTTTTCGGGAGTCGGGGGATCACCCGTAGGTATCCCTGGGACCCCGTCCTGGGACACTTCTTTGGCCATGTTTCCATGATGGGGCTGTTGGCCCTAGGACCTTAATTTCGCTGATTCGGCCCTGCCCAATTTCCTCACCTAGGCGCTGGGAGATTGTTGGTAAAAGTAAGCGGATTTGAGTGGCCCAAGCGCTGGATTCTGCCCGTAGTACCAAGGTGCCAGATTGCCCACTTGGATCCAAGTTAAATGTTTCGATTTTTACATGACTTGCAACGTCGTGGCCAACAATTAAGCCCCATTGACCATGAAGTCGTCCGGTTGCAACCTGTAGGTCCCAGCCTTTGCTGATGATTAAGCGATCAATCAATCCAGACAGGGTTGCTGGGTCCCGCTCGTCTGGGCCTGCGCCGCTTCTTTGCTCGTCGTAAAAGTTTAGGTTGCGGTTTTTACGATTGGGCACAGTTGTGGTGCGGACCCTGGCTCGGCTTAGCAAAGATCGCAGAAATTCTTGTTGAGGTTTATCTAACACAGTGTTAGTTATCTTCTAACAGAAGTTGGTTGCTCGGCAATCCCTTTGGGATATCCTCTATAACTGCAGCTGTGATTAAAGTTTGTTCGACGTCTGAAATTACAGCAATAAGCCGGTTGCGTCGTTTTTCATCAAGCTCAGCAAACACGTCATCCAAAATCAAAATGGGGTCATCGTCGTGTTCGCGCAATATTTTGAAGGCTGCTAACCGAAGTGCGATCGCAATCGACCAGGACTGTCCGTGTGAGGCATATCCCTTTGCCGGCATATTGCTTAACTGAATGTTTAGATCATCTCGATGTGGCCCGACTAAAGTTGCTCCGCGATCCACTTCGTCCGTACTTCGATTCTCTAATTCGATCTTGAATAGGTTTGCGATTTCAGTCTTGTCGCTTACTTCAACAGGCAACCAAGAGTTTGAATAATTCAGAAACAGAGGCTCAGTATCGCCGCTGATCGTAGTTCCGAACTCAGTTAGGTGAGGTTTGATACGTTTAATGTTTTCTATTCGAGTAGCAATCAGTTCGGCGCCGGTTTGAATTAGTTGTTCGTCCCAGGCGTCTAAAGTTGCGCGAGCCTGGGTTGATGGGGCGCGGCGGCCTAAAGATTTTAGAAGCGTGTTGCGTTGTTTTAAAGTTCTTTCAAAATCACTACGGGTAGTTGAAAGCTTTGGGGAAATAAGTGTGCCGAGCTCATCTATAAATCTTCGCCGAGACGAAGGTTCACCTTTTACTAGCTCTAGGTCTTCTGGGGAAAAGATTACGATTGTTACTAAACCTAAAATGTCGCGGGTTTTAGAGAGCGGGTTTCCGTTTAGCGAGACTTTATTGGCGCCTTGAGAATTTATAGTTAGTTCTACTTTTGCCTGGCGGTTGTGTTTTTCAACTTGAGCCATGATGGTTGCTGAGGTTTGCCAATTTCTAATAAGTGGTGAGTCTTGGGAAACCCTATGGCTACCAAGGGTTGCTAGGTAGTGAACTGCTTCGACAATATTGGTTTTGCCTCTGCCGTTACGGCCAACAATTGTGGTCGCTCCGGACGGAAAAGTTAGATCAAGGTTTTCGTGGTTACGAAAATCACGCAGAGACAGTTTCGATATTTGCATTACTTAATGTTGCCGATAAACATCTGCACTAATTATTGTTGCCGGATTGGCATCAATAAATATTTAAAGCTGTCATCTGGTTGCGCGCCGAAGTCAGTTGCGCCAGAAATAACAGCTGGTCTGATCGGAGTTGTCATTGAAACAACAGCTACCGAAGAATCGATTGCGCTTAAACCGTCAAGCAGGAACTGGTGATTGAAAGCAATTGTTAACTCTTCGCCAGCTAGTGTGCACTCAATAAATTCTTTTGCTTCAGCAAGTTCGCCACTGCCGCCGCCGCCAGTAATTACGGCTTCGCCGTTCGCAAAATGAACGCGAATTGGTGCTTCTCGTTCTAGAACTAACGAGACACGTTTAACTGATTCAACAAGCGCACTGGTGCTAATCTGCGCAACAGTTGTTGACTCGGTTGGTAATAATGTTTTGTATTTTGGAAAATCAGCAGCAAGAAGTCGGCTGGTTGTTTGTCGACCGGATCCTTCGATACCAATTAATCCTTCGTTGCCTGCGGCAAACGCTAAGGAAATCGCTTCGCTATGTGAAAGTGATTTTGAAGACTCGGACAAAAACTTCGCGGGCACTAACGCGTGTGTGTTGAGAGACGTTGAAGCAGGTGACCAATTTAACTCGCGAACAGCTAAGCGGTATCGATCGGTTGCAGCAAGCGTAATAACAGCGCCTTCGACATCGATTTTCACACCAGTGAAAGCTGGAAGTGTTTCGTCGCGAGAAGCGGCAATTGCAACTTGAGAAATTGCGGTAGCAAAATCGGTTCCTGTAACGGTGCCACTCACGTTCGGCATAGTTGGTAGTGGTGGATACTCAGCTACTGGCATTGTTGGGATTGTGAAAGACGATCGCCCGCAAGAAATTTTTGCGCGGTTTCCTTCGATTGCAAAGTCAATAACTGCGGAAGGTAGTGAGCGAGTGATGTCAGCTAATAATCTGCCAGGGATTAAAACGGTTCCGGTTTCAATTACGTCAGCTTTTAAATTCGCACGAGCGCTTACGTCTGCGTCGCTGCCAGATAGAACTAGTCCGGACTTTTCAGCAACTAAATGCATACCGGTTAACAGTGGCTGGGTTGATTTTGTTGGTAAAGTACGAGACGCCCACAAAACTGCATCGGCCATAACATCACGGTCTACTTGGAACTTCACTTACAACTCACCCTCTGGTGTCTCGATCTATTGAGTCTTTATCGTGCCACGTCTGGCTGACTAATTCAGCCACAGTTATTTCATTACTTGTCTCATTATTTACTTCAATATTCGGGCTAACCCAATAGTTAACAACAGAGTGGGTCAAACCCTAGGTTTGAAATATATCTTTCGTAGTAGTAGTAGGCACTGTGGATTCTGTGGATAACCCTTAAAACCCATTAAAACCAAACAATTACCAAAACTATCCTGTGGATAACTTTATTGCAACTTAACACTTATGGTAAAAAACATAACTTATCCACAGTTATCCACAGGTTTAGTCTAAAAACTTAGGTTTATAAGAGCTTTAATCCACAATTCTTCAAAAACCTTGAAAAATCAGGAAAGATATCCCCATAGTTATCCACACTGTGTATAGAAGTGACAGGTGTTACTAGAGTTACAAAGTTCTAGCCTGGGCCTTAATCCGGGCCGTTAGGTCGCTTACCTGGTTATAAAGGCTTCGGCGTTCAGCAATTAACTGACGCACTTTACGATCTGCGTGCATAACCGTGGTGTGGTCGCGACCACCAAACTGCTGCCCAATTTTCGGCAAAGATAAATCAGTTAGCTCGCGGCACAAATACATAGCGATCTGGCGAGCGGTTACCAAAACTCGGGACCGGCTAGCTCCAGTTAAGTCATCGAGTGTGACTCCGAAATAACTTGCGGTTTGAGCCATAATCAAACTCGCACTAATTTCTGGCCCAGCGGCATCTGAAACCAAATCTTTAAGAACGACTTCAGCCAAATCTAAATCAACGGGCGCTCGGTTCAAACTCGCAAACGCGGTCACTCGAATTAACGCGCCTTCAAGCTCACGAATATTTGTTGACATCTTTGACGCGATAAATTCCAAAACTTCTGGCGGCGCACTTAATCTTTCTTGCGCACTCTTCTTTCGTAGAATCGCGATACGAGTTTCTAAATCGGGCGGCTGAACATCTGTGATCAAACCCCACTCGAAACGTGAACTCATTCGATCTTCGAAACCTTGAAGTTGCTTCGGTGGCAAATCTGATGTCACAACAATTTGTTTGTTTGCATTATGCAAAGTGTTAAACGTGTGGAAGAACTCTTCTTGAGTTTGAACTTTGCCAGAAAGAAATTGAATATCATCAACAAGCAAAACGTCAATATCCCTGTAACGGCGCTGGAATTCCTTTGCTTTGTCATCGCGGATTGAGTTAATGAATTCGTTAGTAAATTCTTCAGAACTTACATAACGAACTTTTGATCCTGCGTAAAGAGTTCTGGTGTAGTGACCAATTGCGTGGAGCAAATGAGTCTTGCCGAGACCTGATTCACCGTAAACGAAAAGCGGGTTGTATGCCTTAGCTGGTTGTTCGGCAACTGCGCGAGCTGCTGCGTGCGCGAACCGGTTTGAGGAACCAGGGACAAATGTGTCGAAAGTATATTTTGGATTAAGTCGACTTCCTTCTTCGGAAGTTCTTGGAGCTGGAGCTGGGCCGCGACTAGCCTGAGGTGGCAACGCCGGATTTGGGTCTGATTGCAAACCAATAGATTCAATGTCGGCGTAAGTCGAGTCTGCTAGTTCGTCTGTGGCTTCATCGTCAAGATCTGGCGCAATCGATTCATCCACTGTGACAGCCAGGCGCATTTCGCGGCCCAGGGTTGCCGAAAGCGCGTCACACACAATTGGGCTAAGTCGGCTTTCTAAAACGTCTTTTGTGAATTCATTTGGAGCCGCAACTAAAGCGGTGTCACCAACAATGCCAAGCGGGCGGGTCAAGGTTACGAAAGCTCGTTGCTGTGGAGTTAGCGCTCCGGAGGACAAAGACTCTAAAGTCCGCGCCCAAACCTCGTTAAGGTCCAGATCTTCCATTTCGCTCCTTGAGTCCAAGTTTGCAGGCGAGGAATAATTGATTTCCACAGGCTCGGACTATGCAGACTACGGCCTGTGGATACCGCCTGACAAGTTGTTTTCCACAGGAGATCGATTCAAATTTTGAGTTTGACCAAAACCAGTAATTACCCGTATCTTTAGGAAGTTAATACCGAGTTCGATGTGCACTTCGTCGAATGTTCACGAACCTAAAAATTCGTGGATGTCCGATGGCCAATCGCCTCATCCCTACTTCCTTTTGGAGTGTCACTTATGACAAAGCGCACCTACCAGCCAAATAAGCGTCGTCGTGCCAAGAAGCACGGTTTCCGTAACCGCATGAGCACTCGCGCCGGCCGTGGCATTCTTGCCTCACGCCGCGCAAAGGGTCGCTCAAAGCTTTCCGCTTAATCTGCGGCTCCAAGTAAATGCTTCCCGCCTCGGCGAGGTTGCGTAAGTCCTCGGATATTTCAGCTGTTATGAAATCAGGCACAAGGTTTTCAGCAAAATTGGTGGTTCTACACGTGGCTCAATCTTCAAGCGAACATACAAAAGTGGCCTTTGCTGTGGGTAAAAACGTAGGGAACTCAGTGGTTCGACATAAAGTGACCCGCCAACTAAGGCACGCAATCACACCATTAGTTGGTAGCTTTCCAGCCGGATCCCATGTTGTTGTTAGAGCTTTGCCGGAGGCAAGCCAAGCAACTTTTTCCCAGCTTTCCGAGAGCCTTAAATTCGCTCTTTCAAAATTGGCTAAGTCATGAGTCAATTCCTTAACTCGATAAAGCATCTGTGGGCACTTACCTTTGGTCGACTTTTCGCTGCAATCCTGGTGGGGATAATCCGCGCTTATCAAATTCTGCTTAGCCCACGTATCGGTCAAGTTTGTCGCTACTACCCAACTTGCTCGCACTATGGATTAGAGGCAGTGAAGGTCCATGGTGCTGGTAAAGGTAGCTTGCTGGCAGCGTGGCGAGTATTGCGCTGTCACCCTTGGGCTACCGGTGGAATCGAATTCATTCCAGCAAAAGGAACTTGGACCAACCGAGAAGTAATTGAAAATTCAACTAATAACGATAGGCAGGTTATTGGCGCATGAGCCTTAATCCATTGGTATGGCTAGAAACTCTAGTTAGTTGGGTTTTAGTTAGTTTCCACTCTTTAACTTCCCGTGTGTTCCTTCCAGACAGCGGCTGGGCCTGGGGCCTTGCCATTGTGATGTTGGTGATCTTGATCCGCATCATCTTGATTCCGCTATTTGTAAAGCAGATTAAAAGCCAGCGAAATCTTCAAATTATTCAGCCGCAAGTAAAAGAAATCCAAAAGAAGTATGCGGGAGATCGCGAACGCCAATCCCAAGAGCTAATGAAGCTCTACAAAGAAACCGGAACCAACCCGCTTTCAAGTTGCTTACCAATTTTGGCGCAAGCCCCAATCTTCTACGCCTTGTTTGTTGTGCTGCAAGGAATTGCAATGAGCCAGCCAAAAGGCGTGCTCACAGATGAGCTAGTTGAATCTGCGCGAAATGCAACTATCGTAGGCGCCCCGATTTATGGCACTTTCATGAACCGGGCCGAAACTGCGAACCCAAGTGCAACCTTCTGGGTGACGCTAGTTCTGATTTTCTTAATGACCCTGACTTCATTCCTAACTCAGCGCCAATTGATTGTTAAGAACACCGCACCTGATAACCCGATGGTTAAGCAGCAAAAGATTTTGCTTTATGTATTCCCGATCATTTTTGCGGTCACCGGCATTAACTTCCCAGTCGGTGTACTGCTCTACTGGTTCACCACAAACCTTTGGACTATGGGACAGCAGTTCTATGTCATCCGAAATAGCCCGCAACCAGGAACCCCAGCATTTGATGCTCTAGAAGCCAGAAAAGCTGCAAAGAAATCGAGAAAGAATCCACAACCAGAGCTTGATGTCGAGCCGACGCCAGAAACTAAAGCAACTCGTCAACAACCGAAAAAGAAGCCTAAAAAGAAGCGCAAATAGTTTCACGTGAAACCAAGCAACCAATCGATCTAATTATCCAAACTAAATTTCCAACACAGAAAGGCCAAACAAAATGGCTGAAAAACTCTCACTCCTTGAGCAAGAAGGCGAAATCGCCGCAGATTACTTGGAAGGCCTACTTGACATTGCAGACCTTGATGGTGACATCGACATGGACGTTGAAAATGATCGCGCCACGGTAAGCATTGTTGGCGCAGACCTTTCCCAGCTTGTTGGCAAAAAAGGCGAAGTTTTGGACGCAATTCAAGAACTAACTCGCCTTGCTGTGACTCGCGAAACCGGCGAACGCTCCCGACTAATGCTTGATATCTCGGGCCATCGCGCCGCAGTCAAAGCCAAGCTAATTGAGGTGGCTAAAGAAGCCGCCGCTAAAGCTATTGAAACTGGCGAAGAAGTTGAGCTAAAGCCAATGAACGCCTTTGAACGCAAAGTAGTCCATGACGCAGTTGGCGAAGCTGGCGCTTCCAGTGTTTCTAAGGGCGAAGAACCAAAGCGCCGAATTGTGGTCCTTCCGGCCTAGTTTCACGTTTCACGTGAAACATTTATCGAAAGACTAATTCAGTGAAAGAAATCACCGAGGTTTACCCAGATGCTGCGGAAAACCTTGCCCGATTCGCGCATTGGTTAGCCGGAGCCGGTGTAGAACGCGGCTTTTTAGGGCCACGAGAAGTAGATCGAATTTGGGATCGGCACATCGCAAACTGTGCAGTTGTTGAAGAACTTATCCCCGCCAACTCAAAGGTTTTTGACATTGGCAGTGGGGCTGGCTTACCAGGTTTAGTTCTAGCGATAGTTAGACCAGACATCAAAATGGGTTTGATTGAGCCATTAATGCGCCGGTCTGAATTCCTAAAGGAAGTTGTCGCCGACCTTGGTTTAACTGAACAAGTAACAGTTATTCGGGGCAGAGCCGAAGAGTTAAAGGGCCAAACTGCGCCAGTTGTCACGGCTCGCGCCGTTGCTCCACTCGGAAAGCTACTTACCTGGTCATTGCCATTAACCACCAAAGGTGGCCAGATTTTGGCCATGAAAGGCAGCTCGGCCGCAACCGAGATCACCGATGCCAAGGAAATCCTCAAGGGCCGCAAGGCAGAAATCGTACTTTGTGGCGAAGGTGTCGTGGATCCACAGACCACCGTCGTACGGGTGACCACCTAACATAAGCGTCAGGCATCTGCCCTACGCTTAAGACTCAAGTTAGTAATACTGGGGTTAAGAAATTAGGTTGGCAAAATGGCGTACGCCGATGAAGAAGACACACCTTTAGCTGCAGCTGCAGCCGCTGCGGTTTATGTTCGTCGTGGACTAAAAGGTACTTTTGCCAAGCCTAAACAAACCCGAATCATCACTATTGCCAACCAAAAAGGTGGCGTAGGAAAAACCACATCCGCGGTAAATCTGGCTGCATCTATGGCCCTGGCCGGCCTTAACGTTTTGGTGATTGACCTTGATCCACAAGGAAATGCCAGTACTGCTTTTGGCATTGATCACTACGAAGATGCCAGCGGGTCTTTTGATGTTTTACTTGATGGCGAATCAATTGCAGACATGATGAGTGCGGCCCAAGGCTTTGATTCCCTGTGGGTCCTGCCGGCAACTCTGGACTTGGCTGGCGCAGATATTGAGCTTATTTCGACTGTGGATGAGGCCAAACGACCATTCCTTTTGAAGCAGGCTTTGGCAGATTTCTTGGCCGACCATGAAATGGACTATGTATTTATTGATTGCCCCCCAAGTCTGGGCCTTTTGACCATTAATGCCTTGGCCGCAGTCAAAGAGGTGCTAATTCCGATCCAATGTGAGTTCTATGCCCTTGAAGGTGTTCAGCAACTACTTCGGACGATTGAATTCGCCAAAGAACGGCTAAATCCAGAGCTAGAAGTCAGCACTATTTTGCTGACTATGTATAACTCCACGACAAACCTCTCAGCTTCAGTTGTAGAGGAAGTGCGAGGCTACTTCGGCAAAAAAGTCCTGGAAACTGTGATCCCAAGGTCGATTTACGTCGCAGAGGCACCATCTTTCGGGCAATCTGTTATGACTTATGATCCAGGATCAACTGGGGCAGTAGCTTATTTAGCCGCAGCCCGCGAAATCACCGAACGCAAGCAGAAGGGTTAATGCAATGGCAAAACGACAAAGCCTAGGCCGTGGCTTAGGAGCCCTAATCCCGGATGTTTCACGTGAAACTACAACCGCAAAACCAAAGAGCGGTACTGGTGCCAAGCCAGCCAAGAAAGTTGCTAGCCCTGCACCAAAAAAGGCAGCCCCTTCAACTAAATCCACAGCTAAACCGGCAAAAAAGACAGCAACCCCAGCCATTCAAAGTCCTAACCAAGCGCCCGCAGCAATTGCTGGCCTTACCTTTGCTGAACTACCAGTTCGCTCAATAACTCCAAACGCTCAACAACCACGCCAAGTGTTTGATGATGAAGCACTGGCTGAATTGGTACATTCCATTCAAGAAGTTGGGTTAATGCAGCCGATCGTAGTGCGCCCGACTAAAGGTGGGGGATACGAACTCGTAGCCGGTGAGCGCCGATTGCGCGCTACCAAAAAAGCAGGATTCAAGACGATTCCGGCGCTAATTCGCGAAACCGCTGACGATCAGATGTTGCGCGATGCCTTACTTGAGAACTTGCACCGGGCTGCCCTAACTCCACTAGAAGAAGCCGCTGCCTATAAGCAATTACTTGAGGATTTCGGCGGAACTCAGGATGAGTTGGCCACCCGCTTGGGGCGCTCTCGTCCCCAGATCTCCAATACGCTGCGCCTACTTAACTTGCCACCAGCAGTGCAACGCCGAGTTGCCGCTGGTGTTATCTCAGCTGGCCATGCCCGTGCACTGCTTGGACTAAAGGATGCCGGTGCAATTGAACGACTTGCCAGCCGAATTGTTGCCGAAGGCCTATCGGTTCGAACCGTGGAAGAGATCGTTTCGCTTGGTCAGGACGAAAAACAAACTAAGCCAACCTCAAAGAAGACAGCTGGAAAGATCAGTGCGCCTGGACTTAAGTCCATGGGAGATCGACTATCGGATCGACTAGATACCAGAGTTACAGTTCAGGTCGGTAAATCTCGTGGAAAAGTCATTATTGAATTCGCGACTTTGGAAGACCTGCAACGAATCGTTGAAGTTATTGACCCAAAGCAACGCGGCATGTTTGGCGAACCAATCAAATAGTTCACTTACCCACATGTGAACAACTTGTGCAGGAAACAAAAATGTGACCTAGATCACAAAAGGTCATTAACCTATTCTTGGCGCCAAAATCCTTGACACAGCTGAACTTAATCCAGCAGCGATTTCGTCCCGAATTTCAGCCTTCGCAAGCAAAGCACTGTCATGAGGACTTGTGGCATAACCCAATTCAACTTTGATGCTGGGCATTCGAGTCAAACGAAACAGATCCCAGGTTTTTGCATGAGACTTTGAATCTGTCAGGGGAGTTCGGGAACTAATCTCCTCTTGAACTATCTCGGCCAGTCTCATGCCGGTAGCTGAGCGGGAGTATTCGTGGCCAAAGTAATACGAGGCAACTCCTTGGGCCAAGGGATTGCTGTGACGATCTAGTCCAAGACCAATGATTAGGTCCACATTGCTGTCATTGGCAAGGCTTGCCCTGGTGCGCTCACCATCAACACGACCTGATTGTGGCCGGGTCAGCAAGACGAGTGTGCCCATGGCACCTAATCGACCCTCAAGCCGAGATGCGATGTCCCAACAAATATCGGCATGGGTGAATTCACTATCGAAAAGTGGTTCGGCTAAATCACTTGGATCTAACAAGATCGAGCAAGTCTCAACGGTTCTGGTCTTTCCAAAATTTGCAACGGTAGAAAGCTCTCGCAAATGTTCTTGGCTACCACCAGCAATAGTTCGAGCCAGTCTTTGGAATGCTCGAAAGAATGCTGGGCCACAAATTCCGTCGACATCCAAACCAACGTTGCGCTGGAATTCGCGAACCGCTGAATCGGTGCTTTTTGCAAAGATGCCATCAACGCGATCTAATGCAAAGCCAAGTTCTATCAACCTCTGTTGTAATTGCGCAACATCTTCGCCGTGGATCACGTGACCTGGTGTGAAACTTAAAACTCGATCCCCAATTTTCCAGCGCGCCTCATCGAGTCTGCGAAATGTTTGTGGGCCAACTAAACCATCAACTGTTAAACCACGCGTTTGTTGGAAATAGCGCAGCGCAGCTAGCAAGATGTCATCGAAAACATCTGCTGCTGCGCTAGCATCAGGACTCAAGAGCCCAAGGCGAACTAACCGATCACGAACCTCTGATACTGCCGGCCCTTGATCGCCGCGTCGCAGGATCGTTACGGTCATTAGTTACTTAAATGAACTCAGCAAGATCTGAAAGAAGTGCAGCCTTTGGCTTTGCACCGATGATCTGCTTTACGATCTCGCCATATTGGTAAACGTTCATTGTTGGAATTGAAGTCACACCATAGTTAGCTGCGGTGGCCGGATTCTCGTCGACGTTTAGCTTCAAGATAGTTAGCTTGTCACCATGAGCGGCGGCAATCTCTTCCAAGATTGGACCAATCATTTTGCACGGGCCACACCATTCGGCCCAAAAATCAACCAGTACTGGTTTGTCACTCTTTAATACATCGTCAGCAAACGATGCATCTGTTACGGCTGCAGTTGCGCCCATCATTACTCCTATTGTTGCTAGTGGATCAAGCATAAGTGGTTAGCGATTAACCCCTTGGTTTATTGACTTAGTTACGAATTACTTACTGTGCAGATTGGCTAAGAAACGTTCTGCGTCCAGAGCTGCGCTACAACCAGTTCCGGCAGCCGTAATGGCTTGACGGTAAGTATGGTCAACCAAGTCACCGCAGGCGAAAACCCCAGACAGATTTGTTGCAGTTGTTCCGGCACCAGTTAGTACGTAACCCTGAGGATCAAGATCAACTTGTCCCTTTAGTAGTTCCGAACGAGGATCGTGACCAATCGCCACAAACAATCCGGTTACCGAAAGCAGACGGGTTTCGCCAGAGTTGATGTCGCGAATCGTAACTCCAGATAACTTTGCATCACCATGCAATTCAGCGACTTCACTGTTCCAAGCAAAGCTAATCTTTGGATCGTTGTGCGCACGTTCAGCCATGATCTTGCTAGCGCGCAATTCGTCTCGGCGGTGAATCATTGTGACGCTCTTTGCAAAGCGCGTTAAGAAAGTCGCTTCCTCAACGGCTGAGTCACCACCACCTACAACAGCAATATCTTGGTCACGGAAGAAGAATCCATCACAAGTTGCACACCAAGAAACGCCATGACCGGAAAGTCGCTTTTCATTTTCAATTCCTAGTTCACGGTAACTTGAACCCGTTGCCAAAATAACTGAGTGGGCTTTGTATTCTCTACCCTCTCCATCAACAACAGTTTTCACATCGCCAGTTAGGTTTGCTGCAGTCACATCATCAGTGATCAAATTAGCGCCAAACTTAACGGCCTGGGCACGCATGTTTTCCATAAGGGCTGGACCCATAATTCCATCTTGGAAACCTGGGAAGTTTTCAACCTCAGTGGTATTCATAAGTGCGCCGCCAGCGGTGACAGCACCCTCAAAGACAATTGGTTTCAGTTGCGCGCGAGCGGCGTAGATCGCTGCGGTATATCCAGCTGGGCCAGATCCAATAATGATTACGTCATTGATGTCTTGTGACATTGAGTTTCCTTAGATTGAAGTACTTCAAGTTTACTAACTTAAAGGATGCCAATCAGACTTGACCGAGATTTATCGATCCAGAGTGAGGTATTGAACAGAAACTAAAGACCAACTTTGATTTCTGAAATCCCACCTTGGTAATCACCAGAAGCAGACTCAGGTAAATCTGGAGTCAACCAAACCAAAACGTATCTTCCTGACACAGGATCATCAACCAAGATTTCGATGGAATCTGCGACTGGGTCAGCATCACCGAACTTTAGTTCAGTTGCAAAATCAGGCTCCGTTGAATTAGTTACATAAATCTCAGCATTATGGCCAGTGGAGATAAAGTTGATCGCTATTGAATAGACATCCTTTTCGGCACCTAAATCAAACAAAATTCCAACACCAGCTTTATCTGACATGTTGGCATTGCGATAGTTAGATGTTTTCCAAGAGGTAGTTAAATCGCCATCAAATGCAAATGCTGCCTGTTCCGCATTTTCTTCATTGTCGCCCAATGGGTCATAAATTGTTGCACCACTAACGGCAGCCAACTTTCCAGTTGCTTGTGAAACTTCAATACTTGGGATGGGTGAAGCTAAAACTGCAATTGGGGCTTCGGGTCTTTGAAAATTGTTAGTTAATAGTTGCCAACCAATCCAGCCAAAGACAAAAACCGAAAGAGCAGCAATTAATGAAGTCCTAACGCGACTTGTGTTGGTAGATTGTGGCGGTTGCCAAGCAACCGAACTTGCAGTTAAGCGAGACACTCTGCTCTGAAGGCTTTCAGATTCTTCTACTTCGCCAACTGACAAAGCATCAAGTAACTGGCGCATTGATGTGTAGGTGCCATCTTGGGTTTGTTGATAAAGCTGATCAATGTAAGGCCTGACGCCACCATGAACCTGGCTCGGTAAAACTAAACCAGTGCCACCATCGTCTAATGCAGCAGGCAGCGAATCAACACTGCCAAGTGGCCACATTCCGGTAACCATGACAAAAAGCAAGTGGCCCACACCTTTAATGTCTTGGGAGACATCTTCGTTTGAGTCTGCACCCAAGAGAGCCGAATCAACCCCAAAACCTGTTAGGCGGACTTCTTGACCAGGTGAAAAGATTACATTGTGTGGACGTAGTCGACGATGATAAACATTTAACGAATGCGCATGCATCAACGTGTTCGCTATCAAACCAAGTTGTTTAAGCGCTTGGTTTATAGGCAACACTTCACCACGCCTGACGATGAGCCGATCTAGCGTTTCGCCGTCTAACCATTCGGTTACTATGCCGACGTAGCGATCTTGCGAATCGGATTTATCACCGGTAGCGATCTTCCCATCTGGAACCACATCCAGAATAGATACGACATCGCGACGATCATTTACTGCTGCATGCTGACATTCTTCTAGTAACTTAATACTGCGCAGATCCGAAGTTGGCAGAAGAATCAAAGTTACCCAGCGCTTCAAAGAGCGATCCATTGCTCGCCAAATCGGGGTACTTAAGGAACTTGAAACTTGAACATCAAGAGCGTAGCGACCGTCAAAGATTCTGTCACCGGAGCCACTCATAGTTGCAGTTTAGTTGCTTATTTGCGTCGAACTATCGCAAGGACCGCTGAGACTTCAGAGATGCGCAAAGCTTTAGCAAGACCCAGATAGAACAGCGAAAATGAACCAGCAAAAACTGTAATTGCCAAAGCAAGTTCAAGCGCGGAAAGTTCGGCTTGGTTGCGAATGACCAACATGACTAGAGCATAAGCAACTAAGGCAGAAGAAGTACTTGCGGCAACAACCCGCACAATTAACCGGAAATGCCCATTCTGCCTAATTTCAGGCACTCGATTACCAACTCGCTGCCAAGTTAGTCCGCAAGTAATCAGGTAAGAGATTGAATAACCCAGCGCCAAACCTGCGACCTTCCAACCCTCTGGCAAAAGGCGAAACAGCGTGAAGCCAATAACTATGTGAAGTGCATTAAAACCAAGATTGATCATGAATGGAGTCTTGGTATTTTCCTGTGCGTAGTAACTGCGAAGTAAAACGTAAAACAATGAAAACGCTGGGAGACCTAAAGCAAACATTGAAGCCACGCCACCTAAGGCTGCTCCTTGCGCTGAAGAAGATGCACCATAGCCGTAAAGCAATGAACCAATCCATGGACCGGTTGCTAACAAAAAGAACGCACTAGGAATTATCAGGACAATTACCATTCGTAGAGATGCCGATAGCTCACCGCCAAAAGCTGATAAATCTTTCTCGTGTGCCTGTCGACTCAAACGAGGCAACAAAGCAGTGATTACTGAAACCGTAATGATTGAGTGCGGCAGCATCATCATGAGCTGACCTTTTTGGTACGAAGTGAAGCCAACTGCAGTAGCGCTTGGATCGCCTGCAACTAATACGTTTGCAAGGGTAGTTAAGTTCGAAATCATGAGGAAAGTTATTTGGTTTACCAAGACAAAGCCAACGGTCCACTTAGCCAAATTGCCAACTTTGCCGTTTCCTACATTTCTAAACTTAAAGTTTGGTCGGAAGTTATAACCAGTCTTACGAAGTGCCGGAATCAAAATCAAGGCCTGTGCCATAACACCGAGAGTTGTTCCAAAACCAAGCAAGTTAATCTGCGCAGTAGTTACTGAACTAGCAGTTGGAACCGCAGACATCAATGAGATAAAGACTGCGGCAGTAGCAATCACAATTACGTTATTCACAATTGGTGCATACATAGGAAGTGAAAATGAATTGCGCGAATTCAGAACCTGTGAAGCCAACGTGTAAATCCCATAAAAGAAAATCTGCGGCAGACACCAACGTGCAAACATTGTTGCGACATCGAATTCTTGAGGCGTCCAAAGCCTTGTGGCATATAAGTGAACAATCAAGCTAGCAATCAAAACTGTGAGTATGACAATAACCAAAAGAAATAATCCAACAAGAGTCAGCAATTGGTCGGTGAACTGTTTGCCTTGGTCCTCATCGTCCTCCATGTGACGCACAAGGGCAGGGATAAAAACTGCATTGATTGCGCCACCAGCAATCAAAATGTAAATAATGTTTGGGATGCTATTCGCAACCGAATATGTATCAGAGAAAATTCCAGTACCAATTGCAGCAACTAAAGCAATGTCTCGGAAAACCCCGGTGATGCGACTTGCCAGCGTGCCAGCAGCCATCCCAGATGTTTGCCCGATGAATGATGACACTGTTTCTCAAACCACCTATTCGTGACTTAACGTGCCGAATTATCTGATGAATGCTTAACTTTTCTTCGTTTAACAAAATTGCTCAGAGCCAACAGAACTAACACTCCAAAAGCTCCCAGTACCAGAGTACGGGCGAACTGACCGTAAGCAGCCGAAGAGATTTGAAAATTTTCGGCTTCCCCAAACCGCTCGCCATTTGGAGCAAGCAATTGTGCTCGCACATCAACGACTCCAGCACCAATTAAATTGATGGCAACCGGGACAGTCACGCGTTGGCCGGCACTCACCTCGATAATCCCAATAGGTTCAGCGCTAAATCTAGAAGTAGCAGAGCTAGATAAACCAATGCTGACTGAAACAGCAGCGTCACTTTCGTTAACAACAGTAATTGGAATTTCTGAACTGACTTCCGGAGTAGTGATTCTGTCAGATACTTGAATGCTCACAGCGTCTAAATATTCATCGAGCAGAGATATGTTTTCGCCTAGATACTCTGTAGCTTGCACATTGCTTGGCCATAGATCAGAAAATCCCAAGATACGAGCAGCAGTAAAGCCACCCGACAATTCCTGATCATCATAAATTGAGGCCACAATCTCTGTTCGTAACTCTAAGGTTTGTGCTTGTCGGATAAGTACACGACTCAAATCACGGGGATCAGCAGATTGAGATGCGAGATAGTTCTCGGTCGGCTCTGCCACAACAACTTGATCAAACGAAACCAGCTTTACCCAACTGTGATCGCTTAAATCAGATACCAAAGCATTAAGTCGTTCGTTAGAAATTTCCCATCGAGTGGGAGTGAGCACGATTACGGTTCGAGACCTTTGTGGTGACTCTGCTGTCATCATGCCAATTTCGCTTTTGAGGCAAGTGATTGCTTTAAAGAAACTAGCATCATCCCTGTTGGCAGCAGCTAAGCAATTTGAAGCACCTAAGTCATGAACTAAAACCGGGTTTGTAGCAAAGGTAGCTACGGCTGGGGTAGTTTCACGTTCGTTACCGCGCAGAGACTCGTTGGAAACAATAGAACGAATGCCTTGTTGATTAAGCAGTGAAACGGTTTGCCTATCTGAAATTCCCTTAGCTGGCGCATAAAAGATTTTCCGACCTTCAGAGATCTGGCGAGTTTGGTTAATTGCATCTGTGAAGTCACCTTGCTGGTTTGCGCGCACGAGAGCCGTGAAGTCAGTGTGACCAAATGGCAACATCGCAGTTGTTGGAGTTAAACCAGAAAGAGCAGTTCGCAATTCTTCGGGAGTATCAGAATCTGTGTTTAGTTCAAGTTGATCCAACCATGGAGTTAAGGCCGTATCTTGTAGCCAAGAAACCTTGGAAGGATCTTGATTTGAAATCAAGTTAGTCAACCGGCTAGCTTCGGCTAGATCTGTCTTCCGATCGGCCACATCATCATTTGCCAAATGGGTATTCAAGGTAGTTAACGGAATAACTAGTGCCACGCTAGTTGGCTTTACTTCAGAATTGTAAAACCATGGCGTAGTTATGACCGTTGCCTGACTTGCTCCTGGGAGGTCTGGCTTAACACCAAAACCATAAACTCCAGATGCCTTGGCACCCAATACTTCTTCGCCTCGAAATGCTATTTGCCAATTTCTAGTATCACTAGGTGCGATGTTTTGCAGCACTGCGGATATATCAGATGACTTTGTATTGTTGGCGCTTGTCGGATCAGCGATTAACTTAGCTAGCGCGCTACGAGACTTGATCGCAGGCGTTGAAACCAAGTTCAATTCAAGTTTAGATATTAACTGACTAGATGTATTGGTAAAAGTTCCACTCAAGTAGACAACTTGGTTGTTTTCTAAAGTCCCAGTCGAGTCTGGAAGTGACGAAATACTCATTCCAGTTATGGTCACCGCATCGCCTGCGATAGCCTGCGACGGAGTAACTGGCAGAGCCAGAAGCCCACCGCAGAGTGCCAAAACTGCCAGCGCCGAAAGAGACCTAGAGTATCCAAAATGAACCGGCCTGATTTTTGGCGAGTATTTGAATACTTGAAGACGGCTCACTGACTAAGAATACCTACAAATATTGGACTTTTCGTAATTGCATCTAGGCTAGGTCAAGTTATGAACAACTCATCACCGCAGGCAATCGCAACCGGAGCAATTACTTCTGCTCTGAGTCAGATGTCTGATGTGATGGAACTAGCTCAACTGTTTAAATCGGCGGGATTTGAGTTTGCCATTGTTGGCGGGCCGGTTCGCGACTTGATTCTAAATCGCGAGATAAGTGATTTGGACTTCACAACAAATGCGCTCCCTGAACAAATCCTTCACTTGATTACTCCGTGGGCTGACACTGTTTGGGATATAGGAATTGCGTTTGGCACAATTGGCGCACGTCGCAAGGATTTCCAGGTAGAGATAACGACCTATCGTTCAGAAGTTTATAACGATGAAAGTCGTAAACCGGAAGTAACTTTTGGATCTTCATTGGATGACGACTTAGTCCGACGTGACTTCACAATTAATGCGATGGCAGTTAGATTGCCTGAACTAATCTTTGTTGATCCATTTGGTGGTGTTGACGATTTAATCAAAAGAGTTATTCGCACGCCTCGTGCACCGGAACTTTCGTTCTCAGACGATCCATTGCGAATGATGCGAGCAGCTAGATTTGCTAGCCAATTGGGATTTGCCCCAGTAGTTGATGTGCTACTGGCTGCAACTGAAATGTCTGAGCGGATAAAGATTGTTTCGGCTGAGAGAGTAAGAGATGAATTCAGCAAGTTGATTATGGGATCTAATCCAACACTTGGCCTTGAAATTCTTGAGGGCACAAAACTGGCGGAACACGTGATCCCTGAATTACCGGCGTTGCAACTTGAAATCGATGAACACCACAAACACAAAGATGTTTATGAACATAGTTTGATAGTTCTGCAACAGGCAATTGATTTGGAAACTACACATGAACCAAATTGCGAACCAGATCTTGTGCTTCGGTTAGCTGCGCTGTTGCACGATATCGGTAAACCAAAAACCCGACGATTCGAATCAGGCGGTGGAGTAAGTTTTCATCACCACGAAGTAGTCGGAGCAAAAATTGCCCGTAAGCGCCTAACTGCAATGAGATATCCAGGTGATGTGATTGATTCAGTTTGCAAGCTAACGGAACTTCACCTCCGGTTTCACGGATATGGCCAAGGACAATGGACAGATTCCGCAGTTCGAAGGTACGTGCGCGATGCCGGTGATGAATTAGTAAGACTGCATAAGTTGACACGTGCTGATTGCACGACGAGAAATCCCCGGCGGGCTGCAATCTTGTCGGCAACCTATGACGACCTGGAAGATCGAATCGCAGCATTGGCCCAGCAGGAAGAATTGAACTCAATCAGGCCTGACCTCGACGGCAATGACATTATGGCAATTTTGAATGTGCCTTCAGGTCCAATGATTGGGCAGGCTTACAACTACTTACTAAACGTTCGCCTTGATGAAGGTCCATTAACGCGCGAGCAAGCGGTAGAGCGACTAACCACTTGGTGGAATTCGCAAACTAAGAGCAATTAGTTTCTGGCTCGATACTTGCGAAGCAGGAAGATGGCTAAGCCAGTACTGCAGCTCAGTAGCACAACAGAGTATGCGGTACCAACGTTAACGTCATCCCTAATTCCGGCGGTCAGTGCGTAAGTTGTAATTCCCAAGACCAAAGCCACGTTGATCATCATGTCGAAAATCGAAAATACTCGACCGCGATGAGCATCATCAATGGTTCGTTGAATAGTGGTGTCAGCGTTGATCTTCAACAACTGTCCTGCGAATCCAAGGGAAGCAGCCGTGGCACAAACTGCAGCTAAAGTTCCTGATTGATATCCAACAAAAGTCACTATGACACTCGCTGCAGTGGCAATCGTCATGGCAGCAATTAAGTGAACCTGGCGATGTGAAGTAACGTCACCTGACGATTTTTCATCTCGATCGCTGAGTAAGAACGCACTTAAGATTGCAGCCGTGAATGCACCCAAAGCTGCAGCTCCAGCACACAAACCGAAATACAACACAGCTTCATCAGAAGTGTTATTCGCGCTCCACGAATTTCGAGAAAGCAATAATGCATGAACCGTTAAGGCACCGAATGCCCATCTCTGAAATGCCACGGCCATCATGCTGCTAAGCGCTCTGCCTGACTTCACCATGTATCTAAAACCAGCAGCTAAACCGGATAACGCATTGCGGAATTCATCGCGCATTGCAGACTCAACCAAGTGAGGTCCTAAAACATCTTTAGGAGTAATTCGCCAAGCAATCAATGATGCGATACCCGCAAAAACCGATCCCACAATTACCAATCCAGCATTTACTGAATCTGAATTAGTAAGAATGTTTTGCGTTGCGAGTCCTAAGGCGGCAGCAAGTGATGCTGCGGTAGTACCAAGCGTGGGGAATAAAGCATTAGCTGGAACCAAATCATCCCCGTCGACGACATGTGGCAGAGACGCAGATAGTGCCGCTTGTACGAATCGATTCAATCCCAAACTAATCAACACTAAAACTGCCAACAGAGTATTTGCAGCGTGACCAGTGATAACAATTGCGATTGCAACCATCGTTACTATTCGTAGCCAATTTGCTCGAATCAAAATAGTGCGGCGAGACCAGCGATCAATAAAGACCCCGACGAACGGACCAATCACGGAATACGGCAACAACAAAATTCCAAATGCCAGAGCTATCTTGCGAGGATCAGATTCACGTTGCGGTGAGAATAAAACAAATGTTGCTAAGGCAGTTTGAAGTAATCCATCACCGGCTTGGCCAAAAATTCGCACGCCAAGCAGCTCACTGGCATTTGCATGACGCAATACCGAGAAGGACTTGATGCTTGGCCGATTCACTTAAATCACGTTACCTCTAGATTCAACGAATTGCCGTTACTCGCAGGTAAACAGCAAATTACAAACACTAAGGGCCCCCAGTTCAACTGGGAGCCCTTAGTTAAGGAGGCCGCTTTTGTGTTATTCACACCCGTTGCGCAACGGTTCTTGAGAATTACTTTTCGGCAATTACTTACCTGCAATTACTTACCTGCAATGAAGTCTTCGACTTCTTGACGGCACTTGGTGTCGTCGTACTGAACCGGTGGACTCTTCATGAAGTAGCTTGATGCACTCAAGATTGGGCCACCAATGCCACGATCCTTTGCAATCTTGCAAGCACGAAGTGCATCAATGATTACACCTGCAGAGTTTGGTGAATCCCAAACCTCCAACTTGTATTCAAGACTCAATGGCACATCGCCAAATGCGCGACCTTCAAGACGAACGAACGCCCACTTGCGATCATCAAGCCAAGCAACATAGTCACTTGGACCAATGTGAACATTGCGAGGATCGATCTTGTCACGCAGCTGGGAAGTTACTGACTGGGTCTTTGAAATCTTTTTTGATTCCAGACGATCGCGCTCAAGCATGTTCATGAAGTCCATGTTGCCACCAACATTTAATTGGTAAGTGCGGTCAACAGTTACGCCACGATCTTCAAAAAGTTTTGCAAGCACGCGGTGAGTGATTGTGGCACCAACCTGGCTCTTAATGTCGTCGCCAACAATTGGAACGCCGGCAGCTGTGAACTTGTCAGCCCACTCTTTGGTACCTGCAATGAAAACTGGAAGTGCATTAACGAAACCAACACCAGCGTCAATTGCACACTGAGCGTAGAACTTCGCAGCGTCTTCAGAACCAACTGGCAGATAGCAAACAAGAACATCTACCTTTGCATCCTTGAGTGCCTTTACAACATCAACTGGTGATTCATCTGATTCAACAACCATGTCGCGGTAGTACTTGCCTAGACCGTCGTAGGTGTGACCACGAAGCACGGTAGTACCGGTTGGTGGAACATCAGAGAACTTGATGGTGTTGTTTTCGCTAGCAAAGATTGCGTCCGATAGATCTTGGCCAACCTTCTTTGCATCAACGTCGAATGCAGCAACAAACTTCACGTCTTTAACGTGGTAGTCGCCGAACTGCACATGCATAAGTCCTGGAACCGATGCTTTTGGATCTGCGTCTTTGTAATACTCAACGCCCTGTACCAGCGATGATGCGCAGTTTCCTACGCCAACGATCGCTACTCTAACTTCACTCACTGTAAGCCTCCTAGTTGTCAGTGAATTTTTCTTGCGGTCTTACTTTGTATTACCTTGCGTGTTTTGAGAGTTGCCGCTTCCTGCGACACCCTGCGCTTGCTCTCGCGAGATAAGTTCATTTAGCCAACGCACTTCACGTTCAAGTGCATCCAAGCCATGCTGTTGAAGTTCCAATGTGTAAGAGTCCAAACGTTCGCGACCCTTAGAAAGATTTGTTTGAAGAGTTGCTAACCGCTCTTCGACGCGACTGCGACGACCCTGAAGAATATGAATTCGCGTGTTAACTTCAGTCTGGCCAAATAACGACATGCGAACCGCGAAAGTGTCGTCATCCCAAGCTCCGGGACCGCTATCTGCCACCAGCGCATTAAAGTGGCTAAGCCCGGCATCGGTTAGGGCATAAGTGATGCGAGCTCGCTTTGGATACTTTCCAGTTCCAACATCATCTTGTTCTACAAGAAGTCCACGCTCGACCATTGATTTAAGTGCAGGATAAAGCGCGCCATATGAAATCGTGCTGAAAAGTCCCAGTACGGAAATCAGGCGTTTACGAAGTTCGTAACCGTGCTGGGGAGTTTCCGCGAGCACACCAAGGATCGCCAGCTCTAGAGCAGCAGATCTTTTAGCCACAGCGCGCCCACACCTTTAAAAACTAGGATTTTTAGATGTATCAAATTGATACATCTAAAGGATACAGGGTGCCCCAGTCTGAGCAAATTGGCTATGCCGAGCTACTCAACTTCTCACTAACGGCAGGTATTTGCGCCCCTTTCCCTCAACGGCCACAAGCCAGAACGTCACCGCAGCCATAAGGTTGTCAGGTGAGTAGGCCAGGTACGCACCAAAGCATTTTAGGGATCCGTGCTGGGGGCATCAGTTCGGAACCACCTCGCCCGATCCCGTATCCCGCTGAGGATGTCGCAGATCCTGTGCGGCCTCGCCATGTTTTAGATTACGTTCTGGCGCGGCGAGCAGTGCTTGAGCAGATCAAACATGATGCATTACTGCGAGAGCAAGTTTGTGATGCTGATCCTTACTTATTGAGAGCAGCGAAACATCACGGCGAAGAGACCGAACGGGTGTGTCCGATGTGCGCTAAGAGCGAACTAGTTCATGTGACATATATCTTTGGTGATGATTTGGGTTACTTATCAGGAAGGGTAAAAACCACCATCGAATTAAAGGTTTTGGCCTACGAGTATGGACATTTCCGGGTTTACGTTGTTGAAGTTTGTAAGTTGTGCGGCTGGAATCATCTGCACATGTCATATGTATTGGGGGATGGCGCGCCTCGCACTCCACCTCGCGAGCCCCGAGATGTGTTGAAATAGAGGAATGGCAAACTATCCCCGCAAAAACAAGCGCGGGTTGATGCGTTTCATCCCTTCAATAAAGCAAGTCCTATCATTGGCATTCGTAGCATTTGGCCTTGCTGTGATAGCCCTTGCGATTTCAGTTCGAATGATTTCGGTACCGATGGCTAGTCAGATATCAACAGCACAGACTTCAATTTTGTACTATGACGATGGTGTTACCGAACTTGGCCGACTTGGTGAAGCTAATCGAGTCTCTGTTGAATTTGATCAAATTCCAGCTCAAACCCAACAAGCAATGCTGGCAGCAGAAGACCGAGAGTTTTATGAACATGGAGGATTCTCAATTCGAGGAATCTCACGTGCGGTTGTTACGAACCTAATTGGAGCCACTGGTGCTGGTGGCGGTTCCACAATCACCCAGCAGTATGCAAAGAACGCGTATTTAACTCAAGAACGTACGATCACCCGAAAGTTAAGGGAGCTTGTGCTTTCTATCAAACTTGAAACCATCGTAAGTAAAGATCAAATTCTTCAGGATTACTTAAACACCATTTACTTCGGACGTGGTGCTTACGGAATTGAAACAGCCGCGAATCAATACTTTGGTAAAAGCGTAAGCCAACTTGATGTTTCCGAATCTGCAGTTCTAGCAGCGATAGTGCAAGCACCTAACGGACTTTCACCCGAAGAAAATTTGGACCGCTTAACTTCACGTTGGAATTACGTACTCGATGGGATGGTGGAAAAGAATTGGATCTCCCAGGAGGAAAGAAGTTCATTAACTTTTCCTGAGATTAAACCTTACGAACAAGCCAATACTTTTGGTGGCCCACAAGGACATCTCATTGAACAAGTTCGTCAAACGATGTACGACAACGGGATAACGGAAGATCAAATCAACTTGCTTGGTCTTCGAGTTGTTACAACATTTAACAAAACTGCTCAAGATGCCATGATTGCTGCGGTGAACGAAGAGGGTCCAACTGAAAATATCAAGGGATTACGAATCGGTGTTGCCTCGGTGCGCCCAGAGACGGGTGAAGTTGTCGCTATGTATGGTGGCGCTGACTATTTAGAAAACCAGTTAAACAATGCAACACAAATGATTGGTCAGGCTGGTTCAACCTTTAAGCCTTTTGCTTTGGCTGCTGGACTAGAAAATGACATCTCACTTGCGACAACTTTTAGTGGCAAGAATAAAACAATGGTTGGCAAATATGAAGTAGTTAACTACGGCGATAAGTCCTACGGTAAGCGAATCACTATGTTGAAAGCTACTAAGGACTCGGTTAACTCTGCTTATGTTGAGCTCGCTGATGAGGTCGGCTTGGAAACTGTTTTTAATGCAGCAAAGCGGGCAGGAATTCCAAGTGATGCAGTTGGAATGGAACCGAATTTAGCTTTCACTCTTGGTACTGCCAGCCCTCATGTAATTGACATTGCTGCAGCCTACGCAACTTTTGCATCGCGTGGTTTGCAGGTATCACCGTCTTATATTCAATCAATAACAACTGGCGCTGGAGATATTCTCTATAAGCTAAATCCAAAACCTGTTCAGGCTTTCAGCACGGACATTGCAGATACCGTCAATTACGCGCTTCAAAAAGTTGTGGAAAGCGGAACTGGTAAAGCTGCAAAAACCCTAGGACGTCCGGTAGCAGGAAAAACCGGAACTACCAACGACAATAAGTCAGCATTGTTTGCCGGTTATACACCTGAATTAGCAACTGCAGTCATGTTCGTAAAAGACGGTCCTGATGGAAAGCCAATGACACTTTCTGGAACTGGCGGCATGAACTCGGTAACAGGTGGTTCATATCCGGCGCGAATCTTTACCGCTTATATGAAGGGTGCCCTTAAGGATTCACCAGTTCAAAAGTTTGCTGGTTTACCATCTGGTCAACCTAACGGAGCAAACCCAACTGACATCCCGTCACCATCTGCGGTGCCAACAGCTACTACAGCTCCAACGGCCACAACTTCTCCAACGGCCACACCTGCCAAAACCGTGGTAGTTCCTGATGTCCGGAGAGTAAGTGTTGCTGACGCTACTGCAGTCTTGAAGGGGTTGGGGTTAAATGTAGCTTTGGTCTACCAAGAAGGAGATGAATCATCTCCACTGCTATTTGTTTTAGATCAAGATCCCACCGGTCTGGAGCAAGTAGAGCTCGGGAGCACCGTAACTTTAACGGTCGTAGTTGCCTTACCGTAATTGGTGTTTAACCTAATCCCAAAACACAATCAAAATTCGAAGTTGTGTTTCTAACGTTGCAACTGAGTTCATCACCAACTGAAATGGTCATGTCGTTACTCCATAACATGGAAACTTGCATGTGAGGCGGCTCAACAAAATCTAAGTTCTTGCCTTTGTAGCTAAATGGGGATCGAACTTTACCAATTGCTTGCGAGAAACCTTCGGCAATTGCAACACCCTTTTTGCGGAGCGAGCTGGCATTACTAGGGGCAGACATCGCAACTCCATGAGCCGTGCCACCACTAACAATTATCAAACGTTTGTTGTTACCAGCTTCAGTTTGTTGGTAACCAACAGTTTGCTTATGGGCAATCTCGTGTATCTGCAGAACGGTTCCGACTGCTTTTAACGAACTTGGCTCACCAAGCCACAACTTAGTTCCTACTCTTACCTCAAATGATAAGTCGAAGTTGTAACTCTGCATCATTTTCTTCAAAGACTTAACTTGATCTTCTGCTATGTGAGAAAGACTCAAGTGCTTGGGCAACGAAAACTTTGTGGACATTTCTTGATACAAAACAATCCAGTTCCAAGTTTCAGTCATGCTTTGCGAAAGCGTCGCGCCATTGAAGGCCAAAGAAATCTCGGTGGTGGCATCAACTTTGCTAGCTGGCTGAACGATAGGTAAGTGAAGCGACAGTCCTAAAACGTTTAAGTCATGAAAGTTTGAAATCGACTGCATATCATGGTGCAGAATTCCAAAACGGGAAAGTGAAGTTTTACCCTCAAGGTAAATGTTTTTCGCACCCGCCGATCGCACGGCAGCCAAGTCAACGTTACTGACTGTGACAATGACACGAGCAGAGTTGTGTTCTAGGTGTTGCTTCCACTGGGAAACGGAAGAATCATCACTTGAGTTAAAAGGTTCCAAAACTAAAACTTGGCCAGCAAAATCTGCAAGCGCTTGCCCCAATTCCCAAACTGTGCCTACCGCAATTCGATTACAGCCAAGCCGAGAGGTCTCCTCAGCTAATAAGCGTCGCCCAAAACCATAACCATTACCTTTGATGACCGGAACAAGTTCAGCACCGGCCGTGGCATGACTATTCATTATTGAAACCAGATGGCCACGGAATTTATCAGCATCAACCTTGAGCGAAAATGTCATAAGCTATCTCCGCCTCGACATGTAGGCGTCAAAGCCCTTGGCCCAGATTGGCGAAAGTACATAATCCCATTCACCCACATATTCTTGCGCGTACCCGCCAGTTCCGAGCTTGAATTGAATTAATCCAAACAAATGATTGCTGGAATCCAGTGTGTCTGAGATCCCGCGCATGTCATAAACATCTGCACCTTCGTTAATTGCAATCTTTATCATTTCCCATTGCACTGCATTACTTGGTCGTAAATCCCGAGCCGCTGTAGTTGAAGCACCATAGGAATACCAAGAGTGATTTCCAACTCGAGTCATAGTCGTTGCTGCGATGGCTCCTTCATGATCTGGATGCGTGGCGATCAGTAGCGCAATCCTTTCGATGGCCTCTTCGCGCATTGCCGCCCACATAGTCTGAAAGTAGGCAAGTGATCGCGGCGTAAAGTGATCGCGCTTTGCAGTTTCGACATAACAACTGTGGAAAATTTCCAAATCAGAAATCGTGCCTTGGCGAACTGTGACGCCTTCCTTTTCGGCTTTGCGAATGTTTCGTCGCCATTGCTGATTAAAGCCCTCGAAGATTTCTTCTTCCGTTTTATTGGCAAGATCAATTTGAAAAACATAACGCGGTTGATAGTCACCAAATCCAGATGCTTCTGCTTGGCGTTGCTTCCAACCCATAGTTTTTAACTGACCTAGTAATGCAATTCCGGATTCATTCACTTCATCAGGTGCAACTTCACCGATTACTTTTGCACTCTCTTGCGCAATTGCAGACTTCAAAGTTTCGGCATGCCATCGTCGAACCCAAGTGTGTGGACCCATTTTGATTTGAAATACTCCGCGATCTTTAGCAAAAACCACCAGTGCGTTTAGCGCGCGTTCAACTTCGTTACTGTTTTCCCAATTTAGATCTGGTCCTTCAGGAAGATAGGCAAGATACTTTTCTACTTTTGGGACTTTGCGCAACAGGATTAGCCCGGCGCCAACAAGTTCATCACCAGCAAACCAACCCAATGATTGCGAAGTCCAGCCTGCTTTTGATTTACCCCAGGCAGGTGTTTGTAGAAAAGACACGGAAGAGCGACCTGCAATGTACGACAGGTGCTTCTCGGAACTGATCTGGCGAACCTGCACGTATTCAATCTACCTAGGGATATGGGTGTCTAATGGGATTTAGATTTACAGCGACTTTCGCAAAAGTTCTAAATCAGCAGGGACACCTTCAAATGGAGTTTCCAAAACAATTGGTGCCTTCGCAGTTTGTAGACAATTAATTATGTTGTCCATGCCAATAGAACCCTCGCCCAGGTTTGCATGTCGGTCTGCGCCGGAATCAAATGCGTCCCGACTGTCATTGCAATGAATCAAGTCAATGCGTCCAGTGATCCCAAGAATCGTGTCAGCAAGTTGTCCCATGTCGATTCCACCTGCGTGGGCATGACAAGTGTCTAAACAGAATCCAACGCCAGTATCGCCAACCGCGCCCCACAAACCCTTGATAGATTCCAGCCGACGAGCCATAGAATTTTTACCACCGGCAGTGTTTTCAATGAGTACCGGAACTTTCAAATCTAACTGAGCTAAGGCTTTAACCCAATTATCAAATCCAACTTGTGGGTCATCGCCATCCGTTACATGGCCACCATGAACGATCACAGCTTTGGCGCCGACCGCAGCAGCCGCATCAACGTCGGTTTGAAGCAGCTTTCGACTCGGTATTCTCACCTTGTTATTAGTGGTAGCCACATTAATGATGTATCGGGCATGAACATAGATACCGATGCCAGCAGCTTCGGAACTAGCCTTAAGGCCTTGCGCTCCATCAGCATGGGGAAAAATTGAGCCTTTCCAGCCCTGAGGATCGGCCAAAAAGATTTGGATATGGTCTAACCCAAGCTCCTTGGCTTTGGCGATTGGATCATCGCCCCCAACATGCGACCCAATTGCTAGATTTCCCATGAATTAAGGGTACTTGGCGAGTGAAATCCTGGCTTTCCCACCCAATCTAAACCCCAGTTTTGCCATAGGTAGCCCTGTGCACAGGGTTTTTTGGGCCTTCAGAAATGCCCTAGACTAAAGGTTCTTGATCCCTCCTGCCACGGAAAGACCGTGGCCGATTAGTCCACAGGAGGTGGGTATCAGTATGCGTCACTACGAAGTTGTAGTAATTCTCGATCCCGAGCTCGAAGAGCGAACAGTTGCACCATCACTTGATGCGTTTCTTAACGTAGTCAAGACCGATGGCGGCACAGTTGGCAAAGTCGATATCTGGGGTCGTCGCCGTTTGGCTTACGAAATCAATAAAAAGGGTGAAGGTATCTACGCCCTACTAGACATCAACTGCTCACCAGCAGCAGTTGCCGAACTCGATCGTCAGTTGGGACTTAATGAATCAGTGCTTCGCACTAAAGTCATGCGTCTCGACGTTAAGTAGAGGTACGTCATGGCACAAGGAGATGTAGTAGTAACAGTTATTGGAAACCTAACCGGTGATCCAGAACTGCGCTTTACTCCAAATGGCCAAGCTGTCGCATCATTCACAGTTGCTTCAACAACTCGAATGCTCGACAAGGCGACCAATGAATGGAAAGACGGAGACACTCTGTTTTTACGTTGCAGTGTTTGGCGTCAATATGCTGAGAACGTAGCCGAGTCTCTAACAAAGGGAACTCGCGTTATTGTTACTGGCCGTTTGAAGCAGCGTTCATATGAAACTAAAGAAGGCGAAAAGCGCACTGTAGTTGAAATGGATGTCGATGACGTCGGTCCAGCTCTGCGTAACGCCACTGCAAAAGTTAATCGTGTTGCACGTACGGACAGCGGTTACAGCGGTGGGGCAGCAGCCGCACCATCCGAAGATCCTTGGGCCGCACCTGCGCCTGCAGGAGACGAACCTCCGTTCTAACGAGCGATCCCATCCAACTCAACATTTGTTGAACAACCATTCCGGATAGAACCGGGCTTCCAAAGGAGCACCACAATGGCTAAGCCACCAATTAAGAAATTCAAGCCAAAGGTCTGCGCTTTCTGCAGCAAAAATGCAGTAGCAATTGACTACAAAGACATTCCTACCTTGCGCAAGTTCATTTCTGATCGCGGCAAGATTCGCGCACGTCGAGTAACAGGTAACTGCACTCAGCACCAGCGCGATATCGCCAACGCAGTAAAGAACGCACGTGAGATCGCATTACTTCCATACACATCGACAGCACGATAAGGAGAGATGACTTATGAAACTTATTTTGACTCAAGAAGTCTCTGGCCTTGGTAGTGCAGGCGACGTTGTAGATGTTAAGCCAGGATTTGGTCGTAACTTTTTAGTACCACAGGGCCTTGCAACTGCATGGACTCGTGGTGGTGAAAAGCAGGTCACTCAGATCAAGCGCGCACGCAATAAGCGTTCAGTACGCGACTTGGATCACGCAATGGAAATCAAGGCTGCTCTTGAAGCGGCTCCTATTGTGATCTCAGCTCGTGCCGGTAGCGAAGGACGCCTATTCGGCTCCATCACTGTTGGTGACATCGCGTCTTCTATTCGCGTTGTTGACGTTGATAAGCGCAAGATTGTTCTTGCCTCACCGATCAAAACAACCGGTCGTCATGAAATCACAGTTCGCCTACATGCAGATGTTCTAGCAACTGTTGCTCTTGATGTAAGAGGCAGCAAGAAGTAATAAACCTTTACTAAGAATGCCCACGATTCGTCGTGGGCATTCTTTTTTCGTGAACTGATTGTGACCAATGTTGAGCGGTTGGGAACTTTTGTATTCGCTGGATACCTAAAGTTGTGCGAGAATTAAGTCATGACTTCAACAATGACTTTGCATACCAACCACGGTGATATCAATATCAACATCTTTGATAATCACGCACCAAAGACCGTAAAAAACATCCTTGGCTTAGCTGATGGCTCAGTTGAATGGACACATCCAGCTACTGGTCAAAAATCAAATGATCCGCTTTACAACGGAACCGTTTTCCATCGCATCATCCCTGGCTTCATGATTCAAGCTGGCGATCCACTTGGTCAAGGTACCGGTGGCCCAGGCTTTAAGTTTGAAGATGAACCACATCCTGAATTAGTTTTTGATCGTCCTTATCTACTTGCGATGGCAAATGCTGGACCCAACACAAACGGATCACAGTTCTTCATCACTGTTGCACCAACAACTTGGTTGAACTTCAAGCACACGATCTTTGGTGAAGTTTCTGATCAAGCCGGCCGCGATGTCGTAGATGCAATTGCAAATGTGCCAACTGGACAAATGGATCGTCCAGTTAATGATGTAGTAATCGAAAGCGTTACTGTCTCTCGAGGTTAAGCGTGGAAAACACTTGTTTTCGCCACACTGATAGCGAAGCATATGTATCGTGCAGTCGTTGTGACCGCACGATTTGTCCTGACTGCATGATCAACGCACCAGTGGGTTTTCAATGCCCAGAGTGTGTTGCAGGTGCGCAGATTGCAGTGCCAAAAACTAGGTTTGGTGGTTCATTTAACACTGTTCCAAAAGTTACGCGCGCGATTTTAATTACTTGCATCAGCATCTTTGTACTGTCGTTGCTGTTGGGTAGCTTTGCACTAGCTTTTGGAATGATTCCGGCGGCTATCGCACAAGGTGAGTGGTGGCGCTTACTAACTTCTACTTTGTTACATGGCAGCATTCTGCATTTGTTGTTTAACATGTATGCGCTGTATTGGTTGGGTCCACAACTTGAGCGCTCGCTCGGGCATGTGCGATTTGCTGCGCTGTACATTTTGTCTGCACTAGGTGGCTCGGTAGCGTCATATTGGTTTTCGGATTTACGCACCGTCTCTGTAGGCGCGAGCGGGGCAATTTTCGGATTGATCACCGCAACAATTGTGATCGGGCGCGAAATGCGTACTGACGTTTCCCAACTAGTAGTGCTGCTAGGACTAAACGTCGTAATTGGTTTCTTGCAGGCAGGAATAGATTGGCGGGCACATTTTGGTGGGGCAGTCACTGGCGCCGCGATCGCCTTCCTCTACACCAAGGGCAACCGATTGAATCGGGATCGAATCCACCGAGCTGGGCTAGCTGGAATTTTTGTCTTTTTAGTCTTGGCCACCTTGGCGAGAAATGCCCAAGTTTCTGCCCTAATTGGCCTGTGACTTTTGCCGATTCTTTGAAGTTTCAGATTTGCGGAAATGCAATGGCTACTAAAAATACCCGGCACTGGAAACATCCAGTGCCTAAGAAAAATACAGGTAAGGTTTAAGCATGCCTAAGTCAAAGTCTCGTAAATCAAAAGAGCCCGCCTACACGCCTCCTCCGGCCAAGGCGCCCGAGACATTTAAAGTGGGAAATCCGGTTTGGCTCGCACCAGCAATGGTGACAATGTTCATTTTGGGACTGCTGTGGATAGTGGTGTTCTATCTAATTGGTAGCCAGGTCCCACTTATGTCTGATTTGGGAAACTTAACTAACGTACTAATTGGCTTTGCCTTTATTGGCGTGGGTTTTGCCCTTGCCACTCGCTGGAAGTAAATTACATGGGTGTAATTCATCCCCAGCGGTGGATAAACCTGTGGATAAGTAAATGAGGAACTTTTCTAGGCGGACCAAAACCATTTTGGTCACAGGAGCAGCAGGCCTTGCTGGTTTCCTATTTGTGGCCAGTGGAATTACCGCGGATGGCACCAACCTGCGCACCGGTGGATTGGAAGATCTGCGAAGTTTGATTTTGGACCGAGCCAATAAAGTCGGAGTTCTGCAATCTGAAGTAGACACTCTGGCGACTGAAGTTAATGACCTATCCATCACCAAAGTTGACCCAGCTTTAAGTTCCCAAATCAGCAAACTAGAGCAAGCTACTGGCCTAACTCCCGTTGCTGGCTCCGCACTTCGTATTGCCCTAGATGATGCGCCGCGCAAACCTGGTGATCCATTACCAAGCGGAACAGTGCCTGATGATCTAGTAGTACACCAGCAAGATGTGCAAAGCGTTGTAAATGCAATGTGGCGTGGTGGCGCAACAGCAGTGCAAGTTATGGATCAGCGGATCATTAGCACTTCAGCAATTCGTTGCGTAGGCAACACACTTTTATTACAGGGCAGGGTTTACTCACCACCGTTTGTAGTTACCGCAATCGGAAACACTGCTGAGTTGCAGCAAGCACTAAATGATGAACCAGGTGTTGCGTTATATCGGGAGTACGTCGAGCGATTTGATCTTGGTTGGGATGTTTCAATCTTGAATCAAACAACGATTCCAGCCTGGCAAGGTTCAATCGAACAGCAATAGCTAGTTTGGAATTACTGGTTGCAATCCTTGCGCCAAGTTACGAGCATCAAGGTCGCCGCATCTAACTAACCACTCAGCAAGCATTTTGTGACCGCCTTCAGTTAACACTGATTCGGGATGAAATTGCACACCTTCGATATCAAAATCTTTGTGGCGAAGTGACATGATCACACCGTCTTCAGTTTCGCTCGTTATTTCTAGCACAGCGGGAACGGTATCTCGTTCTACTGCAAGTGAGTGGTAACGCGTAGCAGTAAACGGTGAAGGCAGATCTGCAAGCACACCTTGATTGTGATGAAACACTTGTGAAGTTTTTCCGTGAAGTAATTCTGGCGCGCGAGAAACTGTGGCTCCAAATGCTTCAGCGATTGCTTGATGACCAAGACAAACGCCAAAGATTGGGACCTGCCCACCAAGCTCTTTTACGATGTCTATGCACACACCAGCATCTGCTGGAGTTCCTGGACCCGGTGAGAGTAGTACTCCGTCATACTCGCGCGCCTGTTCGACCGTAACTTCATCATTACGTTTAACATCAACTTTGGCACCAAGCTGCCCTAGGTACTGGACAATGTTGAAAACAAAACTGTCGTAATTGTCGATAACCAGAATTCGTGTCAAAGCATTTCCTAGGCCGGAGCTGGTTCAGTAGGTGGTTCAGTAGTAGGTTCTGGGCACGCTTCATTCCAAGGAACAGTGGTCCCATCAGGACACGAAATAGGCTTTGGAGTGCTTGCCACGACTAACGTAACAGTGGTGCCGCGCAATGCCTTCTTCTTTGCTGCCGGAGATTGCGAAGTAACAGTTCCTGCTGCCACCGTCCCATCCTCTTCGGTGACAATTTCTACCTCAAATCCGGCATTCAAAAGTGTGTTTTTCGCAGCCGATTGAGATTTACCAACGACATTTGGAACTGGAATCTTTCCACTAGAAACCGTGATGCTAACCAATGTCCCAACATCTACAGGAGTATTTGCTTCAGGATCTTGGGCAATAACCGTTCCCTCTGGTTTGTCACTGTCTTCTGGTGTTACCTTGCCCAAAACTAGTTGAGCCTCAGTCAGGGCTAATCGAGCATCCTCGCTTGAGGTTAAGTCAATAAGATCTGGAACATTGGTCTGCTCTTTTCCGGCAGAGATAGTTAAGTTAACAGCCTGTCCCAATTCAATAAGTTCACCCGCAGCAGGATCTTGTCCGATGATGCTTCCTTTTGGCGCATTGTCATCTGACTGAGGAGTCTGAGTGCCAAGCACAAGTCCTAACTCAGTGAGCGCCACAGTTGCCTCTTCGACAGTTTGGGCCTTCACATTTGGAACTGCAACGGTTTCCGGTCCAGTGCTAAAGAGATTTTCGCCCAACAGAAATATTAAGGCGGCTGCAACTATTGTGGCAAAGCCAGTAAAGAACCAGCGCGCTAAATTCTTTGAAGTTTTTGGAGGAGCAACAGCACCAGCACCAGGTAAACCATCAACTATTGGAATTGCAGCAGTCGGTGCATTGTTTGCAAATACTTCGGTGCCATGATTTTGTCGAGACATGATGGGCATCCCAGCAATGGATCGTTCGACGTCATTACGCATCTCGGCTGCAGTTTGGTATCGATTTGATGGTGACTTTGCAAGAGCACCTAACGTAATTGAATCTAAACTGCTTGGAATTGAATCATCCAAACTTGAAGGTGGCTTTGGTGGTTCATTAACATGTTGATACGCAATGGCTACAGGTGAGTCACCATTAAACGGTGTTACTCCAGTTAGTAATTCGTAAAGTACGCAGCCACTTGAGTAGATATCACTTCGGGCATCTACTAATTCACCACGAGCTTGTTCTGGTGAAAGATACTGCGCAGTTCCCATTACTGCACTTGTTGCTGTAACCGATGTCGCTGCATCGCTCATTGCGCGTGCAATTCCAAAGTCCATTACTTTTGCATCGCCATTAGTGTTAATCATGATATTTGCTGGCTTAATGTCACGATGCACAATGCCATGTCGATGTGCATAATCAAGTGCAGCGAGCACACCAGCAATTACCTCAAGGGCACGTTCTGGCAAAATTCTTGGACCGTTGTTTAGCATGTGACGTAGAGTCACACCATCAACAAACTCCATAACAATGTATGGAACGCTAACTTGATTTTCGTCAGTACCGATTAGATCTTCACCAGTGTCATAAATAGCAACAATGTTCGGATGATTCAGACCAGCAGCTGATTGCGCCTCTCGACGAAACCGCTCTTGGAACATAGGGTCGCGGGCTAAGTCAGGGCGCAAAACTTTTATCGCAACGCGACGATTTAAGCGGCGGTCGGTACCTTCATAAACTTCAGCCATACCACCGCGACCAATTACCTGACCGACGTCGTATCTGTCACCGAGTTGCGTGAAGGTGCTCACTTAAGTTCTCCTATGTCATGTCTAGTCCGGTGCCATGTCTAGCCCGGTGCTAACTCTTCTATTCTCGCTTATTGTTTTAGAACTGCGCGCATCACGGCTGCTGCAATTGGCGCCGCCAATGAGTTGCCACTAACTTCAGTCGCGCCGCCGCCATTTTGTAAGACAACTGCCACCGCAACCTTAGATTGATCACTAGGCGCTAACCCAACAAACCATGCATGTGCTGGTTCACCTGGAGAGTTTTCGGCAGTTCCAGTCTTTCCACCTACATTGATGCCTGAGATTGCTGCCTTTGATGCGGTGCCCTTAGTAACGACCCCAACCATCATGTCTCGCAAAATCTTGGCATTCTCAGCCGACATAGCGCGACCAAATGCTGTCGGATTGGTATTTTGCAACACGGTTAAGTCAGGACCAAGTACTTGGCTTACTAAATATGGATTCATCACTACGCCATCATTAGCAATCCCAGCTGCAACCATTGCCATCTGGAGAGCCGTAGCTCGCACATCAAATTGACCTATTGCGCTCATTGCGGTTTGAGGCTTATTGGGATCTGCGGGGAATCTGCTTACAGCTGCTGTCATGGGAACTTCAAATTCAGATTCAAACCCAAACTTCTGAGCTTGTTCGCTGATTGCGTCCGCTCCCAAATCCATTCCAAGCCAAGCAAACGCAGTGTTACAGGAAATCTCTAATGCTGCCTGCAAGGTTGTGACATTGCCAGCGCCACAAGCTTTGCCATTCCAGTTTCCAAGTTGCACATCTGTGCCCGGCAGGTTGATCTCAGTTGGACCAGGCAGCTCTGACTCAGCAACATAGTTTCCCGACTCCAGAGCAGCAGCAGCGGTTACTAATTTGAAAGTAGATCCAGGTGGAAGTGTCATAGCAATCGATCGGTTAAGTAAAGGCTGATCGGAGTCGGCATTTAGCTGGTCATAGTTAGCCTGGATGTCACCAGCATCATGACTTGATAGCAAATTTGGATCAAACGATGGCGAGCTAGCTAAAGCTAAAATCGCACCTGTTGTCGGATCAATGGCAACAACTGCGCCAGTTCTGCCATCGAGAGACTTCATTGCAGCAACCTGGGCTTCTGGGTCAATGGTTAAACGAATCGCTCCACCCTTTGGTTCGCGATTAGCAAAAAGTTGTTGCAGGCGATCAACGAAGAACCGACTGTCATTACCAGCCAGAACACTGTTTGCTTCGGATTCGATTCCGGTAGCGCCGTAAACCACAGAATAGAAACCAGTGATCGAGGCAAAAGTTGAACCGTCGGCATACTCACGCAAATACTTCAAGGCATCTGATGTTGGAGTTGATTCGGCGATTGCCTCTGAACCTAACAAAATGGGTCCACGCTCACGTGAGTACTCAGTCAAGGTCACACGTTGGTTTCCGGTCTGACTTCTTAAGTCGCCAGCTTGAAAGACTTGTATGTAGGAAAGGTTGATTATTAGTGCCAGCAACAAGATGACAATGGCTGCAGTAACTCGGTTGATCTGTCTAATCATTGCGATCACTATCCTGACGCAGCACTAACTCAGCATCTGTTACTTCAGGAGCTCGCGCCGCATTAGAAATTCGAATCAAGAGCGCAATGATTATGTAGTTTGCCACCAATGACGATCCGCCATATGACAAGAACGGAGTTGTTAGTCCGGTAAGTGGAACGAGACGCGTCACACCACCAATAACTATGAAGGTCTGAAGTCCAATCACAGTGGTGAGACCAATTGCCATTAGATTTCCAAACGGATCGCGAGTTGCAACGGCGGCACGGGCACCACGCTCAACAACAATTGCAAATAACAACAGGATGGCAATTATTCCCATTAAGCCCAGCTCTTCACCAAGAGCAGAAGTAATAAAGTCAGTCTTTGCAAACGGAACTAATTGTGGGTAACCCTGACCCCATCCAGTTCCGAAGATTCCTCCGTTAGCAAATCCATAGAGCGATTGCACAATTTGGAAACCCGAACCATTTGGATCAGCGAAGGGATCTAACCAAACATCAAAACGAATCCGGACGTGGCCAAATGTTCTATAAGCAAGCGCGCCACCAGCGGTTAACAGCGCACCACCTATTAACACCCAAGAACGACGACCGGTTGCAACATAAAGCATGACGATAAACAAGCCGAACAAAAGCAATGAAGTTCCAAGATCTCGTTCCAAAATCAGAACTAGAAGCGCAGCTAACCAAACTAGTAAAAGTGGACCAACATCTTTTGCGCGAGGAACACCAATACCAAGAATCTTTTTGTGAACTAACGCCAGTGAATGTCGCCGAGTGACCAAAAAACCAGCAAAGAAAATGGTAAGCGCTACTTTAGCTAACTCACCTGGTTGGAATGTGAAGCCAAGGAACTTTATCCAGAGTCGAGCACCATTTACTTCACTACCGATAAAAGGCAGTAATGGAAGAAACAGCAGGACTATGCCAGCAAACCCAGCGGTAAACGTAAACCTTTGTAATCTGCGGTGATCTCCGACAAAAGATAAGACCAGCATGAAGGCAACTAAGCCAACCAACATCCAGGTCAGCTGTAAGTAAACATCCGGAGTCGGCATCGGGCTACCGTTACTAATCGCGCGTTGCTCAGCGGCAATGTCAAGTCGATGAATCATGGCGAGCCCAAGCATGTTTAGCGCAGCCACACTTGGCAATAACAATGGGTCCGCGTAAGGAGCCTGCCAGCGCACAACGCCATGAGTAATCAATAAAAGTACGCCAGCACTGAGTAACGAGGTCCAGCCACCCAATGTAGTTTCGCCAGTTGCTGCATCCACCAAAACCCAGGCAAAAACTCCAATCAACCAAGCTCCGACTAGTAGTGCCAACTCTGCTGAGCGCCGAGTTGAAACTCGATACTTATTCAGGGTTTCACTCACTGAACAATCTCCGGACACCCTGGAGTTGCAGGAGTCAATACACATAAGTCAGCACTTAGCTTCAGACGTTCAACTGCAGCCTCGGCACTTTCAAAATCTCCAGATTCAAAAGTCTGATATACCTGGTCGCGCTCGTACTCTGGCAATTTACCGGCTTCAATTTCAGTGATTTCAACTAAGCGATACATTCCGCCAGCAGGAACGCCTTGAAAAATTGCAACTACATCTTCTTTTTCGTAAACCCCAACAAACCATTGATTGGCTAACCACCAAAGTGTTGCAGCAATTCCCACTGCTATTACTCCAATAGTTGAAAAGACCGGTACTAACCAACTCTTTCTAGATTCCAAAAACTCTCGATCACTAACTTGAACCAACACTTCGCCTTCATCAGGGAAATCAACAGCGGGTAAGCGCGATTGATTCAATGAATCAGCCGCTGAACCAATCAACACCGGATCAACTTCAAGATTGTCATTGACTACATCGGCGACCACGACTGTTATGTTGTCGGGTGCACCTGCGGTCATTGCAGCGTCAATTAGCATTGTCACGGCTTGAGTTAAGTCCTCATGTGACAGACATTCAGCAATCTGAGTTGAATCGATAACTCCACACAGCCCATCACTGCAAAGCAGGTAGCGATCTCCTTCACGAGTTTCTCTCACTGATAGATCGACTTCAACTGCGTGAATACCATCGATTGCTCGCATCATTAAGTTGCGCCTGGGATGTACGGCTGCTTCCTCTAAAGTAATTTCACCAGAGTCAACCAAAGTCTGAACGAAGGTATGATCCTTTGTCATCTGTTGTAGTTCTGAGTCGCGATAGACATAAGCTCGTGAATCACCGACATGCGCCATAGCTATACGGTCTTCTCGCAACGCAACGACTGTCATCGTGGTACCCATGCCAGCTAGATCACGATTACCAGCTACGACATCAGCAATGTATTCACCAGATGTGATGACTGCTTCGGCAAGTTGATTAAGCACTTCATCCGCGCCACCGGATAAAGCTGAAGCAGCAACAACTGCAGCAACTGTGGCAGCGCTAGCAAGTTCACCGGCTTCATGGCCACCCATACCATCAGCGACCACAAGCAAATCCGTGGCAGCGTATCCCGCATCTTCGTTATTGCGACGCACCCGTCCAATTTCTGACCGTGCCGCAAAGCGAAGACTTAAGCCGGTCATGAGCTCAATTCCATGCTGGTTCTGCCAATGCGGAGTTGAGTACCAGGGCGGAAAACGGTTGGTGTTGAGACTCGGGTGCGATCAATCCAAGTTCCATTAGTTGACCCAAGGTCTTCAACGATCCAATGATTGCCATTAGGTGTTAGGCGAGCGTGATGGGTGCTGACAAAATCATCATCCAAAACGATTGTGGCATCAGGTGCACGCCCAATGATGATTGGCGATGAACCTAACGGAACCGCAGTGCCAGTAAGCGCACCTTCAACAATTACAAGTTGCGTAGAAGTTTTTCTAGCACGAAGAGTTGGTCGCGGACTAGGACGCTTTGATGATCGCGCAGGTGTGAGAGGTTTTGCATCACGCGGTGCTTGTAAGTCTCGTCGCAAAACTGAAACAACTGTGAGGACAAACCACCAAAGTGCGATCAAAAAACCGATTCGCAAAATGCTGAGCAATAGTTCAGACATGGCCAGCTCACTTACTCATGTAGGTAAGAGTAATGTTTCCAATTTTTATGATTGAGCCATCACGAAGTAAAGCTTCCGAGGCGCGAACACCATCAATCACAGTTCCATTGGTTGAACCTAAATCGCGGACTAAAACTTCAGATCCTAAAACAATTGCGCAATGTAAGCGACTAACACTTGTGTCATCAATTTGTATATCGGCTTCTACGCCGCGCCCGATGTTGGTAACTGATTTAGTTATCTTGAATTCTTCACCGGTTATAGAAGTCAAATATGGTGTTGCTTCTGGCGTGAACGATGTAAGTGGAACTTGTGGAGCATCACTCTGAGTTGCTGAAGCAGCTGAGGCTGCATCTGCAGGGCGCTTAGCCGCCGTGCTGCGAATTCGAAACACACCAGTTTCCAACTCGGAATCAAGGTCAAAGCTGATGTGGGCTGCATCAACCGTGGTGTAGCGCTGTTCTCTTGAGTATGAATCAGCCAAAGTACCCAGCTCAACGGCAAGGGTCTCAAAGTAATTCGCAAGTCTTTCATGGTCCACCAAACCAAGTTCAATAATGAAGATGTTGGGAACTACGGTCTGCCCGGTTATGGTGTCGGCCCGATTATCGATTTCCTGTTGAAGTGCAGCACCAAGTTCAACTGGCTGGACCTCTGACTTAAATGCCTTGGAAAATGAGCCATTTACGATTCGATCCAGGCGCTGTTCCAGGTTGTCGAGTAAACCCATTTGGACTCCTTGGTTAGGCGCAAACTACGAGAATTCATAGTTAGAGGCAGGCTCCAATTCTACTTGGAGGTTAGAAACCCTTGCTATTTAAGCAATTTGGTCACTTTATCGGAATCTGCAGCGCCAAAATTCTGGCTTAGGCTTGAGCACATGGGGAAAATTGAGGAAATTCGCGGAAAGCGACGCGCACCTAAAGCCCCTGATCACTCAATGTTCAAGGACTTTCGACAGAGCAAGCTAATAGCCATCCCAATCTTTTTGGTTATTGCGTCCTTAATTGTTGTGCCTGCGGCCTCTAATTGGACTCCGCAAACCACCAGCGCAATCCCAACCATCAGCGCGGCGCCAACCTTGATAGTTTCGGAACCTACCATTGCACCAACAATTCTTCCAGTCCCAACTTTGACATTCGCAACGTTCAATATCGCCAAGCCCACCAATAATGATCTGCCCTCCTGGAAAAAGCGAAGAGAAGCCATTGGCCGAACAATTAACGAATCGAACTCGGATGTGATTGGACTCCAAGAAGCTACTGGCCTTCGAGTAGTGGGCGAAGGTGGCGCTCGAATGAGCCATTGGCAAGACGTAAAGGCCATGGCTGCGAAGGGCGGTTACGTAACGACGAAGATAGAAGTAGATACCTGCACGTCTAGTTGCGTTAATACCGCGAAAATATTATTTAAGGCCGACAAGGTAAGACAAGTTGAACTGACAAATGGAATGCCATCAGCAGGACATGCAAGACTTTCAGACATAGTTGGCGGTTTGCGATACGCAAAAAATAGAGAATTTAGCTGGGCTTACCTTGAAGGATTAAATGGCACAGGTACATTCCTTGCCGTAAATCTGCACTTGAACAATCAGAAGAACGCACGTGGTAAAAAGGATCGTGATCTTGTAGGTAAAGAGTTAACAAAATGGGTTGATGAGTTAAACGAGACTCGTGGCTTAACTGGTGTGCCAACGGTTTTGATGGGTGACTTTAATTCATACCTAAAACGCGAACCAAAAGGCATGATCTTCGAACTATTGGAAGATGGGTGGCAAGATTCCTTTAACTCACCTAACAATGAATTTAAGTTTTTTGAAGATGCATACACAACTTCCTACACCGACGGTAATCGATCAGGTTGGCCTAAACGCCCGATAACTTCAAGCAACCCAGTGCGAATCGACTATGTAATGTACAAGGGTGAGTTGTTACAAGCCGATGCTTATCAAGTTGCACTACGACTCAATAAAGATGGAACTTTTGACAACAACTATCGAGGATCAGATCATATGATGGTGCAAGCCATCATCAGGTTTAATCCGGCTGCAACGCCTTAAGCGGTAAATGCCATAACGAGAAGAAGTGCCACGGCAATTGCAATAACAATGGCTCCGACTTTTGATGTCATGAATTTAGATACTGCGGGGATATACGTTCCAATGATCAGCGCAAGTCCAAACATCCAAAGTGGAGCGCCTTTTTCAAACGAGTTTTGATAACGCCAGTTAATCAATCCAATAGCAAATAGTAGATAGCCTGCCCAGCGGATGTTCAAAACAATTGTTTCCATGCGTTAACCATATCGCCCAAGTTTCTGAAGTAGGACACAAACACTCGGACAGCAGTTGCCAGTAGGTCAGATGCAGGGGATTATGTAGTTATGGCTACTGCATCAAACATCTATGACTTGTCTTTCGTAAACAATCGAGGCGAGAACGTTTCACTTGCTGATTATTCAGGTAAACCAATTTTGGTAGTAAACACGGCAAGCAAGTGTGGCTTCACACCGCAGTACGAAGGTTTGCAAAAGCTGCATGAAGAATTCAGGTCTCAAGGCCTTATTGTTCTAGGTTTTCCGTGCGATCAGTTTGCACACCAAGAGCCAGGTGACGATGCACAAATTGATGAGTTTTGCAAAGTTAATTACGGTGTAGATTTTCCGCTATCCCAAAAAGTAAATGTGAATGGCAAAGATGCCCATCCAGTTTTCCAATTCCTAAAGAGTCGCTCGAAAGGTTTACTTGGTGGTGGCGTGAAATGGAACTTTACAAAGTTCTTAATCTCACCTGATGGTGAGTCGATCAAGCGTTATGCACCTAGCACTGCACCTGAAGATATTCG